>JASLGG010000027.1 GCA_030150265.1 Protaetiibacter sp.
GCCGAAGCCTGCCCTCCGGCGCCAACGGCGCATTAGCGTGAGTCACGAAGACCTCCGTGTTGACGATTTGAGTGTGGTAACCCACATCGTCCACGGAGGTCTTCGCTACCTCAAACGACCACAACGTCCCGAGGAACTACAGCTAGTCCTCGTGCGGCCGCTCGCCCGACTCGTCGTCGAGCAGCTCCTGCAGGGCCCGGTCGACGTCGTCCTCGGTGGGCGTCTGGCCCGTGAGCCGCGCGATGAGCAGCGTCGGGTCGTCGATGTCGGCGTCGCCCGGCACGATGTCCGGATGCGCCCACAGCGCGTCGCGCGCCTCCGGGCCGACGGCCGCCTCGACCGCGCGCCACATCGCCGCGGCCTCCCGCAGCCGGCGGGGGCGCAGCTCGAGGCCCACGAGACTCGCGAACGCCGACTCCGCGGGGCCGCCCGCGGCGCGGCGGCGCCGCACCGACTCGGCGATGGCATCCGACTTCGGCAGGCGCGCGGTCGCCTGCGCCGTCACCACGTCCACCCAGCCCTCGATGAGCGCGAGCATCGTCTCGAGCCGCCGCAGCGCCGCGAGCTGCTCCTCGCTCTTCGGCGGGATGAGCCGGCCGCTCGTGAGCGCCTCCCGCAGCGACTCGGGGTTCTGCGGGTCGAACTCCGCGGCGAGCTCCTCGAGCGGCTCCGTGTCGATCCGGATGCCGCGGGCGTAGTCGGTGATCTGCGTGAGCAGGTGCAGTCGCAGCCACTTCGCGTGCCGGAACAGCCGCGCGTGGGCGAGCTCGCGCACCGCGAGGTAGAGCCGCACCTCGTCGACGGGCACCTCGAGTCCGCGCGCGAAGTCGTCGACGTTCTGCGCCACCAGCGCCGCCTGACGCTGCTCGCCGTCGAGCAGCGGGATGCCGACGTCGCCGCCCGACACGACCTCCTGCGCCAGCTGCCCCACCACCTGGCCCAGCTGCATCGCGAAGAGGGCGCCGCCGACGTTGCGCATGAGCCGGCCCGCGTCGCCGAGCATGCTCGCGAACTCCTCCGGCGCCTGCTCCTCGAGCACCGTCGTGAGCGCGGACGCGATCGAGGAGGCCACGGGCTCGGCGAGCTGGGTCCACACCGGCATGGTCGCCTCGGCCCAGCCGGCGCGGGTGAGGAGGGCCGGCTCGGCCGTGAGGCTCGCGATGCCGGTGGCCTCGTCGAGCCAGAGCGCCGCCACGTGCAGCGCCTGCTCGAGTGCTGTGACCTCGGCGGGCGTCGCGGTGACGGCCGAGCGGGAGGCCAGGGCGGTGGCCTGCTCGCGGGCGAGCGACCAGTCGATGCCGTCGCCGGAGCGCTGCAGCGCCTGCTGCAGCCGGCCCATGAGCTGGCGCACGAGCTCCGGATCGGCGGGCAGGCCCGCGGCGCCCGCGAGCTGCGCGGGGTCGAAGTCGCCACCCCCCGACAGGAACTCGCGCAGCATGTCGCGGAGCTCGTCACCCGGGTCCTGGTCGGAGCCCTCCGGGAACGGATCGCGGGGATCGTCTGCCATGCGTCAACGCTAGTCGCCGCCTCCGAGGATGCACCGGGCGTTTCGCCTAGGCTGGCCCCGTCCCGGCTGCGCCTGCAGCGAACACGAGGACTGCCGAGACGGAGGAGCGCGTGACGTCCGACCCGCCGATCCGCGAGCGGTCCACGCGTGCACAGCTCGTGGGCCAGGGACTCGTGCTCGCGGCCGTGGTGGCGACCCTGCTGCTGGCGATCTCGCCGAGCCCGTATGTCATCGAGCGTCCCGGTCCGGTCTACGACACCCTCGGCACGACCACGGTCGACGGCGAGAAGGTGCCGGTCATCGAGGTCTCGGGGGCCGAGAGCTACCCCACGGAGGGCCGCCTCGACCTGCTGACCGTCTACCTCGACGGCTCGCGCGAGCACCCGCTCGACTGGTTCGACGTGATCGGCGCGTGGCTCGACCCGAACCGCGCGCTGCTGCCGATCGACGCCGTCTTCCCGCAGGGGCAGACGCTCGAGGAGTCGGATGCCCAGAGCGCGCGCGAGATGACGCTCTCACAGCAGTCGGCCGTCGCGGCGGCGCTGCACGAGCTGGGCATCGCCTACGAGACCACGGTCACGATCTCGAGCGTGCAGGCAGGATCGCCCGCGGCCGGCGTGCTCGAGGCGGGCGACGAGGTGCGGACGGCGGACGGCACGGCGGTGACCTCCGCGGCACAACTGCGCGAGGCCATCCAGGCGACGGGCGTGGGAGGCCGGATGACGCTCGGCATCCGCCGCGACGGCGACGATCGCGAGGTGACCGTGGTGCCGGCCGCTCGCTCCGCGACCGACGCGACGCCCATGATCGGGGTCGTGCTGGGCGCGTCGTACCGGTTCCCCTTCCAGGTCGACATCCACCTGCGGGACGTCGGAGGGCCGAGCGCGGGCATGATGTTCGCGCTCGGCATCTACGACACCCTCACCCCGGGCGCCCTCACGGGCGGTGCGCACATCGCGGGCACCGGCACGATCGACGGGGACGGCGACGTCGGCCCGATCGGCGGCATCCGGCAGAAGATGATCGCCGCGCGCGACGCGGGCGCGCGCTGGTTCCTCGCCCCCGAGTCGAACTGCGCGGAGGTGGTCGGCCACGTGCCCGACGGGCTCGCCGTGTTCGCCGTGTCGACGCTCGATCAGGCGGTCAAGGTGGTCGAGGCGGTGGGCGACGGCGCCTCGACGGCCGGCTTCCCGGGCTGCGCCCGCTGACACGCTCCCAGAGCCTCCCCAGCGACACCCGCCTTAGGATGGTGCACGAGCCGCCGGGGTCGTCGAACCCCCGCTGACCCGCAGGAGCGCCCCCGTGACATCCGCCAGCAGCACCACCCACGACCCCCGGTCCCGAGGGCGGAGCACCGTCGCGATCGTCATCGCGATCCTCGCCGTGCTCGTCGTGGGCTTTCTCGCCTTCGCGAACCTCTACGCCGACGTGCTCTGGTACGACCAGCTCGGCTACCTCTCGGTGCTCACCACCCAGTGGACCGCGATCGCGGCGATGTTCCTGGTCGGCTTCGCGGCGATGGCGCTCGCGATGTGGCTCAGCATCTTCCTCGCGTTCCGCTCCCGCCCGCTGTACCAGAAGCTCAACTCGCAGCTCGACCGCTACCAGCAGGTCGTCGAGCCGCTGCGCCGGCTCGCGATGATCGGCATCCCGGTGCTGCTCGGCATCTTCGTCGGCGTCTCGACGGCCGCGCGCTGGGCGGTCGTGCTGCAGTACCTCGACCGCACGCCGTTCGGCCGCACCGACCCGCAGTTCGGCTTCGACGTGTCGTTCTTCGTGTACGAGCTGCCGTTCTACCGCGGCATCGTCGGCTACGCCTCGGCGATCGTGCTCATCGCAGGCCTCGCGGCGCTCGCCACCCACTACCTCTACGGCGGCATCCGGATCTCGGGCCGCGAGGTGCGCGTCAGCCGCTCCGCCCGCATCCAGATCGCGGTGACCGCCGCCGTCTACGTCGCGCTGCAGGCGGTGAGCATCTGGCTCGACCAGTACGCGACGCTCACCGACACCACGGGCGTCATCACCGGCGCGAACTACACCGACGTCAACGCGGTCATCCCCGGTCGCGCGGTGGTCGCGGGCATCGCGGCGCTCGTCGCGGTGCTCTTCATCGTGACCGCGGCGATCGGACGGTGGCGTCTGCCGCTCGTCGGAACCGGGCTGCTCATCGTGTCGAGCATCGTCGTGGGGGCGGTGTACCCGGCCATCGTGCAACGGCTCACGGTCGACCCGAACGCGAAGCAGCTCGAGGCGCAGTACATCCAGCGCAGCATCGACGCGACGCGCACCGCCTACGGGCTCGACGCCATCGACGTCGTGCCCTACGACGCGGTCACCACCGCCTCGCCCGGCGCGCTGCGCTCGGACGCCGAGACCACCGCGAGCATCCGCATCCTCGACCCCGCGATCGTGAGCCCCACCTTCGCCCAGCTCGAGCGCGTGAAGCAGTACTACCAGTTCTCGAGCCATCTCGATGTCGACCGCTACGAGATCGACGGCAAGAGCCAGGACACCGTGATCGCGGTGCGCGAGCTCAAGCAGTCGGGCCAGAGCCAGCAGGGCTGGTACAACAACACGCTCGTCTACACGCACGGGTTCGGCGTCGTCGCCGCATACGGCAACAAGCGCACGGTCGACGGCCAGCCCGAGTTCCTCGAGTCGGGCATCCCCTCGTCGGGGGCGCTCGGCGACTTCGAGCCGCGCGTCTACTTCGGGGAGCACTCACCGAGCTACTCCGTGGTGGGCGCGCCGAAGGGGTCGAAGGCCATCGAGCTCGACTACCCGCGCAGCGGGTCGGACAGCGGGGCCAACGAGATCAACGCCATGACCACCTTCGAGGGCAACGGCGGCCCCGTGCTCGACGACGTCGTGAAGAAGCTCGTCTACGCGCTCAAGTTCCAGTCCGCCGACCTGCTGCTGTCGGATGCCGTCACGAGCCAGTCGCAGATCCTCTACGACCGCGACCCGCTCATCCGCGTCAAGAAGGCGGCGCCCTACCTGACCCTCGACAGCGACACCTATCCGGCCGTCGTCGACGGGCGGATCGTGTGGATCGTCGACGGCTACACGACGACCGCCGACTACCCGTACTCCAGCATCCAGCAGCTGTCGTCGACCATCGCCGACACCTACACGCCGGCGCCCGAGTACCCGCTCGACAACGTCAACTACATCCGCAACTCGGTCAAGGCGACGGTCGACGCCTACGACGGGCACGTCACGCTGTACGCGTGGGACACCGAGGACCCGATCCTCGCGACCTGGCAGAAGATCTTCCCGTCCACGATCAAGCCGGCCTCGGAGATGAGCCAGCAGCTCACCGCGCACGTGCGCTACCCGGCCGACCTGTTCAAGGTGCAGCGCTCGATCCTGCAGACCTACCACGTCGACGACGCCGGCACCTTCTACTCCGGTGACGACGCGTGGGCGACCCCCAACGACCCGACCGTGCCGTCGGCGCAGGCGAAGGCTCAGCCGCCGTACTACCTGACGATGCAGATGCCCGGCTGGGACGCCCCGGCGTTCTCGATCTACTCCACCTACATCCCCGAGAAGCGCGGCGACGACCCGGGGCAGAGCGTGCTCACCGGCTACCTCGCGGCCAACGCGGACCCCGGTCCCTCGTACGGCAAGCTCACTCTGCTGACCCTGCCGAAGCAGGACACCGTGCCAGGCCCCGGCCAGGTGCAGTCGACCTTCAACTCCGACTCCACGGTGGCGACCGAGCTCAACCTGCTCGACCAGCGCGGCAGCGCCGTGACCCTCGGCAACCTGCTGACGCTGCCGGTCGGGGGCGGCCTCCTCTACGTGCAGCCCGTCTACGTCAAGTCAACGGGTGAGACGAGCTATCCGCTGCTGCGGAAGGTGCTCGTGGCGTTCGGCGACAAGATCGCCTTCGAGAGCACGCTCGACGAGGCGCTCAACACCCTCTTCGGCGGCGACTCGGGCGCCGATGCGGGCGACACCGGTGCGGGCGACGGCACCGGCACGGGCACGGGTGGTGACACCGGCACGGGCGGGAGCACGGGCGGCACCGGCGGCACGGGGACGGGTTCCTCGGTCGACGAGACGGCCCTTCAGAAGGCGCTCGCCGACTACAAGAAGGCCCTCGACGATCGCACCAAGGCTTACAAGGACGGCGACCTGGTCGCCGCCGCGGAGGCCGACCAGCGCATGCAGCAGGCAGTCGAGGCGGCCATCAAGGCCTCCGGCTCGTGAGCTCGCCGGAGGAGCCGGTCGAGCTGCACGAGGGGGAGTGGCTCGAGCGCAACCGCGCGCGCTGGGACGAGCTCGTGCCGATCCACGTCGACGCGCCGATGTACGACCGCACCGCGCTGCGCGCGGGCCGCGGACGGTTCATGACGCCGATGGAGGAGTCCGAGCTCGCGGCGTTCGCGCCGGACGGCTGGGGCGGCCTCCGCGTGCTGCACCTGCAGTGCCACTTCGGGGCCGACACGCTCGTCTTCGCGCAGCGCGGAGCCGAGGTGGTGGGGCTCGACTTCTCGATGCCCGCCGTCGAGGAGGCCCGTGCCCTGGCCTCGGAGCTCGGCCTCGCGGATCGCGCCCGCTTCGTGCACGCCAACGTCTACGACGCCCGGCACCGGCTCCCCGAGCCCGAGTCCTTCGACGTCGTGTACACGACCTGGGGCACGATCGGCTGGCTGCCCGACGTCGCCGAGTGGGCCCGCATCGTCGCCTGGTTCCTCAAGCCCGGGGGGCGGCTGTACTTCGCCGACGGGCATCCGGCCGCCTGGGCGCACGACGACCCGGCCGACGACGGTCTCCCGGTGCTCCGCCACGAGTACTTCGGCGGGAAGGCCGACATCTGGGACGAGGGCGGCGACTACGCGGATGCCGAGGCATCCGTCGAGAACACCGTCACCTGGGAGTGGGCGCATCCCACGGCCGAGGTGATCACGGCGCTGCTCGACGCGGGTCTCGGGCTCGACTTCTTCCACGAGCACGACGTCGTGCCGTGGCGGATGTTCCAGTACCTCGCGGATGCCGGCGACGGCCTCTGGGGCTGGCCCGGCGAGCGCTGGCTGCCGCTCACCTTCTCCCTCGGAGCGACCCGGCGTTGACCCGTGCCCCCCGTAATGGGGGCGACCGATCGGGCCATTGGTCCTCCTCTCGGCCTTACCCGAGCCGATAGCGTTGACGCACGAGAAGTCCCGCACGTTCTCGCCTGCAGACGAGAGGAGTCCGGTGACGTCGATCATCGCGCCACACGAGCTCCCCATCACCACCGGATGGGCGAGCGCCGCCGGCGCCATCGTGTCGACCCGCCGCTTCGACGTGCCGATGGCGCTCGCCGTGACCTCTCCCGAGCTCGGCACGCTGTGGGTGGACCTTCCGCGGCAGCGCTACCACTGGGAGCATGCGCTCGAGCTGCTGCCCGAGCAGCCCACGGGGGTCGGCATCAGCACCCAGCAGCTGACTCCGGGGGAGGAGCTGTTCCCTTGGGCCGACTGGCAGCCGCTCGACCCGCTGCTGTGGAGGATCGGCCGGACGGCCTTCGCCGCTGCCGAGGCCAGCTGGATGCGGCGCGGCGACCGCTACCGTCTGAGCCGCTGGCCCGACCTCACCGCACTGCCGCACCTGCCCGACGACATCCGGGCGCTGGCGAGCCTCGGCGGTGGCCAGGACCTCACGGTCGACGACGTCGCCGGGCTCACCGGTCTCGAGCTCTCAGCCGTTCGCAACCTCATGA
Organism: Protaetiibacter sp.; assembly: GCA_030150265.1. GTDB lineage: Bacteria > Actinomycetota > Actinomycetes > Actinomycetales > Microbacteriaceae > Homoserinibacter. The sequence goes on from JASLGG010000027.1 coordinate 7,218, forward strand.
ACGCTCTCTCGCTCATGGGCTGCCTCGATGCGGTCGCCGGGCCCGTCGAACCGCCGCCGATCGTCGTGGAGGCCACCCGCCGAGCCCAGCGCGATCGTGCGGCTCAGCGCGGGCTCTTCGGTCGCCTGCGCGCCCGACTCGCGGGCGGCGATCGTGGCTGAGCACGTCGTCCTCGTGGCCGGGCCCATGGGCGCCGGCAAGACCACGGCCATCGCCGCCGTCAGCGACATCGAGATCGTCCGCACGGAGGCGCACAACACCGAGCGCGACGTCGTCGACAAGGAGACCACGACGGTCGCCCTCGACTACGGGGAGATCCTGCTCTCGCCGGAGGAGAAGCTGCGCCTCTACGGCATCCCGGGCCAGCGCCGGTTCTCCTTCATGTGGTCGATCCTCGCCGAGCGCGCGGTCGGCCTCCTCGTGCTCGTGCGAGGCGACGCCCCCGACCCGGCTGCCGACCTGCTCGCGTTCCTCGAGGACTTCCGCGCCCTGCAGGAGCGCGGTGCGGTGGTCGTGGGGATCACGCGGTCCGACCTCGCCGCGCGTCCCGTGATCGACGAGATCCGCGCTGCCCTGCGCACGCACTACCCGCAGGTCGCGGCGCCCGTGTTCACGGTCGACGCGCGGCGGCGGGACCATCTGGTGACCATGCTGTCGGTGCTCGCCGCCGGCATCGACGCGCGCGCACTGTACGCGCCGGAGGGGTGATGACATGACGGGAAAGCGCTTCGACGACGAGACCATCGCCCTCGGCGAGCGGGCTCTCGGTCGCCTCCGCGAGAGCTCATCGACCCTCGAGACCGCGATCCTGCTCTCCGACGACGGATTCGAGGCGGTGCGGATGCCCCCGCGCGCGGATGCCGACGGCCGCTTCGCGAGCATGGCCAGCTCCGTGCAGGCGCTCGGCGAGGCCGTCTCGGCCGAGCTCGACGCGGGCGAGGGGGAGGCCATCATCCTCCAGGCCGCGCGGGGCTTCACGCTGCAGATGCGCGTGCAGGGTCATCAGTACGTGGTCGCGGCCCACTTCCGCAGCGGCGACAGCCTGGGCACGGCCCTCGTGCTGGTGCGCACCGCGGCGCAGGAGATCGCGGACGGCCTCACGGCGATGCCGCCGGCATCCGAGGTCCGGCACGCGGTGCCGCCCATCATCGCCCCGCCGCCGACGAGCGCTCCCGTGCTCTTCGACCCGCCGACCGCCTCGTCCGCGGTCGCCGGCTTCTGACCCCCGCCCGGACGGGCGATAGGGAAACCCGCCACGCGGGACCACTGAGACAAGGAGACATCCTGATATGAGCACACTCGACGACGTCTGCCGCGCGATCCTCGACGGGGTGGACGACGGCCTCGGCTTCGCGGTCGTCGACCTCGAGTCCGGACTGCTGCTGGGCACCGCCCACAACGTCCCGTACTTCACGCAGAGCTACCTCGACGCCGTCGCCGCCGCCGCGGTCGACATGTTCCGCGGGCGCACGATCAGTGCCGTCGAGAACCTGATCGCGCAGCAGCGCGGTGTGCCGATCCGCCACCTCACCACCGAGGTGCAGATGACGACGGAGCGCACGTACCACTTCATGCTCGTGCTCCCGAACAAGCCCAACGCCCTCCTCGTGCTCATCACCGGGCGTCGCGTCAACCTCGGCGTGGGCTGGGCGGCCGTGCGCCACTCGGTGCCGCAGATCGAGCCGGCCGTCCCGTGAGCTCGCGCCCGCGCCCCACGGCGTGACCGCGCCGCAGGGCCGCGTGCGTCTGATCGCCGCGGTGTCCGTCCCCCTTCCGGGCGGCACCGCGGCGATCGCCGCCGCACTGGAGGTGCCGCGGGGCACGGAGCGGGGCTCCGAGTTCCCGGGGCGGCGGTCGACCCGCGTCTGGGCCGACGATGCGACGGTCGTCAAGATCCGCGACGACGTCGAGTGGGCCGCGCGCGACGTGGAGCGCTGGGTCGAGGCACGCGTGGAGCGCGAGCGGGCGCTCGGATGCTATCCGCCGGAGCGCAGCTGGTTCGTCCTCGACGCGGATGACGGCGATCCGCTGCGGATCGGGGTGGCGACCTCCCGTCGCCGGCCCCTGCACCTGTGGAGCGACGCGGAGCTCGAGGCCGGGTGGCCGCGGTTCTGCGCGGCCTTCGCCGCGCTGTACCTCGATGCTGCCGAGCAGGGCTGGCGGCTCGACGAGGGGCTCTCGAACCTCGCCTGGGATGCCGACGGCGCGCGGCTCCGCTACCTCGACGACGACCTCTACGCCTGGGACCGCGGCACCGCGCTGCAGCTCGGGCTGCCCGCACTCGCCCGCCGACTCGGCTGGCTGGCCGCGGACCACGGGGAGGCGCTCGGCCGGGCGCTGCGCGAGGAGCTGCGCCGCCGCCCCCTGCTGCTCGCCTCGGCCGAGCTCGCCGACGCGCTGCGCCTCGACGGCACTGCCTCGCCTTTCCTCGCGGCGGTCGCCGCAGAGCTCGTGCGCCCGGATGCGCACCCGGCATCCGCGGCGGGGTCCGGCGCCGCCGACGGCGCCACCCTCGTGATCGCCGACGTGCACGCCAACCTCGAGGCGCTCGCGGCGGTGCTCGCGAGCGACGACGCGCGCGGCGCATCCCGCATCCTCGTGCTCGGCGACGTCGTCGGCTACGGGCCCGATCCCCAGGAGGTCGTCGAGCGCCTCGCCTCCGACGAGCGCGTCGTGGCCGTGCTCGGGAATCACGACGCCGCCGCCGTCGAGGGGGCGCCCTCCACCTTCAACGCCGATGCCCGCTGGTCGGCCGAGTGGACGCGCGAGCACCTCGACGCGGAGGCGCTCTCCTGGCTCGGCAGCCTCCCGCGTGAGCGCGACTCCGCCGATGGGTGGCTCGCCGTGCACGGCGCGCCGATCGACCCGGCACGGTTCAACGCGTACGTCTACCGGATGACCGCCGACGACAACCTCGATGCGCTCGAGCTCGCGGGGCACTCCCTGTGCTTCCACGGCAACACGCATGTCGCGGGTAGCTGGGTGCGGCGCGCCCGTACCATGCCGGGCGAGTTCGTCGCCCCCGAGCTGCCGCTCGCGCTCGAGCGCTATCGCGCCGCGCTCGTCTGCCCGGGAGGGCTCGGCCAGCCGCGGGACGGCATCCCCGGGGCCGCGTACGCGGTGCTCGAGCCGGATGCGCGCCGCATCCGCTTCGGCCGCGTCGACTACGACCTCGGTCCGGTGCAGGAGCGGATGCGCCGCGAGGCCTTCCCCGACAAGCTCATCGCCCGCCTCGAGCTCGGCCGGTGAGCAGGGCCTCCGTATCCGTGCTAGGCTCTTACCTTGTGCCGCGGGGTGGAGCAGCTCGGTAGCTCGCTGGGCTCATAACCCAGAGGTCGTAGGTTCAAATCCTGCCCCCGCAACCAAATCGAAGGGCCGTCCGGATGGACGGCCCTTCGTGTTCTGGCCGCATCAGAATCCCGCAATCACCGGGTGCTTCAGCGCCCGACGGGACGTGGCGGCGGACGCTCTTGAGGTCGGTTTCGACGACATCTATGGCGGTGAAAGTTCGCATCTTGCATGAAAGTTGAGAAAAGGCTAGCGTCACGCCATTGAAGCAAAAGCTAGGGAGAGGTCAATAACGATCGGCGTGGATGCGACTGAACGTTCGCGCCGGAGCGCGGTTGCGTTCTTGGCGGCCTCGGCGATCGGGATCGTTCTTTCGGTTGTCGGTGGGGCGCAGATGGCGTCTGCGGCGACGTACGTCGGAGGCCGATGGTTTAACGGGAACATCACCTACTACAACGCCACGACGGCTCCCTATAGCACCGCCTTCACGGCTGCGAAGAACCGGTGGAATAGCGACACCAACCTGAATCTCACGGGGGACACATCCGCGAGCGCGAACGTCCGTGTTTCGACTCTTTACCGTACTGACTCAACCGCTGGCGTCACTATGTACTCACCCGTGAACGGGCTCGGGTATTTCACCGGACAGAACACCTCCTACTTCAACACCTACAACTCTGCTTCCCTCAGTGCCAACTGCCAGCGGATGGTGATTACGCACGAGCTGGGTCATGCAGTGAGCCTCGATGACCGCGCAGGCGCGTATGTCATGCGCCCAACAGTCGTGGATTGCGAGACGCGCTACAACCCGGAAAGCGGCGACATCACCGCAATCAACGCTCGCTACTGATCGAGAAGAGGCAACATGAAAAGGATCTCTTTCCCCAAGGCTGTCGCGGTTGTCTTCTCTCTTTGCCTGCTGGCGGGTGTCGCATCATATGTGGTCGTCGCTGCGAATGCAGAGTACGAGATCAACCCGACCGCGATCAGGATGAAGAGCTATTCGAGCATCGACGAGCTTCGTGACGATTCCGCCAGAGTGGTGGTAGCCACAGTTGTGAGTGCTCGCGGATACGATGGGCAAGGAATCCCGTCGACAGAATATGAGCTTCGTCCGATATCTAGTCGCGAGCCTCTCAGTGTCCTCCAGGACGGCACGCCCGACCGAATCTCCCCTGAAGGCGACGCGTTCCTGAAGGTCGGATCTACCTACCTTCTTTTCCTCTTGGAGGCGAACGCCCCTCAGACCCTACACGCTCCCTACTACATCACCGGCGTGGTCAGGCATTTACCTCTCGGATGGTGACCGTTTCGTGCAGGTCAAGGACTTCGATGATGAACTGCCTCCTAGCCTGACGCGCGCGGAGATGCAGAAACTGGTGACGACGGATTCGCTCAGTACTCGGTGATGAGCGACTCGTCGAGCGCCATGAAGATGGTTCCGATCCGGTCGCGCGCGGGCACGAAGGCGATGACCGGACCTCCGCTCGAACGGCCGACGATCGCGCCGCTCGGGAAGAACTGGCCGTAGGAGGGGTTGGCGCGGTAGACGTCGACGATCTGCGGATCGAGCTCGAAGTCCCAGAACCCGGTGCCGGGATGCACGTAGTCGAGCGCGAGCACCGCGTCGACGGGGCTGTCCATGCTGTCGGCATCGCTCGCGGCGATCACGACGCGCGTCGGGTCGGCGAGGTAGCCCTCGACGGCCGCCGTGTTGCCGCTCGAGATCGCATCGGCGAGGTTGCCGGCCATCGCGGCGCGGGCGTCGACGGTCGGCGTGCCGGAGGGTGTCGTCGGCGCGGTCGGCTCGGCGCTCGTCGGGGAGCCGGACGGCGTGCCGCTCGGAGCGGCCGCGTCACCGGGTGCGCATCCGGCGAGAGCGGTCGCCGCGAGAGCGGTCGCGACGACGCCGAGCAGGCCGCGAATCGCGACGCGGCGGAGGCGTGAGGTGACGGAGACGGGCGACGCGGACATCGGTACCTCGTGGTCTGGGAGAGCGGTGGTGGCATGATGATAGCTCGACCTCCCCGGCTTCCGATATGCGGGCATAGGCTGAATTCATGAACGCCGAGGACGCGCCCTTCGCGGTGGCGGTTGCGCAGTTCGCACCGAGCGCCGATACCGCCGCCAACCTGGAGGAGATCTCCCGCCTGGCCGTCGACGCGGCCTCGCGTGGCGCGATGCTGGTGGTCTTCCCGGAGTACTCGTCGTACTTCACCGCGACCATGGGCGCCGACTGGGTGGAGGCCGCCCAGACATTGCACGGCCCGTTCGTACGGGGCCTCGCCGAGATCGCGGCCGAGCTCGGCATCCACCTCGTCGCGGGCCTCCTCGAGGTCGTCCCCGGTGAGCCGGAGCGCGCCGCCAACACGATCGTCGCGCTCGGGCCCGACGGCGAGGTCGTCGCGCACTACCGCAAGCAGCACCTCTACGACGCCTTCGGCCAGCGCGAGTCGGACTGGATCGTCGCGGGGCCCGTCGAGGAGCCCCGTACCTTCGCCGCCGGCGGATTCACGGTCGGCATCCAGACCTGTTACGACGTCCGCTTCCCCGAGGTCACGCGGCGCCTCGTGGACGCCGGCGCCGACCTCGTGGTGCTGCCCGCGGAGTGGGTGCGCGGGCCGCTCAAGGAGTCCGCCTGGCGCACGCTCGTCACGGCGCGCGCCATCGAGAACACCGTCTTCGTGGCGGCCGCCGATCAGGCCCCGCCCGTGGGAGCGGGCAACAGCATGATCGTCGACCCCATGGGGGTCGAGCTCGTCACGATCGGCGAGACGACGGATGCCGCGGTCGCCTGGATCAGCCCGGCCCGCATCCGCGAAGTGCGCCACGTGAACCCGGCGCTCAAGCTGCGCCGGTTCCGCGTGGAGCCCCGCTAGGCGCGGGCCAGCGCGGCGCTCGCGGCGGCGCGCGCCTGGAACGCGATGACGACGAGCACGAGCCCGCTGATCACCGCGTAGGCGCCGAGCACGTAGATGAGCCCGACGAGTGCGCTGGTGGGGGTCGTGAAGAGCATCACCGCGAGCAGCACGCCGAACAGCAGCGAGAGCACCGAGAGCACGATGCCGAGCGCCTTCGCCGCGCCGCTCGCGAGGGACGCCGCGGCCGGGATGCCGAAGACGCCGCTCACGATCGCCCAGATGGCGATGATCCACAGCAGCACGAGCAGGGCGAGCGCGCCCGCGACGGCCGGGAAGATCATCACCACGACGCCCGCCACGAGCCCGACCACGCCGATCGTGAGCAGCCAGCCCCACGTCGGGTCGCTCTTGCGGGTCGACACCGCCTGCACGATGTTCACCACGCCGTCGACCACCGCGTAGATGCCGAACACCCACACGAAGGCGGTGGCGACGGCGACCGGCCATACGAACGCCAGGACGCCGAGCACGATCGCGAACAGCCCGCGCAGCAGCACGAGCCACCACACCGACTTGATGAACCTGCTGACTGCGATGACCTCATCCGACATGGTGTGGTTCCTCTCGTCGTGCGTCGCAGGCGGATGCCCTGCTCGGCCCGAGCCTAGCGAGCACACCTCACCGAGACCAGGGTCAGGCGAATGCGGCGCGCAAGCGCTGCGCAGCCTCCTCGAGCACCTCGACGCGTTTGCAGAACGCGAAGCGCACGAGTGAGCGATACGGCTCCCGGCGCTCCGGATGCACGAAAGCGGTGAGCGGGATGCCGACGACCCCAGCGAGCTCCGGAAGCCGACGGCAGAGCCGCTCGGCGTCCGCCATGCCGAGCGGGGCGGCATCCGCGATCACGAAGTAGGAGCCGCTCGGGCGCGAGACCGCGAACCCCGCGTCACGGAGGCCCGCCGAGAGCAGCTCGCGCTTGCCTTCGAGCGTGGCGGCGGTCGTCCGGAAGAAGGCGTCGGGGAGCGCGAGTCCGCGCGCGATCGCCGGCTGGAACGGTGCGCCGTTGACGTAGCTCAGGAACTGCTTGACGGCGAGCACCGCGTCGCGCAGCTCGGGCGCGGCCGTGAGCCAGCCGATCTTCCATCCGGTCGTCGAGAAGGTCTTGCCGGCGCTCGAGATCGTCACCACCCGGTCGCGTGCGCCCGGCCGGGTCGCGGCCGGCACGTGGCGGGCGTCGTCGAACACGAGGTGCTCGTACACCTCGTCGGTGACGACGATCGCGTCGTGGCGGTGCGCGAGCTCGATCGCGAGGTCGAGGAAGGCCGGATCGAGCATCGCGCCCGTGGGGTTGTGCGGGGTGTTGAGCAGGATCACCCGGGTGCGGTCGGAGACCGCGGCGCGCAGCTCGTCGGGGTCGGGCTGGAACGACGGCGGCCGCAGCGGCACGGGCACGTGGCGCCCGCCGGCGAGGGCGATGACGCCCGCGTAGGAGTCGTAGACGGGCTCGAGGGTCACGACCTCGTCGCCATCGTCGACGAAGGCCAGCAGGCTCGCCGCGAGAGCCTCGGTGGCGCCCGCCGTCACGAGCACCTCGCGCTCGGGGTCGACCTGGAGCCCGTAGAAGCGCTCCTGGTGGGCGGCGATCGCCTCGCGCAGCTCGAGGGTGCCGAGCCCCGGCGGGTACTGGTTGACGCCGGATGCGATCGCCTCGCGCGCCGCCTCGAGCACCTCGGTCGGCCCGTCCTCGTCGGGGAATCCCTGCCCGAGGTTGACGGCTCCCGTCGCGCGGGCGAGCGCTGACATCTCGGCGAAGATCGTGGGGCGCGGGGCGCCGTCCGGGCCGAGCAGGAACGCGCCGCGGGCCGCGCGTCGCCAGGGTGCATCGCTCACCCGCACACGCTATCGGTCGTCGCGCATCCGCGGCCAAGTAGGCTCCCAGGGCCGGCATATGGTTCGTTCAGCTTCGGATCGCACGCTGACGACTGCGTGAAAGGAGCGCCCCCGATGTCCGAGATCGAGTCGTCCGACACCCCCACCCCGCAGAGCCCCGCGCCCGAGGGCGCCGCTCCGCAGACGACCGAGGCGAGCGCTGCTCCCGCGGCGCCTCTCGAGACGGAGGCCGCCCCGGCATCCGCGCCGACGGCGCCCGTCGCCGACGCCGGAGCGGGGGCGATCCCCCCGGCTTTCGCCGCAGCGCCCGAACCTGCTCCCGCGCCCAAGCAGCGCACGATGGCGGTGCCGATCGTGGCCGCCGCCGTCGTCGCCGCGCTCCTCGGCGGCGGAACCGGGGCCGGCGTCGCCGCCTGGGCCATCACGAGCCAGAGCAGCCAGCACACGGCGAGCTCCGGAGCGACCCCGCAGACCATCACCGTCAACAACCCCGACAGCGTCGACGCGGTCACGGCCATCGCGGCCAAGGCCGGTCCCTCGGTCGTGACGATCTCGGTGAGCGCAGGCCAGACCGGGGGCACCGGATCGGGCGTCATCCTGAGCTCGGACGGCTACGTGCTCACCAACACACACGTCGCGACGCTCGACGGCGAGTCCGCCGACGGCACGATCGAGGTGACCACCGCCGACGGCCACATCTACCCGGCGAGCGTCGTCGGGCTCGACCCGATCGTCGACCTCGCGGTGATCAAGCTCAAGGGCGCCTCGGGTCTCACCCCCATCGAGTGGGGCGACTCGACCAAGCTCAACGTGGGCGACCGGGTCGTCGCGATCGGCGCGCCCCTCGGCCTCTCCAACACCGTCACCGACGGCATCGTGAGCGCGCTCAACCGCAGCATCCAGATCCAGTCCTCGGCCGTGCCGAACTCGGGCAACTCCGACCAGAGCCCCGACCAGCAGCAGAACGGCGGCCAGGGCCCGTTCGACTTCTGGAACTTCCAGGGCCAGGGCGGATCCGGAGGATCGGGTGGATCGTCGTCCTCGGCGAACTCGACCATCTCGCTGCCGGTCATCCAGACCGACGCCGCGATCAACCCCGGCAACTCGGGCGGCGCGCTCGTCGACTCGCAGGGCCGCGTCGTCGGCATCAACGTGGCGATCGCCTCGACGGGCGGCAGCAGCTCGAGCTCGCAGAGCGGCTCGATCGGTGTCGGCTTCTCCATCCCGTCGTCGCTCGCACAGCGGGTGGCGAAGGAGATCATCGCCGACGGCAAGGCCACGCACGGGCTGCTCGGCGCGAGCGTGACCTCGGCGACCTCGTCCGACTCGGATGTCGTGGGCGCCGTGATCAAGGAGGTCGTCTCGGGCGGCGCCGCCGACAAGGCCGGCCTCAGGGTCGGCGACGTGATCACCTCCTTCGACAGGGTGCCGGTCACGAGCAGCACCGACCTGACCGCTCAGGTGCGCGCCCTCGCGGCCGGGGCGAGCACCGAGCTCGTGTACCAGCGCGACGGCAAGGCGACCACGGCCCAGGTGACCCTCGGCACGCTCCAGCTGTAGCCTCCGCGTCCCGCGAGATGCCAGAAGCCGCAGGTCTCCCCGCGAGACTTCGCCGCTTCTGGCATCTCGGCGTTGCTAGGCTCGACCGGACCGCGCACGCGGCACGCACCCGGGAGGACGCATGGCACAGCCGCCGCAGCGGCCCGGGGTCTCCTACGTCATGCCGGTGCTCAACGAGGTGGGCTATGTGCGGGCGGCCGTCGAGTCGGTGCTCGCGCAGGGCTATCCGGGGCCGGTCGAGGTGATCCTCGCGCTCGGTCCCTCGACCGACGGGACCACGGATGTGGTGTCCGCGCTCCTCGAGGAGGACGAGCGCATCCGGGTGGTCGACAACCCCGGCATGGACATCCCGATCGGGCTCAACCTCGCCATCGCGGCGGCACGCCACCCGGTGATCGTGCGGGTCGACGCCCACAGCGAGCTCTCGCCCGACTACACCGTGCGCGCCGTCGAGACGCTCGCGCGCACCGGCGCGGCGAGCGTCGGGGGCATCATGGCGGCGGCCGGGCGACCCGGCGTGCAGGCGGCGATCGCGCACGCCTACAACAGCCGCTTCGGCCTCGGCGGCGGCAGCTACCACGACGACGACGCGGTCGAGGGGCCGGCGGAGTCGGCCTACCTCGGTGTGATGGATGCGGCGGTGCTCCGTGAGATCGGCGGCTACGACGAGACGCTGCGCCGGGGCGAGGACTGGGAGCTCAACGACCGGCTTCGGCGCGCGGGACACCTCGTGTGGTTCGACCCCGCCCTCCGGGTGCGCTACTGGCCGAGGTCGAGCTGGGGGGCCCTCGCGCGTCAGTTCTGGGCCACCGGCGTGTGGCGCGGTGAGCTCGTCAAGCGTCTCGGCGCGCGCAACTCGCTCCGCTACTTCGCCCCGCCGCTGTTCGTCGTCGACCTCGCGCTGTGCGTGCTCGTCGCGCCGTTCCTGCTGACGGGCCTCGCGAGCGGCTGGCTCGGCTGGCTTCTCGCGCTCGTCTACCTGGGCCCGGTGCTCTACCTCGCGCTGCTCGTGGTGGCCGCGATCCGCTCGCAGGGCTCGTTCCTCGACCGCCTGCGTTTCGGGGTCTCGATCGGCATCATGCACCTCAGCTGGGGCTCGGGCTTCCTCGTCGGCGTCACGCGCGGTGCCCGCGACGCCGTCGACACCTCCCGCACCGAGTCCTAGAGCCAGCCGGCGTCGAAACCCCGTTGGTTGAGTAGCGCCGCAGGCGCGTGTCGAAACCCCTGTGGATCGTCGAAGCGCCGGCCGCAGCCCACGGGGCATGATCTTCCGCATGACGACCGGCATGTACATCCTTCGCTGCTCGGACGGCAGCTACTACGTGGGCAGTTCGCGCAACGTCGAGGCGCGGGCGGCACAGCACGCGTCCGGTGCCGGCGCCGCCTACACCCGCGGACGGCTTCCCATCGAGCTTGTCTTCATGCAGGAGTGCGAGTCGGTCGCTGAGGCCTACGGGCTCGAGAAGAAGGTACAGGGTGGTCGCGGGCCAAACGCGAAGCGCTCATCCGCGGGGACTTCGCGCTTCTGCCCTCGCTCAGCCGGAGCGCCTACCGCAGAGCGGCGACTCACGGCGCTGGTTTCGACACGCGCCCTGCAGGCGCTACTCAACCAGCTGATGCGTCCCGTGAGCAGGCGACCCTAGAGCCAGCCGGCGTCGATCATGCGCTGCACGACGCGGCGGCCGGCATCGCCGTCGTCGAGGGGCGTGAAGCGCTCGCGCCAGCGGGCGGCCTGCTGCCGGTAGCGCTCACGGGCGGCATCCGCATCCGCGATCGCGTCGAGCAGCTCCTCACGGGTGCGCACCACGGGGCCGGGCGCCTCGGCGAGCAGATCGAAGTAGAAGCCGCGCAGGTCCGAGCTGTAGTGGGCGAGATCGGGGGTGAAGAACACGACGGGCCGGCCGGTCGCCGAGAAGTCGAACATCACGGAGGAGTAGTCGGTGACGAGCACGTCGGCCACCTCGAGCAGATCGGCGACGTTCGGGTAGCTCGTGACGTCGATGAGCCCGTCGGCCTCGAGGTCGCGTCCGTAGCGCAGGGTGCGCGAGTGGCCGCGCACGAGCAGCACGTGGTCGTCGCCGAGCTCGCGCGCGAAGCTCGTGAGGTCGAGGTAGTCGACCATCTCGGTGCGGTCATCGCGCCAGGTGGGGGCGTAGAGCACGACCCGCGCGCCCTGCGGGATGCCGACGGCGCGGCGGATGGCGTCGGCATCCGCACCGGTCACCAGTCGGTCGTTGCGCGGGTAGCCCTCGTCCCAGGTGCCGCGGTGGAAGGCGTAGGCGGAGCGGAAGATGCGGGCGCTGTAGGCGTTCTGGGCGAGCAGCGCATCCCAGCGGGCGCTCTCGCGGCGCACCGCGATCCGGGTGCGGATGCCGACCCCCGCGCGGTCGAGGGCGAGGCGCTTGAGCATCGTGCCGTGCCAGGTCTGCAGCACGTGCTGGTGCGGCCGCCTGTGGTAGCGCTTGCGCAGCCAGTCGTTGACGATGAGCACCCGTGCCGTGCCGCGCACCCGCCACCACTCGCGGCTGCCCTCGATGAGGCGGACATCGCCCTCGGGCACCGCCACGGAGCCGTCGATGACGCTCCAGTAGCGGGTGACGTCCGGGCGCATCCTGCGCAGCATCCGGGCGATCCCGAGCGGGTTGTCGGAGGCGGACTGGCCGTAGAAGCTCTCGAGGAAGACCGCGTCCTCCGGGGCGTGGCGGATGCGTCGGTAGGCGCGCTCGAGGCGTCGCTGGTTGCGTCGGCCGCGCTCGTCGTCGGCGAGCGGCGCGCCGACCCGCAGCACGAGCCCGCCCGCCGTCGCGTGCAGCTCGGCGCGGAACAGCGGATGCGCGAAGTGCGGTGGCAGCTGCACGTCGACGAGCACACGGCTCGTGGGCACCTCGCCGTCGAGCGTCAGGCGGTAGTCGCCCGAGGGGAGAGCAAGGCCGGATGCGCCCCAGCGCTCGAGGAGGAGGGGCAGCCGCACGCTCAGCCCGCCGCCCGTCACCACCGGAGCATCGACGCGCGCGCGGGCGCCCTCGAGCCGCACCGCGGTCACCGGACGCAGCGGATCGACGACGGTGACGCGCAGGGCCGGCCCGTCGGCCGCCTCCTCGAAGGCCGCCTCGACGACCCGGGCGCGGGCGAGGCGCCCGTCCGGCACGTGGCCGTCCACTGCCGCGCCGGTGCGCGCGAGGATCTCGGCCAGCACCCGCTCGACGGCGCGCCCGTCGAGCCGGTCGACGTGCTCCTCACGCAGCCACGTCGTGTGGTTCGCGATCCGCCGCCCGAGCTCGTCGTCGCCCCCCGCGGCGTCGAGGTGCTCGAGCACGTGCTGCCAGCTCGCGACGTAGCGGTCGTCGCTGAACACGCGGTAGTTCTCGTAGAGGCCCCGCGCCCGCGCGTAGAGCTCGACGTCGGGGGCGAGGAAGACGACGGGACCGTCGGTGAGCGCGTAGTCGTAGGCGATCGAGGAGTAGTCGGTGACGAGGGCGTCGACGCCGGCGAGCGCGGGCGTGACGTCGACGAGCTCGCGGCTCCCGAGCATCCGGATGCGGTCGGATGTCGTCGGTCCTCCCGCGTAGTCGCCGAGCCCGAGCGGATGCGCCCGCACGAGAAGCACCGCGTCGCGCGCCTCGAGCCAGCGGGCGATCATCGCCCACTCCTCGAGTGTCGGCGCACCCGGATCGTTCGCCCCGTCGCGCCAGGTGGGGGCGTAGAGCACGACGCGGGTGGCGGCGTCGATCGGGCCGACCGCGGCGGCGAGCAGCCCCCGCCCGGCCGCGCGCACCTCGGCCGCGGGGCGGTTGAGCAGGGCGTCGTCGCGGATGTCGCCGAGTGCCACGACGCGCGAGGGGGGAACGCCGAAAGCGGTCGCGATGCGCGGCGCCACGAGCTCCGACGCGACCGGGAACAGGTCGATCCCGCGACCGGCGAAGCGGTAGGCGCGGGCGAGCAGCGCGCGCACGGCGCGATGGTCGGGCACGCCGCGGATGCGCAGCGCCGCGGGGGAGTCGAGGTGCAGCTTCTTGAGCGGGATGCCGTGCCACAGTTGCACGACGAAGGCGCCGCTCGTCGCGTAGCGGTTCACGTCGCCGAAGCCGTGGGTCACGACGAGCACGCGCGCACGGAGGGTCAGCCAGAACCCCCGTGCGGAGTGCTTGGCGACCGCGTCGAGACCGAGGGCATGCGCGTCGGCCAGCTCCGCATCCGTCGCCGCGAGCCACACCAGCCGGGTGGTGCCGCCGAGCCGTTCGCGGGCGCCGAGGTGGAGCGGCAGCGCGCCCTCGCCGAGGCCGATGCCGCATCCGAACACCCACAGTCGGGCGCTGCGCGGCACGAGCAGTGCGGCGAGGGCTCCGAGCGCGTAGAGCGGCAGACGGAGCAGCTTCCGGGCGTTGCCGGCGCCGAAGGTGAAGGTCGCCGGCACGGCTCCGATTCTGTCATGCGCGGGTGAGCACGAAGTGCCTTCCCGAGAGCTGCGTCGGCTCGATGCGGATCCAGATCGGCTTGTCGGTGGCGAGCTGGTTGCGCAGGCCCACCCGCTCGGCCTCGGCGATCTCCGCCGGGCTGGTCAGCATCCGGGCGCGGCCCTTCAGCACGACGCTCCAGGCGAACCCCGTCTCGCGGGCGTCGATCTCGAACGCGACATCCGGGTTCACCGTGAGCTCGAGCAGCTTCGAGCCGGGGGCGGTGCGCAGCAGCAGGGTGCGGTCCCAGGCGATGTAGTTCAGCGGGGTGATGTCCATCACGCCGAGAGCGTTCGTCGCGAGGCGGCCGAAGTGCTCGCGCTCGAGGAGCGCCCAGCACTGGTCGTCGGACAGGCGGGTGACGGGGGAGGGGGTCATCCTCCCATCCGAGCGGACGGATGCGAGGGTGGCGAGAGCCGAAGGTCCCGCCGCAACCGAACGGTAACGATGCGCGCGGAAGGCGGGATGCGTCCCGAGCGGACTGGTGTAATGGACCCCGGCGCGGAGCGCCCGGGAAGGATGTCACAGTGGGTCTCGCGAGCGATCTGAAGGCCGCGCAGAAGGTGCTCGGCAACGCCGTCCGTTCGCGCAGCAACCGCCGCGAGCTCGCGCGGCGCATCGAGGCAGAGGGCACGGGCGAGCCGCCCGCGGTGCACATCGCGGTCTACTTCGCGGACACGCGCGTGAACCTGTACCAGATGCGCCAGTGGTACGAGCCGCTCGCGGAGCTCGCGCAGACGCATCCGGTCGCGATCCTCACCCGCAGCCCGGGAGCGACGCTCACCCTCAAGGACGAGTCGCCGGTGCCGGTCGTGTACTGCCGCCGGGTCACCGACCTCGAGGAGTTCGTGGGGCGGCACGACGTGCGCATCGTGTTCTACGTCAACCAGAACACCAAGAACTTCCAGATGTTCCGGTACGGCCGCATGTGGCACGTGTTCATCAACCACGGCGAGTCGGACAAGATGTACATGACGACGAACCAGTTCAAGGCCTACGACTACGCGCTGGTCGCCGGGCAGGCCGCCATCGACCGGCTCTCGAAGAAGCTGTGGGGCTACGACGCCGAGACGAAGGCGATCCCGATCGGGCGTCCGCAGGCCGACCACTTCGCGGGGGAGGTGCCCTATCCCCGCGATGGCCGCACGGTGGTGCTCTACGCGCCGACCTGGGAGGGCGACCGCCCGGCAGCCGCCTACGGCTCGATCGCCTCTCACGGCGTCGCGCTCGCGGATGCGGTGCTCGCATCGCCCGAGCACCGGCTCGTGTACCGGCCGCATCCGCGTTCCGGTGTCATCGACCCGGAGTACGCCGCCGCCAACCAGCGCATCATCGCGGCGATCGCTGCGGCGAACGCGGCGGATCCGACCGCCCAGCACGTCTACGACGACGGCCCGCAGCTCGGCTGGCAGCTCGCGGATGCGGATGTCGCCATCAGCGACATCTCGGCGATGGTCTACGACCGGCTCGCCGTGGGCCGGCCGATCCTCGTGACGCGCCCGGCGTCGCCGGATGCGGAGGTCGACGAGCAGGGCTACCTCGGCGCCGCCGAGTGGCTGCGGGCTGCCGATGCGCCCGACGTGCTCGCTGCTGTGGAACGCGTGCTCAACGACCCGGATGCCCGTTCCACCCTCGCTTTCTGGTCGAACCACCACTTCGGCGACACGAGCCCCGGTGCCGCGACCGCGCGCTTCCACGAGGCGGTCGATCGTCTCATCGCCGAGTGGGAGCGCTACGCAGCGCTCCACGAGGGCGACCCGCGGGTCTCCGAGTCGGACCCGTTCGACGACGATGAGGACGACGAGGGGATGCCGTCGTCGGACGACTGAGGCGCGTCAGCCGAAGAGCTCGCGCGTCGCCTCGCGGAGCCGTGTCGTGGTCGCATCGGTGAGCCGCCCGACCGTACGGATCGCGATGTCGGCACTCGCCGTGAAGAGCTTGTTCGGGCGCGCATAGCTCACCCGCTCGAGATTGCCGGTCGCGAAGTCCTCGTCGAGAATGCGGATGGCGCGAAGGCTCGACCACCGTCGCGACGTGATCTGGCAGAGGATGATGTCGCCGTGTTCGGCGATGGCCAGCACAGCTGCGGGGCGTCGACGCGACCCGCTGAGATCGCTGAACGGGAAGGGGACCACCACGACGTCGCCGATCACAGGTGTCGCCATGCGGCGTCCTCCTCTGCGCGTTCCCAGTCTGCCAGCGCGCCGCTCGACATCGTGAGCAGCAGCCCGCCGGTCTGGGGCTCGACGGATGAGATGCGGATCTCGCCGTCGACGACGCGGAGTTCCACGTCGTCGGTGAGCTCCGCCTCCTCGATCATCGCCTTCGGGATGCGAACGCCGCGGGAGTTGCCGATGCGCACCAGCTTGCCTCTCATGTGACCACAGTGTAATCACGTGTCATGAGAACGATCGACGACGGCGACTTCGACACCCTGCAGTTCGAGACCCCCGGAAGCGAGGGGGAGCGTAACCGGCGTATCGCCGATACCACGATCGAGTGGGTCGACCATCCGGAGCAGTACGCGCTCGTGCCGCCCCTGCGCGCCACGCACATGCTGCTCGTCGCTGCGGAGTATCTCGAGATGGACGGGGCGTTCGAGGAGGCGGTCGCGCTCGCCGAGCGGGCAGCAGCGCACCCGAGTGCGGAACCAGGTGAGGCAGCCCCCACCTTGGTTGGTATCCATCTCGCGCGCGACGACCTCGACGCCGTGACCGCGTTACTCGCGGACTACCGGCGCCGGGGAGCAGTCACTGGGGAGCTGGCCGCGCAGATCGCCGACGTGCTCGAGGGCCGCCCCCACCTGTCCGACGAGGACGATCAGGTGCTCGCCTTGGCCGAACGGTGGGCGTCGATCGCGATCCGGCTCATCGAGCAGACGGGGAGGGCGAGTGGGTCTACCTGCAGGCGCTCGGTACCCGCTACCGTGCCCGCCGTGACCGAGGGCTGGCGCTGGATGGGCTGGACGAGCAGCACCTCGAGGGGCTTCGCGAGGGGTAGTGGACAGTTCGAGTGCGGTGGGTCTGCAACGCGACGCTCGGAACTGTGTGGAGAGGCCTGGTGCGTCGGGGAAGGTCATGAGAGACTGAGACGTCGGCCCATCGCGGTGGTGTCCGAAAGTGAACCCGGGAGTTCCCGCAGTGGCGGGGCCCGGGTTTCGCGCCGTCAGGGGTGCACCAGGGTGACGCAATCTCCGAGCCCTGTCAGATAGCGGGGATCGCCGTTGCGGGCCTGGACGATGGCGCCGCACACGACATCAGAGATCCACAACAGCGGCTCCTCGGGGCCGGCCCGATGCTCGATCCGCAGCGGAGCCGTGACAAGGCGGCGTGCTCGCGCGGTGTCGAGGTGAGCCCGATCGCGCGTGTCGTTGGCGGCGCCCCGGGACTCGAGGGCGACGCGGTGGACATCGAGCATCTGCAACTCGACGATCAGCCGTTCCATGGTGAGGCGACGACGACGCTCAAGCGGGGTGTCGGAATGGGTACGGGTGACGACCGCGATCGACGGCAGGTCGAATGAGCGCACCTGTTCGATCAGCAGAAGCCGTCTCTTGACGCCCTCGGTGTCATGCCAATGCACCTTCCGCTGCCAGCGTTGTCGAAGGCGCGCGAGTGCCGTCCGCACCTCATCTTCCCGCGAAGCCTCGACCAATACCGCGCTGAGGATGTAGACCCCGGGGTCGGTGTTCTCACGTGATGCGGACTCGTCGACGAAGGCGGTGCGCATCCCAGCGAGCGTAGAGCGTCGTATTCCCGTGGGCGCACGGTTCTCCACAGCTGACCGATGGCGGAACACCGCGGGATGGCGTATCGAAGCGGCGTGCGCGTCTCACCCTTCGGCACCGGGGATGTTGAGCGGCGGCAGGCCCTCCACGATGTCGACCGTGCGCAGTGACACGGTCACGAGGCGCTGGATGAGTTCGAGGATGTAGCGCGGGTTGCTGTGCTCCTCGCCCCAGGCGTTCGCGTCGTTGACGATGCCGGAGGCCTTGTCGACGCGCACGTAGTAGCGGTCGACCACCCAGTCGATCGCCGAGCGCGAGCCGAGCTTGTACTCGTGCGCGCGCTCGGGGATGCCGGTGAGGGTGATGTGCTCGTTGTAGTGCAGCGTCGTCTTGTCGACGCCGCGCTTGCCGCCGTAGCTCATCTTCTTCTCGACGCGCAGGTGCTCATCGCCCTCGGGAACCCCGCCGAGCGGGTACAGCTCCGCCTCCTCGTAGCCGAGGTGCAGTTCGGCGAGTTCGCCGCCGGCATCCGCGAACGCGCGGAAGTCGCCCACCTGCGGGATGCGCGGCAGCGTCCGCTTGAGGTCGGCCGCGAAGCGCTCGCGGTACTCGGGCGAGTGCAGCACGCCGTACACGAAGTGGAAGATGTCGTCCTTCGTGATCGACGGGTCGGAGTAGCGGATGCGGTAGTCGGCGAGGACCTCGTCGGTCACGTTGTCGTGGCGGATGTACTCGTCACCCTCGTCGGTGCCGAACACGTCGAGCTGACCCTCGGCAGTTTCCCGCTTCTCGTACCAGTAGCGGGGGAAGAACTGGCCACCACTGCCCGCACCGGTGACGTGGAGGTCGGGTATGGAGTCGAGGATCAGCGCCGAGAACGGAACAGCCGACCCCTTGCCGACGATGTAGACCCCGGTGTTGAAGCTGCCATCGGGAAAGTAGCGCCCGATCGCTGCCGGTCGATCGACTAGGTCGAGATCGGTGGTGAGCATCTGCTTGTTGAAGGGTCGATACATTGCAACAGCGAGTGGTCGAGGTGACTCATCGAGACGTGTGCCCTGCGAAAGCAGACCCGCCAGCTTGTCGCTCCAACTGAAGCTGGACGGATCATTGTCCCGAGTCCAGGCAGCGCCCGCGGACTGAGCGAGCCTCGCCGCCTCGACCTGATCGTTATAGAACTTCTTCATCGCCGCTACTCGACCCGCGAGATCCGTCGCTGACGCGGAGATTACCCACGCGTCACGGTTGGATTTGACACCGTTCGAGTACGCGCCGAACACGCCGGCAACAGTATCGCGCGCGATGGGAGCGAACGCATCGAACTCGTTCGTGCGCTGGTTCGTCCAGTCACCGGCATCGTTCGGGGCGAGATCAGCCCACTCGATCGCTGCGCGACTGCCCGCCGCCTTCAACACCGCGAGCTTCTGTTCCCGGGTTCGATAGTCAGGCACCTCCCAGTAGTGCAAGCGTCCGACCGCATCCGTATGCGCCGGATCCTTTACGAAAATCACGATTGCGATCGTTGCGCGACTGCCGGATCCGAAGGTCTGGCCGCCTTCACGCTTCGAGGTCTCGCCCGCGGTGCGCTGGTTCCCCCGCAGGTTGAGCACGTACACGTCGCTGAACTCCTCGAGCAGCGACTTCCGCATCCCGTCGGCGGTGTTCGAGTCGATGAATCCGCCGTTGGTGACGTACGCGACGATGCCGCGCTCGCCGACCCGGTTGCTGGCCCACTTGATGGCGCGGATGTAGGAGTCGTAGAGGTTGTTCTTGTTCTTCGCGGTCGAGCGGTCGGCGTAGTCGCGCCGGATCCAGCCGTCGAGGGTCGGATACGACAGGTTCTGGTTGTCGTCGTTGCCCGAGGTCTGCCCCTTCGAGTACGGCGGGTTCCCGATGATCACCGAGATCGGTGCGGCCGCCTGCCGCACCACGACCTCGTTGTTCGTCTCGAAGACGCCCTCGGCATCCAACTGGTCGCCGTCCTCGGTGTTCTGGAAGGTGTCGGTGAGCGCGATGCCGGGGAAGGCGACGTAGTTGCCGCCCATACGCGAGCGATACGCCTGCTCGAGGTTCACCGCCGCGACGTAGTACGCGAGCAGGCTGATCTCGTTCGCCCACAGCTCGTGGCGGAACTTGTGCGGCAGCTTCGCATCGGGCATCAGCTCGGGGTTGAGGATGAGTTGCGCCAAGAACGTGCCTGTGCCGGTGAACGGGTCGAGGATGTGCACGCCTTCATCGGCCAGCCCCTTGCCGAAGTGCTCACGCGAGAGCTCGTCGACCGAGCGTAGGATGAAATCGACGATCTCGTTCGGCGTGTAGACGATCCCGAGCCGTTCGGATGCCTTGCGCATCGCGAGCCGGAAGAAGCGCTCGTAGAGCTGCTTGAGGAAGCGCTGCTTGCCCTGCGCATCCGTGATCTGACCGACGGAGCGCCGTACGCCCGCGTAGAAGTCGTCGAGCTCGCGCAGCTCGGAGTCGACGTTGGTGCCCTCGAGCGCCTCGAGCATCCGCTGCATCGCGCCGGCGACCGGGTTCGACGCCGCGAAACTGTAGCCCTCGAAGAGGATCTCGAGTACCGGCTCGGTAATGATGTGCTGCGCGAGCATGTCGAGCGCGTCGGCCGCGGTGATCGACTCGTTGAGGTTGGCCCGCAGCCCCTTCACGAAGCGTTCGAACTCGCGTCGCATACCCGGCTTGGTCTCGAGGAGCTGCTCGATGCGGGCGCGCTGCCGGGCGGCCACATCTGCGACATCGCTCGCCCAGTTCTCCCAATACTCGCGATCCCCGACCTTCTTGACGATTCGGGCGTAGATCGCGTCATCCCACTCCGAGCCGAGCGGCGTGAAGTCCAGGCGAGCCTGCGCGGTCGATGCCTCACCCGACGCGGCGGCGGCGGCATCCGCATCCTGACTGGGGAGCCACCGCTCCATGGCGATGACCTGGATCTGATCCGACTTCGCGCCCTTCGGATTGAGACGGATCGCCTCGATCGTCGCCGCGAAGCGCTCGTCGTGTGCGCGGAGCGCCTGCAATACCTCCCAGATCACCCGGAAGCGCTCGTTGTCATCGAGGGCGTCCTCGGGCGTCATGCCCGCGGGTACGGCGACAGGCAGGATGATGTAGCCGTAGTCCTTACCCGGCGCCTTGCGCATGACGCGGCCGACCGCCTGTACGACATCCACCTGGCTGCCGCGCGGGTTGAGGAAGACAACCGCGTCGAGGCTCGGCACGTCGACACCCTCGGTGAGGCACCGCGCGTTGGTGAGGATGCGCGTGGTGTTGCCCTTGGACTCGGCTTCAAGCCACGCGAGCAGCTCGCCGCGCTGGAGGATGTCCATCGTGCCGTCGACATGCCGGGCCTGCATGACGAGATCCGCGTCCTTGCGGGGAAGGGCCTTCGAGAGCGCGGCGTTGCCGTCGAGCATCCCAGCGACATGCCGCGACGCCGCGATGTTCTCGGCGAACGCCACCGCACGGCGCATGGGAGTCTTGGCGCTCGGCGCATCGTCCAAGCCCTCGACCGCGGTCTTCGCGAGCGCCTTGTAGATGCCGGCTACTCGAGCAGCGTCGTTGATGTTGAGTTCCGAGCCGTCAGCCGCGAACTGCTTCTGGAAGCCCTCGTTGACAGCGCTCTCGGACACGGCGAGCACGAGCACCTTGTAGTCGGTGAGCAGATTGCGCTCCACCGCGGCCCCGAAGCCCAGGCGGTGGAACTCGGGCCCGAAGATCTCAGGCCGGTCCATCGATGCGATCTCGACGGCCTCGGCATCCGCCTTCTTCTTCGCCGCCTCACCGTAGAGCTTCGGCGTCGCCGTCATGTAGAGACGCTTGGCTCCGCGGATGTAGTCGGCGTCGTGTATGCGCACGAAGTTCGAGACCTGGTCGGCCTCGGCATGGATGACTCCCGCGGTGCGGTGCGCCTCGTCGCAGAGCACGAGATCGAACGCGCCGAGTCCCGCCTGCTGCGCCTCATGCACGACGGGAAGGGACTGGTAGGTCGAGAAGAAGACCGTCAGCCCGCCGGGCGCGGTGGGGGTGACGAGCGCGGCGAGCAGGTCGTCGGCATTCGTCGTCGCAGCGATCTCGAGGTCGCGAAGACGGAGGTCTTCGCTGTTGCGCCCGAGTTTGCCATCCGAGCAGATGGCGAAGCTGCGCAGCGGCAGCTCGGCCTGCTGGGTCCACTCGCGCAGGGTCTGGGCGAGGAGCGCGATCGACGGGACGAGGAAGAGCACCGATCCGCCGGCACCGGCCATGCGCTCCGCGATGCGGAGGCCCGTGAAGGTTTTGCCCGTTCCGCACGCCATGATCAGTTGTCCGCGATCGTGCTCGTCGAAGCCCATGATCGTGCTCTGCAGCGCCTCGATCTGGTGATCCCGGAGGCGCTTGCGCTCCACGACACGGGCTGCGTCCGGCGCCTCGAAGCGGTAGCTCGACCAGTCGATGACCGACTCCGCGAGATGCGCGAGGCCGATGCGCTGGGTCGGTACATGGCGATCGTTGAGGGCGTCGAGCGCGTGCTTCGACCACTTGTCGGTCGTCGTGACGACGAGCGCCTTGCCGAACGGCTTCTTCGCGGATGCCTCGAAGAAGGAGTCGATCTCGCCCTTCTGCACGGTGTGCGAAGGGTCGTAGAACTTGCATTGGATCGCCCACATCGTGCCCGTGTAGCGCTCACGAGCGACGAGGTCGATGCCGGTGTCGACCTTGCCGTCGCGGTCAGGCCAGTCCTGCCACATCCAGACTTCGTCGAAGAGTCCTTGGTAGACCGGTTCGGTCTCGAGGTAGCGCTTTGCGAGTCGCTCGAAGTAGAGCCCCTTGGCGCGCGTGTGCGGTGCGATCTCCGCGTATTCCGCAAGCAGCTCGTGGATGGTGGTCATCAACGCCCCCTGGCCGGCACAGCACCGGATCGAGCATCCGGGCGTGATGCATTAAAGCATCACGTCTCCGACATCTCGTCTCGCGTGCGTGCGACCGTTAGGCATGAGAGGTGCCCGACGTCCCCTCTTCGAATGCCTCTCGCGTCGTCGGAGAGCGGCTCAAGACGGCACGGCTGCAGCTCGGCGTCTCGCAGATGGAGCTCGCGCACCTCGCCGGGATGAACGTGGCCAACTACGGCAAGATCGAGCGCGGCACCGGCAACCCCACGCTCGACACGATCGTGCGACTCGCGGGCGTGATGGGGCTCGACCCGAGTGCTCTCGTGGGCGGCCTCGGGCTCCGGGATCTGCCGCCGGCGAAGTCGAGCTACACGGTCGCGGAGTTCCTCAGCGAGAAGCAGCGCGCCGCGCGCTGATCAGAACGCCACCCGCCACAGGTACTCCCCGCCGTCGGGCCGCAGCCAGCGGACCACGAGCACCGTCGCGCGCGCGAGGTCGTCACCGCGGATGACGAGCTCCAGCTGCTCCGTGGGGTGCAGTACGCGCGGGGGAGTGGTGGGCATCATCCCGGGTCCGAGCAGCGTCACCGTGACGCCGCGCACCGTCTCTGGCCCGTCGTTCCGCAAGCGGAACCGGGGCGCCGCGCTGCGATCGAACGTGAAGGGAACGCTGTACGGCTTCATGTGGCGGACGCTAGATGCAGCCCCTGACTCGAACATCTATTCGATGGATGGTGTGACATCACGCGGACTGGGGAGGACGGGAGCACCTCATCCGAGACGGCTCGCGTAGCGTTGGAGCATGGAATCCGCCGTCGAGGACCCGGGCATCCCGGATGCCGCCCTCACTCCCTCCGTGCTCGCGGCGGACGGCTCGCCGGTGCTGCCGGGCGACACGCAGGCGCCGACCCGTCCGACGGGAGCGGTGTCGCCGGCCGGCTCGCGGATCGACGCGATCCTCGACCGCGTGATGTCGGTGCACCGTCCCGCGGTGCTCGCCCATCTGCGCGGCATCCGCTCGAAGTACCCGGATGCCTCGCCCGAGCAGGTGCTGCGGATCCTCGAGCGCCGCTACCTCACCACGGTCACCGCGAGCGGTGCCGGCGTCGGTGTCGCGGCGGCCGTGCCCGCCGTGGGCACCGGAGCGGCGCTCGCCCTCTCGGGGGCGGAAGCCGTGCTGTTCCTGGAGGCGACCGCGCTCTTCGCGCAGTCGGTCGCGGAGCTCCACGGCATCCCCGTGGAGGACCCGGATCGCGGCCGCGCGCTCGTGCTCGCCATGGTGATCGGCGGGCCGTCTCAGGAGCTGATCCAGCAGTTCACCGGGCAGGCGAGCGGCCGTGGGCCCGCGAAGCCCGAGTTCTGGGGCATCCTGCTCGCCAAGAACCTGCCGCGCACCGCCGTCACCCAGTTCATGGACCGGGTGCGCGAGGTCTACCTGCCGCGGATGATGGCATCTGCGGGAGGCGGCGTGGTCGGGCGCGTCATCCCGTTCGGCGTGGGTGCCGTGGTGGGCGGCGCGGCCAACCAGATCCTCGGGCGTCGCGTGGTCAACACCGCTCGCACCGCGTTCGGCCCGCCCCCGGGACGGTTCCCCGAGAGCACCGCGCCGAAGCTCGTGGCGCCGGGGCCGCGGGCCACCCGGAAGGCCGAGCGCGCGGTCGCCACGGCGGAGCGCCGGGCGATCCGCGCCGCGCAGAGGCCGCGGAAGGCGCTGCCCGCGCCCGAGCGGCCCGGGGAGTGACGCCGGGGGCTCAGCTCACGCCGTAGTCGGCGTTGTACCGATCGACGACCTCGCGGATGGGCGCGTCGAGCACGAGGGCGCCCTTGTCGAGGTAGAGCCCGCGGGTGCAGAAGCGCAGCAGGTCGCGCTCGCTGTGCGACACGAAGAACAGGGTGCGGCCGCCCGCGAGCAGCTCCTCGATACGGGTGTAGCACTTGTCGCGGAACGCCTTGTCGCCGACCGCGAGCACCTCGTCGACGAGGATCACGGGCTCCTCGAGCCGGGAGATGACGGCGAACGCGATGCGCACCTTCATGCCGCTCGACAGGTGCTTGTAGGGGGTGTCGACGAACTCGGCGATCTCGGCGAACTCGATGATCTCGTCGAAGCGCTCGTCGATCTCGTGCTTCGTCATGCCGTGGAGGCCCGCCGTCAGGTAGACGTTGTCGCGCACGGAGAGGTCGTTGACGAACCCGCCCGTGATCTCGATGAGCGGCGCGACGCCGCCGTGCACGCCGATGGTCCCCTCGTCGGGATAGACCACCTGCGCCACGAGCTTGAGCAGTGTCGACTTTCCCTGTCCGTTGCGGCCGACCACGCCGATCGCCTCGCCGGCCCGCACGTCGAAGTCGACGCCGCGCAGGGCCCAGAACTCGCCGGGCCGGGTGCGGCGGTTGCGCCCCGCGAACAGGTCCTTGAAGCTGCGGCGCGAGGAGCGATTCCGTTTGAAGCGGATGCCGGCGCCGTGCACCGAGATGACGATCTCCTCCGCCATCAGATCTCCTTCAGCACGGCGCGGATGGTGCGGCGAAAGACCGCGATGCCGAGCGCGAGGAAGGCGAGCGAGATCACCGCGGAGGTGCCGACCGCGAACCAGTCGAGCTCCGAGGGGAAGAAGGCGGAGCGGTAGAGCGCGAAGATGCCGGTGAGCGGATTGAACGCCCCCCAGAAGTGGAAGTCGACCGGCGTCCTCGGGAGGTCGCGGAGGCCGTAGATGATGGGCGAGGCGTAGAACGCGAAGCGCAGCACGAGCTTCACGGCGCGCTCGAGGTCGCGGAAGAACACCACGAGCGGCGCCACGATGAGCCCGATGCCCGTCGTGAGGATCGTCTGCAGCACGATCCCGAGGAGCGACCAGAGCGCCTCGACGTGCAGATGTGCGGGGTGCGCCGTCCAGAGCGTGCCGACCGCGAAGAGGGCGATCACCGGGATGCTCGCCACGAACTCGATGCCCTTCGAGAGCACGAGCCGCGTCACCCAGATGGTGCGCGGGATGGTGGTGGAGCGGATGAGCTTGGCCTCGCGGGTGAAGGCGCGCGTGGCATCCGTGATGGCGCCGTTGAACCACATCCAGGGCAGCAGCCCGGTGAGCAGGAACACGATGTACGGCTCGTGGCCCACGCCCCGGCCGAACACCTGCGTGAAGACGAACCAGTAGATCGCGCTCATCGCGAGCGGATCGAGGATCGACCAGAAGTATCCGAGGAAGGAGGTCGAGTACCGCACCTTCAGGTCGCGTGTGGTGAGCAACCACAGCGAACGCCGGTACCGGGTGAACGGGGACCAGTCGCGTCGGGACAGCGCGGCAGAGGTCACCGCACCAATCTATCGGGACTCCGCCCTCGGGCGACTCTGCTGTGTCGGCACTCGATCGGCCGGGCGCTCGCGCGCGGCCGGCTGATCGGCCGAGGGCTGCGGATTATCGCAGCCCCAAAACGATTCAGACGTATGCGTTCGCGCGCTCGAGGTCCTCGGCGAAGTCGATCTCGACCGCGTAGAGGTCGGAGATGTCGACCGGCTGGAAGCGCACGCCGTCGCTCTCGATCGCGAGCTCGATGCCGCGCTCGAAGTAGTCCTGCGCGTCGCAGCGCTGCAGCTGGCGCACGAGCGCCGCCTTGTCGCGGCTCGACACGAAGTTGATGCCGACGGCCTCGCCGAGCCCGCCGCGCACCGTCTTCGACAGCTCGCGGATGTGGCCCGTCTCGTCGGTCGTGTACTTGACCTCCTCGTCGGACACCTTCGCGGTGTTCACCGAGACGAAGCTCTGGTCGCGGGCGACGAGGTCGCCGGCGCGCACGAGGGCCTCGGGGTCGAAGACGACGTCGCCGTTGAGCCACAGCACGGGGGCGTCCTTGGTGGCCTTGAGCGCACGCAGGAGGCTCTTCGACGTGTTGGTCTGGTCGTAGGCCTCGTTGTAGACGAAGTCCGCGTGCGGGAAGGCCTCGATGATGTGCTCGAGCTTGTAGCCGACGACGATCGTGACCTTGACGTCGCGTCCGAACGCCTGGTGGATGTTGTCGAACTGCTGCTGCATGATCGTGCGGCCGTCGCTCAGCTCGGTGAGCGGCTTCGGAAGCGAACGGCCCAGGCGGCTGCCCATGCCGGCGGCAAGGATCACGATCTGGGTGGTCACGGGGTCTCCTCGATGGTCTCTGCGGCGCGGCATCCGGAGTTCATCCCCTGTTTACCGCACACCTGTGTCAGGACACGCCGTTGTGCTGTCAAAAGCCTATCGACGGACGCCGTGAAGTCACGGGACGTTCACTCTTCGTTCTCGTTTCGTGATGTCGGGTCCTCCTCTCGGATGATTCACGGCCAGGAGCATCCGGAGCGGGTCTCAGCTGTTGATACGGTGATGCGGTGGAGTCCGAGCCCACCCCCACCACCGCCGGCCGGCGTCCCGCCGGCTCGTCCGCGCGCCGCGGTTCGGCGTCGGCGGCGTCGCGCGCCCGATCGGGTGCGCCGCGCGTCGACCCGCCGCGCCCATCCGCCGTGCTCGTGGCCGAAGAGGTCGCCGAGCCCGTGGAGACCGCGGTCCAGGAGGCGGTCGTGAACGCGCCCGCCCCGGAGGCCGAGACCGAGGCCCCCGAGGTCGCGGGTCTCGAGGTCTCCGAGCCGGATGCGACGGAGGACGCGGACGCCGACGCGGAGTCGGATGCGGAGGAGCTCGGCCCGGTCGCCGCGGCCCTCCGCGGCAAGAAACGCCGTCCGGTGCGGGCGACGGCCCCCGAATCGCCCGCCACGGCGCCCGTCGACATCGATGTCGCCCTCTCGGTGCAGGGCCTCACCAAGTACTTCGACTCCTCGGCCGCCGTCGACGGCATCGACCTCGAGGTCGCCGCGGGGTCGTTCTTCGGCATCGTCGGCCCGAACGGCGCAGGCAAGACCACGACGCTCTCGATGGTCACCGGGCTGCTGCGCCCCGACGGCGGCGTCGTCCGCGTCTACGGCCTCGACGTGTGGCAGAACGCGAAGCTCGCGAAGCGCAAGATCGGCGTGCTGCCCGATCGCCTGCGGCTCTTCGACCGGCTGACCGGCGCCGAGTTCCTGTACCACGCGGGGGCGCTCCGGGGCCTCGACCGTGCGACGATCGCGAAGCGCTCCGCCGACCTGTCCGCGGCCTTCGGCCTCGAGCACTCGCTGCACCGTCTCGTCTCCGACTACTCCGCCGGCATGACGAAGAAGATCGCGATCGCGGCGGCGATGATCCACGCGCCGCGGCTGCTCGTGCTCGACGAACCCTTCGAGTCGGTCGACCCGGTGTCGGCATCCGTCGTGATCGACGTGCTCAAGCGATTCGTCGCATCCGGCGGCACCGTGGTGCTGTCGAGCCACAGCATGGAGCTCACCGAGCGCGTCTGCGACAGCATCGCGATCATCGCGGACGGCCGTGTGCTCGCGGCCGGCTCGCTCGAGAGCGTCCTCGACGGCCGCAGCCTCGAGGAGCGCTTCGTGGAGCTCGCGGGCGGCGAGTCGGCGGTGGAGGGCATGGAGTGGTTGCAGAACTTCTCCGACTGAGGCTCCGGATCCTCGCGAACGGCTTCCGCCGCCGGCCCCTGCAGGTCGCCGCGATCGTGTTCGCGATCCTGCTCGGGATCGCCGGCGTCGTCGCGTTCTGGGCGGGTGCGCGCTGGGTGAGCCAGTTCGAGGACCACTTCATCCTCGCCGCGACCACCACGGTGGGCGCGTGGCTGTCGATCGCCGCGCTGCTCGTGCCGATCATGGTGATCCGGCGGCCGGTGCTGTCGGCGCGCGCGTTCCTCGGCTACCCGCTGTCGCCGTTCGCGGTGGGGCTCACGATGTTCGCCTACGCGCTCATCGGGCCCGGCATCCTGCTGATCCCGATGGCGATCGCCCCCGTCGAGGCGTGGCCGCACGAGGCCTCGCGGCAGCTCGCGTGGGCGGCGGCGCCGCTGATCTTCCTGCAGACGCTCGCCACGATCGCCCTGGCCCGGCGGATCGGGATGGCGCTGCGGCGTCATCAGACGATCGCCGTGTGGGTGGAGCTGGTGTCGGTCGCGGTGCTGGTCGGCGGAGCGGCGACCATCGTCGGCGTGATCGCACCGCGGGTGCCGTCGCTGCTCGATCTCGTGAAGGCGCTCGCGCCGTTCAACGACCTGTTCCGACGCGCCCCGGAGGTGCTCGCGCAGACGCCGTTCGGGGCGCTGTGGGCCGCTCCGGGCCTCGCGGCGCCGCGCTTCGGCGAGCCGGACGAGGCATGGCGCATCATCGGCCTCTCGGCCCTGCTCGTCGTCGCGCTGCTCGTGGTCTGGTTCGCGGTGGTGGGGCTCGAGCTGCGTCCGACGCACCGGCTGCCCGGTCCGCGTCGCACGCGGGTGCCCGGCTGGTTCGGACGCGTGCCCGCGTCGCCCGCCGGGGCGGTGGCCGCACGCTCCTTCAGCTACTGGCTGCGGGATCCGCGCTACCGCACGGTGTTCGCGGTGCTGCCGCTCATCCTGGGCTTCGCGCTGCTCGCGCTCACCACGGGCGGTGTGCCGTTCTCGATCGCCGTGCTCGTGCCGCTGCCGGTCATGACGCTGCTGCTCGCCTGGGCCACCGTGCACAACGACGTCGCCTACGACAACACCGCCGTGTGGCAGCATGTGGCGGCGCAGACCCGCGGTGTCGACGACCGGGGCGGACGCTCGGCGCCCGTGCTCGTATGGGGCGTCCTGCTGCTCGCGGCCGGCATCCCGCTCACGGCATGGGGGTACGGCGACATCTCGATCGCGCTGCCGCTGGGCGGCGTGTGCGCGGCGTTGCTGCTCGGCGGCATCGGGGTCGGCAACCTCTACTCCGCACGCTTCCCCTATGCAGCGCCCCGCCCCGGCGACCCGGCGTGGCAGGCGCCCCAGGTCGCGACGAGCCAGGGCGGGGTCGCGCAGGGCATCTCGCTGCTGTTCGTGCTGCTGGTCGCCCTGCCGGCGCTCGTGGCGTCCGCTCTGTGGTGGATCGCCGGCGGGCCGTGGGGATGGCTGGCGCTGGGCGCGGGGGTGCTGTGCGGCGCCGCGGTCTTTGCGGCGGGCATCCGCGGCGGCGGGCGGATGTTCGATGCGCACGCACCCGAGCTGCTCGCGTTCACCCAGCGCAACTGACGCCGATCCGTCGTACCCTGGGCGGATGAGCGAGCTGGATGCGGATCGGATCGGCGGGGGCACCGATGTGCTCGACCGGGAGCTCGAGAAGCTCCTCGAGGGCGAGCTCGCCGAGGACGGCGACCACGACCGCTTCGCGCACTACGTGAAGAAGGACAAGATCGTGGAGTCGGCGGTCACCGGAAAGCCGGTGCGCGCGCTCTGCGGCAAGAAGTGGGTGCCGGGGCGCGACCCGTCGAAGTTCCCGGTGTGCCCGGACTGCCAGAAGATCTACGAGCTGCTGAAGTAGCCGGGGTCCGCCGCTACAGGTAGCGCGTCGGGATCGCCGGCTCCCCGCGCGAGAGGCGCAGCGCATCCGCCGGGAGCTCGGCCATCGCCGCGGCATGGTGGGCGCGGGCTTTCGCGACGCCCTCCGCGCCGAGGGCATCCGGTGCCGCCTCGCCGGCGGCGACGAGCGGCACGTGGAGCAGGCGCCCGGATGCGGGGGAGAGCGCCTCGACGGGCGGGTCCTCGACGTGGACGTCCTCCGAGATCGCGACGCCGTCGTGCAGCGCCCGGACGGGCTGCTTGCGCCCGCCGATGGTGGCCTTGCCCTCGGAGGACTTGCCGACGCCGATCCAGGCTCCCGCGGCATCCTGCCGGGCGACGAGCTTGTAGACCATGCCCGCGGCGGGTGCGCCCGAGCCGGTGACGAGGGCGGTGCCGACGCCGTAGGAGTCGACGGGGGCGGAGGCGAGGGCGGCGATCGCGTGCTCGTCGAGGTCGTTGGTGACGGTGATGCGGGTGCCGGTGGCGCCGAGCGCGTCGAGCTGCTCGCGCACCTCGCGCACGACGACGCCGAGGTCGCCCGAGTCGATGCGCACCGCGCCGAGCTCGGTGCCCGCCGCACGCACCGCGTTCTCGACGCCGGTGCGGATGTCGTAGGTGTCGACGAGCAGGGTGGTGCCGGGCCCGAGGCTCGCGACCTGCGCACGGAACGCCTGCTCCTCATCCGGGAACAGCAGCGTGAAGGCGTGAGCGGCGGTGCCCATGGTGGGCACGCCCCAGCGGCGGCCCGCCTCGAGGTTGGAGGTGGCGCCGAAGCCCGCGATGTAGGCGGCGCGGGCGGCGGCCACGGCGGAGCGCTCGCCGGTGCGGCGGGAGCCCATCTCGGCGAGCGGGCGGCCGCCCGCGGCGGATGCCATCCGCGCGGCGGCGCTCGCGACGGCGGAGTCGTAGTTGAGGATCGAGAGCGCGAGGGTCTCGAGCACGACGCCCTCCGCGAAGCCCGCCTCCACGACGAGCAGCGGAGAGCCGGGGAAGTAGAGCTCGCCCTCGCGGTAGCCGCGGATGTCGCCGGTGAAGCGGTAGGACTCGAGCCAGTCGAGCGCGGCATCCGACACGACGTGCTCGCGCTTCAGCCAGGCGAGCTCGTCGGGGCCGAAGCGGAAATCGGCGAGCTCCTCGAGGAGGCGCCCGATGCCGGCGACCACGCCGTAGCGGCGGCCTGCGGGCAGGCGGCGGGCGAAGAGCTCGAACACGCAGGGCGTCTCGTGGGTGCCGGCCCGCAGCGCCGCGTCGATCATGGTGATCTCGTAGCGGTCGGTGAGCAGCGCGGTCGAGGTCATGAGCCCAGCGTAGAGGCGCGGCTCAGCATCCGGGCCCGCGCGGCGACACCGTGCAGTCGCGGTCGACGAGCACCGTCTTGGCGCCGCTCGCCGTGATGTGCAGCTCGTTCGCGGGCAGTGCGAGGGTTCCCGCGATCGGTGTGAAGGCGCCCCCGTCGAGCCGGTACTCGGCGCGGTACACGATGTCGAGGCGGATCGTGTAGCTGCCCGCCGTCTGGTACACGTGGCTCGTGGGCGTGGCGTCGAATTCGCGCAGCCCGAGCGCCGCCCAGGTGGCGCCCTTCGTGGGGAGCGTCGCGGTGGCGCCGTCGCCGTAGCTCCAGCGCCAGGCGACCGGGGTGAACCGCACGTCGGCGGCCATCCCGAGCAGGGTGCCGGGCACGAGCTGCCGGTCGACGAGCGAGTAGATGTTGGCCGGCAGCCCGACCACCACCCAGCCGTCGGGCTCCATGCGCTGGATGCCGGGCGCCGGCCGGAACCGCGCGATGTCGGCGAGTGTCACGACGGTCACGTCGTAGCCGTCGCGCGGGTCGCACGCGTGGGCGGAGAGGTCGTCGCCGGGGGAGCAGGGGGCGGGGCGGGGGTTGCGTGGGGTGGTGGGGGTGACGGGGGCGGCGGGGCCGGTGCCGGAGGAGCCTGGGGCGCCGCTTGCGGCGGTGCCTTCGAGGACGGCTTCGTTGCCGTTGGTGGACGATGCTATTGAGCAGGCTCCGCTTCGGATATCGAAGTCAGTGCATCTGGAGTGCGACGCATCGGTCGTTGCGAAAGCGGTAGCAACGAGTGCGAGCACTAGGGCGATTCGCATACGCCACCACGCTCCCAAAGCGTTCGTTCGACCACACGCATCGGATTCCCGCCAAATTCGACTTCATACGCCACTCGTTCTATCCGACCAGGCTGAACGACCGAGACGCCGTCCGCGGTCAAGATGTCGGTTTGGGAGACGTCGTCGCATGCATACGCGGTGACGTCGCCTGTTCTGGTGCTATAACGCTGAAGAGCCAGCTGGAACGTAACAGCGCCTGTTCCGTGAAGTTGCGACTCCTGGAGCTGTATGAAGCCGGGTAATTCCGCGGTGTACTGGTCCTCTGAAGCGACCTCAAGGAGCCGTTTTGGATCCTGACCGCCATCGGCAAAAATCCGATCGACCATGGCCAGATATTTCGCATATGCCTCCTCCGCCGCGGTCAGCGCCTCCTCATCCGACGCGAAGACCGGCGTCGCGGTGGGCTCCGGCGGCGGGGTGACGATAGGCGACTCGGGGACGCACGCCGTGAGGAGCACGGCGACGAGCGCAAGCGCCGGCAGCAGGCGGTTCGGTCGAGGCATGCTCGACACGCTAGGGCACCTGGACCGACGCGCGCGAAGGTTGTCCACATCCGGGGCGGGATCGAAGGCCGGGCTGCCCGAATCAAGGAGTTCTGCTCCCGAATCAAGGAACTCGTGTTGCAGTTGAGGCGGATGAGGCTCAGCTGCCCCGTCCGCCCCATCGACTCCTTGATTCGGGAGCCCCGCTCCTTGAGCAGAACTCCTTGATTCGGGACGAAGACCCCCAAACCAGGCCGGGTCGCCGCCCGCGCCGGGCAGCCGCCCGCGGGTACGCTGGGACACCGTGACCGCATCCGTGTCCGCCGACGGCCCCGCCATCCCGACCGACGCCCCCATCGGCGTGTTCGACTCGGGCGTCGGGGGGCTCACGGTGGCCCGCGCGATCCTCGACCAGCTGCCGAACGAGGCCATCCTCTACGTCGGCGACACCGCCCACACCCCCTACGGCCCGAAGCCGATCGCCGAGGTGCGGGCCTATGCCCTCGCGGTCATGGACGACCTCGTGGCGCAGGGGGTCAAGGCGCTCGTGATCGCCTGCAACACCGCATCCGCCGCCGTGCTGCGGGATGCGCGCGAGCGTTACACGATCGGCGCCGGCATCCCGGTGGTCGAGGTGATCCAGCCGGCCGTGCGCGCCGCCGTGCGCGCCACCCGCAACGGGCGGGTCGGCGTGATCGGCACGGTCGGCACCATCCAGTCGCGCGCCTACGACGACGCCTTCGCGGCGGCGGCCGGCCTCGAGCTGTTCAGCCGTGCGTGCCCGCGGTTCGTCGAGTTCGTCGAGGCGGGGGTCACGAGCGGGCCCGAGCTGTTCCGCTACGCCCGCCAGTACCTCGACCCGCTCATCGCCGCCGGGATCGACACCCTCGTGCTGGGCTGCACGCACTACCCCCTCATGTCGGCCGCCATCCAGTTCGTGATGGGGCCGGAGGTGCGGCTCGTCTCGAGCGCGGAGGAGACCGCGGCCGACGTCTACCGCACGCTCGTGTCGTACGGCATCGAGCGCACCGATCCGACCTCGCCCGTGCACCGCTTCGAGTCGACCGGCGCCGACGAGGGGCACTTCCGCTCGCTCGCCGCGCGCTTCCTGGGGCCCGAGGTGCGCCAGGTGGAGAGCTTCCCG
Source organism: Protaetiibacter sp. (assembly GCA_030150265.1). Lineage (GTDB taxonomy): Bacteria > Actinomycetota > Actinomycetes > Actinomycetales > Microbacteriaceae > Homoserinibacter. The sequence goes on from JASLGG010000027.1 coordinate 41,028, forward strand.
ACCGCCACGATCCAGACGCCGGATGCCGCATCCGTCGCCGCGAAGGAGACCGCATGACCGCCAGCCCCGCCGAGCAGCCCCGCCGCGCCGACGGCCGCACCCCCGACCAGCTGCGGCCGGTCACGATCGAACGGGGCTGGAGCCGGCAGGCGGAGGGCAGCGCGCTCATCTCCTTCGGCAGCACCCGCGTGCTGTGCACCGCGAGCTTCACGAACGGCGTGCCGCGCTGGCTCACCGGCAAGGGCAAGGGCTGGGTCACGGCCGAGTACGCGATGCTGCCGCGGTCCACCAACGAGCGCATGGACCGCGAGTCGGTCAAGGGCCGCGTCGGCGGGCGCACGCACGAGATCTCGCGGCTCGTCGGCCGCAGCCTGCGCGCCATCATCGACACCAAGGCGCTCGGCGAGAACACCATCGTGATCGACTGCGACGTGCTGCAGGCCGACGGCGGCACCCGCACCGCAGCGATCACTGGAGCGTATGTGGCGCTCGCGGATGCCGTGGCCTGGGGCCGCGAGAAGGGCTTCATCGGCAAGAACGCGCGGGCGCTCATCGACACGGTGTCGGCCGTGTCCGTGGGCATCATCGACGGCGTCCCGATGCTCGACCTCGCCTACACGGAGGATGTGCGTGCCGAGACCGACATGAACGTGGTCGTGACGGGCCGCGGGCTCTTCGTCGAGGTGCAGGGCACCGCGGAGGGCGCGCCCTTCGACCGCCGGGAGCTCGACGCGCTGCTCGACCTGGGACTCGCCGGCAACGCGGAGCTCACGCGCATCCAGAACGAGGTGCTCGGCGCATGACGACCTTCGTGCTCGCGACGCACAACGCGCACAAGGTCGAGGAGCTGCGGCGCATCCTCGGCGAGCGGCTGGGCGAGCACGAGCTCGTCGGCTACGACGGCCCCGAGCCGGTCGAGGACGGCGACACCTTCGAGGCGAACGCGCTCATCAAGGCGCGCGCCGCGAACGCGCACACCGGTCTCCCGGCGATCGCCGACGACTCCGGGATCTCGGTGCACGCGCTGGGCGGCGCCCCCGGCATCCACTCCGCCCGCTACGCGGGCACCCGCGACGACGTCGACAACTACGCGCTGCTGCTCGCGAACCTCGCGGGCGAGGCGGATCGCGCGGCCGACTTCGTGTGCGCGGCGGCCCTCGTCGACGGCGAGCGCGAGGTCGTGGTGCGGGGCGTATGGCCCGGCGAGGTGCTCGAGGCGCCGTCGGGGGAGCACGGCTTCGGCTACGACCCGGTGTTCCGTCCGGAGGGCGTCGCCACGAGCTCGGCCGAGCTCACCGCCGACGAGAAGAACGCGATCAGCCATCGTGCCCGCGCCTTCGGCCTGCTCGTGGACGACCTCCGCGCCCTCTACGGCTGACCGCCGCCGAGCGCGGGATGGGTGTGAGAACGGTAGTGAGGAGCGTTCCCGAGAAGCGGGGATGGCGGGCCGGGGTGGGCGTGCGCGCCTAGCCTGGGAGCGTGGGACACGATCACGGGCACGACCACGCGCGGGCGGCGGGCGGCAACCGCACGCGCCTCGCGATCGCGCTCGGGATCACGCTCTCGGTGCTCGTGGTGGAGGTGGTCGGCGCCCTGCTCTCCGGTTCGCTGGCGCTGCTCGGCGACGCCGGCCACATGTCGAGCGACGGGATCGGGCTCGCGGTCGCGCTCGTGGCATCCGTCGTCGCGGCGCGCCCCGCCACCGACCGGCACACCTTCGGCTTCCAGCGGATGGAGGTGCTCGCGGCCCTCGTCAACGGCCTGATCCTGGTGGTGGTCGCGGTGTCGATCACGTTGGAGGCGATCCGGCGACTCACCGCGCCCGCCGGGCACGTCGAGGCGATCCCGATGCTCGGCGTCGCGGTCATCGGCCTGGCCGCGAACGTCGTCGCGTACCTCGTGCTGCGCGGTGGCGACCGCGGCTCGCTCAATCTGCGCGGCGCCCTGCTCGAGGTGTTCGGCGACATGCTCGGCTCGATCGCCGCGATCGCCGCGGCGCTCGTCATCCTGCTCACGGGCTTCGTGCGCGCCGACGCGATCGCCTCGCTCCTCATCGCCGTGCTGATCGCGCCGCGCGCCGTGCTGCTGCTGCGCGACGTGGTGCGGGTGCTCACCGAGTCGGCGCCCCGCGACCGCGACGTGACGCAGATCCGCGAGCACCTCATCGGCACCGAGGGGGTCGTCGCGGTGCACGACGTGCACATCTGGGCGATCACCTCCGGCGCGCCCGTGTTCACGGCGCACGTCGTGGTGGAGCCGGGGGTCTTCGAGCGCGGGGAGACCGGCGCCCTGCTCGAGCGGCTGGGTGGATGCCTCGCCGAGCACTTCGACGTGGAGCATTCCACCTTCCAGCTCGAGCCCGCCGGGCACGCCGACCAGGAGGAGCACGCCCATCGCTAGATCCGCATCCTCGGCCGTCGAGGACTACCTCAAGGCGATCTACGGCCACACCGAGTGGCAGGACGCCCCCATCACCGGCTCGCAGCTCGCGGCCCGGCTCGGCCTCGTGCCCTCGACCGTCACCGAGATGGTGAAGAAGCTCGCCTCGCAGGGGCTCGTGACGCATCAGCCCTACGGCGCCATCGCGCTCACCGAGGAGGGGCGGGCCCAGGCGCTCCGGATGGTGCGCCGCCACCGCCTCGTGGAGACCTGGCTCGTGGAGGGTTTCGGCTACGGCTGGCACGAGGTGCACGACGAGGCCGAGGTTCTCGAGCACGTGCTGAGCGATCGGATGCTCGATGCGATCGACGCGCAGCTGGGGCATCCGCGCCGTGACCCGCACGGCGACCCGATCCCGGATGCGCGGGGCGCGGTGGTGCGCCCGGATGCGGTGGTCGCCGCCGCGCTCGCCGCCGACGCCCGCGGGCGGGTGGCGCGCATCAGCGACCGCGACCCGGAGGTGCTGCGGCGCATCGAGGACGCCGGCATCGGGCTCGACACCGTGGTCGCGGCCGCGGAGCTACCGGAGGGCGCGGCGGAGTTCGTCTGGGTCGTGCCTCTCGGCTGAATTTCGGCACACCGAAAAATCTGCTAATTTCGGTGTACCGAAATCTCAGGGGACGCCGTGCCGACATCCGATCGCATCCGTGACCGTGCAGGGCTGTGGGGAGCACTCGGGCCGGCGATGGTCGCGGGCGTCGCCTACCTCGACCCGGGCAACGTCGCGAGCAACGCGAGCGCGGGCGCCGAGTACGGCTACCTGCTGGTGTGGGTCGTGGTGCTCGCGAACCTCATGGCATGGCTCGTGCAGTACCTCTCGGCGAAGCTCGGCATCGCGACGGGCGAGAGCCTGCCCTCGCTGCTCGGGAGGCGCATCCGCCATCGCGGGGCGCGGTGGGCCTACTGGGCGCAGGCGGAGCTCGTGGCGATGGCGACCGACGTCGCCGAGGTCATCGGCGGCGCGGTGGCCCTCAACCTGCTGTTCGGGCTGCCGCTGCCGCTCGGCGGGGTCATCACGGGGGTGGTGTCGATGGGGCTGCTCGTGCTGCACTCGCGCCGTGGCCCGCGGTTCTTCGAGCGGGTCGTGATCGGACTCGTCGCGATCATCTCGATCGGGTTCTGTGCCGGGCTCGTGGTGGCACCCGTCGACGCGGGCGCGGCGCTCGACGGCCTCGTGCCGCGGTTCGCGGATGCGGGGTCGGTGCTGCTGGCCGCGTCGATCCTCGGGGCCACCGTCATGCCGCACGCGATCTACGCCCACTCGGCGCTCACGCGGGACCGCTTCGGGCGGGTGCCGGAGGGGGCGCCGCGGCGCCGCATCCTGACCGCGACGCGCGTGGACGTGACGATCGCACTCGCGGTGGCCGGCACCGTCAACCTCGTGATCCTGCTGCTCGCCGCGGCGACCCTGCCGGGGGTGGCGGGCACCGACACGCTCGAGGGCGCGCACGCCGCGATCGGCGCGGCGCTCGGGCCGGTCGTCGCGACGCTCTTCGCGGTGGGGCTTCTGGCATCCGGGCTCGCCTCGACCTCGGTGGGGGCCTACGCGGGGGCGGAGATCATGCAGGGGCTGCTGCGCGCGCGCATTCCGCTCGTGTGGCGACGCCTCGTGGCGCTCGTGCCGGCGCTCATCGTGCTGCTGCTCGATGCGCCACCGACCCTCGCGCTCGTGCTGAGCCAGGTGGTGCTGTCGTTCGGCATCCCGTTCGCCCTGGTGCCGCTCGTGCGGCTCACCGCGCGGCGCGAGCTCATGGGGGATGCCGTGAACCGCCCCTGGACGACCGCGCTCGCGGTGCTCGCCGCCGCGCTGCTCATCGCCCTCAACGCCGCGCTGCTCGTGCTTCTGGCGAGCTAGCGCCGGCTGGCGGGCTCAGTCGTCGAGGAGCTGGGGGTCGATCGCGATCTCGGCGTCGGTGAGGGGCTTGACGCCCGCGGCCCGCGCTCGGCGCGCCTTGATCACCGACTGGATGTAGTGGATGAGCGTCGGGATGACGGCGAGCGCCACCGCGAGCAGCAGGATCACGTCGATGTAGGAGACGACGAAGTCCTTGAGCCAGGGGATGTAGCCGAGCAGGAAGCCGCCGTAGGTGAGCCCCGCGCCCCAGATGAGCGCCCCGACCGCGTTGTAGAGCGAGTAGCGGCGGTAGTTCATGTGGGCGACGCCCGCGGCGACCGGCACGAAGGTGCGCACGACCGGCACGAAGCGCGCGAGCACCACCGCGAGAGCGCCGAAGCGCCCGAAGAACTTGTTGGTGCGCTCGACGTTCTCGCGGCTGAACAGGCCGCTCTCCTTGCGCTCGAAGATCCGCGGACCCGCCTTGTGCCCGATGAGATACCCCACCTCGCCGCCGAGGAACGCGGCCGCGGCGATCGCGAGGCACACCCACCAGACCGGGATCATGATGCCCGCGGGCGGGTCCACCATCGTTCCCGTGAAGGTCAGCACCCCCGTGATGATGAGGAGCGTGTCGCCCGGCAGGATGAAGCCCACGAGCAGCGCCGTCTCGGAGAAGATGATGAGGCACACCACGAGCAGCGCCCACGGCCCGGCCGTGTTGATGATGTTCGCCGGATCGAGCCACGGGATGAGCCCCATGGGCGCGGCGGCGACGAGCGCGAGGGCGGCTGAGCTGAAGGGCACGCGAGGTTCTCCTGTGCGTCGGTCGCACGATGCGATCGGCGATGGTCGGTTCAGCGTAACGGGTCGCGAGCCCGCGAAACTGGGGGTTGACCCCCGGATCCTCGCGTGAGCGGCCTCACCCCTCCGAGCACGGCCCGGTGAGCGGCTCCGGATGGATCTCGATGCGCTGCTGCGCGGGCGTCTTCCCCGAGTTCTGGTCGTCGATCCAGAGCCGGAACGGCGGCTCGCCGTCGCGCGGGTTCGGCACCTCCTGGTAGACCAGGATCGCCCGGTCGCCCGGCGTCACCTCGTCGAGCGGCACGGGCCGCTGGGTGCCCGTCGCCTGCGGTGAGCCGTAGGGGCTGCGGATCTGCCATCCGAGCTGCCAGTCGCCCTGGTAGTCGCCGCAGACCTGTCCCTCCCAGGTGATCGTCACGGGGGAGTCCTCGTCGCGGATGCGGATCGTGTAGTCGTAGCTCAGCCCCTCGAAGCGCCATCCGGGGGCGCCGTAGCGCACCGTCACGGTGTGCCCGCCGCGGTCGGTCTCGGTGCTCAGCACCACGCGGTAGTCGGGGTCGCCCGCGGCGGTGAAGGTGGCCTCGCCGTGGCCCCGGACGGATGTCGGGCTCACCGATCCGTCGGAGGTGCCGATCTCGACCACGGCGTCCGTCAGCTCCTCGCCCGTGGCGGGGTCGACGACGCGCACGCCGAGGCGCGCCTGCTCGCCGTCGGCGAGGGTCGTCTCGCCGTGCGTGTCGACCAGGATGCGCACGCATACCCCGTCGTTCCGGCGCAGCTCGGCGCTGCGGTCGGCGACGTCGCTCGCGATCCCCTGGTAGGCGTCGAGCTGCGCGCCCGCGAGCGCCAGCGCATCCGCCTCGCTCATCCCGCTCGCCTCGTCGACGCTCCAGCGGCCTCGCGCGTCGGTGAGGTCGCCGCGGGTGTCCCAGCCGTCGATCTCCGCCGTCACCGTGAAGGAGGTGGTGGGTGCGTTCGCGCCGTCGGCGCCCGATCCGTCCGCGCGCATCGTGACCGTGACGCCGCGCAGCGAGACGCTGCCGTCACCGGTCGACACGACGGTGCCCGTCGTGGTGATGTCGACCACGATCGCCGTGCCGTCGCGCATGATGCGCTGGCTCTGCTCCGTCGTCCAGGTGCCAGCCGGCTCGCCCTGCGCGGCGCACGGGTCCTTCTCCTGCGTCGTGGTCATCCGCTGGGTGGAGCCGCGGCCGGACTCGGGGTCGTCGACCGTCGTGACCACCTCGTGCACGGTCACCTCCCGCTGATCGCGGATGGTGCTCGTGTCGGTGGTGGTGGTCGTGTATCCATGACCGTCCCTCGTGCCGGTCTCGGTCTTCGTGCGGTCGGTCACGACCGGCACGTCGACGCCCGGCATGCCGGGCGCGGCCATCGGGGTCACCGCGTGCACGAGCGCTGCCGGCGCGACCATCGCGCCGGGCCGGGGAGCGGATGCGGCGGTGCCGCCCGTGGAGGCGCCCCGGATCGCGGACTGCAGCTGGGCATCCGCGGTCTCGTCGAAGCCGGCCGCCCCGTCGAGGATCGCCCGGACGCCCTCCTCGAGCAGGCTGTCGAGGAGCGCGCCGTCCTCGCCGCGGTCGATGCCGAGCAGCTCGTCGAGGCCGGCACGCGGGGGATCGGGGTACGGGTCGCCGCCGGGCACGACGGCGCAGCCGGCGAGGAGGGCGAGGAGGAGGGCTGCGGGCAGCACGAAGGGGCGTCGGGTTCGGGGCATCCGTTCAGCCTGCGGTGCCCGGCGTCCCGGGTCCGAGAGGCGGGCGTCCTCGATCGGCGGTGCGGTCGGCGCGGTCGTGCCCGGGTGCGCTGGTGCGGGAGGCGGGGCTCGAACCCGCATGCCGTGAGGCACAGGAACCTAAATCCTGCGTGTCTACCGTTCCACCACTCCCGCGGGCGGGTTCAGTCTAGGGCGGTGCGGGCGGTGGCCGGTGGCCCGCGGCCTGTGGAGAACGCGGGCGGCGCGGCACCGCATCCGGGCATCATGACCGCATGACGAGCGCGGTCGGGGCCATCGCCGAGCAGGTGCGCGAGCGGGTGCGCCGCGAGGGCGGCGATCTGCGCGGCGATCGCGCGCTCGCCGACCGCCTCGTGCGCGACGAGGTGCAGCGCTACTCGGAGCTCGCGCTCGGCGGCGCGATGCCCCTGCTGCCCGACGAGTCGGCGGTCGCCCGGCAGGTCGTGGCGGCGCTCACGGGGCTCGGACCGCTGCAGCCCTACCTCGACGACCCGGAGGTCGAGGAGCTGTGGATCAACGCCCCCGATCGCGTGTTCGTCGCGCGCGACGGGCGGTCCGAGCGGGTGCCGGTGGAACTGACGGCGCCCGAGGTGCGCGAGCTGCTCGAGCGGATGCTGCACAGCACGGGCAGACGCGTCGACCTCAGCTCGCCGTTCGTCGACGCCTCGCTGCCCGACGGCTCGCGCCTGCACGCGGTGATCCCGGACGTCACGCGGGCCGACATCTCGATCAACGTGCGCCGCTTCCGGTCGGGCATGCGCAGCCTCGTCGACCTCGTGCGGCTCGGCTCGCTCACGAGCCAGGCGGCCGGGTTCCTGCACGTCGCGGTGCGCACCGGCCACAACATCCTCGTGACCGGCGCGACCCACAGCGGCAAGACGACGCTGCTCGGCGCGCTGCTCGGCTCCTGCCGACCGGAGGAACGGGTGGTGACGGTGGAGGAGACCTTCGAGCTCTCGGTCGCGGCTCTCGATCACGTCGGGCTGCAATGCCGCCAGCCGAGCCTCGAGGGCACCGGCGAGATCAGCCTGCGGCGCCTCATCAAGGAGTCGCTGCGGATGCGCCCCGACCGGCTCGTGGTGGGCGAGGTCCGCGAGGCGGAGTCGCTCGACCTGCTCATCGCGCTCAACTCCGGCATCCCGGGCATGTGCAGCCTGCACGCCAACAGCGCACGCGACGCGCTCGTCAAGCTCTGCACGCTGCCGCTCCTCGCCGGCCGCAACATCGACGTCTCCTTCGTGGTGCCGACCGTCGCCTCCGCGATCGACCTCGTCGTGCACGCCGAGCTCGGGCGCGACGGGCGGCGGCGGATCGTGGAGGTCGTGGCGCCCACGGGAGAGGTCGCGGACGGAGTGGTCGAGGCCGTCGCGCTGTTCGGCATCCGGGACGGGCGGCTCACCGCCACGGGGGAGCTGCCGCCGCGGATGTCGGGCTTCGAGCGGGCGGGTGTCGATCCGGGGGCGATCCTGCGGGCGTCCGAGGTTCCGGGATGAGCGCGGCGGTCTGGGGGCTCGCGCTCGGCGCGGGCCTCGTGCTGGTCGCCTCGCCCTGGATATGGCCGGCGGCGGCACGCACCGTTCGGGCACGCCGTGAGGGGCCTCTCCGGCGGCTCGACACGCGGCTCCGCCAGGCCGGGTTCGACCGGATCGCGCCGTCCGCGGTGATCGCGGTGGTGGCCGCGGCGGCGCTCGTCGCGGGGCTCCTGGTGCTCGCGTTCGTGCCGGTGACCGCGCTCGCGGTGGCCGCGGCGCTCGCCGCCGGATCGCTGCCCGTCGCCGCGATCACGGCACGTGCGCGAGCGCGGCGCAGGGCCATGCGCTCCGTGTGGCCCGACGCTCTCGATCATCTGGTCGCCGGCCTGCGCGCCGGGAGACCGCTGCCGGATGCCGTCTGCGCCCTCGGCGAGGCCGGACCGGAACCGCTGCGTCCCGCGTTCCGGGCGCTCGCCGCCGACTACGGTGCGACGGGCAGCATCGGGCTCGCGCTCGACGAGCTGAAGTCGCGTCTGGCCGACCCGGTCGCCGATCGCGTCGTCGAGACACTGCGGGTGGCGCGCGAGGTCGGCGGCACCGAGCTGCCGGCCGTGCTGCGTGCGCTCGCGGCGCACCTGCGCGCCGACCAGGCGCTCCGGGCGGAGGTGGAGGCGCGGCAGAGCTGGGTGGTCAGCGCGGCTCGGCTCGGCGTCGCGGCCCCCTGGCTCGTGCTCGTGCTGCTCGCCGCGCGGCCGGAGGCGGTGCGTGCCTACAACTCGCCGGGAGGGCTCGCCGTGCTCGCCGTCGGTCTCGTGCTGACCGTCGTGGCCTACCGGCTCATGCTCGCCGTGGGGCGGCTGCCCGAGGAACGGCGGTGGTTCGCGTGACGTCGGCGGTGGCGCTCGCGGTCGTGCTCGGCATCGTGCTGGGGCTCGGGCTCTGGACGCTCGCCGGGCTCGCACCGCGCCTCGGCGCGTCACGGCTCGCCGAGAGGGTCGCGCCCTACCTGCTCGACGTCTCGGCGGAGGCGCGCGCCCTGCGCGGTCGGCGGGCGGGCGAGCCCGGCTCGGCGCTCGCGGCCTTCGCGGCGCCGATCCTTGCGCGGGCCGGGCTCGGGCTCGCTCGCGCACTCGGGAGCGAGACCGTCGTGACGCGCCGACTGCGGCAAGCGGGGTCGGGGACGACCGTCGCAGGCTTCCGCGCGCGTCAGCTCGTGTGGACGGCGGGCGGTGCGCTCGCGGGACTCCTGCTGGTGCTCGTCGCCGGTCGTGCGGCCGCCGTGTCGCCGGCCGTCGGGGCCGTGCTGGCGACGGCGGCAGCGGCATCCGGCCTGATGCTCCCCGAGCGGATGCTGGCGCGGCGGGCGGGCATCCGGATGCGGCGGATCGCCGCGGAGCTGCCGACCGTGCTCGAGTTCCTGAGCCTCGCGCTCTCGGCGGGCGAGACCGTGCGCCATGCCCTCCGCCGGGTGGCGCGCGTCGGCACGGGGGAGCTGGCGGGTGAGATCGATCGCGTGATGACCGACGTCGACGTGGGGGTGCCCCTCACCGACGCCCTCGTGCGCTGCGCCTCCGAGCTGGAGCTGCCGGCCCTGAGCCGCGCGGTCGAGCAGCTCGTGACGGCCCTCGATCGCGGCTCCCCGCTCGTCGAGGTGTTCCGCGCCCAGGCGCAGGACGCGCGTGACGACGCGAAGCGCGCGCTGCTCGAGTCCGCGGGACGCAAGGAGGTTGCGATGCTCGTGCCGCTCGTGTTCCTGATCCTGCCGGTTACCGTGGTCTTCGCCCTGTTCCCCGCGACGCTCGTGCTCGAGCTGGGGTTCTGAGCGGGGGTCGACCGCGTGACGCGGTCGGCCGGGTCATCGTTCCGGATGGTGTCCGCGTCATGACGCACGAGCGTGCGACCGCCGAGAGGCTTGCCGCGCACGGCTTCGAGGTCGAGTTCCTGCCCGTGGACCGCCACGAAGGCGCGAAGAACCCGGATGCGCTTCTGAACGGTGAGACGTGGGAGTTCAAGAGCCCGACGGGCGCATCGGAGCGCAACACCATCTCGGGGCAGTTCGCGAGTGCGCGTGGTCAGTCGCCGCGTCTGGTGATCGATCTCGCTCGCTGCGGCCTCCCGGATGACGTGGCGGTGTCCCAGATCCGGCGTCGCTTCGCGGGCCAGGAGCGTTTCCGGCGGGTGCTCGTGCTCGAGCACGACGGTTCCCTGGTCGTGCTGACGCACGATTGATATCCTGGGAGGGAAGGCGGCCGCCGCCCCACTAGAGCCCCGGCTCCGGGGGGGCTTGCCGCCTTCACAGGAGACCGCGGGCTGTTCGGGTTCGAGCAGTCGCGCGGTCTTCGCATTGCGGGCCCTGTGGATGGATTCCGACACCGCATCCGCGTCGCTGCCACGATGCGGGGATGCGACGGAACACGACGCGGCTGCGATCCGCGCTCCGAGACGATTCGGGCGATGTACCCGGGTGGGTTCTCATCACTTTGATGACGGCGGCACTGGTGATCCTCATCTGGGCGCTCGCGGGACCCGCGCTCGAGGGCATCTTCCAGAACGCGATCGACAAGGTCTCCGGGATCTGAGGTGCCGATCTCGCGCGGCCGATTCCCACTGCATGACGAGGCGGGCTCCGCGCCCGTCGAGTTCGTGCTCGTGGGGGTGCTGCTGACCTTCCTGGTGCTCGCGGTGCTGCAGCTGGCGCTCGCGCTGCACATCCGCAACACCGTGCTCGACGCCGCCGCCGAGGGCGCGCGGTATGGCGCGCTCGCCGACAACGAGCCGGGTGACGCAGCGCCGCGCACCGCGGAGCTCATCACGACGGCCGTCGGCCCCGACTACGCCCGCGACATCTCGGTGCACGAGGGCGCCTGGATGGGTGCGCCGGCGGTCATCGTGACGGTGCGCACGACCCTGCCGTTGCTCGGTCTGCTCGGCCCCGATCGTGCGCTGGAGGTGGAGGGTCATGCGGCGCGCGAGACGCTCGACTGAGCTCCGAGCGGACGCCGGGTCCGCCTCGCTCGAGTTCCTCACCGTCGGCGTGCTGCTCCTGGTGCCGCTCGTCTACCTGGTGCTCGTGGTCTCGTCGCTGCAGGCCGCGGCGCTCGGCGCGGAGGGCGCGGTGCGGCAGGCCAGCCGGGTCTTCGTGCAGGCGGAGACGGTGGCGGATGCCGAGGACGCGGCGGAGCGCGCGATCCGGACGACGCTCGCCGACTACGGCCTCGACGCCGCCGACGCACGCGTGACGGTGAGCTGCCGGCCCGATCCGGGAGACTGCCTCGCGCGCCGCGGCTTCGTCACGATCGAGCTCGAGACCGTGGTTCCTCTGCCGCTCGCCCCGCCGGTGCTCGGCCTCGACGTGCCGCTCGGCGTGACCGTGCGCGCCGCCGCGACCGAGCAGGTGTCGCGCTTCCGGGCGGGCGCATGAGGCGGGGGAGCCGGATGCGCGAGGCGCTGGCCGCCGACGAGGGATCGACCCTGCCGCTCGTGATCTTCTTCGGGTTCCTCGGGCTCCTGGTCGTGCTGCTCGTGACCGCGGCCACCTCGCTCTATCTCGAGAAGAAGCGCCTCTTCACCCTCGCCGACGGTGCCGCACTCGTCGGGGCGGAGGCGTTCGAGCTCGACGCCGTCACGCTCACCCCCGACGGTCCGCGCCCGCTGCTCGACAGCGCCGACGTCGCGGCCGCGGTCGCCGGCTACCTCGCGAGCTCACCCGATCCGGGGCTCGATGCCGTCATGCTCGAGCGCGCCGGTACCGCCGATGGACGCAGCGCCACCGTGACCGTGTCGTCGAGCTGGCATCCGCCGATCGTGACGCTCTTCGTACCCGACGGCCTGCGCATCGAGGCCACCGCAACCGCCCGCTCGGTCTTCGGCTGAGCTCGCCGCTCGCCGCATCCGGGGCTCCCGCAGCATCCGCCGCTCCCGGATCAAGGAGGAGCGCACCCATCTCAAGGAGTCTCCCTCCCGAATCACGGAGTGCGTGTGGGAGATGTGACGGATGAGCAACACGAACCACATCCGTCACACCGACTCCTTGATTCGGGAGGGAGACTCCGTGAGATGGGCGGAGCGGCGACACCTGCGCGCACGGCGCCTACGGTGGACGGGTGGACACGAGCGACTGGATCGAGCACCGCCGCGGCGACGGGGAGCGCGTCGGATGGATGCGGCCGGCCGGCGAGGGCTTCGTGCCCGTCGACCTGCTGGGCCGGGAACGCGCCGGCGCGCTCGACTGGCTCGCCGCCGAGGAGCTGCTCGACGCGCTCGGCATCGGCTACCTCGCCGACGCCTATGTGCTCGACAGGCCGGGCGCTGCGCCGCTCGCCGTGCGCATCGTCGAGGTGTCGACCCGCGGCATCCGGGTGAAGCGCGAGGACTTCGGCGCGATCGACGTGCCCCAGGAGGAGCAGACGCTGCCGTGGCCGATGCCCGCCGCGCTGCGCCCGCGCGCCGCGGACGACGACACCGTGGAGGGGGCTCAGCCCTTCCCGCGCGGACGCGCGTAGCGCGGCACGAACACGCGCAGGTCGAGCGCGCCCAGGAGCCCCAGCACGCCCATGAGCCCCGCCGCGACGGGCAGCGACGCCGCGGCGGTGACCCCGGCGATGAGCAGCGGCGCCACCGCCGCGCCCGTGTCGTTCGTGAAGCGCCACGCGCCGAGGAACGGCGCCGGATGCGCGGGGTCGGCGAGGTCGGCGCCGAGCGTCATGAGGATGCCCGCGCCGATGCCGTTCGAGAGCGAGAGCAGCGCGGCGACCACCGCGAACCACACGACGGCGCCCGGCGCGTCGTGCGTGAACGCGAGCAGCAGGTGCGAGAGGCCCAGCCCGACCATCGACGGCACGGCCGTCCACAGCCGCCCGAAGCGGTCCATGATCCAGCCGCCCGCGTAGAACAGCCCGAAGTCGAGGGCGGCGGATGCGCCGATCACGAGCGCGGCCGTCGCCTCGTCGAGCCCGATCGACACCGCCCACAGCGGCAGGATCACGTTGCGGCTCGCGCGCAGCGCCGCCACGAGCGCGGAGCCGGTGCCGAGCGTCGCGAGCACGCGACGGTTCGCGGCGATGGTGCGGAACAGCCCGTGCCCCTCCTCGGCGGCCTCGACCTCGCCCGCGCGCGGCCGGGCCGTCACGACATCCGCGGGGTCGTGCAGCACGATCAGCACCACGACCGCGGCGAGGCAGGCGCCCAGGTGGATCCAGAAGGCGTTGACCGCGGACCCGGTCGCCTGGATGACCGCCGCCGTCACGAACGGTCCCACGAGGTAGCCGAAGCGGAAGGTGCCGCCGAGGGTCGAGAGGGCGCGGGCGCGGTAGACGGGCGGCACGAAGCTCGTCATGAAGGCGTGCCGGGCGAGCGCGAAGACCGCCGTCGCGACGCCGATGATGAGGATGCCGATGCCCAGCACCCACGGGTCGCGCGCCAGCACCGACACGACCACGCCGACGATCGACAGCAGCGAGGCGCCGATCATCGCGGTGCGCTCGCCGATGCGCGCGACGAGCGCGCCCGCCGGGATGTCGCCGACGAGCTCGCCGACGACGATCATGGCGGCGATGAGCCCCGCCCCCGCGAGCCCGGAGCCGAGCTGATGAGCGACCATCGGGATGATCGGGATGATGGCGCCCTCGCCGATCGAGAACAGCACGGTCGGCAGGAACGCCGCGACGACGACCTGCCGCCAGGGGAAGCGGTCGGCTGCGGGCTCGGTCATGTCGCGTTCCACGCTACTCCGGCCGGATGCGCGCCGATGCTCGCTAGGCTGTTACGGCCATGCTCGATGACCTCCCCGCCCAGCTCACCGCCCTCCGCAGCACCTTCGACGACATCCGCGCCGTGGTGGGGGTGGAGCGGCTCCGGGCCGAGATCGCCGAGCTCTCCGAGAAGGCGGGCGCGCCCGACCTCTGGGACGACCCCGAGAGCGCCCAGAAAGTCACGAGCGCCCTCAGCCACGCACAGGCCGCGCTCGGCCGCGTGACGGCCATCGAGCGCCGCCTCGACGACCTCGACGTGCTCGTCGAGCTCGCCCGCGAGGCCGACGACGCGGATGCCGCTGCCGAGGCGGAGGAGGAGCACCGCGCCCTGCAGAAGGCGATCGGCGACCTCGAGGTGCAGACGCTCCTCGACGGCGAGTACGACTCCCGTGCGGCGGTCGTCACGATCCGCTCGGGCGCGGGCGGCGACGACGCCACCGACTTCGCCGAGATGCTGCTGCGCATGTACCTGCGCTGGGCGGAGCGTCACGGCTATCCGGTCAAGGTCATGGACACCTCCTACGCGGAGGGCGCGGGCATCAAGTCGGCCACCTTCGAGGTCGACGCCCCCTACGCCTACGGCACGCTCTCGGTCGAGGCGGGCACCCACCGCCTCGCGCGCATCAGCCCCTTCGGCTCGGCCGACAAACGCCAGACCTCCTTCGCGGCGGTCGAGGTGATCCCCGTCATGGAGGAGGCGCAGGGCGTGGAGGTGCCGGAGGGCGACATCCGCGTCGACGTGTTCCGCTCCTCCGGCCCCGGCGGGCAGAGCGTCAACACGACCGACTCGGCGGTGCGGATCACGCACATCCCGACCGGCATCGTCGTGTCGATGCAGAACGAGAAGTCGCAGATCCAGAACCGCGCGGCCGCCATGCGCGTGCTGCAGACCCGCCTCCTGCTGCTCAAGAAGGAGGAGGAGGCCGCCAAGAAGAAGGAGCTCGCCGGCGTCATCACGGCGAGCTGGGGCGACCAGATGCGCTCCTACTTCCTCTACGGCCAGCAGCTCGTGAAGGATCTGCGCACGGGTCACGAGTCGGGCAATCCGGCGACCGTCTTCGACGGCGACCTGGACGGCTTCATCGCGGCCGGCATCCGCTGGCGCAAGTCGGCCCCCGAGGACTGAGCGGGGTCAGCCCGCGAGGGTCGCGACGAGCTCGCGGCGGCTGCTGACCCCGGCCTTGCGGAACACCGCCTTGAGGTGGTCCTGCACGGTGTAGGGCGAGACGTGCAGGCGCGCGGCGAGCTCTGCGGTCGAGCGCCCCTCGAGGACGAGCGTCACGATCTCGCGCTCGCGCCGGGTGAGGCCGAGCGCTTCGAGCGCGAGGCGGGCGGCAGCGCCCCCGCTCGCGGGCTCGACGTCGACCACGATCGCGGCATCCGCATCCGCCGTGCCGACGAGCGCGGTGGCGCGCACCCGGGCCCAGCCGCCCGCGACCGGCACGTGCAGCTCGCTCGTCCCCTCGAGCCGGGCCGCGGTGAGCGCCGTCACGACGGGCACCGGCACGGGGCGCGAGCCGCTGGGGTCGAGCAGCGCAAGCCAGCCGCGGGCGTTCGCCGAGCGGGCGACCACCGCCCCATCGGGTGCCACGAGCAGGCTCGCGTGCCCGAGCTCGGCGAAGGCGGAGGTGCCGGTGTCGCCGCGCAGCCCGCGCGCGATCGCGGGTGCGAGCAGGCGCAGGAGGCGGAGGGCGTCCTCGTCGAAGGCGGAGGAGCCCGTGGTGCGGAACAGCGAGAGCCCTCCCACGAGCCGTCCGCCGGCGATCGCCGGCAGCCGCAGCTCGTGCGCGATGCCGAGCACGGGGGAGAGGAAGTCGCCGAAGCGCGGGTTGGCCGCGGGGTCGCCCTCGGAGGCGCTCAGCATCGCGATCCGCGTGCCGGTGCGGGCGAGCTCGCGGAAGGTGCCGGGAGCGGGATCGACGTACTCGTACCGGGCGAAGGAGGGGTAGCTGTCGTCGGGCAGCTCGCGCTTGATCGATCCGGTGATGAGGCCGGACGGGTCCATGGGCGACGCGACCGCCGCATCCGCCCCCAGCTGGCGGGTGATGATCTCGAGGAGCTCGTCGGCGAACCCGTCCCAGGGCAATCGCGCCAGGGACACGCGGTCGACCCGTTCCCGGATGCGGGTGGTGGTCGCGCTGCGCATCCTCCCAGTATCGGCAGACCGACCTCGCGGCGCGACGTAATCGGGACATTAATCCCCTCCGCGCGCTCACCTGCGCACGACCGCCGATCCGTAGCGTCGCCGCCATGACTGCATCCACCTCCCGCCGCCCGCGCCTCGAGCGCGCGATCGCGGCCGCCACCGCCGCGCTCATCGCCGGCACACTTCTCAGCTCCTGCGCTTCCAGCTCCCTCGGAGGGAACGGCGACGGCTCCGTCGGCTTCGACGGCGTGCAGTCCGCCACCATTCAGATCGAAGCCGTGGGCACGTTCGTCGATCCCTCCGAGGGGGGCTACGAGGCCGCGGGTCGCGGCTCGGGCTTCATCATCGACGGCTCGGGCCTCGCGGTGACCAACAACCACGTCGTGGTCGGCGCCGGCACCCTCAAGGTGTGGCGCGGCGGCGACACGAGCACTCAGATCAACGCCAAGGTGCTCGGCTCCTCCGAGTGCCTCGACCTCGCGGTGATCGACCTCAAGGGCGACGGCTACCCGACGCTCGGCTGGCATCGCGGCGAGATCACCACGGCGACCGACGTCTACGCGGCGGGCTTCCCGCTCGGCGACCCCACCTTCACCATGACCCGCGGGATCGTGTCGAAGGCGTCGACCGAGGGGCAGACGCCGTGGGCGTCGCTCGACAGCGTGATCGAGCACGACGCGCGCATCCGTCCCGGCAACTCGGGCGGGCCGCTCGTCGACTCGGACGGCAAGGTCGTCGGCGTCAACTACGCGGGCAACGACACCTACGACACCAACCTCGCGATCCACCGCGACGAGGTGCTCGCCGTGCTCGACCAGCTCACGGCCGGTGAGGACGTGCTGAGCCTCGGGATCAACGCCACCGCGCTGAGCGACGCCGACGGCAACGGCCTCGGGGTCTGGGTGAGCTCGGTGAAGTCGGGCTCCGCGGCCGACAAGGCGGGCGTGCTGCCGGGCGACCTGCTCACCCGCATGGAGGGCGTGACCCTCGGCTCGGACGGCACGCTGCGCGACTACTGCGACGTGCTGCGCACCCACGGCCAGGATGCGACGCTCTCGATCGAGCTCTACCGTCCGTCGGAGGAGGCGTACTACCGCGGCCAGGTGAACTCGGACCGCGCGGTGGAGCCGGTCTCGGTGCTCGGCGGCGGGCAGGGCGGCGTCGCCGACGGAGACTTCCACGTCGTGAGCGACCGGAGCGGCAGCCTGCAGGTGGAGGTCCCCGCCGCGTGGACCCAGGTCGACGGATCGCCGTGGACGGACGACGCCGGCCACGTGTTCGCGCACATCGACGCGAGCGCCGACCTTGCGGGCTACGCCCGCAACTGGGGCGTCTCGGGGGTCTCGCTCTACGCCTCGCAGCAGGCGTACGGGGCGGTGTCGCCCGACGCGCTCATGAGCCAGATGTCGTCGTCGCTCCCCGCCGAGGGATGCAGCGTCGCCGACAGCGACGGGTACGACGACGGATGGCACGTCGGCGGCTACACCCTCTGGCAGGGCTGCGGCGGCTCGTCGATGGCGCTCGTGCTCACCGCCAACTCCTCGCGCGGCGGCTACCTCATCATGGTCGTGCTGCAGGCCGCCCGGGCGGAGGACCTCGCATCGATCGACCGCATCCTGGGGAGCTTCATGGCGCAGTTCTGAGCGCCGGAATCCCCACATCCCTGGGAGTGACGGCGACGCCCCGCGTTCCTAGCATTCCCAGGTGCCCCGTGACGCCACCACCATCGTCTTCCTGCCCGAGCTCGTGATCCGCCTCGGGCAGGAAGACGAGCGCATCCGGGGCGAGATCCCCTCGGCGCTCGCGGCGCGGCTCGCGCTCACGCCGGGGGTCGTCGTGCCGACCGAGACCCTCGTGTCCGAGCTGTGGGCCGATCCGCCCGAGACGGCCGCGGTGTCGTTGCGGGTGGCGATGTCGAAGCTGCGCGCCACCCCCCTCGCCGCGGTGCTCGAGGGTGGGCGGGGCGGCTATCGCCTGGCGGTCGATCCCGGATCGGTCGACCTCGTGGCGCTCGAGGCGGCGCTCGCGGAGCCCGCAGCGCCGGGGCTCGTCGAGGAGCTCGCCTCGTTCGAGTCGCACTGGTGGGGCGAGCCCTTCGCCGTGTTCGCGGGACGCCCCTTCGCGGAGCCCGCGGCCCGCCGGCTCGCCGCAGCTCGCTTGGCGGGCGCGACGCTGCTCGCACGGCTGCGGATGGAGGCGGCGGCCCCGGATGAGGCGGCCCGCGGTCTCGAGCGGCTCGCCGCCGCGCATCCGCTCGACGAGGCGGTCGCGGGCCTGCGCGCACGCGCGCTCGCCGCCTGCGGACGCGCCGCGGACGCGCTCGCTGTGCTCGACGGGCTGCGCTCGCGGCTGTGCGACGAGCTCGGGCTCGAGCCGTCGGGCGAGCTCGAGACCCTCCGTCGCGAGATCGTGCGCGGCGGGATCGCGGTCACCCCGGCCGCCCACGCGGCGGCGACCGAGCCGGTGGAGCGCCACGGCATCCCTCTGCCGCTCACCCGTTTCGTCGGGCGCGCGCACGAGCTCGCCGAGCTCGAGGAGGCGCGCGGCGCCTCGCGGCTCGTCACCCTGCTCGGTCCGGGCGGCGTGGGCAAGACCCGCCTCGCGGTCGAGGCGGCGCGGCGCGTCTCGCGGGACGTCGACGACGAGCAGTGGATGGTCGACCTGGCATCCGTCACCGATGCCGCGGGGGTGCTGGTGGCGGTCGCCGAGTCGCTCGGGGCCGCCGAGGCGACTCCGGCGGCGATCGCCCGCCGCCTCGACGGCCAGCGGGCGCTGCTCGTGATCGACAACGCGGAGCACGTGGTGGATGCGGTACGGGCGCTGCTGCGCGAGCTGCTCACCCGCACGGCCGGCCTCACGGTGGTCGTGACGAGCCGCGAGGCCCTCAAGATCCCGGGGGAGCGGATCGTGCGGGTGCGCCCGATGCTCGACGAGCATCTCGGCGACGCGGCGCGGCTCTTCGCCGACCGTGCGGGCGAGATCCGCCCCGAGCTGGGGTTGCGGGCCGAGGACGCGGCGGTACGCGAGCTGTGCGCGGCCCTCGACGGCATCCCGCTCGCCCTCGAGCTCGCCGCCGCCCAGCTCGACGTGCTCGAGCTCGACGAGGTCGCCGCAGCGGTCGCGGCGGGCGCGGAGGGGCCGGGCATGGCGGCGCGGCACGCGAGCGTCACCGAGGCCATCCGATCGAGCGTCGCGCTGCTCGACGCCGGCGAGCGGGAGCTGCTGGCGCAGCTCGCGCTGTTCGCGGGCACCTTCCGCGCCGAGGACGCGGCCGAGGTGTGCCGCCTAGGGGACCGCCCCGTGCCCGCCGTGCTCCACCGTCTCGTGCAGAAGTCGCTCGTCGCGCTCGCCGAGCACGGCTCGGCCGGGCGTCGTCTGCGGCTCCTCGAGTCGGTGAAGGCCTACTGCCACGCGCAGCTCCCGACGGATGCCGCGGCCTGGGCGCAGCGTCGTCGGGGCTGGGCGGCGTCGCTCGTGGACAATCTCGCCCCGGCGTTGCGCGGCCACGGGGCTCGCGAGGCGCGTGTGCTGCTCGACCTCGCGGCCCCCGATCTGCAGCGGGCGCTGGCGGATGCCGTCGCGGTGGGCGATCGCCCGGTCGCGCTCCGGATCGCCGGCGGCCAGTCGCACTACTGGATGACCCGCGGCATGCTCGCCGAGGGCTGCCGCTCGATCGAGGAGGCGCTCTCCTGCCCGGGCGAGGCGCCCGTGGCGCTCGAGGCCGTCGCCCTGAGCGGGGTGGCGCTGCTCAGCTACCAGGCGGGCGACCCCGAGAAGGCGATGGGCTATCTCGAGCGGGCGCTCGGGGCGGCCGCCGCAGCGGGCGACGTGAGCCGCAGCGCCCTCCTGCACGCCTACGCCGCCTACGCCGCGAGCCTCTTCGGCGACCGCGAACGCGCCGAGCCGCTCATCGAGGCGGCCGTCGGCATGCTCGACGGGGTGGAGCCCTGGGCGCGGGCCGAGGTGCGGCTCTGCCAGGGGCAGACGCTGCGCGCGCTCGGCTCGCCCGCGACCGCGCTCGAACGGCTCGCCGAGGCGCGGGTGCTCGCCGAGCGCATCGGATACGACTGGGTGGCGACCAGCGCGTGCTACGTCGCGGGCAAGGTCCTCGTCGACGTGCGCCGCTCGCGCGACGCGGTCGAGATGCTCGTGCCGGGTGCCCTGCGCGCCTTCCGCGACGAGGACCCGACCAGCGCGCTCGCCCTCCTCCATCTCGTGGCGGGGGCCTGCGCGGCGCTCGAGCAGCACCGGACGGGCGCCGAGCTCCTGGGGGCCGTCGACCGGCTCGGGGAGCGCTACGGCTACCACCCCGCCGAGACGGAGGGCGAGGAGACGCGGCGGCACCGCGAGCAGCTGACGGCGGGCCTGACGCCCGCGCAGTGGTCGGCGGCCTACGGGCAGGGGGCCGGGCTCGACTTCGCGGGGGCGTTCGCACTCGCGGCGACGCTCCTGCCGCGTGCCGCACGGCGGTCCGCCGCTGCGTAATCGGCCCGTAAGCGCCCCGGATCGCGCCCCGCGCCCGGCGCGCGGGCTCGGCAGCATCGCACCCATGAACACCACGACTGCACTCGCACGCGCCGGCGTGGCGGTGATGGCGGCCGCGCTCCTCGTGAGCGCGCCGCTCGCCGCATCCGCCGAGCCGGAGACCGACACGACCCCGCCGACCACGACCTTCAACGTGCCGTCCGAGCCGCCGAGCGGCTGGTACACGCTCGCGAGCGTGCCCATCCGCCTCGTCGCCTCCGACGACGCGTCGGGCGTCGCCTCGATCAGCTACCGGATCGGCGATGGCCCCGTCGTCACGACCCCCGGCGGCGACGTCACGCTGACGCTCTCGGCCGAGGGCGTCACGACCGTCACCGCATGGGCGGTCGACGGCGCGGGCAACGTCGAGGAGGCGCACGGCGGGGAGTTCCGGATCGACCGCACGG
Organism: Protaetiibacter sp.; assembly: GCA_030150265.1. Classification (GTDB taxonomy): domain Bacteria; phylum Actinomycetota; class Actinomycetes; order Actinomycetales; family Microbacteriaceae; genus Homoserinibacter. The sequence continues at coordinate 62,157 of JASLGG010000027.1, forward strand.
CTCCGACGATCGGATTCGACGCCCCGGCCCTGGTCGAGCTCGACGCCGTGGTGCCGTTCGTCTACGACTGCGCCGACGCGCACGCGGGCGTGGCCTCCTGCGCGGCGGCGATCGCCTCCGGCGATGCGCTGCCCACCGCGACGCTCGGCGCGCAGTCCATCGAGGTGACGGCGGTCGACAACGCCGGCCACACCACGGTGCGCGCCTTCGCCTACGAGGTCGTGCCCGACCTCACCGCGCCGTCCGTGTGGCTGGCCATCGCGCCGGAGCCGGCGAGCGGCTGGTACACGACCGGTGTCGGCGTGATGGTGGAGGCGACGGATGCCTCGGGCATCGCCTCCGTGCACTGGAGCACGAGCGGCGCCGTGAGCACCAACGGCGACTCCTGGGGGCGCCCCGACGACTGGGCGGGCTTCGACCTGTCCGCCGAGGGCGTCACCGAGGTCGCGGTCTGGGCCTACGACAGCTACGGGAACCGCGGCGACGGCACGCACACGGTGCGGATCGACACGGTCGCACCGAGCGTCTCGCCCGCTCGCACGCTTGCGGCGCCCGCGTACCGGATCGGGGAGCGCGTCGCGCTGCCGCTCGACTGCCGGGACGCCACCTCCGGAGTCGCCGAGTGCGGCATCCTCGAGGCGCCCGACGGGCTGCTCGCGACGGACGAGCCGGGCGAGCACACCGTGACGCTCTTCGCCGTCGACCGGGCGGGCAACCGCACCGAGGAGGCGTACGCCTACCGGGTCGTCGAGTCGTCCGGCGGCTCCGGCAGCTCGGGCGGCTCCGGCTCCGGCGGCACCTCCCGGCCCGGCGCGCTCGCCGCGACGGGGCTCGACCTGCCGGGCCTGGTGATGCTCGGAGGCCTCCTCCTGGGCGCCGGGCTCGCAGCGGTCGGCATGCGACGGAGGACCGCGCGCTGACCGGCGTGGGGTGCCGGGATCGGGCCCGGCGCCCCACGCGCATCCGCATCCGCATTCGCCGGGTGCGGGTGTCGCAACCGGCGTCTCCGCGAGGCCTGCCTAGGCTCGAGACGCCATGATCCGATTCGACCAGGTCACCAAGACCTACTCCGGCACCACGCGTCCTGCCCTCGGCAACGTGAGCCTCGAGGTCCTCAAGGGCGAGTTCGTGTTCCTCGTGGGCGCCTCGGGCTCGGGCAAGTCGAGCTTCCTGCGGCTGATCCTCAAGGAGGAGAAGCCGAGCAAGGGCAAGCTCCACGTGCTCGGTCACGACCTCAGCACGCTCGCCAACCGCAAGGTCCCCTACTTCCGCCGCAACCTGGGCGTCGTGTTCCAGGACTTCCGGCTGCTGCCCGCCAAGACCGTCTTCGACAACGTCGCCTTCACGCTGCAGGTGATCGGCAAGTCGAAGGGCTTCATCCAGGAGGCCGTCCCCGACGTGCTCAAGATGGTGGGCCTCGCGGGCAAGGCCGGCCGCTTCCCGCACGAGCTCTCGGGCGGCGAGCAGCAGCGGGTGGCGATCGCGCGCGCGATCGTCAACAAGCCCGCGATCCTGCTGGCCGACGAGCCCACGGGCAACCTCGACCCCGCCGCGAGCGCGGGCATCATGACGCTCCTGTCGACGATCAACACCAACGGCACGACCGTGCTGATGGCGACCCACGACTCGGGCATCGTCGACACCATGAAGCGCCGGGTGATCGAGCTCGTCTCCGGCCAGGTGGTGCGCGACGAGCGCTCCGGCGGCTACCAGACGCAGGCGATCCCGGTGCAGGGCTTCGGCTCGGAGCTCGAGCGGGAGCGGCTCGTGACCGCGTCGGCGGTCGCCTCGGCGGAGCCCGTCGTGCCGACCGCATCCGCCGCGCCCGCCGCATCCGCGTCGTCCGGGCCGCCGACCGCGTCGTTCTTCGTGCCGCGGCAGCCGGTGTCCGTCGAGCCCGACGCGGCGACCGCCGACCGGGCGACGGCCGCATCCGCGCCGCCGGTTCCCCCGCCGCTCGTCGAGCCGGGAGGTGAGGCATGAGATTCGGGCTCATCCTCTCGGAGGTCGGGCAGGGCTTCCGCCGCAACCTCTCGATGGTCGTCTCGGTCATCCTGGTGACCTTCATCTCGCTCACCTTCTTCGGCGCCGCGATCCTGCTGCAGCTGCAGATCGGGCAGATGAAGGGCTACTGGTACGACCGCGCCGAGGTGACGGTGTACATGTGCACCGAGCTCTCGAAGGAGGCCGGATGCGCGGAGGGCGGCGTCACCCAGGACCAGGTCGACGCCGTGACGCAGCAGCTGGAGGGCTCGACCCTCGCCCCGTACGTCGAGAAGTACACCTTCGAGACCGCGGACGACGCCTACAAGAACTTCCAGGAGATGTTCGCGGGCTCCGACCTCGTCGGGATCGCGTCGCCGGAGTTCTTCGGCCCCGACTTCCGCGTGAAGCTCGTCGACCCGAACCAGTCGGAGGTCATCGTCGACGCGATCGGCGGCATGAGCGGCGTCGAGGAGGTCACCGACGAGCGCGCGCTGCTCCAGCCGATCTTCGACGTCATGAACGCCGCGAGCTACACGGCGGTCGGCATCGCGGCCCTCATGCTCGTGGCGGCCGTGCTGCTGATCTCCACGACCATCCGGCTCTCGGCGTTCTCGCGACGCCGTGAGCTCGCGATCATGCGCCTCGTGGGCGCGTCGAACCGCTTCATCGAGACGCCGTTCATCCTCGAGGGCGTGCTCGCGGCGCTCATCGGATCGCTGCTGGCGAGCGCGGCGGTCGCGGCGATCGTGCAGTTCTTCGTGCACGGCTACCTCGCCGAGAAGATCACGAGCTATGCCTTCATCGACCTGAAGGACGCCCTGCTGGTCGCGCCCGTGATCGTCGGGGTCGGCGTGCTGCTCGCGGCGCTCTCCGCGAGCGTCGCGATCCGCCGGTACCTCAAGGCCTGACGCTCTCGCATAGACTGGACGGCTGCTCGCGGTTCGCGGGCCGTCATCCGTATCCGGTCGTATCCAGGGAGGTGCGTCATGCCCCGCGAGAAGGGCGAGAAGGTCGTCGCGACCAACCGCAAGGCGCGCCACGACTACACGATCGAGGACACCTACGAGGCGGGCATCGTGCTCTCCGGCACCGAGGCCAAGTCGCTGCGCGAGGGCAAGGCCTCGCTCGTCGACGGCTACGCCTTCATCGACGGCGGCGAGCTCTGGCTCGACGCCGTGCACATCCCCGAGTGGGGGTCCGGATCGTGGACCAACCACGCCACCCGCCGCAAGCGCAAGCTGCTCCTGCACAAGGCCCAGATCATCAAGATCAGCCATCGCACCAAGGAGGGCGGCTACACGCTCGTGCCGCTGTCGATCTACTTCAAGGACGGCCGGGCGAAGGTCGAGCTCGCGATCGCGAAGGGCAAGCGCGAGTACGACAAGCGTCAGGCCCTGCGTGAGCGGCAGGACAAGCGCGAGGCGGATCGTGCGATGTCGAGCCGTCGGCACCTGGGGGAGTAGCGGGGCTCCCGTGTTCGCGGATCGGGTCGACGCGGGGCGCCGTCTGGGTGCGCGGCTCCGCGAGGCGCTCGGCGAGGAGCCGCGCACGATCGTGCTGGGTCTGCCGCGCGGCGGCGTTCCCGTCGCGGCCGAGGTGGCCGCTGCCCTTCACTGCGAGCTCGACGTGCTCGTGGTGCGCAAGATCGGCTATCCCGGGCAGCCGGAGGTCGCCTACGGCGCGATCGGGTCGGACGGGGTGATCGTGACGACCGAGCGGATCGCCGAGCCGCCGGATGACGGCATCCGCGGCATCCGCGACCGCGAGCTGGCCGAGCTCGTGCGCCGCGAGAGCGTCTACCGCGCGGGCCGTGGACCGCTCGAGCTCGACGGCCGGCGCGTGGTGCTCGTCGACGACGGCGTCGCGACCGGCGCGACCGCGCTCGCCGCGGTGCGGGCGGCCCGGGGACTCGGCGCACGCGAGGTGATCGTGGCGGCCCCCGTGGGCGCACCGGATGCCGTGGCCCGGTTGGAGGCGGAGGCCGACGCCGTCATCGTGCTCGAGACGCCCGAGAGCTTCTGGGCGGTCAGCGGGTGGTACCGCGACTTCCGCCAGACGAGCGACGCCGAGGTGGTCGACGCGCTCCGTTGACGACCGGTCAGCTCGCCTCGAAGCGGGCGTCGACGGATGCCGACACCTCGATGTCCTCCGGCACGAACGCGAGCGGGGTGCCGCCGCCGGCATCCTTGTATGCCGCTGCGCGCATCATCATCGGGGCGGGGGCCGGGCCGAGGCCCTGCACCCCCAGCATTCCGGGGTCGGCGATCGCGACGGCCGTCACCTGCGCCAGCCCGATGGCCTGGGCGAACACGCGTGCCTTGTCGGCGGCGTCCTTCACGGCGCGCGAGCGCACCTCGCTCGTGACGGAGGTGCGCTTCGCGTCGGTGAGCGCCCACTCCACGCCGTCGACCTGCACGCCCGGCACATTCGCGACCTCGCCCAGCCAGTCGGCGAGCACGTCGAAGTCCGTGAACTTCGCGGTCACCGAGATGGAGGCGTGGTGCACGGGCGGCAGCTGCTTGCCGTCGTTGTTCCACGGCCGTTCCGCCCAGACGCGGATGCGGTCGCTCGAGAACCAGGTGACCGGTCCGGCCTCCGCATCGTGCAGCGCCGTGATCCCCTTCGTGACGGTGGCGACGGATGCGGTGGCCGAGGCGAGCACGGCGTCGCGCTTCGGCCCGTCGAACGCGACCGTGAGCCGCGCGGTGGCCCGCTCCGGCGGGTACCACGCGGTGAAGCTGCCCTGGACGGTGATCACGGTCGCCATGGGTTCATCTTGCCAGGGCGGGAGCCGGGAGGGGATGGTGGATCGTGACGGCGACCGGATCCGACCGGCACTGTCGGGTGAGCCGCGAGCATGCCGGGGAGGCTCGAGGGGAAGGGGGACACCGTGATCACCGCACTCAACCGGCTCGTCGATGTCGTCGAGTCGCAGCTCGGCGACGACGTCGACGTGACTGCGCTCGCACGCGAGCTCGGCACCACCGAATACCACCTGCGGCGGATGTTCTCATCGCTCGCGGGAATGCCGCTCTCGGAGTACGTTCGGCGGCGGCGGATGACGCTCGCTGCCGCCGAGGTGATCGAGGGCGGCGAGCTGCTGGAGATCGCGGTGCGACACGGCTACGGCTCGACCGAGGCATTCGGCCGAGCCTTCCGGGCGGTGCACGGCGTGCGTCCCGCCGACGCGCGGCGTCACGGCGGACCCCTTCGTACACAACCGCAGCTCAGGTTCCGCCTGACCGTCGAAGGGAACGACCCCATGCACACCCGAATCGCCGAACGACCCGCTTTCCGCCTCGTGGGCCACGCCGCACGCGTGCCGCTCATCCATCACGGAGTGAACCTCCGCATCCAGCAGCACATCGCCGCGCTGCCGGCCTCGGAGCACGCGCGCCTCAAGGCGCTGAGCGACACCGAGCCGACCGGACTGCTGCAGGTGAGCGCCGACGTCGATCCCGACTACACGGAGGGCAGCGAGCTCAGCTATCTGCACGGGGTCGCGATCGGCGACGACTCGGCGGCTCCGGATGACCTCGACGTCATCCAGGTGCCGGCGGGCACCTGGGCCGTCTTCCGCATCGACGGTCCGTATCCGGCGACGTTGCAGGAGGCCTGGGCGGCCACCGCGACCGACTGGTTTCCGTCGAACCCGTGGCGTCTTCGGCCCGGGCCGTCGATCGTGGCCGTGCTCGATCGTACCGACGACTTCAGCCGCGCGACGTGCGAGCTGTGGCTGCCGGTCGAGCGCAGCTGACGTCGACGCGGATACCGGGGTGAGGGGCGCCGCGAGCGACGCGGTGCCCCTCACCCACGGCGCCAGATGCGCGCCTCGTAGGGGGCCAGCGGGCCCGCGCCCGAGCCGCTCGTGTGTTCGAGCGTCCACCCCGCTCGGGGCTCGCGGATGCGTGCGGGCCTGTCCGACAGGTTCAGCACCACCAGGAACTCCTCCTCACCTGCCCGCCGCCGGTAGCGCCACACGCGTCGCCCGCTGCGCTCCACGAGCGTCTCGCCGTAGACGAGCGCGCGGCTCCCGCGTCGCAGCGCGATGAGCGCCCGGTGCCACTCGAGCACCGAGTCGGGATCGCCCTCCTGCGAGGCGACGTTGATGTCGACGTGGTCGCCGTCGCCCGCGATCCAGGGCGAGCCGGTCGTGAAACCGCCGTCGGCATCCCACGCCATCGGCACGCGGGTGTGATCGCGCGTGCCCGCGAGCACGCGCGCGAAGACCTCGGCGGGGTCGGCGCCGGATGCGGTGAGCTCGGCGGCGAGACCCAGACTCTCGACGTCACGCAGCTGCGCGAGCTCGGTGAAGCCCTGGTTGACGGCGCCGATCTCCTGCCCCTGGTAGAGGAAGGGCGTGCCGCGCAGGGTGAACTGGATCGTGGCGAGCAGCTTCGCCACCGCGACGCGGTGCTCCGGCCGCGGGTCGACCTTCGAGACGAACCGCGGGTTGTCGTGGTTGTCGAAGAACAGGCTCATCCAGTAGCCGTCGCCGTACTCGGCCTGCCAGCGCGTGTAGTAGCGCTTGAGGTAGCCGAGGTCGTAGCGGTAGTCGTCGAAGCGCGTGCGGCCCGGGTTCTCCAGGTGCTCGAAGTTGAACACCATGTCGAGCTCGCGCCGGTCGTCGCCCACCATGAGCTTGCCCATCTGCGGCCCGATGCCGGGTGTCTCGCCGATGGCCACGCAGTCCGGGTCGTCGAAGGCCTCGGCGCGCAGCTGCGCCAGGTGCTCGTGCAGCCGGGGTCCGTGGAAATAGTGCTCCATGCCGGTGAAGCCGATGAGCTCGCCGATGAGCGCGTTGCCCTGCGGCAGGCCGGGCGTCTTCGAGATGTAGTTGATGACGTCGAGCCGGAATCCGTCGACGCCGCGCTCGCGCCACCAGCGCACCAGGTCGACGACCTCGGCGCGCAGGGCCGGGTTCTGCCAGTTCAGGTCCATCTGCTTCGACGAGAAGAGGTGCAGACCCCACAGCCCGGCCTCCGGGAACCAGCGCCAGGCCGGTCCGGAGAAGAACGAGCGCCAGTTGTTCGGAGGCGTCTCGGGCTCGCCCTCGCGCAGGAGGTAGTAGTCGCGATACGGCGACGACGGATCGGCGAGCGCCTGCTGGAACCAGGCGTGCTCATCCGAGGTGTGGTTCACGACGAGGTCCATGATGAGCCGCATGCCCCGCTCGTGCAGTCCCGCGACGAGCGCGTCGAAGTCGCCGAGGGTGCCGAACTCGGCGAGGACCGCGCGGTAGTCTCGGATGTCGTAGCCCATGTCGTCCATGGGGGAGTCGTAGATGGGCGAGAGCCAGAGCGCGTCGACGCCGAGGCCCTTCAGGTAGTCGAGTCGCGAGAGGATGCCGCGCAGGTCGCCGATGCCGTCGCCGTCGGAGTCTTGGAAGGAGCGCGGGTACACCTGGTAGACGACCGCCTCCTTGAACCACGCCTCCCGCAGCGGCATGCCGGAGGCGGTCGGGACATCCGGCACCGTTCCCATGAGGGCCACGAGCGCGGCGACGAACGCGTCGTCGATGCGCCCACGCGTGAGCCGCGGCAGGGCGCTGAGCCGTACCGACCCCACGACGGGGTTGTCGATCCAGCGCGGCGAGCGCCCGATCTGCAGTGCGAGGCTCTCGATCACGTCGCGTCCGAGTGGATGCGCGTACACCTCGCGCAGGCGGCTGCGCGGGGTGATCTCAGGCGCCCGCACGCGCGCTCTCGTCGTCGTCCGGCGTCGCCTTGCGCGCCCGCAGCTCCTCGACGAGCTGCGCGTAGCGGCCCTCGTCGAGCCGGTAGAACCGGCGGTAGACGAGGAAGCTCACGGCGATGAGCGCGCACGGCACGATGAACATCGCCGCGCGCACGAAGAAGGTGCCTGCATCCGTCATGTCGGCGGCACCCGACGCCTGCTCCATGCCGGAGGCGATCACGACCCATCCGATGACGCCGTTGGCGAGCGCGGAGCTGAGCTTGTAGACGAAGGGCTGCACCGACAGGGTCACCGACTCGTTGCGGCGCCCCAGCTTGTGCTCGCCGTACTCGACCGTGTCGGCGATGAACATGAGCAGCTGGATCTGGATCATCGCCTGGGCGGCGAACACCGCGACGCCCGCCACGACGATGACCGCGAGGCCTCCCGGCGGGGCGAAGAAGAAGAGCACGTACCCGGCCGCGACCACGAGCAGCGCGATCGCGAAGAGTCGGCGCCGCGAGACGCGTGCCGCCACGAGCGGGTAGAGCGCGAGCGCGGTGATCTGCGAGACGCCGAGCACGGCGGCGAAGACGCCGTACATGTCGAGGTCGCCGTAGACGTACTTGAAGTAGTAGGTGCCGAGGCCCGTCGTCACGCCGAACGCGGTCATGAACAGCAGGAACGCGACGGCCACCGCGAGCAGCTGGTCGTTGCGGAAGATCACGCCCACGAGCTCGCGGAAGCGGGTGTGGCTCTGCGTCACGACCGTGCGGTCCTCGCGCACGAGCACGACCATCACGAGCTGCAGCACGACCATGACGACGGCGATCGCGAGCGCCACCCAGAAGAACGAGGAGCGGACGTCGCCGGTCGCCGCCCCGATCGCGCTCGAGACCGGCACGATGCCCACCACCATCGAGAAGGTGCCGATGGAGGCGCAGATGCGGGCGAAGGAGCCGATCTTCTCGCGCTCCCGCTGGCTCTGGGAGAGCGAGGGCAGCATCGACCAGTAGCCGATGTCGTTGGCGGCGAAGGCGGCGCTCCACGCGATGTAGATCACCGTGAACACGGCGATGAACGCCGCGTCGCCGATCTGCCACGGCGTGAACAGCATCACCATGAGGGAGGAGGAGGCGAGGATGCCGGCCACGATCCACGGCTTGAACTTGCCGAATCGGCTGCGGGTGTTGTCGACGAGCACGCCCACGAAGGGGTCGACGACGGCGTCGATCGCCCGCACGAGCACGAGCACGACGGTGATCGCGGCGAACACGGGCGTCGACACCTCGAGCACGTCCGAGAGGTAGAACAGCAGGAACATGCTGATGAGGGTGTAGGCGGCATCGCGCCCGATCGTGCCGATGCCGTAGCCGTAGCGGTTGCGGATCGTCTGGGCGCGGGTGGTGGTCTCGGCGGTCACTGGTCGTCCTCCGGTTCGACGAGGTAGAGGGTGGAGCCGTAGTCGCCGAGCATCCGCTGCCGGTCGCCGGCTCCCGTGCCGCTGAACTGCATCTCGAGCCGGATGCCGATGGCGAGCAGCTCCGCCGTGCCGCGGTACTCCTCGGCACCGTCCGGCAGACCCCTGTGCTTGCCGACGACGCCCATCACGACACCGCGCGGGTCGAGCCGCACGGGCAGCACGTGGTTGACGAGGTGCCCCAGGCGCTCGAGCAGGATGCGCTGCGGCTTCGAGGCGACGCGGTAGCGGATGCCGGGGCGCAGTCCCGGGATCGCGAGCACGTCGCGCTCGGGCGCCGCCCGCACCCGCCTCTGGAAGTTGCCGACGATCGCCCGCTCGCCGTCATCGACCTGCCACACCACGCGATCCGCCCCCGACGGTGTGCCGCGCCGGAAGCGTCCGTTCTGCAGCAGGGCGCGGTGTCTGCGGTAGAACGCCGTCTGCTCGACGATCTCGCGCCTCTCCTCGGGGCTCAGGAGTCCCAGGTCGTACTCGTAGCCGAGGCAGCCGAAGGCGGCCACGTTGAAGCGGGTCGAGAGCGGGGTGTCGCGCAGCGTCTGCTGATGCGGTGCGGCCGAGACATGAGCGCTGATGGTGGAGAGGGGGTAGAGGTAGCTGAGCCCCTGCTGGATGCCGAGCCGCTCGATCGGGTCGGTGTCGTCGGAGGCCCAGATCATCGCGGCGTAGCGCAGCATCCCGAGGTCGAAGCGGTTGCCACCCGAGGAGCACATCTCGAGCAGCACGTGCGGGCGGGGCGCGAACACCCGCTCGAGCACGTCGTAGAGGTTCTCGATGTAGCGGTGCAGCACCATGCCCGGATGCGCGACGTGCGGTGAGAACGCGTCCGCGATGTGCCGATTCATGTCCCACTTGACGTAGGCGAAGCCGTTGTCGTCGAGGAGGGCGCCCAGCTGGTCGACGAGGTAGTCGCACACTGCGGGGTTGCAGAGGTCGAGCACCTGCTGATTGCGGCCCTCGCGGGGGTCCTTGCTGGGCACCCGCAGCATCCAGTCGGGGTGCGCGCGGGCGAGCTCGCTGTCGGCCGAGATCATCTCGGGCTCGACCCAGATGCCGGCGCGCATGCCGAGCTTCTCGACGCGTCGCACGAACGCGGCGAGGCCCGAGGGGAACTTGCGCGGGTCGACGGCGTAGTCGCCGAGCGCCGCGGTGTCGTCCTTCCGCCCCGCGAACCATCCGTCATCGATCACGAACATCTCGGCGCCGAGCTTCGAGGCGGTGGTGGCGAAGCCGTGCAGTCGCGTCTCGTCGATGTCGAAGAAGCGCGCCTCCCAGCTGTTGTAGACGATGGGGCGGTCGACGCCGCGGTAGCGCTCGGGCGTGACATGCGCGCGCACGAAGCGGTGCATCCGGTCGGAGAGACCGTTCATGCCCTCGTCGGAGAAGGCGAGCACCGCCTCCGGGGTCTCGAAGGACTCGCCGGGCGCGAGCGGCCAGCGCAGGCCCTGCGGCTGGATGCCGGTGAGCAGCCGCAGCGAGCCGTGCGCGTCGCGCTCGACGCTCGTGCGGTGCCCGCCGCTGTAGATGAGGTTGACGCCGTAGACCCAGCCGCGGTCCTCGTCCGCGTCGCCCGCGACGAGCAGCAGGCCGGGGTTGTGCCGGTTGCTGCTCGCGCCGGTCGTGCTGCCGATCGAGAAGACGCCCGAGCTGGCCGGGCGGTCGTGCGGGTGCGCCTCGTGGATCCAGCCGCCGTCGAAGGTGCGGACGGTGAAGCCGCGATCCGGCAGGTCGAGCTGCAGGCTCGCGAGCGAGGTGAACTCGACGGCGGTGTCGCCGGCGTTCCGCAGCACGACCCGCCGCGAGATCACGTCGACCTCCGGGAACACCGTGTAGAGCAGGGTGAGCTCGAGGCCCGCGAGCTCGTCGGCGAGCTCGATCTCGAGCGTCTCGACCCCGTCGCCGCCGTCCGCGGTCGGCAGGGTCGCGCTCGCGACGGCCCCCTGCCGGATGCGATGGTCGCGGTAGCGGAAGTCGGTGTCGGCCCCGTGGGCGCTCCAGATCTCGCACGGCGAGCCGCGGTAGTCGCCCTGCCCGATGCCGGAGTACTCGAGAGGGATGATGTCGAGGCTGTAGCCCATCTCACCCGGCGCGTACACGACGCTCGAGCCGTGCGGCATCGTGCGCTTGACGCGCAGCGCGGAGGGATCCTGCGGCGGCAGCAGCGGACCGTAGTGGAGGTGCTCGAGGTGGCCGTGCTCGGTGCGGGCGAACCAGTAGGAGGTGTGCGCGGTCTGCAGACGGAAGACGTCGGCGTCGACCTCGATCACGGCTTCGGGCTCCTGTCGCTCACCATCGCCTCGTCGCGATCATCCGATGCTATCCGCCTGCCGGGGCCGTGCCCGCTCGGGTATCATGGGACTTCGCGCCGGCGACGGCGTGTTCGCAACTCCACAGCGCGTGATGACGGCCCACCTCTCACGGATCCCGGATCCGGAGGTGACCATGGGGATGATCGGTTTCGACATCGCCTGCGAAACTGCGAGAAGCGGGCCGAGGATGCAGGGTTATCTCGTAAACGATCTCTGCAAAACACAGGTGCCAACGTTAAGCGCACCGACCTCGCTCTCGCCGCCTAAGGCAGAGTAGAAGGTCCGTCAGTCCGGGGAGTGCCTTCGACCCGGTCCTGGCGTCATCGAGAGGGCTTGCTGTGCGGCTGAGTTCCAGGGCCGTACGGGACTTTCACTGGGGCTGGGCTCGTCGACCTAGGCGTTCGTGACAAAGGTCGGAGCCGAGCAGAACGATTCCACGGACTGCGCCCGGAGAAGGCGCAGGCTCACAGCGATGGACGGGGGTTCAATTCCCCCCATCTCCACACAGCGCCGCCCGGGGCATCGTCTCCGGCGGTCGAGCCGTCATCACGCGCTGTGGCTTCCCGTCGTGTGCGCCGGAGGACGGGTCTCTGCGTCTGCGCGGCGCTCAGGCGCTCATCAGGTGATCCTCAGCATGCTCCGGAGCCGGCCGACCTAAGGTGAGGGGTCTCCCGCCGCCGATCCCGGACGGCGGCGGGCACATCCTGTCGGCCGCACCCGAGGAGCGTCATGGAGCAGGACCTCGTCACGGAGGCACGGCACGGCCGCCGCCGGCCCCGCCATCTCGTGCGCAAGATCGTGGGCGGGGTGCTCGCCGTCGCGATCCTCGGAGTCGCCGGATTCGGCGTGGCCACCTACCTGCGCGCGGCGCAGAACATCGCGGATCACACGATCGCCCGCCCCGGGGCGACGGCCACCCAGCCGACCATCCCGGACTGGAAGGGCCCTGTCGACCTGCTCATCATGGGCTCCGATCAGAGGATCGGTCTCACGGGCGACTACGGGGAGAAGGTCGACGGCGCCCGCTCCGACGTCATGATGCTGCTGCACGTGTCGGCCGACCGCAGCAACGCGGTGCTCGTCAGCATCCCGCGCGACACCATGGTGCCGATCCCGCAGTGCACCAAGGCCGACGGAACGGTCGTGCCGGCGCGGCGGGTCGCGATGGTCAACAGCGCGCTCGAGGCCGGGCCGTACTGCTCGCTCGACACGATCCGGCAGCTCACGGGCCTCGATCTGCAGCACTTCATCGTGGTCGACTTCGACGGCGTGGTGTCGATCACGGATGCGATCGGCGGCGTCGACGTGTGCGTGGCGCACGACGTCGACGACCGGTGGTCGGGCCTGCATCTGACCGCGGGGGAGCACACCATCCAGGGCGACGAGGCGCTCGCCTTCCTGCGCACGCGGCACGGCTTCGGCGACGGCAGCGATCTCGGGCGCATCGCCGCGCAGCAGAGCTACCTCTCCTCTCTCGCACGGAAGGCGAAGAGCGCCGGCGTGCTGACCAACCCGGTGGCCCTGTTCTCGCTCGCCGACGCCGCCACGAAGGCGATCAACGTCGACGAGGGACTCGGCAGCCCGAGTGCTCTCGTGGCGCTCGCGGGCACGCTCGCCTCGATCGACCTCGACAAGATCGTGCTCGTGCAGCTGCCGGTGCGGACGTATCCGCAGGACCACAACCGCGTCGAGCCGATCCCCGACCAGACGAGCGCGCTCTTCGCGGCGCTCGTCGCGGATCGTGCGGTCGCGCTCGCGGGGGAGACGCCGCCCGCGTCACCGTCTGCGCCGCCGACCGGATCGTCGACCGGGGTGCCGGGCGCGACCTCGACCGCGCCTCCGCCGGTCGAGCTCCCGACGGGGACGCGAGGCCAGACCGCCGCCACGGCGACCTGCGCGGGTCAGACGCGCTGATCGGCGTTCGGGCTGCATCCGCTCCCCGCGCGCGAGGATGGACGCATGAGCGCGTCGTTCGAGGAACTGATCGAGGAAGGCCAGGCTGCCGACGTCACCGGCTGGGACTTCTCGTGGCTCGAGGGCCGGGCCACGGAGGAGCGACCGCCGTGGGGCTACCAGCGGCTGCTCGCCGAACGCCTCGCGCTCGCGAGCGCGTCACTCGACATCCAGACCGGGGGAGGCGAGGTGCTCGCAGAGGCCCCCGCGTTCCCGCCGCTCGCGGTCGCCACCGAGTCGTGGCCGCCGAACGTCGACCGCGCGACGCGGCTGCTGCATCCGCGGGGAGTCGCGGTGGTCGCCGACCCCGACGAGCCGCCGCTGCCGTTCGCCGACGCGGCGTTCGACCTCGTGACGAGCCGGCATCCGGCCACGATCTGGTGGCAGGAGATCGCGCGCGTGCTCCAGCCGGGCGGCAGCTACCTCGCGCAGCACGTGGGGCCGGCGAGCGCGTTCGAGCTCATCGAGTTCTTCCTCGGTCCCCAGCCGGAGGCGCGCCGCGCCCGGCATCCGGATGACGAGGCGGCGGCCGCCCGCGCCGCCGGTCTCGAGGTGGTCGACCTGCGCACCGCGCGGCTGCGCATCGAGATCCACGACGTCGCCGCGGTGGTCTACCTGCTGCGCAAGGTCATCTGGTGGGTGCCGGGTTTCAGCGTCGTCGCCCACTCCACTCGGCACCTCATCGAGGCGCGTCGGCCGGGGGCACCCGCCGGCGTGTGATGCGGCGCCCCTAGTTCTCGGAACTGGGGTGCGCCGAGCGCGACAGCGCGCATCTCCCGACTCCAGACTTGACCTCCGGCCGGCACCCAGCCGGCAACCGCCACGAACGGAGTCCTCACCCATGTCCTCGCACTCTCGCGCGTCGCGCCGCATCTCGGCCGCGCTCGCACTCGCCGCGGCGACCGCCGCCGCGCTCACCGGCTGCAGCTTCGGCCCCGGCGCCTCCACAGCGACCCCCGTCGGCTTCGACGACGTCCAGTCCGCGACCGTCTACCTCAAGGGCCAGGGCACCTTCATCGACCCGGGCACGACCACCCCCTCCGAAGTCGCATGGCTCGGATCCGGCTTCATCGTCGGCCCGAACGGCATCGCGATGACCAACAACCACGTCGTGGTCGGCGCGGGCGTGCTCACCGGCTATCTCGGCGGCGACCCGAGCAAGGAGGTCAAGGTCAAGGTGCTCGGCGCCTCGGAGTGCCTCGACCTCGCGGTCGTCCAGCTGCAGGGCAAGGACTTCCCGTTCCTCGGCTGGCACGCGGGTGAGATCAAGACCGGTCTCGACGTCTACTCGGCGGGCTACCCCTTCGGCGCCGCCGAGCAGTTCACCCTCACCAAGGGCATCGTCTCGAAGAGCGACTTCGCCTTCGACACCCAGTGGGCCTCGCTCCCGCACGTGATCGAGCACGACGCGCGCATCCGCGGCGGCAACTCGGGTGGCCCGCTCATCGACGCGAACGGGGCGATCGTCGGCGTCAACTACGCGGGCAACGACTCGCTCGACTATAACTACGCGATCCACCGCGACGTGGCGCGCGACGCGATCAAGGCGCTCTCGAAGGGCGAGCGGGTGTCCTCGATCGGCATCAACGCCCAGGCCTGGCAGAGCGACGACGGCTCGCTCTCGGGGGTCTGGGTGCAGTCGGTCGCGGCGGGCGGCCCCGCGGATGCCGCGGGCATCGAGCCGGGCGACCTGATCTACAAGCTCGGCGGGGTGAGCGTCGGGGACGACGGCACCCTAGCCAAGTACTGCCAGGTGCTCGACACCCAGGGGTCCGACGCGACGATCGACGTCGACGTCTACCGCCCCTCCACCGACTCGCTCATGAGCGGACAGGTCAACGGCAAGGAGCTCAAGGTCACCCAGACCGGCGTGCTCGGCGGCGGGCAGACCTCCTCGGGCGGGTACACGACCGTGACCGACGACACCGGCGCGATCTCGATCAGCGTGCCGAGCGGCTGGGGGCAGGTGAACGGCGCGAGCGTGAGCGACGGCACCACCACCTACCAGAGCATCGTCGCCTCCTCGGACATCGCGGGCTTCCAGTCGGGCTTCTCCGTCTCGGGCATGCAGCTCCTGGCCGGTGCCGCGAGCGTGAGCGTGGACTCCGCGCTGTCGGCCTTCGACTTCAGCTCGAGCTGCACGGTCATCACGGCGGCGGGGAGCTATGACGACGGGTACTACGGGGGCTCCTACAACGAGTACGACTGCGGCGGCACCTACGAGCTCGTGCTCGCGACGCAGGAGAAGTCGGGGAGGGGCACGATCGTGCTGATCGCGCAGCTCGTGACCCAGACGGAACAGGACGCGGTGCTGAAGCAACTGCTCAACACCTTCACCTTCCTCTGATCGACGTCCGGGCCGGATCGAGCGAGGACCGGTCCGGTCCGGACGTCTTCATCCCCGTCCTCGTCGGCCTTCTGGGGTTGACGGATGTCGGAGCCGCGATCCGCGTGCTCGCCCGCGTCGTGCGGGCGGCCGTGGTCGCGGCTCCTTCGCGTGCGGGATCCGCGTGCTCATATCCGAAAAGATACTTTCCTGTTACAAAGTTTCCTGATACGCTGCCCGCGTTCGACCGCTGAGACGACGGAGTCCGCGAAGCACGTGCGGCCCCGTCATCCGATGACGCACCGTACGAAAGGAACTCCTGTGATCCGTTCCCCGCGTCGCACCGCCGCGACGCTCCTCGCGTCGGCATCCGCCCTCGCACTGCTGGCCGGCTGCACCGGCACCACCGATCAGGGCATCGCCCCGACCGCACCCGCCGAGCTCTCGGGCACCGTCTCGCTCTGGCACTTCTTCACCGACCGCGAGGCCGACGTCATCCAGTCGGTCGTCGACGACTTCGAGGCCGCTCACCCCGGCGTGAAGGTCGAGGTCCACTCGGGGCAGGACGACGAGAAGCTGCAGCGCGCGATCGCCGCCGGGAACAACGTCGACGTGGGCATCTCGTACTCCACCGACATCGTGGGGAGCTTCTGCTCGTCCGGCGCCTTCCGCGACCTCGGGCCCTACATCCAGCGCGACCGCGTCGACATGAACGCCTTCAGCGCCACGGTGCGCAGCTACACCGAGTACGGCGGAGTGCGCTGCTCTCTGCCGGTGCTCGCCGACGTCTACGGCCTCTACTACAACAAGACCCTCCTCGCGGCGCACGGCTACACGGCGCCTCCGACCACCCTCGAGCAGCTCGAGGAGATGGCGCTCGCGCTCACCACCTACAACGCCGACGGCTCGATCGCCACGCTCGGGTTCAACCCGCTCATGGGCTACTACGAGAACTCCGCGGCGCACTGGGGGCCGGCGGCGGCCGGCACCTGGCTCAACGCCGACGGCACGAGCGCCGTCGGGGGCGACGCCGGATGGCAGGAGCTCATGAGCTGGCAGAAGTCGTTCGTCGACACGATCGGCTACGCCAAGCTGCAGGCCTTCACGGCGGGTCTCGGCCAGGAGTTCTCGGCCGACAACGCCTTCCAGGCGGGACGCGTCGCGATGAACCTCGACGGCGAGTACCGCACGGCCTTCATCGCCGACCAGACCCCGGATCTGGACTATGCGACGGCTCCCTTCCCGCCGCTCTCCTCGCACGCCGACCGCGCGGGCGGCGGATACATCACGGGCAACATCGGCGGCATCGCGAAGGGCTCGAAGAACCCCGAGCTGGCGTGGGCGCTGCTCGAGTACCTGACGACCGACACCGGCGCGATCGTCAAGCTCAGCAACGGCCTCAAGAACGCTCCGACCACGACCACGGCGCTGCACAGCCCCGACCTCGAGGTGTCGCCGCAGTTCCAGACCTTCCTCGACATCCTCGAGAGCCCCAACTCGACGACGACGCCCCCGAGTCCGCTCGGGGCCGGATACCAGCAGTCGTTCGAGGACTACTGGCTGAAGTACCAGCAGGGCGACGGCGGCGACCTCGCGGCGGGACTCGCGGGCGTCGACAAGACGATCGACGACTCCCTCGGCCTCGTCGCCGGGCCCTGACGGGAGCCGTCGCGCATGTCCGCACTCCGCGTCATGCCCGGGCGGGTCGCGCACCCCGCGATCCGCCCGGCCCTGCGGCGCGTCCAGCGCCGCAGGCTGCTCACCGCGCTCGCGATGCTGGGCCCCGCCCTGCTCGGGCTCGCGCTGTTCTTCGGGTACCCGCTCGTGGCGTCCGTCGTGCTGAGCTTCACCCGCTACAACCTGCTCGACGCGCCCGAGTGGATCGGGCTGCGCAACTACCAGTACCTGTTCACCCAGGACCCGAAGGTCTGGCTCGCGGCCGGCAACACGCTGTGGTTCGTCGTCGTGCTCGTGCCGCTGCGGATGGTGTGCGCGCTCGCCGTCGCGGGCCTCCTCGTGCGGGCGCGCCGCGCATCCGGGTTCTGGCGCACCGCGTTCTACCTGCCGGCGCTCGTGCCGCCGGTGGCCTCGGTCGTCGCCTTCGTGTTCCTGTTCAACCCCGGCACGGGACCGGTCAACGCGATCCTGCGGTTCTTCGGGATCGAGGGGCCGCTGTGGTTCAGCGACCCCGCGCTCGCCAAGCCCTCGCTCGCGCTGCTCGGGGTCTGGGTGCTCGGCGACCTCATGATCATCTTCCTCGCCGCGCTGCTCGACGTGCCGCGCGAGGAGTACGAGGCCGCCGAGCTCGACGGGGCCAACGGGCCCCAGCGCTTCCGCTACGTGACGCTGCCGAACCTCCAGCCGGTGCTCGTCTTCGCCGTCGTGACGGGCGTCATCGCGGCGCTCCAGTACTTCACGGAGGCGGCCGTCGCCTCGAGCGTCGCCTCGGGCAAGGCCGTGGTCGGCGAGGGCGCCGGGCAGGTGCTCGGCTACCCCGACGGCGCGCTGCTCACCTACACGCAGTGGCTGTATGTGCGCGGCTTCGCGAACTACCAGCTGGGCTACGCCTCGGCGCTCGCGGTGCTGCTCTTCGTCGTCGCCGCGATCTTCCTCGCGATGTTCCTGCGCCGTGTGCGCGCCTTCATGCCCGAGGAGGCCCAGCAGTGATCCGACGCACCCTGCCCATGTGGATCGCGGAGCACACCCTGCTCGCGGTGCTGCTCGTGCTGTTCGCGGCGCCCATCGTCTTCGTGCTGCTCACCTCGTTCATGACACCCGGCCAGGCGCTCACCGCCGCCTTCTGGCCGCAGCCGTGGACCGTCGAGAACTACGCGGAGGCCTTCGGGCGGGTGCCGCTCGCGCGCTGGTTCGGGAACTCGGCGCTCTACGCGATCGCGGCGACCGTCTTCATGCTCGCGAGCTCGGTGCCGGCGGCCTACGCGCTCTCCCGGCTCCGGTTCCGCGGGGCGAACCTCATCTTCATCCTGATCGTGGTGGCGATGCTCCTTCCGCCCCAGATCACGGCCGTGCCGCTCTACATCATGTGGGCGAAGGCCGGGATGACGGGCACGCTGCTGCCGCTCATCCTGCCGAACCTGCTGGGCGACGCGTTCTCGATCTTCCTGCTGCGGCAGTTCTTCCTCACCATCCCGCGCGACTACGTCAACGCGGCACGCATGGACGGCGCGGGGGAGTGGGGCATCCTGCTGCGGGTGATCGTGCCGATGGCGCGGCCGGGCATCGCGGCCGCGGCGCTGTTCCTGTTCTTCAACGCCTGGAACGACTACTACGGCCCCCTGCTCTACACGAGCGAGAACGAGCAGTGGTGGCCGGTCGCCTACGGTCTCGCGACGTTCCGCGGCAGCCACAGCACCAACTGGGGGCTCACCATGGCGATCACGATGCTCGTCATGGTGCCGGTCATGCTGCTGTTCTTCGCCGCCCAGCGGGTGTTCGTGCAGGGCATCACGCTGACGGGCGTCAAGTGAGAGGCGGTGGCGGGCGGGGGCTCGCCGTCGCCCTCGCGGCGGGCGTGCTGCTCGCCGGATGCGCCCCCGGGACGTCGGCGGACGTCCCGGGGCTCGACGACCCGGCCGAGAAGGAGATCGCGATGCAGCTGGTCTCCTCGGCCGAGAACTCCTCGCTCGACTGGCGCGCGCAGTACGCCTACATCGAGGACATCGGCGACGGCCGGGGCTACACGGCCGGCATCATCGGCTTCTGCAGCGGCACGGGCGACATGCTCGAGCTCGTGGAGGCGTACACGGCCGCCTCGCCCGGCAACCCGCTCGCCGCGTACCTGCCGGCGCTGCGCGCCGTGAACGGCAGCGACTCCCACGAGGGACTCGACCCCGGTTTCGCGGCGGCATGGGAGGAGGCGGCGCGCGACCCCGCCTTCCAGGCGGCGCAGGACGCCGAGCGCGACGACGTCTACTTCGATCCCGCCGTCGCCCTCGCGAAGGCCGACGGCCTCCGCACCCTCGGCCAGTTCGCCTACTACGACGCGGCGGTCATGCACGGCTTCGAGGGGATGAGGGCGGTGCGTGCCGCCGCGCGGGCGCGCGCCACGACGCCCGCCGACGGCGGTGACGAGACCGCGTACCTCGAGGCGTTCCTCGACGAGCGCGAGACCGAGATGCGGAAGGAGGCCGCCCACGAGGACACCACGCGGGTGAGCACCGCGCAGCGCCTGTTCCTGCGGGACGGCAACCTCGACCTCCGCCCGCCGTTGCGCTGGAGCGTCTACGGCGACGCCTACCAGATCCCCTGAGCGCGGCCGGCGGCCGGCTCAGCCGTAGTCGGGCGCGGCAGGCAGCCCGTAGTACTCCTCCAGGGTGCGGATGCCCTTGGCGTGCATGTCGGCCGCCACGTCCTCGCCGACGAAACGGAAGTGCCACGGCTCGTAGCTGTAGCCGACGATCGGCTGCCAGCCGTCGCCGTAGCGGAGGATGAACCCGTACTTCCAGGAGTTCTCGGCGAGCCACCTCCCGCCCGCGGTGTTCGCGAAGCACACGTTGAGGTTGCAGCCGGTGCCGTCGTCGAGGTCGACCGCGAGCCCCGTCTGGTGCTCGGAGTTGCCCGGGCGCGCCGAGTGGGTGTCCGCTCCCGAGACGCCCTCGTTCGCGACGAAGCCGTTGTAGATCGTCTGCTGGCGCGCGTAGCTGCGGTAGGCGCTCGACATCCGGAGCGTGATGCCGGCGGCGGCCATGTCGGCCCGCATCCGCTCGAGCGGCGCGATGACGGCCTGGCGCACCTGGGTGGCGCCCGGGATGCCGGAGGGCGTCACGAGGTCGGGCGGCGTGTAGTCGGCCGCGAGGCCGCGGCGCTTGTTGACGACGACCGTCAGCGAGAGCGGGTCGGAGACGCGCACGCCCGTGCCGCCCGGTGTGCGGGGTGCCCGTGCCGTGTCGGAGGAGGCGACGACGGCGTCGACCGCGGCGCGGTAGGCCGTGAGCGTGTCGCCGAGCGCCGCAGCGTCGGCGGTGCCGAGGGCGTCGAGCTGCGCCTGGAGCGCTGCCTTGCTCGCGTCGTCGGCGTCGCCGCGCTCGGCCAGCAGGGCCGATCCGGATGCGCCGGTCGCCGTCGCGTAGGCCGCGATCGCCGACTCGAGGGCCGTGACCGCGTCGCCCAGCGTGCGGGCGCGCGTCTCCTCGACTCCCGCGTCGTCGTCGAGCCGCGCGGCGGCCGCGCGGAGCCGGGTCGCCTCGGCCCGGCTCTCGGCGGGGGTCGACGGCTCGCTGCCGGGCGGGTCCGGGATGCCGCCCGCGGCATCCGGGCTCCCGTCCTGCGCCTCGAGCAGTTGCGAGGCCGTCGCCTCGGCGCTCTCGAGCGGCGCACGAGCGGCGTCGTCGAGGCCCGCCCCCGTGATGGCGAGCCCCGTGGTCGTCGCCTCGATGAGGGCGCCGAGCCGTTCGACGGCCGCCTCCGATGCCGCGCGTGCCTCGCCGAGGCGATCGGCGGCGTCGAGCTGCGCGGCGCGAGCGGCCCGCCACTCGTCGCGCGCCGCCTGGGCGTCGAGCTGCACCCCGAGGAGCACAGCGCCCGTGACGGCCGCCGCGAGCACGACCGCGCAACCGGCGATCAGCAGGATGCGCGCGCGGGTCCCGAGGCGCTTCTTGCGCCGCCGGGGCCGGAACCCGGGTGCGGCGGCGGGGGCGTCCGGGGCCGCTGAGGCGCTGTCCGTCATGGGAAAAGACTAGGGGCGTGTCATTCCGCGACGGCGTCTCCGGCGCCGTCGAGCAGGGCGGCGATGCGCCGTTCCGGATCGAGGGCGCCGCTGATCGCGTCGGCGATCGCCGCGAGCTGCACGAGCTGCTCGCGATCGAGCGGCTCGATGACCGTCTGCCGCACAAGGGCGATGTGCCCGGGGGTGGCCCTCACGAGCTCGCGGCGGCCGATGTCGGTGAGCCGCACGTTGGTGGCGCGGCGATCCTCGGGGCACGGCATCCGTTCCACGATGCCACGGCGCTCGAGACGCGTGACGACGTGGGAGAGGCGGGGGAGCGTCGCGTTGGTGCCCGCGGCGAGCTCGGTCATGCGCAGCGTCTGCTCGCGCGAGAAGCGCAGGAACGACAGCACCGCGAACTCGAAGTGGGTCATGCCGGAGTCGCGCTGCAGCTGGGAGTCGAGGGCGCTCGGGAGGAGCTCGAGGAGCGCCACGAGAGAGGTCCAGGCGGCGGACTCCTCGGCGTCGAGGCGGGGCACGAGCCGGGTCATGCCACCAGCCTAGCGGAATAGTTGCATCGACAACCTTGTTGAGATTATCGTTGACGCAACAACCATTCGGAGAAAGGCGGCGGGGACATGACCTCGATCAGCATCATCGGCATCGGCAACATGGGCGGCGCGATCGCCGGCATCGCGGCGAAGGGCGGCGCGCAGGTGCAGCTCGTGGCCCGCGACCACGCGAAGGCCCAGGAGCTCGCGGGGGCCACCGGCGCGACCGCCGCCGCGTTCGGCGACGCCCTCACCGGCGACATCGTCGTGCTCGCGATCCCGTTCCCGGCCTACGACGAGGTTCTCGCGACGTACGGTTCGCAGCTCGAGGGCAAGACCGTCGTCGACATGGCCAACCCGGTCGACGGCGCGACCTTCGACGGCCTCACCGTGCCCTCCGACTCCTCGGCCGCCGCCGTGCTCGCCGGCAAGGCGCCGCGCGCGCACGTCGTCAAGGCCTTCAACACCAACTTCGCCGCGACCCTCGCCACCGGCACGGTAGGCGGTCTGCCGACGACGGTGCTCGTGGCGGGCGACGACCAGGCCGCGAAGGACGCCGTGCTCGACCTCGTGCGCGCCGCGGGTCTCGTTGCCGAGGATGCCGGATCCCTCAAGCGCGCTCGCGAGCTCGAGGCCATCGGCTTCCTGCAGATCCTGCTCGCCGCGAGCGGGAAGACCGGCTGGGACGCCGGCTTCGCCCTCGCGAAGTAACCGTCCCGTCGCTGGGCCGCTGCTGCCTAAACCGGAGACCCCGGGTTGGGTAGCGGCGCTCGCCCGAGACTTGGTCGCCCGAGTCCCAGCCAGGCGATGGGTCCGAGAAGAGGGACCATCACGACGATCACAAGCCACGCGATGGCAAGAATCGGCGGCATCCGGCGCCAGCTCCTGACGAGGACCACGATCGCGATGGCCATGAGTACAAAGGTCGCGAGCATCGCGATCGACCACACCACGTCGTACGTCGCAGGGATCGTCGGATTTGTCTGATCCATCGAGAATTCCTCCTGGTTGCTTCTGATGTTACGACGGGTGCGGGAAGTTCGCATGTTCCTTTCCCCACCCGCCGAGCCTCAGTTGTTAGAGGCGGAGACGGCTGTTCCGACCACCTGGAAGTTCAGCCAGAAGTCCTTGGAGCCGGATCCCCCAACAGCAGTCCATGTCCACCATCCGGTAACCGACGCAGGTGCGGTACCGCTCTGAGTGCCTCGATCTAGCACCATCCGTGCGTTGGAGCAGGTGCCCACGATGCACGAGGTAAGGAGGCCCGAGTAAGAAGTGATCTGAGTATTGCTTCCGGTCACCGCATGGAAAGTGACCGTGAAAGCGGCGTTGGAAACGACGACATTGGTGCTCACGTTGCACCATCTCGTGAGGTCGTAAGAGGTGCTCGATGTGGTCGTGCAGGAGTCGATCGACGCCTGCGGCGTGACGCCGCCGCCGCTGGTCGATGACCGGGAGAGAGTTTGCCCCGATGCGCCTTGGAGTGAGGTCACTCGTATCGATCCGTCGGGGAAGCGCTCGATCGCTTCCTCGCCACCAGGTATTCCATGCACCTCGGTTGACGCAGGTGAGGTGCCATCGAGTGAATCCCACTTCGTCCCGACTTTCAGGTCGTGTAGCAGGTCCTCCTGTGTTGCTGGGGGGACCCCGTACGTGTCCCAGATCGCCCGCATCGTCGCCTCGGCGGGCCCCGAGATGCCAGCATCTGCTGTCGCGGGCGCTCCCGAAGACAGTGCTGCCATGGTGATCATGCATGTGGCGGCTGCCGCGAGGGACAGGCGACCAAAACGAATTCGCGTCATGTAGGCACCCTCGCATTAAAGTCGAGGATGTGACACTTGTTTTTTGCGTTTTGCTCGGCTAGTGTCCGCGGTCCGCGGATCGGCCCATTTATGTATACAGATTTACGTAAATCTGTGGTACGGCTCGCTGATTCTGGGCGAAATGTATACATTGGAGCCGTGAGCATCCCCACCGGGCGCGCGAGCGATCGCGCCTACGAGACCCTGCGGCAGGAGATCCTGCACTGGCGTCTCGCCCCCGGGACGGTGCTCGGCGAGGTCGAGCAGGCCGCGCGGCTCGGCATCTCGCGCACCCCGCTGCGCGAGGCGCTCTCCCGTCTCGCCGCGGAGGGCCTCGTCGAGGCCCAGAGCGGCCGCGGTCTCGTCGTGGCATCCGTCTCGCCGGATGCGGTGCGTGAGCTCTTCGAGCTGCGCGAGGCGCTCGAGACCACCGCGGCGGCTCTCGCCGCCACCCGCCGCGATCCCGAGCCCTTCGCCGCCCTCGCCGTCGAGTTCGACGGCGCCGCCCGGCTCGTCGAGCAGGGCGAGCTCGAGGCCTACTACGCCCTCGTCGCACGCTTCGACGAGGCGATCGACGCGAGCATCGGCAATCCCTACCTCGAGAGCGCCCTGCGCGGCGTGCGCACCCACCTGCTGCGCATCCGGCGCCTCTCGCAGGACGCCCCTGCCCGTCTCGTGCGCGCCGCCGCCGAGCACCGCACGATCGCCGAGGCGATCCGCGACGGCGACGCCGAGCTCGCCCGGCACGCCACCCACGTCCACCTCCGCGCAAGCCTGCGCCACATCCGGGCCAGCCTCGACACCGGGACCGGCCGTCATCTCGAACCGAAGGAGAGCGCATGAAGCTCCATGCCGTCCGCACCCACCGCAGCGACGAGGGACTGGCACGCGAGGACGAGCTCGCCTGGAAGATCGCGCAGGTCGCCGCCGACCCCGTCGCGGTCGAGGGCGAGGTCGCCGAGATGATCGTCAACCGCGTGATCGACAACGCCGCGGTCGCGGTCGCCTCGCTGGCGCGCGGTCCCGTGGTCGCCGCGCGCGGGCAGGCCCAGGCGCGGCGCCAGGCGGATGCGCGTCCCGGTCGGGCGGGAGCCGCCGTCTTCGGCATCGAGGGCGTGCACCAGCCCGAGTGGGCGGCCTGGGCCAACGGGGTCGCCGTGCGCGAGCTCGACTACCACGACACCTTCCTCGCGGCCGAGTACTCGCATCCGGGCGACAACATCCCGCCGATCCTCGCCGTCGCCCAGCACGCCGGGAAGGACGGAGCGGCCCTCGTGCGCGGCATCGCGACCGGATACGAGATCCAGATGGACCTCGTGCGCGCCATCAGCCTGCACAAGCACAAGATCGATCACGTCGCCCACCTCGGCCCCTCGGCTGCGGCCGGCATCGGCACGCTGCTGGGTCTCGACACCGCGGTGATCTACCAGGCCATCGGCCAGGCTCTCCACACCACCACGGCGACCCGTCAGTCGCGCAAGGGCCAGATCTCCACCTGGAAGGCCCACGCCCCTGCCTTCGCGGGCAAGATGGCAGTCGAGGCGATCGACCGGGCGATGCGCGGCCAGACCTCGCCGGCCCCGATCTGGGAGGGCGAGGACGGCGTGATCGCCTGGCTGCTCGACGGCCCGGAAGGCCGCTATGAGGTGCCGCTCCCCGAGGCGGGTGAGGCCAAGCGCGCCATCCTCGACAGCTACACGAAGGAGCACTCGGCCGAGTACCAGGCACAGGCGTGGATCGACCTCGCACGGCGTCTCGGCAGCGAGCGCCCCGAGCTGCGGAACCCGGATGCGGTGACCTCGATCGTGCTGCACACGAGCCACCACACCCATTACGTGATCGGCTCCGGCTCGGGCGACCCGCAGAAGTACGACCCGACCGCGAGCCGTGAGACGCTCGACCACTCGATCCCGTACATCTTCACCGTCGCCCTCCAGGACGGCGCCTGGGATCACGTGGGCTCCTACGCCCCCGAGCGGGCCGGGCGCCCCGACACGGTCGCGCTGTGGCGCAAGGTCACGACGGCGGAGGACGCCGAGTGGACCCGCCGGTACCACTCCGAGGACCCGGCCGAGAAGGCCTTCGGCGGGCGCGTCGAGATCGAGCTCGCCGACGGCGGCCGGATCGTCGACGAGATCGCCGTCGCCGACGCGCACCCGCTCGGCGCCCGGCCCTTCGCCCGCCCCGACTACGTGAAGAAGTTCCGAACGCTCGCGGACGGCGTGCTCGCCGACGCCGAGGTCGAGCGCTTCCTCGGTCTCGCCGAGCGGCTCCCGGAGCTGACCGCGGGGGAGGTCGCGCTCCTCAACGTCATTGCGCCGGGCCTGCCCGTCGCGCCGGAGGGGCTGTTCTGACATGCTGCATTCGCGATCGACCGCATCCGACAAGCGCCGTGCCTTCCGAGCCCGGCTCGCCGCAGGCGAGCTCGTGCGGATGCCGGGCGCCTTCAACCCGCTGTCGGCGAAGCTCATCGAGGAGAAGGGCTTCGAAGGCGTCTACATCTCGGGAGCCGTGCTCGCAGCCGATCTCGGGCTGCCGGACATCGGCCTCACCACCCTCACGGAGGTCGCCCAGCGCGGCGGTCAGATCGCGCGGATGACCGAGCTGCCGACCCTCATCGACGCTGACACGGGCTTCGGCGAGCCCATGAACGTCGCGCGCACCGTGCAGGTGCTCGAGGACGCGGGCGTCTCGGGGATGCACCTCGAGGACCAGGTGAACCCGAAGCGCTGCGGGCACCTCGACGGCAAGGCCGTCGTCGACGAGGAGACCGCGCTCAAGCGCATCCGGGCCGCGGTCGAGGCGCGCCGCGACCCCGACTTCCTCATCATGGCGCGCACCGACATCCGGGGCGTGGAGGGACTCGAGGCGGCGAAGGACCGCGCGAGGAAGCTCGTCGACGCGGGCGCCGACGCGATCTTCCCGGAGGCGATGGCGAGTCTCGAGGAGTTCGCCGCGATCCGCTCGGCCGTCGAGGTGCCGGTGCTCGCCAACATGACCGAGTTCGGCAAGAGCGAGCTGTTCACGACGCAGCAGCTCGCCGACGTCGGGGTGAACATCGTGATCTTCCCGGTGAGCCTGCTGCGCCTCGCGATGGGCGCCGCCGAGCGCGGCCTCGACACGATCCTCGCCGAGGGCTCGCTCACGAGTCGCGTGCCCGAGATGCAGACCCGTGCGAGGCTGTACGAGCTGGTCGACTACGAGGCCTACTCCTCCTTCGACGCCGGCATCTTCACCTTCGACCTCCGCAACAACAGGAGCTGACATGAGCGAAGCCGACATCAAGAAGGGGCTCGCGGGCGTCGTGGTCGACGTCACCGCGATCTCCAAGGTCAACCCGGAGACCAACTCGCTGCTCTACCGCGGGTATCCGGTGCAGGAGCTCTGCGCGGGCTGCACCTTCGAGGAGGTCGCCTACCTGCTGTGGCACGGCGAGCTCCCGACGCCCGTTCAGCTCGAGGAGCTGCAGGCGCTCGAGCGCGCGCACCGCGAGCTCTCGCCGGTGGCGAAGCACGCGATCGACCTGCTGCCGCTCGAGGCGCATCCGATGGACGTCGTGCGCACGGCCGTCTCGGCCTACGGCGCCGCCGACCCCACGACGGCCGACGGCTCGCCCGCGGCGCAGCTCGACCAGGCGAAGCGGCTGTGGGCGCAGCTGCCCGCGATCGTCGCCTACACGCAGCGCCGGCTGCGCGACGAGGAGGTCGTGGAGCCCCGCGACGACCTCGGCTATTCGGCGAACTTCCTGCACATGACCTTCGGCGAGGTGCCGGACCTCGTGGTCGTGAACGCCTTCGACGTCTCGATGATCCTGTACGCCGAGCACTCCTTCAACGCCTCGACGTTCACGGCCCGCGTCGTGACCTCGACCATGGCCGACCTGTACTCGGCCGTGACCGCCGCGATCGGCGCGCTCAAGGGCCCGCTGCACGGCGGGGCGAACGAGGCCGTCATGCACATGTTCGACGAGATCATGTTCGCCGACCGTGCGGAGGGGTGGCTGGATGCGGCCCTCGCCGAGAAGCGCAAGATCATGGGATTCGGGCACCGCGTCTACAAGAACGGCGACTCGCGGGTGCCCACCATGAAGGCGGCGCTCGACACCCTCCTCGTCGAGTACGACCGGCCCGATCTCGGCGAGCTCTACACCGCGCTCGAGAAGGCCATGGACGACCGCAAGGGCATCAAGCCGAACCTCGACTACCCCTCCGGCCCGGCGTACCACCTCATGGGCTTCGACACCGAGCTCTTCACCCCGCTCTTCGTCGCGAGCCGGGTGACGGGCTGGACGGCGCACATCCGCGAGCAGGCCGGGGCGAACGCCCTCATCCGGCCGCTGTCCGAGTACGTCGGCGTGGAGCAGCGCTCGCTCGACCCGGCTTGAGCAGACAGGAGGGGGATGCGCCCCCAGCGGCGCATCCCCCTCCTCCGTCTCTCGCGTCTCTCGTCGGGTCAGACGCGGGCGGCACCGCCCGTCCGCACGCGCGACACCGCGTCGACGGTCGCGGCGAGGATCAGCACGCCGCCCGTCACGAGGTAGTTCACGCCGGCCGGGAGGTTGAGGAGGCCGAGACCGTTCGTGATGACGGCGATCACGAGCGCGCCGATGGCCGCCTGCGACAGGCGACCACGGCCTCCGAAGAGGCTCACGCCGCCCACGACGGCGGCTGCGACGCCGCTCAGCACGTCGCTGCGCCCGAAGGCCGCGTCGACGGATGCCACGTAGCTCGCGCTGAAGAGGCCCGAGACCACCGCGAGGGTCGAACACACCATGAAGGCGACCCACTTGACGACCGTGACCTTGATGCCCGAGCGTCGCGCGGCCTCGGCGTTGCCGCCGATCGCATACATGTAGCGGCCGAACTTCGTGCGGTCGAGCACCATGGTGCCGATCCACAGCAGGGCGAGGGCGATCGGGACCACGAGCGGAATGCCCTCGACCGGCACGACGCTCTGTCCCCGGTTGAGGTTGAAGAACGCCACCAGGCCGCCGCCCAGCACCGCGATGGCGCCGAGCTTGATCCACAGGAGCGCGATCGTGCGGTTCGGAACCCCGGCGCGCAGGCGCTGGGCGCGGTCGAACATGGAGGTCGCGAACGAGATCGCGAGCACGACGACGAGCATCACCCAGCCGGCCCAGGGCGGCAGGTTGCTGTTCTGGATCGCGAGGATCTCGGGCACGCGGATGCCGTACGAGCCGCCCGCTCCGATGATCGTCAGCTCGAGGCCCTGGAAGCCGAGGAACAGGCCCAGGGTCACGACGAAGGACGGGATGCCGACCTTCGCCACGAAGAAGCCGATCACGGTGCCTGTCGCGAGACCGATGAGGAACGCGATGACGAGCGCGAGGATCCAGTTCCACCCGTAGACCGCGACGAGCACCGCGAAGGTGCACATCGCGACGCCGTAGGTGACGGCCGCGGAGAGGTCGATCTCGCCGAGCAGCAGCACGAACACGAGCGCCGCGGCGAGCATCACGAGCGTGGCCGACTGGTTCATGAGGTTGGCGATGTTGCGCGAGGTGAGGAAGTACTGGTCGCCGAGGATCACCTGGCTCAGCACGGTGAACAGCACCATGAGCACGACGAAGCCGCCGATCGCGGGAAGCGCGCCCATCTCGCCGCTCTTGACGCGCTGCCACCAGGCGCGCACCTGGTCGACGACCGTGCCCTCGAGGCCGGAGCCGATGAGGTCGCCCGCCGCGGGGAGCGCGGTGGTGTCTGTCTTGGGGCTGGCGGTGCTCATGCGGAGGCTCCCGAGTAGGTCTTGCTGCCGGTGATGTAGCCGACGACGTCGTCGTTGTTGGTGTCGGACGCCTTCACGTGCGCCGTCATCTGGCCGAGGTACAGCACGTTGATGAAGTCGGCGACCTTGAAGACGTCCTGCAGGTTGTGGCTGATGAGGATGACCGCGACGCCGCTGTCCGCGAGGGTGCGCACGGTGTTGAGCACCTGCTCGGTCTGCGCAACGCCGAGCGCCGCCGTCGGCTCGTCGAGGATGACGACCTTGGCGCGCTTGAGCACCGCGCGGGCGATCGCGACCGTCTGGCGCTGGCCTCCGGAGAGGCTCGCGACCTTCTGGCGCACCGACTTGACGGTGCGCACCGAGAGGCGACGCAGCGCCTCCGAGGCCTCGCGCTCCATGCGGCCCTCGTCGAAGGTGCCGAACGACAGCTCCTCGCGACCGAGGAACATGTTCTGCACGATGTCGAGGTTGTCGCACAGCGCGAGGTCCTGGTACACGACCTCGATGCCGAGCCGCGCGGCGTCGCGCGGGGTGTGGAGGTCGACGAGCTCGCCGTCGAAGCGGACCTCGCCGCCGTCGTAGGGCTGCACGCCCGCGAGCCCCTTGATCAGGGTCGACTTGCCGGCGCCGTTGTCGCCGACGAGCGCGGTGACCTTGCCGGGATAGGCCGTGAGGTTCACGCCCTTGAGAACGCTGACCGGACCGAAGCTCTTGGTCACGTTGGTCAGCTCGATGATGGGTTCGTCCATGTTGCCGGATCCTTCCTGGGACGTCGTCGTCGCGTGTGACGAGGGGTCCCGCCCGTTGACCGGGCGGAACCCCTCGCCGGAGGCGATCCGTGTTGTTACTTGACGCCGTACTTGTCGCAGGCCGCGACCACGTCGCCGGTGCAGATCTCGCCGGCCTTGGCGTCGCCTGCCTTCACGACCTCCTCGACCTTGTCGGCCGTGATGAGGATGGGCGTGACCGCGATGTAGGGCGTGCCGTCGTCGAGCTTCTTGTCGGCCGTCGGCTTCTTGCCGTTCAGGAGATCGATCGCGAGCTTGGAGGCGGCATCGGCCTCGAGCGAGTACGGCTTGTAGACCGTGGCGGTCTGCTTGCCGAGGAGGACGTTCTGCAGGCCCTCGACCGAGGCGTCCTGACCCGAGACCGGGACCTTCAGGCCGTTCTTGTCGAGGATCGAGATGACGCCCGCGGCGTTGGTGTCGTTGGCGACCCAGACCGCGTCGACCTTGCCGCCGAGCGAGGTCAGCGCCTGCTCGAAGTTGGTCGCGGACTTGGGGCCGTCCCAGACACCGGCCGGCTCAGCGGCCGGCTTGATGCCGGCGGCGGCCATGACCTTGTCGGCGCCGTCGTGGAACATCTTCGCGTTGCCGTCGGCGGGGTCGCCGCCCATGTAGACGACGACGGCTGTCGCCGGGTCCTTGCCCTCGGCCTTGAGCCCGTCGACGATCGCCTGGCCCTCGAGCTCGCCGACCTTCTCGTTGTCGAACGAGACGTAGTAGTCGGCACCCGAGATCGGGCGGTCGTAGGCGATGACGGGGATGCCCTGGGCCTTCGCCTTGGTGGCGACGCCGACGCCGGCGCCGTTGTAGTCCACGAGGAGCATCACGCCGCAGCCCTTCGAGAGCTGCTGGTCGGCGATCGTCGCGTACTTGTTCGTGTCACCCTGCGCGTTCTGGATGTCGGTCTCGAAGCCGGCGGCCTTGATCGCCTTCTCGAGCGCGGGGCGGTCGCCGTTCTCCCAGCGGGGCGACGACGCGGCGTCCGGGAGGATGATGCAGGCGCGAGTCGACTTCGCGCCGCTCTCGCCACCTCCGCCCGAGGGGGTCGAACATCCGGCCAGAACCAGTGCGGATGCACCGGCGAGTGCGGCGATCGAAATCAGCGATGACTTCTTCACGTCACTCCCTTTCTCATGATGAGGGGAACTCCTCGAGTACCACCCTCGTCGATGAGGTGTGGCAGGGAGATTGTGCACTGACTTCAAGACTTGAAGATAGTAGGCGCGGCAGAAAATGGGTAACTATTCGGTAACGGCCCAGGATTTCGGTAGGACAGCGCCCACCGAACCGCCGACGGATGAGCGTGCATTCACTTCACGATGTGAACCTATCGGTGTGTCGGCGCGCAGACGACTGCGGCCGGATCCCGAGGGATCCGGCCGCAGCGGAAGGGGGAACGCGCGTCAGCGAGCGGCGCCCGCGAGCGAGCCCTGCACCTGGCCGGCCGGGTCGTAGATGACGCACGACACGATGCGGTCGCCCTCGGACCAGCTGTCCGAGCTCGGGCGGTAGTACGACATTTCGAGCGCCGACTCCTCGTACGACATGCCCACGAAGGGCTCGAAGGCGTCGTAGCAGGCGCTGTCCGCCTCGTCGCTCACCGCGCTGTCACCGGGGTAGTCATCGCCCGCGATGGTGTGCTCGAAGTACACCTCGGAGTCGTGCAGCTCGCTGCACGGCGTGAGCGGGACAGTGCTGACCGTGCCGCTCGCCTCGGCGTCGTTGAGGCAGTCGCCCACCTTCATGAGGAAGACGTCGGCGTTGTCGTTGCCCTCGACGACGGAGCCGTTCTCGTCGCGCGTCGCGTCGCCGCCGCCGATGAACTGCTGGATGAGGCTGCAGCCGGTGAGCGTGGTCGCGGCGAGCGTCGCGGCGGCGAGGCCGACGAGGACGCGGATGGGCGTTGTGGTGGTCACTGTGGTGCCTTTCTGATCATTGCGGAGGACGGTCAGGTGAGTCGTCGGAGCACGGTGTCGTGCAGGAGCCCGTTGGTCGCCAGGACCCCGGGGCCGGGAAGGGGATCGCCGCCGTCGGGCGCCGTCAGCCGCCCGCCCGCCTCGTGCACGACAGGCACGAGGGCGGCGATGTCCCAGGGCTTCATGTCGAACTCGCCGGCGATGTCGATCGCGCCCTCGGCGAGCAGCATGTACGACCAGAGGTCGCCGAAGGCGCGCGTGCGCCCGACCTCGCGCGAGAGCCCCACGAGGTGGTCGAGGTGGCCGTACTGGTCCCAGGTCTGCAGGTTGTTGTAGCTGAGCGTCGCGTCCTCGAGGCGCTCGACGCCGCTGACCCGGATGCGGCGCGGCTCGCCTCCGTCCTGCTGGAGCCAGGCGCCGTGGCCCACGGCTCCCCACCAGCGCCGGCCGAGCGCGGGCGCGCTCACGACGCCGACCACCGGCACGCCGTCGACCACGAGCGCGATGAGGGCGCCCCAGATCGGCACACCGCGCGCGAAGTTGCTGGTGCCGTCGATGGGGTCGAGGATCCACTGCCGCCGGGTCTCGCCGATGGTGCCGCCGAACTCCTCGCCGAGCACCCCGTCGTGCGGTCGGGCCTCCGCGATGCGGTCGCGGAGCACGCGCTCGACGCGTGTGTCGGCATCCGTCACGATCGACTTGTCGGCCTTGAGCTGGATGCCGAGATCCTGCGAGAGGTAGCGGTCCATCGCGATGAGATCGGCCTCGGCGGCGAGTGCGAGCGCGAGCGCGAGGTCGTCGGCGACCGTCGGTTCCGCGGAGGGTGGCGCGTCGGGAGCCGGATTCACCTTGTCACCCTATCGGGGGACATCGGGTCCGAGCGAATCGAGCATCCGCTGCAGCGAGTCGACGCGCTCGGGGGACAGCTCGCCGCGCTCGGCCGCCTCGTTGAGGGCGCAATCGGGTGCGTCCGCGAGGTGGGTGCAGCCGCGCGGGCAGGCCTCGGCCACGGCCGCCAGGTCCGGGAAGCCGCGCAGAATGTTCGCCGGGTCGACATGGCCGAGGCCGAAGGAGCGCACCCCGGGCGTGTCGATGATCCAGCCGCCCGTCGGCACCCGCAGCGACACCGTCGAGGAGGAGGTGTGCCGCCCGCGGCCGGTCACGGCGTTGACGTCGCCCGTGGCCCGCCCCGTGCCGGGCACGAGCTCGTTCACGAGCGTCGACTTGCCGACGCCCGAATGGCCGACCGCGACCGTGGTATGCCCCGCCAGGAGCGGCGCGAGCTCGTCGACGGGCCAGCGGTCGCGCGCACTGCGCACCACCGGGATGTCGAGACCGGCGAAGTTCGCCAGGAACGGCTCCGGATCGGCCAGGTCGGTCTTCGTGATGACGAGCAGCGGGTGGATGCCGGCGTCGTAGGCGGCGACGAGGTAGCGGTCGACGAGACGCGGACGCGGCTCCGGGTTCGCGGCGGCCACTACGATCATGAGCTGGTCGGCGTTCGCCACGATGACGCGCTCGACGGCGTCCGTGTCGTCGGCGCTGCGCCGCAGCAGCGTCGCGCGCGGCAGCACGCGCACGATGCGCGCGAGGGTGCCCGCCTCGCCCGAGGTGTCGCCCACCACGTCCACCCGGTCGCCCGTCACGATCGCCTGGTCGCGCAGCTCGCGCGCACGCGTCGCGGTGACCGGATGCTCCTCGGGGGAGTCGGCGTCGATCAGCACGGTGTAGCGGCCGCGGTCGACCGAGAGCACCTGCCCGGGCGTCGCGTCCTCGTGGCTCGGCCGGATCTTGGTGCGCGGTCGGTTGCCCTTGGGGTTCGGCCGCACCCGCACATCCGACTCGTCCCAGGCGTCGAAGCCCTCCGGCTCGTCGTCGTCGCTCAGCCAGCTCACCGTGCGGGCCTCACAGCTGCAGCGGCTCCCAGTGCGTCGCGCGCGGGTCGCGGGCGAGCATCCGGTTCCACAGCTCCGGGAACTCGGGGAGCGTCTTGGCGGTCGTCGCGATGTCGTCCACCGTGACCCCGGGCACCACGAGACCGGCGAGCGCGCCGGAGGTCGCCATCCGGTGGTCGGCGTACGCCTCCCACGCGCCGCCGTGCAGCGGGCGGGGGCGGATCTCGAGCCCGTCGTCGAGCTCGGTCGCCTCGCCGCCGAGACGCCCGATCTCGGCCGCGAGCGCCGCGAGCCGGTCGGTCTCGTGGCCGCGCAGGTGGCCGATCCCCGTCACCCGGCTCGGACCGTCGGCGAAGGCGAGGAGCGTCGCGATGGTCGGCGCGAGCTCGCCGCCGATCGTCAGGTCGAGGTCGGCCGCGTGCACCGTCCCGCCGCCGAGCACGCCCGCGCCGCCGTCCGCCGTCACCGCGTCGCCGTCGCGCGTCACGGTGGCGCCCAGGCGCGGGAGGATGCGCAGCAGCTCGTCGCCGACCTGCGTGGTCTCGGCGGGCCAGCCGCCGATCGTCACCGTGCCCCCCGCGAGAAGCGCCGCGCCGAGGAACGGCGCCGCGTTCGACAGGTCCGGCTCGATCGTCGCGTCGAGCGCCCGGATGGGCTGCGGCGGCACGACCCACACGCCCGGCTCCGGCTCCTCGACCGCGACGCCGCGGGCGGCGAGGCAGGCGATCGTCATCCGGATGTGGGGGAGGCTCGGCAGCCGCTCCCCGGTGTGTCGCAGCACGAGCCCCTCCGCGAAGCGCGGAGCGGCGAGCAGCAGCCCGGACACGAACTGGCTGGAGGCGGAGGCGTCGATCGCGAGCTCGCCGCCGCGCACCGATCCGGTGCCGTGCACGGTGAAGGGCATCGTGCCGCGTCCGTCGTCGTCCACCTCGACGCCGAGGCCGCGGAGGGCGTCGATCGTCACGCGCATCGGGCGCTTGCGGGCGTAGGGGTCGCCGTCGACGCTCGTCGGCCCGAGCGCGAGGGCCGCGACGATCGGCAGGAACCTCATGACGGTGCCTGCGAGGCCCCCGTCGATCGAGCCGCCGAGCAGCTCGCCCGGCGCGACCCGCAGATCGGGGCCGAACTCGCCCTCGCCCGGGACCTCCGTGATGCCGACGCCGAGGCCGCGCAGCCCCTCCACCATGAGCGCGGTGTCGCGCGAGCGCAGGGGCCGGCGGAGGGTCGACGGACCGTCGGCGAGGGCCGCGAGCACGAGCTCGCGGTTGGTGAGGCTCTTCGAGCCGGGCAGCGTCAGACGCGCGGCGAGCGGACCCGCCGCCACCGGTGCCTGCCAGGGACCGCCGGATGCCGCGGGGGCGTCGTCGAGCCCGAGCCCGTCGTCCTCCCCGCGCGGCAGCTCGGGGATCAGCTCGTCTCGACCGGAATACCGCAGAACGCCCATCGGTTGTCAAGGGTAGTGCCCCTGCGGGGCGGGAGGGAGCGAGCGATGCCGGTGCTCGAGGCGACGGCGGTGCTCTCGGCGACGGAGGAGCCGGGAGAGCCGCGGCGGGTCGGCATAGACTCGACGCCGATGGCTGACAGCGCGCGCCCCGAGCCCACCCCCGACCAGCTGCCCCCCGCCGAGCTGCGGAGGCTCTTCGCCGAGCAGGCGATCCCCTTCATGGACCAGCTCTACGCGGCGGCGATGCGGATGACCCGCAACCCCGCCGACGCGGGCGACCTGGTGCAGGAGACCTACACCAAGGCGTTCGCGGCCTTCGCGGGGTTCGAGCAGGGCACCAACCTCAAGGCGTGGCTGTACCGCATCCTCACCAACACCTACATCAACAGCTACCGCAAGAACCAGCGCAACCCCTACCAGGGAACCCTCGACGAGCTCGAGGACTGGCAGCTCGGATCGGCGGAGTCCCTCACCCAGGGGCGCACCACCCGATCCGCCGAGGCCGAGGCGATCGACCACCTCCCCGACAGCGATGTCAAGGAGGCCCTGCAGTCGATTCCCGAGGACTTCCGTCTCGCCGTGTACCTCGCCGACGTCGAGGGGTTCTCCTACCAGGAGATCGCGGACATCATGAAGACACCCGTCGGCACCGTCATGAGCCGACTCCACCGCGGACGCCGCCTGCTGCGCGAGCGTCTCGCCGACTACGCCCGGGAGCGCGGGTTCACCGCCGCGGGCACCACAGCACCCGGGAGCACGAGATGACCGATTGCGGCTGCGACAAGGCCAAGGCCGAGCTCGAGGAGTTCCTCCACCGCGAGCTCTCGGAGCACGACCTGCAGGACATCCAGGAGCATCTCGACGGCTGCGTGGACTGCTCCACGGAGCACCTCGTGGGGTTGACGCTCATCCAGAAGGTGCAGCGCGCCTGCCAGGAGAAGGCTCCCGACGAGCTGCGCGCCTCGATCCTGGCCTCGCTCGACGCCTGAGGTCACTCTCCGCTGGTTGAGTAGCGGCTCGCCGCAGGCGACACGCTACTCAACCAGCGATTGTCTACAGACTCAACCAGCGGTTGTCTACAGCTCCAGCGCCGCGGCGATGAGCGCCGTCTGCTCGGCTGCGCTGCGCTTCGACGAGCCCGTCGCGGGCGACGCGGAGGCGGCACGCGAGGAGACCCGCAGCTCGCGCCCCCCGAGCTGCGGCGCGAGCTCGATGGCCAGGAACGGCCAGGCGCCCTGGTTCTCCGGCTCCTCCTGCACCCACATGAGCTCGGCATCCGGATAGCGCGCGAGCACGCGCTGCAGCTCGGCGGTCGGCAGCGGGTAGTACTGCTCGAGCCGGACGAGAGCGAAGGCGCCCGCATCCGCGCGCTTCTCCACCTCGCCCAGCAGGTCGTAGTGGATCTTGCCGGCATGCAGCAGCACGCGCTTGACCGTGGAGCGGTCCTGGATGCGTGCGTCGTCGATCACCGGCTCGAAGCGACCCTGCGTGAAGTCCGCCACCTCGCTCGTGGCGCCGCGGAGGCGCAGCATCGACTTCGGGGTGAAGACGATGAGCGGGCGTCGCGGTCGCGCGTACGCCTGGCGGCGCAGCAGGTGGAAGTACGACGCGGGCGTCGAGGGACGCGCGATCGTCATGTTGTCCTCCGCCGCGAGCTGCAGGTAGCGCTCGATGCGCGCCGAGGAGTGGTCGGGGCCCTGCCCCTCGTAGCCGTGGGGGAGCAGCATGACGACGCTGGAGCGCTGACCCCACTTCTGCTCGGCCGAGGAGATGAACTCGTCGATGACGGTCTGGGCGCCGTTCGCGAAGTCGCCGAACTGCGCCTCCCACAGCACGAGCGCGTCGGGCCGCTCGACCGAGTAGCCGTACTCGAAGGCGAGCGCCGCGTACTCCGAGAGCAGCGAGTCGTAGATCGCGAAGCGCGCCTGGTTCTCGGCGAGGTTGCCGAGCGGCAGCCACTCCTGGCCGTTCTCGCGGTCGTGGAACACGGCGTGACGCGACACGAAGGTGCCGCGGCGCGCATCCTGGCCGACGAGACGCACCGGGGTGCCCTCGAGCAGGAGCGAGCCCAGTGCGAGCAGCTCGCCGAAGCCCCAGTCGATGGAGCCGTTGCGGCTCATGTCGAAGCGCTTCTTGAGGAGCTGCTGGAGCTTCGGATGCACGGCGAAGCCCGCGGGCGGGTTGTCGTGCGCGTCGCCGATCAGGTCGACGACCGCCGGGTCGACGCCCGTCGATGCGGGCTCGCCCACCGCGTCGTCGTCGCGCTGCTGCGACACCGGACGCTCGAGGTCGGCGATCGGGTTCTGGTCGTGGGCGATCACCGGGATGGAGCCCGTCTGCGCGGCGTGCGTCTCGGCGAAGGCGCGCTCGAGGCGGTCCTGGAAGTCGCGCTGCGCCTGCTCGAACTCCTCCTGCGTGATGTCGCCGCGGCCGACGAGCGCCTCCGTGTAGAGGGTGCGGACGCTGCGCTTCGCCTCGATGAGGTTGTACATGAGCGGCTGCGTCATCGACGGGTCGTCGCCCTCGTTGTGCCCGCGGCGGCGGTAGCAGACGAGGTCGATCACGACGTCGCCCTTGAACTGCTGGCGGTACGCGAAGGCGTGCTCCGCGACGCGCACCACGGCCTCCGGGTCGTCGCCGTTCACGTGGAAGACGGGCGCCTGGATGGTCTTGGCGACGTCCGTGGAGTACACGGAGCTGCGCGCATCCTGCGGCGTGGTCGTGAAGCCGACCTGGTTGTTGATGACGACGTGGATGGTGCCGCCGGTCTTGTAGGCCCGCAGCTGGGACATCTGCAGCGTCTCGATCACGACGCCCTGGCCGGCCATCGACGCGTCGCCGTGCACGAGGATCGGGAGGGTGCCGTACTGCCCGTCGCTCGTGCGGTCCTGCTTGGCCCGCACGATGCCCTCGAGCACGCCGTTGACGGCCTCGAGGTGCGAGGGGTTCGCGGCGAGGTAGACCGGCACCTCCTTGCCGCTCATCGCGGTGAAGGTGCCCTCGGTGCCGAGGTGGTACTTGACGTCGCCGGAGCCCTGCACCGACTTCGGGTCCTGGGTGCCCTCGAACTCGCGGAAGACCTGTCCGTAGGTCTTGCCGGCGATGTTGGTGAGCACGTTGAGCCGGCCGCGGTGCGCCATGCCGATCGCGACCTCGTCGAGCCCCGCCTCGGCGGCCCCCTGGAGGATCTCGTCGAGCAGGGCGATGGTCGACTCGCCGCCCTCGAGGCTGAAGCGCTTCTGGCCGACGTACTTCGTCTGCAGGAAGGTCTCGAAGGCCTCGGCCTCGTTGAGCTTGCCGAGGATGCGCAGCTGCTCGTCGTGGGTGGGCTTCACATACGGCGTCTCGAGCCGCGCCTGGAACCAGGCGCGCTGCGCCGGGTCCTGGATGTGCATGTACTCGATGCCGACCGTGCGGCAGTAGGAGTCGCGCAGCACGCCGAGCACCTCGCGCAGCTGCATGGTGCGCTTGCCGCCGAATCCGCCGGTGACGAACTCGCGGTCGAGGTCCCAGAAGGTGAGGCCGTGGCTCGCGATGTCGAGGTCGGGGTGGCGACGCTGACGGTACTCGAGCGGGTCGATGTCGGCCATGAGGTGGCCGCGCACGCGGAAGGCGTTGATGAGCTCCTGGACGCGCGAGGTCTTGCTGATGCGCTCCGAGAGGTCGACGTTGATGTCCTCGGCCCAGTGGATCGGGTCGTAGGGGATGCGCAGGGCGGCGAAGATGTCCTCGTAGAAGCCGCGCTGCCCGATGAGCAGCTCGTGGATCTTCTTGAGGAACTCGCCCGAGCCCGCGCCCTGGATGACGCGGTGGTCGTAGGTGCTCGTGAGCGTGATGGTCTTGCCGATGCCCATCTCGACGAGCGTCTTCGGGGAGGAGCCCTGGAACGCCGCGGGATACTCGAGGGCGCCCGCGCCCACGATGCAGCCCTGGCCGCGCATGAGACGCGGCACCGAGTGCTCGGTGCCGATGCCGCCGGGGTTGGTGAGCGAGATCGTGACGCCCTGGAAGTCGGCTGCCGTGAGCTTGTTCGCGCGGGCGCGGGCCACGACGTCCTCGTAGGCGGCGAGGAACTCCGCGAAGTTCATGGTGTCGGCGCGCTTGATGCCCGGCACGAGCAGCGAGCGGGTGCCGTCGGGCTTCGGGAGGTCGATCGCGATGCCGAGCGTCACGTGCGCGGGTGCGACGACCGTGGGCTTGCCGTCGTCCTCGCGGTAGAAGACGTTCTGGCTCGGGAACTCCTTGAGCGTCTGCACCATCGCCCACGCGATGAGGTGCGTGAACGACACCTTGCCGCCGCGCGCCCGGCGCAGGTGGTTGTTGATGACGATGCGGTTGTCGATCATGAGCTTCGCCGGCACCGTGCGCACGCTCGTGGCGGTCGGCACCGTGAGGCTCTGGTCCATGTTGGTCGAGAGGGTCTTCGCCATGCCCTTCAGCACGGTGACCGACTCCTCGGGCTCCGCCTGCTCGACCTCGGCGACCGGCGTGGAGGCGGTGGTCGGCGCCTCGGCGGGGATCGGCTGCGGCTTGGCGGGCGCGGAGGTGGTGCGCGCGATGGGGGTCGTCGGGGGAGCGCTGTCGGTCGAGGGCTCCGGCGCGGTCGGCTCCGGCGGGGGGGTCACGCTGTCGGCGGGCGATCCCACGATCGGGATCGCGGAGGTGGGGGTGGGGTCGTCGACGGGGCGGTAGGACTCGAGGATCGGCCACCAGCTGCGGTCGACCGACTCCTTGTCCACGAGGTACCGCTCGTACATCTCGTCGACGAGCCATTCGTTGGCTCCGAACTCTCCCGAGGCGCCTTCCTCGGGCGTCACTCCGGTGACGGGGTTGGACACAGCCGACCGCCTACTCTCACTACTCGCCGGTGCCAGGGACCCGGCTGATCCCCGCTGGTCACACCACCGTCAAGCCTAACGTGAGCCGAGCGGTGACGCGGACCCGGCCCGGGGTGTCCGGGAAGCTCCCAGACTCGGCTGTGCGCACGCCTCTCTCACGTCCTACCGTGGTCTCATGCGCTTCACGGGGCAGGTGCCCGCCCATGACCTCACGTACTCCGACGTCTTCCTCGTGCCGAGCCGATCCGGCGTCACGAGCCGCCTTTCGGTCGACCTCGCCCCGACCGACGGCACGGGTGCCACGATCCCGATCGTCTCCGCCAACATGAACTCGGTGACGGGCCCTCGGCTCGCGTCGGTGCTGGCTCGACGCGGCGGGCTCGGCGTGCTGCCGCAGGACCTTCCGCTGCAGGAGCTCGCGGCCGCGATCCGCTGGGTCAAGGAGCAGCCGGTCGGCTGGGATGCCCCCATCGAGTTCGCGGCGGATGCGACGGTCGCCGAGGCGCGCCGGGTGGTGCCCGCGGCGGGTGCCGAGCTCCTCGTGGTGCGCGATGCCGACGGCGACGAGGCCGGATGCGTGCCCGCCGCCCGTCTCGCGACCGCGCTCCCGGACGCCCGGCTCGGCGACCTCGTCCACGGCGAGGCGACCTCCCTCGACGCCGACGATCTCACCGGCCCCCGTGCCGCGTTCGACCTGCTCGTCGACGCGGGCATCGACGCGGCGCTCGTGCGCCACCACGGCCGGATCGTGGGCGCCGTCACCCGGCGCAGCGCCCTGCGCTCGACCCTCTACCGCCCCGCCGTCGACGCGAGCGGACGCCTGCGGGTCGCCGCCGCCGTCGGCATCAACGGCGACGTCGCCGCGAAGGCACGGGCGCTCGCCGAGGCCGGCGTCGACGTGCTCGTCGTCGACACCGCGCACGGCCACCAGGAGGGGATGCTCGCGGCCCTCCGCACCGTCTCCGGCCTCGGCCTGGGGCTCCCCGTCGCGGCGGGCAACGTCGTGACCTCCGACGGGGTGCGCGACCTCGTCGCGGCGGGCGCCTCCATCCTCAAGGTCGGCGTCGGTCCCGGCGCCATGTGCACGACGCGCATGATGACGGCGGTCGGCCGCCCGCAGTTCTCCGCCGTGCTCGAGACCGCGGCGACAGCCCGCGAGCTCGGCGCCCACGTGTGGGCGGACGGCGGGGTGCGCTACCCGCGCGACGTGGCGCTCGCGCTCGCGGCGGGTGCCGCATCCGTCATGATCGGCTCGTGGTTCGCGGGCACCGTCGAGGCGCCGGGCCTGCTGGAGTCGGATGCCGACGGCCGCCTCTACAAGGAGAGCTGGGGCATGGCCTCGACGAAGGCCGTGCAGGAGCGCTTCGGCCGCCTCGACCCCTACGAGCTGGCCCGCAAGGAGCTCTTCGCCGAGGGCATCTCGAGCTCGCGGATCTACCTCGACCCGAACCGCCCCTCCGTCGAGGACCTGCTCGACATGATCACCTCGGGCGTGCGGAGCTCCTTCACCTACGCGGGCGCCGCGTCGCTGCCCGAGTTCCACGACCGCGCGGTGGTCGGCTTCCAGTCGGCGGCAGGCTACGAGGAGGGCAAGGCGCTCCCCGTGTCCTGGTGAGGGCTCAGCCGCCGAACGACGACGCCCACTCGTCCACGCGCCGCTGGCTCTCCTCCGGGGAGAGGTCCTCGACACGCGACATGATCGACCAGCGCACGCCGAAGGGGTCGCGGATGCTCGCGAAGCGGTCGCCCGAGACGAAGTCCGAGAGCGGCTCGCGGACGGCGGCGCCGGCCGCTTCGGCGGCGGCGACCACGGCATCCGCGTCGGCGCAGTACAGCGCGAGCGAGTAGCAGTCGTCCTCGCCCTCGACCGGCGGCACGAGGTGGTACTCGGGCGAGGCCTCGCCGAGCTGCAGGTGGCAGTCGCCGAAGTCGAGGTCGGCATGGGCGACGACCCCGCCCATCTCGGTGGCGCCCACGAGGCGCGCGCCGAACACCGTGCGGTAGAACTCGATCGCCCCCCGCGCGTCGACGAGCGAGATGAAGGGGGTGAGCGCCGTGTAGCCGTGCGGGATACCGTGAGTCGTGTGGGCGCCGGTGACGCCCGTGGTGTTCTCCATGAGCGCCACGTTAGGAGTGCGCGCCGCCGCCGGTCTTGAAGATTCCGGACAGGGGGTCCCGTGGACGAGCCGCGCAGCAGGGGGGTGCTCTACCCCGCGCGGCTGCCGTCCTTCACGCGGATCGCACCGGATGCCGTCGAGACGTCCGTCGTCGTGCACTTCTGGGTCCCGGAGTGGGACATCGCGCCCGGCCGCGCCTCGCGACAGCACGTGATCGCCTACCCCGCCGCGAACCTCGTGGTGACGCCGGAGGGCGTGGCGGCGGTGGGGCCGACGACGCGGCGCTCGCATCGCGACCTGAGCGGCCGCGGCTGGGCGGTGGGCGCGCTGCTGCGTCCCGCCGCGGTGCCGGCGATCATCGGCGACCCGGTGGAGCTCCGCGACGCGCAGGCGGCCGTCGACGCCCCGGAGCTGGCCGCCGACGTCGCGGATGCGATGAGCCGCGGGGGCGAGGCTCGCGCCGAGCGGGCGAGCCGCATCCTCGGGGAGTGGATCGTGCGCCGCACGGGGGAGCCGGGCCCCGACGCGCTGCTCGCCAACGAGCTCGCCCGTCTCGTCGACGCGGATCCGGAGGTGCTCCACCCCCGCGACCTCGCGGCGCGCCTCGGCGTCTCCGAGCGCACGGTGAGTCGCCTCGCCCGGCGCTACGTGGGCATCTCCCCGGCCGCGATGATCCGGCGCCGCCGTCTGCAGGAGGCCGCCGAGCGCCTGCGCGCGGACCCCGCCGTTCCGCTCGCCGAGCTCGCGGCCGAGCTCGGCTACGCCGATCAGGCGCATCTGAGCCGCGACTTCCGCGCGGTGCTCGGCTTCACCCCCTCGGGGTACCGCGCGAGGGCATCCCGGCCCGCGGATGCGGCGATCGCTCAGCCGCCGCGCGGAGACGGGCTGTAGGCTGGCCCGACCATGGACGACCCTCCGTCTGCGACGTCAGAGCCAGCCCGCCTCTCTCACAGACCCGCGCCGGTGCGCGCCGTGGGGGATGATGCCCGATGAGCCCCGAATGGTGGATGTTCCTCGTCGGGATGGTCCTCACGATCGGCACCGGCTTCTTCGTCGCGAGCGAGTTCGCGCTCGTCAACCTCGACCGTCACGACCTCGAGGCGCGCCAGGCGCGCGGTGAGGGCATGCTCGGCCCCGCCATCCGCGCCCTCAAGGTCACCTCGACCCACCTCTCCGCCGCGCAGCTCGGCATCACGCTGACGACCCTGCTGGCCGGCTTCACCCTCGAGCCCGCCTTCAGCACCTGGCTGCGACCGCTGTTCGCGGCGTGGGGGCTCGCGGATGCCGCCTCGGGCGTCGTCGCGACGGTCGTCGCCGTGGCCGTCGCGACCCTGCTCTCGATGATCATCGGCGAGCTCGTGCCGAAGAACTTCGCGCTCGCGCTGCCGCGGCAGACCGCGAAGCTCGTCATCCCCTTCCAGCTCGTGTTCACGGCCGTGTTCAAGCCCTTCGTCGCGCTCCTCAACGGCACCGCCAACGGCGTGCTGCGCGGCATTGGCATCGAGCCGAAGGAGGAGCTGAGCTCGGCGCGCACCGCCGACGAG
Source organism: Protaetiibacter sp. (assembly GCA_030150265.1). Lineage (GTDB taxonomy): Bacteria > Actinomycetota > Actinomycetes > Actinomycetales > Microbacteriaceae > Homoserinibacter. The sequence goes on from JASLGG010000027.1 coordinate 106,189, forward strand.
CTGAAGAGCCTCGTGCGCCGCTCGGCGAGCGAGGGCGCGCTCGACCGCGACACCGCGACGCTCCTCGCGCGCACGCTCGCCTTCTCTGAGCACACGGCCGCCGACGTCATGACGCCGCGCCCGCGTCTCGCCGCGGTGGAGCGCGGCGACAGCGCCGAGGCGGTCATCGAGCTCGCGCGGCGCACCGGCTACTCGCGCTTCCCGGTCACCGACGAGGGGCCCGACGACATCGTCGGCATCGTGCACGTCAAGCAGGCCGTGGCGGTACCGCGCGAGCGCCGGGCGTCGGTGCCGGTCTCCGCGCTGCAGACCGAGGCGCTGCGGGTGCCCGAGACCATGAAGCTCGACGTGCTGCTCGGCGAGCTGCGCGCCCGCAGCTTCCAGATCGCCGTGGTGGTCGACGAGTACGGCGGCACGGCCGGCGTCGCGACCCTCGAGGATCTCGTCGAGGAGCTCGTCGGCGAGGTGTCCGACGAGCACGACCGCTCCCGCCCCGACGTCGTGCGCAGCCGCGGCTGGCTCACCTTCCCCGGTGCGCTCCGCCCCGACGAGCTGCTCGAGCGGGCGGGCGTCACGGTCCCGGAGGACGGCCCCTACGAGACCGTCGCGGGCTTCCTCATGAGCGAGCTCGGCCGCATCCCGGTCGTCGGCGACACGGTCGGGATCGAGGCGGGCGTCTTCCGCGTCGAGCGGATGGACGGGCGGCGGGTCGACCGCGTGCGCTTCACCCCGCATCCTGTCGCGCAGGAGGAGGGGCGATGAGCGCATCCGACTGGTGGGGCATCGCGTGGCTCGTCATCCTGCTGGCCGCCAACGCGTTCTTCGTCGGCGCCGAGTTCGCCGTCATCTCGGCGCGCCGCTCGCAGATCGAGCCGCGCGCCGATGCCGGATCGCGCGCCGCGAAGACCGCGCTGTGGGCCATGGAGCACGCGACGCTCATGCTCGCCACGAGCCAGCTCGGCATCACGGTGTGCTCGCTGCTCATCCTCAACGTCTCCGAGCCCGCCATCCACCACCTGCTCGCGGTGCCCTTCGGGCTCACCGGATGGCCGGAGGACGTGATCGCGACGGTGGCCTTCATCGTGACGCTCGTGATCGTGTCGTTCCTGCACGTGGTGTTCGGCGAGATGGTGCCGAAGAACATCTCCTTCTCGGTGCCGGACCGCTCCGTGCTGCTGCTCGCGACGCCGCTCGTGGCGATCGCGACCGTGCTGCGCCCCGTCATCCGGGCGCTCAACGCGACCGCGAACGGCGTGCTGCTGCTGTTCCGCGTGCAGCCCAAGAACGAGGCGACGAGCGCCTTCACGGTCGACGAGGTGGAGCTCATCGTGCGCACCTCGACGCGCGAGGGCGTGCTCGCCGACACGACCGGCACGCTCAGCAACGCCTTCGAGTTCACCACCAAGAAGGTCGCGGATGTCGCGGTCGGCATGGATGCGCTCGTCACCCTCCCCGAGGACGCCACCCCCGGCGACGTCGAGCGCGCGGTCGCCCAGCACGGCTTCAGCCGCTATGTGCTCGTCGACGAGGCGGGCGATCCGAGCGGCTACGTGCACCTCAAGGACGTCATCGACCTCGGCGACGACGAGTTCGACGACCCGGTGCCGCCCAAGCGCATCCGGCAGCTCATCTCGCTCTATCGCGGCATGGAGCTCGAGGACGCCCTCGCCACGCTGCGTCGGGCCGGCAGCCATGTGGCGCGCGTCTTCGACGAGAGCGGCGGCACCCGCGGGGTGCTCTTCCTCGAGGACATCATCGAGGAGCTCGTGGGCGAGGTGCAGGACGCGACCGACCGCCGCGCACCCAGATAGCGGATCGGGCGTCAGCGCTCCTCGGCGAGCGACTCGAGGAACCCGCGGAGGCCGTGGACGTCGATGAAGACGTGCCCGGTGGCGCCGAGCGCCGTCGCGCCCTCGACGTTCGCGGCCTTGTCGTCGACGAACACCATCTGCGCGAGCTCGATCCCGAGCTTCGCGGCGACGTGGCGGTAGATCTCCGGGTCGGGCTTCAGGAGGCCGAGCTCGGCGCTCAGGAACACCTCCTCGAAGAGCGCCGAGAACGGCGCGTTGCGGAACGGGCCGCCGAAGTCGAAGCCCGCGTTCGAGAGCAGCGCGGTGCGGGTGCCGCCCGCGTGCAGCTCCTCGACGAGCTTCACGGTTCCGGGCTCCACGCTGATCCAGCTGCGGAAGTCGATCGCCCACAGCCGCTGGATCGTCGCGAGATCCCATTCGACGCCGAGGTCCGAGGCGATCCGTCTCCAGTAGTCGACCACGCGGATCGCGCCCCCGTCGAGCGCGTCGCGGTGGCGCCAGTAGACGGGCCAGAACGCACCGGCCTCCTGCAGCGCCGTCCCGAGCAGCGCGAGACGGTCGTGCTCGCTCTGCGACATCGAGATCACCTCGCCGTAGTCGAAGACGACGACACGATCCGGGATGCTGATGCCGCGGGGAGCACTGGCGTTCACCCCGTCAAACTATCGTGGCGGCATGGGGACGATGTTCGGGCCGGAGGACGCCGCGCGCTGGATCGCCGTGCCGGGTCCGGTCGACGACAAGTACTCGCGCGGTGTCGTGGGGTTCGCGACGGGCTCGGCCCGGTATCCGGGCGCCGCCGTGCTGGGTGTCGAGGCGGCGCTGCGCACGGGTGTCGGCATGGTGCGCTACCTGGGGGCGGGACGCCCCACGCGTCTCGTGCTGCAGCGTCGGCCGGAGGCGGTCACGACGGAGGGGCGCGTGCAGGCCTGGGTCGTGGGCTCGGGGCAGGACCCCGAGGCTCTCGACGAGCTGACCGCGAGCCGCCGCGACGCGGCGCTCGCCGATCCGGTGCCCATCGTGATCGACGCGGGAGCCCTCGGGCTCGTCGACCGGGCGAGGGGCACGCGCGTGCTCGTGCCGCACGCGGGCGAGCTCGCTCGGGTTCTGGGGCGCGAGCGCGCCGAGGTGCAGGCCGACCCCGCGGGCGCCGCCCTCGAGGCCGCGGCGCGCCTCGCGGCCGTCGTGCTGCTCAAGGGGCACACGACGTACGTCGCGGATGCGTCGGGCGGCCTGCTCGAGGCCTCCTGCGCCCCGGCGTGGACCGCCACCGCGGGTGCGGGCGACGCCCTCGCGGGCGTGCTGGGCGCGCTGCTCGCGACGCACGCGCTCGAGCTCGACGCCGATCCGGACGCCGCGGCGCCGCTCGCCGCGACGGCCGCCGTGCTGCACGGGCTCGCGGCCGGGAGGGCCGGCGGAGGCCCGTTCACCGTGCTCGACCTCTGCGCCGAGCTGCCCGCGGTCGTGCGGGAGCTGCTCGGGTAGCCCTGCGGTCAGCCCATCCGCGCCAGGAACTCGCGCGTGCGGGACTCGCGCGGCGCGGCGAAGAACTCGGCGGCCGGCCCCTCCTCGAGCACGACCCCGCCGTCGAGGAACAGCACGCGGTGGGCCACGTCGCGGGCGAACGCCATCTCGTGCGTCGCCATCAGGATCGCCTGCCCGTCGGCGGCGAGCTCGCTCACCAGGTCGAGCACCTCGCCCACGAGCTCGGGGTCGAGCGCGCTCGTGATCTCGTCGAGCAGCAGCACCTCGGGGTCGGTCGCGATCGCGCGCACGATCGCCGCGCGCTGCTGCTGGCCGCCGGAGAGCCGATCCGGATGCTCGCGCGCCTTGTCGGCGAGGCCGATGCGCTCGAGCAGCTGCATGCCGCGCTCCTCGGCCTCCCGGCGCGGCACCTTGTGCACGGCGCGGGCGGCGAGGGTGACGTTGTCGAGCACGGAGAGGTGAGGGAAGAGGTTGTAGTGCTGGAACACGACGCCGAAGCGCGCGCGCACGCGGTCGGCGGCCACGCGCGGGTCGGAGATGTCGTCGCCTGCGAGCGTGATGACGCCGTCGTCGATCGGCTCGAGCAGGTTGAGGCAGCGCAGCAGCGTCGACTTGCCGGAGCCGCTCGGCCCGATGAGCGCGACCACCTCGCGGGCCTCGAGCTCGAGCGAGATGCCGCGCAGCACCTCGCGGTCGCCGAACGCCTTCCAGACGCCGGATGCGGTGAGCAGCGCGCTCATACGATCGCCCCCATCTGCTCGCGCCGGCGCAGCCGCGCGCTGTACCAGTCGGTGAGCCGGATGGTCGGGATCGCGAGAAGCACGAACAGCACGCCCGCGACGATGTACGGCGTGAAGTTGTAGAAGTGGGCCTGCTCGATCTGGGCGCCGCGCACCGCATCCACGGCGCCGAGCACCGAGATGAGACCGACGTCCTTCTGCATCGCGACGAAGTCGTTCATGAGCGCGGGCGTCATCTTGCGGATCGCCTGCGGCATCACGATGAGCCGCAGCGTCTGCGCGTAGCCGAGCCCCATCGCGCGCGCGGCCAGCCGCTGCGAGGGGTGCACGGCCTCGATGCCGGCACGGATGACCTCGCTCACATAGGCGGAGTAGGTCAGCGTGAGCGCGGCCACGCCGAGCACGACCACGGGCACGCGGGTGTGCAGGAGCCCGGGGATGCCGAAGCCGATCAGGTACAGCACGATGATGAGCGGCAGGCCGCGGAAGATGTCGGTGTAGCCGGCCGCGATCGCCCGCAGCGGGAAGAAGACGGCGCCGCGGAGCGTGCGCAGGGTCGCGAGCAGCGTCGCCAGGATCGCGACGGTGACGACCGAGATGCCGAGCACCTGGAGATTGAGGAGGAAGCCCTCGGCCACCCGGGGCAGCGCGGCGACGAAGGTGGTCGGGTCGAAGAACGCCTGCTGGACGGCCGCCCAGCCCGGCGTGTTGACGACCGTGATCCAGGCGATCGCGGCGAAGGCCAGGGTGGAGGCGACGGCCACGAGCACCGAGCGCCGCGATCGGCTGCGTCGGTACGCCCGACGGCCGAGCTCGAGCTCGCTCGGCCGTCGGGGCGTGGAATCCGTCACGGACACGACGCTAGCCGACCAGGGGCCGGCCGCGGACCGCTCACTGGAGCTTCAGAACGCCGGCGTTCTCGCCCAGCCACTTGTCGGTGATCTCCTGCAGCTTGCCCGAGGCGCGCAGCGCGTCGAGGGCCTTCGAGACCTTGGCGGTGAGCGGCGAGCCCTTGGCGAGCACGAAGCCCCACTCGTCCGAGATGCCGGCGGAGGGCAGCTCGCCCACGATCGTGCTGTTCTCGATCTCGACGGCCGTCGTGTAGAAGGCGGTCGGCAGGTCGAGGGCCATCGCGTCGATCTGGCCCGCCTCGAGGGCGAGCTTGACGTCCTCGTTGTTGTTGTAGATCTGCACGCCGGCGGTCGGGGCGACGACCTGCTCGACGGTCTGCGCGCTCGTGGTGCCGACCATGGCGCCGATCAGCAGATCCTTGAGGCCCGCGATCGTGGTGACGCCGTCGGCCTTCGAGCCCTTGACCGTCACGAGCGCCTGGGTGGCCGCGTAGTACGGCGTCGAGAAGTCGACGTTCTGCTTGCGGTCGTCGGTGATCGAGAACTGCTGGATGTTGAGGTCGAAGTCCTTGGGTCCGGGCGCGATCGCCTGGTCGAAGGTGGTGCGCACCCAGACGACGTCCTCCTTCGCGAAGCCGAGCTCCTCGGCGACGGCGTAGGCGACGGCCGCCTCGAAGCCCTCGCCGGACTCGGGCTTGTCGTCGATGACGTAGGGGAAGTACGCCGGCTCGCCGGTCGCGATGGTGATCTTGCCGGGGGTGACGTAGCCGTCGTCGGCGGCGCCGGTGCCGGGCGCGGCGGGCGAGCTCGCGCAGGCGGCGAGGCTGAGGGCGAGCGCGGTCGCGGAGGCGACGGCGACGAGACGGGGGCGGATGCGGGACACGGAACCTCCAGGGTGCTGTGCTGTGCGGGCAGGGGCCCCACCATCATCCCGTGGAATGCGGTCCGCGCGCCGGATGCGGCGTCATCCTGCGTCACGCGTCGCGGCTACGCTGGGCAGGCGGCGCCTCGCCGCCGCCCTCGACGATCCGATCGGAGCCTCCGGCACGTGAGCGATGCACCCCCGCTGCTCTCGCCTGTCCGCACGCGTCTGGCCCTCCTGGCGCTGGCTCTCGGCGGCTTCGGCATCGGTGCGACGGAGTTCGTCGCGATGGGCCTGCTGCCCCAGATCGCCCACGACCTGCTGCCCGGCGTGTGGGCCGCGTCGCCCGACGACGCGATCGCGCAGTCGGGCGTGATGATCGGCGCCTATGCGCTCGGCGTCGTCGTGGGCGCCCCGACGATCGCGGTCCTCGCCGCCCGCCTTCCGCGGCGCCGGGTGCTGCTCGGCCTCGCGATCGCCTTCACCCTCGGCACGCTCGCTGCGGCGATCGCACCGAGCTTCGGTCTCGTCGTGCTGTTCCGCTTCGTGGCCGCGCTCCCGCACGGCGCCTACTTCGGGATCGCGGCACTCGTGGCGGCCTCCCTCATGGGTCCGGGCAAGCGCGGGCAGGGCGTCGCGCTCGTGCTCTCGGGGCTCACGGTCGCCAATGTGGTCGGGGTGCCGCTCATCACCTTCCTCGGGCAGCAGGCCGGATGGCGGATCGCCTACGTCGCGGTCGCGGCGATCTTCGCGGCCGCGGTGCTCGCGATCGCGCTGACCGTGCCCGCCCAGCCGGGCGATCCGGATGCCACCCCGCGTCGCGAGCTCGGCGCCTTCGGCCGCCCGGCGGTGTGGTTCGCGCTGCTCACCGGCTCTGTCGGCTTCGCGGGCTTCTTCGCCGTCTACAGCTACGTCGCCCCGCTCACCACCGAGGTCACCCGGCTGCCGCAGGCAGCGGTGCCGTGGGCGCTCGTGACCCTCGGGGTCGGCATGACGGTCGGCAACCTGCTCGGCGGGCATGCGGCCGATCGCGGCGTGCTGCGCACCCTGTTCGTGTGCTTCGCCGCGTTCGCGGTCGTGCTGCTGGGGCTCGGGCTCGCCGCCCAGCATCCGGTCGGCCTCTTCGGCTTCCTGTTCGGGGTCGGGGCGGCCGCCTCCGCGCTCTCTCCCGCCATCCAGACCCGCCTGATGGACGTGGCGGGGGAGAGTCAGACGCTCGCCGCCGCGGTCAACCACTCGGCGCTCAACATCGGCAACGCGCTCGGTGCGCTCCTCGGCGGTGCCGTGATCGCGGCCGGATGGGGCTACCTGGCGCCGACCTGGCTCGGCCTGGTGCTGTGCCTCCCGGGCGTGCTGCTCGCGCTCGGGGGCGCGTGGGTCACGAGCGGGCGTCGCGTCAGAACACGCCGGTCGGAGAGTCCTGGATGAGGATGCCGTCCTGGATCGCCCGTCGGCGCAGCGCGACCTTCGTGCCGACGTCGATGCCCGCCACGCGGTACTTCTCGCGGATGCGCTTGAGGTAGCTCTTCGCGGTCTCCTCCGAGATCCCCAGGTCGAACGCGACGGCCTTCACGGGCTGGCCGCTGCCGTAGAGGGCCATGACCCGGCGCTCCTGCGCCGAGAGCTTGGGGGCCCCGCCGATCTCGGTGGCGTTGATCGCGAGGTCGAGCTCGGCCGAGATGAAGCTCTCGCCCTGCGACGCCGCGCGGATCGCCTCCACGATCATGGCGGCGTCCTCGCTCTTCACGAGGTAGCCGAGAGCGCCGGCGGCCAGCGCCTCCCGCACGACGTTGGGCTCCGAGTAGGTGCTCATGAGCACGACCCGCACCCCTGTGGCCTTGAGCGCCGAGATCTTCACGGCGATCGGGATGTTGTCCTTGAGGTCGAGGTCGAGGAGCACGACGTCGACCGGGAACGCCGGGTGGGTCAGCAGCTCGGGCCAGGTGGAGAGCTCCGCGACGACGTCGATCTCCTTGCTCGCGTTGCGGATCCAGCTGGCGAGGCCGCTCAGGATCATGCGGTGGTCGTCGACCAGGGCCAATCGGATCGGCGCGCCCATGGCTACTCCTTCGTCAGGGGGGATCAGACATCCGCCGGGTTGTCGACCGTTGCTTCGATGTCGATCCGGAGGCTTCCATCCTCGGTGCTGTCAGAGTATCGCCCGACTTTGCCGAGCGCGGCCCATACGGAGGGATCGACACGATTCCGGCCGATCCCGGTGCTCGTGATGGCGATGGGGACGACGATCCGGCGGTCCGTGCGCGGCGTCGCGGCGGGAACCACCGGGCCGACGGTGATCGTGATGGCGCGATGGGGTCCGGTCTTCTTGCGCGGGTCGCTCACGAGCATCCAGGCTGAGGAGAGCAGGCCGTCGCGCTGCCCCGGGTCCAGCAGCCCCGCCAGCGCGGACTTGTCGACGAGGGTCACGGAGCGCCCGAGCATCTCGGACTCGCTCACCGCGTGATAGAGCCAGGTCTCGCGGCGCCCCTCGATGAGGTGCAGCCGGAGCTCGGTCGCGAGCTGAGCCGCGAGCGAGGCGGTCTTCGGGGCGAGGGGGAGCGGGGTGGTGCCGGTCGCGATCGAGTCGAGCAGGCGCTCCGCCGCGAGGTCGAGCCGGGCGAGCTCCTCGGAGGCGAGCATGCCGACGGCGAAGCGCGGCGCCGACACGGTGCTCTGCACGAGCACGCGGTCGAGCTCGAGCTGCACCATGCGGCGGTAGCCCTGGACGACGAGCACGCCGATCACGGCCGGCAGCACGGCGAAGGCGATCGTCGCGAGCTGAGGCGCGAGCTGATCGGCGTGGATCCGCGTGCCGGGCGGCGTGTTGAGGAACATCGCGACCGCGAGCCCCGCGCCGAGCACTCCCGCCGCGATGAGCAGCTCGGTCGCACCGCGCTGCGTGACCACGAGCAGGAGCGCGGCGCCGGCCGCCGTCGCGGCCGTGAGGGTGCGTCCCAGATCGTGGAGCTCCCAGACGGCGGCGATGTCGAGCGCCACGGCCGTCGCGAGCCCCGCGAGCACGAGGGCGAAGCCCCAGCTCGGCATCCGGTCGCCGCCCATCCGCGAGGCGACCACGGTGGCCGCGATCACCACGATGAGCACGCCCCAGGAGCTCGCGGCGAGCGTCGGCCTCGGGTAGCTCTCCCAGAGCATCACGAACCAGGCGAGCCCGTAGGCGGCGCGGAGGACCACGAGGATGTCGGCGCCGAGGGCGAGGAAGGAGGACCCGAGGCTCGGCCGCGCACCGGCCCGGCCGAGTCGGCGGGCGGTCTTCGTGACGGCGCGGGCGGCGTTGCCGACGACGACGCCGAGCGTGTTCTCCTCGGGGATGCCGGCGGTCATCGCGGCACCTCCAGGACCACGGTGGTGCCTGCCCCGGGGGAGGAGAACAGCCGCGCGTTGCCGCCCACCTCGCGCAGCCGCGCGACCACCGACTCCGCGAAGCCGAGCTTCGCCTCGTCGATGTCGGAGAGCTCGAAGCCGACGCCCGCATCCGTCACCATCGCGCGCACGGTCGTGTCGTCGTCGGTGATGGTGACGTGCGCCTGCGTGACGCCGGAGTGGCGCCGCACGTTCTCGAGGCACTCCGCGAGGGCGAGCAGGAAGGCGTCGAGCACCTCGCTCGGCAGCAGCACCTGACCGGTGCCGTGCCAGCTGACCTGCAGTCCCATCCGCCCGAAGCGCTGCTTGACGGACTCGAGGGTGCGTCCGAGCACCGGTTCGGGCTCGCCGCCCGTCTCGAGCCGGTAGCTGCCGGAGGACTGCGGCGTGGGGTTCGAGCCGAGCCGCAGCTGGCGCAGCAGCTGGGCGTCGTCGGCAGCCTGCTGGCGGAGCGCCTCCGGGGTGACCCCGACGCCGGAGTGGGCGAGCAGTGTGAGCGTCGCGAGCACGGTGTCGTGCAGCAGTCGGGCCGACTGGCGGCGCTGCGCCTCGAGCTCGCTCGCCTGGCGCTCGGCCCGGTGCGCCCGCCCGATGCTCGCGATCCGCTTGCTCACCTGGGGAACGCCGGCCGAGACCCACAGCCCGATGCCGGCCGCGAGCACCCAGCCGAGCAGGAGGAGCCCGCCGGTGCGCAGCGACGGCTGCGAGGGGAGGGTGAGCCAGAGGGATGCGGCGGTGACGGTGACGAAGGCGAGGCCCAGTCCGACGATGCGCCAGGCCGTGCCGGTGAGCACGATCGCGACCGCGGCGAGCGATCCGGAGACGAGCAGCTGCAGCGCGGTCATGCCGCCGTTCGCGAGCCGCTCGGTGCCGAGCCCGGTGGCCGCCGCGAGGATGCCGATGCCCGCCGCGAGCGTGCCGAGCACCCACGACGGGTTGCGGCTCACGCCGAGCATGAACTGGGCGCCCGCGAGCAGGAGGTACAGCACGAGGCCGAGCCCCACCGCGAGCGGGTCGTCGACGGCACCCGGCAGTGCGAAGCAGAGCGCCGACACGAGCGTGAATCCGAGGCCGTAGACGCGCGCGGCACGCTGCAGCACCCGGTCGCGCTCCTTGGCGATCAGATCCATCGCGTCTCACACACCCGCGGACGGGGCCCCCTCGGCACCATCGTGGCAGAAGCCGTCACCCGGTTGGGGGCAGCGCCTCCGCGTGTCAGGCGTCGAGCAGCCGCGCGAGCTCGGCGCCCACGAGCGCGTCCTCGATGAGGAAGGCGTCGTGGCCGAAGGGGGAGGAGATCACGACCGGCTCCGGACCCGTCAGGCTGTTGGGCAGGTGCCGCGCGATCGTGCGCTGTCCCGGCACGGGGAACAGCCGGTCGCTGTCGATGCCGAGCACGAGACCGAGGGCGGTCGCTCGGCCGAGCGCTGCCGCCGCTCCGTCGCGCTCCCGCCCCACGTCGTGCGAGTTCATCGCCTCGACGAGCACGAGGTAGCTGTTGGCGTCGAAGCGGCGCGTGAACTTGTTGCCGTGGAAGTCGAGATAGCTCTCGACCGCGAACCGCCCGCCCCCGCCCATCGGGTCCACACCGCTCTGCCACGAGCGCGCGAAGCGGTCGTCGAGCTCGGTCGGCGAGCGGTAGTTGAGCAGCGCCATCCGGCGGGCGAGCGCGAGTCCGCGGTGCGGCCCCTCGCCGTCGTCCGCCCCGTAGTAGTCGCCGTCGGCGAAGGCCGGGTCCATCCGGATCGCCTCGATCTGCACCGAGTTCAGCGCGATCTGGTCGGCGGACGAGCTCGGCGGCGCCGCGAGCACCGCGAAGCGCTCGAGGCGGTCGGGGTGCGTCACGGCCCACTCGAGCGACTGCATGCCGCCCATCGAGCCGCCGATCACCGCGGCCCAGCGCTCGATGCCGAGGGCGTCGGCGAGGGCGCGCTGCGCCTCCACCTGGTCGCGGATGGTGAGGTACGGGAAGCGGGGACCCCACTCGGCGCCGTCGGGGGCGATCGACGACGGGCCGGTCGACCCCTGGCATCCGCCGAGCATGTTCGGGGCGATCACGAACCAGCGCTCGGTGTCGAGCACCTTGCCCGGGCCGACGAGCCCCGACCACCAGCCCGCCGTGCGATGCCCCGGTCCCGCATCGCCCGTGAGGTGGCTGTCGCCCGTGAGCGCGTGCAGCACGAGGATCGCGTTGTCGCGCGCGGGCGACAGCTCGCCCCAGCTCTCGTAGGCGAGGGTCACGGCGGGGAGCCGCCCGCCGCGCTCGAACTCCATCGGCCCGAGCTGCTGGAAGCGGCGGTGACCCGGGTCGTCTCCGATGCGCCACGCCCCGGATGCCGGGGGCTTCGCGGCGAGGGCGCGCTGGGTCGACTCCGTGACGAACGCGGACGGAACCGCGTCCTCGGGGGTCGTCTGCCAGTCCATCCCGCCCATTCTTCCCTGCGGGACGGTCTGTTACGGCATGAGGGGCCCCGCCGTCACGGTGGAGCCCCTCATGGGCTACGGATGGGTCAGGCGTTCGCCACGCGCCGTGCGGCGTCGAAGCCCGCCTGGAGGTCGGCCTTCAGGTCGTCGACGTGCTCGAGGCCCACCGAGAGGCGCACGAGGCCCGGCGTCACGCCGGTCGTGAGCTGCTGCTCGGGGGTGAGCTGCGAGTGGGTGGTCGAGGCGGGGTGGATGATGAGGCTGCGCACGTCACCGATGTTGGCGAGGTGGCTGAAGAGCGACACGTTCTCCACGAGCGCCCGGCCCGCGTCGACGCCGCCCTTGAGCTCGAACGACAGCACCGCGCCGACGCCCTTGGGCGCGTACTTCTGCGCGGCGTCGTGCCACGGGCTCGAGGCGAGACCCGAGTAGTTCACCGAGGCGACATCCGGGTGGCTCTCCAGCCACTCGGCGATCGCCTGGGTGTTCTCGACGTGGCGCTCGATGCGCAGCGACAGCGTCTCGACACCCTGGATGAGGCTGAAGGCGCTGTCGGGCGAGAGCGCCGCCCCGGTGTCGCGCAGCAGCTGCACGCGGGCCTTGATGACGTACGCGATGCTGTCGCCGAGCACGGTCGTGTAGCTCGCGCCGTGGTACGAGGGGTCGGGCTCGGTGAGCCCGGGGAACTTGTCCACGTGCTTCGACCACGGGAACTTGCCGCCGTCGACGAGGAGGCCCGCGATGACCGTGCCGTGGCCGCCCAGGAACTTGGTGGCCGAGTGCACGACGATGTCGGCGCCGTGCTCGAACGGCCGGATGAGGTACGGGGTCGCGATCGTGTTGTCGACGATGAGCGGGATGTCGTTCTCGTGGGCGATCGACGACACGAGCTCGATGTCGAGGATGTTGATCTTCGGGTTGCCGATCGTCTCGGCGAAGAACGCCTTGGTGTTGGGGCGCACGGCCGCGCGCCACTCCTCCGCGTCGTCCTGGTTCTCGACGAAGGTCACCTCGATGCCGAGCTTGGCGAGGGTGTACTTGAAGAGGTTGTAGGTGCCGCCGTAGATCGAGCTCGACGAGACGACGTGGTCGCCCGAGTTCGCGATGTTCAGGATCGCGTAGGTGATCGCGCTCGAGCCGGAGGCCGTCGCGAGCGCCGCCGTGCCGCCCTCGAGCGCCGCGATGCGCTCCTCGATGACCGCCTGGGTCGGGTTCATGATGCGCGTGTAGATGTTGCCGAACTCGGCGAGGGCGAAGAGGTTCTTCGCGTGGTCGGCGTTGTTGAACACGTACGACGTGGTCTTGTAGATCGGGGTCGCGCGGGCGTTCGTCACCGGGTCGGGGGCTGCGCCCGCGTGGATCTGCTGGGTCTCGAACTTCCAGTCCGACATGGTTCGCTCCTCGTTCGGGTCGGCGGGCGCACGTGCGCGCGCTCGACCGGAACGTTACGGCGGGCGCCGCCGGGGCTGCAATCCGAGGTGAAACGCGGCGTCATATGCGAGTACCGTGAACGGGCCCGTCACGAAAGAAGAGCGTCATGACCTCCGTCGCCCCCACCGCGCTGCAGTCCTCCCGCAAGCGCTGGCTCGCGCTCGCCGTGCTCATCCTCGGGGTGGTGATGGGCATGATCGACACGACGATCGTCAACGTCGCGCTGCCCACCATCCGCACGAGCATCTCGGCCTCGGAGGCGACCCTCTCGTGGATCATCTCGGGCTACGCGCTCGCCTACGGGCTCATCCTCATCCCGGCGGGCCGTCTCGGCGACCGGGTGGGGCACAAGTGGGTGTTCCTCGCCGGCCTCACGGGCTTCACGCTCGCGAGCCTCGCGTGCGGTCTCGCGCAGGACGGCACGGCGCTCGTGGTCGCGCGCGTCGCGCAGGGGCTGTTCGGCGGCCTGTTCTTCCCGGCCGTGACGGCGCTCATCCAGCTCATGTTCACCGGTCGCGACCGCGGCAGGGCCTTCGCGGTCATGGGCGCGGCGATCGGCGTCTCGACGGCCCTCGGCCCGATCGTGGGCGGCCTGCTCATCGAGTGGCTCGGCGAGGCGGAGGGGTGGCGATCGATCTTCTTCGTCAACCTGCCCTTCGGCGTGCTCGCGGTCGTCGCGGCGGTGCTCATCCTGCCGGGCGGGGCCGAGGGCGGCGACGCCCGCGGAACGGACGCGCTCGGCTTCGTGCTGCTCGCCGGGGCGCTCGTGGCGATCCTCGTGCCGCTCATCGAGGGCCAGGATCTCGACTGGCCGCTGTGGACCTGGCTCTCGCTCGCGGGCGGGGTGCTGCTCGTGGTGCTGTTCGCGCTCTGGGAGGTGCTCGTGGCCCGTCGTGGGCGCACGACGCCCTTCGTCCCCCCGCACCTGTTCAGCCACCCCGCGTTCACGGGCGGCGTGGTGCTGGCGCTCGTCTACTTCGCGGCCTTCACGAGCATCTTCTTCACGATCTCGATCCTCTGGCAGGCGGGTCTCGGCCACTCGGCCCTCGAGTCGGGCATCGTCTCGATCCCGTTCGCGCTGGGATCGATCCTCGGGGCCTCGCAGAGCGACCGGATCGCGCATCGCCTCGGCCGCACGGCCCTCGTGATCGGCACGGCGTGCGTCGCGGCGGGCCTCGTCGCCGTGTGGCTCGTGCTGCTGCTCGTGCCCGCGGCGGACCTCACCAACTGGGCGCTGCTCGCGCCGCTCGCCGTCGCGGGCATCGGCTCGGGCCTGTTCATCGCGCCCAACGCCCAGTTCATCGTGGCGACGGTCGACGCGGCCGAGGCGGGGGCGGCATCCGGCGTGATCGGCACGATGCAGCGCATCGGATCCGCGATCGGTATCGCGGTGATCGGCTCGGTGCTCTTCGGCACGCTCGAGGTGAAGGGACCCGCCGACCTCGGGCGTGCGTTCGCGGAGAGCGCGGCCCACTCGATGCTCGTCTCGGCGATCTTCGCCGTCGCGGCGTTCGCGCTGGTCTTCGTGCTCCCGAAGCAGGTCGCGCACGGCGCTCGCCGGGCGGTCGCCGCCGAGTGAGCTCAGCGCCGTCGGGCGCCCGTCGGATCGGTGCGTGACGCGGCCGCCGGCCGGTCGTCCGGCGTCGCGAACAGCCAGTTCGGCTTGGGCTCCACGAGCGGGCGGAACACGGTGCGCACCCAGGGGCTCGCCAGCGCGACCGAGATCGCGAGGGAGGCGGCCACCATCGTGAGCAGCCACACGGCCGAGGCGTGCTCGTCCTGGAGCACGCCCGACTGGCGGATCGGGTAGAGCACGAAGGAGTGCAGCAGGTAGACGTACATGGTCGCCTGCCCGAAGAGCGTGAAGAAGGTGCGCCGGCGCGGGACGAGCGCGAAGAACGCGGCGGTCAGCAGCACCGCGAGCACGATGAGCCCGAGCCGCAGCAGCGCCGCCCACCAGTGCGGCTCGCCGAGGTCGCGGTAGGACTCGTCGTAGAAGAACCAGAAGCGCAGCTCGAACGCCCGGAAGGCGCCCACGTTGACGGCGACCACCGCGAGCCAGGCGGCGAGCACGGCGACGGCGGCCGCGCGTGCCGCCCAGACCCGGCCGAGGCCGAGGTGGCGCCAGCGATCGGCGAGGCCCCAGTGACGCAGCCTCCAGCCGAGCACGAAGAACGGCAGGATGCCGATCGCGCGGGCGAGGGAGAACGTCGAGTCGACGTTCGGGAAGAACCCGACGGCGGCGGAGGCGACGACCGCCCACGCGAGCGGCCAGCGCAGCAGCGCGAGGTAGGGCAGCACCACCCGGAACAGGGCGAGCGCGAGCAGGAACCACAGCGTCCAGTGCGGCTCGGTGGGATTGAAGGCGTTCTTGCCCTCCACGAGCCACTGCACGAGCGACCAGATCGACTGCATGATCACGTAGGGCAGCACGATGTCGGTCAGGATGCGTCGCATCTGCCGCAGCCCCGGCGGGGTCGCCTTCGAGAAGTACCCCGACACGATCGCGAAGGCGGGCATGTGGAAGGCGTAGATGAACAGGTAGAGCGTGAGCGCGTTGTCCGAGTCGCCGATCTGCCGCTGGATCGCGTGCCCCGTCACGACGAGCACGATGCACGCGAAGCGGGCGTTGTCCCAGAGGGGGACCCGGATGCGCGGCTTGACCGGTGCCGTTGCCTCGCTCATCCGTCCACCCTACGTATCGCGTCCTCTAGCTTGGACGCATGACGTATCGCGTGGTCGTGACGGGGGCGAGCTCGGGAATCGGGGAGGCGACGGCGCGGCGCTTCGCGGCCCGTGGCTGGGATGTCGTGGGCGTCGCCCGCCGCGCCGACCGGCTGGCGGCGCTCGCGGCCGAGGGCGTGCTGCGCGAGACGGTCGTCGCCGACGTGACCTCGGCGGACGACGTGGCGCGGGTGCGCGCGGAGGTGGAGGCGCGCGGTCCGTTGCACGGGCTCGTCAACAACGCGGGCGGCGCGCTCGGCGCCGACTCCGTCGAGGACGGCGACCCCGACGACTGGCGCGCCATGTTCGAGACGAACGTGATCGGCACGCAGCGCATGGTGGCGGCGCTCCTGCCGGCGCTCCGCGCGGGCGCGCGCGAGCGCGGCGTGGGCGACATCGTCGCCGTCACCTCGATCGCCGGCCACGTCGTGTACACGGGCGGGGGCGGCTACAACGCCGCCAAGCACGCCCAGCATGCCCTCATGGCGGTGCTGCGGCTCGAGCTCGGCGGCGAGCCGCTGCGCGTCGTCGAGATCGCCCCGGGCATGGTCAAGACCGACTTCTCGCTCGTGCGCTACAGGGGCGACGCCGCCGCGGCGGACGCCGTGTACGAGGGCGTCGAGGGACCGCTCGTCGCCGCCGACATCGCGGAGGCGATCGTGCACGCGGTCGAGCTGCCCGCCCACGTGAACCTCGATCTCGTGACGGTCACGCCGGTCGCGCAGTCAGCGGCCCGTACCATCCACCGGGGACCGCTCGTCGCCAAGGGCTGACCGGCGCTAGGCGACCGGCTCCTGCACCGCCTCCTGCTTCGTCGGGGGCTCCGCCTCGACGTCCGCGAAGGCGAGCTTGGGCACCACGAACAGCAGCACCATCGCGACGAGCGCGCCGACACCGCAGATCGCCCACACGGTCATGTAGCCCGCGAGCGGTGCGACGGTCGTCTCGGCGATCTCCGCGCCCGCGCTCACGAGCACGACGCCGAAGACGGCGGAGGCGAACGCGCCTCCCACGGTCTTGGCCGTGTTGGTCATGCCGGATGCGACTCCCGTCTGGCCGTGCGGCGCAGCGGCCGCGGCGGCGGAGGGGAGCGCCGCGACGAGCGCACCGGAGCCGATGCCCGCGACCACCATGTTGGTCACGACCTCCCACGTCTCCAGGTGGAACGGCAGGAACAGCAGGTAGCCGACCGCGACGAACGCGGTCGCGAGGATGAGCGAGAGCCGGGGCGGCATCCGTCGCGACACCGCGGAGAAGGCGACCGCGCCGACGATCATCGCGACGAGGTAGGCGCCGATCAGATAGGAGAGCGTGTCGGCGTCGAGCCCCAGGCCGTAGCCGTTCGCCGCCGGGTCGGTGGCGGCGTAGGTCGACAGCGGCGCCTGCGCCCCGAGCACGCTGATGCCGAAGAGCGCCGCGGTGAGCAGCACGGGCCACATCGAGGGCTGCCGCATGACGCGCAGGTCGATGGCGGGGTCCGGATGCCGCAGCTCCCAGCGCGCGAACACCGCGAGCACGAGTCCGCCGAGCACGACGCACGCGACGAGCACCAGCAGGCGCGTCTCGATCGGCACCTCGGCGTCGCCGAAGCCGTTCACCCGCAGGAAGACGAGCCCCGCGGTGACGAGCAGCAGGCCGAGCGAGAGCAGGCCGAACCCCGCGCCGTCGAGGATGCGCCTGCCCTGGCGCTCGGACTCCGGCACGCCGAACAGGATCGCGAAGAACACCAGGCTCACGGCGACGGCCGGCACGAAGAGGGTCAGCGTGAGGTCGCCGCCGGTCGCCTTGAGCACGCGGCTCGCACCGAGCGCGCCCAGGATCGCACCGACCTCGAGGGCGACGACGAGGAAGCCCGCCGCCCGGCGCGTCTGGGAGCGACCGCTTCCGCTGCGCCGTCCGCGCTCGAAGATGAGGGCCACCTCGAGCGGCAGCCACACGACGTAGAAGCCCTGCAGAGCCCAGGCGAGCAGGAAGGTCCAGAAGTTCGTGGCGGTCGCGAGCCACCAGCTCGCCCCGGCGGTCAGCGCGGTCGTGATGAGCAGCACGCGCTTGTGGCCGTACATGTCGCCGAGCTTCGCGAAGATCGGCACGACGATCGCCGAGAGCAGCAGCTGCGCTGCCTCGAACCAGTTGAAGTCGCCGTCGTGGATCTCGAGCCGCTTCACGAGGTCGGGGATGAGCGGCACGTAGAAGCCCTGCAGGATGCCGCTCGTGAGCTCCACGAGGAAGAGGAAGCCGACGAGGGAGAGGGTGATGGCCGCGACGTCGCGGCTTCGGGTGGCCATGCACGGATGCTAGCGGCCCGCCGGGGCCGGTAGCGTGGAGACATGGCGGACGACGAGCGCGAGATCCTCGACTGGGACACCTTCGGACGGGCCTCGCGCGAGCTCGCCGAGACGATCGCGGCCGACCGGTTCCGCCCGGATGCGATCGTCGCCATCGCGCGCGGCGGCCTGCCCCTCGCGGGGGCGCTCGGCTACGCCCTCGACGTCAAGATGCTCGGCAGCCTGAACGTCGAGTTCTACACGGGCGTCGAGTCGCGCCTCGACGAGCCGGTGCTGCTGCCGCCCACCCTCGACCAGTCCGCGCTCGCCGGCAAGCGCATCCTGCTCGCCGACGACGTCGCCGACTCCGGCCGCACCCTCGCCCTCGTGCTGCAGCTGCTCGAGGCGGGCGGCGGCGAGGTGCGCACGGTGTGCCTGTACGCCAAGCCGGGCACGGTGCACGAGCCGTTCTACACCTGGCGTCGTACCGACCGGTGGATCATGTTCCCCTGGAGCTCGGAGGGCCCCGTGCCCTATCCCGACGACGAGGCGGGCGGCGCGTGAGCGTCCACCTCGTCGGGGGCGGCTGGTCGCCGGAGGGCGATCCGGAGCTCACCTCCGCGTTCCTGGCGGAGGCGACGGAGCGGGCCGCGGCCGGCGGGCGCACGGTGCCGCGGATCGGCGTGCTCATCGTGGAGGACGACGGCACGCCCTCGGAGGAGTACCGCTCGGGCTACCCGGCATCCTTCCCCCGCGTCGCCCCGTGCGAGCCGGTCGTCGCGGTGATCCCCTCGGGCGGGTCGGCCTCTCCCGCGCTCCTCACGGGCATCGACGGCCTCGTGATCGGCGGCGGCCTGACCCCCGCCTACTACGCGGTGGTCGAGCCGCTCATCGAGGAGATCCGGCTGCTCGTCGCCGACGGGCTGCCCTACCTCGGCTTCTCGGCGGGGGCGATGATCGCCGCCGACCGGGCGATCGTGGGCGGATGGCGCATCAACGGCATCCCCGTGTGCCCCGAGGAGACGGGCGAGGACCTCGACGAGATCACGGTGGTCGAGGGACTCGGCCTCGTCGACCTCGCCGTCGACGTGCACGCCGCCCAGTGGGGGACCCTGGGGCGGCTCATCGCGGCGACCGAGGCCGGACTGGTGGACGGGGGCGTCGCGATCGACGAGCGCACGGCCCTCGTGGTGGGTGACGAGGGCTTCGCGGTCGTGGGGGAGGGCAACGTCTGGCAGGTGCTCGACGAGCCCGCGGGCGTCATCGTGGGGACGCTCGGCGCATGAGCGCGCCGAAGCCGCTCGCCGAGCTCGTCGACCCCGGCTGGGCCGTCGCGCTCGAGCCGGTCGCCGCGCAGGTGGCCCGGATGGGCGAGCTGCTGCGCGCCGAGGTCGCCGCGGGCCGTCCGTACCTCCCGGCGGGCCCGAACGTGCTGCGCGCGTTCACCCAGCCGTTCGACGGGGTGCGCGTGCTCATCGTGGGCCAGGACCCGTATCCGACCCCCGGGCATCCGATCGGGCTGTCGTTCGCGGTGGACCGGCACGTGCGTCCGCTGCCCAAGAGCCTGCAGAACATCTACCGCGAGCTGCACGACGACCTCGGCGTCGTCCCTCCCGAGCACGGCGATCTCTCGGGATGGTCGCGTCAGGGCGTCATGCTGCTCAACAGGGTGCTCACCGTGCGCGCGGGCGCATCGGGGTCGCACCGCGGCATGGGGTGGGAGGCCGTGACGGAGCACGCCATCCGGGCGCTCGTGGCGCGCGGCGGCCCGCTCGTGGCCATCCTCTGGGGACGCGATGCGGGCACCCTGCGGCCGCTGCTCGGCACCACCCCGATCGTCGCCTCCGCGCATCCGAGCCCGCTCTCGGCCCACAACGGCTTCTTCGGCTCGAAGCCGTTCAGCCGCGTGAACGGACTGCTCGAGGGGATGGGGGCGGAGCCCGTGGACTGGGACCTGCGGGCGATCGACGCGGGCACCTGAACTCCGCCGTGCGGGGGAGGCGCGGGGCGGGCTCGCGCGGCTAGCGTGAGGGCATGACCGGAGCCGTCATCGAGATCACCTCGCTCACCAAGCGCTTCGCCGCCACGACCGCCGTCGACGACCTCAGCTTCCGCGTGGAGCCGGGGGTCGTGACGGGCTTCCTCGGTCCGAACGGCGCGGGCAAGACCACCACGCTGCGCTCGCTCCTCGGGCTCGTGCGGCCGACGAGCGGCAGTGCGACCTTCGACGGGCGCTCCTACGCGACGCTCGACGATCCGCTGCGCACCGTCGGCACGGCGCTCGAGGCCTCGAGCTTCCACCCGGGCCGCACCGGCCGCGACCACCTGCGCGTCGCCGCGGCCGCCGCCGGCATCCCGGCGACCCGGGTCGACGAGGTGCTCGACTGGGTGGGGCTCGGCGAGGCGGGCCGCCGCCGCGTGGGCGGCTACTCGCTCGGGATGCGCCAGCGCCTCGGCCTCGCCTTCGCGCTGCTCGGCGATCCGGGCGCACTCGTGCTCGACGAGCCCATCAACGGCCTCGACCCCGAGGGCATCCGCTGGATCCGCGGCTTCCTGCGGGCGCTCGCCGCGGAGGGTCGCACGGTGCTCGTGTCGTCGCACCTCCTGAGCGAGGTGCAGCAGACGGTCGACCGCGTCGTCATCATCACCCGCGGCCGCCTCGTCTTCGAGGGCGAGCTGGGGGCGCTCGAGACCGTCGACCGCGTGCTCGTCGACGCACCGGATCGCGCGGGGCTCGCCCGTGCGCTCGAGGCCGCGGGGGCGGAGGTGCGCGCCGACGACGCAGGCCTGCACGTCGCGGGCGTCGACGCCGCGACGATCGGGGCGCACGCCCTCGCAGCCGGCGTCGCGCTGAGTCTGCTGCAACCCGAGAGGGAGGGCCTCGAAGACGTCTTCCTCGAGCTCGTGGGCGAGGGGAAGGCCGCGTGATGATCCGCTCGCTGCACTCCGAGATCCTCAAGGTCACGACGACCCGCATCTGGTGGGTGCTCGCGATCGTCCTGTTCGGCTACGTCGGCCTCACCGCCGGCGGGATGGCCGCCCTGTTCTCGACCGACATGCCGACCAACGGGACCGCGATCCCGCAGGACGCCGTGCCGCCGGTCGTCTACAGCCTCGCAACCTCCGTCGGCTACGCGTTCCCGATCCTGTTCGGCGCTCTGGCCACGACCGGCGAGTTCCGGCACAAGACGCTCACGCCGACCTTCCTCGCCACGCCCCGCCGCTCGGTCGTGCTGGGGGCGAAGGCGGCGGTCTCGGCGCTCGGGGGCGCGGTCTACGGCGTGGTCGGCGTCCTCGCGACGGCGGGGATCGGCGCCGCGGTGCTCGCGGCCATGGGGCGCCCGACGCTGCTCGACCAGGGCGACACCTGGGCGATGCTCGCCCGCAGCGTGCTCTCGATGACGCTGTGGGCCGTCGTCGGCACGGGACTCGGCGTGCTCGTGCGCAACCAGGTGGTGGTGATCGTGAGCGTGCTGGCCTTCACGCAGTTCGTGCAGCCGCTGCTCATCCTCGCCGGCACCTTCTGGGAGTGGAGCGCGGCCGTCGTGCGGTTCCTCCCCGGGGCCGCGAGCGACGCGCTCGTCGGGGCCAGCATCTTCCAGGTCGCGGGCGGCGGCGGGGCCGCCGACCCGCTCGAGTGGTGGCAGGGTGGTCTCGTGCTCGGCGGCTATGCCGTGCTCTTCCTGATCCTCGGCGGTCTCACGTCGTGGCGACGGGATGTGACCTGACCCCGCGGAGGACGCGATGCTGGAGGACGAGTACGACCCCCGACGCAAACTGCCGCGCCGCCTGAGGCCGGAGGAGCCCGAGGAGCCGCCGTTCGCGTTCCGGATCCGCGACGCGACCGAGCGGGACCTGCCCGACATCCGCGAGATCTATAACCACTACGTGGCGAACTCGACGGTGACCTTCGACGAGGAGCAGCAGACGCTCGCGCAGCTGCGCGCGAAGTTCCGGCACACCGCGAAGCTCGGGCACCCCTTCCTCGTCGCGGAGTCGCCGAGCGGGCAGGTGCTCGGCTACGCGACCGTGGCGCCGTGGAAGCAGAAGGCCGCGTACCGGTACACGGTCGAGAACTCGATCTACCTGCGCGCGGCCTCCACCGGCAAGGGGCTCGGCACGGCGCTCATGGCGGAGCTCCTCGCACGGGCGAAGGCCGCCGGCATCCGGGAGGTCGTCGCGGTGATCGCCGACAAGGGGGCGGAGTCGTCGATCGCCATGCATCGCGCCTTCGGCTTCACGGAGGTGGGACGGATGGGGCGGGTCGGCTTCAAGTTCGGCCGCTGGCTCGGCACCGTGCTCATGCAGAAGAGCCTGAGGTAGCGAGACGGCGAGCCGCTCGCTGCCGGCTGTCATCGGTTCAGCTCGGCGGAAGCAGCAGGCGCGGCGGAAGCGGGGAGGAGTAGACGACGCTGGTGGTCACGCTGCCGAGGGCGCCGATCCTGCCGCTGACCTGCTCGAGGTGCTTCATGCTCGTCGCGACGACCTTCATGATGAAGCAGTCGTCGCCCGTGACGTGGTGCGCCTCGATGACCTCGGGCAGCCCGGCGAGCAGGGTGTGCAACGGCTCGTAGACGCTGCTGGGATAGCGCAGCCGCAGGTAGGCGAGGA
This sequence comes from Protaetiibacter sp., assembly GCA_030150265.1. Taxonomy (GTDB): domain Bacteria; phylum Actinomycetota; class Actinomycetes; order Actinomycetales; family Microbacteriaceae; genus Homoserinibacter. The sequence goes on from JASLGG010000027.1 coordinate 128,773, forward strand.
TCGTGTAGCCGAGCCGTTCCGGATCGACCTGCGCCCCGTAGCCGCTGATGACGCCGGACTCCTCGAGCCGGCGCACCCGCTCGGCGGTGGCGCTGTGGCTCATGGTGATCTGGCGGGCCAGCTCGGCGATGCTCTGTCGGCCGTTGACCTGCAGCGCTTTCAGGATCGCGGTGTCGACCTTGTCCGGTGCGAAAGGGAGATTCGCGGTCATGCGGTAACACTGCCATGAGATCGATGCCGGCTCGACTGCTCTGCCGTGAAACGGCTCTTCATCTCGGGTGTCGACGTGAATAGCGTTCGAGCATGACAACCACAGGCCCTTCTCCGGATCTCCTCGTGTCGCACTTCGCAGGCAAGCTCGCGTTCGAGACGGATGCTTCGGACGTCCATGCCGACCAGCAGAGCGGCGTCCGGTTCGCGCTGGTCGACTCCCGCGGGCACGCGGCGTGGGCGCAGGGACGGATCGCCGGAGCGATGCATCTGCCGATCGCCGAGATCGCCGCCCGCGCCCCCGGGGCGATCCCGCTGGACGTGCCGGTCGTGACATATTGCTGGGGTCCGGGCTGCAACGGCTCGACGCGCGCCGCGCTGGAGCTCGCGAAGCTCGGGTATCGGGTCAAGGAGATGATCGGCGGCTTCGAGTACTGGGCCAGGGAAGGCCTCCCGGTGGAGGACGACCACGGCCCCGTCATCCGCGCCCGGGACCCGCTGACCGCTGTGTCGGATGCGATCACGTGCGATTGCTGACGCGCCTCCGCGCCTCCGGCGGCTAGCCGCGCGGGGTCGCCCGACTGAGCACGAGGTAGCCGACCACGGCGGCGAGCACGGCGGGGACCAGCGCGACGTTCGCCACGCCGAGGGTGCCGAGCGTCGCGAGCGTCTCCCAGAAGGCGAGCCAGCTCGCGGTGAGCGTGAGCAGCGCGATGAGGCCGATCACGAGCACGCCGAGGAGCCCGAACGACACGATGAGGCCCGTCGCCCTCCAGCGCACGTACATCGCGGCGAAGAACGTGCCGGTGAAGAGGAAGAACACGAGCCAGCAGAAGTAGATCCACCACTGCGCGAGCCCTCCGGCGTCGGTCGTGAAGTAGAACGTGCGGAAGAACGCGCCGCCGAGCCCCCAGCCGCCGGTGGCCTCCTCGAGCCACGCACCCACGGCGAGCAGCGTCGCGTACCCGACCGAGAGCAGCACGAACGTCAGCGCGGACCCGGCGCTGAACGACCGGCGCGTCGCGCCGTAGCCGAGGGCGAGGGGGAAGGTGAGGTTCACCGACTGCACGGCGACGATGAGCATGTAGATGAAGATGAAGCTCATCGCGCCGTTGAAGGTGATGCCGTCCGAGGGGTCGCCCCGCTCCGCCGGGTCGATGGTGCGGAACAGGATCCACCAGATCGCCCAGTTCATGACGAAGATGGCGCTCAGCACGAACAGCGGCCAGCCGATCGTCGTCGCCGGGTTCGCGGTGAGCAGGCGCACGATGCGCCAGCCGCGCGACAGAGCGCCGGATGCGGGGTCAGCGCCCGGTGCGCGGGCGATGTCGGCGGTGCTCATGCGTGCTCTCCGTTCGTGGGGGACGTGTCGACGGCGGTGGTGCGGATGACGAGCTGCTGCAGCGAGACGGGCGCGAGCTCCAGCCCGGCGGCTCGGGCCGCGGCGCGGCCGTCGTCGTCGAGCCCGGCGACGGTCGCCGTCGCGAGTCCGCCGAGGCCGGCGCGATGCAGCACCTCGCGGCCGCCGACGAAGGCGTCGACGGCACCGCGAGCGCCCACCACGTCGACCGCGGAGCCGCGCAGCTCGTCGGCATCCGCGTCGATGACGATGCGGCCCTCGTCGATGACGAGAACATGCTCGAGGAGGTTCGAGACCTCGTCGATGAGGTGCGTCGAGAGCACGACGGTGCGCGGATGCTCGGCGTAGTCCGCGAGGAGGGTGTCGTAGAAGAGCTGCCGGGCGACGGCGTCCAGTCCGAGGTACGGCTCGTCGAAGAACGTCAGCGGCGCTCGGCTCGCGAGGCCGACGATCACGCCGACGGCCGAGAGCTGTCCGCGTGAGAGCTTCTTCATCCGGCGCCGGACCGGCACGCGGAAGCGCTCGACGAGCTCCTCGGCGAAGTCGGCATCCCAGCCGGCGAAGAAGTCGGGGGCGCTCCGCAGCACGTGCGTCACGCGGAAGTCGTCGGGATAGCGCTGGCTCTCCTTGATGAAGCACACGCGGTCGAGCACGCGGGCGTTCTCGACCGGATGCTCGCCGAACACCCGGATGTCGCCGCGGGTGGCGAACTCCTGGCCGGTCAGCAGCTGCATGAGGGTCGTCTTGCCGGCCCCGTTCCTCCCGAGGAGCCCGTGGATGCACCCCTCCGCGAGCTCGAACGACGCGTCGACGACGGCGTGCACGGCGTTCGCGCCCGATCCGTAGCTCTTGTGGAGCCGATCGACGCGGACGACGGCGCTCATCGTGCCGCCTCCTCGATCATGGCGGCGAGCTGCGCGGGCGCGATGCCCAGCTTGTGCGCCTCGGCGAGCAGCGGCGCGAGGTACTGCTCGCGGAACTGGTCGCGGCGCTGGGCCACGAGGCGCGCACGGGCGCCGTCGGCGACGAACATTCCGATCCCTCTCTTCTTGTAGAGGACCCCGGCCTCGACGAGCAGGTTCACGCCCTTGCCGGCGGTCGCCGGATTGATGCGCAGGTACGCGGCCAGCTCGTTGGTGGAGGGGACCTGGGTCTCTTCGGGGAGCCGGCCGTCGATGATGTCGTTCTCGAGCTGCTCGGCGATCTGCAGGAAGATCGGGCGGCTGTCGTCCACACTGGCTCCTTGGTTCATTACTTGACTAGTTAACCAAGCAGCTTGGCGGCGGGATGTCAAGTGGGCGGATGATGCGCAGGGGCTCGCGCGCGCAATATGATGCGCAGGCCCGCCAAACGCGTGGCGGCGGCAGAGCACGAACGGAGGCCCGTGGAGCGCGAACGAGCGCTGGAGGCGGTCTGGCCGCTGACCGGCCGCGACGCCGAGATCACGAGAGCGCTCCGCGCGCTGCGGGCGGGCGTCAGCTGCGTTCTGCTGCGCGGCGCCGCCGGTGTCGGCAAGAGCCGCGTGGCCAGGGCCGTCGGGGAGCGCCTCGCGGAGGAGGGCCGGCTCGTGCTCACCGCAAGCGGCAGCCCGGTGCTCGCCTCGATCCCCTTCGCGATGCTCGCCCCCGCCCTCGCGCGCGGCGATTTGCCACCGCCCGCCCCGGAGTCCGCGGAGCCGCTCGCGCTGTTCGCGATGGCGAGCGCGATGCTCGCGGAGCTGTCGGGCGGGCGCCGTGCGGTGCTCGTGGTCGATGACCTCGCGTGGGCCGACGCGGTGTCGATCATGCTCGTCGCGCAGCTCGTCGCGACCGGACGCCTGCAGCTGCTCGCGGTCATCGGCCACGGCGAGCCGGTGCCGGAGGGCATGCTGTCGATCGCCGCCGGAGCTGAGACGACGCGCGTGGAGCTCCCGCCGCTCGAGCTCGACGCCGTCGCGGCGCTGCTCGAGGGGGCGCTCGGCGCCCCGCTCGCGCACCGCGACGCCGTGCTGCTCCACGAGACCTCGCGCGGGAATCTGCTGTTCCTCCGCGAGCTCGTGCTCGGAGCGCAGCGCGACGGGGCGCTCGCCCTCGACGACGGGAGGTGGGGCCTCACGCGCAGCCCGCAGGGGACCCCCGAGCTGCACGAGCTGATCCTCGCCCGGCTGCGCAGCTTCGACGAGGAGGAACGGGATGTCGTGGAGCGCCTGGCCCTCTGCCAGCCGCTCACGGTCGCCGAGTTCGGCCGGCCGGGGACGGTCGCCGCTCTCGCGCGGCTCGAGACGCGGGGCGTGGTGCGCATCGAGCAGTCGGGCTACGGCGCCTCGGTGTCGCTCGGCCACCCCCAGTACGCGGCGGCGGTCCGCGAGGCGCTGCCGCGCATCCGGGCGCTCGAGCTGCTCCGGGAGCAGGTCGCGATCGTCGAGGGGGCGGGGATGGGCCCCGCGGACGAGCTGCGCGTCGCGCTCTGGAGGCTCGACGCGGGGCAGCCGGGAGACCGGGAGCTGCTGATCCGTGCGGGCGGGCTCGCGCGGCAGGCGCACGACACCCGGACCGCCGCACGCCTCATCGGCGCGGCGGTCGATCCGCTCGCCTTCGGTGCAGCGGCGAGGCCCGCCGAGCTCATCCTGTACGCCGAGCTCGTCTGGGAGCTGGGCCGCACGGTGGAGGCACTCGCCGCCCTCGACCGCGCCGAGCTCGCCGCGCGCGAGGTCGAGGACTCCGCGGCCCTGCTCGTGGCGATCACGACCATGCGCGCCATGGTCATGAGCTCCGATCCGATGGGCAGCGACCACGGGCTCCGGCTTCTCGAGCAGATCGGGCGCACGGTGCCCGAGCAGCGCGTGCCCCTGCTGCTGGCGCGGTCGGCGCTCCTGCAGCACCTGCAGCGCGTGCACGAGGCGCTCGCGGACGTCGAGACCGCGGCCGCGCTGGTCGGTGATGACCCCGACGGCGTCGCGGGCGTCGGGATCGCCCGGGTGGGGCCGCTCAGCTACCAGCATCGCTACGCGGAGGCGCTGGTCGCGGCGGAGTCGGCCCTCGCCTACGCCCGGGCCGGCGGCGTCGCATTCCCGGTCCGCCGGGGCGCGTCGGTTCTCGCGAACGTGCTGATCGACCATGACCGCTACGACCCGGCGCAACCGCTCGTGATCGAGGCGCTGCACGAGGCCATCCGGGTGGGCGACCATCGCACGATGCGCCTCTGCGAGCTCGACATGGGGCGCATCCACTGGATGCGCGGCCGCTTCGACACCGCCTCCCGCTGGCTGCGCGACGCGGTGAGCGGGGCCGAGCGGAGCGGGCCGAGCGCGGTGGGTCCACCCGCGTTGGCGCTGCTCGTGGTCATCGCCTGCCAGCAGGGCGAGCTCGACACCGCACAGGCGCTCCGCTCGCGCATCGACCCGGTATACGGGCCGGAGGATCCGCTGACGGCGCTCGCGGACGCGTGGCTGCTGTGTCTCGCGGGTGAGCTGGACGCCGCGGCGGAGCTGATGATCGCGAGCGTCGAGCGTGCGATCCCGGCGGGGGCGTACGGCGTCGCCTCCAGTCTGCTGTTCGAGCTGGCTCGCTTCGGCTCCCCGTCCCATGCGCGCGACGCCGCCGACCGGCTGGACGCGCTCGGCCTCATCGATCCGAGCGAGCACGTGGCGATCCGTGCCCGGCACGCGCGGGCCGAGGCGGACGGCGACGCCCCGGTGCTGCGCGCCGTCGGTGCGGAGTGGGAGCGCGACGGCCTGCTGCTCTTCGCGGCCGAGGCGCTCGCCTCGGCGGGCAGGCACGCCGGCGCGGCGGGGCGGCAGTCGGAGGCGGCAGCCGATCAGCGCCGCGCGGCCGCCCTCACGGCGGCGTGCGAGGGCGCCCGCACCCCTCTCCTGCGCTTCGCAGACGGGCTGGAGCCGCTCACGCCGCGCGAGCGCGAGATCGCGGCACTCGCCGCGCAGGGCCTCAGCTCCAACGCGATCGCCGAGCGGCTCTTCCTCTCACCTCGTACGGTCAGCAACCACCTGCAGTCGACCTACGCCAAGCTTGGCATCAGCGGTCGCCACGAGCTCAGGATCTGACGCGACGGGCGAGCCGCGGCCGATCGCCCTACGCTCGAGAGGTGTTCGAACTCCACCACCTCACGGCGCTCGAGCAGCTCGACTGGCTGCGCCGCGGCGAGGTGAGCCCGCGTGAGCTCGCCGAGCACTACCTGGCTCGTATCGAGCGGCTGGATCCCGAGCTCGGCGCGTTCGCGGTGGTCGACGCGGATGCCGCTCTCCGTCGGGCGGACGCGGTGCGCGAGCAGCCCCGCGCCCTCGCGCTGTGGGGGCTCCCGCTCGCCGACAAGGATCTCGTGGCACGCGCGGGCCGGGTGAGCGCCTTCGGCTCGCGCGCCTTCGCCGGCAACGTGCCCGAGCAGAGCGATGAGCTCGCACTCGTGCTCGACGCGGCGGGCGCGGTGGGTCTCGGCGCCACCGCCGCGCCGGAGTTCGGCTTCCCGAGCTACACCGAGCCGCTCGCGGGTCGTCCCGCCCGGAACCCCTACGACCTCGCTCTCGGGGCGGGCGGCTCGAGCGGGGGCGCGGCGGTCGCGGTCGCGGCGGGCCTCCTGCCGGTCGCGCCGGGCTCGGACGGCGGCGGCTCGATCCGCATCCCGGCGGCCGCGACGGGGCTCGTGGGGCTCAAGCCCTCGCGCGGGCGCATCCCCGCGGGATCCGGCTTCGGCGGGCTCGCGGGACTCTCCGTCGCGGGTCCGCTCGCTCGCACGGTCGCGGACGCGGCCCTGCTGCTCGACGCGCTCGCGCCGGCTCCGGGCGCTCCGGCCGCCTGGGCGACGGCGCCGCCGGACGACGGGGGCGGCCCGTTCCTCTCGGCGGCCGTCCGCGGCGAGGGACGCTTCCAGCTCGCGGTGACCCTCGACAGCCCGTGGGCCGAGGCCTACGAGCTCGAGCTCGATCCGGCAGCGCGGGCCGCGCTCGAGCTCGCGCTGACCGAGCTCACGGCGCTCGGCCACGGCGTCGAGGAGCTCCGGATGCCGGCGGAGCCCGGCTATCCGGACGCGTTCCGTACCGTGTGGCAGGCGGGTGCCGCGACACTGCCGCTCGACGACGCGCAGCTCGCCCTCGTCGAGCCGCTGACCCGCTGGCTCGTCGAGCGTGGACGCGAGCTCTCGGCCGCTGCGCTCGGCGACGCGCTCGCCTGGCTCGCCGGCTACGAGCGCCGCACGATCGGGCTCTTCGCGCCCTTCGACGCCGTGCTCATGCCGGCTCTCGCGCTGCAGCCGCGCCCGGTCGGCTGGTATGACGCGGAGGACGGCGAGCGCAACTTCGCCCAGCAGGTGCGATACACGCCGTTCACGAGCTTCGTCAACGTGAGCGGCCTGCCGGCCATCGCGCTGCCCGTGTCCACGACGCCGGAGGGCCTGCCGATGGGCGTGCAGCTCGTCGGACGTCCGGGGGGCGAGCGCACACTGCTCGCGCTGGGCGCCCAGCTCGAGCGTCGCATCGGGTGGCAGCGACGGCATCCGCCGGGCTGGTCGGCGTGAGCCGGCGACCGTCCAGCAGCTTAGGTAAGGCTGCCCTATACTGGCGGTGATGCTGCTCTCCGAGGTCCTCCCCGCCGCCATCGCCTGGAACCCGGGCGAGGGCGACTCGGTGCTGCTCGGCGCGGTGGATGCCGACATCGCGATCGCGGAGAGCGTCGCGGCGCTGCTGCCCGCCAAGGCGCGCGGGCGCATCTTCCTCGAGGTCGCCGACGCATCCGGCATCCGCCCGATCGCGGCACCCGGGCGGGTGTGCGTCACGTGGCTGCTCCGCGATCGCGGGCAGAGCATGCGCGCCGCCGTCGACGCCTGGCTCACCGAGATGCTGCCCGTCGAGGCCGAGCGCGAGCACCAGGTCTACGCCTGGGTCTCGGGCGACCGCGCGGCGCACGCCCTCGGCTCCGACTAGCGGTAGCCGCCCCTCTCGAGACCCGCCTCGACCTCGAAGCGGTTCGTGCGGGCCACCGCGCCCGCCGCGAGGTACAGGAGCGGGAGGCTCAGCCCGTAGCGACGCCACTGCTGCTTGTGCACCGCCTCGTGCTCGAGCACCGGATCGGAGAGCCCCTCCCGCGTGAGGTAGACGGCGCCGATGGTCGTGCCGCCGCGGCCGAACGCCCAGCGCGGGAGCCGGTGGATGACGTGCAGCCCGTGGCTGCGTCGATGCCGTCCGAGCAGCAGCGTGCCCCAGACGAAGGCGCAGGCGGTCGCGATCCAGTAGCCGGGGCGCGCCACGACCGGCCACAGGAGCGCACGGCGCAGGCCGGGCACCGCCACGGCGCCGCGGACGAGCCGTGCCGCGGCGCGCTCGATCCGCGTGGGATCCTCGGGACGGACGGGGGTGTTCACGATCGGGAGAAGGCGGGCGCTCAGCCGCGCAGGGCCGCGAGCAGCCGCAGGATCGTCGGCGAGTCCTCGACCGCGCGCTCGGGCGACTCCGGGGCGAAGGAGGCGATCGTGGCGCCGGCGAGCGGCATCCGGGCGACGATCGCCTTGACGGCGGCGACGAGCTGCGCCGTCGTGAGGCCGAACGGGATCGGCGCGAGCAGGCCCTCGAACTCGGCGGGGTCGAGCACGTCGAGGTCGATGTGCAGGTAGACCCGCCGCGCGCCCGTGGCGGCCACGGCCGCGACGAGCGACTCGGCATCCGCCGCCGCGGCGACCTCGAGCGCCGTCACGCCCTTCGCCGCCGCGAAGTCCTCCTCGGGCGGATCCCACTCCCGCGCCCCCGCGACGATCACGCGCGCGGGGTCGACGACGCCGTCCTCGACGAGCGCCGCGAGCACCATCCCCGCGAACGCCCCGGAGGGCGAGGTCGTGGGGGTGTTGAGGTCGGGATGGGCGTCGAACCACACGAGCGCGAGGTCGTCGCCCGCGACATGCTCCACCGCCGCGGCCGACACCGAGCAGTCGCCGCCGATCACGATCGCGACGTCGTCGATCGCGGCGAGCGTCTCGGTGAGGCGGTCGCGCACGATCCGCAGCGAGCTGAGCCGGGCGACGCCCGAGCCCTGCTCGTCACCGGCCTCGAGGGGCACGTCGACGACGCGGGTCGCCGACGCGGGCAGGTCGGCGCGGACCGCCTCGGCGCCGTCCGCGAGGCGCATCGCACGGCTCGAGGGCGAGCCCTGCCACTGCGGCACCACGACGAAGGTCATGCGCGGCATCCTATTCCGCGCGGGTCGTCAGGGGGCGGGTGACGCGAGGATCAGGCGGGTCTCCGAGCCGTCGGCGGGTGTGAAGGAGATGGCGGCGACGAGCGGGGCGTCGGAGACGCTCTCCGCGGCGTCCGCACCGCATCCGGCCGGTACCACGCCGAGCGGGAGGACGGCGGATGCGCCGGGGGCGAGCTCCATCGGGATCGCCGCCGTCGTCGCGCCGCTCGCGACCACCGTCTCGCCGCGCACGGCGGCGAGCACGAACGACGTCACGGTGCCGGTGACGGGCGACGCGCCGGTGTTGGTGAGGCTCACCGTGGCCTCGCTGCCCGTCGCCTCCGTGCGCGTGGCGAGCACGAGACCGGACGGATCGGGGACCGGCATCGGGAGGACCGCCCCGCACGCGAGCGCGACGGCGGCATCCGCCTTGGAGGCCATGGCCTCGCCGTCCGCGAGCGCTGCCGCACCCTCCGGGGCGTCGTAGCGGGCGGTGGCCCCGCCGCCCGCGCTGTCGTCCGCCGCCGAACCTCCGAGGCCGCCGCCGAGAGCCACCGGGACGACGATCGCGAGGGCCGCGAGACCGGAGAGCGAGCCGACGGCGAGCTGCCTGGGTAGGCGACGGGCGCGGGCGCGGCGGATGATGCGTGCGGCGTCGAGACGGGGCGCCGCGTCCGGTTCCCCCTGGAGCAGCGCGCGGAGCTCAGATTCGGTGGGCATGGTCGCCCTCCTTCGTCTCGGGGCGGAGCGTCGCGGGCCGGCGCAGCGGGGTCGTGCCGGTGCCGGGCCGGGCGCCGCCGGGTCCGAGGCGTCCCTCCGCGGTGCCGTCGTCGGCGAGCGCGATCGCCATCTTCGCGAGGCCGTCGCTCAGGTAGCGCTTGACGGCGCCCGAGCTGATGCCGAGCGCCTCCGCGATGTCGTCGACCTTGAGGTCGTCGTAGTAGCGCAGCACGAGGCACGCACGCTCGCGCGGGGTGAGCTTGCGCAGCTCCTCATGCAGGTCGAGCCGCAGCCCGGTCGCGGCCTCGGAGGAGGGCAGCTCGTCCGGCTCGTACTGGCTCGGGGCGATGCGGCGCCACCGGCTCACCCGGCGACCCCGGTCGACCGAGGCGTTCAGGATGGCGCGGCGCACGTACGACTCGGCGGACTCGACGCTGAAGCCGTTGCGCAGCCGCCCGAAGGTGCGCACGAGCGCGTCCTGCACGAGGTCGGCCGCGTCGTCGGCGCTGCCGGTCAGCAGCTGGGCGTAGCGCAGCAGGGCGTCGCCGCGCTCGGCGACCAGCTCGGCCACCACGCGCTCCCACGCAGCTGTCACGGCATCCTCCCTCTACCTCTTCAGACGGCGAGCTCGGCAAAAAGGTTGGGACGGGTGTCCTGTCGGTCAGATCGTGGCGACGAGCTCGGCGGCGGATGCCGTGGGGGCGAACACCGGAGCCTTCCAGCGCGGAGTGTGACCTCCTGCTGCGTGGATCGCGGTACGGATGGTGGATTGAGCCAGATCGGCAGCGTCGCCGAAGTCGCGACCGGCGGCGATGACGGTCACCTCGACCGCACGCTGCGTGAGCGCCGCCGAGACGCGCACATGCTTCATCGTGTCATTCCTCCCGGCTCGATTATGGCCCGTCGCTTCCTGCCGAGCACATCGCCGCCCTCAGGAGACTCCGACCAGTCGTATCGCGCGCTCAAGGTAGCGGGAAACCGGGTTCGTCACTTCGGCTGCGGTCTCGCGCAGCACGACGGACGTCGTCACGTTGTCGGTGATGATCCCGTCGACCCCGCGGCCCAGGTAGTCGCGGATGAGGCCGGGATCGTTGACCGTCCACACGAAGACCTGCTGATCGTTCGCGTGGGCGACGGAGAGCATGCTGTCGTCGTACGACCAGTCCTCGATCACGATCGCGTTCACCGCGGCGCGCGGCAGGTCGCCGAGCTGCAGTCCAACGACGTACGCCGTGCCGCGCTTCGGGTCCAGCCTGGCGATGTTGGTGATCAGGCCGAGATCGAGCGACTGGATCATATGCTTGTGTGCCGGATCGAGCGCGTTCATCACCTCGACGACGTGTTCGGCGAAGCCCGGCGCCTCGTGCCCGTGCGGCTTCACCTCTACGAGCAGACGGACGCTGAGCCGGTCGGCCGTAGCGACGAACTCCTGCAGTGTTGGGATGGTCGAGGTGAACGCCCCCTGGCGGATCGTGACCTGGTTCGCCTCCTCCGTGGTGAGGTCGTAGATCGCGCGCGGATCCCCCGCGAGGCGCTGAAGCGAAGCATCGTGCATCACAACGAAGCCGCCGTCCGCGGTCTCCTGGATGTCGAGCTCGATCATGTCCGCGCCCGCCGAGGCTGCGGCCTTCAAGCCCTCCAGGGAGTTCTCCACCGCGCGTTCGGGGTAGCCTCGGTGCCCGATGACCGTGGTGTCGGCAGGACTTGTCGCGCCGGTGTAGGCGTCGGTGGTCGAGGCGATCCGCGGCACCGCGACCAACGCGGCAGCGACGATCACGGCGATCGCGACTCCGCGGGTCGCGCCGGAAGCGCCTGGCCGATGACCAGCCCTGGGTACTGTGACCGGCGTGCCGTCGTGCTGAGCACGCGAAAGCGCGACGAGGAGGAACGCGAGCAGCGCCGCGCCGAAGCCGGTCACCAGGAAACGCACTGTCTCGAGTATCCCGAGCGCGATTCCTGCGGTTGTGTGCTGTGGAGAGAGGGCGACGACACCCGCGCCGAGCAGTGCGACGACCAGCAGCACTGCGCTCGCGACGACGCCGACGGCGAGGAACGCGATCGCGATCGGCCCCTGCAGCCGCCAGGTGTCGCGGAAGCTGCGGCCCAGAGAAGAGAGCACGCTCTTCCCGTCGCCGGTGAGGGTGGCGAGCGCGAGCGAGAAGCGCAGCGCGGCGTAGGCGATCAATGCGATGACGAGCCAGTACAGGATGGCGCCCGTGATTGTCTTCATCAGCTCGCCGCTGACGAATTTGGGGATCGCGATATGACTGGTCAGCACCGATGAGACGCCCACGTGCGAGAGCGGCAGGAGCAGCAGAAGGTATGCGGCGAGAATCAACCCCTGCCAGCTCCACGCCTTTCGTGCGGTCGTCCCGAGCCTACGCAGCACGCTACGGAACGCGACCGGCTCGCCGTCGAGTGCGAGGTGCCCGATCACAGCGAAGACGACGAGTTCCAGGAGTACGAACGCGGTCGCGACCAGTGCGAAGCCGAGCAGCGCCAGCACGGCAAATGGCGAGGAGAGCAGTTCGAGGATGCTGGTCTGGTTGAGTCCATCGACCCCACTCGCGGTGAGTGCGCCGCGCATCAGCGTGTTCAACACCGGGATCACCAGCCAGATCAGCACGCCCTGCACACACATCATCGAGACCAGAATCGCGATCCAATGCGATGCATACAGATGCAACGCTGCACTCAATGCGTTGGCGAGCATCCGGAGTGCCCGCGTATTCGCCCTGCCGATCACGGCTTGAGAATATCTGCGACGCATCCCACGTCATCTCGCCGAGTAGAACGCGGTGCGCTTAGGCGTAGATCCAAGACGTCGAGCTCGCGCTTCGTCGCAACGGTACAGATTTGCGAAGCTTTCGCTTCGACGGACTCGGTGCCCTCGACACGATTCGAACGTGCGACTTCTTCCTCCGGAGGGAAGCGCTCTATCCACTGAGCTACGAGGGCGCGCGACCTAGGCTAGCAGCCCGCGGCGCCCGCTTACGGCAGCGCGGCGAGCACCGGCTCGACGATCGGCGACGCGTCGCCCGGCTCGAGGAAGTAGCTCGAGCGCGCGACGACCCAGTAGCCGCGGTCGAACACGACGGCCTCGCCGACGCCGTTCGTCACCGAGAAGTAGCCCTCGCCTCCGTAGGTCGGCACCATCGTGCTCGCGCCGTAGGTCGTGTTGGCCTTCTTCTCGAGGCTCGCCTGGTCGAGGGCGGCGACCGACACGTCGATCGTGTCGCCGCTCGTGTCGTTCTTCCAGCGACACGCGACACCCTTCGCGGAGAGCGCCTCGGCGGCCGCGGACCCGCTGTCCGGCGTCCACGACGAGAGCAGGCTGAAGTTGGGGTTGAAGTCGTACATCGCCTGCGCCGTGATGAGCGCGTCGCACTTCACGGCGACGGGGGTCGAGGACGGCGTCGGGGGCGCATCCGTCGGCGTCGCGGACGGCGTCGGGCTGGGGCTCTCGGAGGAGCCGGGGGTCGCGGACGGCGTGAGGGCGGGGGACCCGCAGCCGGTGAGCAGGGCGGCGACCGCCACGAGAGACGCGGAGGACAGCAGGAGGGCGTGACGACGCGGCATGCCCCCATTGTCACCCGACGGGGGCTCGCATCCGGCCACGACGGGCGGGAGATAGGATCAGGCCTCGTGAATCCCGCCGATCTCTCCGCCCTCCTGCTCGTCCACGTACGTCGGGTCGCGGCCGAGCGAGGCGCGGATCCGGATGCGGTGACGGCCGACGACGTCGCCCTCGAGCGCCCCCGCAACCGGGAGCACGGCGACTGGGCCTCGAACGTCGCGATGAAGCTCGGCAAGCGCCTCGGAGTCGCCCCCCGGGAGCTCGCCGAGGCGCTCGCGACGGCGCTCGCGGGCGAGGACGGCATCGCGGCGGCATCCGTCGCCGGCCCCGGGTTCCTCAACATCACGCTCGACGCGGCGGCGGCGGGCGTGCTCGCCGCGCGCATCCTCGAGGAGGGCGACGCCTACGGTCGCGGCACGCTCTACGACGGCGTGCGCATCAACCTCGAGTTCGTCTCCGCCAACCCCACGGGGCCGATCCACATCGGCGGCACCCGGTGGGCCGCGGTCGGCGACAGCCTCGCCCGCCTCATGGAGGCGCAGGGCGGCGAGGTCACGCGCGAGTACTACTTCAACGACCACGGCGCTCAGATCGACCGCTTCGCCCGCAGCCTCCTCGCGGCCCATCTCGGCGAGCCCGCCCCCGAGGACGGCTACGGGGGCAGCTACATCCTCGACATCGCCGCCCGCGTCGAGCAGGACTATCCCGGCGACCTCGCCGCCCTCCCGCGCGAGGAGCAGCAGGAGGTCTTCCGCGAGCTCGGCGTCGCGCAGATGTTCGGCGAGATCAAGGCGAGCCTGCACGACTTCGGCGTCGACTTCGACGTGTACTTCCACGAGAACTCGCTGCATGAGTCGGGCGCCGTCGAGCGCGCCGTGGCGCGGCTGCGCGAGCTCGGCCACATCTACGAGGCCGACGGCGCGACCTGGCTGCGCACGACCGAGTTCGGCGACGACAAGGACCGCGTCGTCATCAAGTCCGACGGCCAGGCCGCCTACATCTCGGGCGACCTCGCCTACTACCTCGACAAGCGCGAGCGCGGCTTCGACCGCTGCATCCTGCTGCTCGGCGCCGACCACCACGGCTACGTGCAGCGCCTCATGGCGATGACGGCGGCGTTCGGCGACGTCCCCTACGTGAACCACGAGATCCTCATCGGCCAGCTCGTGAACCTGCTGCGCGGCGGCGAGCCGGTGCGGATGTCGAAGCGCGCCGGCACGGTCGTCACGATGGAGGACCTCGTCGAGGCTGTCGGCGTGGACGCCGCCCGCTACGCGCTCGTGCGCAGCTCGATCGACTCGAACATCGACATCGACCTCGACCTGCTCGCGCGCAAGACGAACGACAACCCGGTGTTCTACGTGCAGTACGCGCAGTCCCGCACGCGCGCGGTCGCCCGCAACGCGGAGGCGGCGGGCATCGACCGCTCCGGCTTCGACCCGTCAGCGCTCGCGCACGAGACCGAGAGCGAGCTGCTCGGAGTGCTCGCCGACTTCCCGCGCGTGGTGCTGCAGGCGGTCGAGCTGCGCGAGCCGCACCGGATCGCCCGCCACCTCGAGGAGCTCGCGGGCTCCTACCACCGCTGGTACGGCTCCTGCCGGGTGATCCCGCTCGGCGACGAGCCGGTGGAGGCGGTGCACCGCGCGCGGCTCGTGCTCAACGACGCCACCGGCCAGGTGCTGCGCAACGGCCTCGCACTGCTCGGGGTCTCGGCTCCCGAGCGGATGTGACGTGAGCCCCGCCGCGCCGTCGCGCACCGGCGAGCCGGCGCGTCGTCGGCGCCGGGCGTGGCCGTGGGTGCTCCTCGGCGTCGCGGCGCTGCTCGCGGGGGCGGGGGTCGCGGCGGATGCCGTGGCGCGCGATCTCGCGCAGAAGGCGATCGCCGACCGGGTGGCGTCCGCTCTCGACGTGCCGGACGGCACGCCCGTCGCGGTGTCGATCGGCGGGGGGCCGGTGCTCCTGCAGGCGGTCCGGGGAGCGCTCGACGAGGTCGGCATCCGGGTCGACGGTCTCGCGCTCGGTCCGCTCCGCGGCGACCTCTCGGTGACGGCCCACGGCGTGCCGCTCGACCCGTCGACGCCGACGCGCGGGCTCGCCGTGCGGTATGCGATCCCGGTCGATGCCCTCACGACGGTCGCCCGTGAGATCCCGGGCGTGACGATCGACGGCGTCGCCCTCCAGGGGTCGGAGCTCGTGGCGAGCGGGAGCGTCTCGGTCCTCGGGGCGCCGCTCACGCTCGGCCTGGGGCTCACCCCCTCGGTGGCCGACGGCGAGCTCGCCTTCGACCCCACGAGCATCCGCATCGGCGATGAGGTGCTCACCGCCGACCAGCTGCGGGCGAACCCGCTCCTCGGCGGCCTCGCGAGCGCCCTCCTGCAGCGGCGCGCGGTGTGCATCGCCGACGCGCTGCCCGCCGCGTTCACCCTCACCGGGCTCCGCGTCGAGGGTGGCGAGCTCGTCGCGACCCTCGACGGCTCGGGCTCGGCGCTCGGCGGTCCCGCCTTCCAGCAGAAGGGCGCGTGCCCCGCATGAACGGCGGCGTGCCGCTCCCGGCGCCCTCGTTCGCGCGGATGGCGTGGGGCGTCCTCGGCGCGAGCCTCGCGGCCGCGGGCGCGATCGGCATCCTGATCGGCGTCGCGCTGGGTCTCGCGATCCGGCCCGACGAGCTCTACCGGCACGGCGGGTGGGAGCTCGCCCCCACCGCGGTCCTCCTCATGCTCGGGATGGCGGTCGTTGTCGCGGTCGTCGCGGTCCTCGCGCTCGCGATCGCGCAGATGCCGCCCCGGAGCCGGCGGCGGGAGGCGGTCGCGGTGTCGATCGGCGCGCCGATCGGGGCGCTCATCGCGCCCGTCGCGTTCTACCCCGCGGTCCCGCTGTTCGGGCTCGGCGTCGCAGCCGTGCTCGCGGCGGCCGCGATCCTCGGCTACCGAGCCCTGCTGGCTCGCGCCTGGCGTCGCGCGTCGGCCGTCATGCCGTCTTCCCCCACGCCTTCATGAGCTGCAGCGCGGCGTCGAGCTGCGCCGCCGGGTCGCCGCCGCCGTTCACGCCGACCTCCCAGTAGGCCGGGTCCGGACCGTCGGCGTCCGGCACCGCGAGGGTGGAGAAGCCCTCCAGCTCCTTGCCGCCCGAGACGCGGGACGAGTCGACCCAGCCGTGATCGGCGTCGAGCTGGACGACGCCCTCGATGATCGTCTGACGCTGGAACATCACGTTGCGACCATCCGGTCCGTTGAAGGTGCAATTGTCCTTCTGGCCGAGGTCCGCGGCACCGTCCGCGAGACCCGCGATTCCCGAGACACGGGTGACGGTCGCGAGGTCGGGAACCGTCGCGCACAGGCCCTCGGCGTCGCCGCCCGCGGGTGCGCTCGACCCGTCGCTCGCCGGGGTGGTCGCGTCGCCGGATGAGGCGGGAGAGCCGCTCGATCCGCAGCCCGAGAGGGCGAGCGCCAGTGCGCCGGCGGCGGCGAGGAGGGCGAGGGGGAGGGGACCGGGGCGTCGCTGCATAGCGGAGATTATGGCGCGTCTCCCGCTCGGTCCGCGAGTGGTTTCTCTCCGGGCTCCGCACCGATCCCGTCGCGCCGTGCCATCCCCGGATGCGTCGCCAGATAGGCCTCGAACGCCTCGGCGCTCGTGAGGGTCGGCCTGAAGCCGAAAACGTTCACGAGCGCCGTGTTCGCGAGCACCGGGCGGTACCGCAGGAAGCCCACCTGCGCCGGACCGTGCACCGTGAGGCGCAATGCGTTCCCGACGCGAAGCGCGAGGGCGAGGAGGCCTGCCGGGATGGTCACCAGCGGCTTGCCGAGCCGTGCGGCGATCTCCGACACCGTCATCCGCCCGTCGCCGGCGACGTTGAAGATGCCGGGAGGTCCATCGGTCGCGGCGCGCGCCATCGCGGCGGCGACGTCGTCGACCCACACGAACACGAACGGCGAGTCGGATCCGCGGATCGCGAGGATGCGCCGGCCGTCCCACAGCGCCGTGATCTGGTTGCGTACGGCGGGCCCGAGGATCGTGCCGATCCGGAAGACCACCTGCTCGAGCGCGGGATGCGTCCGCCGCTGCTCCGCGAGCATCTCCTCGACGAGCCGCTTGTGCCGGGAGTAGGGGAACTCGTCGTTGCCGCGCAGGGCATCCGACTCCACGAGCCATTCCGGGTTGTCGGCGTGGTAGCCGTACGCCGCACCCGACGACGATACGACGATGCGCCGCACCCCGGCCGCGACGCAGGCGTCGAGCACGTTACGGGTGCCTTCGACGTCGACGCGGTACTCGAGCGCGGCGTCGCGCCCCGGATTGACGATCGCGGCGAGGTGCACGACGACGTCGATCGCGTGGCGGCGCAGCAGCTCGGCGAGCCCCTCCGGATCGGTCACGTCGCAGCGCTCGAAGACGCCGATCGGCTCGGCGGGCTCCCGCACGTCGCCCACGACGACGACCGCGACATCCGGCCGCGCGGCGAGCGCCGCGGCGACCCGTGTGCCGAGGAACCCCGCGCCGCCCGTGACGAGGACGCGCTCGCCGTTCACGACGCCGACTCGGGCACCGGATCACCGGCGCCCCGCTCCTCAGCCGCCTCGGCCATCCCGCGGCGGGTCGCATCCCCGCGGGCGCTCCCCGTGCGTCGCCGGGTGTGCAGCGCCCAGAGCGCGGCGAGCGCGAGGCCCGCGATGATGTCCCAGATGCCCCACCAGCCGGCGACGATCGCCATCCCCCCGAGCCCGTGGAAGAACGAGAAGATGATGCCGAGACCCAGCCCCGAGTTGCGGATGCCGACCTCGAAGGTCATCGCCTTGCGCTCCCGGGTGCCGAGCCCGCCGACCGCGGCGGTGCCCCAGCCGATCGCGAGGGCGACGGCGTCGTGGATCGTGACGACGAGCACGATGATGCCGAGCACCCCGACGAACACCGCCCAGTTGCCGATGAGGGCGACCGTGATGAAGCCGAGCAGCGCGATGAGCGAGAACCAGCGCACGAAGGGCTGCACCTTCTTCGCGAACGCGGGGAAGCGCGCCCGCACGAGCAACCCGACCGCGAACGGCACGCCGATCACGAGCAGGATCTCGACCAGGATCTGCCCGGGGTTGACCGAGAGCTGCTCGAGCACCTTCGAGGCGGTCGGGTGGATCGAGCCCCAGAAAGTGACGGTGAGCGGCAGGGTGAAGATGTAGATCACGTTCGACACGGCCGTCATCGACACCGAGAGCGCGACGTTGCCGCCCGAGCGATGGGTGAGCACCTGCGAGATGTTCCCGGGCGGGCAGCAGGCGACGAGGATCATGCCCAGGGCCATGGACCCGGGGATCGGCAGCAGGAAGGTGAGTCCGAAGGTCACCGCGGGCAGCACGACGAGCTGCGCGAGGATCGCGATGACGAACGGCCTCGGCTTCTTCAGCACCACCTTGAAGTCGCTCGGAGCCGTGTCGAGCGCGATGCCGAGCATGATGAGCCCGAGCACGACGTTGAGGATGACGAGCGATCCGGGGGTGAAGCTGACGACGACGCTGTCGGGGTCGATCATGCGGTGACTCGTTTCTGCGCTCGGGTGAGCCGTGCCGCCTCCCGGCGGACGGCGCGGCGGTAGGCGTCCTTGTTGACGTAGTACGACATCCGGGAGAGGCCGAGGTAGCGGTAGCCGCCGCTGAGGTCCGGCCAGGGCCGCTCGGCGATCCGGCGGGCGAAGGCGGTGCGCTCGGCGGGGTCCGCGGCGAGCACGGCGGCGATGAGCTCGGCCTGCTCGGCACGGCCCTGCCAGCCGAGCCCGGAGGCCTCGACCATGCCCATCACGGCGATGCCGCTGAGCTCGCCGACCCGCGGCGTCGGGAAGATGTTGAGGAAGAGCCGCGGCGCGTGGCCCGTCCAGTCGAGCTCCTCGCGGTCGATGAACGGGTAGGCGAGCGCGTAGCCGGTCGCGAGCAGCACGAGGTCGTACTCGTCGCTCGTGCCGTCGGCGAAGCGCACCGTGCGGCCGTCGAAGCGGTCGATGTCGGGGCGGATGCGCAGGTCGCCCTGCCCGAGGTGGTTCAGCACGAGGGTGTTGACGATCGGATGCGACTCGTAGATCCGGTAGTCGGGCTTCGGGAAGCCGAAGCGGACGGGATCGCCCGTGAAGGCGCGGAGCACCCGGGCGTCGACGAACTGCTTGATGCGCGCGGGGAGCGGTCGCCCCTGATTGAGGGTGTCGGCCGGGCGTCCGAAGAGGTAGCGCGGCACGAAGTAGTAGCCGCGTCGCACGCTCATGTCGACGGAGGCCGCATGGTGCACGGCGTCGACGGCGATGTCGCATCCGGAGTTGCCGGCGCCGATCACGAGCACGCGCCGGCCCGCGAGCTGCGCGCCGCTCTTGTATGCCGCGGTGTGCATGAGCTCGCCGTCGAACTCGCCGCGGAAGCTCGGGATGTGGGGCTCGGCGAGGGTGCCGTTCGCGAGGATCACGTCGCTGTAGGTGCGCCGGACCTCGCCGTCCGGGCCCTCGGCGGTCAGCAGCCAGCCTCCGGCATCCGGCGCCCGCTCGACCCGGGTGACCCGGGTGCCGAAGACGAAGCGCTCGTCGAGCCCGAAGCGCGCCGAGAAGGCGCGGAAGTATCCGAGGAGCGCCCGATGGCTCGGGTAGTCGGCTCCCGGGTCCATCGGGAACTCGGCGAACTCGGTCGTCGTGCGGGAGGAGATGAGGTGCGCCGACTCGTACATCGTCGAGCGCGGGTTCGCGATGTCCCAGAGGCCGCCGACGCCACCCGAGGCCTCGAAGCCGTCGAACGCGAGCCCCGCGCGCTGCAGCGCCCGCGCCATCGCGAGGCCGCTCGGCCCCGCGCCGATGATGGCGACCCGCTGCTCAGGCATCACTCAGACCCCGTCGTCCCGTTCGATGTTCCCGACAGCTTAGGGTCATCCGCACCGCCGTCGGCACGCCGCTCGGCGTCGAGCCGACGTCGCGCCTCAGACCCGGACGAAACCCATGCCGAGGTGGCGGCACATCGCCTCGATCTCCCGCGAGACGTCGCGGTCCGTCGCGCAGGAGTGGTGGCCGACCCCCGCGAGGCTCCAGCGCCGCCAGGCCTCTGCAGCGGGACCGGAGTCGAACACGAACGCCGCGTTGACGGTCCCCGAGGCGTGGGAGGTCCGCTCGGTGAAACGACCTGCCGCGACCACCGCGGTGAGGGTGCCGTCGGCGCCGGTGGCGATCCCGATGAGGCTCGCGGGCCCGGCGGCGATCGTGAACTCCGCGGATGCCGTGCCCGGCTCCCGATCGAACCAGGGGTTCACGATGACGCGCCTCGCGCCGTTCGCCGCGAATCGCGCATCGTGCTCTCCCGAGTTCGCGAGGATCGCCTCGTCGCTCACCTCGTCGAGCGCCTCGATCTCGTGATAGAGCGTGGGGGCGCCGAGGCTGGCGACCATGAGCATCGCGAGGGCGGTCGCCACGTCGCCCGTGCACGTCCAGGGGATGCCGCGCGAGGTGCACGCGCCGAGGGCGAGGCAGGGGGCGGAGCCGATCCCCAGCCGGAGCTCGGGAACGTGGCAGTTCAGCGTGCCGGCAGCCAGCCGCTCCGTGGCGACGAGGTCGTCGAGCGCGGTCGCATACCTGAGCGCTCGGTCGAGGTCGCCGGACGGCACCTCGGCGTCGACCGTGAAGCCCTCGAGCGTGCTGCGCGCCGCGGCATCGGGGGCCGCCGGGATCCGCGCGGCCAACTGCTCCGCGGTACGCTCCACGACGGTGACGCCGAGCGACTCGAGAGCGGGTGTGGGAATCCGCGCCCACTCGTAGCCGGGGATCGGCGACCCCACGACGCCGAGACGGGATCGCCGCACCCGTCCGGCGGCGGCCGCCGCACGAACCGCGGGACCGATGTCCGCGGGGTCGGCGAGATCGCCCGCGACCACGTCGTAAGGACGGCCGATACGCGTGAGATGGGCGCCGATCATCGGCACCCCGACGGTGCCGCCGCGCTTGGTGATGCCGGTGTGGCTGAGGTCGGCGTCGACCGACGCCCCGTCATGAGCCGCCCAGAGCACCACGGGCATCGAGGGACAGGCTTCGATGAGCTCCACGATCGCGCCGGGGGAGGAGGCCATCGTGCTCGCGACGACGATCGCGTCCACCTCCGCGTCCACGCGGGCGAGGAGAGCCGTCACGTCGTCTCCCGGACGCAGGGTCTCACTCCAGGCGACCTCGACGAACTGCTCGAGGGCGGCGACCGCCCGGTCCCCGAGCGCGGCCCGCTCCTCGGCGAAGCCCGGGCCTCCGGCCGACTCCCAGAAGCTCCAGTAGGGGTGGACCACCCCGACCCTCGGCCTAGCGGTCATCGCGCCCTCCCAGGAGCTCCTCGGTGTTCTCGCCGAGCGCGGGGATCGTGCCCGGAACCGACGCGACCCCGTCGAACAGCAGCGGGAGTCGCGGCAGTGCCAGCCTGCTCCCATCCGGCTCCACGGCGCGGGGGTCGTCGACGGGCTGGAAGAGCCCGCGCGCGGCGAGATGGGGATCCCGCCGGACCTCCGCGATCGTCTGCACGACGCCGGCGGGCTGACCGGCGTCGCGGAGGATGCGGGCGGCCTCCTCCTTGCCGCGCTCGGCCGCCCAGTCCTCGAGGAGGGGGATGACGAGGTCGCGCATCCGCTCCGCCCGCTTCAGCACGGTGTCGAGCCGGGGATCGTCGGCGAGCTCGGGACGCCCGATCGCGGCGCAGCATCGGCGCCACATCTCGTCCGTGGGGATTACCAGGCACACCCAGCCGTCGCGCGCGCGGAAGCTGCCGACCGGACTGAAGAGATCGGTGCCCCGGGTCGGCACATCGCCTGTGAACTCGTGGAGCGTGAGCGGGCGCTCGAGGAAGGCTGCGCCGATGTCGTACATCGAGGCGTCGACCCGTGTGCCGCGCCCGGTGCGCTGCCGCCCGACGAGCGCGGCGAGGATCCCGACGGCCGCGTAGACGCCGCCGAGGATGTCCATCGTCGCCATCGGCGCGAGGCCCGGCGGCGAGTCGCTCGTCTCGCCCAGCATGCTGCTGAGGCCGCTCATCGCCTGGATCACCGAGTCGAAGGCGGGCCAGGACGCGTAGGGCCCGGTCTGCCCGAAGCCTGAGATCTCGCACACGATGAGCCGGGGGAAGCGCTCAGCGACCTCCGTGGGCCCCAGGCCGAAGCGCGACAGCGATCCCGGCCGCAGGTTGGAGACCAGCACGTCGGCCGCCTCGAGCAGTCTTCCCAGGTCCGCGAGCCCCTCTGGCGTCTTGAGATCGAGCTCGACGGACTTCTTGCCGCGGTTGTAGGAGGCGAAGCCGCCGCTGAGGCTGCCGTTCTCGTCGGTGCGCAGGGGGTCGTAGCCGCGGCGGGGGTCGCCGCCTCCCGGCGCCTCGACCTTGATGACCTCTGCGCCCGCATCGGCGAGCAGCCCGGTGCAGTAGGGCGCGCCGATGTACTGCTCGAGCGAGACGACGCGGATGCCCGCGAGCAGGCTGATCGGGTTCACGAGCCGCTCCCTGCGAGGACGAGCACCGGTCGCCAGTCGAGCACCTCGCTCGGAGCCTCGCCGTGGCGATGCACGGTGGCGGTCACGATCGCGTCAGCCAGGAGGAAGCCGCGCGTCGCCACGGTGTCGACGATCCGCGTGCGAACCGTCACCAGGTCGTCCTCGAACACGGGGGCGAGATGGTCGCACGATCGCCACGCGACGACGGTCACGAGGTCGGGGAGCGTGCGGGCGAGCGATGCCTGCGCGAGTCCGATGGTGTGGCCCCCGTACACGAGCCGGCGCCCGCCCTGGCCAGCGCGTGCGTCGCGGTGGGCGGCGGCCAGATTGCGGGTGAGGCGCACGAGCTCGCGCGCCGAGGACACGGTGTCGGCCAGCGGGTCCTCCCACTCCTCGCCCGCGCTCACGGAGGCGCTCGCGGTGGGGCTCGCCCAGCCCGCGGGGATCGCGGATGCGAACGCGGCGAGCTGCGCCGGCGGCTCGGCCTCCGGGATGCCCGTCGTCTCGAGCCGATCGGGCTCGGCGACCGGCAGCAGCGCCAGCCGCTGGTAGTCGGCGATGAGCTCGGTGCCGCGCATCAAGCGCATCCCGAGCAGCACCTTCGCGCGCTCGCGCCCGCTTCGCGTCCAGTCCGCGGCGAGCGGGGTGACCGTCGTGCTGAGCGTGTCGCCGAGGTGCACCGCGTCGCGCAGCAGGATCCCGCGGTAGGCCAGGTTCGCGATGACCCGCCTGGTCGCGATCGTCGACTGGCCGATCGAGACGGCGAGCACGAGAGCGGGGTTCGCGAGGCGTTCGGCGCGCCCGGTGAGCGCGTTGCTCGCCAGGTCGCTCACCGTCGTGCGGAGCCCGTCGCCGGTGATCGCCGCGTAGTGCGCGGCGATCCCGGCGTCGATCGTCACCTCGGGGGCTGGACGCAGCGGCACGCCGAGCGCGAGATCCTCGGCGAAAGGCGGCGCGGCGATCATGAACCGCCCCCGCCGGCGCGCGCCACGAGCTCTCGAGCCCACCGCACGGTCGCCAGGTCGGCCATCCGCCCGTGCCCGTCGGTGAAGGCGCCCCGCCCGGCGGCCGCCTGCTCGTCGAACTCCTCGAGCACGCGGCGCGCGTGCGCGAGCTCGTCGGGATCGATGCCGAAGACCTCGTTCGCGACGGCCAACTGGGCCGGATGGATGCACGCGCGTGAACCGAAGCCGCGGTCGCGCAGGAGGATGCTGCGGGCGCGGAACGTCTCGAGGTCGTCGAAGCGCTCGTCGATCGGGGCGACCGGCGGCTCGAGGCCGCGGATGGCGGTCTCGAGGACGATCCGGGCGCGGAAGGGCACCATCGCCTCCTCCGAGCGGTCGCGCATCCGCAGGTCCGCGGCGAGGTCGACCTCGCCGAGCTGAGTGAGCGCGTCGGCGGGCAGCGGGGGCAGCTGAGGGAGGCCGACGAGGCCGGCGGCGCTCTCGACGAGGAGCCCGGGGCGCACCTCACGCGAGGCCAGAGCGGCGAGGGCATCCGACGTCCAGCCGCCCGGCTCGGCCTTGGGCAGCCAGATGCCGTCGGGCCGCATCGCGACGAGGATCTCGATCTCGGAGAGGCCGCGTGCCCCGGTGTTGACCCGCACCCAGCGCTCGGGGCCCGGCTCGTCCGACGCCAGGAACTCGAGCGCGCCGGCGAGGGCCGCGTCTTTGCGTGCGGGCGCCACCGCATCCTCGAGGTCGAGGATGACCGCATCCGCGTCCGTCGTGCGTGCCTTCGCGAGGAGGCGCTCCTGGTCGGCGGGGACGTAGAGGTGGGATCGAAGGAGCCGGCCGCTCATGCCATCAGCCCGCGCGACGCTCGACCCGGCCGGACGAGGCGCTGCGGTAGGCGATGTCGAGGGCCTCCACAACCCGGGCGCCCAGCTCCGCCGGGGACTGGTTGACGTAGGCGTCGCCGCGGGCCGCCGCGAGCACGGTGTCGATTGGTCCGATGCAGTCGTAGGCGCCCTCGCCGTCGCGCAGCTCGAGGTGGACCTCCTCCTGCCCGGTGCGGAAGATCCACACCGCCTCGCGCTCGACGTCGACGAGGAACTGGCCCTCGGAGCCGATCGCGCGCACCTCGAGGGCGTGCTTGTTGTCGTTCGCGCCGAGATGCGCCGAACCGCCCGAGAGCACGCCGATGCCGCCTCCGTCGTAGTTGTAGACGATCGCGTCGTGGAGCTCGACGGGGGCGTCGAGCGGTGCCGACATCGTGGCGAAACCGGATGCCGCGCGGGCGCCGGTGAGCCAGAACGCGAGACCGAGGGCGTGCGTGAGCTGCGCCTGTCCGTATCCGCCGCCGGAGAGACGCGGATCGGTCCAGGTGCGCTGCTCGGGCACGGTCTCCGGGGCGGAGCCCGGGTAGGCGCCGGTGTTCGAGAGCAGCTCCCGTGTCACCGAGGACATGTGCACGGTCAGATGCTCGAGTCGCCCGATGCCGGCCTCGTCGAGCAGCGCCTTCGCGCGCTGCACCATCGGCCGGTAGTTCCAGCCGAAGGAGACCACGAACTCCTTGCCGAGCGCGGACGCCCGCTCGGCGAGCATCCAGGCGCTCTCCGGATCGATCGTGACCGGCTTCTCGCACATGACGTGCGCGCCCGACTCGAGCGCCGCGAGGGCGTGCTCGGCGTGCAGACCGGACGGGCTCGCGACGATCGCGACGTCGACGCCGGCGTCGAGCACATCGCGGTAGTCCTCCGAGGCCACCTGGAAGCCGTACTGCTCGGCGATCTTCTGCAGCAGCTCCGATCCCTTGCGTGC
Organism: Protaetiibacter sp.; assembly: GCA_030150265.1. Lineage (GTDB taxonomy): Bacteria > Actinomycetota > Actinomycetes > Actinomycetales > Microbacteriaceae > Homoserinibacter. The sequence goes on from JASLGG010000027.1 coordinate 154,019, forward strand.
GACCCCCACGAACTCGACATCGTCGTGGCGGGCGAGGTTGGGCAGATGGGATGCCACCGTCCAGCTTCCCGCGCCGATCACTCCGACCCTGATGGGTGCCATCGTCCGTCTCCGTTCCGTGTTGTCCGTGTTGCTTGTCCGAGTCACTTGTCCGACAGGAAGCGCAGCCGCAGCTGATCGAACCCGACCGCCGCGAGCAGGAGCACGCCGCGGGCCACGTCCTGCCAGAACGAGTCGATGTTCATGAGCGTGAGGCCGTTGTTCAGCGTGCCGAGGATGAGCACGCCCAGCACGGTGCCGAGGATGGTCCCCCGGCCGCCGGCGAGGCTCGCCCCGCCGAGGATCACCGCCGTGACGACCGAGAGCTCGAGGCCCGTCGCGGCGTTCGGCGACGCGGCGCCGAGCTGCGACACGAGGATGAGGCCGCCGATCGCGACGGCGAGCCCCGACAGGAGGAAGCCGCCGAAGATCATGGTGCGCGTGCGGATGCCCGCGAGGCGTGCGGCCACGGGGTTGGCCCCGATGGCGTACATCGAACGGCCGAACACCGTGAAGCGCATCACGAGCACCATCACGACGATCACGACGACCAGGATGAGCACCGGGATCGGGATGTCGAGGAACGGTCGCGCGTTCCCGAGGTCGCCGAATCCCGACAGCAGCAGCGTCTGGCCGCCCGCGATCACCTGTCCGAGACCGCGGAGGATCGCGAGGGTGGCGAGGGTGGTGATGAGGGCGTTGATGCCGAGCACCGTCACCGCGAATCCGTTGATCACCCCGATGAGCAGGCCTGCGGCGATGCTGAGGACCACCGCGGCGGGAATACCCCACTCCGAGGCGCTCCAGGCCATCACGACGCCGATGAACGCCGCTCCTGATCCGACGGAGAGATCGAACTGGCCCGCGACCAGCAGAAGCGTCCCGGGCGCCGCGATGATGCCGATGACCGCCGCGTTGACCAGGATGTTCAGCAGGTTGTTGGGCGTCAGGTAGAACGGCGACTGGGTCGCGAAGAAGATCGCGAGCGCCAGCAGCACCACGGCGAGAGCGGCCGTGTCGGGAAGCCGTCGGCGCCTGCGCGCCGCGCGGACCGCCACCGTGGGCGTGTCGAGCTGAGTGGTCACGTCATCCTCCTGCTGCGATGATCAGATTCTGGGCGGTGACGTCGTCACCGGCGAACTCGGCGGCCTGCCTGCCGCGCTGCATGACCACGACGCGGTCGGCGAGCTGCACGGCCTCCTCGTAGTCGCTCGTCACGACCAGCACGGCCTGCCCCTCGCGGGACAGCCCCCTGATCGCCGAGTAGATCTCCTGGCGTGCGCCCACGTCGACGCCACGGGTGGGCTCCACGAGCACCAGGGGATTGGAGCCCCGCTCGAGCCAGCGGGCGAGCAGCACCTTCTGCTGATTGCCGCCCGAGAGGTTGGCGATCGCCTGGTGCGCCGGATCTGCGGACTTGATGCCGAGCTTGCCCGCCCAGCGGTCGTATGCGGTCGTCTCGCGCGAGCGGGTGATCGTTCCGAGCGACGACAGCCGCCCCCAGGACGCCACGGCGAGGTTCTCGACGACCGAGCGGTTCATGAAGGCGCCCTCGCGCTTGCGGTCGGGGGGCAGGTATCCGATGCCGCGGCGGATGGCGGCGACCGGGTGCGCCGGGAAGCCCGAGGTGCCGCCGATGCGCAGTTCCCCGCGAGTCGGGCGACGCAGGCCGAAGCACGCCTCGGCGACGATCGTGGTTCCGCTGCCGAGCTTGCCGTAGAGGCACACGACCTCGCCCGGGCTCACCTCGAGCGACAGCTCGGTGACCTGGTCGTCGATGTCGAGGTCGCGGATGCTGATGAGAGGCTCGCCGAGCACCGGGGCGCCTTGGTCGGCGGGCCGGGAGACCTCGCCGATGTCGCGTCCGACCATGGCCTCGACGAGCTCGCGGCGGCTGACGTCGCTCGTCGGCGACACGAGAGCGACATTCCCGTTGCGCAGCACCTGCACCCGGTCCGCGAGCTCGAAGACCTCGTCGAGCCGGTGGGTGATGTAGACGATGCACACCCCGCGGTCGCGCAGACGGCGCACCCACTCGAAGAGACGGTCGACCTCCTGCTGGGAGAGGGCGGCGGTCGGCTCGTCGAGGATCAGGAGCTTGGCGTCGTCGGCGAGCGCGCGCGCGATCTCCACGACCTGCCGCTCCCCGACGCGCAGGCTGCCCACGGTCGCGGCGGGATCGATGTCCACGCCCATCTGGTCCAGGACGTCCTCCGCGCGGCGCTGGATGCGGCTCCATGACACGATGCCGCCGGCGGTGGGCCAGCGGCCGAGACTGATGTTCTCGGCGACGGTGAGGGCGCCGGCGTCCTGGAACTCCTGGTAGATCATCCGGATGCCGAGTCGTCGTGCGCTGCGCGGGTTGAGCTCGGCGGACGTCTCCCCGTCGACGAGAATCGAGCCGGCGTCCGGGGTGTAGTCGCCGGCGAGGATCTTCACCAGCGTCGACTTCCCGGCACCGTTCTCGCCGAGCAGGGCGAGGACCTCGCCGCCGACGGCGTCGAGATTCACCTGGTGGAGAACCTCGACGCCGCCGAACGACTTGGAGATGCCTCGCAGGCTCAGGGTGAGCTGCGTCACGTGGATCCTTATCCGTAGAACTCGGCGAAGTTGTCCGCGTTGATGAACACGTGCTTGGTGAACACGTTCGCGGGAACCTTCTCGCCCTTGATCAGGCTGATGATCGACGGGATGGCCAGCTGGCCGTACTTCTCGGGGAAGTAGGCGGTGTCGCCGATCCAGTTCGGGTTCTTCTGGATGTCCTCGAAGGCGCTCGGGTCGGCGCCCTGCGCCACCCCGTAGATCTGCCCCTCGCGACCCTGAGCACGCGCTGCGGCGAACGAACCGAGCAGCATGTCGTCGTTGAGGCTGACGACCGCGATGCGGCTCGCACCGGTGAGCGCGGTCAGCGTGTCGCCGAAGGTGGTCTTGCCGCCGTCGATCGTGCCGCCGCCGTCGACGCTGCGGTGCTTCGCCTCGTCGAGCTTGCCGCAGATGGACTCGAAGCCCTCGATGGCGCCGCCCGTGCGGTCGAGGTTGACCTGGCCGGCGGCAGGCTGCTCCATGGAGACGAACGCGTCGTAGGCGCAGTCGAACTTGTCCTTGAAGTACTTGCCCAGGGCCTCGCCCGCGATGAATCCCGCGGTGTGGTTGTCGGCGCCGACGAAGACCTTCTCGCACGGGCGCTGGTGGATGTCGACCGCGACGACGGGGACGTCGGGGCCGGCCGCGCAGATCGACTCGGCGGCCTTCTCGTCCACCTGGAAGTTGATGATGCCGTCGACGCCCTGCGTCTTGAAGTTCTGCGCGCAGGCGAGCGCCTTGGCGGCGTCGAGCTGGGAGTCGCAGAACAGCAGTTCCACGCCGGCTGCGGCCGCCTCGGACTTGATGTTCTCGGAGACGAGCTTGACGAAGGGCACCTGATCCCCGAGGGAGATGTAGCCGATCTTCAGCTTGGTCTCACCGCCCGTGCCATTGTCGCCGGGGGTCGAACCCGAGGTACAGCCGGTCAAGACGAATGCTGTGGCGAGGGCGGCGGCGGCGAGGAAGCCGAGGCCCTCCTTTCGCTGTGAGCGCATGAATCGTTCCTCTCTGAACTGATTCTGGAACCCTTTCCAGACACCTGAGTCTATGCGTCGCGTCGACGGCTTTGTCAATAGCGAAAAACCAAGCGCCATGGGGCGACGGCGGGCATGCGGGTCGTCCGGGGCTCCGATTGGAAATGATTCCATTCTCGTCGATTTGCACCATACTTGTCACCACCGGCGAGGGTCGCCGATCGGATGGAGGAACGCGATGGAGCGGGTCTGCTTCAGCTTCGAGCTCTTCGAGGGCGCGGAGGACGAGTACAAGAGGCGCCACGACGAGATCTGGCCGGAACTCGTGGAGGCCATCCAGGCCGCCGGCCTGAAGAACTACAGCCTCTTCCGTCGTGGCACGCTCGTGATCGGCTACGTCGAGGCCCACCCGGACGCGGCGACGGCTTTCGCGAAGGTGGGCGAGAGCGAGCACAACGGGAAGTGGTCGGAGTGGTTCCGCGACCTCATCGTGAATCAGGCCGACAACAAGGGCGAGATGCTGCGATTCGCCGAGGTCTGGCATCTGGATTAGTACATCCTGATGGGAGCGCAGTTTTCGCGGCGAGAGGGGATCGAGACGCATGGATGAGCCACGGGCCGTCACCATCCACGATGTGGCCACCCGTGCCGGGGTCGCCGTCTCGTCGGTCTCGCGGGCGCTGAGCTCCCATCCGGACGTGAGCCCGAGCATGAAGGCCAAGGTGTTCGCGGCCGCGGAGGAGCTCGGCTACTCGCCGGATCCCGGGGCGCAGAGCCTCCGGAGCGGGTTCACCCGCACGGTCGGCTTCGTCGTGCGCGACTTCGCGAACCCCTTCTTCGGCGACATCATCCACGGGGCCGAGGAGGCTCTCAACGACGCGGGCTACTCGCTGCTCGTCACCAACAGCAGCGGCGATCCCGTGCGCGAGGTGGATCGTCTCACGCTGCTGCGGCAGCGACGAGTGGACGCCCTGCTCTTCTCGTCGATCTCCGAGGCGTCCACGAAGACCAGCAAGGCGCTCGCCGCGTTCTCGCGCCCCGTCGTCCTCATCGACCGCGATCCGCGCAAGCTGCGCGCGGGCAGCATCCTGCTCGATCATGCGCAGGGGGTGCGCGACGCCACGGCCGACCTCATCGGTCTCGGGCATCGTCGGATCGCCATGATCACCGGCTCGACGGCGATCCGGCCGACCCGAGAGCGCTTCCGCGGCTATTCGGAGGCATTCGAGGCGGCGGGCATCCCCGTCGACGAGGCGCTTCAGGTGTCCGGCGCCTTCTCCGTGGCCTTCGCGCGTGAGACCACCGGACGTCTGCTTGCGCTGCCTGCCGGCGAGCGGCCCACGGCGATCGTCGCGGGCGGTGTGCAGACGACGATCGGCGTGCTCGAAGCGCTGTCGGAGCTGGGGGTGCGTCCCGGTGACGACCTCTCACTCGTGGTGTGCGACGACCTGCCCTGGCTGCGGGTCATGCGGCCGCGCATCAGCGTCGTCATCCGCGACGCCGAGGAGATGGGCCGGCAGGCCGCGGGGCTCGCGCTCGAGCTCATCAGAGGAGGCGAGCCGCGTTCCGTGACGCTGCCGACCTCCTACGAGGTCCGCGAGACCTCGCGCCCGGCCCCGGCTCGGTAGGCGTACGATGCAGCTCGTCCCGCAGCCGAGTCTCCGCGAGCTCATCCGCGGCGCGACGGCGATCGAGGCGGTCGCCGGCGGCCTCGCCCCGGTGCGACTGCCGAGCTGGACGAGAGCGCAGCAGTTCGACGACTGGATCGAGCGGTGGTCCGCTCAGTCGCTCGGCGTGAGCCTGGTGGCGCTCACGGCGGCGAGCCGGGTCGAGATCGACCTCGAGCTCACGCGCATCCTGCCCGCGGGAGAGGCCCAGGCGCTGTTCCCGGCGAGCCTCGTCGCGGAGCTCGACGGCGTGGTCGTCGCGCGCGTCCCGGTGGAGGCGGGACCTGTGGTGCGGACCCTCCCGGATCGCTCGGCAGAGCTGATCGAGGGGCCGGCCGTCACGGCGGAACTCGAGCTCGGCCCGTCGACGGGGGAGGAGCGGACCCTGCGGATCTGGTTGCCGCACAACGGGCGCTCCGTGCTGCGCGCCGTGCGCGCGGATGCGCCGCTGCACCCCGCTCCGGAGGACGGGAAGCCGGTCTGGCTGCACCACGGCAGCTCCGTGAGCCATGGGCTCGAGGCGGTCGATCCGCTCGGACCGTGGCCGCAGCAGGCGGCGCGGGCCCTCGGCATGGAGTTGCGGAACCTCGCCATCGCAGGCAACGCGCAGCTCGATCCGTTCGTCGCGCGCACGATCGCGGCGCTGCCGGCCGAGGTGATCTCCCTCAAGCTCGGCGTCAACGTCGTGAACGGCGACACGATGCGGGCACGCGCCTTCGTCCCGGCGCTGCACGGCTTCCTCGACCTCGTGCGGGAGGGGCATCCCCGTACGCCGCTTCTCGTGCTCTCCCCGATCGCCTGCCCCGCGATCGAGGAGGTGCCCGGCCCCACCGCGAAGGGCGCCGACGGGCGCTACCGTGGCACCCCGCGACACACAGCTCCGGGCGACGGCGCCCTCACGCTGCGCGTCGTGCGCGATCTCGTGCGGGAGGTCGTCGAGCGCCGGATGCAGGACGATCCGGCGCTCTGGTACGACGACGGACTCGCGCTGTTCGGGGAGGCGGATGCCGCCCTCCTGTGGGACGGGCTCCATCCGGATCAGGAGGGCTACGACCTCATCGCGGAACGGTTCGTGGAGCGGGCTCGATCGGACAGCCCGACGGGGCGCGCCTTCGCGCGGCTGCTTCGGTAGCGACGGCGCCCGGCGCTTGACGCGCGGGACCGCCGTCGCTATCGTCGGAAACGATTCCACCCGAGCTGTCGGGTGCCACGAGGGAGAGGCGCGAAGTGTCGGCGGTCACCGGTTTCTTCCACGCGGGCATCACCGTGCGCGAGATGGACGCCTCGCTGCGGTTCTACCGCGACGGCCTCGGCCTCGAGGTGCACCTCGACCGCGTGCTCGACGCGGACTACCTGCGCGAGGTCCTGGCCCTCGACTTCTCGACGATCCGCGCGGTGTATCTCACGATCCCCGGCGGCGGCTTCGTCGAACTGCTCGAGTACCGCGGCACCGAGCGGCTCTCCGCCGCCGCGCGCCCGAGCGACGTCGGCGGAGGCCACCTGTGCCTCTACGTCACCGGGATCGACGCGCTCACGACGCGTCTGGTCGAGCACGGCGGCGCCCCGCGCTCCGAAGCGCCCGTCGACATCACGAGCGGCCCCAACGCGGGCGCGCGGAGCATCTACATGCGGGACCCCGACGGCTACGCCGTCGAGCTGTTCGAGCGGAAGGACTGACATGACGCGGGCGGTCGTCACGGGAGCGGGGAGCGGGATCGGCAGCGCCGTCGCGCGTCGGCTCCAGCAGGAGGGCTACGAGGTGCTCGCCGTGGACCGGGACGAGCAGGCGCTCGCGGCCCATGCCGCCGAGGGCATGCAGGTGCTCGCGGCGGACCTCTCCGCCCCCGACGGCCGCGATCGCGTGGTCGCCGCGGGGGAGGGGGCGGCAGCCCTCGTCAACTCGGCGGGGATCAACCGCCTGAAGCCCATCCTCGAGCTCACCGTCGACGACCTGCACGAGGTCTACGCGGTCAATGTCGACGCCGTGTGGGACCTCACCTCGCGGATCGGGCGCACGATGCCGCGCGGCGGTGCGATCGTCAACCTCTCGTCGAGCTCCGCGAAGCTCGCGACCACGACCGAGGCGGCCGTCTACGCCTCCTCGAAGGCGGCGGTGCTGTCGATCACGCGGTCCTTCGCCTACGCCTTCGCCCCCGCGGGTGTCAGGGTCAACGCCATCTGCCCGGGCATCATCGACACCCCGATGCAGGACCGGGTGCTCGAGGGGGTGGCGGCGGCGCGCGGCATGACGTTCGAGCAGCTCGCCGAGGAGCGCAACGCGCTCGTGCCCCTCGGGCGGGCGGCCTCCGCCGAGGAGTGCGCCGGAGCGATCCGCTTCCTGCTCTCCGAGGAGGCCGGCTACATGACCGGCCAGGCGATCAACTACACGGGCGGCCTCGTGATGTGGTGACGCCCAGCGTCACCGTGCCGCGTCGTCACAGCGGATCCGCGAGCGACAGCCAGCTTGCGGGCGTCCGGACGAGCAGCCGGTCCAGATCGTCGTCGTCGGCACCGTGCGCTCGCAGGAGCGGCACGAGATGGCGCAGGAGGTGCCCGTAGCCCCATCCGCCGTGGCGTCGCAGCCGGGTGCGCACCCCGATGTCCTGCGAGATCGTCACCTGATCGGCGGCCTGCCCGTGCAGCAGGGCCACCGTCGTCGCCATGACCTCGTGATCGCTCGGCGGCCATCGTCCGGGGCCGAGGAGCGAGTGGTCGAAGCCGCACAGGTCGAAGGACAACCGGGCGCCCGTCGCGAGTACGCGCTCGAGCTGACCGGGCCTCCCGACGGCGGTCGTCACGTGGTTGAGCAGCACGCGTCGCGGCGGCAGGCCGGTCGCGGCGACCACCTCCATGACCTGTTCCGCGGTGTCGCTCCAGGGGTGGAGGTGGATCGACAGCGGGAGGCCGGTGTCGTGCGCCGCGCGCGCCGCCCCGCGCACGACGCGCAGCTCGCTCGGGGTCGGAGGGTCGGAGGTGCCGATCTCGCCGATGACGCCCGGCCGCGGCCCGGAGCGCTGCGCGTCCGCGACGATCGCGTCGTAGGCCGCGCTCTCCTCGCCGCCCGCGGGCAGGTGCCCGCGGTGGGTCGCCTCGAGGTAGTAGCCCGTCCCCATGACGACGTGCAGTCCGCTCTCCCACGAGAGGCGCAGCAGCGCATCCGGATCGCGCCCCAGGTCGAGCGGCGTGGCGTCGACGACCGTGCCGCCTCCGAGCGCGGCGAGGTCGCAGAGGTCCTCGAGCACCGGCTCGAACTCCGTGAAGCGGTAGTTGTCGGGATGCGCGCCCGGGTTCCACCGGCACTCCGCCGCGGCGGCGGCGTCGAAGGCGCCGTGCTCGGGAGCCGCCTGATAGCCGTGCGCGGCGAGCAGGGGCGTGCAGTCCATGTGCAGGTGCTCGTGGACGAGCGCGATCCCGAGGTCGCCGGGGTCGACGTCGCCGCGAACCGTGCGGACGACGTCGCTCACAAGCGGTAGAGGCGCGCCGCGTTGTCGTGCAGGATCTTGGCCTGCTCGCTCTCCGAGAGCCCCGAGATGTACTCGCGGTACAGGTCCATGATCGTGTCGTAGCTCGAGTAGAGGCGGTCGACGGGCCAGTTCGAGCCGACGACGCAGCGGTCGGGCCCGAAGGACTCGACGCAGGTGTCGACCCAGCGGCGCAGCGATTCGCGGCTGAACCGCGGGTCGGTCATCGCGAGGCCCGAGATCTTGCAGGTGACGTTGGGGGCCGAGGCGAGCTCCCCGAGCGAGCGCTTCCAGTTCGCGAAGTAGTCGTCGTCGCGCGCGCGGGGGAACCCGATGTGCTCGAGCACGATCTGCAGTTCGGGGTGGCGGCGGGCCAGCTGCGCGCCGGCCGCCATGTTCATCCACTCGCAGTCGAGGTCGTAGACGAGCCCGCGCTCGGTCATCACCCGCAGCGACTCCTCGTAGACGGGGTTCACCTCACCCGAGGCGAGCATGCCCTCGGCGGCGAAGTCCCGGATGCCGACGAAGTAGGGCGACTCGGCGTGGCCGTCGAGCTGGGCCTGCGCCTGGTCGCCGCCGAGGTCCGCGTGGGCCACGATCGTGAAGGGCACGGGCGCCGCCTCGCGCATGCGCGTGAGCCACCGCGTCTCGGCCACCGGGTCGTCGGAGCCGAGCGCCGCCTGCACGTGGACGAAGGCGCTCACGTCGGCGAAGCGCGACTCGGCGTACACGGAGTCGATCGTGTAGGTGACCGACTTCATGGCGTCGATGTCGCCGAGGATCGGGTGCACGAACTCCTTCTCGAGCCACACCCACCGCATCCCCGGGTCGGGGGTGGCCATGTTCCAGAAGTGCACGTGGGTGTCGATGATTGGTTGCCGCGTCATCGGGGCGTCCTTTCTCGCGAGGGTGATGGTTCAGTGAGCCGCAGCGGGCTCGAGGGGCAGTTCGGTGCGGTAGCGCTCGATGTAGTCGAGGTCGAGCTCCCAGCCGAGCCCCGGTCCGGTGGGCAGCTGGATGCGTCCGTCGGTCAGGCGCGGCATGTTGGCGATGAAGTTGTGCCAGATCGGATCGCGCTGCGGGTGGAAGTACTCGAGGTAGGTGCCGTGCGGGATCGAGGCGAGCAGATGGGCGGCGACCTGAGGCTCCTCGTGGTGCGCCATCCGCACGTCGTACACGCTCGCGATCGCCGCGGCGCGGCGCCACTCGGTGGGGCCACCCGACCAGGAGGAGTCGAAGTTGCAGAAGTCGATCGACCCGGTCTCCATGAGGTCCCGGCAGCCGGCGGCCGAGAACTCGCTCTGCCCGGCGCACACCGGCACGCCGGCGGCGAGCCGGACGTCGCGCATCGCGCGACGGTCGTTCTGCCACACGCACGGCTCCTCGAACCACATGATGTCGCAGTCGTCGACGAGCTGCGAGAACCGGATCGCCTCCGCCGGGGTCCATCCCTGATTGGCGTCCACGGCGAGCTTGAAGTCCGGACCCGCCGCGGTGCGTGCCTCCCGGAACCGTACGGCATCCTCTTCGGGGGTGAGTCCGCCGATCTTGAACTTCATCCCCGCGAAGCCCGCCTCGATGAGTCCTTCGACCTCGGCGGTGATGTTCGCGTCAGCCGCGTAGTAGCCGCCGATCGTGATGACCGGCACCGAGTCGCGGTAGCCTCCCCAGAGCTTGTGAAGCGGCATGCCGAGCGCCTTGCCGACCGCGTCCCAGATGGCGACGTCGACGCAGGCGGTGGCCACGAGGCCGAGTCGCCGATCGCGCAGGATGTCCCAGGTCGCCGGGCGTGCGAGCTGCCAACAGCGCTCCGTCGCGAAGGCGTCCTCGCCGACCAGCACGGGGGCGATCTCGTTGTGGATGATGGCGTTGATGTCCGCGAGGCCGGCGTCCTCGTCGCCCGCGTAGGCCTCGCCGACGATCCCGCTCGCCGTGTAGAGGCGCGTGATGATCGTCGAGCGGTGCGTCATCCGGTAGTGGCTGCCCTTGTAGACCCGGTCGAGGGGCACACGGACCGCGACCGTCTCGATCCGCTCGATCGTGAGATCGGGCAGCGCTGCTGCTCCCGGAAGCTGTGTCATTGCCGCTCCTAGTTTCGTTTCTGGAAACGTTTCTGATTCTAGTCGCGACGATGACGCCGCTGTCAAGGAATCAGTGGATGAGGAAGCCGCCGTTGATGTCGACGACGGCGCCCGTGATGAAGCCCGCGTGCTCCGAGCACAGGTAGGCCACGAGGTCGGCGACGTCCTGCGGCTGGCCGAGACGGCCGACCGGGATGCGTGACACGAGGTCCGCGATCCCGCCCACCATGTCGGTCTCGATGAGGCTCGGGGCGAGCGCGTTCGAGGTGATGCCGAACGCCGCGTACTCGGTGGCGATCGACTTCGCGAGCGCCATCACGCCGGCCTTGGACGCCGCGTAGGCGGCGGCCGACTTCGCGCCGCCCGTGATCCCGGCGCTGGAGCCGAGCGTCACGACCCGGCCGTAGCCGGCCTCGCGCATGAGCGGCAGCACCGCCTGCGCCACGAGGAACGCGCCGGTGAGGTTCACCCCGATGCTGAGGTTCCACGACTCGAGAGCCGTCTCCTCGAAGGGCTCGATCCGGAAGATCCCGGCGGCCTGCACGAGGATCGCCGGCACCCCGAGCTCCTCGTGCACCCGGCCGACCCCGCCGCGCACGCTCGCGGGGTCGGTCACGTCCATCCGGACCCCGAGGCAGCCGGGCACCTCCGGCTCGCGCACGTCGACCACCGCGACGCGTGCGCCGAGTCCGGTCAGGGTCTCGGCCGTGCGGCGGCCGATGCCGCCGGCGCCACCGGTGACGATCGCCACCCGGTTCGCGAAGCCGTCAAGATCCACTTTCTCCCCTATCTCCTTCTCGGACGTCGCCGTCGGGCGGCATCAGTACATGAGCTGGCCACCCGAGACGTTCATGATCGACCCGGTGACGAACGACGAGGCGTCCGAGGCGAGGAAGAGCACCGCTCCCGCCAGCTCCTCGGGCTTCGCGAGCCGCCCGAGCGGCACCATCGAGAGGAACGACGCCATCGCCTCCTCGGACATGCCCTCGCGCATCATCGGCGTGTCGACGCCGCCGGGTGCGACGGCGTTGACGCGGATGCCGTGCGGCGCGAGCGATCGCGCGAGCCCCTTGGTGAGCGTCGCGATCCCGCCCTTGCTCGCGTTGTAGACGACCGACCCGCCGAAGCCGCCGGTCCACCAGCCCTGCGAGGAGAACATCACGATCGAGCCCGGCGCGCCCGCGTCGCGCATCGCGCGGCTCGCCGCCCGGGCCAGGAAGAACGCGGCCTTCAGGTTCACGTCGAGCTGGGCGTCCCAGTCCTCCTCGCTGATGTCGTCGATGCTCGAGTTGCGCCGCAGCACCGCGGCGAGGTGCACGAGGGCGCCGACGGGCGCGAGCGACCGCGCCGCCTCGAACACCCCCGCGTGGGCGTCGAGGTCGAGCAGGTCGAGCGGGAGCGCGCGGTGCGGTCCGCCCGGCAGCGCCTCGACGACCGCGTCGACGGGGGAGCCCGGCACGTCGACGGCGACCACGTGCGATCCGGCCTCCGCGAAGGCCCGGGTCACGGCGCGGCCGATCCCCCCGGCCGCGCCCGTCACGACGACGCTGCGTCCGCCGAGCCCGGCGTCGCTTCTCCAGTCCATGGTCGTTCCCCTGTCTGCTCTGGATGGTCAGGTGGTCAAGACGGTGCGCAGCGCGCGCCCGGCGCGGAGATCCTCGAGCGCGGCCTCCGCCTCCCTGAGCGGGCGGCGCGAGCGCGTGAGGTGGTCGGTCGCGAGCGCGCCGGAGCGCACGAGATCGAGCACCTCGGCGATGTCCTCGGGGGTGAACCCACGGCTGCCGAGCAGCGCGAGCTCGCGCCAGATGAGCTCGGTCGCGGCCACCGCGAAGGGCTGCTGGGCGACGCCGACGTACACGACGCGCGCCGCGAAGCCGGCGATGTCGATCGCGAGGCGGTCCATCGCACTGTTCTCTCCGACGCACTGCAGCACGACGTCGATCTGGCCGCCCGCGGCCTCGACGATCGCGGCGGCACCCGCGGCGGAGTCGAGGGTGAGCTCGGCGCCGAGCGCGCGCGCCTGCTCCAGCTTCGCGGCGCTCCGCCCCACGGCCACGACGCGCGCACCGAGGTGGCGCCCGATCTGCACCGCGTTGCTGCCGATGCCGCCGAGCCCGATGACCGCGAGCGTCTCCCCGGCGCGGAGCCCGGCGATCCGGGTGAGCGCGTGCCACGGCGTCGCGAGGGCGTCGGTGGCCACCGCGACGGCCGCGGGGTCGAGCTCGGGCTCCACCCGGACGAGGGTGCGGATCGGCCGCACGAGGTACTCGGCGAACGCCCCGTCGACGTCGACGCCCATCCGGGTGACGGCGGGGCCGAGGTTGCCGCGACCGCGAGCGCTCCAGGCGGACTCGGGGGCGTCGATGTAGTAGAGCGCGACCTGGTGGCCGATCCAGTCGGCGTCCGCCGCGTCGCCGACCGCGAGCACGCGTCCGGCCGCCTCGTGGCCGGGCACGACCGGGAGCTTGTCCCCGAAGCCGCCGTCCTGCAGGAAGACGTCCGAGCCGCATACGCCGCAGGCCTCGACGTGCACGAGGGCCTCGCCCGGCCCCGGTGTCGGCACCGCTCGTTCGATCGCCTCCAGGGCGCGCGTGCCCGACCGCATCAGGAGCGCGAGCCCCGTGGCGGGGAGGGCGGTCATCCCGCGCCCGGCATCCGGAACACGGTCGGATCGGGCAGATCCACGGCGCCATGCGCGCGCGAGCCGAACTCGGCGGGCTTGGTACGGCCGCTTCGCTCGTAGAACTCGGCGGGAACGGTCGTCGGGTCCTTGTACATGGTCCACTTGCACTTCTGGGGCGCGCCGGCCTCGTCGGTGCCGCGGTAGACGGGAGGGTCGACCACGCGCACGGGATAGCCGAAGCGGTCCATCGGCATGTGCTCCATGAGGATGACGCAGTGCGCGCAGTAGAGGCACACGCCCTTCTGGTAGTGGTTCCAGTCGCGCTCCTCCTCCGACACCCGCCACTCGTAGGGCGGCTCCATCCGCGGGGGAGTCCCCTCGATGGGGTCCCCGCGGAGCGTGCGTCCGCCCGATCCGCAGGGGTCGAACTTCAGCTCGAATCGATCGGCGAACTCGGCGAGCTCGAAGTCGCCGGTGCGCTCGGGGCCGACGAGGTGTCCGCGCATGGCCTCGCACGACACGTACAGCAGGGTCTCGAGGCCCTCGTCCCACGGGTGCTTGTCGATGTCGAACTTCTCGTAGCGCCAGGCGAAGAGGGGCAGCAGGACCCGCTCGTACATCCGCGGGATGGCGTCGTCGCCGAAGCGCGCCGCGGTCTCGCTCATATAGCAGTAGGTCTTGTCGACGTCGCGGTCGTGGGTGCGGCGCCAGACCTCTTTCGCCTCGTCCAGCAGGGTCCGGGCGCCGTCGGCGTCGTGGCGGAGGGCGGTCGCCGCGATGTCGTCCGCGAGGCCCGTGAAGCGCGCCCATTCGGCGTGGCTGTCGAAGATCGTCCCATCGGGCATCCGGGTCAGCTCGTCGAGGCGCGCGCGGATGCCGTCGAGGTCGGACTCGCTGGTTCCTTCATCGCGGAGGAAGCCCTCGAGATCCGACAGCCACTGGCGGTAGAGCTTCCAGCACACCGCGGCCTCGTCGACGAAGTAGGCCGTGAGCTCGGCCGCGCCGTCCCAGTCGGCGTCGTCGAGGGACTCGAGGATGCGGCGGTAGGTCGATACCTTCTGGTCCTCCCAGCTGCCGAGGCGGACGCGCCTCTGGAGGATGTCCGAGAACCCCATCGTTTCCGTCATGGTGCGACCCTAACGGCGGGAAACCTCGTCTGCAATAGTTTCTGGAAAGGTTTCTAGCGGGGATCCGGTTCAGTACATCAGAAGCCCGCCGCTGACGTTGAGGGTGGCTCCGGAGATGAACGACCCGTGTGCCGAGCTGAGGAACACCGCCGCCGCCGCGACCTCCTCGGGGGAGCCCATCCGGCCGAGCGGGCAGGCGGCGGCGGTCGCCGACATCGTCTCCGCCGTGTTGTCGCGTGTCTGCATGGCGGTGTCGATCTGGCCCGGCGCGATGCAGTTCACGGTCACGCCGGCGGGGCCGAGCGATCTCGCGAAACCACGCGTGAGAGCGACCACTCCCGCCTTCGACGCGACGTAGGCGTCGCTGCCCAGGATCGGGCCGGTCTGCCAGGCGATCGAGGAGAAGGTCACGATCCGGCCGCCGCGCCCGGCTGAGACGAGCGCATCGCCGACCTCGCGGACGAGGAAGAAGGTGCCGCGCAGGTTGACGTCGTGCTGCGCGTCCCAGCTCTCGGGCGTCACCTCGGCGAGCGGCTGACGCACCAGCAGCGCGGCCGCGTGCACGAGGCCCCACAGCCCGTCCCCGGAGGCGGCCGCGACGGCCGGCCCGATCGTCGAAGGATCGGAGAGATCCAGTTCGAGCAGCTCGTGTCCCTCTCCCGGGAGCTCGGCGACGGTGGTCGCGAGCGGGGAGCCGGCCCGATCGGAGGCGACGACGCGCGCACCGCATTCGGCGAGCAGTGCGGCGATGGCGCGTCCGATCCCGCCGGCCGCGCCCGTCACGAGGACGCGTTCGCCCGCCAGCCCGGCGCCGAGGAGCGGGCCGCTCATGACATCCGGTAGTGCTCGAGCACCTCGAGGATCGGCTCGACGCCGATGCCGGGGGAGCGCGGGACGGCGACCTGCCCGCCGTGCTGCCGGATCGGCTCGGCGACGAGCTCGTCCTGCATCGGGTTGGGGTCGGGCTTGAGCTCCTGGAGGAGCGTCCGGTCGGTCGACGCCGAGAGCGCGAGGGAGACGGCGGTGTTGATCGCACTCGACCAGGCGTGAGAGTTGAACCAGCGTCGTTCGCGCTCGACCAGCGCGACCACCTGGAGCGCGCCGGTGATGCCGCCCGCGCGGCCCACGTCGCATCCGACCACGTCGATGAGCCCGTCGGCGAGGGCCCCTTCGTAGCCGTGCACGTCCCATTCGCGCTCGCCGCCCGCGATGAGGCAGCTCACCTGCCCGCGGAGCGCTCGGAGCTCCTCGGTGTGGTCGGGCTCGAAAGGCTCCTCGATCCAGCTGAGACCGTGCTCCTCGAAGCCGCGGACGCGGCGGATCGCCTCGTCGAGCGTCCAGGTGAGCTTCTTGCCGCGATCCATCATGATCATCGCGTCGGGGCCGGCCTGCTCGCGGAGCCGTCGCACGAAGTCGACATCGCGCGCGATCTCGTACCCGAGCCTCGCCTCACCGCGCTTGCCCATGCCGATCTTGAAGCCGAGGAAGCCCTGCTCGGTGACGTAGCGTCCGTGGCGCTCCGCCTCGAGCTGCAGGTCGGAGTCGAACGCGTGCGTGGACGCGATCGCCGGGAGGCTGTCGCGCCGGGCGCCGCCGAGCAGGTCCACGAGGCTCGCCCCGAGCAGCTTGCCCTTGAGGTCCCACAGGGCGATGTCGACGGCCGAGAGCGCGAAGGAGTGGATGCCGCCGCGGTGGCCGAACCACCAGCCCTCCTCCACGAGGTCGCGCCAGATGACCCCGTTCTCGAGAGGATCGCGGCCGATCAGCAGCTCGCGCATCCCCTCGACGAGCGCGGCGGTCGCCCGGCTCGCGGCGGGGAACATCGTGATGGCCTCCCCCCAGCCCTCCGCGCCGTCCGATGATCGGATGCGCACGAAGACCAGGCATCGCAGCCCCATCGAGTCGTTGGGCTCGGGGTACTGCACGCAGAAGGCGTCGACGTTCGAGATGGTCGTGGGCATGCGAGCTCCTCGGGGGATCAGGGGGTGGAGGGGACGACGGGGAAGGCGGGAGGCAGCTCCGCCACGGTGAGCCAGCCGGGTGGCGCGGCGAGCACTCGATCGATCGAGTTCGCCACGACGGATCGCGAGCCGTCCTGGGAGCCGATCCCCGGCGAGATCGTGCACTCGATCGGATCGGCGCCGGCGCGTTCGAGGCGGATGCGGTCGCTCGCGGCCAGGCCGTGCTCCGCGAGGCCGGCGCGCCCGATGAAGTGCGCGTGGAACCACGGCTCGCCGCCCCCGTCGACTCCCGTGTAGTCCTGGTCGATGCCCACGGTGCGTCCGCCGGCGCCCAGCACGGGGCGCAGCCGGGCGTCGACTCGTGCGAGCGAGCGTCCGGTCGCGCCGGCGACGACCGCCATCGACTGCGGGAACCCCGCATGGCCGAGGATGCGGCCGTCGGCGACGCGCTTCGCGAACTCCGCGGCCGATACGCCGAGGCCGAGTCTGCCGGCGACCACTGGACCGAAACCCGACAGCTCCACGGTGCGGGTCACGTCGATCGCGGTCACCGGGCCCACCGCGCCGAGCAACGTCAGCACCAGCGCGTCGAAGACGAAGCCGGGATTGAGTCCGGCGCCGAGCACGGTGACCTCGCGCTCGCGCGCGAGGGCGTCGATCTCCTGTGCGAGGCGCGGGTGGCTGGTCCAGGGGTGCGCGGCCTCCTCCGCCGAGACGATCACGTTCGAGCCGTGCAGCACGGCCGTGCGGATCGCATCGGCTACCTCGGCGAGAAGGGTCGTCGTCGCGACGACCACGAGGTCGGCGCCGCTCTCGAGCGCGTCGCCGAGGTGGTCGCGTCCGACCGGCCCGAGGATCGCGATGTCGCTCCGTGCGGAGAGGGCGTCGGCGACGCCCCGGCCGAGCTGGCCATCTCCGGCGATGGCGACGTGGATCACGAGGGGCCGTCCTGTCCGGGGAGCCTCGCTCCCGAATCGTTTCCAGAGACTCTAAGGCGAACCCTGCCCGGGGTCAACGACTCGGTGGTCCACGTTGACGGCGTGGGGGTCCGGCCCTATTCTCGAAACGATTCCAGAAACGAAGGGAGACAGCGTCGTGGCCCAGATGCGGTTGAGGCAGGCGATCGTCGCCGCGCTCGAGGACGAGATGCGCTCCGACCCGAGCGTCATGATCATGGGGGAGGACGTCGCCGTCGCCGGCGGCCCCTTCAAGACCTCTGAGGGACTGCTCGAGGAGTTCGGCCCGAACCGCGTGCGCGACACGCCGATCTCCGAGATGGCCTTCACCGGTGCCGCCGTGGGCGCCGCGATCGCGGGTCTCAAGCCGGTGATCGAGATCATGTTCATGGAGTTCCTCGGCGTCGCACTCGACCAGCTCGTCACCGGCGCCGCCAAGATGCGATACCTCAGCAAGGGCCAGGTGTCGGTGCCGCTCGTGGTGCGCGCCTCGGTCGGGACCGGCGCGGGGTTCGGTTCGCAGCACAGCCAGACCCTCGAGAACTGGGTCACCTCGACGCCGGGGCTGACCGTGGCCACGGTCAGCACTCCGCAGACGGCCTACGGCATCCTTCGTGCCGCCGTGCGCGACCCGGGGCCGACCATCGTGCTCGAGCCGCGTGCCCTGTACGCGGTCCGGGGGCCCGTCGAGCGCGGCGAGGGCGCGATCATCCCGCTCGGCAAGGCGATGGTCGTGCGCCCGGGCACGGCGCTCACCGTCGTCGCCATGGGGCAGACCGTCACCACGAGCCTCGCCGCCGTCGAGCAGGCGGGCATCGACGCGGAGGTCATCGACCTGCTCACCCTCGCGCCGTGGGACCGCGAGACGGTGCTCGAGTCGGTCGCCCGCACCCGACGGCTCGTCGTCGTGGAGGAGGCGCCGGAGTCGGGCGGATGGGGCGCCGAGATCGTCGCGGCGGTCACGCGGGAGCTGTTCTCCGAGCTCCTCGCGGCGCCGTTCCGCATCACCGCGCCCAACGTGCCGGTTCCCTACCAGCGCGAGCTCGAGGCCCGTTTCCTGCCGCAGGCCGGCGAGATCGCCCGTCAGCTCACCCACTACCTCTCGACCGATTCCGTGCCCGCCCCGTGGTGGGTCGCCGAAGGGATGCGCCATGTCTGAGATCGCTCTGGCCACGTCGGGCACCTCGCTCGAGCGCCGCGCCGGGCTGCGCGCGGGCGACGTCGAGCGCTTCGAGCGGATGGTGGAGATCCGCGGCTTCGAGGAGCGCCTCAACGCCCTCTTCGCGAGCGGCGCGATCCACGGCACGACGCACCTCGCGATGGGCCAGGAGGCGCTCGCGGTCGGGCTCGCGACGGAGCTCGAACCCACCGACCTCGTGACGGGCACCTATCGAGGGCACGCGCTCGCGCTCGCGCTCGGCATGTCACCGCGGGCCGTCCTCGCCGAGATCATGGGCAAGGCCGAGGGCCCGACGGGCGGCCTGGGCGGATCGATGCATCTGTGCGACATGAGCATCGGCCTGCTGCCGACCTTCGCGATCGTGGGAGCGGGCATGCCGGTCTCGGCCGGTGCCGCCCTCGCCTTCCAGTACCGCGAGGAGCCGCGTGTGTCGGTCGCGCTGTTCGGCGACGGTTCCACCAACATCGGCGCCTTCCACGAGTCGATGAACCTCGCGGCGATCTGGCGCCTCCCCGTCGTGTTCCTGTGTGACAACAACGTCTACGGGGAGTACAGCCGCATCAACCTGACCACGCCGATCGAGGACCTGCACCTGCGCGCGGCGTCGTACGCGATGCCGGCGATCGTGGTGGACGGCATGGACGTCCCCGCGGTGCGCGCCGCCATCGCCGAGGCGGTCGAGCGGGCGCGCTCAGGCGGCGGACCCACCTTCGTGGAGGCCAAGACCTACCGCTTCGCCGGGCATTCGCGCGCCGACACGGCGCCCTACCGCCCCGAGGGCGAGCTCGAGCACTGGCAGCAGCGCGATCCGGTGCTTCTCGCCCGTCGGTCTCTTGTGGCCGACGGCTGGGACCCCGACGTCGTCGCCGGCCTCGAGACCCGCATCGGATCGACCCTCGACGAGGTCGTCGAGACCGTGCGTGCGCTGCCCGAGCCGGCGCTCGCGACCATGTTCGACAACATCTGGACGCCTCGAGAAGGAGAAGCGCGATGAGCCAGACCCGAGTGACCATGCCGCGTGTGTCGGAGACGATCGACGAGTTCTACGTGGTCGAGTGGCTCGTCGCCGAGGGCGAGACGGTCGCGGCCGAGCAGGTGCTGCTGAAGGTCGAGACCGACAAGGCGATCGTCGAGGTGCCGAGCACGGTGTCGGGGGTCCTCGTCAGCCAGCTCGTCGCGGTCGACGCGGAGATCGCCACCGGCGCCGACGTCGCGATCATCGAGACCGCCTGAGCCGGCTCGCGATCCCAGTACACTGGGTCGCGGCTTCAGGGACCAAGCCGGGTCCGCTCGCCTCACTCTTCGTTCCGACGTGCCCGTGAGGTTCGCATGACCGTCAACCCGCTCGCCCCCGCCGGGCTCGCGCATCCCTCCGACGCGAACGTGCTCGAGCCCGCCGTCTGGCCCTCCTCGGCGGAGCGCGTCGACTCGGGCGCCCTGCGCATCGCGGGCGTCACCGCCCCGGCGCTGCACGCGGCCTACGGCACCCCGCTCTACGTGATCGACGAGGCGGATGCGCGGGCGCGCGCCGTGCGCATCCGGGAGGCCTTCGAGGCGGCCTTCGCGCCGATCGGCGCGGGCAGCCGGGTCTACTACGCCGGCAAGGCGTTCCTCTCGATCGAGGTCGCGCGCTGGATGATCGACGCCGGCCTCAACATCGACGTGTGCAGCGGGGGAGAGCTCGCGGTCGCGATCGCGGCCGACGTCGACCCGCGGCGGCTCGGCTTCCACGGCAACAACAAGAGCATCGCCGAGATCGACCGCGCGGTCGAGCTCGGCGTGGGCGCGATCGTGATCGACAGCGTGGTCGAGATCGAACGCGTCGCACAGGCCGCCGCCCGTCACGGACGCACCCAGGACGTGCGGCTCCGCATCAACAGCGGGGTGCACGCCTCGACCCACGAGTACCTGGCGACGGCGCGCGAGGATCAGAAGTTCGGCATCCCGCTCGCCGAGGCGCCCGCCGCGGTCGCCGCGATCCGCGGGCACGCGAGCCTGCGGTTCCTCGGCCTGCACTCGCACATCGGCTCGCAGATCTTCGAGTCGGCGGGCTTCGCCGAGGCCGCCCGCCGCCTCCTGGCGCTGCACGCCGAGCTGCTCGCCGGCGGCGAGGTGCCCGAGCTCAACCTCGGCGGCGGCTTCGGCATCGCCTACACCGGCGCCGACCGCGTGGAGCCCGTCGAGACCATCGCGCGCGAGCTCGCGGAGGTGGTGGCCGCCGAGTGCGCGCGCCGCGGCATCCCGGTTCCCGCGATCGCCGTCGAGCCGGGGCGCGCCATCATCGGCCCCGCGGGCGTCACCCTCTACGAGGTCGGCACCGTCAAGGATGTGCCGGTCGCGGCGGGGACCGACGACGCGGTCGCCGTGCGGCGCTACGTGAGCGTCGACGGCGGCATGAGCGACAACGTGCGCACGGCGCTCTACCACGCCGAGTACACCGGCCGGCTCGCCAACCGCGCGACGGATGCGGATGCCGCGCTCGTGCGCGTCGTCGGCAAGCACTGCGAGTCGGGCGACATCGTGGTGCGCGACGACTACCTGCCGGGTGACGTGCGGCCGGGCGACCTGCTGGCGGTCGCCGCCACGGGCGCCTACTGCTGGTCGCTCTCCAGCAACTACAACTACCTCGGCCGCCCGGCCGTGGTCGCCGTCCGCGACGGCCGGAGCCGGGTCCTCGTCCGCCGTGAGAACGAGCACGACCTGCTGCGCCGCGACGCCGGCTACTCCTCGAGCGCCGAGGAGATCGACCTGACCGACCACCTCCCCATCCGGGAGCACGGGAGAACCACCGAATGATCGAGTACCGCAACCTCAGAATCGCCGTCCTCGGGGCCGGCTCCGTCGGCGCCCAGGTGGCCTCGCTCCTGCTCCGGCACGGCGACGAGCTCGCCAGCCGCGTGGGCGCGGGTCTCGAGCTCGTCGGCATCGCCGTGCGCGATCTCGACGCGCCCCGCACCGCGGAGCTGCCGCGCGAGCTGCTCACGACCGACCCCCGCTCGCTCATCCTCGGCGCCGACATCGTCATCGAGGTCATGGGCGGGATCGAGCCCGCGCGCGAGTACCTCGAGCTCGCCCTCACCTCGGGCGCCGACGTCATCACGGCCAACAAGGCGCTCCTGGCGACCCACGGGCCGGAGCTCTTCGCGATCGCCGAGCAGGTGGGCGCGCAGCTCTACTACGAGGCGGCCGTCGGCGGCGCGATCCCCATCATCCGCCCGCTCCGCGACAGCCTCGCGGGCGACCGCGTGCGCCGCATCCTGGGCATCGTCAACGGCACCACCAACTACATCCTCGACCGCATGGACCAGGGCGGCGACTCGCTCGAGCAGGCGCTCGCGACGGCGACCGAGCTCGGCTACGCGGAGGCCGACCCCACGGCCGACATCGAGGGCTACGACGCCGCCCAGAAGGCGGCGATCCTCGCGAGCCTCGCCTTCCACACCACGGTCCCGGTCGACAGCGTGCACCGCGAGGGCATCACGGGCATCACCCACGAGCAGGTGCTCGCGGCGCAGCGGGCCGGCTTCGTCGTGAAGCTCCTCGCCGTGTGCGAGCGCCTCACCGACCCGGAGACGGGGGAGGACGGCGTGAGCGCCCGCGTGCATCCGGCGCTCATCCCCTCGACGCATCCGCTCGCGGCCGTGCACGGGGCGCACAACGCGGTCTTCGTCGAGGCGGAGGCCGCGGGCAGCCTGATGTTCTACGGCGCGGGCGCGGGCGGCGTCGAGACGGCGTCCGCCGTGCTCGGCGACCTCGTCTCCGCGGCGCGGCGGCATGTGGTCGGCGGGCCGGGCGTCGCGGAGTCGACGCAGGCCGACCTGCCGATCCTGCCCATCAGCAAGGTCACCACGCGCTACCAGATCACGCTCTCGGTGCTCGACCGTCCGGGCGTGCTCGCGCAGATCGCGACGCTCTTCAGCGAGCACGGGGTCTCCGTGCAGGAGGTGCAGCAGACGGTCGCGACATCGGACGACCTCGGTCGGGAGGGGAATGCGCCCGGCGCTACGCTGGTGATCGGCACGCACCGGGCGACCGAGGCCGCGCTCGCCGCGACGGTCGCCGATCTCGCCGCGAGCCCCGTGGTCGCACGGGTCGAGAGCGTGCTCCGGGTCGAAGGATTGTAGGAACTCATGGCTCACCAGTGGCGCGGCGTGCTGCGCGAATACGCCGACCGTCTCGACGTGACGGACGCGACGCCGATCATCACGCTCGGAGAGGGCGGCACGCCCCTCATCCCCGCACCGGCGCTCTCGGCGCGCACCGGCACGCAGGTCTGGGTCAAGTACGAGGGCATGAACCCCACCGGGTCGTTCAAGGACCGCGGCATGACGATGGCCGTCTCGAAGGCGGTCGAGCACGGTGCGAAGGCCGTGATCTGCGCCTCCACCGGCAACACCTCGGCCTCCGCGGCCGCCTACGCGACCCACGCCGGGATCACGGCCGCCGTGCTCGTGCCCGAGGGCAAGATCGCGATGGGCAAGCTCGCCCAGGCGATCGCGCACGGCGCCGAGCTGCTGCAGGTGCGCGGCAACTTCGACGACTGCCTCGAGATCGCCCGCGAGCTCGCGGCGAACTACCCCGTGCACCTCGTCAACTCGGTCAACAACGACCGCATCGAGGGGCAGAAGACGGCGGCCTTCGAGGTCGTCGAGGTGCTCGGCGACGCGCCCGACTTCCACTTCATCCCCGTCGGCAACGCCGGCAACTACACGGCCTACACGCGCGGCTACAAGGAGGAGGCCGAGCGCGGCGTCACCACGAAGCGCCCGCGGATGTTCGGCTTCCAGGCCGAGGGATCGGCGCCGATCGTGCGCGGCGAGATCGTGCGCAACCCCGAGACCATCGCGAGCGCGATCCGGATCGGCAACCCGGCCTCCTGGGAGCTCGCCCTCGCGGCGCGCGAGGAGACCGACGGCTACTTCGGCGCGGTCAGCGACGCGAAGATCCTCGAGGCGCACCGCATCCTGTCGAGCGAGGTGGGCGTCTTCGTCGAGCCCGGCTCGGCGGCGAGCGTCGCGGGCCTCCTCGATCGCGCGGAGGCGGGCGTGCTCCCGCGGGGGGCGACGGTCGTGCTGACGGTGACCGGCCACGGCCTCAAGGACCCGCAGTGGGCGCTCCGGGCGGCCGACGGCTCCGAGGTGCAGCCGACGAGCGTCGCGGTCGACGTCGCCGAGATCGCCGGCGTGCTCGGACTCTCGCGCAGCTCCGCCGACACGACGGCCTCTGCATGAGCCTCCTCGGCCGCTCCGTCACGGTCCGGGTCCCCGCCACCACGGCGAACCTCGGACCGGGCTTCGACACGCTCGGCATGGCGCTCGCGGTCTACGACGAGCTCCAGGTCACGGTCCGGGCGCAGCCGGGCGCCACGGTGCGGGTCGTCGGCGTCGGCGAGGGCGAGGTGCCCACCGACGAGACGAACCTCGTGGTCCGCTCGATCGCGCACGCCTTCGCCTCCGTCGGCCAGCAGATGCCGGGCCTCGATCTCGTGGCGCACAACGCCATCCCGCACGGGCGGGGGATGGGCTCCTCCGGCACCGCGATCGTGGCGGGCATCATGGCCGCCAAGGGACTGCTCGAGGGGGTCGTCGACTTCGACGCCGACCGGCTGCTGGCGCTCGCGACCGAGCTCGAGGGGCACCCGGACAACGTGGCGCCCGCCCTGTTCGGCGGCCTCACGATCACCTGGGTCACGCCCGAGGGCCCGCGCTTCAAGAAGCTCATCGTGCACCGCGGCGTGAGCCCGCTCGTCGCGGTGCCGCGGGAGCGCACGATGTCGACGGCGCTCGCCCGCAGCCTGCAGCCCGAGTCGGTGCCGCACGAGGACGCGATCTTCAACGTGTCCCGCTCGGCGCTGCTCATCGCGGCGCTCGTGCAGAGCCCCGAGCTGCTGCTCGCGGCCACGGAGGACAAGCTGCACCAGAGCTACCGCGCGAGCGCGATGCCGGAGACCGACGCGCTCATCCGCGTGCTCCGCGCGGACGGCCTCGCGGCCGTCGTCTCGGGCGCCGGCCCGTCGATCCTCGTGCTCGGCTCCGACCCCTCGCAGCGCCTGCGGGCGGCGGAGCTCATCGCCCAGCACTCCGAGTCGCCGTGGGAGTGCCTGATGCTCGCCGTCGACTTCCGGGGTGCTACAGTGGTGCTGCATTCGGACGACGCCGCGGCGTAACCCGGCGTGAGGATGCATCTCACCGGCACTCGCCGACCGCGGCCTCCCGCAGTTCTTTGACATCCGAGCCGCAACGCGCGGTGCCCCCCATCCCGGGAATCCCTATGCCCGGGACGAAAGGACGATCAGTCGTGACCGACGCCACCACCCCCGCGGCCGCCGTGGGGGATCGCGCCGCCCTGAGCCGCCTGCGGCTTCCGGAGCTCCAGGCTCTGGCCGCCCAGCACGGCATCACCGGCGTGTCCCAGATGCGCAAAGGAGATCTCGTGGACACTCTCTCCGACCTTCCCTCATCCGCCGACGACGTCGCGGTGACCGAGCCCGCGGTGGAGGCCCCCGCGGACGCCGAGGCACCCACCGTCGACACGTCGGCTCCCGAGGTGCCCGCGGCGGATGCCGAGGCTCCCGAGGAGACGGCGGACGTCGTCGCCGAGGCCGCTCCCGCCGAGGCTGCCGAGCAGCCCGCCGCTCCGGCCCGCCGGGGCTCGCGCCGGGCGAGCGTCGCC
>JASLGG010000033.1 GCA_030150265.1 Protaetiibacter sp.
GCTCCAGGAGGAGCTGGGCCTGGACGTGCTCGTGCACGGCGAGCCCGAGCGCAACGACATGGTGCAGTACTTCGCCGAGAACCTCGACGGCTTCGACGTCACCGAGAACGGCTGGGTGCAGTCCTACGGATCCCGTGCCACGCGCCCGTCGATCCTCTGGGGCGACGTCTCGCGCCCGGCGCCGATCACGGTCGCCTGGTCGCAGTACGCCCAGTCGCTCACGGCGAAGCCCATGAAGGGGATGCTGACCGGCCCCGTCACGATCCTCGCGTGGTCCTTCGTGCGGGACGACCAGCCGCTCGCCGAGACCGCGAACCAGGTGGCGCTGGCGCTGCGCGACGAGATCGCCGACCTCGAGGCCGCCGGGATCGGCGTCATCCAGGTCGACGAGCCGGCGCTGCGCGAGCTGCTGCCGCTCAAGAAGCGCGACCAGGCCGCCTACCTCGACTGGTCGGTGCGGGCGTTCCGCCTCGCCACGAGCGGCGTCGCGGAGCGCACCCAGATCCACACCCACCTCTGCTACTCGGAGTTCGGGGTGGTGCTGGACGCGATCGACGGCCTCGACGCCGACGTCACCTCGATCGAGGCGGCCCGCAGCCGCATGGAGGTCGTGCCGGAGCTCGAGCGCAGCGGCTTCGCGCGCGGCATCGGACCGGGTGTCTACGACATCCACTCGCCCCGCGTGCCGAGCGTCGCCGAGGTGCGCGAGCTCATCGGCATCGCGCTCGAGGCGATCCCCGAGCGGCAGCTGTGGATCAACCCCGACTGCGGGCTGAAGACCCGCGGCTACACGGAGACGGTCGCCTCGCTCGAGAACATCCTCGCGGCCACGCGGGAGGCACGGGGCGCGCTCGGCGCCTGACATCCCTCGCACAGCCACGGCAGGGCGTCCGTCCAGGCGGGCGTCCTACCGTGGTCGGGTGCAGTTGGCAGTACACGCGTCGGGCTCCGGATCGCGCACGGCGATCCTCATCCACGGCATCATGTCGGATCACCGGGCCTGGGAGCGGGTGACCGGCGAGCTCACGGCGAACGGCTTCCGTGTGCTGGCCGTCGACCTCGCCGGCCACGGCGCCTCGCCCCGGGCGCACCGCTACTCGCCGCGCGCCTGGGCGGATGACGTGGTCGAGACGGTCGCGCCGCTGCTGACCGCGCCGCCCGACCTCGTGATGGGGCACTCGCTCGGCGGGCTCGTGGCGTCGATCGCCGCCGACCGGCTGGCGCCGCGCGCCGCGATCTACGTCGACCCGGCGTTCGCGTTCCCCCGCGGCATCCGGGGCGTGCTCTTCAAGATCGGCTTCGCGCTCGCCCCGCGCCCGCGGCGCTCGGCGCTCGTGCGGTGGAACCCGCGCTGGAGCGCCCGCGACGTCGAGAACGAGCTCGCGGCGCTGCGCGACTGGGACAAGCGCACCGTGCTCGGCTTCGCCGACACCCGCCCCGTGGTGCCGCCGCTGCGGCTCGTGGCGCCGAGCCTCGTGGTGCTGGCCGAGAAGAGCCTGCTCATCACGGACGCGGCCGCCTCGGGTCTGCGGAGGCTGGGCATGACGGTCGAGACGCTCGCCGGGGCCGGGCACACGGTGTTCCGCGACGACCACGCCGGCTTCATGCATCTCGTGGGGCGCTGGCTCGCGCAGCACGGCGTCGCGGCCGCCCGCTAGCCGCCCTCTCGACGCGAGAGGGCCGGCCCGACGTGGAGGACGTCGGACCGGCCCTGGTCTGCCGGACGCGTTACCGCGGCGTCGACTGCGAGGTCACCTCGAGCGCGCCCGAGACGATCTTCGCCTTCACCGCGTCGAGGTCGGCCTGCAGCGTCGGCTTCACCTTCGAGGCCCAGTCGTGGAACGGCGCGATGCCGATGCCGTCGTTGGCGAGGGTGCCGATGAACGGGGTGTTGTCGAACTGACCCTTCGAGGCCGCGATCACGACGTCGTGCACGCCCGCGGTCACGCCCTTCATGACCGAGGTGAGCAGCAGGTCCTTGACGCTCGGATCGGTCTCGTAGACGTCCGCGTCGACCCCGATGAGGGCGATGTCGCCGCCCTTGGCCCGGATGGCCTCTCCCGCGCTCTGGTAGATCGGCCCGCCGACCGGCAGCAGCACGTCGGCGTTCTGGTCGAGCAGGTTCTGCGCGGCGGTCTTCGCCTCGACACCGGCGGCGAAGCCTCCGGTGAACACGCCGGTCTGGCTGGCCTTGTCCCAGCCGATTGCCTTCACCGAGGCGCCCTTCTCCTGGTTGTAGTAGGCCACGCCGTCGACGAAGCCGTCCATGAACAGGGTCACCGGCGGGATCTGCATGCCGCCGAAGGTGCCCACGATGCCGGTCTTCGAGGTGTCGGCCGCCGCGTACCCGGCGAGGAACGACGCCTGCGCCGTGTCGAACACGATGGGCTTGCCGTTCGGCACGTCGGGCTTTCCGTCGCCGTCCTTGTCGAGGCCGTCGTCGACGATCGCGAACTGCACGTCGGGGTTGGCCTTCGCGGCCTCGAGGGTCGCATCCGAGAGCCGGAAGCCGATCGTCACGATGAGCGTGCACCCGGCGCTGATGGCGGCGTCGATGTTGGGGGTGTAGTCGTCGTCGCTCGTCGACTCGATCTTGGTGAACTTGATGCCGAGCTCGTCGGCGGCGTTCGTGATGCCGAGGAGGCCCGAGTCGTTGAACGAGTGGTCGTTGTAGCCGCCCGAGTCCGACACGATGCAGGGCAGGAAGCCGGATGCCGCGCCGCTCTCGCCGCCCGGCGTGCCGTCGGGGGTGGCGCCGCAGCCCGCGAGGGCGAGGACGCCCGCGGTGCCGAGTGCGATGGCTCCCAGGCGGGAGGTGCTGTTTCTCACGATGTACTCCTTCGTCGAGTGAGATGGATGGTGCGTAATCGATTGCAGTTTTGGTGCGTTAGTCGAGCGCCGCGACGGCGTCGACGATCATCGACCAGAAGCGGTCGACGTCGAGGTCCATGGCGACCGTCGCGTTCGCGGGGCGCTTCAGGATGTCGATGAGGTCGGTCGAGGTCGCCCCGCGGGTCTCGGTGCCGGTGAGCTCGGCGTCGATGCGCGTGCGGACGGTCGTGGCGACCGCGGGGTCGGCGATGAGGGCGACCGTGATGGGGTCGTGCAGGGGGCCGTCGGGCATCTGCTCGGCGACCTCGTAGGTCGAGCAGAAGAACTCGAGCAGCTCGTATCCGAAGGACCCGGTGCGCGTGCCGACGGCGCGGACGCGCTCGCGGACCTCGCGGGTGATGAGCGCCTGGTGCGAGATGTTGAGGCCGACCATCGTGAAGTCGACGCCGGACTCGAGCACGACGGCGATCGCCTCGGGGTCGGTGTAGGCGTTGAACTCCGCGTACGGCGTGACGTTGCCGCGCCCGGTGGAGCCACCCATCCAGACGACCCGGGCGATCTTGCCGAGCAGCTCGGGGCGGGTCTGGATGAAGCGCGCGATGTTGGTGAGCGGCCCGGTCGGCACGAGGGTCACGGGCACGGGCGAGGCCTCGAGCACGTCGGCGATGAGGGTCAGCGCGTCGCGGTCGTCGAGCGGCACCGTGGGCTCGGGGAGCTCTGGGCCGCCGAGGGCGTTCGCGCCGTGGATCCAGTCGGCGGGGCGCAGCGTGCCGGCGAGCGGCCCGTCTGCGCCTTGGGCGATCGGCACGCCCTGGATGCCGGCGACCGTGCAGGCGACCCGGGCGTTGAGCGTGGTGTGCTCGATGCGGCCGTTGCCGGCCACGGTCGTGATGGCGAGCAGCTCGATCGCGGGGTGCGCGGCGGCGAGCCAGATCGCGAACACGTCGTCGTGCCCCGGGTCGCAGTCGATGATGATGGGGGTGGCCATGCGGCCCTCCGTTCTGTACAAGGAATGCGTAAACGATTACGCAAAACCTCGCCCGAGTCAATATGCCGAGCCGGTCGGGAGTTCCCTAGAGTGGACGTGTCCGCCGAGGGAAGGGGCGCGCATCTCCGAGACCGTGAGCCTCAGCGACGTCGCGGATGCCGCGGGCGTCTCGATCGCCACCGCATCCCGCGCGCTCGCCGGCAAGCCGCGCGTGTCTCGGGTCACGGCGCAGCGCGTCGAGGCCGCGGCCGCGCGGCTCGGCTACCGTGTCGACCCGATCGCGCGCGCGCTGCGGGAGGGCACCAGCCGCCTCGTCGGCATGATCGTGCCCGTCATCGGCAACCCCTTCTACGCCCAGCTGGTCGACGCCGTCGAGGAGGAGCTGGGCCTCGCGGGCTTCGAGCTGCTCCTCGCCGACTCCCACGGCCGGCTCGAGGAGGAGCTGCGCCGGCTGCGGGTGTTCGGCGACCGGCGCGTCGACGGCGTCGTCGTCGTGCCCTCCCAGCACGACGGCTCGGCGGACGCCCTGCGCGCGCTCCCGGACGGGATGGCGGTCGTGCAGGTCGATCGCTCGACCGACCGCCCCATCGCGGACTTCGTGGGGGTCGACAACGAGGTCGGCCTGCGGCTCGTGCTCGACCACCTCGTCGAGCGCGGCGTGCGCACCGTCGGCTTCGCGGGATCCGACCAGGTGACCTCGAGCGGTGTCGAGCGCTGGGAGCTGTTCCACCGTCTCGCCGCGCAGCTCGGCCTGCGCACCGTGCAGGGCTTCCGCCGCGACTTCAGCGTCGCGAGCGGTGCCGCGGCCGCCGACGCCTTCCTCGGCGGCGAGGAGCTGCCGGATGCGGTCGTCGCGGGCGACGACCTCATCGCGGTGGGCCTCCTCGCGCGGTTCCGCGAGCGCGGGGTCGCGGTGCCGGAGCGCCTGCTCGTGACCGGATTCGACGGCAGCGAGCTCTCGACCGTGTGCTGGCCGACCCTCACGACCGTCGTGCAGCCGGTCCAGGCGATCGCGCGCGATGCGGTCGGCGTGCTCGTCGATCGCATGCAGGGGGCCACGGGGCCGTTCCGCAGGAACCTCGTCGCGCCGACGCTGCGGATCGGAGCCTCGACCGGTCTCGGCGCCTGACGCGGCGCGGCGCGGCTCAGACCGAGCGCAGCACCGCCACGACCTTGCCGAGCACCTCGGCGTGGTCGCCGAGGATCGGCTCGAAGGCCGTGTTGCGGGGGAGCAGCCAAGTGTGCCCGTCGCGCTGGCGGAAGACCTTGACGGTGGCCTCGCCGTCGAGCATGGCCGCGACGATCTCGCCGTTGTCGGCGGTGCGCTGCTCGCGCACCACGACCCAGTCGCCGTCGCAGATCGCGGCGTCGATCATCGAGTCGCCCGAGACCTTGAGCATGAACAGCTCGCCCTTGCCGACGAGCTGGCGGGGGAGCGGGAAGATCTCCTCGACCTGCTGCTCGGCCGTGATCGGCACGCCCGCGGCGATGCGGCCCACGAGCGGAACCATCGCCGCGTCGCCCACCGGGGCCGCGGTGCCGGCGTCGTCGGCCACGGGCACGTCGATGAGCACCTCGAGGGCGCGGGGGCGGTTCGGGTCGCGGCGCAGGTAGCCGGAGAGCTCGAGCTGGTTGAGCTGGTGGGTCACGCTCGAGAGCGAGGCGAGGCCGACGGCGTCGCCGATCTCGCGCATGCTCGGTGGGTAGCCGCGACTCGAGACGGAGCGCTGGATCACCTCGAGGATCGCGAGCTGCTTCTCGCTGAGGCTCTTGCGCCGGCGCGTGGCCGGGCGGTCCTCGGCCTGCTCGATGTCGCTCATGTGCTCTCCCACGGCTCGATGTCGGTGGTGCGTGATCGGATGCATCCGTCGATCGAAACTGTATCCGCTTCGGCGGATGCGGACAAACATCCGTTCGAGTGTGTCGCGGAACGTGCTTCCTGAATTTGCGGGAATCCGGGGAAATCCACGAAAAGACTTGAACAGATGTTCGATCGAAGATACATTCGGAACACAGCTTCGCATCCGGCCTCCCGGCCGAGGCCGGATGCGGTGGCTGTCCACCGGGTGCCCGCGAGGAGCGGCGGCCCGACGAGCAGGAGGAACCAGATGAGCACCATCGCCTTCACCACCACCCCTCGCGCCACCCGCGCCCCTCGCGCGACCACGCCGCGCCTGCACCTCACGCGCCGCGGCCGGTTCGTGTTCGGCATCCTCCTCGCCGGTCCCCTCGCCGTCGCCCTCACGATCTCGGCGCTGGGCGGCTCGCCGGCTCAGGCGGGCTCCACGGTGTCCACCGCGAGCTTCGACCACATCACGGTCGCGGCGGGGGAGTCGCTGTGGGATCTGGCGGCCTGGATCGCACCGGAGGCGGATCCGCGCGACGTCGTCGCCGAGCTCGTGTCGCTCAACCAGCTCTCGACCACCGACGTCCAGCCGGGCCAGCGTCTCGCGATCCCGCGCACCTACGCTCAGTAGAATCGCGCGGTGGCCTCCCTCTCCGATCTCCCGATCCGCGACGACCTGAGAGGGCTCACCCCCTACGGGGCTCCGCAGAAGCACGTGCGCTACGCGCTCAACGTCAACGAGAACACCCACCCGATCCCGGAGCCCGTGGCGCGTCACATCGTCGAGGCGCTCGCCCACGCGGTGCTGACGGCCAACCGCTACCCGGATCGCGAGTTCACCGCGTTGCGGGAATCGCTCGCGGGCTACCTGGGCCACGGCATCGCGCCGGAGCAGGTCTGGGCCGCGAACGGCTCCAACGAGATCATCCAGCAGCTGCTCCAGGCCTTCGGCGGCCCGGGCCGCAGCGTTCTGGGGTTCCCGCCCACCTACTCCATGCACCCCATCATCACGGCGGGCGTCGGCAGCCGCTGGATCGCGGCCGAACGCGACGCCGACTACGAGATCAGCCCGCAGACCGCGGTGCGGGCGATCGAGGAGCACCGCCCCGACCTGGTGTTCCTGTGCGCTCCGAACAACCCGACGGGCACGGCGTTGCCGCTCGAGACGATCGCCGCGGCCTACGACGCGACCGAGGGCATCGTGTTCGTCGACGAGGCCTACGCGGAGTTCATGCCGAAGGGGCAGCCGAGCGCCCTCACGCTGCTGCCCGGGCGTGAGCGGCTCGTCGTCTCGCGCACCATGAGCAAGGCCTTCGCCTTCGCGGGGGTGCGGCTCGGCTACCTCGCCGCCGACCCCGCGATCGCCGACGCCCTGCGCCTCGTGCGGCTCCCGTATCACCTCTCGGCGCTCACCCAGGCGGCGGCCGTGGCGGCCCTCGCGCACGCACCCGAGATGCTCGCGATGGTCGACGACATCGCCGCGCAGCGCGACCGGATGATCGCCGAGCTGCCCGCCCTCGGCTACCGCGCCTGGCCCAGCCAGGCGAACTTCGTGCTCTTCGACGGGGTCGACGACCCGCAGGCGACCTTCCGCGCCCTTCTCGAGCGCGACATCCTCATCCGCGACGTCGGCATCCCGCACGCCCTCCGGGTGACCGCCGGCACCGCCGACGAGACCGAGGTGTTCCTGACCGAACTCGCGAGATGCCGGTAGGTGCAGAGGCCCTCGCCCCGCTTCGGGCACGAAGCGGCAGCTCGCGGGATGGATAGGGTGGACGGCGTGAGCAGCACGCACCGTACGGCCCGACTGAGCCGGCAGACCAGCGAGTCGAGCATCGAGCTGAGCCTCGACCTCGACGGCACCGGCGTATCCGACATCCAGACGACGGTGCCGTTCTTCGACCACCTGCTCACCGCCTTCGCCAAGCACGCGCTCGTCGACCTCACGGTGCGCGCCGAGGGCGACACCGAGATCGACGTGCACCACACGGTCGAGGACACCGGCATCGTGCTCGGCACCGCCATCCGCCAGGCGCTCGGCGACAAGGCGGGCATCGGCCGCTTCGGCGACGCCCTCGTGCCGCTCGACGACGCGCTCGCGCAGGCGGTCGTCGACGTCTCGGGCCGCCCCTACCTCGTGCACACGGGCGAGCCCGCGGGCTTCGAGTTCCACCTCATCGGAGGCCACTTCACCGGCTCGATGGTGCGCCACGTCTTCGAGGCGATCGCGTTCAACGCCGGCCTCACCGTGCACCTCACGGTGCTCGCGGGCCGCGATCCGCACCACATCGCGGAGGCCGAGTTCAAGGCCTTCGCGCGCGCCTTCCGCCGGGCGGTCGCCCGCGACGAGCGCGTGAGCGGCGTGCCCTCCACGAAGGGCGCGCTCTGAGCATGGTCCAGCCCTCCGTCGTCGTCCTCGACTACGGCACCGGCAACGTGCACTCGGCCGCCAAGGCGCTCGAGCGCGCGGGCGCGCGCGTCGAGCTCACCGCCGACCGCGATCGCGTGCTCGCGGCCGACGGCCTGCTCGTGCCGGGCGTCGGCGCCTTCGCCGCCGTCATGGCGGCGCTGCAGTCGGTGCACGGGGGTGAGCTCGTCGAGCGCCGGCTCGCGGGCGGCCGCAAGGTGCTCGGCATCTGCGTCGGCATGCAGGTGATGTTCGAGCGCGGCGTCGAGCGCGGCGTCGAGACGGAGGGGCTCGGCGAGTGGCCGGGCGTCGTCGAGGAGCTGCGCGCGCCGGTGCTGCCGCACATGGGCTGGAACACGGTCGACGCGCCCGAGGACTCCGCGCTCTTCGCGGGTCTCCACGACGAGCGCTTCTACTTCGTGCACTCCTACGCCGCGCGCGACTGGACGCTCGAGGGCGGAGGCGCCTTCCGTGCCCCGAGGGTCACCTGGGCCGAGCACGGCAAGCCCTTCGTCGCGGCCGTCGAGAACGGCCCGCTCTCGGCCACCCAGTTCCACCCGGAGAAGTCGGGCGAGGCGGGCATCCGCCTGCTCGGCAACTGGCTCGCGACCCTCTGATCCGCCGTTCGCGGTCTGGACTAGTATCTGAACCTTGTGTGCGGGGGTGCGCCCCGCGGAAAGCCCTGAGATGACCGAGTTCAGCACCTCACCCGCCCTGACCCTGCTTCCCGCCGTGGATGTCGCCGACGGCAGGGCGGTGCGCCTCACGCAGGGGGAGGCCGGCACCGAGACGAGCTTCGGCGACCCCGTCGATGCCGCCCAGGAGTGGGTCGACCAGGGAGCCGAGTGGATCCACCTCGTCGACCTCGACGCCGCCTTCGGGCGCGGCAGCAACACCGGGGTCATCAAGAAGGTCATCAAGAACACCCCGCGCAAGGTCAACATCGAGCTCTCGGGCGGCATCCGCGACGACGCGAGCCTCGAGGCGGCCCTCGCGACCGGAGCCAAGCGCATCAACCTCGGAACCGCGGCCCTCGAGAACCCCGAGTGGGCGGCGCACGTGATCGCCGAGTACGGCGAGGCGATCGCGGTGGGCCTCGACGTGCGCGGCACGACCCTCGCCGCCCGCGGCTGGACGAAGGAGGGCGGCGACCTCTGGGCGGTGCTCGCGCGCCTCGAGGACGCCGGATGCGCCCGCTACGTCGTCACCGACGTCACCAAGGACGGCACCCTGAAGGGCCCGAACCTCGAGCTGCTCTCCGAGGTCATGACCCGCACGCCGAAGCCGGTCATCGCATCCGGCGGCGTCGCGTCGCTCGACGACATCGCGGCGCTCCGCACCCTCGTGCCGCACGGCCTCGAGGGCGCGATCGTCGGCAAGGCCCTCTACACCGGCGCCTTCACCCTCGCCGAGGCGATCGACGTCGCGAGCGACTGATGGGGGCGCGGATGCCTGAGCCCCACGCCGACAGCGCGGGCATCCCCTTCGCCGGCCGGCGCTTCCCCGAGGCCCCGGCGAGCTCCGACGACGGCTCTGCCCCGGAGCGGGTGATCGAGGCGATCCGCCGGTTGCGCACGGGCGAGCTCGGCATCCAGGACGTCGTGGCGGCCCTCCACGGCGAGCGGCTTCTCGTGCCGCTCGTGGCCGTCGCGGGCGACCATGGCATCGGCCCGCACGGTCAGACGGTCGACAAGACCCAGGAGCTCTCGATCGTGACGGTCGAGGGCCCCGACGGCCGTGTCGTGCTGCCCGCCTTCACCTCGGTCGACGCGATGCGGTCGTGGAAGCCGGATGCGCGCCCCATCCCGATCCAGGCGAGCCGTGTGGCGCTCGCCGCTGCGGCCGAGGGCACCCCGCTCATCGTCGTGGACCCCGGATCGGACACCCAGACCGTCGTGCGACGCCCTGCGTTCCGCGCGCTCGCGATGGGGGAGAGCTGGACGCCCGCGTTCGAGGACGCCGCGGTGGCGGAGGCGTTCGGCGCATCCGTCGTGGACGAGCCCGCCGTGGTGGGCGTCGGTCTCGCCCCGGGCGACCCCGGGGCGCGGCTGGCGGGCGCCGAGGTGATCGTGGTGCTGCGTCTGGCGCCGGGCGTGGCGGAGTCGGAGAGGCAGGGGGTCCTCGCCCGGCTCCAGGAGCGCTGGGCGGCCGACGAGCTCATCGCGGAGCGCGTCGACTCGCTCGCGGTGCGGCTCAGCTGACCGGACCCGTCCACTTCTCGCCCGGCCCCTTGCCGTGCTCGTCGGGGTAGGGCGAGGCCTCGCGGAACGCGAGCTGCAGCGAGCGGAGGCCGTCGCGCAGCGGACGGGCGTGGTTGTCGCCGATCGCCGGCGCGGCGGCGGTCACGAGGCCGGCGAGGGCGTCGATGAGCTTGCGCGCCTCGTCGAGGTCGAGCTGGGCGTCGGGGTCGTCGGCGAGCCCGGTCTTGACGGCGGCCGCGCTCATGAGGTGCACGGCGACGGTGTTGATCACCTCGACCGCGGGCACGTCGGCGATGTCGCGGATCTCCTCGTCGACGTCCGGGGCGGCGTCACCGGACGCGGCGGCGTCGGCGGATGCGGGCTCTACGCTCACGGGGGTTCCTCTGCTATCCTTATGCGGGCTCCGGGGCCATCTCCCCGGTAACGCAAGTGGAGCAATCCCACCCGCCGGCCGCTTCTCCAGGCTATCGGGTCAGAGTTGGCAGCCGTGCCGGCACCCGCGAAGGGTGCGGGGGCGGTGGCGCACTCCGCCGGCCTCGGCCGGTTGCACGGGTGCGGATCCCTTCACGTGCGTGCAGCGCAATCAGCGCAGACAGAACGAATGAAGGAGACCCGCATCAGCGATCCCAGAACCAACGACCGTATCCGCGTCCCCGAGGTCCGCCTCGTGGGTCCCGCCGGAGAGCAGGTCGGCGTCGTCCGCATCGAGGACGCGCTGCGTCTCGCGCAGGAGGCAGACCTGGATCTGGTCGAGGTCGCGCCGAACTCCAAGCCGCCCGTGGTGAAGATCATGGACTATGGCAAGTTCAAGTACGAGCAGGCCCAGAAGGTCAAGGAGGCTCGGCGCAACCAGGCGAACACCATCCTCAAGGAGGTCCGGTTCCGCCTGAAGATCGACAAGCACGACTACGAGACGAAGCGCAAGCGCGCGGAGGGCTTCCTCCAGTCCGGCGACAAGGTCAAGGCCATGATCCTGTTCCGCGGCCGCGAGCAGTCCCGCCCCGAGCAGGGTGTGCGCCTGCTGCAGCGCTTCGCCGAGGACGTCGCCGAGTTCGGAACGGTCGAGTCGACCCCCACGATCGACGGTCGCAACATGGTCATGATCATCGGCCCTCACAAGAGCAAGGTCGATGCGAAGGCCGAGCAGAACGCCAAGCGCGCGGCGAACAAGGCGCGCTCCCAGAGCCCGGCGGAGCCCGACGGACCCGCCGACACCGCGGCAGCTGCCGACAAGACAGAGGAAGAGTAATGCCCAAGCAGAAGACGCACTCCGGTGCGAAGAAGCGCTTCACGATCACCGGCTCCGGCAAGGTCAAGAAGCAGGGCGCGGGTATGCGCCACAACTTCGAGCACAAGTCGTCGCGCGTGACGCGTCGTCTCAACCAGGACGTCATCCTGGCCCCCCAGGACGCCAAGGTCATCAAGGGCCTCCTGGGCAAGTAAGCCCGGACGAGTTAGAAGGACTTCAGAGAAATGGCACGTGTCAAGAGGGCGGTCAACGCCGCCAAGAAGCGCCGCACCACGCTCGAGCGCGCCGAGGGCTACCGCGGACAGCGTTCGCGCCTCTACCGCAAGGCGAAGGAGCAGGTCACCCACTCGCTCGTCTACGCCTACCGCGACCGCCACGCCAAGAAGGGCGAGTTCCGTCGCCTGTGGATCCAGCGCATCAACGCCGCCGCCCGCGCGAACGGCATCACCTACAACCGCCTCATCCAGGGCCTCGGCCTCGCGGGCATCGAGGTCGACCGCCGCATCCTCGCGGACCTCGCGGTCAACGAGCCGGCGACCTTCACGGGTCTCGTGGCGGCGGCGAAGGCCGCGCTCCCGAAGGACGTCAACGCCCCGAAGAGCGCCGCGTAACCCAGCGGTCATCCGCGGTTTCCCCGAAGACGGTG
Organism: Protaetiibacter sp.; assembly: GCA_030150265.1. Classification (GTDB taxonomy): domain Bacteria; phylum Actinomycetota; class Actinomycetes; order Actinomycetales; family Microbacteriaceae; genus Homoserinibacter. Next base: position 12,170 of record JASLGG010000033.1, read on the forward strand.
CGCGCCTCCCGGCGCGCGCCGTCTTCGTTTTCTAGGATCGCCCGTATGATCGACAACCCGCGCTCCCCGCGCGTGCGCGCCGTGGCGAAGCTCGCCAAGCGCAACGCGCGCGAGGAGACGGGGCTCTTCCTCGTCGAGGGTCCGCAGGCGCTGCGCGAGGCGCTCGGGTTCCACCCCGAGCTGCTCGTCGACGTGTTCGCGACGCGCGGCGCGTTCGAGCGGCATCCGGAGCTCGCGCGCGGTGTCGCGGCGGCCGGCCTCGAGGTCGAGCACGTGACGGATGCGGTGCTCGAGGCGATGGCCGACACCGTGACGCCGCAGGGCGTCGTCGCGGTGGCGCGGCGCTTCCCCGTGTCGATCGAGGAGCTGCTGGGCGGGGGAGCCCGGCTCGTCGCGATCCTGCACGAGGTGCGCGATCCCGGCAACGCGGGCACCATCATCCGGGCCGCGGATGCCGCGGGTGCCGACGGCGTGATCCTCACCGGCAAGAGCGTCGACGCCTTCAACCCGAAGGTCGTGCGCTCGACGACCGGCTCGATCTTCCACCTGCCCCTCGCCCAGGGAGCCTCCCTCGAGCACGCGCTCGGCCTCGTGCGCGGTGCCGGGATGCGGGTGCTGGCCGCCGACATCTCGGGGGACGAGCTGCCCACGCTGCGCGACGAGCTCGCCCGCCCCACCGCGTGGCTCTTCGGCAACGAGGCGCACGGCCTGTCGGCGGAGGAGCTGGCGCTCGCCGATCGCGCGGTGCGGGTGCCCATCTACGGCCACGCTGAGTCGATGAACCTGGCGACCGCCGCATCCGTCTGCCTCTACCAGTCGGCGTTCGCCCACCGCGCCTGACCGCATCCCAGGGCGTCGCCCGGTGAGAGCCGCTCGCCGGCGAGCGAATAGACTCGATCCTCGTGTCGACCCCCATCACCGAGCAGGCGGTCGCCGAGGCGGTGGATGCCGCGCTCACGGCGATCGCCGCGGCCGACGACTCCGCCGCCCTCGCATCCGCCCGCTCCGCCCACGCCGGCGAGAGCTCGCCGCTCGCGCTGCTCAACGCCGCGATCCGCGACCTCCCCGGTGACCAGAAGGCCGCCGCGGGCAAGCTCGTGGGTCAGGCGCGTGCGCAGGTGAACCAGGCGCTCGCGGAGGCCGGGGAGCGCATCCTCGTGGCCGAGGAGGCGGCCCGGCTCGCGGCGGAGGCCGTCGACGTGACGGCGGTGCCGTCGCGCTGGAACCGCGGTGCCCGGCATCCGCTCTCGCTCCTCATGGAGGAGATGAGCGACCTCTTCGTCGCGATGGGCTGGGAGATCGGCGAGGGTCCCGAGCTCGAGCACGAGTGGTTCAACTTCGACGCGCTCAACTTCGACGAGGATCACCCGGCCCGCGCGATGCAGGACACCTTCTTCGTGGAGCCCGCCGAGCGGCACCTCGTGATGCGCACCCACACGAGCCCGGTGCAGATCCGCTCGCTGCTCGCGCGTCCGCTGCCGGTGTACGTCGCGGCGGTCGGCCGGGTGTACCGCACCGACGAGCTCGACGCGACCCACACCCCGGTCTTCCACCAGATCGAGGGGCTCGCGATCGACCGGGGCCTCACGATGGCGCACCTGCGCGGAACCCTCGAGCACCTCGCACGCGCGATGTTCGGCGAGGGCGCGCAGATCCGCCTGCGCCCGAACTACTTCCCCTTCACCGAGCCCTCCGCCGAGATGGACGTGTGGCAGCCGAACGCCAAGGGCGGCGCGCGCTGGGTCGAGTGGGGCGGATGCGGCATGGTCAACCCGAACGTGCTGCGCTCGGCGGGCATCGACCCGGATGAGTACCAGGGCTTCGCGTTCGGCATGGGCATCGAGCGCACCCTGCAGTTCCGCAACGACATGAACGACATGCGCGACATGGTCGAGGGCGACGTGCGCTTCTCGCAGCAGTTCGGGATGGTGGTGTGATGCGCGTCCCGATCAGCTGGCTGAGGGAGTGGACGGATCTTCCGGAGGACGTGACCCTCGAGCACCTGCACGCGGCGCTCGTGAAGGTCGGGCTCGAGGAGGAGGACACCCACGGCTTCCCGCTCACGGGTCCGATCGTCGTGGGCCGCGTGATCTCGGCCGAGCCCGAGGAGCAGTCCAACGGCAAGACCATCAACTGGTGCCAGGTCGACGTGGGAGAGGCCGAGCCGCGTGGGATCGTGTGCGGCGCCCACAACTTCGGCCCCGGTGACAAGGTCGTCGTGACCCTCCCGGGTGCCGTGCTGCCGGGGCCTTTCCCCATCGCCGCCCGCAAGACCTACGGCCACGTCTCGGACGGCATGATCGCCTCGGCGCGCGAGCTCGGCATGGGCGACGAGCACGACGGCATCCTGCGGCTCGCCGAGCTGGGCCTCGACCCCGAGCCCGGCGCCGACGCCATCGCGCTGCTCGGGCTCGACGACTCGGCCGTCGAGGTCAACGTCACGCCCGACCGCGGCTACGCCTTCTCGATCCGCGGCATCGCCCGCGAGTACGCGCACTCGACGGGCGCGGCGTTCCGCGACCCGGCCGACGCGATCGAGGCGCCCGCGGCATCCGGCTACCCGCTCGAGATCGCGGATGCCGCTCCCGTGCGCGGTCGTGCCGGCTGCTCGGTGTTCTCGGTGCGCGTCGTGCGCGGCATCGACCCGACGCGCCCCACGCCGCCGTGGATGGCCTCCCGGCTGCGGCTCGCCGGCATCCGCTCGGTGTCGCTCGCGGTCGACATCTCGAACTACGTCATGCTCGAGCTCGGCGCCCCGAACCACGCCTACGACCTCGCGAAGGTCGACGCGGGCGGCCTCGTCGTGCGCCGCGCGGCGGCGGGCGAGCAGCTCGAGACGCTCGACGGCAAGACGCGCACGCTCGACGCCTCCGACCTCGTGGTCGCCGACGGGCAGCGCGTGCTGGGCCTCGCGGGCGTCATGGGCGGGGCGTACAGCGAGATCTCGGACACGACGACCGACGTGCTCGTCGAGGCGGCGATCTGGGATCCCGTGACGGTCGCCCGCACGGTTCGCCGGCACAAGCTCCCGAGCGAGGCCGCGAAGCGCTACGAGCGCGGCGTCGACCCGCGGATGGCGGAGCTCGCGACCGCGCGCGTCGCCCAGCTGCTGGTGTCGCTCGCGGGCGGCGCGCTCGACGCCCTCGGTGCGCTCTACGACGCCTCCCAGCCGCTCGCCCCCGTCGTGCTGCCCCTCGGGCGCGCCGCGGCCGTCGTGGGCGTGCCCTACACGCGCGAGGAGGTCGTCGGCACCCTCGAGCTGATCGGCGCCTCGGTCGAGGCCGACGGCGAGACGCTCACGGTGACCCCGCCGAGCTGGCGCCCCGACCTCGTCGACGACGTGTCGCTCATCGAGGAGATCGCCCGCATCACCGGCTACGAGCGCATCCCGGCCGAGCTGCCGATCGCTCCGGCCGGCCGCGGCCTCACCCGCGCGCAGTCGGCGCGGCGCCGCGTCGCGCAGACGCTCGCGGCGGCGGGGGCGACCGAGGTGCTCGCCTACCCCTTCGTGGTGGATGCCGTGGCCGAGCGCCACGAGCCGGGCGCCGCATCCGTGCGCCTCGCGAACGCGCTCGACCCGAACGCCTCGCTGCTGCGCCGCACCCTGCTGCCGGGCCTCATCGACATCGCGCATCGCAACCTGTCGCGCGGGCTCACCGATCTCGCGCTCTTCGAGATCGGCACGGTGTTCCTGCCGGAGCCGGGCGTCGCCTACGGCACCGACTTCATCCCGCTGGGCGCCGAGCGCCCGGGAGAGGACACCCTCGCGCGGCTCGGCGCCGGCATCCCGCCGCAGTCGCGGCGCGTGGCCGGGCTCGCGCTCGGCGACGCGCTGCCCAAGCAGCCGGGCGTCGCGGCGGTCGCCGCGGGCCTCGGCGACGCGCTCGACGCGGTGCGTCAGATCGGCCTCGCCCTCGGTGTCGACATCCGACCCGTGCAGGGCGCCCACCCGGCGCTGCACCCGGGCCGCACGGCTCAGCTGCGGGTCGGCGACGCGGTCGTCGGCGTCGCGGGCGAGCTGCTGCCCGCGCTCGCTCTCGAGTCCGACCTGCCGCGCGTCGTGGCGGTGTACGAGCTCGACCTGGATGCGCTCGTCGAGCTCGGCGCCTACGACCGTCAGGCGACGCCGATCGGCACGCTGCCCGCCGCCACCCAGGACCTCTCGCTCGTCGTGAGCGCGACGGTCCCCGCGGGCGAGGTGCGGGATGCCGTGGCCGAGGGGGCGGGGGAGCTGCTCGAGCACATCCGCCTCGTCGACGACTACCGCGGCCGGGGAGTGGCGGAGGGCAGCAAGTCGCTCACCTTCGCGCTGCGCTTCCGTGCGCCCGACCGCACGCTGACCGCCGCGGAGGCCACCGAGGCGAAGCTCGCCGGCCTCGAGCGCGCCGCGACGCTGTTCGGCGCCACCCTGCGCGAGTAGCGCCACCCCCGCTGGTTGAGTAGCCGCGCAGCGGCGTGTCGAAACCAGCGCTCTCGTGCCACGCGAGCCGGTTTCGACACGCGTCCTTACGGGCGCTACTCAACCAACGGGGAAGCACGACGGAGGGCCGACCGCATCGCGGCCGGCCCTCCGTGGGAACAGCGGGGACTACTTGGTGCCGCCCCCGAGGAGGCCGCCGAGCAGCCCGCCCAGCAGGTCGCCCGTGCCGGACGACTTCGAGGAGCCGCCGCCGAGCAGTCCGCCCAGGATGTCGCCGAGGCCGCCGCCCGACTCCTCCTTCTTCGAGGAGGACGGCTTCGAGGCACCGCCGCCGAGGAACTTGTTGGCGAGCCAGGCGAGCACGATCGGGGCGACGATCGGCAGGACCTTCTTGATGATGACGTCGGTCACATCCGACTTCGACGAGGAGTCCGCGAGCTTCGCCGCGACCTTGTCCTCGTTGCCGCCGAACACATGCGCGACGATCTTCTGGCCGTCGGCGGTGTCGACGTCGGCCACCGACTTCGGCTTCGCGCCGCTGTGCTTGGCGAGCGCCTTCTCGAGCGAGGCGGCACCGCCCTCGTCGGCGTTCGCCTTCATGCCGCCCACGAGGCCGGGGATGACCTGCTTGACGGCGTCCTCGGCGACGTCCTCGTCGATGCCGAGCTGCTTGGCGATGTCGGCGATCGGGATCTGCGCGAGCAGATCGTCGTAGTCGGCCATGGTGCGTCCTCTCCATCCGGGAATCGTGGGCTCACTGTATCGCGACGAGGGGACTAGATTCTCGGCAAGGGACGACGGGAGCGAGCGTGGACCTCACCGAGATCGCGGGCCTCGGCGCCCGAGCCTCCGACGAGCTGCGCGCCGCGGGACGCGCCCACCGGCAGCGGCTGCCGCGATCCGCGCACGCCGAGCACCGCCCGCATCCGGGACGCGATCCGCTCGGGATCATCGAACGCCAGAACGCCGACCGGCTGCCGGACCTCGTGCCGCTCCGGATGCACCGGATGCGCCAGAGCCCCTTCGCCTTCTATCGCGGCACCGCGGCGATCCAGGCCGCCGACTTCGCATCGGGCGTCGCGACGGGCGCGGCCGTGGTGTCCAGCGGCGACGCCCACCTCTCGAACTTCGGCTTCTACCGCTCGCCGCAGCGCAGCCTGGTGTTCGACCTCAACGACTTCGACGAGGCCGCCATCGCGCCGTGGGAGTGGGATGTGAAGCGGCTCGTGGCGAGCGTCGCCCTCGCCGCCCTCGCCCGCGGCGTCGGGCGCGCGGAGGCGGAGCGCGCGGCGCGGCTCGCGGCGGGCCAGTACCGGCACGGCATCCGCGAGCTCGACCGCATCCCGACGATCGAGTGCTACTTCCGCAGCATCGACCTCGACGGCGGGGCGAAGGTGCCGAAGAGCCTCGGCGGGGTGGTGGATGCGGCGCGCCGGGCCTCGAAGCGGCGCACCTCGGCGCGGGTCATCGAGCGCACGACCGTGCAGGGCCCCGACGGCCGCCGTCGCTTCGTGGAGGACCCGCCGCTGCTCGTGCACGCCGAGCAGGAGGTGCACGGGCAGGTCGCGGAGCTCTGGGACCAGTACCTGCAGACGACGCGCGCCGACGTGGCGCTCATGCTCTCCCACTACCGGGTCGACGACATCGCGCGCCGCGTGGTGGGCGTCGGCAGCGTGGGCACGCGCTGCTACATCATCGCCCTGAGCGGGCCCGACGGGGAGCCGCTCGTGCTGCAGGTCAAGGAGGCGGGCGAGGCCGTCGCCTACGAGTACGGCGGGATGCCGGGGCAGGCGATGCCGGGCGCCCGCGAGGAGTACGCGCTCGCCCAGCCGGGATACCGGGTCGTGAGCGGCCAGCGCATCCTGCAGGCGGTGTCCGACCCGTTCCTCGGCTACATCCACGGGCGCGACCGCGCCTACTACGTGCGGCAGTTCCGCGACGGCAACTCCTCGGTGGAGGTCGAGGTGCTCGACGAGAGGGCCTTCCGCTGGTACGGCCGCGCGTGCGCGCTCGCGCTCGCCCGCGCGCACGCGCAGAGCCCGGCGCTGCCCTACATCGCCGGCTACCTCGGACGCGGCGAGGCGTTCGACGCGGCGGTCGCCGCCTGGGGTCTCGCCTACGCGGATCAGGCGGTGGCCGACCACGCAGCCTTCGAGGCGGCGCTCGCCGCCGGGCGCTTCCCCGCATCCTGACGCCTCGCGCCTCTGCTAGCCTCGTCGGCATGGGTCAGTCGGGCGTGTTCGGGGGCATCGAGCTCCGCCGCGTCCGCCGCGTGCGCCGAATCTCGGCGACGTCGCACCGCTGACCGCTCTCAGCCTTCGCGTGACGTCGCCGCCTCGGTCCCGTCCCGTCGAACAATAAGGTTGAATCCATGCCCATCTCCGTCGCCGTCGCCGGCGCGAGCGGATACGCGGGGGGCGAGCTGCTGCGGCTGCTCGCGAGCCACCCCGAGTTCGAGGTCCGCGTCGTCACCGCGCATCAGAACGCGGGTCAGCGCCTCGGCGCCGTGCACCCGCACCTCACGAGCCTCGCCGGGCTCGAGCTCCAGCCGACCGAGCCCGCCGTGCTCGCGGAGGCCGACGTGGTGTTCCTCGCGCTGCCGCACGGCGCATCCGGGGCGATCACCGCGGCGCTGCCCGACGACGTCCTCGTCGTCGACTGCGGCGCCGACCACCGGCTGACCGACGAGGCCGCCTGGGCGGCGTTCTACGGCGGCGAGTACCACGGCGCCTGGAGCTACGGGATGCCCGAGCTGCTGCTCGACGGGGGCGCCGCGAAGCAGCGCGAGAACCTCGTGGGCACGACGCGCATCGCCGTCCCGGGCTGCAACGTGACCGCCATCACGCTCGGGCTCGCCCCGGGCGTCGCCGCGGGGGTGATCGAGGCCCACGACCTCGTCTCGGTGCTCGCGGTCGGCACCTCGGGTGCCGGCAAGTCGCTCCGCCCGGAGCTGCTGGCGAGCGAGATCGCCGGATCGGCGTCGGCGTATGCCGTGGGCGGCATCCACCGCCACACGCCGGAGATCGTGCAGAACCTCACGGCGGCGGGCGGCGAGGGCGTCACCATCTCGTTCACGCCCGTGCTCGTGCCGATGTCGCGCGGCATCCTCGCCACCTCGACAGCGCGGCTCGCGCCGGGCGTCTCCGCCGCGGATGTGCGCGAGGCCTGGGCGAGCGCCTACGCGGGCGAGGCCTTCGTGCACGTGCTGCCGGCCGGGTCGTTCCCGCGCTCGGGCGACACGACGGGCGCCAACACGGCGCTCATGGGCGTCGCCGTCGACGAGGCGGCGGCGCGCGTCGTCGTGGTGTCGGCGATCGACAACCTCGTCAAGGGCACCGCGGGTGCCGCCATCCAGTCCGCCAACCTCGCGCTCGGGCTGCCCGAGACCGCGGGCCTTCCCGTGAACGGAGTCGCCCCGTGAGCGTCACCGCAGCATCCGGCTTCACAGCGTCCGGCGTCGCCGCCGGCATCAAGGGCTTCGACAAGCTCGATCTGGCGCTCGTCGTCAACGAGGGGCCGCTGCGGAGCGCCGCCGCGGTGTTCACGAGCAACCGCGCGAAGGCGAACCCGATCATCTGGTCGCAGCAGGTGATCGCCGACGGCACGGTCAGCGCGATCGTGCTGAACTCCGGGGGCGCCAACTGCTTCACGGGCACCGAGGGCTTCCAGACCACCCACGAGACCGCGGAGGCCGTCGGCGACGCGCTCGGCGTCTCGGCGGGCGACGTGCTGGTGTGCTCGACCGGCCTCATCGGCGACCAGCTCCCGCGCGAGAAGGTGCTCGCGGGCGCCCACCTCGCCGCCGTCGAGCGCTCGGAGGGCGGCGGGGCGGACGCCGCGCGCGCCATCATGACGACCGACTCGAAGCCGAAGACCGCGGTCGTGCGGCGCGGCGGATGGACGATCGGCGCCATGGCGAAGGGCGCCGGCATGCTCGCGCCCGGCCTCGCGACGATGCTCGTCGTGATCACCACGGATGCCGTGCTGCTGCCCGCCGAGCTCGACGCGGCGCTCCGTCAGGCCACCCGGGTGAGCTTCGACCGGCTCGACTCCGACGGCTGCATGTCGACCAACGACCAGGTGACGCTGCTCGCGAGCGGCGCCTCCGGGTACGAGCCCGAGCCCGCGGCCTTCACGGCGGCGCTCGTCGAGCTCTGCCAGGACCTCGCGCGCCAGCTCCAGGAGGACGCCGAGGGGGCGAGCCACGACATCGCGATCGAGGTCGTCGGGGCCGCGTCGGAGGAGGACGCCGTCGAGGTGGGGCGCGCCGTGTCGCGCAGCAACCTCTTCAAGGCCGCCGTGTTCGGCAACGACCCCAACTGGGGCCGGGTGCTCGCGGCGATCGGCACGACGCGGGCCGCGTTCGACCCCTACGCCGTCGACGTGTCGATGAACGGCGTGCGGGTGTGCGCGGCGGGCGGACCCGATCGCCCGCGCACCGAGGTCGACCTCCGCCCCCGCGCGGTCCACGTGCTCATCGACCTGCACGCGGGCGGCGAGAGCGCCACGATCCTCACCAACGACCTCACCCACGACTACGTGCACGAGAACAGCGCCTACGCCTCATGAGCGCCGACGATCCCCGGATGGCGGACGCCGCCGTCAAGGCCGACACCCTCATCCAGTCGCTCCCGTGGCTCCGGCGCTTCGCCGGGCGCATCGTCGTCGTCAAGTTCGGCGGCAACGCGATGGTCGACGAGGAGCTGCAGCGCGCCTTCGCGGAGGACATGGTCTACCTGCGCTCGGTGGGCCTCAAGCCCGTCGTCGTGCACGGCGGCGGCCCGCAGATCTCGGCGATGCTCGACCGGCTCGGCATCCCGAGCGAGTTCCGCGGCGGCTACCGGGTGACGACCCCGGAGGCCATGGAGGTCGTGCGGATGGTGCTCACGGGCCAGGTGAGCCGCGAGCTCGTGACGCTCATCAACCACCACGGCCCGCTCGCCTCGGCGATCTCGGGCGAGGACGCGGGGCTCTTCCAGGGGCGCCGGCGGGGCGTCGTGATCGACGGCGAGCCGGTCGACATCGGGCTCGTGGGCGACGTCGTGGCCGTGGACCCGACCGCGGTGCTCGCGGCCGTCGAGGCGGGCCGCATCCCCGTCGTCTCCTCGATCGCGCCCGACGCCGACGTGCCGGGGCAGTCGCTCAACGTCAACGCCGACTCGGCCGCCGCCGCGCTCGCGGTCGCCCTCGGCGCGGAGAAGCTCGTGGTGCTCACCGACGTCGCGGGCCTCTACCGCGACTGGCCGAACCGCGACTCGCTCGTCTCGCACATCACGCGGGACGAGCTCGCGGAGCTGCTGCCGCGCCTCGAGTCGGGCATGATCCCCAAGATGACGGCCTGCCTCGAGGCGGTCGACGGGGGAGTGCCGAAGGCGGCGATCATCGACGGCCGGCGGCCGCACTCGATCCTGCTCGAGATCTTCACGGATGCCGGCATCGGCACGGAGGTGGTGCCGGCATGACCGCGACCGACTCGGCGCGGGAGCGCTACGCGAGCGCCATGATGCGCACCTTCGCGCCGCCGCTCGCGGTGCTCTCGCACGGACGTGGCGCCCGGGTCTGGGACGTCGACGGGCGCGAGTACCTCGACTTCCTCGCGGGCATCGCGGTCAACGCGCTCGGCCACGCGCATCCGGTGTTCGTGGATGCCGTGAGCACGCAGGCGGCGAAGCTCGCCCACGTCTCCAACTACTTCGCGACGGAGCCGCAGCTCGAGCTCGCGGAGCGACTGCTGCGGCTCTCGGGCGGCGACCGGGTGTTCTTCGCGAACTCGGGCACCGAGGCGATCGAGGCGGCGGTCAAGCTCGCCCGCCTCACCGGCAGGCGCCGCATCCTGGCGCTCGAGAACTCGTTCCACGGCCGCAGCCTCGGGGCGCTCAGCATCACCGGCAAGCCGGCGCTGCGCGCGCCCTTCGAGCCCCTCGTGCCGGGCGCCGAGCACCTGCCCTTGACGATCGAGGCGCTCGAGGCCGCGCTCGCGGCGGGCGACGTCGCGGCGCTCGTGGTGGAGCCCATCAAGGGCGAGGCGGGCGTCGTGGAGCTGCCGGAGGGCTACCTCGCGGCCGCCCGCGAGCTCACCACGCGGCACGGCGCGCTGCTCATCCTCGACGAGATCCAGACCGGCATAGCCCGCACGGGCGACTGGTTCGCCTTCCAGCACGCGAGCGCGCTGCCCGCCGGGGTGACCCCGGATGCCATCGCGCTCGCCAAGGGGCTCGGCGGCGGCTTCCCGATCGGCGCGCTCGTGGCCTTCGGCCCGGCCGCCGAGCTGCTCGGCCCGGGCCACCACGGCTCGACCTTCGGCGGCAACCCGCTCGCCGCTGCCGTCGCCGACGCGGTGCTCGGCGAGATCGAGCGCGCGGACCTCGTCGGCAACGCGCGGCGACGGGGTGAGCAGCTGCGCACCCGCATCGGGGCTCTCGGCTCCCCGCTCGTGACCGACATCCAGGGGCGCGGCCTGCTGCTCGGCATCGGGCTCACGCGGCCCGTCGCCGGGGCGGTGGCGCGCCACGCCCTCGACGCGGGGCTCATCGTCAACGCGGCGAGCGAGCACCGCATCCGGCTCGCGCCTCCGCTCATCGTGGGCGACGCCGAGCTCGACGAGTTCATCGACCTCTTCGCGGCGGCGCTCGCCGCCGCATCCGACACCCCCACCGACGACGGAGACCACGCATGACCCGCCACTTCCTGCGCGACGACGACCTCACCCCGGCCGAGCAGGCCGAGATCCTCGACCTCGCGGAGCGCATCAAGGCCGACCGCTGGGGCGAGAAGCCGCTCGCCGGCCCGCAGACCGTCGCCGTGATCTTCGACAAGTCCTCGACCCGCACGCGCGTGAGCTTCGCCGTCGGCATCGCGGACCTCGGCGGCAGCCCGCTCGTCATCTCGACCGCGAACAGCCAGCTCGGCGGCAAGGAGACCCCGTCCGACACGGCGCGCGTGCTCGAGCGGATGGTGTCGGCGATCGTCTGGCGCACCTACGCCCAGTCGGGCCTCGAGGAGATGGCGGCGGGCACCCGCGTGCCCGTCGTGAACGCCCTCTCCGACGACTTCCACCCCTGCCAGCTTCTCGCCGACCTGCTCACGATCCGCGAGCACCGGGGGGCGCTCGCGGGCCTCACGGTGGCCTTCCTCGGCGACGGCGCGAGCAACATGGCGCACAGCTACCTCCTCGCGGGGGCGACGGCGGGCATGCACGTGCGCGTCGCGGCACCCGCGGAGTTCAGCCCCGCGGATGCCGTGGTCGCGGATGCGAACCGGCGCGCCGCCGAGACGGGCGGCTCGGTCGCGGTCCACACCGACCCCGTCGAGGCCGTGACCGGCGCGGACGTCGTCGTGACCGACACCTGGGTGTCGATGGGCAAGGAGGAGGAGAAGGCGCACCGCGTCGCGACCTTCGGCGGCTACCAGGTGACGCCCGAGCTCATGTCGCACGCCGCATCCGACGCGCTCTTCCTGCACTGCCTGCCGGCGGACCGCGGCTACGAGGTCGCGGCGGAGGTCATCGACGGGCCGCAGAGCGTCATCTGGGACGAGGCGGAGAACCGCCTGCACGCCCAGAAGGCGCTGCTCGTGTGGCTGCTGCGTCAGTAGCCGCGGGGCAGGAGGTTGGGGTCGCTCATCACGAGCGCCATGAGCGTGCCCCAGAAGATGATCGCCGCGAGCACTCCCGCCGAGAGCGGCACGTAGAACGCGATCTTGCGCTTGACGAGCAGCAGGATCGAGAGCCCGACGGCCAGCAGATAGAGCACGACGTGGCTGAGGATCAGGATGAGCGGGGCGGCGCCGACCTCGCCGTGGAACCCGTTGAAGCCCTGCTGGCGGAAGGCCTCGTCGAGCAGGGTCGGATCGCTGAACAGCACGCCGTAGAACGCCCCGAGGAGCGCACCGCCGAGGCCCAGCACGAGGAGCGCGATGGTGAGCACGACGTCCCAGGTGCGGCGCTTCGGGGCGACGGGGGCTCCGAAGCCGGGCTGGCCGTAGACCGGCTGACCGTAGCCGGGCTGGGGATACGCCTGGGGCTGTGCGGCCTGCGGATATCCGGCCTGGGGATAGCCGGGCTGCGCGTACCCCTGCTGCGGGTATCCGGTCTGCTGGGCGTCGCCGAGGGGATGGCCCGCGGCCGGCGGTGCGGGGACGGCCGGCGCCGGGGGCACACCGGCGGGCGCGACGGGCTGAGCGGGTTCCGCGGATGCGTTCGGCTCGACCGGCGCGAACTCGCCGAAGCGAGGCGCGGGCCGCGACTCCGTCTCGGGCGTCGGCACGGGCGGGACGGACGGCGAGTTCGGCTCGGACATGAGCCAACCCTAACCGTCGAGCCGACTTCTAGACTGGGCGTGACACGAGGAGACCAGAACCGATGGCATCAGGCCCCACCCCCGACGTCGCCGACGGAACGCACGGACAGGCGGGCGGTGCGAGCCTCTGGGGAGGCCGCTTCGCGAGCGGGCCGTCGCCCGAGCTCGCCGAGCTCAGCCGCTCGACCCACTTCGACTGGGAGCTCGCGCCCTACGACCTCCAGGGGTCCCGCGCGCACGCCCGGGCGCTCGCCGCGGCCGGATACCTGAGCGAGGACGAGCTCTCGCGGATGCTCGCGGGCATCGACGCGATCGACGCCGGCATCCGCGGCGGCGCGATCACGCCGCGCCCCGAGGACGAGGACGTGCACTTCGCGCTCGAGCGCGAGCTCGTCGCGGCGGTCGGGCCCGAGCTCGGCGGCAAGCTGCGCGCCGGGCGCAGCCGCAACGACCAGATCGCCACGCTCATCCGTCTCTACCTGCTCGACCACGCGAGCCGCATCCGGCATCTCGTGGTGCAGCTCGTCGACGCGCTCGCGGCGCAGGCGGGGACGCATCCGGATGCCGTTATGCCGGGCCGCACGCACCTGCAGCACGCGCAGCCGCTGCTGCTCGCGCACCACCTGCTCGCCCACGCCTGGCCGCTCGTGCGCGACCTCGAGCGTCTGCGCGACTGGCGAGCGCGCGCGGCGGAGTCGCCCTACGGCGCGGGCGCGGTCGCGGGCGGCGCCCTCGGGCTCGACCCCGTGCCGATCGCCGCAGAGCTCGGCCTCGGGCACCCGATGCCGAACTCGATCGACGCGACCGCGAGCCGGGATGTGGTGGCCGAGTTCGCCTACATCGCCGCTCAGCTCGGCATCGACCTCTCGCGCCTCGCGGAGGAGATCATCATCTGGAACACCCGCGAGTTCGGCTTCGTGCGGCTGCACGACGGCTACTCGACCGGGTCCTCGATCATGCCGCAGAAGAAGAACCCCGACATCGCCGAGCTCGCGCGCGGCAAGGCCGGGCGCCTGCTCGGCAACCTCGCGGGCCTGCTCGCGACCCTCAAGGCGCTGCCGCTCGGCTACAACCGCGACCTCCAGGAGGACAAGGAGCCGGTGTTCGACTCGGTACGCACTCTCGAGGTGCTGCTGCCGGCGTTCACGGGCATGGTCGCGACGCTCGAGTTCGACGTCGCCCGGATGGCCGAGCTCGCCCCGCAGGGCTTCTCGCTCGCGACGGATGTGGCCGACCACCTGGTGCGGAAAGGCGTGCCGTTCCGCGAGGCGCACGAGATCTCCGGAGCCCTCGTGCGTTTCTGCGAGGAGCACGGCCTCGAGCTGCACGAGCCGACCGACGCGCAGTACGCCGCGGTCGACGCGCGCCTCACGCCGGAGGTGCGCGAGGTGCTCACCGTGGAGGGATCGATCGCGAGCCGCGCGGGCGTCGGGGGCACGGCATCCGAGCGGGTCGCCGAGCAGCTCGCGGCGCTCACGGCCCGCGTCGCCTCGCTCTCGCTGGTTGAGTAGCGGCGTGCCGAAGGCGCGACGCGTGTCGAAACCAGCACCATGACCGCCCTCGCCGCCCTCCTCGCGCGTCCCGCCGACGAGGTCGCGCCGCTCCTGCTGGGCGCCGTGCTCACCGGCCGCGGCGTCGCGGTGCGTCTCACCGAGGTCGAGGCGTACCTCGGCGAGACCGACCCCGGATCGCACGCCTTCCGCGGCGTGACCCCGCGCACCCGCACGATGTTCGGGGAGCCCGCGCACCTCTACGTGTACTTCAGCTACGGCATGCACGTGTGCGCGAACGTCGTGTGCTCGCCGGCGGGCACCGCGAGCGCGGTGCTGCTGCGCGCGGGCGAGGTGGTGGAGGGCGTCGAGCTCGCACGCGAGCGGCGCCCCACGGCGAAGACGGACGCCGAGCTCGCCCGCGGCCCCGCCCGCCTCGCGAAGGCGCTCGGCGTCGCGCTCGCCGACGACACGGCAGCGCTCGACGGTGCCCCCTTCGCGCTCGAGCCGCCTCCCTCGCCCGCCGCGTTCACGACGGGTCTGCGCGTCGGCGTCTCCGGCGCGGGCGGCGGCGACGCCTTCCCGCTCCGCTTCTGGATCCCCGGTGACCCGACGGTGTCGGCCTACCGCCCCGCGAAGGTACGGCGTAGCATCGGTATCAGCACCAAATGATGCTGATACCGATGAGGAGCGACCATGAGAACCACCGTCACGATCGACGATGCGCTCCTCGCACGTGCCGCGGAGTTGACCGGTGTCGAGGAGCGCGCCACGCTGCTTCGCATGGGTCTCGAGACCCTCGTCCGCGTCGAAGCCGGACGGCGGCTGGCTGCACTCGGCGGAAGCGATCCGGACGCCACGGCCGCACCCCGCCGGCGTGAGCCGGCCGCATGATCCTGGTCGATACCTCGATCTGGATCGACCACCTCTATACGCCCGACCCGCGGTTGGCGGTGCTCCTCGAGCGCGTTCAGGTCGGCGTGCACCCGATGATCGTCGCCGAACTCGCCCTCGGTTCGATCGCACGTCGTGCGGAGATGCTCGCCTTGCTCGGCGAACTCCTCGAGTTCCCGATCCTCGGGCGCGACGAGGTGCTGTTGCTCGTCGAACGGCGGCGGCTCTGGGGCCGCGGTCTGAGCCTCGCTGACGTGCACTTGCTCGGCGCTGTCGCGCTTCTTCCCGGTGCACGTCTCTGGACGCGCGACAAGCGCCTCGCCGCCGCGTGCACCGAGGTCGGCGTCCCGCTGTTCGACTGAGTGTCACGCGCTGGTTTCGCCACGCGCCGCTACTCGACCAACGGCCGGCTCACCAGCCTCCCGCCCCGCCGCCTCCGCCGCCTCCGCCCGAGAACCCTCCGCCGCTCGAGCCGCCCGAGAAGCTGCTGCCGCCCGAGCCCGACCAGGAGGACGAGGACGACGGCGGGGGAGTCGTCGCGAAGCTCGCGGTGGCATAGCCGGCCGCGAAGCCGCGCAGGTCGGTCGCGCCGACGACGCCCGTGATCTCGGTGGGCGTCGTCGCGTACATCGTGCCGAGCTCCTGCTGCCAGCGGTCCTCGACGCCCCAGATGATCGCGTAGGGCAGCAGCTTCTCGTGCAGCCGCACCACGGCCTCGCGGTCGCTCGTGTCGATCGGCTCGCGCTCGGCGCCCTCGGGGCTCTGCAGCATCCGGATGCGGTCGGCCTCGGCGAGCTGCAGGTAGTCGCGGATGCCCTCCAGGTGCTCGCGCGCGAGCGCGCCCTCGCGGGTCAGCACCGCGGGCGAGCCGGCGTAGCCGAAGGCGATGAGCCCGCCCACGACGGTGACGACGATCTGCCACACGAGCAGCGCGCTCCCGGCCTCGGCGTCGGCCGCCCAGAAGGCCACCACGATCGCGGCGACCCCGTTGAGGAACAGCGCGAGCCGCACGACCGTCGTCCACCGGGAGTGCCGCACGGTGCGGTACTGCGAGGCCACCTCGGTGCTGACCTTGCTGCGGAGCGACGCGATCCGGTCGCCGAGCTTGCGATCGGAGGTGTCGAGCTCGATGCCGGTGCCGGGCTTGGTGCCGCCGAACAGCACGGCGACCGCGATCGCGTCGTCGCGGTCGAGCTCCGAGGCGTCGACGATCTCCAGGCGGTAGCGCGGCTTGGCGCGGGAGGCCTCGCTGCGGTCGATGAGCCGCGCCGCCCGGGTCACCACGAGCTGCACGAACTGCGCGGGCAGCCCGCGCTCCTCCTTCCGCAGCAGCGCCGCCGCCTCCATGACCCCGAGCTCGGGATAGCCCTCGTACTGCGGGATCACGATCCCGCGGCCGGGGCTGTCGCGGAAGAGCCGCAGCCGAAGCGACAGCACGATGAGCGCGCTCGCGAGCAGCACGCCGAGCAGCGCCCACGGCACGATCCGCACGATCCAGGAGTCGACGGGCAGCGGCGGTGCCCGGAAGGTGCCGGAGGGGAAGGCGATCGACCAGGTGACGCCCTGGTGCGGGCCGATGTCCGTCACCGCCACCGAGGCGCCGTCGGGGGTGAGGTCGATGGGGCACAGGGTGGTGTCGCCGTAGCCTCCGACATAGCAGGAGGCCGCGCCGGTGGGCGTGCCGCGCAGCTCCGGGGCGAGGGTCAGCGTCGCCGAGACCTCGCCGTAGGGCTGGGCCGTGCCCGTGCCGTTGATGTTCCAGTAGAACTCGTCGACCGCGGTGTCGCGGAAGGAGCGCACGACGTCGCGCATCGTGTACTCGATGACGTACACCTGCCTGCCGTGCACGTAGCCGTCGGCGCTCCCGATCCGCAGCACGAGGAAGGAGCCGTCGTAGTCGTCCTCGTACATCGAGTAGTCGAGCGGGGTGCCCGCCTCGTCGCGCACCCCGAGGATCTCGAGGCCGAGGTCGACGCGCGCGTAGCTCGTGGGGATCGCGCGTTCGATGCCGTGGTTCTGGTCGACGTCGGGGAACTCCGCGACGAGCGTCTCGACCACGTGCAGGGTCGAGGCGCGGTCGGCGTCCCGGCCGAGCGTGTAGTCGGCGTGGAACGATGAGAACACGAAGTCGCTCGCGTCGGCGGCCGCCCATCCGGATGCCGGGGCCGCGCTCGCGGGCGCCGGCGCGAGGGCGAGCCCCGTCGGCACGAGCGCGCTCGCGGTCAGCGCCGCCGCGGCCAGCAGGCGGACGAGGGGCCGGAGGTTGGGCGGTGAGCCGTGGTGGTCGCGCACGGCCCGAGCCTACGGTGTCCGTGCCGACGCGGCCGAGTGCCACCGGGGCGGTAGCCTGACCGGGTGCCCGCATCCGAGATCCTGAGCGCGCAGCGCAACGACCCCTCCTTCCCCGATGTCTGGGAGGAGCTCACCTGGCGCGGCCTCGTGCACGTGTCGACGGATGCGGCGGCGCTCAAGGAGCTGCTCGCCGGCCCCCCGATCGTCTACTACTGCGGCTTCGACCCGACGGCGCCGAGCCTCCACCTCGGCAACCTCGTGCAGATCCTCGTTCTGCGTCGGCTGCAGCTCGCCGGGCACCGTCCGCTCGGGCTGGTGGGCGGCTCGACGGGTCTCATCGGCGACCCGCGGCCGAGCGCCGAGCGCACCCTCAACGACCGCGAGACGGTCGGGGAGTGGGTGGGCCGGCTGCGCGGCCAGATCGAGCGGTTCCTCTCCTTCGAGGGCGACAACGCGGCCCGGATGGTGAACAACCTCGACTGGACCGAGCCGCTCAGCGCGATCGACTTCCTGCGCGAGGTGGGCAAGCACTTCCGCGTCGGCACGATGCTCAAGAAGGACGCGGTCGCGGCCCGCCTCAACTCGGAGGCCGGCATCAGCTACACCGAGTTCAGCTACCAGCTGCTGCAGGGGA
This sequence comes from Protaetiibacter sp., assembly GCA_030150265.1. GTDB lineage: Bacteria > Actinomycetota > Actinomycetes > Actinomycetales > Microbacteriaceae > Homoserinibacter. The sequence goes on from JASLGG010000033.1 coordinate 30,197, forward strand.
TGGACTTCCTCGAGCTCTACCGGCAGTACGGCTGCGTGCTGCAGACCGGCGGCTCCGACCAGTGGGGCAACCTCACGAGCGGCACCGACCTCATCCACCGCACCGAGGGGGTGAGCGTGCACGCGATCGGCACGCCGCTCATCACCAACTCCGACGGCACCAAGTTCGGCAAGAGCGAGGGCAACGCCATCTGGCTCGACGCGAGCTTCACGAGCCCGTACAAGATCTACCAGTTCTGGCTCAACGCCGACGACGCCGACGTGATCGACCGCCTCAAGGTCTTCACCTTCCTGCACCGCGACGAGATCGAGCGCCTCGAGCGCGCGGTCGCGGAGGAGCCGTTCCGCCGCGAGGCCCAGCGGCGACTGGCCTACGAGGTGACGGCGCTCATCCACGGCGTGGAGGCGACGGAGGCCGTGATCGCTGCGTCCGAAGCCCTCTTCGGCCAGGGCGACCTGGCCGCCCAGGACCGCGGCGCCCTGGAGTCGGCGCTGCGCTAGATCCCCAGCACGACCACCGCGTCCTCCACCACGATCGCCCAGGCGCTGGTCGACACCGAGCTCACCAAGAGCCTCGGCGAGGCTCGCCGCGCGGTCGCCCAGGGCGGCGTGTACGTCAACAACGC
>JASLGG010000036.1 GCA_030150265.1 Protaetiibacter sp.
GGCCGGCGTCGGCGGATCGCAGGTCGCCCATGCCGGGCACCGTCACGACGAGCGGACCCTCGCCGCGCAGCTCGTAGGCGACCCGGCCGATCGCCGCGCCGATGCCGAGCGGGCGGGGAAGGAACGAGACGGAGGAGGCCATGCCCTAAAGCTAATGCCATTAGCTTTAGAGCGCAAGCCCGGCGTCAGGAGGCAGTCACATACTCCGCGAAGCCCTTGCGGACCTTGTTGACCTTCGGCAGCGCCACCGCCAGGCAGTAGCCCTGGCCGGGGTTCTTCGCGAAGAAGTCCTGGTGGTACTCCTCCGCGCGGAAGAACTCGCCGAGCGGCGTGATGGTCGTCACGATCCCCCCGCCCCAGTACTCGGAGGCACGATCGCGCGCCGCCTCGAACTCCGCCCTCTGCGGCTCGTCGGCGAAGAACATCGCCGAGCGGTACTGCGTGCCGACGTCGTTGCCCTGCCGGTTGAGCTGGCGCGGATCGTGCAGGGTGAAGAACACGTCGAGGATGACGTCGGCCGGGATCCGCTCCTCGTCGAAGGTGACCGCGACCGCCTCGGCGTGGCCCGTGGAGCCCGTGCAGACGAGCTCGTAGTCGGGATCCGGCGTCGAGCCGCCCGTGTAGCCCGACACGACGTCCGTCACGCCGTCGAGCGTGCGGTAGACCGCGTCGAGACACCAGAAGCAGCCGCCGGCCAGAACGAAGGTGCGCATGGGATGACCCTACTTTCCGTGTTCGAGAGACGCCCCGAAAGGGGTACCGGATGCAACGCCGCGGACGCCGCATCCGTTCCCCGCCAGCGCCTAGGGTGAGGGGGTGCCGTACACCGCAGCTCCCGACCGCTACAGCAAGCTCGACTACGCCCGCGTGGGCCGGAGCGGCCTCCGGCTGCCCCGCATCTCGCTCGGGCTCTGGAACAACTTCGGACGCGACCGCCCCCTCGTGACGCAGCGCTCCATCGTGCTGCGCGCCTTCGACCTGGGCGTCACCCACTTCGACCTCGCCAACAACTACGGCCCGCCGGCGGGCTCCGCGGAGGAGAACTTCGGGCGCCTGCTCTCGAGCGACCTGCGCCGCTACCGCGACGAGCTCGTGGTGTCGACCAAGGCCGGCTACGACATGTGGCCCGGGCCCTACGGCAACCACGGATCGCGGAAGTACCTGCTGAGCTCGCTCGACCAGTCGCTGACCCGGCTCGGACTCGACTACGTCGACATCTTCTACCACCACTGCCCCGACCCCGAGACGCCGATCGAGGAGTCGATGGGCGCCCTCGCCCACGCCGTGCGCTCCGGCAAGGCGCTCTACGCGGGCATCTCGAACTACGACCCCGAGCAGACCCGCCGCGCCGCCGAGGCGCTGCGCGCCGAGGGCGTGCCGCTGCTCATCCACCAGCCCTCCTACTCGATGTTCAACCGCACCCCCGAGCAGGGCCTGCTCGACACGATCGGCGAGCTCGGCATCGGCTCCATCGTGTTCTCGCCGCTCGCCCAGGGGCTGCTCACGAACCGCTACCTCGGAGGCATCCCCGAGGGCTCGCGCGCCGCCGAGGGGCGCTGGATGAACGCCGACACCATCAGCGCGGAGTACCTCGAGCGCGCCCGCGGCCTGCAGGCGATCGCCGAGCGGCGCGGGCAGAGCCTCGCCCAGCTCGCGCTGCTGTGGGTGCTACGGCAGCCGGCGGTCACGAGCGCGCTCATCGGCGCCTCGAGCGTGGCGCAGCTCGAGGACAACCTCGCGGCCCTCCACGGCGCGCCGCTCACCACCGAGGAGCTCGCCGAGATCGAGCCGCTCGCGGTGCACGGCACCGGGCGGTAACCGGCCGATCTCGCGGCACGCGGGGGAAGACAGGACGTTCCGCTCGGCGCCGACGTAGGGTGCCGCCATGCAGTGGTGGAACGATTTCGTGCGCTGGTTCTATTCGGACAACGGCCAGCAGGTGCTGGTCTCGGCCGTCATCCCCTTCGTCGCGATCGTGGTCGCGGGCCTCGTCGCGGCGCTCATCGGGCGCGGCGCGACCCGCCGGATCGTCGCCCAGCGCGACCACGAGACGCGTGCCGCCGCGGTGTCCGCGCTCATCTCCGCGGGTCAGAACGCGGCCCGCTGGCACAGCCAGTCGCCCGCCGCGCGCGAGCACGCCGAGCACCTCGCCAACGACGCCGACGTGATGGTGCGCCTGCTGCCGATCTCGGGCGCGAGCTACGCCGCCGACTGGGCCTCCCACCAGATCGCCGAGATGCGCGTGAACTCGGTGAGCTTCAGCTACCAGGCCGACCAGACCCTCCGCGAGTACCGCGAGCGCCTCGTGTTCTGGCTGCACAAGCCCGGCAAGGGCCGCAAGCTGTTCGCCGCCGACCTCGAGCGCTGGCGCTACGAGGAGCGCGGCACCGACCCGCTCATCGCCGAGCAGCAGGAGTGGGCCGAGGCGCAGTTCACGAACGCCACGGAGGAGCCCGCCGAGCGCGCATCCGAGCTGCCGCTGCCGGGCGAGGCCGCTCCCGCGACGGATGCGCTGCCCACGGCCCCGGCATCCGTCGCCGACCGCTACTCCGCGCCCGTCGCCCCCGCCGCATCCGCCTCGGAGGGCGACGCGACCCGCACCGCCTGAGGCGCGTCGTCGGCTCAGCCGGCGAGACGCCCGTCGTGGATGCGGATCACCCGGTCCGCGCGCTCCGCGAGGGCCGCGTCGTGCGTGGCCACGAGCGCAGCCATGCCGGTCTCCCGCACGAGCTCGCCGATGAGCGTCATGATGGCCGCGCCCGTCTCGGAGTCGAGCTGACCGGTCGGCTCGTCGGCGAGCAGCAGCGCCGGACGCGCGACGATCGCGCGCGCGAGCCCGACCCGCTGCTGCTGGCCGCCCGAGAGCTCCCCGGGGCGCTGCGCCGCATGCCCCTCGAGCCCCACCGCCGCGAGCGCCTCGGCGACGAGCCGCTCGCGCTCGCGGCGCTCCACGCGCCGGATGCGCAGCGGCACCTCGACGTTCTCGGCCGCCGACAGCACGGGCAACAGGCCGAAGGTCTGGAACACGGATGCGACGCGCGTCGACCGCAGCTCGCGCAGCCGCGCGTCGTCGAGCCCGGCGAGATCGTGCCCGTCGAGTTCCACGCGACCCTCCGTCGGCCGGTCGAGGCCGCCGAGCAGGGTGAGCAGGGTCGTCTTGCCGGCGCCCGAGCGCCCCTGCAGCACGACGAGCTCGCCCGCCGCCGCCTCAAGGTCCACCCCGTCGACCGCCCGCACCTCGCCCGCGGGCGTGCGGAACACGCGCGTGAGGCCCTCTGCCCGCAGCACCGTCGTCATCGCGCGCTCCCCTCGTCGCCGACCGCCGCATCCGGGTCCGCGCCGTGGCTGCGACCCGGCCGCACCTCGATGCGGTCCGGCTCGAGGTTCAGCCGCACCCGGTCGCGCAGCTCGAGCGCGGCCGTGAACTCGGCGGGCAGCTGCATGCGGCCCGCCCGGTCGAGCACCGCGAACTCCTCGGCCACCCGCACCCGCGAGCCGTCGGCGTGGGTGCGCGTGCTGCGCAGCACCTCGGTGGAGGTGCGGCCGTCGCGGATGCGGATGGTGCGGTCGACGTGCTCGGCGACCGCGACGTCGTGGGTCACCACGAGCGTCGTGAGCCCGTGCTCGCGTCCCACCGTCTCCATCGCCTCGAGCACCTGGGCGCTCGAGGCCTCGTCGAGCTCCCCGGTCGGCTCGTCGGCGAGCAGCACGCGCGGCCCGTTGGCGAGCGCGACGGCGAGCGCGACGCGCTGCTGCTGGCCGCCCGAGAGCTCCGCGGGGCGACGCTCGGCGAGCTCGCCGATGCCCAGCAGCTCGAGCAGCTCCTCCGCGCGCCGCGCGCGGTCGCGCCGCGGCACGACACCCGCCACGAGCTGGGCGAGCGCGATGTTCTCGGATGCCGTGAGGTAGCCGACCAGGTTGCGGCTCGTCTGCTGCCAGATGAAGCCGACGCTGCCGCGTCGGTAGGCGATCCGCTCGCGACGGCCCATGGTCGTGAGGTCGTGGCCGGCGACGCGGGCGAGGCCCGCGGTCGGGGTGTCGAGGCCCGCGAGGATGCCGAGCAGCGTCGACTTGCCCGAGCCGGAGGCGCCCACGAGCGCGACGAGCTCGCCGCGCTCCACGCGCAGGTCGAGTCCCTGGAGCGCCTGCACCTCGACGCCCTGCGCCGTGAAGATGCGCACGAGCCCCTCGCACAGGATGTCGGGTTCGGCGGGCGAGGTCATTCGCTCATCCTTCCTCGTCGATGGTCCGGACGGCGCGCGCGGCGCCTGCGGCACGGGCGATGGCGGCTGCGGCCAGCACCGCGAGGCCGACCGCGAGCACGAGAGCGACGACGACCACCGCGGTCTCGCCGAGCCCGAGGCTCGCGGCGGGCGCATCCGCACCGCCCGTGAAGGTCGTGAGGTCGACGGCGGCGACCGCGAGCGGCACGAGGCCCGCGCCGAGCAGAAGCCCCACCGGCACCGCGAGCAGCAGCACGGGGGCGAGCTCCCACAGCACGAGCGCGTACTCGGAGCGCCGCGGCGACCCGACGGCGCGCAGCAGCGCGAAGAGCCGCGACCGCGCGGGCGTCGCCAGCACGAGGGCGAGCACGGCTCCGAGCCCCGCGAGCACCCCCGCGGCGGCGACCGCCACGAGGAGCCCCGCACGGAGGGCGCTCACGGCGGGCGCGCCGAGCCGCTCGTCGATGACGTCCTGGGGCGTGCGGGCAGCGCCGAACCCGGCGAACACGCCGTCGAGCTGCTCCCGCACGGCGGCGGGGTCGGCGTCCGGGGCGAGGGAGGCGAGGAGCGCGCTCGGATCGGCGCTCACGCCGAGCTGCTCGGCGACGGACGCCGACACGGCGATCCACGCCTTCGAGCGGCCGAACGGCCCGTCGTCGGGCACGACGGCGGCCTCCTCGAGCCGCACGCCGCCGAGCTCGAGCGGGGCGCCGGCGAGGCGCGCGTGCACCGAGCGCGACACGACGGCCGCCGTGCCCGCGTCCGGCGGCACCGGCACGCCCGCCGTCGCGGCACGCGCGAAGGCCTCCGGCTCGACCGCGTAGACGATGACGCGTCCGTCGCCGTCGGGGAAGGCGATCCTGCCGTCCGGCTCGGACGACACGACCGCGACCTCCTCGACGCCCGGGATCGCCGACACCGCGGCGAGCTGGTCGGGCCCGATGTAGCGGGCGTCGACCCGGATGTCGGCCCCCAGCTGGTTGGCGACCGTCGCCCGGATGCCGTCGCCGATCGTCGTCAGCAGGCCCGAGCCGAGCACGGCGAGCGCGACGCCCGCGAGGAGCGCGAGCACCGGGACCACGCCCGCCGCCGGGTCGCGCCCGGCGCGCGCGGGGCCGAGCAGGGCGACGAGCCCGCGGCGCGCGCGCCCCGCGCTCTCCGCCGCGCGCAGCGCCACGGGAGCGAGCCGCACCGCGAGCACCGTGCCGAGGGCCACGAGCAGCAGGGGCGTCGCGATCGCGAGCGGCGACAGGGCGTCACCGCGGGGAGCGGGGGTCGTGAGGAGCACCGCCACGAGCGCCACCGCGAGCAGCGCGACGCCGGCATCCCCCGCCGTGCGCAACCGCGATCCGCGACGGGCGGCCTCGTCCGGGCGCACGCGGGTGCGCACGAGCACGGCACCCGTCGCGGCGCCGGACACCGCCGCGAGCAGCACGATCGCGACCCCCGCGAGCACCGCTTCGGGCGACAGCGCCCCGACGAGGCCGACGGCGATCAGCCCGGCCGCCCCGCCGAGCGCCGCGGGCAGCGCGGCGTCGACCGCCAGGAATCCCGCACGCGCCGCATCCGAGGCACCGCGCGCGGCCACCAGCACGAGCAGCGGACGCCTGCGGGTGACGAGCACCCGCACCGCGAGCACGAGCACCGCGGCGCCGGCGAGCGCTGCGGCCGCGAGCGCGACCACGAGCAGCGAGGTGAGCGAGCCGAGCTGCGGCAGGGTGGCGTCGATGACGGTCGGGGTCGTGCTCGTGGGCGTGACCTGCTGCGGCCACATGCCGAACGTCGACACGGTGTCGAGCACCGCCGGGGTCGCGGCGAAGCGCCGGATGCCGACCGCGGTCTCCGACGCCGCGCGGGCGTCCAGCCGCTCGGGGTCCACGGGGTACCAGACCTCGAGGTGCGCGGAGCCGATGAGCTCCTGGGCGACGGCGACCGAGGCGGCATCCGCGTAGCCGACGCCCACGAAGGTGGGCGGCGCCTCGACGTGGTCGATGCGCGAGGGCGTGAGCGCGACCGAGGCGTGCTCCCACTCCCCCGCCGAGGCGTCGCGGGGCGCGATGATGCCGACCAGCCGCAGCTCGCGCTCGCCGTCCGATGCATACCTCACGCGGCGCACCTCGTCGAGCTGCCAGCCGAAGGCCTCGGCCACCGGGGCGGTCAGGGCGACCGGGATCGGCTCTCCCGGCTCGATCGCGCCCGGCAGCTCGCCCTCCACGACCTCGGCGAGCGAGGGCAGCAGCGGGTCGAAGCTCAGCATGATCTCCGCATCGGGGATCGAGCGGCCCGCCTCGAGCGGCAGCGTCGTCTCGCGATCGAGGCGCACGACGGCGCGGGGCGCTCCCGTGATCGCGGCGACCGTCGGGTCCATGGCGGCCCGCGAGGCGGTGAGGCGGTCGAGCGTCAGGCCCCAGACAGCCGTCACCGCGGGGTCCATCCCTTCGCGCTCCGCACCGGGCCCGCGCGCGATCGTGCCCCGGACGGAGTCGCCGAGGTCGCGCTGGGAGGGCGGCGAGGCGGCGACCGCCGCGCGGAGCGTCGCGTCCCGCGCGCCCGCCACGCCCTGCGCGGCGAAGCCCGCCGACGCCGCGAGGAGCGCCGAGACGACGCCCACCACGACGGCCGCCGCCGAGGCGTGGGCCACCGTGGCGAGCAGGGTGCGCGCGGTGAGCGCACGCGCGGTCACGACGCACGCTCCGGATGCTCGGCGCCGCGGCGCACGGATGCGGCGGCGAGCAGCGCCACCGCGACGAGTCCCGCCGCGAGCACCCCGCCGAGCAGGGGCGTCGCCGGGTCGGCGAGGCCCGCGCCGAGCGGATCGACCACGGCGAACGCCGCGGCGACCCCTCCGGCGACCGCCCCGCCGAGCACCGCGGCGAGCGCGGTGACGAGCAGCTCGACCGCGCGGCCGCGGGCCTGGGCCCGCGCGCCGACGCCGAGCGAGCGCAGCGGCAGCACCTCGCCGCGGCGCTGACGGGCGAGCGCGGCAGCGGCGGCGGCGAAGCCGCCCCAGGCGATGAGCGTGACGACGAGCGCGGCGGAGGCGGCGGCCCGGGAGCCGACCGCGCCGATCGAGGCGGTGGTGACGGACGACCGCACCGTGACCGTCGCGGCGCGCGCCGAGGCGGCGCGGACCTCGTCGGCCACCGCATCCGGGTCACCGGTGGAGAGCCAGAGCTCGCCGGTCGGCACCCCCGCATCCGGCGGCAGGGCGTCCGCCAGCGCATCCGCGTCGACGAGCGCGCCGAGCGCACCCACGGCGGGGATCGGCGCGACGGACGACACCGTGGCGGCCAGCGGCGAGCTCGAGCCGACCGTCATCGCGAGCCGGTCGCCGGGACCGACGCCCAGCTGGCGCGCGAGGGCGGGCGTCACGGCGATCGCGAGATCGCCGGCGGAGGCGGGCGGCACCGCGGCGGGGACCACCTCGGCGATCCCCGCCGGGGCGACGAGCAGCCGCGCGCGGAGCGGGCCGAACCCGACATCCGCGACGGCGACCGGCACCGCCGCCTCGACGCCGGGGAGCGCACGGTAGGCCTCGGCGCGCACGGGGTCGCGCGCGACGTCGTCGAAGCGGATGCGCACGTCGGCGCCCACCGCCGCCGCCACCGCCGACGCGTCGGAGCGGTCGAGGGCGGCACGGGCGATCCCCGCGAACACGATCCCGCCCGCCGCGAGCGCGACCACCACGAAGGCCGCCGCGATCGCCCGCGGCCTCCTGCCCAGCTGGCGCAGCGGCAGCACGGGGATCAGCCCGGGGCGACGGGCCGCCGCGAGCTCGACCGCCCGCAGCGCGGGAGCGAGCAGCAGGCGGATGAGCAGCACGGCGGCGAGCAGCACGAGCGCGGGCGCGACCGCGGCGACGGGGGCCGCTGCCGTGGATCCCGTCGCCGTCGCGACGACGGCCACGACGGCGAGCGCGGCGGCGAACAGCGCGGGGGCGACCGACTCGGCCTCGGCGACGGGCCTCCCCCGGCGAGCGCGAGTGGTCGCGTCGCCCGATCCCGCGGCCGGCACGAGCACGAGGGAACCGCCGAGGATGCCGAGCGCGCCACCGGCCAGCAGCGCGTCCGCACCGGGCGCCGTGCCCCATCCGAGACCCGCCGCACCGAGCACCGCGCCGAGGCCCAGGACGGTGCCGAGCAGCGCTGTGAGCAGCGCCTCGGCGGCGGACCATGCCGCGAGCCGCGCGCGCGACAGTCCACGGGAGCGCAGCAGCAGCGTCTCGTCGGCGCGGGACTGGGCGAGCAGCCGCGCGATGAGCGCGAGCACGAGCCCCGCAGCCGCGGCGACCAGCACGACGGCGACGCCGCCGAGAGCGCGCGACGTCGCCACGGCACCCTGCGCGCGGGCGACCGTGGCGGACAGCTCGCCGGAGGAGGTCACCGCGTAGCGGCTGCCGGATCCGAGGCGCGAGGCCTCCGCGCGCAGCCGGTTCTCCACGGGGTCGAGGAGGTCGAGGGCCGCCACACCGAGATCGCCGGCGCGCGGCACGAGCGTCCAGCGCACCGAGGGGCGCGGCGACAGCTCGGCGAGCGCGGCGTCGTCGACGAGCACGGGTCCCGCGGCGTCGCCGGCCAGCCCGGAGGCGACGACCGTCTCGCCGTACCAGGCGGGCGACCCCGCGTCGCGCACCCGCCAGACACCCACGACGCGCCAGCTGTGCCCCTCGGCCGCGATCGCGTCGCCCGGCCCCACGCCGAGGGCGGAGGCCGCCCCCTCGGGGAGCGTCGCCTCATCCGGCGCGACCGCCCAGTCACCGGCGACGAGCTCCGCGAGACGCTCGATGCCCTCCTGGCTCCCGAGCACGACCGGGCGCACGCGGCCGTCGACCGTCGCCTCGATCGGGGCGCTCCGGATGCTGCGCAGCACCTCGAGCGGCGCCGCGCCGATCGCCGTGGCGATGCCGGCGCGGTAGCTCTCGTCCTGGGATGCCGGATCGGGCTCGAGCGCCGTGTCGACGCGCAGCGCGCCCGCGGTCGGCTCCGCGTCGCGCACGACCGCGGCGGCTCCCGCGTCGAGCCCCGCGGCGAGCGCGGCGAGGAGGGCGGCGACGGCTCCCGAGCCGACGGCGACCACGGCGAGGGCGGCGAGCAGCTGGTCGACGCGCGCGGCGCTGCGGCGCGTCAGCAGGAGCGGTGCGCGCATCCGTCTCCTTCGTGTACCCCTCGAAGAGCCCTCAGCGTACCCCGATCCGGGAGTCCGATCATCACCTGGTCGGGTATCCGGCGCTCGCGAGCGCATAGTCGCCCTCCGCGCACGCGGTGAGCAGCCATCCGCCGTCGACCTCGGCGAGCTCGATCCGGTCGAGGCCCGTGCTCTCGCCGATCGCGGGCTTCGCGGCGCCCGGGATCCACACCTCCAGGCCGCACGCCCGCGCATCCGCGGTGCCGGCCAGCCGGAACGTCGCGCCGTCGTCGCCCGCGGTGCCCGCCGCGAGCTCCGTGAGCACGCCCGGCGCCTGCCGCGGATAGGCGCGGCTCAGGATGCCGAGCAGCGCCGCCTTGCGCGGGGCGTCCTCACCCGTCGCGCAGTCCTCCGGCACGAGGCCGATGCCGAGCTCGCCGATGCCGTTCTGCGGGTCGCCGCACGCCTGCTTCCACACCCAGTAGGCGCTGCCGAGCATCCGCGCGTCCTCCTCGGCGGCGTAGCGGCCGAGCCGCGCGACGATGTCGGCATCCTCGCCCCAGTAGCCGTACTCTCCCGACCACAGCGGCATCCCGTAGCCGTCGGCGAGCCGCTGGGCGAGCCCGAACTGCCGCTCGATGCCGACGATCGTCGGCAGGCCGAGCGAGCGGTCCATCGTGATCGACTCGGCGTAGAGGTGCGGCGAGAACACGACGTTCGCGTCGTCGGTGAAGCCGCGCGCGGGCCCGGAGTCGATGCCGAGACCCGACCAGAGGATGCTCGGCTCGACGAACACGATCTGCGGCGCGCCCGCCCCGCGGATCGCCGCGATCGCCCGCGCCGAGAACTCGGCGAGCTTCTTCGAGGTGGTCACCGGCGCGGTCTCGCCGAAGCCGGGCTCGTTGAGCAGGTCGAAGCCGGCCACCGCGGGCTCGTCGCGGAACACCCCGGCGAGCTCGCCCCAGGTGCGCACGAGCGCGGACTGCACCCCGTCGGTGTCGAACCAGAAGTGCTCGAAGGCGCGATCGCCCGCCGGCGAGATGTCGCGCCCGGTGAACTCGCAGCGCGGCGCCCCGTCGGTGATCGTGGCCCACGCGGGCGCACCGTCGTAGCCCCACATCGGGTCGGTGCCGGGGCGGCATGCCGTGCCCTCCGGAGTCGGGGCGTTCCACCAGCCGTCCTGATGCATGTCGAGCACCGTGCGGATGCCGTGCCGCTTCGCCCAGGCGACCGCCTGCCGGATGCGGTCCAGGTATCCGGGGTCGAGCCGGCCCCGCACGGGCTCGAGCGCCGACCACGAGATGTTCAGCCGCGCCACGGTGAAGCCGTACGCCGCCATCCCGGCGAAGTCGTCCTCGCTGAGCGGGCGGGTGGCCGGCACCCCCGGCCGCGGCTGGAAGAAGTCGACGAGCTGGTTGACGTTGACCCCGCGCAGCAGCACCTGGTGGCCCTCGCCGTCGCCCAGGTGGCCGCCCTCGACCCGCAGGAACCCGGCGGGCACGGATGCGGCCTCCGGTGCCGCCGACGCCGGGGGCGCGGCCACGAGCGGGGCGGCGAGCGCAGCGGCGACCAGCAGTGCGACGCCTGCCGTGCCCTGGGCGAGGACCGCCGCGGGAGCGGCATCCGCGGCGGCACGCCGCCGGACCACCCGGTCGGCGACGAGCGCCACGATGCCGGCGAGCCAGCCGAGCGAGGCTCCGTACGAGAGCCCGTCGGCCACGTGCACGTAGGTGGCGAGGAGCGGCCACATATCGCCCCGGAAGCCGTCGTCGACGACGAGTCCGATGAGTCCCTGCAGCAGCCCGAACATGCCGCCCGCGACCATCGCGCCGAGCCACACCCCGAGGAGCCCCGGAACGCGGCGACGCATCCAGCGCAGGGCGAGGAACGCGCATCCGGCGAGCAGCAGCACCGCGACGACCGCGAGCAGCCCGCTCTCGACGCGCGGCGAGGGGAGGGATGCGGGGTAGGCGACGCCCTGCCACCAGGAGCCGGCCACGAGCGGAGCGACGACGCCGAGCGCGATCGCGGCGGGCAGCACCGTGCCGCGCTCGTGCACCCGCGGCTCACGACGTCCGCCCGCGAGCCACGTGACCGCCGCCACGATGAGCGCCGACGGCACCGCCTTCGCCGCGATGTAGCCGGCCGCCCATCCGGAGAGCAGCACGTCGCCCGTCATCGCGAGGCAGCTGAGCGCCTGGGCGAGCAGTGCCGCGAGGGCGACCCCGGCCGTCATGGTCCAGAAGCGCTCGCCCGCCCGTACCGCAGCCCACCAGACCACCGCGAGCATCACGGGGGCGAAGACGAGGTAGCGGGCGAGCGGCCAGCCGAGCGCCGCCTGCGGCACGCCGCCCGGCCAGCCGACGAGCGCGAGCAGACCGGACGGGTCGATCGCCGCCTGGATCGCCAGCAGGACGGCGGTCGCCGCGACGGCGACGAGGGGGCGGCGGATGCGGCGCATGGCACTCCATCGTGATGCGGGCGGGGATGTGGCGGATGCGGGGCGGAGCCCCCGGCACGGAGAACCTACCGCACGGCCGCGCTCACCCGGTGCCCGCATGCCCGGGCGATCCTCCTCGGCTCGGATACCCTGGATGCGGTCCTCCCCCCGTAGCTCAGCGGACAGAGCGAGTGGTTTCTACCCACCAGGCCGGGGGTTCGAATCCCTCCGGGGGGACTCTCGCCGAGACCCGGCACCACATCCATATGCAAGTTATATAACCAGGGTATATATTCGAGTGCGTGATGCACTCCGACATCCTCGAATCCCTCCTCGTCTCCACCCACCGGCTCACCCGCGTCGCCGCCCAGGCCACCGGCAGCACGACGCCCGCCGCGGTCTGGCGCACCCTCTCGATCCTCGAGACCGACGGCCCCATGCGAATCGGCGAGCTCGCCGCCGCGAGCCGGGTCACCCAGCCGGGCATGACCCGCCTGCTCGCCACCATGGTCGAGGAGGAGCTCGTGTCCCGCGTCGCCGATCGCGACGACTCGCGCGCCTGGCTCATCGTCGTCACCCGCAAGGGCGCACAGGCGCTCGCCGCCTGGCGCGCCCAGCTCGCCGAGACGCTCGAGCCGTGGTTCGGCGAGCTCAGCGAAGCCGACTGGGCCGCCCTCTCGGCGGCCGCATCCCTCCTCGAGAGCCGCCTCGGCGCCGACTCCGCGGTGGTGGCCGCCTCATGAGCGAGCACAGCAGCGGCCACGGGGGCGGCGCCAACATCCTCAAGCAGCCGCGCGCCGTGTGGGCCGTCGCCTTCGCGTGCGTCATCGCGTTCATGGGCATCGGCCTCGTCGACCCGATCCTGCCCTCGATCGCGGCCGACCTCGACGCCACCCCCACCCAGACCGAGCTGCTCTTCACGAGCTACCTGCTCGTCACCGGCGCCATGATGTTCTTCACCAGCTGGCTCTCGAGCCGCATCGGCGCCCGCTGGACCCTGCTCATCGGCCTGGCCCTCATCGTGGCCTTCGCCGCCTTCGCGGGCCTCAGCGGCAGCGTCGAGGCGATCATCGGATTCCGCGCCGGCTGGGGCCTCGGCAACGCGCTCTTCATCTCGACGGCGCTCGCCACCATCGTGGGCGCGGCGGCCGGCGGCAGCGGTGCGGCCATCATCCTCTACGAGGCCGCACTCGGCATCGGCATCGCCGTCGGCCCGCTGCTCGGCGGACTGCTCGGCCACGTGAGCTGGCGCGGCCCGTTCTTCGGCACCGCCGCGCTCATGGCGGTCGCCCTCATCGCGATCCTCGTGCTGCTCCCGAAGGACGCGGATGCCGCCCACCGCCCGGCGCCCGCGAAGCTGTCGGCGCCCTTCCGCGCCCTCGGCATCCCGGCTCTCGCCGTGCTCGCGCTCGTCGCGCTGTTCTACAACATCGGCTTCTTCGTGCTGCTCGCCTACACACCCTTCCCGCTCGGCTTCGACGCCATCGGGCTCGGCCTCACCTTCTGCGCCTGGGGCATCTCGCTCGCCGTCACGAGCGTGTGGGTCGCCCCGATCCTCACGGCCCGGATGCGGCGCACCACCGTGCTCGCGATCGTGCTGCCGCTGCTCGCGCTCGACCTCGTGCTCGCGGGCGTGCTCGTCGCGACCCCCGCGGCCCTCGTCGCGTGCGTCATCGCGGGCGGCCTGCTGCTCGGCGTCATGAACACCGTGCTCACCGAGTCGGTCATGGAGGCCACCGACCTGCCGCGCAGCGTCGCCTCCTCGGCCTACTCGGGCGTGCGCTTCCTCGGCGCCGCCGCCGCGCCGCCGCTCGCGACGGTGCTCGCCGAGCTCGGCAGCGCGGGGCTCCCCTACTTCGTGGGCGCCGCCTCGCTCCTGCTCGCGGGCCTGCTCGTGGTCGTCTTCCGCAGCAGGCTCGCGCGCATCGACCGCGACATCGTGCCGCCCGAGGCGGAGGCGGAGGCGATCGGCCTCGGCGACGCCGCCTGACCCCGACCCGTCGGAGGTGATGACTAAGGTGAGAGGGTGAGCCAGGCACCCGAACGCCTCGTGTGGGTCGACTGCGAGATGACCGGTCTCGACCTCGAGGTCGACGAGCTCGTCGAGGTCGCCGTCGTCATCACCGACTACGAGCTCGTGCCCGTCGACCCCGGATTCAGCATCGTCATCAAGCCGGACGCCTCCGCCTTCGAGCACATGGGCGACTTCGTGCGCGAGATGCACACGGCATCCGGGCTCCTCGACGAGATCCCGAACGGGGTGACGCTCGCCGAGGCGGAGTACGAGGTGCTCGAGTACATCCTGCGCTTCGTGCCCGACCACGGCACGGCCCCGCTCGCCGGCAACACGATCGGCACCGACCGCGCCTTCCTCGCGAAGTACATGCCCCGCGTCGACGCCCACCTGCACTACCGCAACGTCGACGTCTCCTCCATCAAGGAGCTCTCGCGCCGCTGGTACCCGCGCGTCTACTTCCAGGCTCCCGCGAAGAACGGCGGGCACCGCGCGCTCGCCGACATCCTGGAATCGATCCGCGAGCTCGACTACTACCGGCGAGTGGCCTTCGTGGCCGACCCCGGCCCCACGAGCGAGGAGGCGCGCACCGCCGCCGAGGAGGTCGTGGCGAAATGGGCTCCGCAGATACCGTAGAATCGTCCGAGTTGCGTGAGCAGCGTATGGCGGTCGTAGCTCAGTTGGTAGAGCGCTGGCTTGTGGTGCCGGATGTCGCGGGTTCGAGTCCCGTCGATCGCCCCATCCGCTCTTCGAGGAGCACCGTCTCCTCGAAGGGCCCCTCTCGAGACGCCTCCCCCGTGATCGAGCGCGAGCTCCGCGTCGCGCCGGACGTGCCGTGGGTGCTGATCGTGTGGAACGACCCGATCAACCTCATGAACTACGTCGTGCACGTGTTCCGCAGCTACTTCGGCTACCCGCGGGAGGAGGCGGAGCGGCTCATGCTGCTCGTGCACCACGAGGGGCGTGCGGTGGTGGCGTCCGGGGTCCGCGAGGAGATGGAGCGGCACGCGCAGGCCATGCACGACTACGGCCTGCAGGCGACGATCGAGAAGAGCACGCCGTGAGGGCCGTCCCGTGAGGATCGGGCGGATCGGCGACGAGCTCCACCTCGAGTTCGAGGCGGAGGAGGCCGGCCTCATGACGGTGCTCGCCCACCAGTTCGCCGACGTCGTGCGCGACCCCGAGCTCGACGACGCCCCGTTGCTCGCGAGGCTGTTCCCCGACGCCTACCGCGACGACGGCGAGGCGGCGGCCGAGTTCCACCGCTACACGCGCGACGAGCTCGAGCAGCGCAAGATCGCGGCCTCCGAGCGGATCGCGGCCATGGCATCCGAGGGGCTCGTGGTGCTCGACCGGGATGCGGCGGAGACCTGGGTGCGGGCGCTCACCGGCATCCGCACGATGGTGGGCACGCGGCTCGGCATCCGCGACGACGGCGACGAGCCCGAGGGCACTCTCGCCGAGATCTACCGCTGGCTGGGCGAGCTGCAGTGGGTGCTCGTCGACGGATTGGAGTCCAGGTGAGCCTCGAGCTGAGCGCCGCGGAGTTCGAGCGGATCGTGGTCGACGAGCTCGACGAGCTGCCCGACGAGATGGTCGAGGGGCTCGAGAACCTCGTGTTCGTGTGCGAGGACCGCCCCGAGGACGGCTCGCTCGACCTGCTCGGCGTCTACGAGGGCGTCGCCCTCACCGAGCGCGACCGCTACGGATTCGGTGAGCTGCCCGACCGCATCGTGCTGTTCCGCGAGCCGCTGCTCGCGATCTGCGCCGACGAGGACGAGCTGCGCGACGAGATCCACGTGACCCTCGTGCACGAGATCGCCCACTACTACGGCATCGACGACGAGGAGCTCCACCGCCTCGGCTGGGCCTGAGGCCCCCGCTCCCCGCGAGCGCTACCGAATCTGGCGAGCGCTGCTGCTGCGGGAGCCGCGCTCGCCAGATTCGGTAGCGCTCGGCGAGAGGATGAGGTCGGCCAGCTCCCGGGGATGCTCGGCCGCCGCGAACGCCTCCTCCTGGGCGGCCCAGCGCTCCCAGTGCGGCGCGTAGGCGTCGCCGTCGCGGGCGAGAGCGCGGGCCTTGCGCTCGGCGTCGTCGCGCTCGAGCCACCAGGCGTGATCGGCGAGCGGCCGTGAGGCCCGCGAGATCGCGCCGCACCCCTCCACGATGAGCGAGCCCGTGCGGTCGACGGATGCCGCCTTCCCCGCGCGATCGCCCGCCCAGTCCCAGCGCCGCCAGCCGCCGTGGCGCACGATGCCCGGCACCGCGGCTGCCCCCGCGGCGAGCCCGTCCCAGCCGGGGTAGACATCGTCGAGCGACACGAGCGTCGCCCCGGTCGCGGTGGCGAGCGCGCGGGCGAGCACCGTCTTGCCTGCGCCGGAGCGCCCGTCGATCAGCAGCACCCACGGCTGCGGGCCGGCGGCGAGGCGCGCGAGCAGCGGGGCGAGCTCGATCTCGGCGGCGCTCGTCTCGCGGGGGGTCATCCGCGCGGCCCCAGGATGAGGTTGAAGGTCCCGGCCGCCATCGACGCCCCGAGCGCGCACGCCGCGATCGCGACGCCGATCGCCACGAGCAGCCACTCGGCGCCCCCGAACCGCGCGACGCGGGCCGCGCTGCGGGGGGCATCGCCGCCGAAGCCTCGGGCCTCCATGGCGGTCGCGAGCGAGCCGCCGCGACGCAGGGCCAGCACGAGCAGGGCGAAGGCGACGGAGGCGAGGAACCGCATCCGTCCGAGCAGGCCACCCGCGTCGCCCACCCCGCGGGCGCGGCGGGCGAGCACGAGCGCGCGCCAGTCCTCGACGAGCAGGCCCACGAGCCGGAACGCCGCGAGCGCCCCGAGCACGAAGCGCGCCGGCAGCCGCCAGGTCTGGATGAGGCCGTCGGCGAGGTCGGTGGGGTCGACCGTCGCCACGAGCAGCACGGCGGGCAGCCCGATCGCGAGCACGCGCAGCGCGGCCGCCGCGGCGAGCTGCAGGGACCCCTCACTCACGGTCGCCAGCAGGAAGCTCCCGTAGACCTCGCCCGAGGGCTGGCCGTAGAGCGCGAGCGTCACCGCGGTGAGCGGCGCGGCGACGACCAGCGGCAGCATCCGCACCGCGAGCGAGCGCAGCGGAACGCCCGCGAACGGCACGAGCAGCAGCTCGAGCGCGAGCGCGACGGCGCCGGAGACCCAGTCGATCGTCACGAGCAGGGCGAGGCCGACCGCGGCGGATGCGGCGATCTTGGCGACCGGGTTGATGCGGTGCACGAGGCGGTCGCCCCGCACCGGCGCGAGCAGGCCCGTCACGACGGCGCCCCCGCATCCGGAGAATCGTGCCCTCTGGTCCCATCGGGAGTGACGTTTCGACCAGACGGCACGATTCGCGACGCCCCGAGCACGAGCTCGTCGGCATCGAGGGAGCGGACGAGCGCGCGGTCGTGCGTCACGACGACCACGGCGCGCCCCGCATCCCGCTGCTCGGCGAGCAGCGCGACGAGCTCGCGCCAGGTGCGGGCGTCCTGCCCGAAGGTGGGCTCGTCGAGCACGAGCACGCGCGGGCTCGTGGCGAGCACGGTCGCGACGGAGAGCCGGCGCTTCTCGCCGCCCGAGAGGCTGAACGGATGCGCGGGGCCGAGTCGCGCGAGCCGCAGCCGGGCGAGCAGCTCGTCGATCGCAGGCGCGTACTCATCCGTGTGCTGCCCCAGGGCGCGCGGCCCGAGCTCGAGCTCGCGGCGCACCGTGGGGGCGAGGAACTGGTGGTCGGGGCTCTGGAACACGACGCCGACGCGGGTCAGCAGCTCGCGGGAGCGCCACGCGGCGGGGTCGGGACCCGCCCCACCGGCGAGCTCGGGCGCCGCCCGCACCCGCCCGTCGACGGGCGGCAGCAGCCCGGCGAGGGTGAGGGCGAGCGTCGTCTTGCCCGCGCCGTTCGGTCCGGTCAGCGCGAGCACCCGCCCGGTCGGCACGGCGAGATCGAGGTCGCTCGCGACCGCCGCCGCGAGCTCGGCGGCCGTTGGCGGCGCGCCCCGCCGCCGAGCGCGGCGCGAGCGCCCGCCCGGAACGGCACGGCCCACGGCGAGACCCTCGGCGCGCAACAGCTCGGGGCCGGGGGCCGACGCCGGGAGCACGGGCATCGCATCCGCCGTGCCCGGCAGCCACACCCCCGCCTCCTCGAGCGCCTCGCGCGCGGAGGCGAGCACGGCATCCGGGGCGCCGTCGGCGATCACGCCGCCCGCGCCCAGCACGACGACGCGCGTCACGTGCGGCCACCACGCCTCGACACGATGCTCGACGATCACGAGGGTGCGGTCGGCGGCGACCCGGGCCACCGCGGCGACCACCTCGCGCACGCCCTCGGGGTCGAGGTTCGCGGTCGGCTCGTCGAGCAGCAGCAGGCGGGGACGCATCGCGAGAACCCCCGCGAGCGCGAGGCGCTGCTTCTGGCCGCCCGAGAGCGCCGTGGTCGAGTGGTCGAGGGGCAGCTCGAGCCCCACCGCGGCGAGCGCCTCGGGCACCCGACGGCGGATCTCGTCCGGCGGCACGCCGAGGTTCTCGAGCCCGAAGCCGACGTCGTCGCCGAGCCGCGCGAGCACGGCCTGGGTGTCGGGGTCCTGCAGCACGAGCCCCGCGACGCCGCGGACGCCGGATGCCGGGGCGCCGTCGACGAGCAGCTCGCCCGCCTGCTCCCCCTCCTCCGCGCCGCCGAGCACGCCCGCCAGCCCGTGCAGCAGAGTCGACTTCCCGGCTCCGGATGCGCCGAGCAGGAGCACGCGCTCGCCGGGCTCGATCACGAGGTCGAGCCCCGCGACGGCGGGGTCGCGGCGACCCGCGTGCCGCCAGCCCCATCCGCGCGCCTCGACCCGCGCGCCGCCCGGCGAGGGCGCGCCCGTCGGCACCGCCTCGGTCCCCGTCACCGTGTCACCGCATCCGTCGTCGTCCGCCCGCGCCGCTCAGACCAGCTCGCGGCGCTCGCGCCCCGCCGCGAATCGGCCGAGCACGCCCGTCGCCGCGAGGGCGCGCACGAGCAGCCACGACAGCAGGCCCGCGATGACGGCGCCCGTGACGATCCCCGAGACGAGGTAGACGATCGCGAACTCGGCGGTGAGGCCCGCCGCGTACCAGACGACGAGGTCGTTGACGGCCATCGCGATGCCGGCGCCGACACCCGCGAGCACCGCCGCACCGAGACCCCAACGGCGGTAGAGCAGCAGCGCGAAGACCAGCTCGGCGCCGAGACCCTGCACGAGCCCCGACTCGATGGTCCACCAGCCCCACTCGTTGGGCACGATGATGACGCTCACGGTCGCCGCGACGAGCTCGGTGAAGAGCGCGGCGCCCGGCTTGCGCACGATGAGGCCGCCGAGCACGCCGGGCAGCAGCCAGACGCCCGTCAGGAGCGCGTTGAGGCCCGGGACGACAGCGCCGAGCCCCTCGCGCCACGGCCCGCTGGCCAGGTTCCAGAGGATGAACACCACGCCGAGCGCCACGCCGAGCACGCTCGCGATGACGATGTCGACGACCCGCCAGCGGCGGCTCGCGGCGGGGACGGATGCCCGGGTGGGGGTGGATGCGGTCACGATTCGTGCCCTTTCTGCGGCTGTGCTGCCCAGGAGAGTGGCACGGGCGGGCGACCGCGGATGCGGCCGAACCCCGAGATGCCTCCCTGCGCCGGCATGATCCGGATCAGGTTCGACGGTCGAAGCTTGGATGAGCTTCCTCTCAGCCCGGCACACCGGACTCCCGTGTTCGATGGCGAGTGTACTCGCTCCCCTCCGCTCCCGCAGACGGGTGCCCGCCACCATCGCTAGGCTCGCGCCATGCCCGACACCACCACGCCCACGAACCTGCCGCTGCGGCGGCGCCCCATCGACATCTTCTTCGCCGTGATGTTCACGGTGTTCATCGTCACCTCGTGCATCGCCGACCTGCTGCCGACGATCGGCATCGACTTCTCGCAGCCCAACGGCACCTTCCTCGTCGACTCGAACTACTGGTACGCCCACGACGCCGACCCGCTGTTCATGCATCCGCCGGTGTGGATGCGCATCGTGACCGGACTCTCGGCGTTCGTCTACCTGGCGTTCTACCTCGTGCTGGTGCCGGCGCTCATCCGCGGCTGGAACTGGATCCAGCTGCCCTCGGTCATCTACGCGACCGCGATCAGCGTCATCACCGGCGTCGTCGTGTTCGGCGTCGAGTTCTTCGGCGAGCCCGAGTTCCAGACCGGCAACCCGGCGAAGTTCCTCGCCTTCAACCTGCCGTACGTGCTCATCCCGCTGCTGCTGCTCGTGCGGATGCGCAAGCCGCTGCCGTTCACGCGGCGGTTCTGATGGCGCCGAGTTCGACCCCCGCGCGGAGCGAGGCCGATGCGCCCTTCCCGACGAGCGGGTACGAACCGTGGATCGACCTCGCTCATGGACGGTGGGACTCTGAGTGACATGCTCTCTGCGATGGAGTTGACGCGCGAGGAGCGACAGCTGCTTTCCGCAGGGGTCTCGCAATGGGCAGGCCCCGCGCGGCCGAGCCGTGTGCTGGCCGGTGCCCTCGGGATGGCCAGCATCGAAGCGCTGATCGACGAGGGCGACCGCCTGTGCAGCAAGTTGCGCAGCGACGAGCCTCTGAGCGACGAGGAGTGCGTCTTCGCGCTGGTCTCCACGGAGCTGGCTTTCGCGAGCGACAGGTGGGGAGCCGGAGTCGAATGGGAGACGGTCACGGGTTACACGGATGCCGAGACGATCTCGCGCCTCCGGCTCCTTCAGCGGAAGATGGTCGGCGTCGGAACGTGGCCATGGCCGTGACGAGTTCCCTGTCGCCCGCGCGAGGGTGCTGACGTATGCGCCGTTGGCAACGCATCCGGGTCTTCGTGCTGCAGGGCCTCAACGCCGTGTTCGGCATCGGGCTCATCTGGCTCGGGATCTCGTCGCAACTCGTCGCGGTGGCGATCGTGGGCGGGCTGTTCATCGCGTTCGCGGTCGTGCTGCTCGTGTTCGCGCTGCGCGTCGGGGTGATCGACTCGAAGCGGGCTCCGACGGACCGCCGCTGAGGCGGAGATGACGCGCACGCCTCGGCACCGACGACCTAGACTGACCCCGTGACCGACGCCTACGAGCAGCTGATGCACGGCATCACCGTGCTGCTCGGCGTGCTCGGGCTGCAGGGGCCGGGCGTGACGCTCGCGACCCTCGGCGCGCTCGCGCTCGTCGGCGTCCTCGGTGCGGCGATCGTCGCGCTCGTGCGGGCGACGCTCGCCGCCGCTCCCCGCCACATGACGGTCGGGCTGCGCGCCCGCCGCCACGCCGTGCTCCTCGGGCACCTGCCCGACGCCTCGCATCCGGATGCCCGCGGCCACGTCCGCTCCCGGGCTCCCGGGCGGCTCCTCGCGGCCGCCTGACGCATCCGCGTCCCGCTCCTCCGAGCCGGGCGGCCAGACGATCCCGCCTGTCCGCATCCGACCAGGAGCACCCATGAACCCCTTCGACCTTCCCCCGATCGCCGCCCTGCTCGCGGCGGCCGCATCCGGCCTCGCCGCCCTCGGCGCGGTCGTGACCCCCGCCGGAGCCGTCGTGCTCGTCACGCTCGCCGTGCGGGCGCTGCTCATCCCCGTCGGCATCTCGACCGCGAAGGCGGCGCAGGGCCGCCGCCGCATCGCGCCCCGCCTCGCCGAGCTGCAACGGCGTCACAAGCGGAACCCCGAGAAGCTGCAGAGGGAGACCCTCGCGCTCTACGCCGCCGAGAAGGTATCGCCGCTCGCCGGCTGCCTGCCGATGCTCGCGCAGGTGCCGGTCATCTCGCTCGTCTACGCGCTGTTCGCCTCCGCGCGCATCGCGGGCGAGCCGAACCCGCTGCTCGACGCCTCGCTGTTCGGCGCGGGACTCGGTCGCCACCTGCTCGACCTCGGCTCGGGCCTGCAACCGAGCGACCTGGTGTTCGCGGGCCTGCTGCTCGCGATCGGGGCGGTCGCATGGGCGAGCCGCCGGATGGCGCTCCGCGACGCCGCCGCGCTGCCCACCGCATCCGCGGGCGCGCCGGGCGCCGCCCTGCTGAACCCGCGCGGCCCGCTCAGCTGGGCGCCGTTCCTCACCCTCGTCGCCGCCGCGTTCGTGCCGCTCGCGGCGACGCTGTACCTCGCGGTGTCGGGGACGTGGTCGTACGTCGAGCGGCGCGTGCTGCGGCGGGTGTACGCGTAGGGGTGGGGGGTCTCGATACGCCGCCTGCGGCGGCTACTCGACCAGCGGGAGGGGCGGCCAACTCGACCAGCGGGAGGGGCGCGTGGCGGCCTACTCGACAGCGGGCGGTTATTCGAGCAGCGCCACGCGGTCGGCGTCGAGGATCGCCACGCCGCTGCGGCGCATGTCCTTCGTGTTCGCGGTCACGAGGGTGAGGCCGTGGACGAGCGCGGTGGCCGCGATCAGCGCATCCATGTCGGGTGCCGGATCGGGCACGTGGAGCCCGGCGGCGACGCGAGCCACCCGCCCGTCGACGGCGAGGACCCGGTCGTCGAACATCGGCACGACGGCGTCGTCGAGCCACAGCCGGAGGCGGGCGCCCTGGTCGGGGTCGCGTCGTTCGGCGCGACGCACCCCGATCTCGAGTTCCATGAGCGTGACGGCGCTGATCGCGAGGTCGCCGATCGCCTGCCGCGCGATCCAGTCGCCGAACGGGGTGTCCTGCGCCCTGCGCGCGCGACTGACCGCGTCGGTGTCGAGGAGGTACTTCACAGCTCGGGCACCCGCGCGGACGATCTCCGCCGCCGCTCGGGTAGCTCCAGCTCCCCGGCGTCCGCCACGATCAACCGGGAGCCGACCGGCTCGCTCAGCCGCACCAGGCTGTCGAACTCCGCAGCCGTCAGCAGCACGTGACTGCGACGGCCGTGTTCGGTGATCACGACGGGACCAGCCTCCGCGGCGCGCTTCGCCGCACCGACGTCGTGGTTGAACTCACGGCTCGTGATCGTCGTCATGATTCTGCCCATTTGTCACTACTGTACCTACATTCGTCTCCCCGCTCCGGCAACCGTAGCGCCGCGGTCCGGCACGCGACACCGGGCATCCCGTGCCTGTGGACAGGCTCCGACGCGGGCGGCGCGCACCCGCCACAGTGTCGGCATGGTGCTGCGTCTCGACCCCGCGATCCCTCTCGTCTGGCGCGACCCGTCGACCCTGCAGTTCGGGGTCGACCCGGTCGTGACCGTGCTCGAGGGCGTCACGCACGGGATCGAGCGGCTCGTCGCGATCCTCACCGCGGGCGTCTCGGAGTCGGGGCTCCGGATGCTGGCGGGCACCCTGCGCGTCTCCCGTCCCCGGCTCGACCGCCTGCTCCGCGAGCTCGCCCCCTGCCTGCTCACCGCAGCCCCGCCGACGCCTCCGCGGCGCACGGTGCTCGTGCTCGGCGGCACGCCGCTCGCGGCCGCCCTCGCCCGCCTGCTCGACGAGCTCGGCGCGCGCACGACCGATGCCGCCCATCCGGATCTCGCCGTGCTCGTCGCCGACCGGGTCGTGCCGCCCGCCGATCACCGCGTCTGGCTGCGGCGCGACGTGCCGCACCTGCCCGTCGTCACCGGCGACGCGTCGGTCACGATCGGCCCGCTCGTGGCGCCCGGCGTGTCGGCGTGCCTGCACTGCGTGGCCCTCCACCGCCGCGACGCCGACCCGGCCTGGCCGGCCGTCGCCGCCCAGCTGCTCGCCCTGCGCGCGCCCGCGCCGCATCCGTTGCGCGCCGCGAGCGCCGTGGCCCTCGCCGCGCGGCTCGTCTCCGAGACGATGCGGGGCGAGGCGACCCCCGGACGCGAGCTGCGGGTCGAGGGCGACGGGGAGTCCGTCACCGAGCGGGTCGTCGCCCCGCACCCGGAGTGCCGCTGCGCAGCTCCGCCAGGAAGCGACTGGGCTCCCGCGGACGCGACCGCATCCCCTCCGCCGCCCAGTGCAGGGACAGCGTCCGGCGGGCGCGGGTGATGCCGACATAGAGCAGCCGGCGCTCCTCGTCGATCGCCTCGAGGCCGCGTGCGTGCGAGATCGGCAGCAGCCCCTCGGTGAGCCCCACGAGGTGCACGTGGTCCCACTCGAGGCCCTTGGCACCGTGCAGCGTGGAGAGCACGACGGACGACACGGTCGGCTCGTGCTGGCTGCTCTGCCGCTCCTGCAGCTCGGTCACGAAGTCCGCGAGGCTCGTTTCCGCGGGCGCGGCGTCGGCGAGCTCGACGAGCGCGTCGAGAGCCTCCCAGCGCTCGCGCACCGCGCCCTGGGCCTCGGGTGCCTGGGCCGACCAGCCGTTCGCGAGCGCCACATCCGCGACGGTCTCGTAGAGACCCTTCGGGGAGCCGGTCCGCGCGAGCGAGGTGAGCTCGAGCACCGCGCGCTTCACCACCTCGAGGTCGAAGAAGCGCGTGCCGCCGAGCTGACGGGAGCTGATGCCGCGGTCGGCGAGCGCCGTCTCGAAGGCGACCGCCTGCGCGTTGACCCGGTAGAGCACCGCGATCCGCTCGGGCGGCACGCCCGCCGCCAGCTGGGCCGCGACGGCGTCGGCCACCCCGCGCGCCTCGTCGGCATCCGAGTCCCAGCGGGTGACGGTCGGATCGGGCGCCGCCAGGTCGCCGTCGGCCGCCACGAGCTCGAGGGCGCCGGGTCGTCCGCGCATGAGACGGTTGGCGGCGCCGAGCACGGCGGGCGTCGAGCGGTGGTTGCGCTCGAGACGGACCTCGACCGCATCCGGATACCGGCTCGCGAAGCCGAGCAGGTACTCGCTCGAGGCGCCTGCGAAGGAGTAGATGGTCTGGGATGCGTCGCCCACGACGCAGAGGTCGCTGCGCGGGCCGAGCCAGAGCTCGAGCAGCTCCTGCTGGAGGGGCGAGACGTCCTGGTACTCGTCGACCACGAAGAAGCGGTACTGCTCCCGCACCTGATCCGCCACCCGCTGCTCGGCATCGAGCATGCCCGCCGTCACGAGCAGCACGTCCTCGAAGTCGATGCGGCGGCGCTCGTCCTTGAGGTCCTCGTAGCGCTGCTGCAGCTCGACGACCGCGCTCGCCCCGAGGCCCGGGGGCAGCGCGCGCGACGGCGCGAGCCGCGCGTAGTCCTCGAGCGGGATGCGGCGCACCTTGCGCCACTCGATCTCGGCCGCCACGTCGCGCAGCGCCGCCGTGTCGACGCGCATCCGGAGCGACTCCGCGGCCTGCCCGAGCAGCCGCGCCTTGCCGGGGAGGATCTCGGGCAGCGGACCGCCGACGAGCTGCGGCCAGAAGTAGCTCAGCTGGGCGAGCGCGGCGGCGTGGAAGGTGCGGGCGGTGACGCCACCGGCGCCCAGCCCGCGCAGGCGGCCGCGCAGCTCCCCCGCGGCGCGCGTCGTGAAGGTGAGCGCCATGACGCGGTCGGGCGCGTAGACGCCCGTCGCGACGCCGTGGGCGATCCGGTGGGTGAGGGTGCGCGTCTTGCCGGTGCCCGCACCCGCGAGAACGCAGACCGGGCCGAGCAGCGTCTCCGCCGCCACCCGCTGCTGCTCGTCGAGCCCCGCGAGGAGGTCGCTCACGCTCGGCCGCCCGCGGCAGGCGCCTCTGGCAGCGGCCCGCCGTACCAGTCCTCGAGGAGCGCGCGGGCGATCGACGCCGGACCGGACAGCAGCACTCGGCCCGCCGCCGCATCCGCCGCGAGCTCCTCGCGCGTGAACCAGCGCAGCTCGCGCAGCTCGGTGCCGTCCGGCTGCGGCACGGTCGAGGTGCCCGCGGCGATCCGCGCCTCGAAGCCGAGCATGAGCGAGGCCGGGAACGGCCACGGCTGGCTGCCGCGGTACTCCGGGTCCTCGACCACCACACCCGCCTCCTCGAAGATCTCGCGGATGACGGCGGCCTCGAGCGACTCCCCCGGCTCGACGAAGCCCGCGAGCAGCGAGAAGCGCCCGACCTCCCATTCCACATTGGAGCCCAGCAGGATGCGGTCCTCGTCGTCGAGCACCGCCACGATCACGGCGGGGTCGGTGCGCGGGAAGTGCTCGCGCCCCGTCACCGGGTCGACGCGCACCCAGCCCGCCTGGGTCACCGAGGTCGCCTCGCCGGTCGCCGGCGAGAACGCCGACGAGCCGTGCCAGTTGGCGAGCGCGAGCGCCTGCACGAAGAGCCCCGCGTCGCGCGGGTCGAGCAGCGCGCCCACCCGGCGCAGGTCGAGCCAGCGCCCCGCCTCACCGAGCCGCACCGCCTCGTCCTCCGAGACCACCGCGGCGAGCACCGCCGCGCCCTCCTCGACGTCGCCGGATGCCGCGCGAGCACGCCCGAGGAACATCGCGTCGCCCGGGTCGAGGGCGAGCGCCGCGGGCTCGAGCAGCGCGAGCGACCCGTCCGTCGTGCCGAGCGCGCGCCCGCCGTGCAGCACGACGACGCGCGTGCGCGGCTCGTGGAGCAGGGCCGGGATGCCGCCGAGCCGCGAGAGGTAGTCGCGGTCGAGCGCGGAGCGGGCGAGTGCGGGGCTGATCGGGGCGCGCCGCACGCGGGCCGCATCCCTCGAACCGCTCATCCGCATCCCTCCGTCGGCGGGGTCCGCCGCCTCGTCGCACCCCACTGCCTCGCCTGGAGGGCCGCCCCGAGAACGGCGGATCGGGCGTGGCGTGCCGGGGGGCCGGGGCGGGGCAGACCTACCCTGTCGCCATGGCCAGATCCCACCTCACTCTAGCGGCGCTCGCCACCTCGGCCGTCGCGGAGCTCGACGTCGTCGGGGCGGCCCCCTTCGGCACCGCCGGGCGCGGCGACTTCGACTCGGCCGTCGTGACGGGCCGTGACGGCAGGCATTGGATCGTGCGCGTGCCGCGTTCCCAGCGGGCCGAGCAGGAGCAGTCCGCCGACCTCGTGGCGCTGCGCGCGCTGAGCCAGGGCGTGCGCGCCCGGCTGCCGTTCGAGGTCACCGCCTTCGCCGGGCAGGCGCCCGTCGGCCGCACCCGGGCGATCGTCTCCGAGTTCGTCTACGGCACGCCCGCCACGCTCGCCGGCATCGACCGCGAGCTCGCCGAGTCGATCGGCGAGGCGGTCGCCGCGATCCACGGCCTGCCCACGAGCCTCGTGACGGATGCCGGGCTCCCGGTGCGCTCCGCAGTCGAGGTGCACCGCAGCGTGCTCGCGCTCATCGACCGCGCGGCCGCCACGAAGCTCGTGCCGGCGGCACTGCTCGAGCGCTGGCAGCAGGCGGGCGACGACGCGGGGCTCTGGCAGTTCGCGCCGACCGTCGTCAACGGGGCGCTCGGCGCCGGGTCCTTCCTCGCCTCCGCGGGCCACGTCACAGGTCTGCTCGGCTGGCACGCGCTGCAGGTCGGCGACCCCGCCCGCGACCTCTTCTGGCTGCTCGCCACCCGCCGCGACGGCATCGCGGACGCCGCCTTCGACGCCTACACGCGCGTGCGCGGCAGCGTCGACCGCCGCCTCCGTCAGCGTGCGACGCTGCTCTCGGAGCTCGAGGTGGCCCGCTGGCTGCTGCACGGCACCGAGACGCGCTCGACGGAGACGGTCGACGACGCGGTGCGGATGATGTCGCGCCTCGTCGACGACGTGCTGGGCGACGCCACCGACGCGATCGGGCCGCAGACCCTCCCCATCCTCGCGGTCGACGAGGTCGAGGCGCTGCTCGACCGCGCCGAGCGGGTCTCCTAGGGCTCCGCGCTCACCCGACGGGAGCCACCGGGCGCCGCCGGGGAACGATCCGCACCAGTTGCCGCGGCGAGCGGAAGTCCACGCGCATCCGCAGCTCGCGCCGGTGGGCGAGCACGGCAGCGACCACGAGCGCGGCGAGCGCCGGCGCCGCCCCCGCCACCACGAAGGCCCACGCCCCGCCCAGGTTCTCGGCGATCCAGCCCATGACGACGCCGCCCGCCGCCTGTCCGCCTGTGACGACCATGAGGTAGAGCGCCATGACGCGGCCGCGGATGCCGGGGTTGGTCGAGAGCTGCGTCATCGATTCGGCGCCCGTGGCGAACAGCAGCCGGCTGACGCCGATGCCGAGCAGCGCGCCGAGGAAGAGCGGATACCAGGGCGCGATGCCGGCGAGCATCGTCACGACGCCGTAGAGCCCTGCGAAGCCGACGATGTCGCGCAGCCGCAGCGTGAGCCGGCGGGAGGAGAGCAGGGCGCCCACGAAGGCTCCCGCGGCGCACAGCGAGTTGTAGAGGCCGTAGCCCGCGGCCCCGGTGCCCCAGGTTCCGTCGGCGGATGCCGCGAGCAGCACCGGCAGGTTCATGCCGAAGACCGCGACGAAGGCGAGCAGCACGAGCGGCCAGAGGATCGTCGGCTTCGCGAAGGCGTAGCGCAGCGCCTCGCGGATCTGGCCGCGCGACCGCGGCCGCTTCGGCACGGGCACGAGCTCGTGGGCGCGCATGAGCGAGAAGGCGAGCACGGCGATGAGCGAGGTGCCGGCGTTGATGGCGATCGACCATCCGGAGCCGACGAGCGCGATGAGAACGCCGCTGACGGCCGGTCCGAGGAGGCCGCCGAGGTGGAAGATCGTGGCGTTGAGGCTGATCGCCCCGCGCAGGTGCCGTGTGCCGACCATCTCGGAGACGAAGGCGGCGCGGCTCGGGCCGTCCATCGCCATCGAGGTGCCGGTGATGCCCGCGATGAGCAGCACCTGCCAGGTGGCGACCGTGCCGGTCAGCACGAGCACCGCGAGCACGGCATTCGCCACGGTGCCGACGGACTGCGTGACGAGCAGCACCCGCCTCCGCGGCACCCGGTCCGAGAGCACGCCCGCCCAGGCGCCGAACAGCAGCGTCGGCGCGAACTGCAGCGCCACCGCGATGCCGACGAGCGCCACGTCGCCGGTCAGCTCGAGCACGAGCCAGTCGATCGCGACGCGCGCCATCCATCCGCCGGTGTTGGCGAAGAGCTGGGCGATCACGTAGAGCCGGTAGTTGTAGGCGCCCAGCGCGGCGAAGGTGTCTCGCCAGCGGGGCCGCTCGGTGAGGATCGGGATCGGCTCGGTGACCGCCTCGAGGTCGGCGGGCGTCGGGGTGGTCACCCCACCCACGCTAGGCGCCCCGGCGTCATTATGTAGCGCTATCGTGGCTATAACTCCCATTCGATTCTCGAATAATGAGGTGAGCGTGCTCGATCCCGTGCTGCTGCGCACCTTCGTGGCCGTCGCCGATACCGCGAGCTTCACACGCGCCGCCGAGCTGCTCGGCGTCAGCCAGCCGACCGTCAGCCAGCAGGTGCGCAAGCTCGAGAACGCGGCCGGACGGGTGCTCGTCGCGCGCGACACCCGCGCCGTGCGGCTCACCGACAACGGCGACGCGATGCTCGGCTTCGCCCGCACGATCCTCGCCGCCCACGACGAGGCCGCCGCCTACTTCGTGGGATCCGCGATGCGCGGGCGCCTGCGCTTCGGCGCCGCCGACGACCTCGCCCTCACCCACCTGCCGCAGGTGCTGCGCGACTTCCGGCAGCTGTATCCGCAGATCAACCTCGAGCTCACCGTGGGGCAGAGCGGATACCTGGCCCGCCGTCTCGCCGCCGGCCAGCTCGACCTCGTCTACGTCAAGCAGGACCCGGGCAGCGGCGAGGGCCGCACCGTGCGCCGTGAGCGGCTCGTCTGGATCGCGCACCGCTCCCTGCGGCTCGATCCCGGCGCGACGGTGCCGCTCATCGTGTACCAGGCGCCCAGCTACTCCCGCGACGCGGCCATCCACGCCCTCGAGGAGTCGGGGCGCACCTGGCGCATCACCTGCAACGTGCGCGAGGTCAACGGAGCGCTCGCGGCGCTGCGGGCGGGCATCGGCATCGCCGTCTTCCCCCGGCTGCTCATCCCCGACGACCTCGTCGAGGTGACCGGCACCTTCGAGCTCCCCCGCCTCGGCGAGGTCGACTTCGCGCTGCTCTCGAACCCGCGCTCCTCCCGCGAGCCCGCCGACGCCCTCGCCAACGCCATCCACGCGGCGGCCCGGTAGTACTGTCAGTACTACTCGAGTAGCATCGACGCATGGTCTCCCCCAAGATCAGCGTGAGCCTCGCGGCCGACGACCTCAGCTACCTCGACCTCCAGACGTTGTCGGGGCGCTACGCGAGCCGGTCGGCCGCGCTGCACGACGCCATCCGGATGCTGCGTGAGAGCGAGCTCGCCGACGCCTACGCGGAGGCATTCGCCGAGTGGCACGGCGACGAATGGGACGAAGCGGTCTCCGATGGGCTCACCGCGTGAGCGCACCGGTCGACGTGCTCCTGCGGAGGGGAGCGATCGTGCTCGTGTCGTTCGACCCCTCCGTCGGATCGGAGGCCGCCAAGATGCGACCGGCCGTCGTGGTGAGCAACAACACCGCCAATGCCGCCGCAGCGCGAACCGGCGGCGTCATCACCGTGGCGCCCGTCACGAGCAACATCTCCCGCATCCATCCGTTCCAGGTGCTCCTCACCGCGCAGGCCACGGGCCTTCCGCGCGATTCGAAGGCACAGGCCGAGCAGCTCCGCGCCGTCTCGGTGTCGCGCATCCGGGCCGCCGTGGGATGGGTGCCGACCGACACGATGCGCGAGCTCGACGCCGCGATCCGGCTGCACCTGAGCGTCTAGCAGGGTGAGGATCGCGGCAGCAGCGGAGCGGCTCAGCCCACGGGGAAGGCCGTCCGCCAGCGGGCCAGCAGCTCCTCCTCCGAGTCGATGTGCTCGGGGCGGACGACGCGGTCGTCGGCCACGAAGTAGAACGCCGCGTCGATGAGCCCGGGGTCGATGCCCTCCCAGCGCGCATAGGCGAGCCGGTAGAGCGCGAGCTGCAGCTGCTTGCGCTCGAGGTCGGCGTCGTCCTGGGGCGCCTTGCCCGTCTTCCAGTCGACGACCTCGTAGCGGTCGCCCTCGCGGTAGACGGCGTCGATCTTGCAGATCACGACGCGCCCGTCGAACGGCAGATGGATCTCGCGCTCCACCTCCACGGGCCGCCGCTCGGCCCACGGCGAGCGCTCGAAGGTGGCCTGCAGCTCGGCGAGCCGCTCGGCGTCCACGACCTCGCCCGCGTCGTCGAGCTCGAAGGGGGCGGCGTCGAGCTCGTCCGCGCCGCCGACGCGTCCGTAGCGCTCCTCGACCCAGCTGTGGAAGAGGGTGCCGAGGCGGGTGGCGCGGTAGGGGCGCTCGGGCATCGGGCGGCGCAGCTCGGCGGCCACGGCATCCGGGTCGCTCACGTAGTCCTTGAAGGCGGATGCGGGGATGCGCACCGGCAGCGGCACGACCCCGTCGCGGTTTCGGCGGCGCGCCCGCTCCTCCAGCAGCAGCTCGGCCTCGCGGGCCCACGGCCCGACGACGGCGGGCTCGGCCGTCTGCACGGCCGCAGCCGCCGCCCGCACCGCGGCTCCGCGCGAGCCGAAGGGCTCGTGGGGCCAGCGCGTGACCTCGGGCTCGCCGCCCGGCGGCGGCGCGTCGGAGGCGGATGCCGCGGGCGGCGGCGCGACGACCCCGGCATCCGCGAGCTCCACCAGGAACCGGCTCGGGGTGCGCGGGCGGGTCTGGCCGCCCCAGAACGAGCCGCTCAGCAGCAGGTGGTCGCGCGCCCGGGTGACGGCGACGTAGGCGAGCCGCCGCTCCTCGGCACGGTAGTGATCGGCGACCTCCTCACGGAACCGCTTCACCTCGTCGGAGAAGGCCTTGCGGGAGTCGATGCGGTCGAGCTCGAAGCGCGGCAGCTGGGCGGCGTCGCCGCGCTCCGGCCAGGGGAAGCGTCCGAAGCCGAGCCAGCCGCCGTAGCCCTCGACCGGACGTGCGGGCAGCTCGTCCTCGACGAGCCGCGGCACGGCCACGACGTCCCACTCGAGCCCCTTCGCACCGTGCACGGTGAGCACCTGCACGGTGCCGGGCTCCGGGTCCTCGGGTCGGGGCGAGAGGTCCTCCCGCTGCTCCGCCTCCTTCAGCCAGCCGAGGAAGCCGCCGAGCGTCGCGGTCTCGGCGATCGCGAGATAGCCCGACAGCGCGTCGAGCAGGGCGTCGAGGTTCGCCTCCCCCGCCGTGCGGGTCTCGTTGGCGGCGAGCTCCAGATCGAGGCGCAGCTCGTGCGCCACGAGCACCACGAGCTCCGGCAGCTCGAGGCCCGCACGCGCCCGCAGCCGGTCGACGAGGGCCGCGGCGTCGCGCAGCCGGGCGAGCCCGTCGGGGCTGAACCTTTCGAGGGCTCGATGCGTCGCGGGCACCCGGCCCACGAACTCGAGCGCGTCGACGATCGAGCCGCCCTCGCCGTCGGCCACCGAGTCGCGCATCCGCTGCTGCACCTCGTCGGGGAGGATGCCGCTCTCGGCCGCGTCGTGCCGCGCGAGCCAGCCCGACACCTCCCGCAGCGCGTCGAGGTCGGCGACGCCGACGCGCCAGCGGGCGCCCGCGAGCAGCCGCAGCAGCTCGAGCCCCGCATCCGGGCTCTCGATCACGCGCAGGGCGCTCACCAGGTCGGCGATCTCCGGCTCGGCGAGCAGGCCCCCGATGCCGAGCACGTGGTACGGCACGCCCGCCTCTCGCAGGGCGTCGAGGAAGTGCTGCTGCGTCTTGCGGGCACGCAGCAGGAGCGCCGCCGTTCCCGGGGCGCCGGACCGCGCGCGCGACTCCGCGAGCCGCTCGCGCAGCCAGGAGGCCACTGCGGCGGCCTCCTCGCCGAGCGTCTCGGGGAACGCGGTCGCGACCGGATGCGCGCTCGCGCCGGGCCGCGCCACGAGCGTCGGCACGTCGATGGGCGCGCGACCGCCCGCGACGAGCGCGTTGGCGGCGTCGAGGATGCGCTCGCCGTTGCGCCAGCTCGTCGCGAGGGTGAAGTCGGGGGCGGGCGCGCCGTCCGTCGTGCGGAAGCGCTCGCGGAACTCGCCGAGGTTCGACGCGCTCGCGCCGCGCCATCCGTAGATCGACTGGTTCGGGTCGCCGACCGCCGTCACGGGCGCGCCCGCGAAGATGCGGGCGAGCAGCTCGGTCTGCACGACCGAGGTGTCCTGGTACTCGTCGAGCAGCACGACACGGAACCGCGTGCGCAGCTCCTCCGCGGCATCCGGACGCTTCTCCACGGCGCGCAGGGCGAGCACGACCTGGTCGGCGTAGTCGACCGCGCCGCGTGCGCGCTTCGCGGCGTCGTACTCGGCGGCGAGGTCGACGAGCAGCTCGAGCTGGGCGAGGTCGCCGATCTGATCGAGCACCGCGTCGAAGGTGCCGCGCGTGGAGCCGATCGGCAGCTCGCGCAGCTCCGCGAAGCGCCGCCCGAGGGCGCGCACGCGCTCGGGGTCGGCGGCGTTGTCGGCGAGCCCCGCCGCGATCCGGATGGTGGCCTCGACGACCGCGTCGAGGCGCTTGTCGAGGGTCTCGAGCCGCGGGTCGAGGCTGCGGATCACGACCGAGCGGGCCAGCTGCCAGGCGGCCGCCTCGCCGAGCACCACGCCGTCGCCGTCGCGGCCCAGCACGAGGGCGTTGTCGCGGAACACCGCGCTCGCGAAGGAGTTGTAGGTGGAGATCTCGGGGGCGTCGAAGAGGTCGTGCCCCTCGGGCGTGAGGCCCGCCTCGTGCAGCTCGACGAGGCGCTCCCGGATGCGCTCCGCGAGCTCGCCCGCCGCCTTGCGCGTGAAGGTGAGGCCGAGCACCTCGGCGGGGGCGACGTGCCCGTTCGCGACGAGCCACAGCACGCGGTTCGCCATCGTCTCGGTCTTGCCGGAGCCGGCGCCCGCCACGACGAGCGCCGGCTCGCGCGGGTCGGCCTCGATCACGGCGGTCTGCTCGGGCGTCGGGCGGCGCACGACGCCGTCGCCGCCGCGGGCGGCGCGCACCTCGGCGAGCGCCTCCGCGATGCGGGCCGCGGTGACGGGGCCGGCGCCCCGCGAGGCGGTCTCAGTCATGCGTCACCTCCGGCACCCGCGGGAGCACCGCATCCGGATCGGGCCGCGGCCCGTACGACGCGGGCTCGAGCGGTCCCTCGAACGAGGCCGCCGCCATGACCATGGCAGCCGCGAGGACGCGGTCGCGGAGCGCGTCGAGCGACTCGTCGTCGAGCGTGGCCTGCACGGCCTCGCGGTAGAGGCGCCCCCCGATGCC
Organism: Protaetiibacter sp.; assembly: GCA_030150265.1. Classification (GTDB taxonomy): domain Bacteria; phylum Actinomycetota; class Actinomycetes; order Actinomycetales; family Microbacteriaceae; genus Homoserinibacter. The sequence continues at coordinate 33,775 of JASLGG010000036.1, forward strand.
CTCCTTGACGAACACGAGCTTCGCCCCGCCCCCGCGGTGCGCGCCGTGCGGCGCCAGGAACTCGTCGAGCACGCCCTCACGGTAGGCGAGCTGGTAGATGCCGAGCTGCGGATGCTCCGCGATCTCCCGCGGCGCGGTGATCGGCCGCCCCGTCTTGAGATCGACGATGACGACCTCGCCGCTCGGGGCGAGCTCGACGCGGTCGATCGAGCCGCTCACCAGCACGTCGTCACCGAGCGGGAAGCGGAAGCGGCTCTCGGCCCCCACGAGCGTCTTGCCGTCGGCCGCGAAGTCGCGCAGGTACTCCGCGAGCCCCCGGATGAGGCCGAGCGTCGCACGCCGCTGGAACTCGGCCAGCCACGGTGCCTCGAACGGCAGCTCCGGCCAGCGCCTCTCGACCTGCGCCCAGAGCGCCGCGACATCCGGCGTCTCGGCCGTCTCCATCGCCCAGTGCACGATCGTGCCGACGCTCATCGCGAGCGAGGAGCCGGATGCGGCGAGCCGCCCGATCGCCCAGTCCAGGGGCGAGTCCTCCACGTCGGCGAGCTGCGAGGGCGAGACGCGCACGGGCTCATCGGCGAACAGCGGCCGGTCGGTCGAGGGCTCGAGCAGCCCGAGCCATTCGGCGGGCGCAGCGCCCGGCACGCCCTCGGCGGCCAGGTGCGCGAGGGTCGCGGCGGCCGCCGCACGGTCACGGGGACGCTCGCCGGAGGCGAGCTCGCGGCGCAGCCGCCCGGTGAGGCCGCGCAGGGTGAGCGGTCCGAGCATCCGGTCGCGAAGCGCCGACGGGGCGTCGGGGGCGAGGGAGAACAGCACGCTGCGGGTCTCGTCGTCGTTGTCGACCGCGGCGAGCACGACGCGCTCGGATGCCCGCGAGACCGCGAGGGCGAACATCCGCAGCTCGTCGTCGAGCACGAGCTTGCGCTCGTCGATCGTGCCGGCGTCGCGGCCCTCGAGCACGCGCACGAGCCGCTGGGGCGCGAGGAGGGAGCCGCGCGGACGGAGGTTCGGCCAGCCGCCATCCTGCAGGGAGGCGACCACGACCGTGCGGAACTCGAGGCCGACGAGCGCCGAGGGCGTCGCCACGAGCACGGCGTCGTCGGCGCGCGGCGGGGCCAGCAGGTCGTCGGCGATGTCGGAGTCGAGCACGTGCTCGAGGAACTCGAGCGCCCCCTCGGCGGGACGCTGCTCGACATAGCGCTTCGCGGCCGCGAAGAGCGCGACGACGCCGTCGAGGTCGCGGTTCGCCTCCGCCGCCTCGATGCCCGTGCCGAGGGCCGCGCGGCGCCAGCGCTCGGCGACGCCGCTGCGCTCCCAGGCGGTCCACAGCAGCTCCTCGATCGTGGCGTCGCCCGCCATGCCGCGGAGACCCGCGAGCAGCTCGGCGAGCCGCGCCGCGCGCTTCGCCGCGCGGCCCTCGATCGTGGCGAGGCGCGCGGGCGCCCGCAGCGCCTCGGCGACGAGCTCGGCGCCCGCACGCGTGCCGCCGCCCGCGACCTCCTCGTGCCGCAGCGCGAGCCGCAGCCGCCGGAGGCCGAGCGGATCGAGGCCGCCGAAGGGGCCGAGCAGCAGCTCGGCGGCCGTCACCGGGTCGAGCGCACGGCGCCCGATGCCGACCTCGACGAGCGCGAGGAGGGCGCGGGGCGCCGGGTCGTCGCGCAGCGGGGTGCCGCGTCCGGTCGTGCGGGTGGGCACCTCGGCGCGCGCGAGGGCGCGGGCCAGCTCGGGGATCTGCGCCCCCGAGCGCACCACGACGGCGAGCTCCGACCACGCCGCCCCGTGCAGCAGGTGCTCCTCGCGCAGCACGCGCGCGATGCCCGCCGCCTGGCATGAGGGGGTGATCGCGAGCACCGTCGAGATCGGGGGCCGCTCGTCGTCGGATGCCGTGGCGTCGTCCGCCACGACGGCCCGCCGCTGCGGGCCCGCCGCCGCGGTGCCGACCCGCTCGACGGTGCGTGCCACGAGGGCGCGCAGCTCGGGACCGCCACGGTGCACCTCGCCGAGCACGAGCCGGTCGCCCTCCGCGAGGCCGATGCGCTCGGCGAAACGGCCCACCGCATCCGCCTCCCCGCCGCGGAACGCGTTCGCGGCCACGTCGGGGTCGCCGAAGGCGATGACGGCCACGCCGCGGTCGGCGAGCGCGCGCAGCACCGCCATCGTCGACTCGGTGGCCTCCTGCAGGTCGTCGACGAGCACGAGCCGCAGCCGCGAGACACGATCGCCCTCGGCCCCGTCGCGGATCGCCCGCACGGCGAAGCTCACGATCTCGGCGGCGTCGAGCTGGTCGGGACGGGTCGACGCCTGCATCGCGGCGTACTCGCGCAGGAACTCCGCCGCCGCGAGCCACTCGGGGCGGCCCTCCTCGCGGGCGATCGCCGCGAGGCGCGCCGCGTCGGCGCCGTACTCGGTGGCGCGCGCCATGAGCTCGCGCAGCTCGCTGCGGAAGCCGCGCAGCTCGCGCACCTCGGGCGTCAGCGGGTCGGGCCACGCGGGACCGGTGCCGTCGGCGAGGTGGCCCGCGAGGTAGGCGGCGATGTCGGCGTCCTGCTCGGTGCCGGTGAGCAGTCGCGGCGCCGGCCGGCCGGCCGCGCGCGCCGCCGCCCCGACCACCTCGAAGGCGAGCGAGGCGACCGTGCGGGCGAGCGGCCCGTCGGTCGGCACCGGGATGCGCCGCGCGAGCCGATCGCGCAGCCGGGCGGCGGAGGCGCGCGACGGCGCCAGCACGAGCAGCTGCTCGGGCGCCCAGCCGCGCGCGACGCGGTCGGCGACGAGCTCGACGAGCGTCGTGGTCTTGCCGGTTCCGGGCGCCCCGAGCACCGCCGCGGATGCGTCGTCGGGGAGCGCGAGCACCGCCGCCTGCGAGGCGTCGAGCTCGATCGGCCCCGCGGCCTCCGCGTCGTCGCGCGCGAAACGGACACCGGCCATGCGGCTACCGTATCGGGCGCCGGGGACACCGCATCCGGTGCCCGGTTCCGCCGTCAGTGAACCGCCGGGGCGCTGCGCGCCGCATCATCTACGCTCGAGTCGTGGACATTCGCATCGGCATCGCCAACACCGCCCGCGAGCTCTCCTTCGAGAGCGCACAGACCGCCGCCGAGGTCGAGAAGGCCGTCGAGGCCGCCCTCGGCTCGGACGCGAAGTTCCTCAGCCTCGCCGACGACAAGGGCAAGGTCTACATCGTTCCGACCGCCTCCCTCGCCTACATCGAGGTCGGCGGAGGCGAGCAGCGCCGGGTCGGCTTCGTCGCCTGACGGCGTCTCCCCTAAGATCGCGGCGTGGAGATCGTCTTCGTCACCGTCATCGGCGCCGGCATCGGGGGCCTCATCCGCTACCTCGTGCCCGGACGCCGCACCTACGGCCTCGCCCTGCTGCCGGCGATCGGCGCCGCGGCCACCTCGGTCGCCTGGGCGATCCTCGTGTGGCTCGGCTGGCCCTTCGACGGCGGCTGGATCTGGACCGTCGCGATCGGCGCCGGGATCGTGGTCGGCCTGCTCGCCGCGATCCTCATCCCGCGCCTCCGCGACGCCGCCGACCTGCGCCGCCTGCACCACCTGACCGGCGGGCGCGTCTAAGCGCAGCTCACGGGATGCGCAGCTCCCGCACGGGATCGCGGCGCGACGCGACGACGGCGGGGAGCACCGCGCCCGTCGCGGCGGTTCCGACGGCGAGCAGCGCGACCGCCAGCAGGTAGCCTGCGGACGGAACCGGGTCGCCTGCGACGAGCAACGCCACGACCGCCGCGCCGACACCCAGCAGCGCGCCCGGCACCGCCGCAGCCACCGTCTGCACGACGAGGAGCGCCACGATGATGCGCCGCGAGGCGCCGAGCGCGCGCCTGCGACCGAACTCCCGTCGTCGGAGCAGCGCGACCCCGTAGAGGGTCGCGGCGACGACGAGCGCCGTGAGGCCGAGGATCGCCGCCACCAGGGCGCAGCCCATCCGCGCGAGCTCTCCGTCGATGAGCCCCCGGAGCCGGATCAGGGAGTCGCTCGTCACCACCCGCACCGACCCTGCATCCGCCGCATCCAGCATCGACACGACCAACTCGCTCACCGGCGCGACCTGCTCGGCACTCGTCGCGACCACGACGAGCATCGCCACGGGACCAGGCTCCGATTGCGGCACGAGGAGCAGCGGCTCGAGGGGCATGAGGAAATCCGGAGGTGCGAAACGACCCATGACCGCGAGCTCGCGCCCGCCCTCACCGACCGCCCCGCCGAAGCCCTTGAGCATCCCGAGCTGCTCGAACGCGAGGGGCGAGCCCCAGGCCCGGCCGGCGGGCCCCGCGGTGGGCAGGCCGAGTACGTTGGTCCCCGCCCCCCACACCGTGCGAGCGGGTACCCGGGTGCCGCCGGGGATGTCGGCGTTCACCACATCCTGCGCCGGTCCGAACGCGGCCGCCCAGGCGATCCCGTCGATCCCGTCCAGGCGCGACAGCACCTCGGAGGTGACGCCGGAGTCCTCGGCGAGCCGCACCACGATCGTGCGCACCCCGGCGTCGTCGATCGTGCCGAGCACGCGCTCCTGCGCGCCGACGGTGCGGCCCGCCGTGAGCAGCACGGCGGCGCACATCACCCCCGCGAGCATGCCGATCATGACGGTCAGCGCGGGCCGGGTGCGCGCCTCGGCGAGCGCCTCCCGCACGAGGGCGACGGCGCGACGGACGCTCACAGCTCGATCCGCCGGTCGCAGCGCCCCACGACCCGCTCGTCGTGCGTCACGACCACGACGGTCGCGCCGTCGCGCGAGTGGTCGCGCATCGCATCCACGATCGCCGCAGCGGTCGTGCGGTCGAGGTTGCCGGTCGGCTCGTCGGCGAGCAGGATGCCGGGGTCGCCCAGCAGCGCCCGGCACAGGGCGATGCGCTGCGCCTGGCCGCCCGAGATCTCCCCCGGGCGAGCGTCAGCCCGGTGGGTGACCCCGAAGCGTTCCAGCAGCGCGTGGGCGCGGCTCGCCACCGCACGCCTGTCGTCCCCGCGATAGAGCGCCCCCTCCAGCACGTTGTCGAGCACCGTGCGGTGGGCGTCGAGCGCGTGGTCCTGGAACACGAAGCCGAAACGAGTGGCGCGCAGAGCCGAGCGCCGCGCATCCGGCATCCCCGACACCTCATGACCGTCCACGAGCACCGCACCCGCAGCGGGACGCAGCATGAGCCCCAGCAGGTAGAGCAAGGTCGACTTGCCGCGTCCGGACGGCCCGGTGATCGCCACGAATTCACCCGAATCGAAGGACTCGCTCCACTCCTGGATGAGGGGCTCGCCCGCACGATACGCGAACGACAGCCCGCGAGTCGCCAGCCGGCTCATGACGTCGCGGGGGCCCGCACCCGCATACCGGGCTCGACCCCCTCCACCACGCTCCGCCCCCGAGCGCTCGCGACGATCGTGACGGGGATCAGCGTGCCGTCCGCAGCGACCAGCACCGCACCCGTCGCATCCGAGCGCACTGCGGCCGTGGGCACCACGACCCCGCGTGTGAGCGGCACGTTCACGAGCTCGGCCGGGAGCTGCGCGAGACCGCCGGGCGCGATCTCGGCGCACGCCTCCCCGCACACGGCAGCACCGTCCTGCCCGGTGAGCACGAGCCAGGTCTGACGGTTCTCGTCGAGGCTCTGCTCGGCGACCGCGGCCGGCCAGCGGGCTCCGCTGGGCGCGACGACCGTGATCGACGTGCCCGGCTGAGCCACGGCCGCCTGCGACGGGGTCACCGCGACCCGGAAGTCCGGAGCCCCGAGAGCGACGACGGCGGGCTCGCCGCCCGCGAGCCGCGCGCCGCGTACCACCGCCTCGTCGAGCCGGATGCGCACCGGCAGCTCGGGCACGAACACGATGTCGCCGATGCGCACCACGCCGTCCGACGGGATGCCGGATGCCGTCTGCCACGCCGCGACGGCACGCGCCGTCGCGCGGCCGAACACGCCATCGGCGGCGCCCGGGTCGTAGCCGAGCGCCGCGAGCATGGCCTGCAGTTGCGCGACGTCCGGGCCGCGGGCACCGCGCACGAGGTCGCGGAATGCCGGGGTCTCGCCGAGCGCGATCGACACGGGGCGCAGATCGACGCGGTAGAGCACCTGCCCCTGCCCCACCTCATCGCCGGCGACGACGTCGACGCTCGTCACGGTCCCCGGCGCGAGGTTGGCCGCCAGCGGCTGGGTCGTCCAGCCGACCACGGCGGTGAGCCCGATGCTCGACGCCACCTCGCCCTCGAGCGCCTCGACGAGCGTGTACGACGCGTCCCCGGCGGCGCCCGCCCGTGGCAGCAGCACCGTCGCGGCTGCCCAGCCCATCGCGCCGGCCGTGAGCGCGACCGCCACGACGAGCCCGGCGAGGCGCAGGCCCCGGCGTGCACGGGAGCTCTGCTCGGCCTCCTCGCTCACCACTCCCCCGCGGGGAACCAGGTGGGCGGCGGACAGGTGCCGAGCACGCGCGGTTCATCCGCGGGGCGCAGCGTCATCAGGCCCGGCTCGAAGGAGTAGTACTGATCCCTGGTATGGAAGGTGTCCATGAACTGCTGTCGGCTCGGCGGCTCCGCGGAGTCGAAGCCGATCCCCACGAAGCACTCGTGGTTGGCGACCTCGGCGTCGTAGAGCGCGTCGATCTGCGTGTCCGTCCATGAGGCCCAGTCGTTCGCCCGGTTCCAGCCGCTCGACTCCCGACACTCGTCGGCCGCCGCCTTGAAGGCGGGAAGCTGACTCTCGTCTGCGAACGTCGGGCTCATCACCGAGCCCGACCAGGTCACCTCTGCATCCCACCCGGCGTCGTTCAGGCAACCGACGTAGCGCTCAAGCACCGGGGAGCGTGGCATGTCAGCCGGGTACCCGGAAGGGGTGTCGGACGGAAGGTCGGATTCCGGTGGACCGCAGGCTGCGAGCAGCGACGCGAGCGCGACGATCGCGAGGCCACCTGCCAGATGATTACGCGCACCAGCCATAGGGCTTCGAATAGAAGTACCCGGAGTAATTGTTGAGGGCCCAGTTCATCGACTGGTAGCCCGCATTCGCCGTCGAGGTCCCCGCCGGGAAGCTTCCGTAGGTGACGCCAGGGGCGGGGAGCCTCTGATATGTCCCATCGCCAGAAGTCGAGGACTCGATCCACACGCGCGACGAGTAGATGTAGCCGCAGTTCTGCGTCCCGTTCGCCGTCGCGGCAGCCGCGGGAGTCGCAGGCAGGATGATCATCGCCATTGCCGCCGTCGCGGCGAGAGCCACGCTCAAGCGCGCGTTCGTCCTCGTCATTGAGGCCCCTTTCTCGATGAGTACTCGGATGGTAGCGCTCTCACGCAGCGAAAACAAGGATTCGCCACATCGGTCGCCGAGGCCCTACGCCGTCAGCCCGAGCGCATCCATCCGACGGGTGTGCGCCGCGATGAGCTCCGTGAACACGGGGTCGACGCGCTCCTCCACCGATGCCGAGGGGTGCTGCGCGACAGCCAGGCGCGCCATGAGCATCGTGTCGCCGATGAGGCGGCGGCCCCACATCGCGAGGCGCGAGGCGAGGCGCGGGTTCTCCTCGATCGCGCGGCGCAGCTCCTCCACGAGCACCGCCTCCGCGCTGTCGCCCTGCAGGAGCGCCGCGGCGCGATCGTCGAGCTCGTCGGGGAGGCCCGCGGCGAGCCCCGCGAAGAAGTCGAGCAGGAAGCCCTCGGTGAGGTAGCAGGTCACGAGGATCTCGTACCAGTCGGCACCCTTGGTGCGGCGCTGGAAGTCGTCGAGCGGGATGCGGAATGGCTCCATCTCGGCCGCCGGGTCGAGGCGCTCGCGCTCGAGCTCCGCCACGAGCCCCTCGTGCATCCGCAGCATCTCGGATGCGGCGCGCGCGAGCCGCGACTTGGCGTCGGTCGTCGGGGCGGTCGTCACGGCGCGTCCGAGGTTCTCGAACAGCACGATCGTGAGATACGCGGTCTGCCCGAGGAAGCGGGCGGGCGAGGGCGCGAGCTCGCGCAGCTCCACGCGGGCGACGGCCACGGCGTCCGATCGGGGCGCGACGTGCAGCGTGCCGGGACGCGGGCGGGAGCGACGACGGAACCAGGCCACCGGCCCAGTGTAGGCGAGCCCGGTAGACTGGGCTCCTCTCCCTACCAGACAGGTACTCCTTGACTTTCCGCGATCTCAACATCGACCAGGACATGGTCGACGCGCTGGCGGCGAAGGGCATCATCGAGCCCTTCCCCATCCAGACCCAGACCATCCCCCTCGGCCTCGCCAAGCAGGACATCATCGGCCAGGCCAAGACCGGCACCGGCAAGACCTTCGGCTTCGGCCTCCCCGTCATCCAGGCCCTCGGCGAGAACCCCGAGCCCGGCGTCAAGGCCCTCATCGTGGTGCCCACGCGCGAGCTGTGCGTGCAGGTGGCCGAGGACCTCGAGCTCGCCGCCTCCAACCGCCCCACCCAGGTGGCCGCCATCTACGGCGGCAAGGCCTACGAGGGCCAGGTGGAGCAGCTGAAGGCGGGCGCGCAGATCGTCGTCGGCACGCCCGGCCGCCTGCTCGACCTCGCCGGCCAGCGCCTGCTCTCCCTCAAGGAGGTGCAGGTCATGGTGCTCGACGAGGCCGACAAGATGCTCGACCTCGGCTTCCTGCCGGATGTCGAGAAGCTGTTCGCGCAGACGCCCGCCACCCGGCACACGATGCTGTTCTCGGCCACGATGCCCGGCCCGGTGGTCGCGCTCGCGCGCCGCTTCATGAACCGGCCCATCCACATCCGCGCGAACGACCCCGACGAGGGGCTCACGCAGGCCAACATCCGGCACGTCATCTACCGGGCGCACTCGCTCGACAAGGACGAGGTCATCTCGCGCATCCTGCAGGCGGAGGGCCGGGGCAAGACGGTGATCTTCACGCGCACCAAGCGCGCCGCCGCGAAGCTCGTCGAGGAGTTGAACGACCGCGGCTTCAACGCGGGCGCAGTGCACGGCGACATGAGCCAGGACGCGCGCGAGCGCTCGATGGCGGCGTTCAAGGCCGGCAAGAAGGACATCCTCATCGCGACGGACGTGGCGGCGCGCGGCATCGACGTGAACGACGTCACGCACGTCATCAACCACACCGTGCCCGACGACCCCGACACCTACCTGCACCGGGCCGGCCGCACGGGCCGCGCGGGCAAGACGGGCATCGCCGTCACCTTCGTCGACTGGGACGACATGCACAAGTGGCGCCTCATCGACCGGGCGCTCGACTTCGGCATCGCGGAGCCCGTGGAGACCTACTCCTCCTCGCCGCACCTCTACGCCGACCTCGACATCCCGGAGGGCACCAAGGGACGGCTGAAGCCGGCGGGTCCGCCCGCCGAGCGGGCGCCGCGCGCCGAGCGCCCGGATGCGGGGGCCGGG
>JASLGG010000038.1 GCA_030150265.1 Protaetiibacter sp.
TGGCACCTCGATGTCGGCTCGTCGCATCCTGGGGCTGGAGTAGGTCCCAAGGGTTGGGCTGTTCGCCCATTAAAGCGGTACGCGAGCTGGGTTTAGAACGTCGTGAGACAGTTCGGTCCCTATCCGCTGCGCGCGTAGGAAGTTTGAGAAGATCTATCCCTAGTACGAGAGGACCGGGATGGACGAACCTCTGGTGTGTCAGTTGTCCTGCCAAGGGCACCGCTGATTAGCTACGTTCGGAACGGATAACCGCTGAAAGCATCTAAGCGGGAAGCCGGCTTCAAGATGAGATTTCCATCCCTTCGGGGGAGAGGCTCCCAGCTAGACTACTGGGTTGATAGGCCGGATGTGGAAGTGGGGACTAAAGACCCATGGAGCTGACCGGTACTAATAAGCCGATAACTTGACAACACATGAGTTCTTAGAATCGTGTTGCTCGCGTCCACTTTGTGGTTCCCGATTGACGGTCGGGAGCTGCTTCGAACACTGTTCGAAGCACATTGACTGAGAAATCAATAGTGTTTCGGCGGCCATAGCGTAGGGGAAACGCCCGGTTACATTCCGAACCCGGAAGCTAAGACCTACAGCGCCGATGGTACTGCGAGGGCGACCTCGTGGGAGAGTAGGACACCGCCGGACTTCTTTCGAGGAGGCCCACCCGTAGATCGGGTGGGCCTTCGTCGTTTAAGGGCCGCGTGTCGTCGAGTGACGGCAGGCCCTAGCATGAACCGACCAGGGAGAGGCGATGCCGGACGAGAGCGAGAAGCCGCGGGGCGAGCGACCCGACGGCGGAGCCCGACGAGGCGATCGTGCCCCGGGCGGAGGCCCGCGCGGGCGGAACGCGGCCGGGCGCAGCGCCGACGGTGGCGCAGGCGCCCGGAGCGGCGGCCGCAGCGCAGCCGACCGATCCGATCGCCCTCGGCGCGGCGACGGCGCGACCGGCGATCGTCAGCCCTGGGGCACGCCGCGCGGGAGCGGTGAGCGGAAGCCGTGGGGCGGGAAGCGCGACGGGGGCGCATCCGGTGATCGCAAGCCGGGCGAGCGCAAGCCCTGGGACGCGAAACGCGGCGCCCGGCCCGCGGGCCGTGACGGCAAGCCGCCTCGCGGTGACAGGCCGGCGGGGACGGACGACGCCGAGATCCGCCCGCGTCACGACGACCCGATCATCCCCGAGGACGTTGCCGCCAACCAGCTCGATCGCGCCGCGCGCGCGGAGCTGAAGACGCTCAGCAAGGACAACGCCGACTGGGTCGCGAAGCACCTCGTGATGGCGGGGCGGCTCATCGACGACGAGCCGGCCCTCGCGCATCGGCACGCCCTCGCGGCGGCGCGGCGCGCCGGGCGCATCGGCGTCGTCCGCGAGACGACCGCGATCACCGCCTATGCGACCGGTGACTTCGCGCTGGCGCTGCGCGAGCTCCGCACCTATCGACGCATCACCGGACGCGACGACCAGCTGCCTCTCATGGTGGACTCGGAGCGGGGCGTCGGCCGGCCACAGCAGGCGCTCGAGCTGGGGCGCTCGGTGCCGCGCGCGACCCTCGAGCCCGCCGTGCAGGCCGCGCTCGCGATCGCCATGTCGGGCGCCCGTCTCGACCTCGGGCAGCCCGAGCTGGCGCTCGCCGAGCTCGAGATCCCGCAGCTCGACCCGGAGCGCGCCTTCTCGTACAGTCCGGCGCTGTTCGACGCCTATGCGACGGTGCTCGAGGAGCTAGGTCGCACCGAGGAGGCCCAGCAGTGGTGGGATCGCTCGGAGCGCGCCACGGAGGCGCTCGAGCAGGCCTCGGTTCCCGAGGGGCAGGACACCGTCGAGATCGTCGAGGAGGAGCCGGACGACGCGGAGGGCGTGTCGGAGTGAGCACGACATCCGGGCGCACGCCGCTCGACGGGGTCGACGTCGTGCTCGCCGACCTCGACGGCGTCGTCTATGCGAGCGAGCACGCGATCCCGCACGCGGTCGAGGCGCTGAACGCTGCGGCGGCGTCCGGTCGACGACTCGGCTATCTGACCAACAACGCCTCGCGCACCCCGCAGACGGTCGCCGATCAGTTGCGCACCCTCGGCCTCGACGCGCATCCGGACGACGTCGTCTCCTCGCCCCAGGCCGCGGTCGTGCTGCTCGCCGATCTCGTGCCGGCCGGTTCGACCGTGCTGGTGGTCGGCGGCGACGGACTCGTCTCGGAGCTCGAGCGCGCCGGTTTCGGCGTCACGCGCTCGGCGGATGACGCCCCGGCCGCGGTCGTGCAGGGCTTCGCCCCGGAGGTCGCCTGGACCGACCTCGCCGAGGCCGCCTTCGCGCTGAAGGGCGGCGACGCGGGCATCCCGTGGGTCGCCACCAACACCGACTGGACGATTCCGCGCGCGCGCGGCACGGCGCCCGGCAACGGAACGCTCGTGTCGGCGGTGCACACCGCGGTGGGCCGGCTTCCGGTCGTCGCCGGCAAGCCCGAGCGGGCGCTGTTCGACGTCGCGGCCGCGCGCTTCGAGGCGAAGAGCCCGCTGTTCGTCGGCGATCGGCTCGACACCGACATCCTGGGCGCGCGCCGCGCCGGGATGCCGTCGGTGCTCGTGCTGACGGGCATCGACGGCCCGAAGCAGCTGCTCGCCGCACCTGCGGACTCGCGTCCCGACTATGTGCTCGAGGACCTGCGCGGCCTCGACGCGCCGTACCCCGAGACGGTTGACACGCGCGACGCACGCGGCGATCGCCGCATCCGGGTGGGGGATGCCGTGGTGCTGCACCGCGGCCAGGCGCTCACGCTTGAGGCGGCGGGCGCGCCCGTCGACCGCATCCGCGCGGCCGCCGCCGCGGTGTGGGGCGCGGGAGTGCCGATCTACGCGCTGGACGTGGCGCCCGAGCTATATTCGTGACGTGACCGAGCACCCGTCCGAGACCTCGTCCGTCGCCCCGCAGGCAGGCGAGCCGAGCGCCCTCCTCTCGCGCCTTCGCGTGATCGAGGACCAGCCGCTCGCCGATCGTGCGGCCGCGCTCACGCAGCTGCACGACGAGCTGCGGGCGCGGCTCGAGTCCGGGGACGCGCCGCGCGCGCATGCCTGATCCGGCCGCATCCGGCGCTCGCCTCGACGTCGAGCTCGTGCGGCGCGGTCTCGCCCGCTCCCGCGGTGCGGCAGCCGAGGCGATCGCCCAGGGGATCGTGTCGGTCGACGGTCGGCCGGCGGTCAAGGCGTCGACGCCCGTCGCGCCGGGTGCCGTGCTCGAGATCGCCGGTGCCGACCACTACGTGAGCCGCGGGGCGCACAAGCTCATCGCGGCCCTCGACGCCTTCGGCATCGACCCGCGCGGCCGCGTCGCCCTCGACGCCGGTGCCTCGACGGGCGGCTTCACCCAGGTGCTCCTCGAACGCGGCGCCGCGCGCGTCTTCGCGGTGGACGTCGGCCACGGCCAGCTCGCCGCAGAGATGCAGGAGCATCCGCTCGTCGCCAACCTCGAGGGCCAGAACCTGCGGTACCTCACGCGCGACTCTCCTGCATTTCTGAGGTATGCGGGGGAGCTGGCGGAGGCGGGATGGCCGAGTCTCGTCGTGGGCGACGTGAGCTTCATCTCGCTCGCCCTGCTGCTCGAGCCGCTCGCCGCGCTCGCGGAGCCGGATGCCGACCTCGCGCTGCTCGTGAAGCCGCAGTTCGAGGTGGGCCGCGGGGGAGTGCGCGAGGGTATCGTGCGCGACCGGGCCCTGCGTCACGACGCGGCGACCTCGGTGCTGTGGGCCGCGTGGGACCTCGGCCTCGGCGCCCTCGGCATCGTCGACAGCCCGATCCCGGGCGGCAGCGGGAACCGCGAGTACCTCGTGCACCTGCGGCGCGGCGCGCCCGACCCCTCCGCGCTCCGCGAGCCGGTCGCGGCGCTCGCCTGAGCCGCCCGCCGGGGAACGGCGCGTGTGCACAGCTGACGCACGTGACGGACGCATCCGACAGAATGGGGGTACGGCCCTTGTGGCGGCTGGGAAGCCCCGTTTGTTTTGAGAAACAAGGGCCTCGCGTGTGCCCATTCTGGCATTCTGTGCCCGTTTTCGCGTCCCGAAACGGGCACAGACGGGCACAGTGGCGGTGTCGATACGCTGCTCGTCATGACTGATGCAGTGACCGACTCGGCGGGAGGGGATCCCTCGGTCGTCTGGAACGCGATCAACTCCCTGGCTGCACTCGGTGCCTTCCTGCTGGCAGCGTGGGCGTTGTGGCGTGGGCGGCATCCGCGCCCTCACTGGAGTTGGAGGCCTCTACCGCCCCGCACCCGTGCAGGCGTTGGCAGCAAGCCGCCGAGGACGCGTCTTGTGATTGAGGCGACGAACGAGGGACCCGGCGATGCTGAGCGTGTCGGCATTCAGGTGAAGTTGCCTGGGCAGAAGTGGGGCAAGCCGTGGTTCTCTCCATTGGTTGATAGGAGGGATGTGTTGCGCGGACGTTCAATTGAGTTGCCGCTGGTAGCCGTGGATGGCGACCAGACGAACCTGCCGAGAGGAAAGTACGAGTTCCGCATTCTGTTCAGGAGAATGCCGAACACCACGAAGGTGCGGAGGAAGCGATTCAGCCGGGCCTTCTTCACGAAGGTGGACTGGTAGTCGTGGCGCTCGTGGGAGGGGCCCTGAGCGGCGTCTAGGCTCGCCGCATGTCGCCCAAATTCTCCCCGAGCCCTGAGACCCTCGCCGCCTGCGAAGAGCTGGAGCCGCTCGTGCTGGAGTTCGCTGCGGCCATCCGCGCCGACTGGGGTTACTGCGAGACGCTGGCCAAGGCCGCGTATCACGGACGCCGCCCGCGCGAGGTGGGCGACAACGCCGCATAGCGCTCGGGAGGCTCCAGCGGCCAGACTCCTAACCGTGTCCGATACGGTTCTCGTCGCCCTCATCACGGGCGGATTCACGTTGCTGAGCGGTCTCCTCGCTGTCGTGCTCACGCACCGCTATTCCAAGAGCCAAGCGGAAGCCGCTCGGCGTGATGAGCGCCGTCGTGACGTTCGCGCTCTGGTCGCTCAATTTGTGAACGCGGGTGCCCAGTGGGCGGCAACTCACGACGTGCTCGTGCCGATCTACTTCAAGAACGCGGGGGACAAGCAATTCTGGTTGGAGTGGCCCGACACCGATTCGGGGCGAGCGCTGCGCGAGAACGCTCTAACGGTCGAGCGCACGGCAGGGGAATTGGTGCTCATCGTCAGCGATCCCCAGTTGCTTGACGGTATCTCTCGGGCGCTGGAGATGAAGGCCGACGGGAAGCCTATGGAAGCGCTGCTGGACGACTCCAGGCGTTCGGGCGGCACGACGTGGACAGATGGGGTCATGGCGACCGCCTTTGCTCACTACAGGGCAGTGGGCGAAGCATTCCGTGCGGTCGAGCACCGCGCCTCGGAGCTGCTGCGAGGCCAACTCTGACGCACGAGAAAGCCCCCGGCCGGAGCCGGGGGCCTCTCGGGGCTCAAGGGGGCCGCTACGCGGCTGCCGGGGCCTTGGTGAGCCGGTAGACGGTAGCGACGCTGACGCCCAGGGTGCGGGCGATGTCGGGCACGTTCTCGCCCGCGTCGCGGAGGGCCTGGGCTTGCTTGGCCCGCTTGCTGTCCAGGGCCTTGGGACGGCCCCCCGTGCGCCCCTGGGCCTTGGCGGCGGCGAGCCCGGCCACGGTGCGCTCGCGGATGAAAGAGCGCTCCAGCTCGGCAACGACGCTTAGGAGCTTGGCCAGGATCTGGCCTTGCGTCGTGCTCGTGTCGATGCCGTCGCGGATGCTCACGACGTAGATGCCCTTGGCCGTCAGCTCCTCCAGGAGCGTGAGGACGTGAGCGGCGGAGCGGCCCAGCCTGTCGAGCGCATAGGTGACGATGGTGTCGCCCGGCTGGGCGTCGGCCAGGAGTGCATCCAGGCCGGGGCGGCTCGTCTTGCTGCCGCTTACACCGTGGTCGATGTAGCGGTTTCGCTTCAGCACGCCCGCCTTGTCGAGCGCGTCGTGCTGGAGCTTCTCGTCCTGCGCGGTGGTCGAGACGCGGAGGTAGCCGAGCTTGGTGCCGGTTGAGGTCGTCATGCGTCGATTCTCTCACTAACTCGACCGTTTATGCAACGCAATAAGGGTTGAGTTTTGAACACGGCGTGTCGCGCTCCTCGGGCGCTCTGGAGGCGCTCGCGGGCTGTCGCATCAAAGCATCGTTTTTGAGACGACTTCTCCGAAGTCATCTCGTCGGCCCCCGTCGCTAGGGTTTCGCCATGGCCCCCGATGACTACTACGTCGCCGTGCTCGAAGCTGCCGACCATTGGCTAGCTCTCATCGACCAGGACGACGAGCCCACGGATGACGACTGGAACGCGGCGCACGACGCGCTCGCGGATGCCGTGGAGGCGGTGCGGGCGTTCGAGATCTCGGAGGGCACGGCGCTGCGGGCGGAGCCATGGGGAGGGCGGCGGGCGGCAACGTTCGAAGTGATCGACGCCGCCGACGCATGGTTGACGCTCAGTGAGCTGGACGATGCCGCCGAGGCCGACTTAGACGCGGTGCATGACCGGCTGGGCGATGCCGTGCGCGCTCTGCAATCTGCCGAATCCGCCTAGGCGGGGAGAGAGGTCGGCCCGCCCGTCGCATGTCCAGCCTCGAAGCTCGACGGGCGGGCCGTGGGGACGCCCCCGCTCTGGCGCGACCAAGGGCGTCCCCGTAGTTGGGAGCCGCCCCCCTCACTGCGAGGGCTTACGCGGGGAGGCTCCCGTGGGAGCGGCCCAACTCTGGCGAGTCTCACGCGGGGCGCTCCCTCCCGAGGAGAGGAGAGGCTGCACGCCTGTAGCTCCTCGGGAGGCTCTATGTAGTTGTTCGAATCTTCTTTGCTGACCCGGAGTCAGCTCGGGGAAGAAGATTCGGCGGCGTCAGCTCCGAAGTAGCGGCCTCGCACGAGCGTTGCAAGGGGCTCGGGGATGCCGTACACCTGGCCACCCTCAACAAGCGCCGCGAGCGTCCCGTCAGGGGCCAGGACATAGGCGAGACGCTTGCCCGAGGGGTGCGCCACGCGAGAGCCGGGAGGGACGCCGTAGGGCACGCGCCCGATCCATACCGGGAGTGTGCCCAAGCGGGTCGAAGAGCCCAGCCGGGGAGACAGCGCGGTCACGAGCGCACCCCCTCGGCGGCGCGCACGAGCCGGGCGAAGTCAGCGAGCTGGAGCACCACGTAGGACTCGCTCGCCGGTCTGCGCTGCCGATAGAGGGCAAGCGCGGGGATGCGCCCCTGCCCGGCCAGCTCAGCGGCGCTCGCGGCGGCATCCAGATAGCTCCCCAGCTTGGCGAGCTGCGCGGCGGCGGCGTCCAGATGGACGCGCGGGATGCCCTCGATGTCGGGGCGGGGGCCATCGTCTCCGAACGCCGATGCGCTGCGGGTCAGGGTTCGGGCGGTGGCCGTCTCGATGCCGTCGGCCTGGAGCTGGAGCGCGACGAGTTCGCGCCAGCGCTGGCCGCGCCATCTGTTGCTCAGGTCGCCCATGTCACACCCCTCGCTCGCTCGGGCTGTAGCGCGTCGTCTGGCGCGGCCCAGCGGCATCCATGCGGCGGCGCTGCTCCTCGGCGGCGCGCTGCTCGGGGCTGGTGGTCGATGCGTTCAGGGTGCGGCTCGTCGTCGGCATGCCCCCGTAGATGGCCTGAACCTCGCGGAGCGCGGCGTCTCGTGCCTCGGCGGTCGGCTGGGCGTGGGCCGCGCGGCGTGCGGCCTCGCGCGCCTCGGCGTGCTCAGGGGTGCCGGGCGTCCAGGTCGGCTCACCCGACGGCCACGCGCCGGGCCGGATGCGAACCTCTCCCCACTTGCGGAGCTGGGCATCATCGTCGCCCAAGTACTTGGTGAGCCAGCCGGAGGCCCCCAGCATCTCGGCGGTGATCGTGACCACCTGGCCGCGCTGCGAGATCTCGGAGGTTCCGGCAAACATGTTGGGGGCCTTGGGATGCCAGATGACACCCGAGACAAGCCAATGGAACTGCTCAGCCGGGCGGGCGTAGGGGTTCTCGCTCGCCGTGGTCTCGGTCGTCGTGTCGGTCATGATGCGGCCTTTCGCTGCGGGGTCGTTTCGAGAAACATGGGGGCCTTGTCGGCCTGGCGTCGCACCTGGATGGCGAGCGCCGGATGCCCGATTGCCTCCAGGGCCTCGGCCATCGTGGCGCGGGCGTCGGGATGAGTGCGGGCGACGAGCGCGACGACGCGCACGAGAGCCTCGGCCTCGGCCAGCGGCTCGGTCAGCTCGCGGGCGACGAGTTCGCGGACGCCGAAGCGCTCGCCCAAGGTCGCCAGCACGCCCGCCTCGACACGAGCGGCCTGGAGAGCCGTGCGGTGGTCGCTGCGCTCCTCTGCATCCAGCCGCGTCTCACGGGCCGCGTCGGCCACGTCCTGGAGTCGGAGGAGCACGGACAGCGCGGGGAGGCCTCGGAGGGCCGTAGCGGCTGCGAGCGCGTCAGCGTCCAGATGGCGGCGGGCATGACGGCGCACGGACTCGGGAGCGAGACCCCAGCGCCCCGCTACGCCCCGAATCGAGACCTCGCCCGAGAGGAGGTCAGCGTCAATCGCGAGACGGTCGGCGTGCGAGCATGTCGCGCAGAGCCGCCCTCCTCGGGATGGCTGGGTTGCTGCGGTCATCGTGCCTCTCACCTCCTCTTGCTATATCGGCCATCGAGCCGAGAGTGCCGAAGTGCTCTCGATGTACTATCGGCCTCCCCGCGCCGGGCTTCATTCGTCGGCCCCGGAGAGCGGTCGGAGGTCGCCGCCTGGCTGCCAAGTGCGACGGCCATAGGAGGCGCGCTCCAGCTCGTTGAGGAGGTCGTGGGCGTCGGCGTCACCTGCGAAGGACGCGCGGAGGAGGATGGCCGGGGTGCGCGTGCCCGGCTTGCGCGACGGTCGGGTGAGCATGTGCGACTTGGTGATGTAGTCCACGGTGGAGGAGAGCCGGGCGAGGGGGACGACGCGGACGTGCTGCCCCTTGGCGCTCGCGGGGATGCCTCGGAGCGCGGCGGCGTGCAGGTATCGCCGTTGGATGTCGTGGGCGAGCTTGACTGCCTCTGGGCGGGTCAGCTCGTTTCGGAAAACGAGGAGCGTGTGGACGTGGGGATGCCAGCCGCCCGGCGTGTGCTCCACCTCGACAGCGCGGGCGTAGCCGTCCACGCGAGACGAGAGCCATGCATTCCGCACCATGGCGCGCATGAGCGCATCAAGGTCGTCCCACGTCTCGCGAAGCGCCCTGCCGGGCGAACTGCCGACCGTGGCCGTCCAGAGGAGGGCGTAGCGCGGCTGAGCGACTGCGAGCGCCCGCATGAGTTCACGCCGATGTCGGCGGGCACGGCGAGGGCTGCAACGCGCGCAGAGCGCGCCATGGCAGTAGCGGCCAGAGACGCCACACAAGCGGACAGAGCGAGCCATGGAATAGCCGTCCTGAAAGCGCCTAAGAGCCCACTTACCTGGAGGCGCAGAGTAGAGAGTTTTTACGTCTGGTGATGAATGGACAGGTGCGGCGTGGCGCTCGAAGGGCACTCGCCGAGACCCGTCGCCGGGTACGCTTGGCATGAGTTAGCAACCTCTAGAACAGCCGCCCTGTGATTGGTCGTCCGGGCGGTTGTTCTGTGTCTGGGGCATGGGGGCAACCGATGGTCGCCGCGCTTCATGCCCTGGCCCTGGCCGGTTCTAGACGTTGCCGGGGCTGGTGCTCACAACCTCGCGCCGGGGCTGTGCTCTGGATGTAAGCCTACGCCGCCGCGAGCGCCGCCAGCGGGGCCGCGCCGAACGGCATTTCGGGCGCTCGCGGAGTCGGCCCCGAGGCGTGAGACCCCGACGACCTCATCTGCTCTAGCTGCGGCGCACGTTAGGCCAGAGAGGCGGACCGCTTCTTCACAAGCTCGCGGAGGCGGTCGGGGTTGGCGTGTTGGTATCGCTTCGCGCTCCGCATGTCGTCGTGACCGGCGAAGTCCATGACCTCGGTGAGAGAAGCCCCCGACTCCATGAGCTGTGAGAGCGAGCTATGCCGCATGTCGTGGATGCGTATCTCCGGCAGCTCAGCCAAGGCACGGGCCTTGTGCCACCGCTTGTAGACCAACGGGCGATCCAGACGACCGCCCTTCTCGCCCATGAAGAAGGGTGCGTTAGGGAGGGCGGGGTGACGCTTCGCGTAGTCGCGGGCCATGGCCAGCTCCATGGGGCCCAGCCAGACTGTGCGGTCCTTGCCGGTCTTGGTCCGCTTCTTGATGAAGGACCCCCTGCCGGTCTCTCGGGTGAACTGCTGCTCGATTCGCACCTCGCCGGTCTCCAGGTTGACATGGCGACGGTCAAGTCCGAGGGCTTCACCAAGCCGGAGAGCGCCCCCATAAGTGACGACGATGAAGGCCCTGATGTCCGGGTCAAGGTGGCTCCAAAGTCGCTGGAGGTCGTCCTGGTCGAAGTAGGGGCGAGGCGCGGTCCGGTCCTTCGACGTTCCCCTCACTCGTACCGGGGAGACCTGGACCTCGCCGTCATCCACTGCCAGCTTGAACAGGTTCGAGAACGTGTTGTAGACGAGGCGGGAAGACGGCTTGTCCTGGATCGTGCCCCACCACGCCTTTACCTCGGAAGGCCGAATCGACCCAAGTTCACGACTGCCCCAGACCGGGTAGATGTGGAGCCGGAGGTGGCGCTCGTAGTTCGAGAGCGACGAGCCTTCGACCTCTCCGGCTCGTGCCTTCAGCCAGAGTGCGCCGTACTCCTTGACCGTCGTACTGCCGACATGCTCGCGGACGAAGTCACCCCTTCGGAGCTTCGCGATGGCGTCAGCCTGTGCTTCGATCGCGGCTCGTTGCGACGCGTAGACGCCGACGCTGCGATCCTTGCCATCCACCGTGATGCGGCCCTGATAGCCGCCCTTCACCTTCCTGGGTTTCCTCACCGGGTGCCTCCTCATCGTGTGATACGCCCCAGGTGCCTGTTTGAAACGGGCATGAGCGGGCACGTACCTGCTCGATGGAGCGGGAGGCCTTTGATTCACAGGTCACGGCGGGATCTTCCCTGCATCCGACAGAATGGGGGCATGACCGACGCCGCGCGCCACCTCCTGGTGGTCGCCCACACCGGCCGCGCCGACTCGCTCGAGGCCGGCATCGAGGTGTGCCGTCGGCTCATCGACGCCGGGATCACGCCCGTGGTGTCCGACGACGAGCTGGCCGACCTCCGCGAGGCGGCGCCCGACCTGCAGCCGCTCGCGCGCCTCGGCGCCGACGTCGCGGCATCCGAGCTCGAGCTCGTGATCGTGCTGGGGGGCGACGGCACCATCCTGCGGGCCGCGGAGCTGGCGCGCGGATGCGACGCCCCGCTGCTCGGGGTGAACCTCGGGCACGTCGGCTTCCTCGCGGAGGCCGAGCGCGAGGACCTCGACGAGACGGTGCAGCGCGCGCTCGCACGCGACTACGTGGTCGAGGAGCGCATGACGCTCTCGGTGCGGGTCAAGCTCGGCGCCGAGGTCGTCTACGAGACCTGGGCGCTCAACGAGGCGACCGTCGAGAAGGCGAGCCGTGAGCGCTCGCTCGAGGTGCTCGTGGAGGTCGACTCGCGCCCGCTCTCGACCTTCGGCTGCGACGGCGTCATCGTCTCCACTCCCACGGGCTCCACCGCCTACGCCTTCTCCGCGGGCGGTCCCGTGGTCTGGCCGAGCGTCGACGCGATCCTCATGGTGCCGCTCTCGGCGCACGCGCTCTTCGCGCGGCCTCTCGTGGTGGGCCCGAGCTCGCCGGTGGCGATCGAGCTGCTCGACCGCTCCCAGGGCAGCGGCGTGCTGTGGTGCGACGGCCGCCGCACCTTCGACCTGCCGCCGAGCGCGCGCGTGGTGGTCCGGCGCTCCGCGACGCCCGTGCGGCTCGCCCGGCTCGCGCCGCGACCCTTCGTCGACCGGCTCGTGGGCAAGTTCGAGCTGCCGGTGAGCGGATGGCGGGGCCCGGCATCCGAGGCGCCCGCGCCAGACGCACCCAAGCCCGACGCACCCGCTTCCGCGCCTTCCGCTCCCGCGCACGGAGGCGCCGCGTGATCGAGGAGCTCTCCATCCGCGACCTCGGCGTGATCGGCGAGGCGCGTCTGCCCCTCGGCCCCGGGTTCACGGCTGTCACAGGCGAGACAGGTGCAGGCAAGACCATGGTGGTCACGGCCCTCGCGCTGCTCCTCGGGGAGCGCGCGGATGCCGGCGCGATCCGGGCGGGGAGCGCGCAGGCCGGCGTGGAGGGCCGCTGGCTCGTTCCGGCCGACGGCGCGGTCGCCGAGCGGGTGCGCGAGGCGGGCGGCGAGCTCGACCCCGCCGGGCCGCAGGGCGACGCGGAGCTGATCCTCGCCCGCACGGTGTCGGCCGAGGGACGCAGCCGGGGCATCGTCGGCGGACGATCGACTCCCGTGGGCGTGCTCGCCGAGCTCGGCGAGCGGCTCGTGGTCGTGCACGGCCAGTCGGAGCAGCTGCGGCTGCGCTCCGCCGCGGCGCAGCGCGAGGCGCTCGACCGCTCGGCGGGGTCCGGCCACGCCGAGGCGCTCGACGCCTACGCGGAGGCGTACCAGGCCTGGCGCACGCTGGCGGGCGAGCTCGAGGTGCTCACGATCGACCGCGACGCCCGTGCCCGCGAGGCGGAGCAGCTCCGCCTCGACCTCGCGGAGTTCGAGCAGCTCGCCCCACAGCCCGGCGAGGAGGACGAGCTCGCCGGGCGTGCCGAGCGCCTCGGCAACCTCGAGGACCTGCGCACCGCGGCCGTGCTCGCCCAGGAGGCGATCTCCGCCCAGTCGGGCGAGGAGCATCCGGATGCCGTCGGGCTCGTCGAGGAGGCGCGCCGCGCCCTCGCGCGGGTCGCCGAGCACGACGCCGCGCTCGCTCCCGTGCGCGAGGCGCTCGACACGATCTCCTTCCAGCTCGCCGAGGCGTCCACCGAGCTGTCGCACTATCTCGGCGGTCTCGACGTCGACGGCGCGCGCGAGCTGGAGGCCGTGCAGGAGCGTCGCGCGGCGCTCGCAGCCTTCGCCCGCAAGCACGGCGCCCCGCTCGACGAGGTGATCGAGAGCCTCGGCCGGGCGGGACTGCGGCTCGTGGAGCTCGACGGCGACGACGACCGCATCGTGCGGCTCGAGGCCGAGGTCGCGGACGCCGCGAGCCGCCGCGACGCGCTCGCGGATCGGCTCACGGCCGGCCGCCGCGCGGCGGCCGAGGAGCTCGAGACGCGGGTGAGCGCCGAGCTCGCCGCGCTCGCGATGCCCGACGCACGGCTCGTCGTGAACGTCGAGGAGGGCGAGCTCGGCCCGCACGGGCGCGATCGCATCGCCTTCCTGCTGCGCCCGCACGCCGGGGCAGAGCCCCGTCCGCTCGCCAAGGGGGCGTCGGGCGGCGAGCTCTCGCGCGTCATGCTCGCCCTCGAGGTGGTGCTCGCGGCGGGCGGCGAGGTGCCGACCTTCGTCTTCGACGAGGTGGACGCCGGGGTCGGCGGCGCATCCGCGATCGAGATCGGGCGGAGGCTCGCGCGGCTGGCGGAGTCGGCGCAGGTCATCGTGGTCACCCACCTCGCCCAGGTCGCCGCGTTCGCGTCCAATCATCTCGTCGTGGTCAAGGACCGCGACGGTCAGGTCACCGCCTCGAGCGTGCGGCGCGTCGACGACGAGGAGCGCGTGGCCGAGATGGCGCGCCTGCTCTCGGGCCTTCCCGACTCATCGACGGGCCTCGAGCACGCCCGCGAGCTGCTCGGTCTCGCGCGCGGCTGAGTGTGTCGCAGCGCGCACCCCCTCGCGTGACTTATGCTGAAACCCCGTGGTGAACAATCCGGGATCAGCCGTTACCAAGCACATCTTCGTCACCGGGGGCGTCGTCTCCTCGTTGGGTAAGGGCCTCACCGCCGCGAGTCTCGGCAATCTCCTCACCGCCCGCGGCCTGCACGTCGTCATGCAGAAGCTCGACCCGTACCTCAACGTCGACCCGGGCACCATGAACCCCTTCCAGCACGGCGAGGTGTTCGTCACCGACGACGGCGCCGAGACCGACCTCGACATCGGTCACTACGAGCGCTTCCTCGACATCGAGCTGAGCCAGGCGGCGAACGTCACGACGGGCCAGATCTACTCGACCGTCATCGCGAAGGAGCGCCGTGGCGAGTACCTCGGCGACACCGTGCAGGTCATCCCGCACATCACCGACGAGATCAAGCGCCGGATGCGGCTGCAGGCCACCGAGGTCCCCGCGCCGGACGTCATCATCACCGAGATCGGCGGCACGGTCGGCGACATCGAGTCGCAGCCCTTCATCGAGGCCGCGCGCCAGGTGCGTCACGAGCTCGGACGCAAGAACGCGTTCTTCGTGCACGTCTCGCTCGTGCCCTACATGGGCGCCTCGGGGGAGCAGAAGACCAAGCCCACCCAGCACTCGGTGGCTGCGCTGCGCTCGATCGGCATCCAGCCGGATGCGCTCGTGCTGCGCAGCGACCGGCCGGTCTCCGAGGGCAACAAGCGCAAGATCGCCCTCATGTGCGACGTCGACGAGCAGGCGGTCGTCAACGCGGTCGACGTGCCCTCGATCTACGACATCCCGGCGATGCTCAACGAGCAGGGGCTTGACGCCTACATCATCGACCAGCTCGGCCTCGGCGAGAAGGCCGGCGAGGTCGACTGGAGCGGCTGGGCGACCCTGCTCAAGGCCGTGCACGAGCCGGCGCACGAGGTGACGATCGCCCTCGTCGGCAAGTACATCGACCTCCCCGACGCCTACCTCTCGGTGACGGAGGCGCTGCGAGCCGGGGGCTTCGCCCACCAGACCAAGGTCAAGATCCGCTGGGTTCCCTCCGACGAGTGCGAGACGCCCGAGGGCGCTGCGCGGCATCTCGCCGACGTCGACGGCATGTGCGTGCCGGGCGGCTTCGGCGTGCGCGGCATCGAGGGCAAGCTCGGGGCGCTGCGCTTCGCGCGCGAGAACGGCATCCCGACGCTCGGCCTGTGCCTCGGCCTGCAGTGCATGGTCGTCGAGTACGCGCGGGACGTGGCGGGGCTGCCGGGCGCGAGCTCCTCGGAGTTCGACCCCGACACCGAGTACCCGGTGATCGCCACGATGGCCGAGCAGGTCGACATCCTCGACCACGGCGACCTCGGCGGCACGATGCGCCTCGGCCTCTACGAGGCGCAGCTGGCGCCCGGCTCGATCGTGGCCGAGGCCTACGGCGCCGAGGTCGTGCACGAGCGCCACCGTCACCGCTACGAGGTCAACAACCACTACACGGCGCGGATCGCGGACGCGGGACTCGTGTTCTCGGGGCTGAACCCCGAGCACGGCCTCGTCGAGTTCGTCGAGCTGCCGCGCGAGGTGCACCCGTTCTACGTGGGCACCCAGGCGCACCCGGAGCTGCGCTCGCGGCCGAACCGTGCGCATCCGCTGTTCCGCGGCCTGGTGGGGGCCGCCCTCGACCGGCAGAACGCCACCCGCCTCTTCGAGGTGGAGGGCGCGGATGCCGCGGTCGCCGCCGAGGTCGACGCGCCCGTCGCGGTGCCCGCGGAGGCCTGATCGCCGTGACCCCGGCCGAGCGCGCCGCGCTGCTCACCGGTCCGCTCGCCGATCTCGGCGACCCCGCGGAGGTGCTCGCCTCCGAGCGCGTCTACGAGGGACGCGTGTGGGACGTGCGCCGCGACCGCTTCCGCTTCGGCGGGCACGAGCTCGTGCGCGACTACGTCGCGCACACCGGCGCGGTGGCGGTGCTCGCGCGCGACGTGCAGGGGCGGGTGCTGCTCATCAACCAGTACCGGCATCCGATCGGGGCGCGCGACTGGGAGATCCCGGCGGGGCTGCTCGACGTGGCGGGCGAGGACCCGCTCGAGGCGGCTCGCCGCGAGCTCGCCGAGGAGGCGGACCTGGTGGCGGAGGAGTGGGTGGAGCTGATCTCCTTCGCGACCTCGCCGGGCGGCAGCGACGAGGTCGTCCGGGTGTACGAGGCGCGCGATCTCTCCGCGGCCCCCGCGGCCTTCGCGCGCGGCGAGGAGGAGGCGGAGCTCGTGCTGCGCTGGGCGAGCCTCGCGGAGCTCGTGGAGGCGGCGCTCGCCGGGCGCATCCGCAACTCGATCCTGCTCGTCGCGGCGCTCGCGGCCCATGCCCGCGGCTGAGCCCACGCCCGCGCCCCCGGGCGAGCTGGCCAGGCAGCGCGATCGCTACCTGCGCCACCTGCAGATCGAGCGCGGGCTCTCCTACAACACGGTGTCGGCGTACCGGCGCGACCTCGACCGGCTGCTCGCGGCGCTCGCGGCCGCCGGGCGCTCGGATCAGAGTGCGCCCGGTGTGAGTGCGCTCAGCCCGGATGCCCTGCGCGGCTACCTCGGGAGCCTGCGCGAGGGCGAGCGGCCGCTCGCGGCACGGTCGGTGACGCGCACGATCTCGTCGATCCGGGGCTTCACGAAGTTCCTCGTCGAGGAGGGGCTGCTCGCGCGCGACCCGGCCGAGGAGCTCGTGGCGCCGAAGCTTCCGCGTCGCCTGCCGAAGGCGCTCAGCCGCGCGCAGGTCGAGGCGCTGCTCGCGGCCACCGACGGCGACGATCCGGTGCGGCTGCGCGACAAGGCCCTGCTCGAGCTGCTCTACGCGACGGGCGCGCGCGTCTCGGAGGCGGTGTCGCTCGACGTCGACGACCTGGTGGGGCCGGAGGGCACCCCCGAGCTCATCCGCGTGATCGGCAAGGGCGACAAGCAGCGCATCGTGCCGCTCGGCAGCTACGCGCGCGCCGCGATCGAGGCCTACCTGGTGCGGGCGCGTCCGCTGCTGGCGCACGGCCGGCGGGCCACGCCCAAGCTCTTCCTCGGCGCCCGCGGGGCGCCGCTCAGCCGGCAGAACGCCTGGCTGATCATCCGGGCCGCCGCCGATCGCGCGGGGCTCGACGTCGAGGTGTCGCCGCACAGCCTGCGCCATTCCTTCGCGACGCACCTGCTGGAGGGCGGCGCGGACGTGCGCGTGGTGCAGGAGCTGCTTGGCCACGCGAGCGTGACGACGACCCAGATCTACACGCACGTCACGATCGAGGGGCTGCGCGACGCCTACCAGCAGTCGCACCCGCGAGCCCGCTGACCCGCACACTCAAGCTCTGGTTGAGGGTGAGGTGAACCGCGGGGGAGGGCGCCTGTCGTCCGCGGGGGCTCCGGAGGCCGGACGTAGACTCGCCGCATGACAGCGCAACGGGAGGCCACCCAGTCGCGCGGGCACGGTACGGAGCTCGCCGGATTCGAGGAGCTGGACGTCGAGATCGGTCCCACTGGCCGCCCGATGACCGACTTCCCGGCGCCCGCGCCGCTCGCCGCCCACGGCCCCGCGCGCGTCATCGCGCTGTGCAACCAGAAGGGCGGCGTCGGCAAGACGACGACGACCATCAGCCTCGGGGCGGCGCTCGCCGGCTACGGCCGCCGCGTGCTCGCCGTCGACTTCGACCCCCAGGGCGCCCTCTCGGCGGGGCTCGGCGTGCAGACGCACGACGTGACGACGATCTACGACCTCCTGCTCGGATCGGCCAAGGACGTCGCCGCGGCCATCCAGCCCACCAGCACGCCCGGCCTCGACGTCATCCCCGCCAACATCGACCTGAGCGCGGCGGAGGTGCACCTCGTCAACGAGGTCGCGCGCGAGCAGATCCTCGCGCGCGTGCTGCGCCAGGTGTCGGCCGACTACGACGTCGTGCTCATCGACTGCCAGCCCTCGCTCGGCATCCTGACCGTCAACGCGCTCACCGCCGCGCACGGCGTGCTCATCCCGCTCGAGTGCGAGTACTTCGCGCTGCGCGGCGTCGCGCTGCTCGTCGAGACGATCGACAAGGTGCGCGACCGGCTCAACCCCGCGATCGCGCTCGACGGCATCCTCGCCACGATGTACGACCCGCGCACCCTCCACTCGCGCGAGGTGCTCGAGCGCGTCGTCGAGGCCTTCGGCGACCGCGTGCTCGAGACGGTCATCAACCGCACGGTGAAGTTCCCGGATGCCTCGGTCGCGGCGACCCCGATCACCGAGTTCGCCCCCGACCACCACGCGGCCGAGCAGTACCGCCAGCTCGCCCGTGAGCTCGTGTACCGAGGCGCCGCCGCCTGACGGCTCCGGCGGCGCACGAGGGACGAACTAGACTCGCCTGCATGCAGGAGGCGCCGGCGACGGTCGAGGAGGCCGCCGGCGAGGAGACCACCGGATTCCGTCTCACGCTGGCCAACTTCGACGGCCCCTTCGACCTGCTGCTCTCGCTCATCGCGAAGCACGAGCTCGACATCACCGAGGTCGCGCTCTCGAAGATCACCGACGAGTTCATCTCGTACCTGAAGGGACTCGACGGCCCCGAGGAGCTCGAGCAGGCGAGCGAGTTCCTCGTGGTGGCGGCGACGCTGCTCGACCTCAAGGTCGTGGGGCTGCTCCCGCAGGGCGAGCTCGTCGACGCGGAGGACGTGGCGCTGCTCGAGGCACGCGACCTGCTGTTCGCGCGCCTGCTGCAGTACCGCGCGTTCAAGGAGGCCGCGCGCTGGTTCGAGGGCTGCCTCGACGCCGAGTCGAGCCGCCACGCGCGCTCCGTGCGACTCGAGGAGAAGTACCGCAGGCAGACGCCCGAGCTCGTCTGGACGCTCAGCCTGCACGACTTCGCCGCGCTCGCGGCCCTCGCCATGGCGCCGCGCGAGATCCCCGTGGTGGGGCTCGACCACCTGCACGCGCCGCTCGTCAGCATCCGGGAGCAGGCGGCGGTCGTCGTGACCCTGCTGCGTGCCGGCGAGGCGACGAGCTTCCGCCAGCTCATCGCGGGCGTCGAGCAGCGGGGCGTGGTGGTGGCGCGCTTCCTCGCGGTGCTCGAGCTCTACCGGCACGCCGCGATCGCCTTCGAGCAGCTCGAGCCGCTCGGCGACATCACCCTGCGCTGGACGGCGGCGCACTGGAACGACGACCAACTCGCGACCCTGGGGGCCGACTATGACCGATGATCCCGACCTCGAGCGGCGACTCGAGGCCATCCTGCTGGTCGCCGACGAGCCCCTGCCCCTCGTGACCCTCGCGACCGCGCTCGGCGCCCCGGTGCCCGCGGTGCGGCAGTCGGTCGAGCGGCTCGTGGCCGACTACGACGGCGCCGACGGCGGCATCCGACGCGGCTTCGAGCTGCGCGAGGTCGGCGGCGGATGGCGGCTCTACGTGCGCGCGGAGCACGACGACGTCGTGCGCGACTTCGTGCTCACCCAGAGCCCGACCCGGCTGTCTCAGGCGGCGCTCGAGACGCTCGCCGTGATCGCCTACAAGCAGCCGATCGCGCGCAGCTCGATCGCGGCCATCCGCGCGGTCAACGTCGACTCCGTCGTGCGCACGCTGCTCGGCCGCGGTCTCATCACCGAGGCGTTCACGGATGCCGAGACCGGCGCCATCCACTACGAGACGACGCCCCTGCTGCTCACGCAGCTCGGCATCAACTCGCTCGACGAGCTGCCGCCCATCTCGCCGCTGCTGCCGGACGGCGCGGACGGCTTCGAGGAGCTCGCCGCTCGATGAACGCCACCGAGCGCGGAGCGGGGGAGCCGGGTGCCGAGGGCGAGCGCCTCCAGAAGGTGCTCGCGGCGGCGGGGGTCGCCTCCCGGCGGGTGATCGAGCAGTACATCGTGGCGGGTCGCATCGCGGTCAACGGCCGTGTCGTGACGGAGCTCGGCCGGCGCGTCGACCCGCTCGCCGACCGCGTCGACGTGGACGGCGTGCCCGTGCAGCTCGACACCGCCAAGCGCTACCTCATGCTCAACAAGCCGCACGGCGTCGTGAGCTCGATGTCCGACGAGCGCGGGCGTCCCGACCTGCGGCCGTACGCCGAGCAGGCGGGGGAGCGGGTGTTCAACGTGGGGCGGCTCGACGCCGAGACGACGGGGCTGCTCGTGCTCACCAACGACGGGGAGCTCGCCCACGTGCTCGCGCATCCCTCGTTCGGCGTCGAGAAGACCTACCTCGCGACCGTGCGCGGCGTGGTGCGTCCGGAGACCCTGCGCCGCCTCCGGCAGGGCGTCGAGCTCGACGACGGTCCCATCGCGGCCGACCGGGTGCGCGTGGTGGGTGAGCCCACCGGACGGGGCGCCTCGGGGCGCACGATCGTCGAGGTGACGCTGCACTCGGGCCGCAACCGCATCGTGCGGCGCATGCTCGCGGAGGTGGGGCATCCGGTGCTCGAGCTCGTGCGGCGCAGCTTCGGCCCGCTGAACCTCGGATCGCTCGGGGCGGGCCGGATGCGCGACCTCACTAAGGTGGAGCTCGGCCAGCTGCTCGCCCTGGCGCGGCGCAGCGATCCCGATCCGGATCCCGCCCGCATCCGCACCGACAAGGAGCGCCCCCGATGACCGACCCCGCCTCCCGGCCGGATGCCGACCGCCGCCTCCGCGAGCAGGTGCGCATCGTCGGCTCGGGCCTGCTCGGGGCGAGCATCGGGCTGGGCCTCTCGGCGAAGGGCGTCGACGTGATCGTCGACGACGCCTCGCCGGCGAGCCGCCGGCTCGCGATCGCCTACGGCGCGGGCCGCGCATCGGCGCCCGACGACGCCCCGGGGCTCATCGTGGTCGCGGTGCCGCCGGACGTGGTGGGCGAGGTCGTGGCGGCCGAGCTCGAGCGCTTTCCGGAGGCGCTCGTGACGGACGTCGCGAGCGTCAAGCTCGCGCCGCTCCGGGAGCTGCGCGAGCGCGGCGCCGAGCTGTCACGATACCTCGGCACGCACCCGATGGCGGGGCGCGAGCGCGGCGGCGCCGTGTCGGCCCGCGCCGACCTGTTCGTCGGGCGCCCGTGGATCCTCGCCGGGCATCCGGGCATCGGCTACCGGCGCGCCGCGGCGATCGAGGACATGATCCTCGATCTCGGCGCGGTCCCGATCGAGATGGACGCCGCCGACCACGACAGGAGCGTCGCGCTCGTCTCGCACGCCCCGCAGCTCGTCGCGAGCCTGCTCGCGAGCCGGCTGCGCGACGGCTCGGGCGCCGCGCTGGGGCTCGCGGGGCAGGGCCTGCGCGATACGACGCGCATCGCCTCGAGCGATCCGGAGCTCTGGGTGCAGATCCTCGAGGCCAACGCATCCGAGGTCGCGGCGGTGCTGCGCCCGCTGCGCGACGAGCTCGACGCCGTGATCGCGGCGCTCGACGACCCGGAGGCGCCCGCGTCGCAGCGGGCGCTCGCGGAGGCGCTCGCGGCGGGCAACGAGGGGGTGGCGCGCATCCCGGGCAAGCACGGCCAGGACAAGCGCTTCGCCTCGCTCGTCGTCAAGATCGACGACCGGCCCGGCGAGCTCGCGCGCCTGCTGACCGAGATCGGCGAGGAGGGCGTCAACATGGAGGACCTGCGCCTCGAGCACTCGCCCGAGACGCGCGTGGGCTTCGCGGAGATCTCGGTCGTGCCGGAGGCGGCGCACCCGCTCGCGGCGGCGCTCGAGCAGCGCGGCTGGACCCTCATGGAGGCGGAGCGGTGAGGGCTGACGCGGATCGAGCGGCCGCCGGCGGCGCCGCCTCACGTCCCGGTCCCGTCGTCGTGGCGGTCGACGGCCCGGCGGGCTCCGGCAAGTCGAGCGTGAGCAAGGCGGCGGCACGCGCGCTCGGCTACGCCTTCCTCGACACGGGGGCCGCCTACCGCGCGCTCACCTGGCTCGCCCTCGAGAGCGGGATCGACACCGCGGATGCGGCGGCCGTGGTCGCGCTGCTCGACGGCTTCTCCTACGAGACCGAGGCGACGGAGGAGGGCACCGCGGTGCGGGTGACCCGGGGCGAGGGCGACGTCGTCGACGTGACCCGCGCCATCCGGGAACCCCGCGTCTCGGCGGTCGTGAGCGACATCGCTCGCGTTCCGGAGGTGCGGCTCGCCCTCAACGAGGCGTTCCGGCGCATCATCCGCGCCCAGACGGCCCCGGGCATCGTCGTGGAGGGGCGCGACATCACGACGGTCGTGGCCCCGGATGCCGAGGTGCGCATCCTGCTCACCGCGGATGAGGCGGTGCGCATCGCGCGGCGCTCGGCGGAGCTCGCACCGGGCGACGCCGGCACGGCGCGGCAGCTGCGCGAGCGCGACGAGCGCGACGCCCGGGTGGTCGACTTCCTGACGGCGGCGCCGGGGGTCACGACGGTCGATTCGACCGAGCTGAGCTTCGACGAGACCGTGCGCGCGGTGACGGATCTCGTGGCGCCGTACAGAAATATCTAATATCTAGCCGATATAAGCTAAAATCGGTCGTATGGGAGGAGGGGCCCATATGGGAGAGGGAGCTCCGACGCGGATCGCGATCATCGCCGACATCGTGGGCTCGCGCGAGCTCGACGATCGGGACCGCGCGCAGCTCGAGCTCGAGCGGGCCTTCGCGCGCGCGGCCGAGGCGAGCGCGCTTCTCGAGCCGTTCCACCCGACCGTCGGCGACGAGTTCCAGGCGACGGCCGCCGACCTCCCGGCGGCGCTCGCCGCGACCCTCGCGGCGCGGCTCGCCTTTCCCGACGGCATCGAGTGCCGCTTCGGCCTGGGCGAGGGCGACTCGCGCGCGGTCAGCAGCGGCCGCGCCGACGGCCTCCGCGACGGCTCGGCGTGGTGGCGCGCCCGCGACGCCGTCGAGGCCGCCCACCGCCGCATGGACGGCGGGCGCCAGGCAGTGCGCACCTGGTACCTCTCTGCGACGCCGGAGGCGGGCGACGCCCTCGTCAACGCCTACCTCGTCATGCGCGACCACGTGATCTCGCGCATGAAGCGCCTCGATCGCGAGCTGACGCTCGGACAGCTGGCGGGGCGCACCCAGGCCGAGCTGGCGCGCGAGCACGGCATCACGCAGTCGGCGGTGTCGCAGCGCCTCGAGCGCTCCGGCGGGTCGTCGCTCCTCACGACGGCCGCCCTGACGGGAGGTCTTCCGGGATGATCGAGTCCGCCGTGCTCCTGGCCGCGATCGGCGCGGCCGACCTCGCGCGCGCCCCCTTCGCCCGGCGCGGCCCGAGCATCGTCGCCGGGATCATCGCGGGTCTCCTCGTGGATGCCGTGCTCGGCATCGCGGTGGCCGGAATCGCCGGGTGGGCGGTCGTCGTCGGCGCCGCGCTCCTCGTGCTCTGGGTGACGACCATGACCGCGCCCCCGGGTGCCGCGCCGCGGCGCATCTGGCCCGCGATCGTCGTGCTGCTGGCGGTGGGCGCGGCCTCGGTCGCGCTTCCCGCCGCGGCCGCCCCGCCAGCCGGGATCGCCGGCTGGTACGCGACGACCGCGCCGGGAGGCGCCGGAATCCCCTGGCCGACCGCCCTCGTGACGCTCGGCGTGCTGCTGTTCCTGCTGCGCAGCACCAACCTCCTCGTGCGCGCCGCGATCGGCTCGCGCGCGGCTGCCCGCCGCTCCGGGGAGCCGGATGCCGTCCGCCGTGCCGCGCTCGCATCCGGCGCCGAGGGCTGGCGCGTGCGGGTGGGCAGGCGTGCGGTCGCCGACGTCGAGCGGGTGGCCGCCGCGGGGTCCGCGGCGCCGCAGCTCGTGGGCGGGCGCGTGATCGGCCCCCTCGAGCGGCTGCTGCTCGTGGGGCTCGGGCTCGCCGGTGCGGCCGCCGTGATCGCGGCGCTCGTGGCGGCCAAGGGCGTCGTGCGGTTCCCCGAGATCTCGGCCGACCGCGGAACCGGCTCCAACGCCGAGACCTTCCTCGTCGGCAGCCTCACGAGCTGGGCCGTCGCGGCCGCCGGCGCCCTGCTCATCTGGGCGACGCTCCCCACGTCCGCGCTCCCAGCGTTCGGCTGACACAATAGGACGCTGCGCCCGCGCGCACGAGAAGGAGAGCGGATGTCCCACACCGATCAGCCCGAGGAGACCCCAACGGGCCGCGTGGACGACGCCGTCGCCTTCCCGGAGGACATCGCCGACGTCGACCCGGCCCTCGTGGAGCGCCTCACCGAGCTCGACGACGAGGTCGCCGAGCAGCGCGCCGCCTCGCTGCGCGCCGGGCTCTCCGACTACGAGCTCGACGACGACGACCTCGAGCTGCTCGAGGGCGCCGAGGAGGGCATCGACGGCATCACCTATCTGCCGGCGCTGCCGGTGCTCGCGATCGTCGGACGGCCGAACGTCGGCAAGTCGGCGCTCGTCAACCGCATCCTGGGCCGCCGCGAGGCCGTCGTCGAGGACGTGCCGGGCGTCACGCGCGACCGCGTCTCCTACAAGTCCGAGTGGCTGGGGCGCCGCTTCACGGTCGTCGACACCGGCGGCTGGGAGCCGGATGCCGCGGGCATCAACGCCTCCGTCGCGGCCCAGGCGGAGGTCGCCGTCGACCTCGCCGATGCCGTGCTGTTCGTCGTCGACATCAACGTGGGGGCCACGGCCACCGACGAGCACGTCGTGCGGATGCTGCGCGCGGCCCGGAAGCCCGTCATCCTCGTCGCGAACAAGGCCGACGACGCGATCAAGGACCCGCAGGCCGCCGAGCTCTGGAGCCTCGGGCTGGGCGAGCCGTGGCCGGTGTCGGCGCTGCACGGCCGCGGGGTCGCCGACCTGCTCGACCACGTCATGACGGTGCTGCCGGAGGTGTCGGCGGTCGCCAAGCAGGAGGTCGGCGGACCGCGTCGCGTCGCGATCCTCGGCCGGCCGAACGTCGGCAAGAGCTCGCTGCTCAACAAGGCCGCCGGCGAGGAGCGCGTCGTCGTCAACGAGCTCGCGGGCACGACACGCGATCCGGTGGACGAGCAGATCGAGCTCGGCGGGCGCATCTGGACCTTCGTCGACACGGCCGGCATCCGCAAGCGCGTGCACCTGCAGCAGGGGGCCGACTTCTACGCCTCGCTGCGCACGGCCGCCGCCCTCGAGAAGGCGGAGGTCGCGGTCGTGGTGCTGGATGTCACCGAGCCGATCTCGACACAGGACCTGCGCATCATCGACCTCGTGCTCGAGTCGGGTCGCGCGCTCGTGCTCGCCTACAACAAGTGGGACCTGCTCGACGACGACCGCCGCCGCTACCTGGAGCGCGAGATCGAGCAGGATCTCGCCCACGTCACCTGGGCGCCGCGCGTCAACATCTCGGCGCGCACCGGTCGTCACCTCGAGAAGCTCGTGCCCGCGCTCGAGACGGCCCTCGAGAGCTGGGACACCCGCATCCCGACCGGCAAGTTCAACGCCCTCCTCGCCGAGCTCACGGCGGAGCACCCGCACCCGGTGCGCGGCGGCAAGCAGCCGCGCATCCTGTTCGGAACGCAGGCCGCGACCCGGCCGCCGACCTTCGTGCTCTTCACGACCGGCTTCCTCGACCCGCAGTACCGCCGCTTCATCCAGCGCCGCCTGCGCGAGGTGTACGGCTTCGTCGGCACGCCGGTCGTGGTGAACATGCGCGTTCGGGAGAAGCGCAAGCGCTAAGCCGCCGACGAGCCCTCCGCGAGCTCCGCCTCCACGAGTGTCGGCTCGTCGTGGCCGCGCCCGGGGAGGATGAGGCTCGCGAGCAGCGCGAGCACGGCGACGCCCGTGGCGACCCAGAAGGCGGCGTGGAAGGCATCCGTCGCCCCCGCGGGCGTCGGGGCCCGGTCGAGCATCGTGGTGAGCACGACCGCGAGCACCGCGGTGCCGAAGGCGCCGCCGATCTGCTGGGAGATGCGCGAGATCATCGTCGCCTGGGGGATCTCGTCGTGCGAGAGCCCCGTCATCGACACCGTCATGAGCGGGATGAGCACGGTGCCGAGGCCGAGGCCGCGCACCACGAGGACCGCGGAGAGCCAGAGGTTCGAGCTGGCGGCGTCCGCGAAGGCGAACGGCACGGTGCCGAGGGCGATGAGCGCGAATCCGATGGCCGTGAGCGCTCGCGGCCCGATCCGGTCGAGCAGCAGGCCGGCGGCGGGCCGCGCCGCGAGCGAGCCGACGCCCTGAGGGATGAGCAGCAGCGCGGCGGTGAGCACCGTCTCGCCGCGGAGCGTCTGCCAGTACAGCGGCAGCAGGAGCATCGCGCCGAACAGGGCGGCGCCGGCGAGCCACAGCACGATCGAGGCGCTCGCGAGGGTGCGGCGTCCGAGCAGCCGCAGCTGCACGACGGCGCGCTCCCCGCGGGCGAGCGACCAGAGGACGAAGCCGACGACGAGCAGGACGCCCGTGACGAGCGGCAGCAGCACCTCGGCGCTGCCGGCGCCGTCTCCGGTCTCGACGTTCGAGAGCCCGAGCAGCATGAGGGCGAGCCCGGGCGCGAGCAGCACGAGGCCCACGAGGTCGAGGCGCGCCCGGGTGCGCCGGGCCGAGTCGTCGGGCAGCCGCCACGCGGCGAGGGCGATGCCGACGAGCACGACCGGCACGTTGACGAGGAACAGCCACTGCCAGCTCAGCCGGTCGAGGATGACGCCGCCGAGGACGGGGCCGAGGATCGGGCCGAGCGCGACCGGCACCGTGACGATGGCCATCATCCGGCCCATTCCCCGCATCCGTCCGCCCGCGGCCTGCACGGCGAGCGACTGCATGAGCGGGAACATGATGCCGCCGCCGAGGCCCTGCACGACGCGGAAGGCGATGAGGCTCTCGGCGTTCCAGGCGAAGGCGCACAGCACCGAGCCGAGCAGGAAGAGGGCGAGCGCGGCGATCCACAGCCGCTTGCCGCCGACGCGCGCCTGCGCCCATCCGGTGAGGGGGATCGCGACGGCGAGGGCGAGCAGGTAGCCGGTGGAGACCCACTGGATGGTCGACACGGGCACGTCGAACTCGCGGGCGAGCGTGTCGATCGCGATGGCGACGATCGTGGAGTCGAGGATCGCGGCGAAGCCGCCGACGATGAGCACCCAGGCGGTGCTGAGCACGCCCCGGGGGATGCCTTGGCCGACGGGCGCAGGGCCGACGGGCGCAGGGGCGGCGGGGGCGGAGGAGTCGGTCATGGGGTCCAGACGGTCATAAGAGACGGATGTGTATCTTGGGAAGATACGCCGATGCGATAAGATACGCAAGTGACTCTTGATGGGCCGGTGGCGAAGGCGACGCGTCGACGGGGCGCCGAGCTCGAGGACGCGATCCTCGACGCCGTCTGGCAGGAGATCACCGAACGCGGATACGGCGGCCTCAGCTACGAGGGCGTCGCCTCACGGGCGCACACGAGCCGCGCCGTGCTCTACCGCCGCTGGCCCACGCGCGAGCAGCTCGTGCGCGCCACCATCCGGCATCTCGGTGCGCAGACGCCGCGCATCGACCCCGACACCGGGAGCCTGCGCGAGGACGTGCTCGCGCTGCTGCGCCACTCCAACGAGACGCGGCTCGGGATGTGGGTCGTGCTGAGCGTGCAGCTCGCCGGCTTCTACGCGGAGACGGGCGTGACCCCCGCGGAGCTCCGGCAGGAGCTCATCGGCGACCGCCCCTCCGCGCTGCGCGGGGTGCTCGCGCGCGCCGTGGAGCGCGGCGAGGCGCGCGCCGAGCTGCCGCCGCGCGTCGCCCGTGTGCCGTTCGACCTCTTCCGCTCCGAGGCGATCCTGCGCCTGGGTCCCGTCCCCGACGCCGAGCTGGTCTCGATCGTCGACGAGGTGTTCCTCCCGCTCGTCCGCCCCTGACTCGCGAGATCAGAGCTCGAGGGCGTCGTCCGCCTTCTTGACGTTGATGCGGGCCAGGGCGAGGTTCGACTTCGCCTTGTCGAGCACGAGGTAGATGAACACCTCGGGCGTCGAGGCGAGCGGCCGGATCACGTGGTACTGCGAGCTCAGCGTGATGAGGATGTCGTCGATCTGCTCGTCGAGGCCCAGGGACTTGATCGTCTTGAGCTTGGCGCGCACGACCTCGGTGTTGCCGGCGGCGGCGACGTCGAGGTCCAGCCCGCTCCCCGCGCGACCGAGCAGCATCCCGGAGCTGCTGTCGACGAGAGCTGCGGTCATCGCGCCATCGGTGGTGAGGAGCGCGTCGAGGACGTCGGCGATGTTGGACATGTGCTGCCTTTCTCTGGTTGGCGCCCGTCTCGAGCGAGAGCGTGGCGGGGTCATGCGGCCGGCCGGGTTCCGGCCTCGTGCGGCAGCCCCCGGAGCCTCTCGGTGGTGAGCCGGGAGATCGAGAGGGCCTTGCCGAGGGTCTCGTGGTGGTCGAACACGGCGGCGAGCACCATCGGGTGCTCGGGCACGCGCCGCTGGATGATGTGGCCGCTCTCGGCGGCGAGGATCACGAACTCGCTGTCGCCCATCGTGAGCTCGCGGGAGACGGCGTCCGCGAGCGCCTGCACGGAGCTCGACATGCTCGCGAGGCGGTCGTCGTGGTGCCCGGCGCTCGGCTGACTGGCGATCTCGAAGCCGTCGTCGGTCACGAGGGCGGCGTAGACGAGCGAGGAGCAGCTGTCCTTGAGCTCGAGCAGCGCCGCTCGGGCGTTCTCGATGACGACGGGGTCCTTCTGCGGGGCGGTCATGCGATTCCTTCCGTCTCGACACGGCTCTCGAGCTCGATGGTCGACACGAGGCTCATGAGCGCGAGACGCACCTCGGAGCGCTCGCGCGGATCGAGCGGGAACACCGGCACCACGCGCCCGGGTCGCGCCGCCGCGACCGCCGCGGCGTGCTCGGCCAGGGTCGGATGAGGCGCCCGCTCCATGCGGGTGACGCCGATGACCGCGCTCCCGCGCTCGAGCAGGCGCGAGAAGGCTCCGAGGTACTCCGCGACGTCGCCGATCGGGTCGGGGGAGGTGTTGTCGACCAGCAGCACCATGCCGAGCGCGCGATCCACGAGGATGCGCCACATGAACTCGAAGCGCCGCTGACCGGGCAGCCCGTACAGCCGCAGCTTCTCCTCGTCGCTCACGAGGATCTCGCCGTAGTCGAGCGCGACGGTCGTGGTCTCCTTGTCGACGGCTCCGCGATCGGTGTTGCCGGCCTCCGTCGAGACCACCTCGATGTCGCTCACGGCCCGGATGGCGGTGGTCTTGCCCGCGCCCATCGGCCCGGCGAACAGCACGACGTGCTCGCTCATCGCGCGGCCCCTTCCTCGCGAGCTGTGTAGGGGGAGCCTATGAGTGGTGAACAGGTCTGTGCGCCCCATTGCGTGCCCCCAAAACGGGGGCGCACCCCGCGCGGGACCTCCGACCTGGTGCACCGCGACGCGACGCGACAGGATCGGAGCATGGCCGTCATCGAGAACGCGAAGCTGACCGTGATCGGCGCGGGGGCCGTGGGCACCTCGCTCGCCTACGCCGCCCTCATCCGCGAGTCGGCCCGGGAGGTGGCGCTCTACGACATCGACACCGCGCGGGTGGAGGCGGAGGTGCTCGACCTCGCGCACGGCACGCCGTTCACGGGCGCCTCGCGCATCACCGGCGGATCGGATCTCGCGGTGGTCGACGGATCGAACGTGGTGGTGGTCACGGCGGGTGCCAAGCAGAAGCCGGGGCAGACGCGGCTCGAGCTCGCGGGCGTCAACGTCGGCATCATCCGCGAGCTTATGCCGGAGCTCGTCGAGCGGGCCCCGAACG
This sequence comes from Protaetiibacter sp., assembly GCA_030150265.1. Taxonomy (GTDB): domain Bacteria; phylum Actinomycetota; class Actinomycetes; order Actinomycetales; family Microbacteriaceae; genus Homoserinibacter. The sequence goes on from JASLGG010000038.1 coordinate 29,310, forward strand.
CGGTGTTCGTGATCGTGTCGAATCCGTGCGACGTGCTCGCCGTGGCGGCGCATCGCTTCTCGGGCCTGCCGGCGTCGCGGGTGTTCGCCTCGGGCACCGTGCTCGACTCGGCGCGCCTGCGCTGGCTGCTCGCGGAGCGGCTCGGCGTGGCGGCGTCGAGCGCGCACGCCATGATCGTGGGCGAGCACGGCGACTCGGAGTTCGCGCTGTGGTCGCAGGCGCGCATCGGCCCGGTGCCGCTCGGGCACTGGGATGCCGGCCACGGTCCGCTGGCGCGCGCCGAGCTCGACCGCATCGCCGACGACGTGAAGAACGCCGCCTACGCGGTGATCGCGGGCAAGGGCGCCACCAACTACGCGATCGGCCTCTCGGGCGCGCGGATCGTGGAGGCGGTGCTGCGCGACGAGGGCGCGGTGCTGCCGGTGTCGAGCGTTCTCGACGGCTACCACGGCGTGACGGGGGTGGCCCTCTCGGTGCCGAGCGTCGTCGACGCGACGGGCGTGCGGCGGGTGATCGACGTGCCGTTCGACGAGGACGAGCAGGAGCGGTTCGCGGCGTCGGCCGCGACCATCCGGCGCTCGCTCGAGGAGCTCGGGATCAGCTGACGGGCACGGCGGCGGCCGCCGGCGCGGCCGCCTCACGGAGCCGGGCGTCGTCACGGCGCGAGCCGATCGCCCGGAGCGCCGCGAGGATCGTCACGAGGTCGACGCCCTCCTGCAGGAACGCGCCGAGCGTCGCCGGGATGACGCCGAAGGTCGCCACGAGCATGAGCGCGACCGACACCGCGATGCCGATCCAGATGCTCTGGAGCGCGATCCGCACGGTGCGGCGGCCGATCTCCACGGCATCCGGGACCCGTCCGATGTCGTCGACCAGCACGACGACGGCCGCCGACTCGCTCGCGGCGGTCGCCCCCTTCGCACCCATCGCGACCCCGACCTCCGCGGCCGCCAGCACGGGGGCGTCGTTGACGCCGTCGCCGACCATGATCACGGGCCGCTCCTCGACCCCGCGGATGGCCGTGACCTTGTCGGCGGGCAGGCATTCCGCGCGCACGTCCTGGATGCCGAGCTCGGCGGCCACGTGCTCCGCGGTCTCCCGCGCGTCGCCCGTGAGCATGAGGGTGTGCCGGATGCCGAGGCCCGCGAGCCGCTCGAGCGTGCGGCGGGCGTTGTCGCGCACCGTGTCGCTCGCCAGGATGGCGCCCGCGAAGCGCCCGTCGATCGCGGCGTAGACGGCGAGCTCGCCGGGCGCGATGGGGGTGCGCGTGGCGTCGGATGCGTGCTCGGCGACGAAGGCGAACTTGCCGACCACGATCCGCTGCCCGGCGACGACCGCCTCGACACCGTTGGTGGCGATCTCGCGCGCGCTCGCGGCGCCCCGTCGGGTGAGGCCGCGCGCGTCGGCGGCACGGATGAGGGATGCGGCGAGCACGTGCGAGGAGTACTCCTCGGCGTCGGCGACCGCGGCGAGCAGCTCGTCCGCGGTGATGCCGCCCTCGGGCCGTACGTCGGTGATCTCGGGGGCTCCGTGGGTGAGCGTGCCGGTCTTGTCGAAGGCGGCGGTGCGCGCCGCCGCGAGCTGTTCGAGTACGCTGCCGCCCTTCACGATGAGGCCGTTGCGCGCGGCACGGCTCATGCCGCCGACGAAGGCGACGGGCGCCGCGATGAGCAGCGGGCACGGCGTCGCGAGCACGAGCACCTCGGCGAAGCGCACCGGATCGCCCGACACCAGCCAGGCGACGCCGCCGATGAGGAGCGAGAGCACGGTGAACGGCACGGCGTAGCGGTCGGCGAGGCGCACGACGGGCGCGCGGCTCTCGGACGCCTCGGCGACGAGCGCCACGATCCGCTGGTACTGGCTGGCGGAGGCGGTCTCGGTCGCGCGCACCTCCACGGCATCCGTGCCGTTGACCGAGCCCGACAGTAGGGCGTCGCCCGCCGTCTTCTCGACGGGGATGCTCTCGCCGGTGAGCGAGGACTCGTCGACCGTCGTGCGGGGCGAGAGCAGCACCGCGTCGACGGGGACGACCTCTGCCGGGCGCACGAGCAGCACGTCGCCGACCGCGACCTCGTCGATCGGCACATCGAGGTAGGAACCGTCGCGCGAGACGCGGGCCTGCTGCGGCGCACGCGAGAGCAGGGCGTCGAGCTCGCGCTTGGCGCGCCGGTTGGCGTAGTCCTCGAGCGCCTCGCCGCCGGTCAGCATGAGCACCACGACGAGCGCCGCGACGAACTCGCCGACGAGCACGGTCGCGACGATCGCGGTGATCGCGAGCACGTCGAGTCCGAACTCTCGCCGCAGCAGCTGGCGCACCATCCCCACGCCCTGCCAGAGCGCGATCGCGAGGGCGTAGACGCTGAAGATCGGCTGCACGAGCCATCCGGCGCCCGCGAGGGCCAGCACGATGCCGACGAGCCCGACCACGAGCGTGAGGGCGACCACCCAGTAGCGGCGGGCGATTCGCAGCGCGCGCGGCATGCGGCTCAGCCCTTCGCGGCCTTCGCCGCCGCCTTCATGGCCTTCTTGTGGGCGCGCACCGCGAGGAGCGTGTCGTGGTCGACGATGTCGGCGACCGAGCGGAGGCTTCCCGGTTCGCCGTACTCGCCGGCCGCCTCGCGCCATCCCGCGGCCTCGAGGCCGCACTGCTTGCCGAGCAGCGCCAGGAAGATGCGGGCCTTCTGCTCGCCGAAGCCGGGCAGGGCCTTGAGGCGCTTCAGGACCTCGGCTCCCGTGGGCGATCCCTCCGTCCAGATCGCGGCGGCGTCACCGTGCCAGTCGTCGGCGACCGTGCGGCAGAGCGTCTGCACGCGGGCGGCCATCGAGCCGGGAAAGCGGTGGATGGCGGGGGAGCGGGAGAAGAGCTCGGCGAGCGCCGCGGGATCGGCGTCGGCGATCGTGCGGGCGTCGAGCCCGTCACCCGCGCCGCCCATGCGGGTGCGCAGCTTCTCGGGCCCGGCGAAGGCCGTCTCCATCGGCACCTGCTGGTCGAGCAGCATGCCGATCAGCAGGGCGAGAGGGTCGCCCGAGAGCAGGCGGTCGGCATCCGGATCCCCGGTGAGCTGCAGCGTCGGCATGCCCCCATCGTCTCAAGCGCCGACGTACTCCGCCAGATGCTGTCCGGTGAGCGTCGAACGGTCGGCCACGAGGGCCGCGGGGGTGCCCTCGAACACGACGCGCCCGCCGTCGTGGCCCGCGCCCGGCCCGATGTCGATGATCCAGTCGGCGTGCGCCATGACGGCCTGGTGGTGCTCGATCACGATGACCGACTTGCCCGAGTCGACGAGCCGGTCGAGCAGGCCCAGCAGCGCCTCGACGTCGGCGAGGTGCAGGCCGGTCGTGGGCTCGTCGAGCACGTAGACGCCGCCGTCCTCCGCCATGTGCACGGCGAGCTTGAGCCGCTGCCGCTCGCCGCCCGAGAGGGTCGTGAGCGGCTGGCCGATGCCGAGGTAGCCGAGCCCCACGTCGACGAGCCGGGTGAGCACGGTGTGCGCGGCGGGGATGCGCGACTCGCCCGCCGCGAAGAACTCGACGGCCTCGGCCACCGGCATGGCGAGCACCTGGCTGATGTCGCGCCCGCCCAGCGTGTACTCGAGCACCGTGGCGTCGAAGCGGCGGCCTTCGCACACCTCGCACACCGACTCGACGCCCGCCATCACGCCGAGGTCGGTGTAGATGACGCCGGCGCCGTTGCAGTTGGGGCAGGCGCCCTCGGAGTTGGCGCTGAACAGGGCCGGCTTGACCCCGTTGGCGTTCGCGAACGCCTTGCGGATCGGCTCCAGCAGTCCGGTGTAGGTCGCCGGGTTGCTGCGTCGCGACCCCCGGATCGCGTCCTGGTCGATGGACACCACGCCGTCGCCTGCGGGAATCGACCCGTGGATGAGCGAGCTCTTCCCCGACCCGGCGACGCCGGTGACGACGACGAGCACCTCGAGCGGGATGTCGACGTCCACGTCGCGGAGGTTGTGCGCCGCCGCGCCGCGGATCTCCAGTGACCCGGTGGGCGTGCGGACTGTCTCCTTCAGTCGCGCGCGGTCGTCGAGGTGGCGGCCGGTGATCGTGTTACTGGTCCGCAGACCGGCGACGGTGCCCTCAAAACAGATCGTGCCGCCGGCCGCGCCGGCGCCCGGGCCGAGGTCCACGACGTGGTCGGCGATGGCGATGGTGTTCGGCTTGTGCTCGACGACCAGCACGGTGTTGCCCTTGTCCCGCAGCCGCAGCAGCAGGTCGTTCATCCGCTCGATGTCGTGGGGGTGCAGGCCAGCGGCACCCTCACCGGCCGCCATCTCGGCGATCGGGCCAGGCTGAAGGAGACGGCGAGGCC
>JASLGG010000047.1 GCA_030150265.1 Protaetiibacter sp.
GATCACGCCGCGCGAGGGGGTGTAGGCGCACAGCGCGTTGTTCGAGGCGGGGCCGCGTCCGCTCGACCAGGTCTCCTCGCCGAGCCCGAAGGCGGCGAGGCTCGCGGCGGTCGCGGTACCCGAGCCGTTGGAGGAGCCGGAGCCGAAGGGCGCCGTGAGGTAGCCGGGGTTGTAGGGGCTCTCGGCGCGCCCGTAGAGGCCGCGCTGCATGCCGCCGTTCGCCATCGGCGGCATGTTGGTGAGGCCGAGGCAGATGGCGCCGGCGGCGCGCAGCCGCTCGATCGTGAAGGCGTCGCGCCGGGCGGTGAGCTCGGCGAAGGCGGGGCTGCCGGCCGCGGCGGTCAGGCCCGCGACGAGGTAGCTGTCCTTCGCGGTGTACGGGATGCCGTCGAGCGGTCCGAGGGTCGTGCCGGCCGCGCGTCGCGCATCCGACGCCCGCGCCTCTTCACGGGCTTCGGGGTTCCGCACGACGACGGCGTTCAGCTCGCCGTCGTAGGCGTCGATGCGGGCGAGGTAGGCGTCGACGAGCTCGACGGCCGTGGTCTCGCCGCTCTCGAGCGCGGCCCGCAGGCGGGCGATCGGCGCCTCGACGACGTCGATCATGCGCGGGCGGGAAGGGCGGGCTGCTGCTGCGTGATGCAGTGGATGCCGCCCCCGCGCGCGAAGAGCGGGCGCGCGTCGACGGTCACCACGCGGCGACCCGGGTAGGCCTCCGCCAGGATCGCGCGGGCGTCGGCATCCGCCTTCTCCTCGCCGAAGCCGCAGGCGATGACGCCGCCGTTCACGACCAGGTGGTTGACGTAGCTCCAGTCGACGAAGCCCTCCTCGTCGCGCAGCGTCGCGGGGGCGGGCAGCAGGACGATCTCGAAGGGGCGGCCCGCGGCATCCGTCTGGGTCTCGAGCAGCGCGCGCAGCTCGGCGCTCACGGCGTTGTCCGGATGTGCGGCGTCGCGCTGGGCGTGCAGCAGCAGGCGGCCGGGGCTCGGGATGGTGGCGACGATGTCGACGTGGCCGTTCGTGCCGAAGTCGTCGTAGTCGCGGGTGAGGCCGCGCGGGAGCCAGATCGCGTGCATCGTGCCGAGCGTGCGAGCGAGCTCGGCCTCGACGTCGGCGCGGGTGAGGGTGGGGTTGCGGTGGTCGTCGAGCTGCACCGTCTGGGTGAGGAGCACGGTGCCCTCGCCGTCGACGTGGATGCCGCCGCCCTCGTTCACGAGGTCCGAGGCGATGATCTCGGCGCCGACGGCCTCGGCGATGAGGCGGCCGTGGCGGGCGGACAGCCGCCATTCGGCCCAGCCGCGGTCGCCCCAGCCGTTGAAGGTCCAGCAGACGGCGCCGAGCGCGCCCGGGCGCTCGGGGTCGAGCACGAAGGTCGGGCCGTGGTCGCGCATCCAGAACTCGTCGACGGGGGCCTCGATGAGCTCGGCGTCGGAGCCGAGGCGGCGGTGCGCGTTGGCGGTCTCGGTCGGGTCGACGAGCATCGACACGGGCTCGAACTCGGCGACGGCGCGGGCGACCGCCGTCCAGGCCGCGTAGCACTCCTCGCGCTCGGTCGCGGTGTCGCCGAGGGTGGAGCCCTCGCGCGGGAAGGCCATCCAGGTGCGCTCGTGCGGTGCGGTCTCCGCGGGCATCCGCCAGCTCATGCGTGCTCCTCGCCTCGTATTGACCATATGATCAATAGAACCGAGGGTAGGGAATCGACAGGATGCCGTCAACGGGTGCCCGCGTGCGCAAGACGCCGGAGCAGCGCCGCGCCGAGGTCGAGCGCGCGGCCCGGGAGCTCGCCCTCGAGGAGGGGCTCGCGGCCGTCACGCTGCGCGCGATCGCCGCCCGTGTCGGGGTGGTGCCGGGGCTCGTCGCCCACTACGCCCCCAGCATGGACGAGCTCGTGGCCGCGACCTTCGCCGCCATCGCGGCGGCCGAGCTCGCCGAGCTGCGCGAGCTGCTCTCGGCCGAGCCCACCGCCGCCCGCGCGATCGACGCGCTGCTCGACACCCTCGGCGACGGAGGGCGCGACGACGTCACCCTCGTGTGGGTGCAGGCCTGGGCGATCGGCGCCGGCAACCCGGCGCTCGCGGCCGCCGTGCGCATCCAGATGGATGCGTGGCTCGCGGTCATCGAGGCGGTCGTGACGCGCGGGATCGCCGAGGGGTCCTTCCGGGTGGACGACGCATCCGCCGCCGCCCGCAACGTGCTCGCCCTCGTCGACGGCCTCAACGCGCACGCTCTCGTGCACTGGCGGGCCGACCCGGCCTCGCGTGCGCTCACCCGGCGCGCGGTGGGCGCGCTGCTCGGGGCCCGCGGCGCCGAGACCGGTCATCCGACGCCGAAGACGCCTCTTTAGGCGACGGATGCGCGGCCTCGGCGGGCGGGCGGCGGCTCAGAGGCCGAGCTGCGCGCGGAGCTGCGCCGCAGTGTCGGCGAGGGCGACGGCGCCTGCGGCCTCGGCGGGCGTGCCGTACCCCCAGGTGACGTGGATCGTCGGCACGCCGTGCACGGCGGCGCCCTCGACGTCGTGGATGCGATCGCCGACCATCACGGGACGGCTCAACTCGGCGCCGCCCGCGGCGAGCCGGCGCAGGGCCTCAGCCACCACATCCGCCTTCGCCGAGCGGGCGCCGTCCTCGGTGTCGCCCGTGATGACGGTGAAGGCGTCGGTGACGCCGAGGTTCCCGAGGATCGTGAGGGCCGACGACTCGGGCTTCGAGGTGGCGAGGGAGAGCGGCACGCCCGCGGCGTGGACGGCGCGCAGCAGCTCGACCATGCCGGGGAAGGCGACGGTGTCGAGCAGGCCCGTGGCGCGGTAGTGCTCGCGGTAGATCGCAACGGCGTGACGTGCGGCGTCCTCGTCGAGCCGCGCGAGGTCGCGGAACGAGTCGAGCAGCGGCGGCCCCACCCAGGCCAGCAGCTCCGCGCGCGGCGGCACCGGCATCCGGAGCTGCTCGTGGGTCCAGACGATGCTCGAGAGGATGCCGGGGGCCGAGTCGACGATCGTGCCGTCGAGGTCGAAGAGGACGGCGGTGAAGGGGGGCGGGGTCTGCGTCATCAGAACAGCCGGGCGTGGCCGGTCTCGAGGCCGCGCATCGCGTCGTAGTCGAGCACGAGGCAGCGGATGCCGCGGTCCTCGGCGAGGGTGCGCGCCTGCGGCTTGATCTCCTGGGCCGCGAACACGCCGGTGACGGGCGCGAGCAGGGGGTCGCGGTTCATGAGCTCGAGGTAGCGGGTGAGCTGCTCGACGCCGTCGATGTCGCCGCGGCGCTTGATCTCGACGGCGACGCTCGCGCCATCCGGGTCCTTCGCGAGGATGTCGACGGGGCCGATCGCCGTCATGTACTCGCGCCGCACCAGGGTGTGACCGTCGCCGAGCAGCTCGATCTGCTCCGCGAGCAGGCGCTGCAGGTCGGCCTCGACGCCGTCCTTCTGCAGGCCCGGGTCGATGCCGAGCTCGTGCTCGGAGTCGTGGAGGATCTCGTGGATCGAGATCACCAGGATGTCGGCGGTCTTCGCGTTGGCGACCCGCCACAGCTCGACGACACCCGCGGCGGTGCGCTCCTCGTCGACCTCGTCGAGGGTGAACGTCGTGGGCGGGCTCATCCAGTTGAGGGGCTTGTAGCTGAGCGAGTCGGAGTGCACGAGCACGCTCCCGTCGGCCTTCACGACGAGCAGGCGCGTGGCGAGCGGCAGGTGGGCCGAGAGGCGGCCCGCGTAGTCGACGGAACACCGGGCCACCACGAGACGCACCCGTCGAGTCTATTTCGGATGCAGGGGACGCGGGGCGCGTCGGAGAAGCAGGCTCAACCGACGTCGACTCGGTCCGTGGCGCCAGGCACTCCCCTCTCAGCCTGCTTCTGCAACCACCCAGGCGGGGATGATGCGGCGCAGCTCGTCGCGGCTGGAGATGGAGAGCTTCCGGTACACGTTGGTGAGGTGGAACTCGACCGTGCGGATGGTCACGAAGCTCTCCTGCGCGATCCGGCGGTTGCTGTGGCCGCGTGCCGCCGCGGTCGCGATCCGCAGCTCGCTCGCGCTGAGCAGCGATAGCCGCTCGTCGGCGTCGATCAGGCTCGGGGAGGGGTCGATGAGCATCAGCAGGTCGTAGGCCTCGGCGCTCAACGGACGCACGCCCTCGTTCATCGCGTACTCCAACGCCAGGCGCACGCCCTCGCGGGCCCGGTCGAGCTCGCCCCGGGCGAAGGCGAAGCGCGCGAGGGCGAGGCGTGAGGCGGCGGCCTCGTAGACCGGATCCTCGCCCACGAGCTGGAGGACCTGGGCGTAGAGCGACTCGGCCTCGTCGTCGACCGCGAGACGGGCGGCGTCGAAGATGATCGCGGCGCGATGCAGGGGAAGAGCCCGCTCGCCGAGCTTGTCGAGGGCGTCGCGGATCAGCAGCCGGGCCCGCTCGGCATCCCCCGGCCCGCCGCGACGCAGGTAGGCCTCCGCCATCAGCGGGCGCCACTCGATGCCCGCCTGGGTGAACGGGTTGGGCTCCCCGATCAGCGAGTCGGCGTGGGCGACGGCGGCCTCGACGTCGTCGGATGCGAGCGCGGCGACGAACCGGGTCATCCGGCCGATCAGCGGGAACGCCGGCTCGGGCCCGCGCGGCGGGGTGCCCGCCACCTCGATGGCTCGTTCGCGCTCGCCCGTGCGCAGCAGGGCGAGCACGAGGTAGTGGCGGATCGGGTAGAAGTAGGTGTGCCAGCCGAGGCCGATGCCCGACCAGCTGGCCTCGAGGTCGGCGAGCCCGGATCGGATCCGGCCGAAGCGGAACCGCAGCGCACCGCGCGCGTAGCTCGCCGTGGCGAAGCCGAAGGCGCTTCCGCGCTCCCGCACGTCGTCGAGCGCGGCCCGCAGCCACTCCTCCGCCTCGTCGAACATCGCGAGGTCGCTCAGCGCGCCCGAGAGCACGTAGGTGATCGGGTCGTCGCCGCCGCCGGGCGCGAGGCCGGCCGCGAGCGAGCGCTCCGCCGCCTGGCGGCTCTCCGCGCTCGGGCCCTCGGTCAGCACCATCGCCAGTGCGGCCACCGCGGAGAAGGCGGCGTCGGCGCGATCCACGATGCCGTCCTCGCGGGCCGCGGCCTCCTCCGCCAGGGCGAGCACCGTCGACCAGGTGTCGGTGCGGAGCGTGCCCTCGCTGGCGAGGAGCTTGGCGAGGATGAGCCGCGCCTCCTCGCTCGCCTCGCCGTCGGTGTCGAGTGCGGCGCGGGCGCGTTCGTAGGCTGCGGCGGACTCCGCCATGTTGCCGGCCATGTAGGCCAGATCGCCGAGCCTCGCCCATTGCGTTCCGCGGAGCAGCGGGTCCTCGATCGCCGCGACGACGTCGCCGATCAGCGCGAGGCCGGCCTCGCCGTCGCCCGCCATGGTGCGCGCCCGCCCCTCGGCGAGCGCGAGCTCGATCCTCGTCGCCTCGTCCAGGCCGCCCTCGTGCCGCGCCCGGGCATAGGCCGTCGCGGCGGCGGCGGGGGCGCCGTTCGTCTCCGCCAGGCGGGCGGCCTCGATCATCACGCCGATCCGGCGCCGGTCGCCGGTCGGCTGGGCGTGCATCTCGTGAGCCGCGATGAGCGCCGTCGGCGTCCCCTCCTCGTGCATCGCGTCCGCGATGCGCTCGTGCAGGAGGGATCGGCGCTCCAGCGTCAGCCCGTCCGCGATCGCCTCGACGAGGATCGGGTGGGTCAGCCGGAGCGCGCCCTCGTCGACGACGGCGAAGGAGGCCAGGTCGAGCTCGGAGAACGCGGACCGCATCCGCGCGACGTCGGCATCCGCCGCGAGCCCCAGCAGGGTCAGGCGCAGCGAGCCCCCGGCGACCGCCAGCGTCTCCACGGCGTTCCGCGCGTCGGGGCCGAGCCGGTCCAGCCGCACCCGGATGGAGCTGCTCAGGCGGGTGGAGGCGGAGCCGCCGCCCGCGAGGAGCTCCCGCACGTAGAACGGGTTGCCGCGGCTGAGCTCGTGGAGCCTCGCCGGCTCGCCGACGCCCTCGGCGTCCGCGAGCTCGGCGACCGCCGCGGCCGAGAGCGGCGAGGGCTCGAGGAGCACCGTGCGGGGCGCCGCGAGCAGTGCCGCCAGGGTGCGATCGATCTCGCCGCCCGGTCGGCTCGTCATCACGAACACCACGCGCTCCCCGCGCACCCGCAGCGCGAGCGAGGCCAGCAGCCGCAGGCTCGTCTCGTCGGCCCAGTGCAGCTCGTCGACCGCGATGAGCTGCGGCCGCGTGGCGGCGAGCCCGCTGACGGCCCACTGCGCGGCGTAGGCGAGGGCGGCGGCGCTCGCCGCGTCCGCGTCCGGGGCGTCCTCCCGATGCACCGCACGGACGAGGCGGCCGGCGGGACCGGAGAAGGGCGCGTCCTCGGAGGCCCCGGTGGCGGCCTCGGGGAAGAGGTCCCACAGCAGCGAGGCGACGCCGGTCGCGCCGAGCGGGGTGAAGGTGCTGGAGCGGACCTGGAAGCCCTGCCCCTCCGCGCGTTCGACGGCCGCCTCGAGGAGCGACGTCGTGCCGATGCCGGGCGGCCCGAGCACCATCACTACGGCGGTCCGGCCGCCCAGGGCGGCCGCGATCGCCTGATCGATCGAGCGGAGGTCGTCCTCGCGCTCCAGCAGGGCCGCCATGGCACTCATATTGACAGAGGGCCGCGACCGGCGACGGCGGAAGGGCGGGACCGGCGGCGAGAAGACTACGGGGGTTCGACGCGGATACTACGGGGCTTCGGCCGGAAACTACGGGGGTCCGGCGGCGAGCGCGTGACTGAATGATCGCACGGGCCTCCCCCTGCCCACCGAGTAGCTAAGGAGCACATCGTGCATTCACCCACGCGTTCCGGGTCGCTTCGCGCGGCCGGCATCGCGGCGATCCTGACGGCGGGGCTGGTCCTGGCCGGCACCCCGCTCGCCGCCTTCGCCGATGAGGACACCACCGCCGGATCGGATGCCGGCACCGCGGATGCCCCCGCGACCCCCGGCGACCCGGGCACCGGCGCGAGCGACGAGGCTCCCGCCGACCAGCCCGATCCGGCTGGCGACGCCGAGCCTCCGGCGGAGGAGCCTGCGCCGTCGAACGTCCCGACGCTGATGCTGTTCGACGACCCCGACGTCCCGGACGACCCCGAGACGGGCGACATCTCGGGCATCGTGTTCGACGGCTACGGCCGCACGCTCGCGGGTGCCGACGTCAGCCTCAGCGGGTTCGGCGACGACCCGACCTCCTACCAGACCGTCAGCGGGGCCGGCGGGGTCTTCACCTTCGCCGACGTGACGACAGCGGAGGACTTCCTGCTCTGCGCGTCGTACGAGGGTCCGCTGATCACCTCCGACTTCGCCGACTTCGGCGGGGAGGAGAGCTGCAGCCGCACCAGCTACTTCGCACCCGTGGCCGGCCTCCGCGTCGCCCTCTTCTACGTCGGTGCGGCGCCGGTCCCCGACAACGCCGCCGCGCTCGCGCTCACCGGGCTGCGCGCCGTGGGGCAGACCATCACCACGAGCCCCGCACCCGACTGGAGCAGCTTCGAGGCCGAGATCGGCGCACCTCTCACGCTCGCGTGGTCCTACTGGCTGCGTGACGGCGAGTGGGCGCTCGAGAACCTGCAGGCCTCGCCCCCGCCGGCGCTCTCGTACACGATGACGGCCGCGGATGTGCCCGCGGTGATGGGAGTCGAGCACATCTACGTGGCGGACCTCTCGTTCGACGTGGGTGGCCTCCTCGGGGTCACCGCCCCGACCATCACGATGCCGGTGCCCGACGCCCCGGCCCCCGACAGCGCCGCGCTGCAGCTCCTCCCCCGCGGCGGTGTGACCACCCCGGCCTCGAACACCGCGGGCGGCACCATCCAGGTGACGGTCGGAACCGACCACGACGGCGAGGTCGTCGATGGCTGGCTCTACTCGACCCCGACGTTCCTCGGCCAGGCCGTGGTCGCGAACGGCGTGGCCTCCTTCCGGCTGCCGGCCGGGATGACGGGCTCGCACACCGTCGCGGTCTCGATCGGCGGCACGCTGATCGGGTGGGCGCCGGTGACGATCACGGCCGCGAGCGGCGCCGCGCTCGCCGAGACCGGCGCCGCGGACATCGCGCCGCTGGCCGGGCTCAGCGTGCTGATCCTGCTCGTGGGTGGAGCGCTGATGCTCACCGCCGCGCGTCGTCGCGAGCTGAGCGTGGCGTAGCCCCGAGGCAGCGGACGCCGAGACGACGACCTCCGGGGCGCGGGCCATCCGCGCCCCGGAGGTCGTCCGTGTCTCCGGCGGCCAGTGCGATTCCTGCCGGCCCTGCCCGCATCCTGCAGGCCGTGCATCCCATCTCAAGGAGCGCAGCAGCTATCTCACGGAGTCGGCGTGACTCCTGTGGCGGATGAGGCGGATGCGTCCGATCGGCGTGCGCGGCTCCGTGAGATGGGCGGGGGAGTCCGTGAGATGGGCGGCCCGCGGGCGGCGTCAGCCCGCGTCAGCCGCAGCGAGCTGCCCGCAGGCCCCGTCGATCTCCTTGCCGCGCGTGTCGCGCAGCGTCGTCGGGATGCCGGCCGCCTCGAGACGGTCGATGAACGTGGCGGTCGTGGCGGCATCCGAGGCCGTCCACACCGAGCCCGGCGTGGGGTTCAGCGGGATCGGGTTCACATGCACCCAGCCGCGCCCGCGTTCGTTGAGCTTCTGGGCGAGCAGCTCGGCGCGCCAGGCGTGGTCGTTCATGTCCTTGATGAGGGCGTACTCGATCGACACGCGACGCCCGGTCACCTCGAAGTAGTGGCGCGCGGCGTCGAGCGCCTCGTCGACCTTCCAGCGCGAGTTCACCGGGATGAGCTCGTCGCGCAGCACGTCGTCCGGCGCGTGCAGCGACAGGGCGAAGGTGAGCGGCAGGTCCTCGTCGGCGAGCTTCCGGATGGCGGGTGCCAGCCCCACGGACGACACCGTGATCTGCCGGGCCGACATCCCGAGCCCGTTCGGCTGCGGGGCGACCATGACGCGCACGGCCTTCATGAGCCGGTTGTAGTTGGCGAGCGGCTCGCCCATGCCCATGAACACGATGTTGGTGACCCGCGGCGCGTCGTGGCCGCCGTCCCGGCGGAGCCCGCCGAGCTCGCCCGCGGCGATCGCGCGGTTCGCCTCCACGACCTGCGCCACGATCTCGGCCGCCGACATGTTGCGGGTGAGGCCCGCCTGGCCGGTGGCGCAGAACGGGCAGTTCATGCCGCATCCGGCCTGGCTCGACACGCACAGGGTCACGCGGCCGGGGTAGCGCATGAGCACCGACTCGACGAGGGCGCCGTCGAAGAGCTTCCACAGGAACTTGATGGTCTCGCCGCCGTCGGTGCGCAGGCGCCGCACCTCGGTGAGCAGCGGCGGCAGCATCGCGGCGACGAGCTCCTCGCGACCCTCGGCGGGCAGGTCGGTCATGAGTGCGGGGTCGCTCGTGTAGTGGGTGAAGTAGTGGGTGGAGAGCTGCTTGGCACGGAACGGCGGCAGGCCCAGCTCGACCGCCTTGGCGGCGCGCTCCTCGGGGGTGAGGTCGGCCAGGTGGGTCGGCGGCTGGGTGCGGCGCGGGGAGGCGAACTGCAGCTTCGGGCGCCCCTCGGCGTCCACCTGCTGGGTCCAGCCCTCGGTGCGGGGCTTCACCTGACGCTGCTCGCTCATCGCACGATTCTCGCATCCGGATGCCGTGAGCCGCCCGCGCTAGGGTCGTGCGGTGATCCCCGATGCCGCCGATCTCGCATCCGTCATCGCCTTCGCGGCCCGGCACGACGTCGCGGTCGTCGCGACCGTCACGCCCGAGGGCTGGCCGGAGGCGGCGCTGGTCGGCATCGCGGCGCTCGCCGACGGCACGCTCGTGTTCGACGCACCGGATGACGCCCGCAAGGTCGAGAACCTGCGCCGCACCCCGCGGGCGGCGGTCGTGATCGGCACCGAGGGGGAGGTGTCGGTGCAGCTCGAGGGGCCCGCTGCGGTCGCCGAGGGCGAGGAGCGCGAGCGGCTCGGGGCGGCATATGAGGCGCGGTTCCCGGGCTCGCGGGCGCTCCTCCCGGGGTTCGTCGTGGTCGCGGTGCGACCGGACTGGGTCCGGGTGTACGACGCCTCTGTGTCGCCGGCGCGCGTCAGCGAGGCGCATCCCGGCTGAGCGTGACCCGGGCGCTCCCGCGGACGGATCAGGGATCAGCGGGCGGCGAAGAGTTCACGCGGCGGGTGCAACTACCCCCGCCGCGCGCTGGTTGCTCCGCCCGCGCCTGCGGTTGCTCCCGCCGCTCAGCTCATCGACTCCGAGGCGGTCGGCTCGGACGCCGCATCCGCCCGCTGCGCCGCGCCGACCGGCCGCGCCGCGGGCGAGGCGATCGTCGCGAGCACGATGAGCGCGAACACGATGAGCAGTGCGTTGAGGATGCCGATGTGCTCGCCGACCATGCCGATGAGCGGCGGCCCCACGAGGAACGCGCAGTACCCCATGGTGGCGACGGCCGAGACGCGGGCGGTGGCGCGCGCCGGGTCGTCGGCGGCGGCCGACATCGCCACCGGGAAGCCGAGGGAGGCCCCGAGCCCCCACAGCACGATGCCCGCGACCGCGATCGGGATGATCGGCACGAAGATCACGATGACGAGCCCGACTGCTGCCGCGGCCCCGGATGCGCGCAGCAGCGCCACGCGCCCGAAACGGTCGATGAGCGGCCCGCCCACGATCCGTCCGATCATCATCGAGACGGCGAAGACGGTGAAGAGCGCGGCGCCCTGGCCGTTCTCGAGCCCGCGGTCGTCGACCATGCCGAGCGCGAGCCAGTCGTTCGCCGAGCCCTCGGTGAAGGCCATGCCGAGCACGATGAGGCCGAGCGCGAGGGTGCGCGGCTCGAGCCAGATGCTCATCCGGTCGCGGAACGAGACCCGCTCCACCGCCTCGCCGGTCTCGGTGTGGGTCACCGCGCGCGGGAGGGCGCGCGGCACGAGCACCGCCCCGAGGGTGAGCAGCACGGCCATGCCGCCGGCGTGGGTCAGCAGGTCGACGTGGCCGAAGACGAGTGCCGTGCCGATCATGGTGCCGAGCGCCATGCCGGCGCTCCAGCTGCCGTGCAGCAGCGGCATGAGCGTCTTGCCGACCGCCTTCTCGACCGCCGCGCCCTCGACGTTCATGGCGACGTCGCAGAGGGCGCTCCCGAAGCCGTACACCGCCATCCCCGCGACCACCACGGGGAACGAGGTGAGCACGCTGGTGCCGACGCCGAGCACGACGAGCGCGACGGCGCACATGGCGAGCGTGATGGCGATCGTGCGGCGGGTGCCGAGCCAGTGCACGACGTGGCTCGCGAGCAGCAGCCCGACGATCGAGCCGATCGAGACGCCCATGATGAGGTAGCCCACGAACGAGGTGGAGAGCTCGAGCTGGTCGCGGATGCCGGGGAGGCGGATCGCCCAGGTCGCGGCGCCGAGGCCGTTGAGGGCGAACACCGCGAACACGGCGTTGCGTCGCGCGATCGTGCGGGCGGGGCGGGCGGGCGTCGTCGTCATGCGTGGTTCCGGGGGAGAGGTGGATGTCGAATCGATTCGATCGAATCGATTCGAGTAGGCTATCGCGCGATGACCGAGCCCGCAAACGCCCGCCCCACGCTCGCCGCCGTCGCGGCCCGCGCCGGGGTGTCGGCGTCGACGGCGTCCCTCGTCTTCAGCGGCACCGGACCCGTCGCGGAGGCGACGCGCGCGCGGGTGCTCGAGGCCGCCGCCGAGCTCGACTACGCGGGGCCGGATCCGACCGCCCGCTCGCTGCGCCGCGGTCGCACCGGCGTCGTGGGCGTCGTCACCGAGGACCGCCTCGGCGACGCGTTCCGCGATCCGATCAACCTCGCCCTGCTCGACGGGCTCGGCGAGGAGCTCGCCGACGAGGGCTTCGGGGTGCTCGTGCTGCCGTGGGCACCCGGCGCGGTCGTCGACCTCGCCGCCGCGCCGATGGACGCCGCGATCCTGCTCGGCTGCAGCGCCGACCTCGCGCACTCGGTCGAGCTGCTGCAGCGCCGCCGCATCCCGCTCGTCGCGATCGAGGCGCCGCCGCTCCCCGGCGTCGTCGCGATCGACCTCGACAACGCCGACGCGACCCGACGCGGCGCCGAGCTGCTGTACGAGCTCGGCCACCGCCGGGTCGCGCTCGTGACCCTGCCCCTCGACGCCGAGCGCACGCGCGGCCCGCTCGACGCGGTGCGCGAGACCGCCGGCTCCGCCTTCACGGCGGCCGAGCGCATCCGCGGCGCCCGGGCGGTGTTCCCGGATGCCGGGGGCGTCTCGGCCGGCGGCAGCACGGTGGCCGAGGGCTACCTCGCGGGTCTGACGCTGCTCGACGTGCCGCCGGGGGAGCGGCCGACCGCGGTCATCGCGCAGAGCGACCTGCTCGCGGCGGGTGTCATCCGGGCGGCGGAGGAGCTGGGCATCGGGGTGCCTGAGGGGCTCAGCGTGCTGGGCTTCGACGGCATCCGGCTCGACGGCATCACGGCGCACGCGCTGACGACCCTCGTGCAGCCGGCGGTCGAGAAGGGCCGCGCGGCGGGGCGAGCGATCCGTGCCGCCCTCGCCGGCGAGCTCCCCGCCCCCGTCTCCCTCACCTCCCCCCTCCGCCCCGGCACCACGACGGCGCCCCCCGCCTGATCCCGCGAGATTCGGAGTATTCACAAAAGTGTGAAAAAGGCGTAGCGTCACGCCGTGACCACCGTGATCGAGGCTCACAGCCTCAGCAAGAGATTTGGTCGCACCCGGGCGCTCGACGGGCTCGACCTCACCGTGTCCGAGGGAGAGGTGCACGGTTTCCTCGGCCCCAACGGGGCCGGCAAGTCCACCACGATCCGCGTGCTGCTCGGGCTGCTGCGCGCCGACGGCGGCACGGCATCCGTGCTCGGTCGCGACCCGTGGCACGACGCCGTCGCGGTCCATCGCGACCTCGCCTACGTTCCGGGCGACGTGACCCTCTGGCCGAACCTGTCCGGCGGCGAGACCATCGACTACCTCACCCGGCTGCGGGGCGGGGCGGACGCGGCGCTCCGGTCCCGGCTCGTCGACGCGTTCCAGCTCGACCTCCGCAAGAAGGGCCGCAGCTACTCGAAGGGCAACCGGCAGAAGGTCGCGCTCGTCGCCGCCTTCGCGCGTCCCGCGAAGCTCTACGTCTTCGACGAGCCGACGAGCGGGCTCGACCCCGTGATGGAGTCGGTGTTCCGCGCCGAGGTCGAACGGGTGCAGAAGGACGGCGCGACCGTGCTGCTCTCGAGCCACATCCTGAGCGAGGTCGAGCAGCTGTGCGACCGGGTGACCATCGTGCGCGCCGGGAAGGACGTCGAGACCGGCACCCTCGACCAGCTGCGGCACCTCACCCGCACGAGCTTCCGGGTGGCGACCGGCGCGAGCCTCGCCGAGGTGTCGGCGCTGCGCGGCGTGCACGACGCCCGCGAGGAGGCCGAGCACCTCGTGTTCGACGTGGACGGGAGCGAGCTCGAGACCGTGCTCGCCGCGCTCACCCGGGCGGGCGTCACCGCGATCTCCGCCACGCCGCCGAGCCTCGAGGAGCTGTTCCTGCGGCACTACGGCGACCGGATCGAGACGACGGACGAGAGCGCGGCCTGAGATGCTCCCCGTCCTGCTGCAGCAGCTGCGGCGCGACCGCGTCATCCTGCCCATCTGGATCGTCGGGACGGTCGCGCTGCTGACCGTGGCGGCCGTGGCCGTCGGCGGCGAGTACGGCGATGCCCACGGCCGGGCCCAGATCCTCACCCTCGCGCTCGGCACGCCCACGCTGCTCGCGCTCCGCGGCATCCCGAACGGCGATTCGCTCGGCTCGGCGGTGCACTTCCAGTCCTACGCCTTCCTGGCGGTCACGATCGGTCTCATGAACGTGTTCCTCGCGACGCGTCACGGGCGGGCCGACGAGGAGAAGGGGCGCCGTGAGCTGCTGCTCGCCACCCCGATCTCGCGCAGCACGCCGGCCGTCGCGACGCTCGTGCTCGCCGTGCTGGCGAACGCCGTGTTCGCCGTGCTCGCGGTGCCGGGCTACCTCGTGGCCGGCGTCGACATCGAAGGCGCGCTGCTGAGCGCGCTCGCGCTCGCGCTCACCGGCCTCGTCTTCTACGGCGTCGGCGCGATCGCGGGGGAGCTCGCCGCGACCACGCGCGCCGCGAGCGGCGCGGGCATCGTGATCGTGCTCCTCGCCTACACCCTGCGCGCCGCGGGCGACGCGCTCGGCACCCCGGATGTGGCGAAGCTCACCCTCACCCCGGGCTGGCCCAGCGCGCTCACCCCGATCGGATGGGGGCAGCAGACGCTCGCCTTCACCGACAACCGCTGGTGGCCGGTCGCCGCGATCGGCGGCCTCGCCGTGGTGCTCATCGCGCTCGCGCTCGTGCTGCACGCCCGCCGTGAGCTCGGCGCGAGCCTGCTGCGGGAGCGCAGCGGGCCGGCGCGTGCGAGTGCGGCCCTGCGCGGCCCGCTCGGGCTCGCCTGGCGGCTCCAGCGCGGCAGCATCCTCGGCTGGAGCGTCGGCTCGGCGCTCCTCGGCCTCGCGATCGGCTCGCTCGTGACGGCGGTGTCGAAGATCGACTTCTCCGGCAATCCGCTGTTCCAGCAGCTGATGGCGAGCCTCGGCCACACGAATCAGACGGACGTCGCGCGCACCCTCATCCCGGCCCTCCTGGCGCTCGTGGGCGTGCTGGCCGCCGCGGCCGGGGTGCAGGCCGTGCTGCGGGCACGCGAGGAGGAGGCGGCCGGCGGCGCCGAGCCGCTGCTCGCCGCACCCGTCTCGCGCGCGGGATGGATCCTGTCGTTCACCGCCGTCGGCGCGCTCACCGTCGTGATCGTCCTGCTGGCGACGGCGGCTGCGACGGCGATCGGCTTCGCGGCGTCGGGGTCGGGCGACTTCGCCTGGCTCTCGCTCGGCCAGTGCCTCATCCAGGCTCCGGCCGCGCTGTGCTTCGTGGGCCTGACGGCGCTCGCCGTGGGCCTGCTGCCGCGCGCGGCGATCGGCCTCGGGTGGGGCCTCTACGGCGCGGGACTCGTGCTCGGGCTCTTCGGCCAGGTGCTGAACCTCCCGGACGGGGTGCAGAAGATCAGTCCCTTCGCCTCCGTTCCGGCGCTGCCGGCCGAGGACTGGTGGCCCACCGTGATCGTCGCCGCCGTGGCGCTCGCGTTCGCGGCGCTCGCCGCGCTGGCCTTCCGCCGGAGGGACCTCGCGACGTGACGCCCCCCGACGGCTTCGTGGACCGGATGGCGGCCGAGTTCGTCGCCCAGGGCTTCCCCCGCATCCCGGCGCGTGTGCTCATGGCGCTCATGGGCACGCCGGACGCCCGCCTCACGTCCGCGGAGCTGTCGGAGGCCGTCGGGGCGAGCCCCGCGGCGATCTCGGGCGCGGTGCGCTACCTCGCCATGCTCGGGATGGTGCGGCAGCTCACGGTGCCGGGCACCCGCCGGCACCTCTACGCGCTCGCCGACGACGAGCATCCCTGGTACGCGACGACGCTCACCCGGCGCGGCGTCTACGACAGCATCCTGCGCACCGTGCGAGGCGAGCTCGAGCGGCTGCCGGAGGGCGCGGTGCGGGATCGGGTGGCCGACATGGCCGCCTTCCTCGCCTACGTGGAGGATCGCCTGCCGCAGCTCTTCCGCGAGTGGCAGGCGGCGCGAGCCGGGGCTGCGGCGGGCGCGGATGCCCCTCCCGGTCCCCCGAGCGGATCGGCGGGAGACGCTGCGCGCGCGGGCGGGGAACCCGGCACGCGGCGGGAGTAACTGCCCCCGCCACCCGCTTGCTCTTCCGCCCGGATGCCGCCCCGGCCGCTCAGGCGCGCGCGGCGAGCCGGTCGAAGGCCGCGTCGAGCTCCGCGTCGACCGGCTGGCGGGCGGCATCCGCGAGGTGCCACTCGACGATCTCGCGGGCGCCCTCGGCGAACGGGGTCGTCGCGACCCAGCCCGGCACGAGCGTCTTGATGCGCGTGTTGTCGAAGAGCACCGAGTGCGCCTTGTCGCCCACGAGCCCGGGCCCGAGCTCGGGGAGCTCGCGGGCGATGGCGTCGGATGCGACGTGCACGATCCGGGGCTCGACGCCGAGCGCGCGGCCGAGCAGGCGCGCGATGTCGTCCCAGGTGAGCGACTCGTCGCCCGTGATGTGCACGGGGCTGCCGATCGCGTGCGGGTTGCCGAAGAGGCCCACGAAGGCGCGCGCGAAGTCGCGGGCGTGGGTGAGCGTCCACCAGCTCGTGCCGTCGCCGTGCACGACGACGGGCTTGCCGTCGAGCATCCGGCGGAGCGTCGTCCAGCCGCCCTCGAGCGGGATGAGGGTCTCGTCGTAGGTGTGCGAGGGCCGCACGATCGTGACCGGGAAGCCCGTGTCGCGGTAGGCGGCGACGAGCAGGTCCTCGCAGGCGATCTTGTCGCGGGAGTACTGCCAGAACGGGTTGCGCAGCGGGGTCGACTCGACGACCGGCAGCTGGGCGATCGGCTTCTGGTAGGCGGATGCCGAGGAGATGAAGAGGTACTGGCCGGTGCGTCCCGCGAAGAGGGCGGCATCCGCCTCGACCTGCGCGGGCACGAAGGCGCGGAAGGTGGCGACGACGTCGAACTCGCGCCGGCCGACGGCCGCCGCGACGGATGCCGGGTCGTCGGCGTCGCCCATGAGCACCTCGGCCCCCTCGACGGGCGGCCGCGTCGTCGAGCGCCCGCGGTTGAGCAGCGTCACCTCGTACCCGCGCTCGACCGCGAGCCGCGACACCGACGAGCTGATGATCCCGTTGCCGCCGATGATGAGCACCCTCTGCGCCGTCACCCCGCCAGCCTACGCACCGCGGCTCGTCCATGTGTGGCGGGAGGAAGCGCATGAGTGGGCGGCAAACCGAGCAGGCGGCGGGCGATGTTGCTCCCGCCGCCTGCCGGTTCCTCCGCCCAGAGCCCATCGATCCGGATGCGCCCCCGCCCACGGCGCGTCGCGGGCGGGGGCGCATAGGCTGAGAGCATGACCGACGAGGCTCCCGCCGCCCCCGCCGACGCGAACCCGCACACCGCATCCGGGATCGCCCTCGACGAGCTCGACCCCGCGATCCGGCCGCAGGACGACCTGTTCCGGCACGTCAACGGACGCTGGATCGAGCGCACCGAGATCCCCGCCGACAAGGCCCGCTACGGCTCCTTCTACCTGCTCGCGGAGGCGGCCGAGCTGGCCGTTCGCGAGATCATCGAGGAGGCCCAGCGCGCCGACGCCGGCACCGAGGAGCGCAAGGTCGGCGACCTCTACGCGAGCTTCATGGACGAGGAGCGCATCGAGGCCCTCCGCTGGGAGCCGATCCGCGCCGAGCTCGCCTCCGTCGCCACCCTCGGCGACATCCCGAGCCTCCTCCATGCCCTCGGAGCCTTCGAGCGCGAGGGCGTCGCCGGGTTCTTCGCCGCGTTCGTCGACAACGACCCGGGCGACCCCGAGCGCTACCTCGTGTTCCTCGAGCAGGCGGGCCTCGGCCTCCCCGACGAGTCGTACTACCGCGAGGAGACCTTCGCCGAGATCCGCACCGCCTACCGCGGCTACCTCGAGCGGATGCTGACCCTCGCCGGCTTCGACGAGGCCGCCGCCCGCGCGGGCCGCATCCTCGAGCTCGAGACGGCCCTCGCCTCCCACCACTGGGACAACGTGCGCACGCGCGACAGCCAGGCCACCTACAACCCGATGAGCTGGGCGGATGCCGCGGCGCTCGGCGCCGACGCCCCGTTCGGCGCCTGGCTCGACGGCCTCGGTGCGCCCGCCGGGTCGTTCGACACCGTCGTGGTGCGCGAGCCCAGCTTCGTCACCGGCCTCGCCGGACTCCTCACCGAGGACCGCCTCGAGGCGTGGCGGGACTGGCTGCGGTTCCAGCTCATCCGCTCCGCGGCGCCGTACCTGCACGACGAGGTCGTGCGCACCAACTTCGACTTCTACGGCACGGCCCTCCAGGGCACGCCCGAGCTCCGCGCCCGCTGGAAGCGCGGCGTCTCGATCGTCGAGGGCGCGATGGGCGAGGCCGTCGGCCGGGTCTACGTCGAGCGGCACTTCAGCCCCGCCGCCAAGACGGCGATGGACGAGCTCGTCGCCCACCTCGTCGAGGCCTACCGGGCCTCGATCTCGACCCTCGACTGGATGACCGACGAGACCCGCGTCCGCGCCCTCGAGAAGCTCGCCAAGTTCACCCCCAAGATCGGCTACCCCGCGAAGTGGCGCGACTACTCCGCGCTCACGGTCGACGCATCCGACCTCGTGGGCAACGTGCGCGCCACGGCGGCGTTCGAGTTCGCGCGGGAGCTCGGCAAGATCGGCAAGCCGATCGACCGCGACGAGTGGTTCATGACCCCCCAGACGATCAACGCCTACTACAACCCCGGCTTCAACGAGATCGTGTTCCCGGCGGCGATCCTGCAGTACCCGTTCTTCGACGAGGCCCGGGATGCCGCGGCCAACTACGGCGCGATCGGCGCCGTCATCGGCCACGAGATCGGCCACGGCTTCGACGATCAGGGCTCGCGCTTCGACGGCGACGGACGCCTCACCGACTGGTGGACGGAGGCGGACCGCGCCGCCTTCGAGGAGCGCACCGGCAGGCTCATCGCCCAGTACGACGCGCTCGAGCCCGCGCAGCTGGCCGGCCACCACGTCAACGGCGCCCTCACGATCGGCGAGAACATCGGCGACCTCGGCGGGCTCGGCATCGCGTGGAAGGCCTACCTGCTCTCGCTCGACGGACAGGAGCCGCCCGTGGTCGACGGCCTCACGGGCGCCGAGCGCTTCTTCCTCAGCTGGGCGCAGGCCTGGCAGATCAAGGTGCGCGAGGAGGAGGCGCTGCGGCTGCTGTCGATCGACCCGCACTCGCCGAACGAGTTCCGCTGCAACCAGATCGTCCGTAACCTGGACGTGTTCTCCACGACCTTCGGGCTCGCCCCGGGGGACGCCCTCTGGCTCGATCCGGACGACAGGGTCACCATTTGGTAGAAGCTCCGGCGCTCCGCGAACGGCGGGCGCGCGTGCGTCAGGCGCGCGTGCCGCGCCACTCCGCCGAGCGCGCGGAGCACCTCTTCAGCGGGTCGTTCGTGGCCCTCGGCGAGCTCGCCTACGCGGGGGCGCACGTCTCGGCGTGCGGGATCGACCTCGACACGGGCGAGCGCGTGCTGTCGATCGACGACCGCATCGTGCTGCCGACCGCGTCGGTCGGCAAGGTGCTGCTGCTCATCGAGGTCGCGGCACGGCTGTCGACCCAGCAGGAGGAGCTCGCCGCCCCGACACTCGACCGCACCGAGACGGATGCCGTGGGCGACGCCGGCCTCTGGCGCCACCTCCAGTCCCGCGCGCTCCCCCTCGCCGACGTCGCGACGCTGGTCGGCGCGACGAGCGACAACGTCGCCACCAACGTGCTGCTGCGCACCGTCGGCCTCGCGGCGGTGCGCGAGCGCACCGAGCGGCTCGGCCTCCAGCGTACCGCCCTCCTCGACCTGGCACGCGACACCCGCGGCCCCGACGACGCCCCGCAGCTCTCCGTGGGGTCGGCCGCCGAGCTCGCCTGGCTGTTCGCGGCGCTCGCACGCGGCGAGATCGTCGACGCCGCGACCTCCGCGCGGGTGCTCGGCTGGCTCTCGCTCAACACCGACCTCTCGATGGTGGCGAGCGCCTTCGGCATCGACCCGCTCGCCCATAGAGATGCCGATCACGGCATGCAACTGGTGAACAAGACGGGTGCGGCGACCGGTGTGCGCTCGGAGGTCGGTGTGCTGAGGGGTCCGCGACGCGGCATCGCGTACGCGGTCTCCGTGCAGTTCGAGGACGCCTCCATCTCCTCGCGCCTGCGGGTGCTCGACGCACTGCGCTCGGTGGGGCTCGAGCTGCTGGAGTATGTGCACTGAATCGTCCGGCACCCCGCGCAGCCGACGGTGGGAGGATGGACGGATGCGCACGATCGTGATTGGCGGCGGCATCGCCGGGATGGTGGCGGCGCGCGACCGTGCGCTCGCCGGCGACGAGGTCGTGCTGCTCGAGGCGGGCGACCGGCTGGGCGGACGGGTCGTGAAGGATTCCCTCGCGGGTATAGACATCGACGGTGGGGTCGACCGCTTCGCCAGCTACGGCGCCGAGCTGCCCGCGCTGCTGCGCGAGCTGCACCTCGACGACGACCTCGTGCATCCGGAGCCGCTGCCGCTGTGGCTCGCGACCGGCGATCGCACGGCGGTCCCGCTGCCTCGGCCGTCGCTCGCCGGCATCCCCGGTGTGCCCCTCGCGCGCGAGACCATCGCCGCGATCGGCGGGGGCGCCGCGATGCGGGCGCAGCTCGACGCCCTGCTCCCGGGGGTGGTCGCCGCGAAGGCGACGACGCTCGCGGATCTCGTGGGCCGGCGGATGGGTGCCGTCGTCCGCGATCGGCTGGTCGCCCCGGCGGTGCGCGCACGGTTCGGCGCGGAGCCGGCGCTGCTCGCCCCGGAGGAGGTGCATCCGGGGCTGCGATCTGCCCTGCTCGGCACGGGCAATCTCGCGGGCGCCGTGAGCGCCCTCGCGTCCCGTGCTCCGGGCGGCTCCTTCGAGGCCTCGCTCCGGGGCGGCCTGTTCCGGCTCGTGGAGGCGCTCGAGGCGCAGCTGCACCGCTTCGGCGTCGAGGTGCGCCTCGGCGCGCGTGCCGTACGGATGACGGACGGCGGCGTCGAGACCGAGGGAGGCATCCGCATCCGGGGCCGGGCGATCCTCGCGGCGCCGCTCGGCGAGGAGCCCGGCGGGCAGGCGGTCCACGTCATCCTCGCCTTCGACGCGGACGAGCTCGCGCGCACCCCCCGGGGCACGGGCGTGCTGCCCGCGAGCGAGGAGCGAGGGGTGCGCGAGCTCCGCCACCTCACCGCGGAGTGGGCCTGGCTCGCCTCGGCCACGCCGCTGCAGCTCGTGCGACTCTCCTACGCGCCGGATGCCGCACCCACCGTCGAGGGGGCGCACCACGACGCGGAGCGGCTGCTCGGCACGGTGCTGCCGCAGCCCGCTGATGCCCGGATCGTCGCCTCCGCGCCGCCCGGCGCGCCCGCGCTCGACGAACATGCCATTGACGGAATGCATGTCATCGACAAGGCTGGTACGGGGGTCGACGTCGCGACCGCCGTGGCTCGCGCGCGATCGGTCGCCCGCGGGATCGACGGTGGCGGAACCGCGCACGGCGGTTAAGCTGGAAGCCGGTTCGCCTCAGACGACCCCGCCCGGCGGACGGAGAACGGAGCGCACCATGAAAGGCAAGATCCTCTTCATCGCAGGCCTCGGCGTCGGCTACGTGCTCGGCACGCGTGCCGGCCGGGAGCGCTACGAGCAGATCAAGGCCGCCGCCTCCCGCTTCTGGAACGCCCCCGTGGTGCAGAAGCAGGTCGACACCGTGCAGGACTTCGTCAAGGACAAGGCGCCCGAGGTCGCCGAGTTCGTCGCCGACGGCGCCAAGAAGGTCGTGGCGCAGGTGTCGGGCCGCTCCTCGGGCTCTGCGAAGGGCGCGGCGAAGAGCACGGGCTCTGCGAAGGCCGGCACGGCATCCGCGACCGCGAGGAAGGGCGCCGCGGGGTCGAGGTCGTCGGGCTCGAGCTCCTGAGGAGGAGCCGATGACCGCATCCACCCCGGGGCCGAAGCCCCGCAAGCGCTCGCTCGTCGAGCTGCTCACGAGCCTGCCCGAGCAGGTGCAGGAGCTCGTGCGGCGCGAGATCGAGCTCGTCAAGACCGAGCTCGTCGAGAAGCTCAAGGCGCTCGGCGCCGGCGCCGGTCTGCTGCTCGCGGCCGTCGTGGTGCTGCTGTTCTTCGTGGGCGTGCTGCTGACGCTCGCGATCATCGGGCTGAGCGCGGTGATGCCCGCGTGGGCGGCGGCGCTCGTCGTGGCCGGGGCGCTGCTGATCATCGCCGTGGTGCTCGGGATCGTCGGCTACCGCATCCTGATGCGCGGCATCCCGCCGATCCCGACCGAGGCCATCGCATCCATCCAGAAGGACATCTTCGCCATCAAGGGCGAGGGGAGACGAGGTTCCGATGAATGACGCCACCGCACAGGCGAAGGCGGCCGCGCAGACGGCCCGCCGTCAGCTCGCAGACACCCTCGACGCGATCGAGGACAAGTTCGACGTGCCGAAGCGCGCGAGCGAGCTCGCGGGCAAGGCGAAGTCGGCCTACGAGAAGAATCCCGTGCCGTGGATCGTGGGCGGTGCCGCCGTCGCGATCATCACGGTCGGGCTGGTCGCCTGGGCGATCTTCGGTCGCGACGACGACTGAGGGACCCTTCGCGATTCGCGCCCATCGCGCGCGAGGGGGAGGATAGCCGGGTGACGTCCACCCCCGACTCTCACGGATCGTCGCTCGCGGCCCAGGCCGAGCGCGGCGTGTTCACCCGGCTCCCCGGATGCGGCTCGCAGCTCACCGCATCCGCGTTCCTCGACGGCGGGCTGCTGTTCCTGTCGGCCGAGGTCACCTCGCCCGACGGCGAACGGCGGCTCACCGCCTCGCACGCCCTCTACCCGGAGGACTCCCGCGATCCCGCCGGCGAGCTCGCCGAGCGGGTGGCGGACGAGCTGCGGGAGGCAGGTGCGGAGGCGCTCGCGCGGGGCGAGGGCACCGCATCGTGAACGCCCCCGCCCGCGCGGACCGCTCCTCGCAGCCCGCCCGCCCGTCCCGTCCGCTCTCCGGCTGGCGGGTGCTCGTGCCGCGCGGCGGCAAGTGGGGCGACGGCGTCGCGGCCTCCGTGCGGTCGGTCGGCGGCGTGCCCGTCATCGCGCCGCTCATCAACTTCGCGGGGTCCGACGATCCCGCGGCGCTCGCGAACGCCCTGCACGAGCTCGGAGACGGGCAGTTCTCGTGGCTCGTGGTCACGAGCGCCACGACGGTCGACGTGCTCGTGAGCCAGCGGGTGCGGGTTCCGGATGCGACCCGGGTGGCGGCGATCGGCGAGACGACCGCGGCGGCGCTCCAGCTCGCGGGGTACCGCGTCGACCTCGTGCCGCAGTCGGACAACTCGGCGCGCGGGCTCGTGAAGGAGTGGCCCGACAGCGCGGGCCGCGGGCGCGTGCTCGTGCCGCACTCCGACCTGCCGGAGCCGACCCTCGTCGCGGGCCTGAAGAAGCTCGGCTTCGACGCGGAGTTCGTGACCGCCTACCGCACCGTCGGCGTGCCGGCGGCCGCGGAGGTGCGGCAGGATGTGGCGTCCGGCCGCATCCGCGCGATCCTCGTCACCTCGGGCTCGGTGGCGCGCCAGGTGGCCGAGCAGCTCGCGCCGTTCCCCGCCGACACCGTCGTGGCCTGCATCGGCCCGCGCACGGCGTTCGACGCGCGCGCGGCGGGGCTGCCCGTGCACGTGATCGCGGAGGAGCGCAGCGTCGACTCGCTGATCGAGGGGCTCGTGGAGTACGCCGAGGCCGGTTGAGCCGGATCGGACGCGTCAGTTCGCGAGGGCGACGCCCGCGCCGAGCAGCGCGACGGCCACGAGCGGCGCCGCACCCTGGATGAGGGCCGCCCGCAGCATCCGGCGATTCGACGTGATGAGCACGAGGGCCGCGAGCACCATGCTGAGGCACGAGAAGATCGCGAGCACCTGACCGGCGGTGTTGGACCCGTCGGCCCACAGCAGCACGAGGCCGACCGCGACCCCGAGCGCGAGGAACAGGTTGTAGAAGCCCTGGTTGTAGGCCATCGGGCGCAGCGTCTCGGCGTCCTCGGCCGAGCGGACGCCGAAGGTGCGCCGGGTCGACGGCCGCATCCAGAACACGCTCTCGAGCAGCCAGATCATCACGTGGATCGCGGCGGCGACGGCCGCGAACACGGACCCGGCGACGAGGAACACGATGCCCAGCTGCGCGGCGCTCACGCGCTCAGTGTGCCACGTCGACCACGATGCGGCCACGCGTGTCGCCGGCGAGGATGCGGCTCGCGTAGGCGGTGACCTCGTCGAGGCGGATGGCGGAGGTGGAGGAGTCGAGGAGTCCGAGGTCGAGGTCGCGATCGAGTCGCTCCCACACCCGGGCGCGCGTGGCGAGCGGCGCCTCGACGGAGTTGATGCCCAGCAGCGACACCCCGCGCAGGATGAACGGCAGGACCGTGGTGGCGAGCTCGGGGCTCTCGACGAGGCCGCACGCCGCGACAGCGCCCCCGTAGCGGGTCTGCGCGAGGAGGCTCGCGAGCGTCGTGCCGCCGACGACGTCGACGGCCCCCGCCCAGCGGCTCGCCTGCAGCGGTTTGCCGGCGTGCTGCAGCTCCGCGCGGTCGACGATGTCGGATGCGCCGAGCCGCTCCAGGTAACCGCGGTCGTCGGGGTGCCCGGTGGCGGCGGCGACGCGGCGTCCGGATGCGGCGAGCAGCATGACCGCGACGGAGCCCACGCCGCCGGTCGCGCCCGTCACGATCACGTCGCCGTCGGGCAGCCCGGCGCGCTCGAGGGCGAGCACGGCCTGCGCCGCGGTGAAGCCGGCGGTGCCGATCGCGGCGGCGCGCCGCATCCCGAGCCGCGGCGGCACGCGCACGAGCAAGTCGGAGGGCACCCGGGCGCGATCGGCGTAACCCCCGTTGCGGGTCTCCCCCAGGCCGGCGCCGGTCAGCACGACCTCGTCGCCGGGCGACCAGCGCTCGTCGGCGGACTCCACGACGGTGCCGACCACGTCGATGCCCGGCACGAGCGGGCTGATCCGCGCGACCCCGCGGTCGCCGCGGAGCGCGAGCCCGTCCTTGAAGTTGAGGCTCGAGTAGGCGACGTCGATCAGGACCTCGCCCTCGCCGAGCTCGCTCTCGTCGAGCTCCGTGAACGCGACCGTCGCGGCCTCGCCGTCCCGGGTCACCTGCAGTGCGCGCACCATGGCTCGAGCCTATGCCGAGGTGCGCGGAGCGCCGCGTCTCCGCTGGTGAGTAGCGCCCGCAGGGCGTGCCTCTCCCCGGGTGGCGCAGGGCGTGCCCCTCCGCTGGTTGAGTAGCGCCCGTAGGGCGCGTATCGAAACCCCCTGGTGGCACGCGTGGCGAGGTTTCGATACCGCGCTTCGCGGCTACTCAACCAGCGGGGTGACGGGCGCGGTGAGAGCGCGGGTCACCCGGCGGGGTGAGGCGAGGGTGCGACGGGCACCACGTCGAGTCTCTGGATGCGCGGTTCGGCACGGGGCGTCAGCAGGATGCCGCAGCGGAGCGTCCCGCGCGGGCCGCGCAGCTCCCAGCTCGCCCGCGCCGGGGTCGCGTGCTCGACGGGGCTCAGGGAGGTGACGCCGCCGATGCTCGCGACGAGGTCCGCGAGAGCGGCGGCACGGCGGGGGAGCGGCTGGTCGAGGGCGACGCACGGGTCGAGCAGTGCCCCCTCGGGCAGCGATCCCGCCGCGAGGGCCGCACGCGTGCGGGCCGCGGCATCCGCGGTCTCGGGCCACACCTCGAACGGGGGCGGCGCGAGCGCCGGCGCCACCGCATCCGGGGCGGGGAAGGCCTCGTCGAGCGCCGCGTGCACCGGCAGGGTGACGCCCGTGTACCCGGCGTTCTCGAACGCGACCGCGCCGATGCGCGAGCTCGTCTCCCACTCCATGCGCGCCGAGAAGCCGGGGTACCCGCCGCTGTGACCCGCGAAGCGGCGGCCCGCCGCATCCGCGCGCAGCATGAGCCCCAGGCCGTAGGCCTGCCACGGCCCGTCGCCGCTCGGGTCGCCCGCGATCGGGGTCAGCGGATGCCGCATCCGCTCCGCCAGGCCGGGCGGCAGCGCGCGCCCCGCATCCACCGCGCCCGCGAGAACCCCGCACCAGCGGGCCAGATCCGCCACGGTGCTGAACAGCCCGCCGATGGGCGAGAAGGCGCCCGGTCCGCTGAACGGCAGCGGCTCCCAGCCGTCGGGCCCGCGACGGTGGCCGACGATCGCGGCGTCGGTGCGCTCGAAGCCCGTGCCGGCGAGCCCCAGCGGCTCGAGCAGCCGCGACTCCACGACGCGGCGGTAGGGCATCCCGGCGCGCAGGCCGATGATGCGCCCCGCGATCGCGTAGCCGAGGTTCGAGTACTCGTAGCGCGCTCCGGCCGGCCACATGGTCCGCACGCCCTCCGAGAGCAGGCGCCCGAACTCCTCGTCGGAGAGCGGCTCCTGCCGGTCGCCCCACGGGTCGTCGGTGGGGAACCCGGCGCGCATCGCGAGGGCGTCGCGCACGGTGGGCGCCGCGCCGCCCGGGCCGATCAGGCGCAGCGGGACGTCGAGCGCGTCGGCGAGCGGCTCGTCGAGGCCGAGCGCCCCCTCGGACTCGAGCAGCAGCGCGGCCGCCGCGGTGAAGCTCTTGGTGCAGGAGGCGATGCGGAAGGCCGCGTCGGCGGCGCCGCCCCGTGCGATGAGCGCCGCGCCGTCGAACGCGCCCCACGCGTGGGCGGGCGCGATCGCGCCGGCCCGCTCGTCGAGCCGGGTCGCGAGCGCGCGGGAGAGCCGGGCGGCCGGTTCGGCGGTCACGGACGCGGCATCCGGATCAGCCGAAGAGGATGGCGGCCTCGTCGTAGCGCGACTGCGGCACGGTCTTGAGGCGGCCGAGCGCGTCCTCGAAGGGCACGTTCACGATCTGGGTGCCGCGCAGCGCCACCATGCGACCCCAGTGGCCCTCGAGCGCCGAGTCGACGACGGCCATGCCGTAGCGGGTGGCGAGCACGCGGTCGTAGGCGGTGGGCGTGCCGCCGCGCTGGATGTGGCCGAGCGTGGTGGCGCGCGTCTCGATGCCCGTGCGGGCCTCGATCTCGGGGGCGAGCATGTCGCCGATGCCGCCGAGGCGCGGCCGCCCGAAGGCGTCGAGACCGCGCTCCGAGTGCGCGTCGTCCATGGTGTCGAGCTTGAAGCCCTCCGCGACGACCACGAGGGGGGCGCGACCGCGTGCACGGGCCGAGTTGACCCACTCGCAGATCTCCTCCATCGAGGTGCGCCGCTCGGGGATGAGGATCACGTGGGCCCCGGACGCCATGCCCGAGTGCAGCGCGATCCAGCCGACGTGACGCCCCATGACCTCCGCGACCATGCAGCGGCCGTGCGAGTCGCCCGTGGTGCGCAGGCGGTCCATCGCCTCCGTCGCGATCTCGACGGCCGTGTCGAAGCCGAAGGTGTAGTCGGTGGCCGAGAGGTCGTTGTCGACGGTCTTCGGCACGCCGACGATCTGGATGCCCTCGTCGGTGAGCCGCTTCGCCGCCGCGAGCGTGCCCTCGCCGCCGATCGCGATGATGGCGTCCATGCCGGAGTCGGCCATCACCTCCTTGACCCGCTCGACCCCGCCGTACTCGAAGGGGTTGGTGCGCGAGGTGCCGAGGATCGTACCGCCCTGCTTCGAGATGCCCATGACCTGGGGACGGCCGAGGGGCTGCAGGTCTGCCTCGACGAGGCCCCGCCATCCGTCGCGGATGCCGACGAACTCGATGTCGTGCTGGGTGATGCCCTTGAGCACCGCCCCGCGGATCACCGCATTGAGTCCCGGACAGTCGCCACCGCTCGTGAGAACACCGATCTTCACCCGCCCATCATGCCGTGTTTTGCGGCCATGCCTCTCGCGGGAGCGGCGCGGGGGTCGGTAGAGTGCCCGATGGCCGTGCATCGCACAGGCAACCCACCACACTCACAAGGAGCCTCTATGACCGACCCCAACGTCCCCGCCGCCGCGCCCGAGCCGACCCCCGCCCCCGCGCCGGCTCCCGCCGCCCCGGCCGCGCCCGCCGCGCCCGCGGACACCTACCCGGGCAAGACGCTCGGCATCGTCGGCCTCATCCTCACCTTCTTCGTCTCGCTCGTCGGCCTGATCCTCAGCGCCGTGGCGCTCAGCCAGTCGAAGAAGGCCGGCTACAAGAACACCCCCGCGAAGGTCGGTGTGATCCTCGGCATCATCTTCCTGGTGCTGGGCATCATCCTCACGATCGTCTGGATCGCGCTCGCCGCCACGCTCGTGGGCGGTGCGCTCGACATGTGCAACCAGCTCGGCCAGGGCACCTGGGACGTCGACGGCGTCACCTACACCTGCAACTGAGCAGCCTCGCGGAGGGCCGGGACGGATCATCCGTCCCGGCCCTCCGTCGTTCCGGCGCGGATGCGGCCCGCGTCCCCGGCGCGGGTTAGCCTGACCGCGATGGACCCGGTCGCCGCCCGCTACGCTCCCGCGCATCGCGTGGAGCTGCGGCTCGTGCTCGGCCCCTTCGCGCTCGGAGCCACCGATCCGACGGTCCGCCGCGATGCCGGCGGCTGGTGGCTCACGCTGCGCCTCGCCTCGGGCGTCGCCACCCTGCTGCTGCGCGAGGGCGCGGATGCGGTGAG
The DNA here is from genome assembly GCA_030150265.1 of Protaetiibacter sp. Lineage (GTDB taxonomy): Bacteria > Actinomycetota > Actinomycetes > Actinomycetales > Microbacteriaceae > Homoserinibacter. The sequence continues at coordinate 28,191 of JASLGG010000047.1, forward strand.
CGCGCACGCCTGGGGGGCGGGCGCCGAGGAGGCGGTCGCGTCGGTGCCCGCGCTGCTCGGCGCGCACGACGAGCTGGCGGGCTTCGAGCCCGCCCGGCATCCGGTGGTCGCCCGCCTCCACCACGAGGCGCCCGGGCTGCGCCTCGGCCGCACGGGCCGGTTGCTGCCGGCGCTCGTGCCGAGCGTGCTGGGGCAGAAGGTGACGGGCCTCGAGGCGAAGAGCGCGTGGCGCGTGCTCGTGACGCGGCACGGCGACCCGGCGCCCGGTCCCGCCCCGCTCGGCATGCGGGTCGTGCCGGATGCCGCGCGCTGGCGGCGCATCCCGTCGTGGGAGTGGCACCGGGCGGGGGTCGGGCCGCAGCGCTCCGACACCCTCATGCGGGTCTTCGCGGTCGGCGAGTCGCTCGAGCGCGCCGCCGCCGCCCCCGCCGCGGAGGCCGGCCGCCGGATGCGCAGCATCCCCGGTATCGGACCATGGGCGGTCGCCGAGACCGTGCAGCGCTCTCACGGCGACCCGGACTCGGTGAGCGTCGGCGACCTGCACCTCTGCAAGCGCGTGGGCACGGCGCTCGTCGGCAGCCGTGTCGACGACGACGGCATGCTCGAGCTGCTGGAGCCCTTCCGCGGCCACCGGCAGCGCGTCGTGCGGCTCATCGAGGCGGCCGGCATCGGCTACGAGCGCCACGGCCCGCGCGCGACGATCCCGGCGCACCGCACCCGCTGATCGGCGATGCGCTACAATTCTGTACATGACGACGCTCTCGCTCGCCGACGCACGCGCGAACCTCTCCAAGCTCGTCGAGTCGGCGGTCACGACGCACGAGCGCTTCGAGGTCACCCGCAACGGCGACCGAGTGGCCGTGCTGCTGAGCGCCGACGACTACGACGCACTGGTGGAGACCGTCGACATCCTGAGCCGTCCGGATGAGGTGGCCGCCATCCGCAGGGGGCTTGCGGAGGCGGACGCGGGGGAGCTGTCGACTGTGGATGAGATCCGCGCCGCGATGGCGGACCGCGGCAGGATCGCGGGGTGAGTGAGCGCTACGAGGTCGTCTTCACCGCCTCGGCGCGGCGTGCACTCGAGAGCGAGCTCCCCGAGAAGGTCGCGGCGGCCGCGTTCGAGTTCATCATCGGCACCCTGTGCCGGAACCCGCGTCGCCTCGGCAAGCCCCTGCGGGAACCCCTTGCCCCGCTGTACGCGGCGCGGCGGGGCGAGTATCGGGTGATCTACCGGATCGTCGACCACCGGCTCGTGATCGAGATCATCGCCATCACGCACCGGCGGGACGCCTACCACCGGTGAGTTGTCGGCATCCCACAGCGGATTCGCGCGCCCGCACGCGACGATCTAACGTGCCGAGGTGGGATTCATCCGTCGCCTCTCCCGTCTCGCCTGGCTCTCGACGCGTGCGCCGAAGCTGCCCGCGCTCGACATCTACGACGTGTGCCGCTCCCCGCGCCGCGTGATGATCGGCGACCTCGACGAGCTGCGGCACATGAACAACGGCGCCTACCTCGCGAACCTCGACCATGCCCGCCAGGAGCTCGTGGTGCGCACCGGGCTGTGGAAGCGGATGCGCGACGCCGGCATGTACCCGGTGGTCGGCGCGCAGACGATCGCCTACCGGAAGTCGCTCACGCTCGGCCGCCGCTACGTGATCGAGTCGCGCTTCCTCGGGCTCGACGACCGCGCCGCCTACCTCGAGCAGCGCTTCGTGGTGGACGGCGAGGTGTACGCGCGCGCCTACGTGCAGGGCCGCTTCCTCTACGACCGGGGCGGCACCGTGCCGATGGACGAGCTGGCGCGCGTGAGCGGCATGGACCCGGTGTCGCATCCGATCCCGGAGTGGTTGCACGACTGGGCCGCGCAGGTGCGGCTGCCGCCGACCCGGCAGCCCGCCCCCAGCACGTGGGAGTAGCGCGCCGCGCGCTGCCGATCTAGGTGGTTTCCACCTAGATCGCGGACGGTCGCGAACGCCTACCGTGATCGTCGTGACCGGCGCCCCGAGACCGCTCCCCCGCATCCTGGCGACCGTCGCGAGCCTCGCGCTCGCGGTCGGCGCCCTCGTCGCGGTGCCCGCGAGCAGCGCACAGGCCCAGTGGGGCGACACCGGCATCGACGTGCCCTGCGGTGACACCGCCAAGCTCATCAGCGCGTTCCAGACGGCCAACAACGTGCTGTGGTCGAACTCCTTCGCCGAGGTGAACCTCGCCCCCGGCTGCACCTACACGCTCACCCAGCCCTGGCTCGGCGCCTATGCCGACCGCGGCCAGATCGACCCGTATCAGGGCACCGCGCACGGCCTCCCCACCCTGCACGCCGGCATCGGCTACTCGCGCCTCATCGTCAACGGCAACGGCGCGACGATCGCGCGTGCCGCGGGCGCGCCCCGCTTCCGCTTCCTCTCGCTCGATGAGCTGGCCGTCGCCCAGTTCCACGACCTCACCTTCGTGAACGGGGCCGCCCCGCACGGCTTCGACAACAGCACGACCAACAACGACTACTGCAGCGTCTTCATCCCCGGGGACTGCCATGCGGCGGTCGGCGAGGGTCAGGGCGGCGGCGCGATCTACAACCGCGGCACGCTGACGCTCGACCACGTGAGCTTCACGGGCAACATCGCCGGCAACGGCGAGAACGGCGAGCTCAACCACGACACGACGGGAGGCGCCGGCGGATCGGGAGGTGCGGTCCTGAGCTACGGCACCCTCACGATCGACGGCGGCACCTTCTCGGGCAACAGGGCGGGCCAGGGCGGCAACGGCGGCAACGACGACACGCGCGCCGGCGGCACGGGCGGCAACGGGGGCGGCGGCGGCGCGATCGCGAATCGTGGGCACCTGGTGCTCAGCGGCGCGACCTTCACCGGCAACCGCTCGGGCGGCCCCGGCGGCCCGGGGATGGGATGGTTCGAGTCGGGGTACTCCGGCGAGTGGGGCACGGGCGGCGCGATCGTCGGCGTCAACCTCACGATCCGCGGCAGCCTCTTCCGGGGCAACGTCGGCGGGGAAGGCACGGGCGGCGAGGGCGGCGCCATCGCCGTCGACGGAGGCGCCGCGACCGTCGAGAACTCGACCTTCGACTCCAACACCTCGGGTGCGGGCGGCGCCGTCGCCGTGTACCACGGCTTGCTGGCCGTGCGGTCGGCGACCTTCGTCGGCAACCACGACGCCACGGATCAGCGCGGCGCGGATGTCGGATTCGCCGACGCGGGCAGCACCCTCTCGTTCACGAACTCGGTCATGCTCGACAACGGCACGGGCGCCGACTGCGCGATCGGCGGCCGCGGCGCGACCTCGACCATCACGGGCTCCACCCTCTACACGAATGAGATGCGGCAGGGCATCGACGTCCCGGAATCGGACTGCCACGCCACCTCCCAGGGCGGCTTCGTCCTCGGGGCGTTGCAGGACAACGGCGGCCCGACGCTCAGCCGGATGCCCACCGGCGAGCTGCTCGGCGCATCCGAGGAGTGCCTCGCCAACGACCAGCGCGGACTGCCGCGCCCCGGCACCGGAGGGATGTGCGACGTGGGCGCCGTCGAGCGGCAGACGCTGACGAGCGCGGGAACCGTGACCGGTCCCGACCACCTGCTGGCCGGCACCCCGGTCGTCTACAGCGGTGTCGGCGCCGCGGGCATCGGGCTGCAGTACCAGTGGTCGGTCATCGGCGTGGCGGCGACGATCGACGACGCCTCCGCGGCATCCCCCCACATCACCTTCACCGAGGGCGGCGAGGCCCAGGTGCAGCTCGGCGTGCGCATCTCGGGCGTCGCCGAGGCGGATGGGGAGTGGACGTATGCGCCGGTGCTCGCCGTGCACGTCGGCCACAGCCCCAACCGCCTGCCCGAGATCCGCTTCGAGGCGCCGAACAGCGAGGCGGCCAAGCACCGCGGCGACACGGGCCACTACCCCTTCACGGTCTCCGACCCCGACGGCGACGCCGTCGCGCTCACCGGCACCCCGGGCTGCGGCGCCGGCGCCACCCGGACCGCGTGGGCGTACGACCCGGCCACGGCATCCGGGTCGGTCGACTGCCGCTTCGACACCGCGCCCGCCCACAACGTCGTGACCGTCTCCTTCGCCGACGAGTGGGGCGGCGCACGCACCGGCTACTACGAGGTGACCGTGCTCGACCTCGATCCGGTCGTGACGATCGACGGCCCCGCCTCGGTCGATGCGGGGAGCACGGCCACCTTCACCTTCGTGATCGCCTACAGCGGCCCCTCCGGCATCACGCCCGCCCCCAGCTGCTTCGGCGGCTCGGCCGCCCCGGGCATCGCTCTCGTGCCGGACAGCCTCCACTACACGACGAGCAACTTCGTCACCACCGGGTCGTTCCAGTGCTCCACGGCGCTCGGCGACGCGCGCGGCCAGGCCTGGATCAACGGCGGCACCGCCGGCTTCGCCTCGCGGACCTTCCTGATCGATCCGGCCCAGATCCAGCTCGACATCGCCGCCGACCGCGGGGCGATGTCCGAGAACGGCGCGCCGGCCGAGGTCACCTACACGGTCACCGCGCACAGCCCCAACAACCGCCCGATGTGGCTCACCTCCGACAGCGGATGCAAGTGGGGCACCCTGGTGTCGGGCCTGGGTCGCACGCAGCTCACGGGCCTCGGCGGCGCGCGGCTGTCCGAGGGCGAGTCGCAGATCGTCTGCCGCTTCGGCCCGCGCAACGGCAACTTCAACCTGAGGATCTCGGTCTACGACGCGAACCCGAACGACCCGGTGGTGGTCGACAGCTACTTCCGGATCGCCGACGTGCCGCCCGTCGTCACGATCGTCTCGGACGAGGGGCCCGAGATCGACGAGTTCACCCGGTCCACCTTCCATTGGACGGCCACCGACCTGGGCGGCCAGGAGGTGTCGGTCGACGTGCCCTACGACGACTACCCCGCCAACCTGACGTACGGCTGCATCCAGGCGCACAACAACACGAGGCAGGACGGCAACGTCACGACCGGCGTCTTCGTCTGCGCCTTCGGCAACGGCCCGGGCCCCCGGAGCTTCACCGTGAACTTCAGCGACGGCACGTCGACCGTCGCGCAGGAGGTCGCCAAGACCCTCCGCGAGACGCCGCCGACGCTCCGCCTCAAGACGCTCACCTCGACCACCCTGCGGTTCGACACGGGGCAGATGAGCATTCAGACGCTCGACTCCGTCGACCAGAGGAACGGGGAGGTGCTGACGGACTACGTCATCAACTGGGGTGACGGCACCTCGCAGGCCTGGGACGGCGGGGCCGACGAGATCTTCAGCCACAGCTACTCCTACGCGGGGGACTTCGGCATCACCGTCGACGTGACGAGCGACGGCGTGCGCATGATCGGTGTGCCGCTGGGCAGCGACAGGCAGCCCTCGATCCCGGTCCACGTGACCGCGCCGCCGCTCGTGATCCAGGCCCCGGCATCCGCGCTGGAGGGGCACCTGATCGACGTCACCGTGCCGGTGCCCGCGGCATGGACCGGCGCCTTCATCGTGGACTCGGTGGGCTGCGGCACGAACGAGCGCGGCAACCCCCTGCAGGTCTACGGTCTCCGGCAGGATGCCGCGAGCTTCACCTTCCAGTGCGTCTGGCTCTACCGCGACGGCGCGACGCAGCAGCTCAGCGCGGCCGTGCGCAGCTCCCGGGGCGGTCCCGCCTCGCTCGCGTCGACCGGCATCGCGGTGGTCAACATCCCGCCCCGCGTCACCTGGACCGAGGTGCCGGATGGCGTGGTGCCGGGAGGCGCCCTCTACACCTTCCGCTTCCAGGCGGAGGACCCGTCCGGCTACGACTGGATGTCGCTGGCGTTCGCGCCGGCCGAGGCGACCCCCGACCTACCGGTGGCGTCGTGCGGCAGCGCGGGCGTCATCGTGACCTACCCCTGGTACGACCGCTCGAACGGCCAGGGCGGCATCCAGTGCCGCTTCCCCTCGGGCGGCGCATCCGAGCGCGTGCTCGTGACGCTCGTCGACGCGAGCGGCGCCCGCACCGCCGCGCCGCTCGACGTGCCCGTGCAGGGCGACGCGAGCACGGTGCACGTGACGCTCACCCCCGCCACCACGGCGGTGGACGAGGGCGGCACGATCTCGTTCGGCGTCGTCGTGCAGGGCGACGGCACCGCCTCGCTCTTCGACCTCGCGGTGGACTGCGGCCCGGGCAATGTGCTCGTCTCGGGCCCCGCGCGCCTCCGCGGCGACGCCGACGACCGCGCGAGCGCCGCCGTGGTGTGCCGCTTCACCGACGGACCGGCGACGCCGACCGTGCGGGTCACCGCCGCGAGCAACGGACATGGTGACGCCGCATCCGTCGCGATCGCGGTCGCGGATGTCGCGCCGCGCTTCGCCGACTTCAGCGGCGTGCAGCACGTCAGCGACGTCGCGAACACCCGCGTGCCGGTGGGGCAGCTCATCGACCCGGGTGCCGACACCGTGACCAACGTGCGGCTCGACACCGTGCAGTCGAGCTACGTGGCCGCGCTCGGCATCTGGACCTCCTCGCCGTTCACCGTCAACTACGGCGCCGGCTACGCGGGCATCGCCGCGAACGGGATCCTGCTGCCGCGCCTGCCCGAGGGCGAGACGCGGGTGACCCTGACGATCACGAACGAGGACGGCGTGTTCGTGCAGACGCGCATCCTCAGCACCTCGAAGGTCTCCCTCACGATCCCCGGAGACATGACGGTGCAGGCGACGACCCCCTCGGGCGCCGTCGTCACCCTCCCCGCCGCGACGGCGATCGACACGCGCACGGGAGCCTCCGTGCCCGTGTTCTGCGACCGCATGAGCGGCCAGATCTTCCAGCTCGGCGTCGCGACGAAGGTCACCTGCACGGCGACCGTCGAGGGCGACACGAGCATCAAGAGCTACACCGTGACGGTGCGCGACGACACGGGGCCGGTCGTCACGGTCGCCCCGGGCGCGGCATCCGTCGAGGCGGGCGCCGGGGGCGTGGGCACCATCCGCTACGCGGTCACGGCACATGATGCGGTGGACGGCGACGTCGCGGCGAGCTGCGACGTGACCGACGGCGCCGTGCGGGGGCTGGGCGACTGGGTGATCACCTGCACCGCGCGCGACTCGCGGAGCAACCTGGGCACCGGCACCGCGACCGTGTCGATCCGCGACACGACGCCCCCCGTCGTGAGCGTGCCCGACGACCTCACCCTGGAGGCCTACGACGGCAACGGCCTGGGCGTGATCCGCCCCGGATACCAGTACCCCTGGATCGGACCCTCCCGGGATACCGCGACCGCGACCGACCTCGTCGACGGGCCCGTGCGCGCCAACTGCGACCTCTTCGACAACTCGGCCTACGTCGTGCAGTTCCCGCTCGGGACCACGACCGTCACCTGCACGGCCACCGACAGCCACGGCAACACGGGGAGCGCCACCTTCCTCGTGAGCATCGTCGACACCGCGGCCCCCGTGCTCACCGTCGCCGATCAGAACGCGGAGGCGACCGGTCCGTCGGGCGCGGCGGTCGAGTTCACCGGCCTCTCGGCCGTCGACACGGTCGACGCCGCGCCGTCGATCACGTGCGACACCGCATCCGGCAGCGTGTTCCCGCTCGGCACGACGACCGTGACGTGCACGGCGGCGGACGCGAGCGGCAACGCCTCGGCGCCCGGCACCCTCACGGTGACGGTCGTCGACACCACCGCGCCCGTGATCGACACGCCCGCCGACCTCACGGCGCAGGGGCGCGGTCCGGGCGGTGCCGACACCGTCATCACGGTCCCCGCGACCGACCTCGTCGACGGCGCGATCACCGCGAGCTGCCTGCCGCGCTCCGGCACGATGGCGCTCGGCACCGTGCCGGTGACCTGCACCGCCACGGATGCGCACGGCAACACCGCGACCCTCGACCTCGTGTTCGAGGTGGGCGACGCGGCTCCCAGCCTCACGGTGCCCGCCGACATCGCCGTCGCGGCGGTCGACGCGAGCGGCGCGCCGGTGACCTTCACGGTCACCGCCCACGACGAGGTCGACGGCGAGCTCGCGCCGAGCTGCACGCCCGCCTCCGGCGCCGTGTTCCCGCTCGGCACGACCACCGTGACGTGCACGGCCACCGACTCGGCGGGGAACGTCGTGTCGCGGAGCTTCACGGTGACCGTGAGCGATCAGGACGCTCCGGTCGTCGACGTGCCCGGCCCCCTGACCGTCGAGGCCACGGGCGCGAGCGGTGCCGTCGTGTCGTTCGCGGTGACCGCCACCGACACCGTGAGCGGTGTGCTCGCACCCGAGTGCGACGCGGCGTCCGGCGACACGTTCCCGCTGGGCGTGACGACCGTCACCTGCACGGCGACCGACGACGACGGCAACGTCGGCACCGCGCAGTTCACGGTCACGGTCGTCGACACGACGGCACCTGTGCTGACGGTGCCGGATGCGGTGGCGGCGTCCACGACCGACCCGGCCGGCACGGCGGTCGCCTTCACCGCCACGAGCCTCGACCTCGTCGACGGGGCGCGCGCCGTGAGCTGCACCCCCGCATCCGGTGCCGTCTTCCCGATCGGCGTCACGACGGTGACGTGCTCGGTCGTCGACGCGGCCGGCAACCGGGCCGACGCCTCGTTCACGGTGACGGTCGGGCTGCAGGTCGTCGTCGCGCCGCACCCCTCGCCTGCGACGCCGCCGTCCGCGCCGGTCGCGGTGGTCGGTCCGGCCTCGGGGGAGGCGCCGGTGCCGGCGCCCGTGCCGACCCCGTCGCCGAGCGCGAGCGAGACCCCGGCGCGTCCCTCCGACGACGAGCCGGTCGCGGAGCCCGCGGCGGAGGCCGTCGCGGCACCCCCCGCCTGGCCGTGGCTCGGGGGCCTGGGAGCCCTCGCGCTGCTCCTGCTCCTCGGGTTCCTCCTCGCCCGCCGCCGGCCGCACTGACCCGGGGGCTCGCGAGCCTCACGCCGTGGGAGGTGCCCAGCGCTGCACGCTCAGCGCCTGCCGCGCGAGCGCGCCCGAGGGGGTGAGCCGCAGCGCCAGGTCGCGCAGCGCCACCGCGCCGCGTCCGCGGAGCTGCGCGACGCGGCCGACCGCCCGCGAGCGGCGTGCGATCGACTGCGCGCGGGGGCGCCGCATCCGGTCGTAGCGGTCGAGGGCGGCGTCGACCGCGGCGGGCTCGGGGGCGGCCTGTGCGGCGAGCCCGCCGAGCACGGCCACCAGCACCGCCGCATCCTCCAGCGCCTGCCCGCCTCCCTGGCCGAGGTTCGGGGTCATGGCGTGCGCGGCGTCGCCGAGCAGCACGACGCGCCCGCGACGGAAGGTCGCGAGGTCGCCGGCGAGCTCCTCGACGGGTAGCCGGGTGATGGCGTCGGCCGGGGTGTCGTCGAGCAGCGCCGGGATCGGGTCGTGCCATCCGGCGAACAGGCGGCGGAGCTCGGCGGCCTCGTCGGCGATCCGGGCGTCGGCGGGCATCGACGCGACGCCGAACCAGTAGACGCGCCCGGCGGGGAGGGGTGCGATGCCGAAGCGCAGCCCGCGGCCCCAGGTCTCGCCGGCCTCGCCACCCAGCTCGTGCGGGTGGGCGGTGAGGCCCCGCCACGCGGCGTATCCGGCGTACCGCACGCCGGGGTCGCCCGGCCACGACGCCCGCACGGTGCTGCGGATGCCGTCGGCGGCCACCACGAGGTCGAACCGCTCGGTCACAGGGGCGCCCCCGTCCGCGGCGCTCCGGAGGGTGCCGTCGGCATCCGCACCGAGCACGCGCCGGCCGGTGCGCAGCGTCCCGGGGGCGAGGCTCCCGATGAGCGCCGCGTGCAGTGCCGACCGCTCCACCACCCGCAGTTCGAGCGCCGCGTCACCGGGCACGACCGTGAGCCAGCCGCCGTCGGGGCGGCGCTGCCCGCCGCGGATGGCGCCGAGGGGTGGCGCGATCGACCGGAGCTCGGCGCCGAGGCCGAGCGCGTCGAGTGCACGCACCCCGTTGCCGAAGATCGACAGGCCCGCCCCGACGGCGCGCGGCTCCGGCGAGCGCTCGAGCACCGTCACCTCGGCTCCGGCGCGCTGGAGCCCGCGCGCGACCGACAGACCCCCGATCCCTGCTCCGATGACGGCGATCCGCATGATGGCTCCTTGTTCGCTCGGCTCGACGCGATCGACTCTACATCTGTAGAGTATGGATGTGAGCGCACCCCCGGAGGATCGCCCCGCGGCCATCGCCGCCGCCGCGGTGCGCGTGATCGCCCGCGACGGCCTGCGCGCGCTGACCCACCGCGCCGTCGATCGCGAGGCCGGCATCCCGCAGGGGTCCACCTCGTACTACGCCTCGACGCGCCGCGCGCTCCTCGCGCACACGATCGACCATCTCGCGCTCCGCACCCTCGACGAGGCGGGCCGCGCCGTCGCGCAGCTCGACGCCGTCGAGCCCGCCGCCGAGCGGGCCGCGCGTGCCCGGCAGCTCGCCGCGCTCGCCGCCGGCTTCCTCGCGCTGCTGGCGGGTCGCGCCGACGACATGCGCGCCCGCTACGCGCTGCTCATCGACCTCGCCCCCGACGACGAGCTGCACGTGCGCCTCGCGGGCGGGTCCGTGGTGCAGGAGACGGTCGCGCCGGCGATCGCGCGGGTGCTCGAGCGATTCGGCGCCGCGACCCCGGAGCGACGTGCCGTCGAGCTCTTGCGGCTCGCCGACGCCCTCACGCTCTCCCGCATCGCGCTCGGCGGAGCGGACGCCGAGGTCGCCGAGGGGGTGCTCGTCGGCTACCTGTCCGGCATCCTCGACCGTTGAGCGCCGAGACCGCGTATCCGACGCGCAAACCCCCGAGAGCGGCTCAGCCCTCCAGCAGCGCCATCGCGGCGTGGAAGCCGCCGAGGCCCGAGACCGCGCCACCGCGGCGCGAGCCCGAGCCGCACATGAGGATGCGCTCGTGCGCGGTCGCGACGCCCCAGCGCTCCGCGGGCGTGCCGAGCGCCTCGTCGTCCTCCACCCACGGCCACGCCAGCGGGCCGTGGAAGATGTTGCCGCCGGGCATCCGGAGGCTCTGCTCCAGGTCGCGGGTGGTGGCGGTCTCGATGCAGGGGCGGCCCTCGGCATCCGTCCAGAGCAGCTCCTCGACCGGCTCGGCGAGCACGGTGTCGAGCGAGCGCAGCACGGCGCGCTGGAACTCCGCGCGCGCGGCATCCGGGTCGCGGCCCTCGAGCAGGCGGTCGGGCGCCTGCAGCCCGAACACGGTGAGGGTCTGCGCGCCCGCGGCCTGCAGCTCGGGCGAGAGGATGCCGGGGTCGGTGAGCGAGTGGCAGTAGCTCTCCAGGGGCAGCGGATCGGGGAGCCGCCCCGCGCTCGCGGTCGCCCACGCCGCGTCGAGCGCCGCGAAGCCCTCGTGCACGTGGAAGGTGCCCGCGAAGGCCGCCGTCGGGTCGGCGGATGCCTCGCGCAGCCGGGGCAGGCGCTTGAGCAGCAGGTTGACCTTGATCTGCGCGCCCTCGGGGCGCTCCGCCTCCTCGCCGAGCAGCCGGGCGAGCTCGTAGGGCGCGACGCCCGAGAGGATCGTGCGGCCGGCCACCCGGTGCTCCGCGTCGCCGCGGCGGTAGAGCACCTCGCCGTCGGGCGCGACGGAGACGACCTCGGCATCCGTCACGAGCTCGGCGCCCGCATCCCGTGCCGCTCGCACGAGCGCGCCCGAGACGGCGCCCATGCCGCCGACCGGCACGTCCCAGTGGCCCGTGCCGCCGCCGATCACGTGATACAGGAAGCAGCGGTTGCCGGCGAGCGTCGGGTCGACGGCGGGGGCGAAGGTGCCGATGAGCGCGTCGGTGAGCACGACGCCGCGCACCAGGTCGTCGGAGAAGCGCTCCGCGATCGTTCCTCCGATGGGCGCCTCGACGAGCTCGCGCCACACCTGCTCGCCGACCGTGCGGCGCAGCTCCGAGCGGGTCAGCAGCGGGTCGGTCATCGTCGGCCACACGGCCTCGGCGAGCTGCGCCGTGTCGTCGCCGAAGGAGCGCCAGGCGCCGACGTCGGATGCCGCGCCGATCGCCGCGAACGACGCGGCCGTCGCATCCGGATCGCCCGTGTCGACCAGCAGGCCGCGGTCGGTGCCGGGCAGCGGCGTGTAGGAGGAGTAGCGGCGCCGGGCGAGGGCCACGTCGAGCCGGAGGTCGCGCCGGATGCGCTCCGGCAGCAGGCTCACGAGGTAGGAGTAGCGCGAGAGCCGTGCCCCGACGCCGGGGAACACCTCCGCCGAGATCGCGGCCCCGCCGAGGTGGGACTGGCGCTCGAGCAGCAGCACGCTGCGGCCGGCTCCCGCGAGGTAGGCGGCCGCGACGAGCGCGTTGTGGCCGCCGCCGACGATCACGACGTCGTGTGTCTGCGTCATGCCTTCACCCTAGAGGGGTCGCAAAGTGCGGTCATGGCGGCGTGTTGAGCGCGTTTTGCGACCCCTCGGCGCGCTCAGGCGAGGCCGAGCACCAGGTTGATGACCGAGGCGAGCACGAGCGTGCCGAACACGTAGGAGAGCAGGGTGTGCCGCAGCACGACCCCGCGCAGCTGCGAGGTGCGCAGCGAGGTGTCGGACACCTGGTAGGTCATCCCCAGGTCGAACGCGAGGTAGGCGAAGTCCACGTAGCGGGGGGCCTCGTCGGTGTTGAAGTCGATGCCGCCGACCGGCTCGGAGTAGTAGATCCGGGCGTAGCGCAGCATGTAGAGCGTGTGGATGAGCGTCCACGAGAGCGCGACGCTCGCGGAGGTGAGGGCCGCCGCCACGAGCTTCTGGTCGTCGATGCGGGCCTCCACGATGAGCATCACCACCGCGATCACCGACGCGATCGTCGCGCTGATGACGAGCACCTCGCCGGGGATGATGCCCGGGTCCTCGCGGGTGGCGTGGGTGCGGGTGCGCTCGGCGTCGAAGCGGCCCACCCCGATCCACACCGTCAGCAGGAAGGCGAGGGCGGCGGAGATCCACGCCCCGACGACCGCGTACTGCCACGGCGCGAACGCGCCGACGACGAGCGCGACGCCGACACCGACGACCGCCATGACGATGAGGCGGATGGTGGCGGCGCCGAGCCACGACGGTCGATCAGAGGTCACGCGCCCATTCTCGACCGCGGGCGGCTCGGCGGCGACGTGGCGCGCGGATGCGGGGGTCGCGGCGCCGCGGATGCGGGTGGCCTACCGCGGAGCCGCCGCGCCGAGCACGATGCGCGATCCGCTGATCTCGGCGGCCGGCGCGTCGAGCCACTCCGCGACGCGCTCGGCGAGCGCGGAGGCGGGCGTGCCCTGCTCCCCGAGCGAGCGGACGACGAACACGGCGGTCGCGCCGCCATGCGCCGCCAGCCGCGTCCCGAGCGCCGTCACGAGCGCCTCCGCCTCGGCCTTGGCGCGCGCATAGGAGCTCGTGGCGGGCGTGCCCGGTGCGACCGCCGTCGAGCTCACGATCGCGAGCCGGCCCCCGGATGCGGCGAGCAGCGGCTCGGCGGCCCGGATGACGTTCGCGAGGCTGTCGACGAGCCGGGGCCTGAGCCAGGCATCCGCCTCCGCCGTGTCGCCCGGCTTCCAGCCCCCGACGAGGTGCAGCACCGCGTCGATGCGTCCGTGCTCATCCGCGATGCCCTGGAGGAGCGCGCCGCTCGCGGCGGCGTCGGTGAGGTCGGCGACGCGGCGCTCGGCGGCGTCCACCGCGGCGAGGTGTCCCGCATCCGTCCCGACCGCGATCACGGTGTCGTCGCGCTCGCCGAGCCGCGCGCACACCGCTCGCCCGGCTTCGCCGGTCGCCCCCGTGACGAGGGCGATCACGCGAGCGCTACCGATTCTGGCGAGCGCTGTTCCCCAGACAGCCGCGCTCGCCGGTTCGGGTAGCGCTCGCGGAGGCGCCTCATCCGGTGATGCCCCTGGTCGACTCGATGACGTCGGTCATCTTGCGACCGAGCGCCTCGTAGAACATCGAGAGCGGGAACTCGTCGTCGAGAACGGCGTCGGTGTAGCCCTTCGGCGCCCCCGCGAGGATCTCGTCGGGCAGCCCCCGCGCCCAGACGGATGCCGGGTTCGGCTCGACGGTGCCCCGCACGAGCTCGTAGGCGGCGAGCCAGTGCGCGGTCTTCGGCCGGTCGATCGAGCGCCAGTAGAGCTCGTCGATCGCGTCGGAGAGCGCGATGACCGCGGCGGGCACCGCATCCCAGTCGAACGCGAGCTGGGTGTCGGTCCAGTGCAGCACGTGGTGCTGGTGCAGCCACGCGAACAGCAGCTGGCCGCCGAGCCCGTCGTAGTTGCGCACGCGCGAGCCGGTGAGCGGGAAGCGGAACAGCCGGTCGAACAGGATCGCGTGCTGCACGTGCACCGCGCGGTCGCGGGTGCGCTCGTCGGCCGACTCGTCGGCGGCGAGTTTCACGCACTCGCGGAACGCGGTGAGGTCGCAGCGCAGCTCCTCGAGCGAGTAGAGGAAGTACGGCATCCGCTGCTTGATCATGAACGGGTCGAAGGGCAGGTCGCCGCGCATGTGCGTGCGGTCGTGCACGAGGTCCCAGAGCACGAACGTGCGCTCGCAGAGCGCCTGGTCGTCGACGAGGCGCTGCGCGTCCTCCGTCAGCTCGAGCTTCGTGATCTCCGCTGCGGCCGAGACCACCTTGCGGAAGCGGGCGGCCTCACGGTCGGCGAAGATCGCGCCCCAGGTGAAGGGGATCAGCTCCTTCATCGCGACGGTCTCGGGGAACAGCACGGCGGCGTTCGTGTCGTAGCCGCCGGTGAAGTCGACGAAGCGGATGGGCACGAACAGGGCGTTCGAGTACCGCTCGCGCTCCAGCCGATCGATGAACTCGGGCCAGAGCACGTCGATCAGCACGGCCTCGAGCAGGCGGTCGGGGCTGCCGTTCTGCGTGACCATCGGGAAGACGACGAGGTGGCGCAGCCCGTCGACGCGGTGCTGCTGCGGCTGGAAGGCGCCCAGCGACGTGCGGAAGTCCGGCACGTCGAACCCGGACGCCGCCCACGCCTCGAGGTCGGCGGGCAGCGCCTCGAGGTACTCGGCGTCGTGCGGGAACGCGGGCGCGAGGACGCGGATGCCCTCGACGACCGCGGCCATCAGTCGGGCGGCCTCGTCGCGGTCGGCGTCCTCACGCAGGGAGCCGTCGTGCTGCTGCAGCGTCCGGAACGCGCTGACCGCGTCCTTCAGCCGCAGCCAGTCGGGGTGGTCCGCGCCGATGACGGCGGTGGGGGTGTCGAGCATCGACATGGGGGCACCTCCTGAAGATCCGGCCTCGAGAA
>JASLGG010000016.1 GCA_030150265.1 Protaetiibacter sp.
CGCTCGCCCGCGCCGTCGAGGCGGCACGGGCCGTCGACGGGCGACTCGAGATCCGGTCGCGGGTGTCGGTGCGCACGCCCGCGGAGGCGCTGCTCGACGCGAGCCGGGGGAGCGCCCTGCTCGTGGTCGGCCCGGGCTCGACCGCCGAGACGCGCTCGCCGCTCGGCTCGACCCTGCACATCGTGCTGCTCAACGCCAACGCGCCGGTGCTGGTCGTGCGCGGCTGAGCCGCTCCCGCATCCGGGCCCGCTCAGGTGAAGGAGTTCAGCCCCCGACCGCCGCGCGCGTCTCGCGCGCGATCTCGAGCTCCTCGTTGGTGGGCACCACGAGCACGGATGCGCGGGAGCCCTCCGGCGAGATGGCCCGCGGCTCCGCGGAACGGGCGGCGTTGAGCGCCGGGTCGACGGCGAGCCCCAGGAACTCGAGCCCCGCCACCGCGCGACGCCGGATGTAGTCCGAGTTCTCGCCGACGCCCGCCGTGAACACGAGCGCGTCGACGCCCCCGAGCACCGCCGCATACGCCCCGATGTAGTGCCGCAGCCGGTGCACGTAGATGTCGAGGGCGTGCGCCGCCTGCATGTCGCCCGCCTCGGCGGCGGTCACGAGCTCGCGCATGTCGCTGCGCCCCGCGAGGCCGAGCAGGCCCGAGCGGCGGTTGAGCAGCTCGTCGAGCTGCTCGGTCGTGTAGCCGTGCTCGCGCGCGAGGTACATCGGGATCGCCGGGTCGATGTCGCCCGAGCGGGTGCCCATCACGAGCCCCTCGAGCGGCGTCAGCCCCATCGAGGTGTCGACCGAGCGCCCGCCCTGCACGGCGGTCGCGGAGGCGCCGTTGCCGAGGTGCAGCACCACGAGCTTGAGCTCCGGGTCGCCCGCGCGGCCGAGCAGCTCCGCCGCCGCCCGCGACACGTATCCGTAGGAGGTTCCGTGGAATCCGAAGCGCCGGATGCGGGTGCGCGCGGCCACCTCCGCGTCGATCGCGTAGTCGCGGGCCGCCGGGATGATCGTGGCGTGGAAGGCGGTGTCGAACACCGCCACGTGCGGCAGCCGGGGGAGCGCCGCGCGCGCGGCCCGGATGCCGGCGAGCCCGGGCGGGTTGTGCAGCGGCGCGAGGTCCGACAGCGCCTCGATCTCGCGCTCCACGTCGTCGTCGATGAGGGTCGCCCGCACGAAGCGGGTGCCGCCGTGCACGATGCGGTGCCCGACGGCGTCGAGCGGCACATCCGAGAGCTCCCCGAGCACGACCGCGAGGGCCGCGGCGTGATCGGCGACGCCCGAGCCGGCCTCGCCGATCCGCTCGACGATGCCGTTCGCGAAGACCTCGCCGCTCTCGACGTCGAGCACCCGGTACTTGATCGAGCTCGAGCCGACGTTGAGCACGAAGACGTTCCGCACGCTCATGCCGCGCCCCCCGCGCCGATCGCGGTGCCGGCATCGGCATCCGCCTGGATCGCGGTGATGGCGATCGTGTTGACGATGTCGCGCACGAGCGCGCCGCGCGAGAGGTCGTTGATGGGCTTCGCGAGCCCCTGCAGCACGGGCCCCATCGCGACGGCGCCCGCCGAGCGCTGCACCGCCTTGTAGGTGTTGTTGCCCGTGTTGAGGTCGGGGAACACGAACACCGTGGCGCGCCCCGCGACCTCCGATCCGGGCATCTTGGAGGCGCCGACCGTCGGATCGGCGGCCGCGTCGTACTGGATCGGGCCCGCGACCGGCAGCTCGGGTGCGCGCTCCCGCACGAGCGCCGTCGCCGCCCGCACCCGGTCGACCTCGGCGCCCGAGCCCGACTCCCCGGTGGAGTACGACAGCATCGCGACCCGCGGCTCGATGCCGAAGCGGCGGGCCGTGGCCGCCGAGGAGATCGCGATGTCGGCGAGCTGCTCCACCGTGGGCTCCGGGATCACGGCGCAGTCGCCGTAGACGAGCACGCGGTCGGCGAGAGCCATGAGGAACACGCTCGAGACCACCGACACCCCGGGCGCCGTCTTCACGATCTCGAAGGCCGGACGGATGGTGTGCGCCGTCGTGTGCCGCGCCCCCGAGACCATGCCGTCGGCGAGACCGGCGTGCACCATCATCGTGCCGAAGTACGACACGTCGGTCACCGTGTCGGCGGCCAGCTCGGCCGACACGCCCTTGTGGGCGCGCAGCCGCGCGTACTCGGCGGCGAAGCGCTCGTGCAGCTCCGGGTCGAGCGGCGACAGGATGCGGGTGTCGCCCAGCTCGAGGCCGAGCGCCGCGGCGCGGGCGCGCACGGCATCCGGGTCGCCGAGGATCGTGAGGCGCGCGATCCGCCGCTTCACGACGATCGCGGCGGCCTGCAGGATGCGATCGTCGTCGCCCTCGGGCAGCACGATGTGCCGGGCGGCCGCGCGGGCGCGCTCCACGAGGGTGTGCTCGAAGCGGATGGGCGTCATCACGTCGCCGGGCGTCGGCAGGCTCAGCAGCCGCACGA
Source organism: Protaetiibacter sp. (assembly GCA_030150265.1). Lineage (GTDB taxonomy): Bacteria > Actinomycetota > Actinomycetes > Actinomycetales > Microbacteriaceae > Homoserinibacter. The sequence continues at coordinate 2,453 of JASLGG010000016.1, forward strand.
GCTCGGCCGCGTCGACGTGCTCGGCGAAGAGCGCCACCGCACGCGCGTGCTTGGCGGGGGAGTCGGCGGCGAGCCGGCTGCGGGCGTGCGTGATGCGCACCGCCGTGTCGAAGGTGCTGTGCGGGGTGGCGGCGATCGGCAACGGTGCGTGGAGGCCCTCGATGAGCGTCTCGATCGCCGGGTCGATCGCGAAGCCGCCGTTCAGGATGATGCCGGCGAGCGCCGGGAAGGTCTGCGAGAGCTGGGCGGCGAGCATCCCGACGAGCGCGTCGGAGCGGTCGCCCGGCACCACGACGACCCCGCCCGGCACGAGGCGGGGCAGGATGTTGGGCAGGCTCATCGCCGCGATGGTCGTGCCGAGCACCGGGCTCTCGAGCGCGGCCGGGTCGCCGCGCAGCAGCTCCGCCTCGGCCGCCTCGAGCACGGTGCGCAGCAGCGGGGCCACGAGCTCGGCGTCCTCCCCGATCGCCCAGGCGGGGAGCCCCGTCGCCTCGCCGACCTGCGCGGCGATGCCGTCCACGGCATCCGGGTCGGCGCGGTTGACGATCACGGCGAGCACCTCGGCGTGCTCCTCGCGCAGCTCGCCGAGCGCGATGCGGGCGATCTCGGCGCACTGCCTGGGGGTGCGGGCGCCATCGCCCTCCGGCTGGCGGCCGCCCGTGACGAGCACCACGGGGGCGGCGAGGTTGGCGGCGATCCGTCCGTTGGTGGAGAGCTCGGTGGGCGTGCCCACGTCGGTGTAGTCGGAGCCGAGGATGAGCACGGCGTCGGCGTGCCGCTCGACGTCGGCGAAGCGCTCGACGATCGTGGCGAGCGCCGCATCCGGATCGGCGTGGAGGGCGTCGTAGTCCACGCCCACGCAGTCCTCGTAGCTCTGGCCGGCGCTCGCGTGATCGACGAGCAGCTCGAGGATGTAGTCGCGCTCCACGTCGGCGCGCACGATGGGCCGGAAGACGGCCACCCGGGGCACGCTCGCGGTGAGCGTCTCGAGGAGGCCGACGGCGACGGTCGACTTGCCGGTGCGCCCCTCGGCGCTCGTCAGGTAGATGCGGGTGCCCACGGGCTCCACGCTACGCGAGCGCGCGGGCCGCGCGACGGGACCTTGGGCCCTGACCCGCGACGGCGCGGCGGGCGAGGGTGGAGGTGCGACGGTCGCCGCCAGAGCCACCGCGCAGGGGAGGAGCCCGTGGATCCGCTCGAGATCGCCCGATGGCAGTTCGGCATCGTGACCGTCTACCACTTCATGATGGTGCCGCTGACGCTCGGGCTGGGGCTCGTGGTCGCCATCCTGCACACCATGTGGGTGCGCACCTCCGACGAGAAGTGGCTCCGGATGACGAAGTTCTGGGGCAAGCTCTACCTCGTCAACTTCATCATGGGCGTCGCCACCGGCATCGTGCAGGAGTTCCAGTTCGGCATGGCGTGGAGCGAGTACTCGCGCTTCGTGGGCGACGTGTTCGGCGCCCCGCTCGCCATGGAGGGGCTGCTCGCCTTCTTCGTCGAGTCGACGTTCCTGGGCCTCTGGATCTTCGGCTGGGGCCGCCTGCCGAAGCGCATCCACCTCGCCACCCTGTGGGCGGCCGTGATCGGCTCGTGGATCTCGGCGTTCTTCATCCTCGCCGCCAACTCGTGGATGCAGCATCCGGTGGGCATCGAGTTCGTCGACGGCAAGCCCATGCTCACCGACATCTGGGCGGTGCTGACGAACAGCACCGTGCTCGCCGCGTTCCCCCACACGATCGCGGGCGCCGTCGCCGTGGCGGGCGCGTTCCTGCTCGGCATCGCCTGGTACCAGCTCTGGCGCCGCCGCCGGGACGGGATCGACACGGTGGATGCGCGGGGCCGTGTGATCGTCGGCGAGGCCCCCGACATCCCGGGTCGCGACGCGGCCGACCACCGGGTGTGGATCACCTCGCTGCGCCTGGGCGCCGTCGTCGCGATCCTCGGCTTCGGCGCGGTGGCGATCACGGGCGACTTCCAGGGCAAGCTCATGTACGAGCAGCAGCCGCTCAAGATGGCGGCGGCCGAGGCCGCCTGCCACACGGGCACGAGCTTCTCGGTGCTGTCGGTCGGCAAGCTCGGCTCGCAGGACTGCTCGGAGGTCGTGCCGATCATCGAGATCCCCGGCATGCTGTCGTTCCTCGCCAAGGGCGACTTCTCGACCGAGCTGCCGGGCCTCAACCAGCTGATCCCCGAGTACCAGCAGAAGTACGGCACGAACCTGCCCGACGACCCGATCTACGGGCAGCGCGCGGGCATGGCGATCGACTACATGCCGAACCTCGAGGTGACGTACTGGGGCTTCCGCATCATGATCGGCTTCGGCGCGCTCGCCGCGTTCGCGGCGGCGGTCGCCCTGTTCCTCACCCGCAAGGGCACCGTGCCGAACGCGAAGCCGCTCATGCAGCTGGCCGTGCTCGGCATCCTGGCGCCGTTCGGCGCGAACGCGGCCGGCTGGATCTTCACCGAGATGGGCCGCCAGCCGTTCGTCGTGGCGCCGAACCCGAACCCGGGCGGCGTCGACGGGGTGTTCATGTTCACGGCGGCGGCGGTGTCGCCGGGCGTGGACGGCGGGGAGGTCGTGTTCTCGCTCGTGTCGCTGGGGCTCGTCTACCTCGTGCTGATGATCGTCGAGGTCGGGCTGCTCGTGCGCTTCGTGCGGGCGGGCGTCGCGGGCGTCATGCCCGAGCGGTTCACCGCGCCGGGCGACGACACGCATCCGGACGACGGTGACGCGCCCGCGCGCGACGACGTGCTGGCCTTCGCCTACTGAGCTCACGGAACGGAGAGAGAAATGGATGCGCTTCCCGTCGTCTGGTTCGTCGCGATCGCGACGCTCTGGACCGGCTACCTCCTGCTCGAGGGATTCGACCTCGGCGTGGGCATGCACATGCTGTTCGGCGCCCGCGACGAGAAGGAGCGTCGCCTGATGCTCAACGCGATCGGCCCGGTGTGGGACGGCAACGAGGTGTGGCTGCTCGTGGCGGGCGCCGGCACCTTCGCGGCCTTCCCGTACTGGTACGCCTCGCTGTTCTCGGCGCTCTACGTGCCGCTCGTGCTCGTGCTGCTCGGGCTCATCTTCCGGGCGGTCGCGATCGAGTACCGCGGCAAGATCGTCTCCCGCACCTGGACCCGCTTCTGGGACTGGTCGATCGGGCTCGGCTCGCTCGTCGCGGCCTTCGGCATCGGGGCGGCGCTCGCGCTCACCACGACGGGTCTGCCGATCGACGCGAACGGCGATCGCGTGGGCGGCCCCTTCGTGTGGCTGACCCCGGTGGCGGTGCTCGGCGGCCTCGCGCTCGTGGGCTTCTGCCTCGTGCACGGCGCCACCTTCCTCGCGCTCAAGACCGACGGCTCGGTGCGCGAGCGGATGGGGCGGCTCGTGCCGCGGATGGCGCCCGTCGCGCTGCTCCCGATCGCGGGCTGGGCGATCCTCGTGGAGGCGCGGAGCGGCACGGCGGTCAGCTGGACGCTGCTCGTGCTCGCGGTCGTGGCCGGTGCGGGGGGCTGGATCGCGGCCCGTGCGCGCCGGGAGGGCTGGGCCTTCACGGGCTTCGCGGCGTTCGGGGCGCTCGGCGCGGCGTCGATCTTCGCGGCCGTGTTCCCCGTGGTTCTGCCCTCGACGATCGACCCGGCCTTCGACCTCACGATCTGGAACGCGGCGAGCGGCAGCTACACCCTCACCGTCATGACCGTCGTGACCGGGGTCGCCCTGCCGGTCGTGCTCGCCTACCAGGCCTGGAGCTACTGGGTGTTCCGCAAGCGGCTCTCGGCCGCCCACCTGCCGGAGCCCCACGAGGTGGTGCCCGCGGTGCGCACCGCGACCGCGAGCGGGCAGCGCTGAGGTGAGCGCCGAGCGCGCCCCGCGGCCCCGGCCCGAGCTCGGGCCCGGGGGCGCCGGCGCGCTCGTGCCGGTCGCGCTCGCCTCGCTGGCGGCAGCCGCCGGCATCCTGCTCGTCGCGGAGTCGATCGCCCGGCAGCTCGCGGCGCTCGCGGCGGGGGAGAGCCCCGCGGGGTGGCTCGCGCTCGGGGCGGCGGGCGTCGTGCTGCGCTCGCTCGCGGTGTGGGCGCAGGCCGTGCTGGGGCGCCGGGCCGCCATCCGCGCGAAGGCGCGTCTGCGCACCGACCTCACGCGCCGGATCGCGGCGGGCGACGCGACGGGCGGCGGCACCGCCGTGCTCGCCACCGAGGGGCTCGACGCGCTCGACGACTACTTCGGCGTCGCCGTGCCCGCGATGGTGCAGGCCGTCGTGGTGCCGCTCGCGGTGGGGGCGCGCATCCTGGGCGCCGACCCGCTCTCGGCGGTCGTGCTCGCCGTGACGATCCCGCTCGTGCCGATCTTCATGGTGCTCATCGGCATGCACACGCGCGAGCGGGTCGACCGGGCATCCGATGCGCTCACCCGGCTCGCCGACCATCTCGTGGAGCTCGCGCGCGGGCTCCCGGTGCTCGTGGGGCTCGGCCGGCTCGAGGAGCAGCTCGCGGCGCTCGACCGCATCCAGGAGGACTACCGGCGCCGCACGGTGCGGACGCTCCGCACGGCGTTCCTGTCGGCGCTCGCACTCGAGCTCATCGCCACGATCTCGGTCGCGGTGGTCGCGGTGTTCCTCGGCATCCGGCTGCTCTCGGGCGCGGTCGGCCTCGAGGTGGCGGTGCTCGTGCTGCTGCTCGCACCCGAGTGCTTCACGGCGCTGCGCGACGTGGGCGCCGCATTCCACTCCTCGCAGGACGGGCTCTCGGCGCTGCGGCGGGTGCGCGAGCTGCTCGCCGACGGGCGCGTGGCGGCGGTTCCCCGCCGGGGGGCGCCGGCGCTGGTGGGCGTGAGCGTGGGGTATGCCGACCGGGGCACGGTGCTCGCGGATCTCACGGTGCGTCCGCTGCCGGGGCGGATCACGGCGCTCACCGGCCCGAGCGGCTCGGGCAAGTCGACGGCGCTCGCGGCGCTCGCGGGCGCACTGCCCGTCGACGCGGAGCTCGAGGGCGAGGTGACGGGCGAGCTCGCCTCGACCGCCTATGCCGCGCAGACGCCGCGCTTCGCGTGCGAGACCCTCGCCGAGGAGCTCGCGCTGGCGGGAGCGGATGCCGACGCCGCCCGCGTGCTCGCCGCCGAGCTCGACCTGACCGGGCTGCTGCACGCGCCGCTCGCCGAGCTGAGCCCGGGCGAGCAGCGCCGCGCCGCGGTCGCCCGGGCCCTCGCGCGCGTCGACGCGGGCGCGCGACTGCTCGTGCTCGACGAGCCGACGGCCCACCTCGACGAGACCGCCGCGGAGCTGGTGCGCGAGGCCGTGCGGGCGCGTGCCGGGCGGGTGGCCACGGTGCTCGTGTCGCACGACGCGGCGACGCTCGCGCTCGCGGACGAGCTCGTGCCGGTCGCCTCGGCCTCGCTCTCCGCCCCCGCCCGCCTCTCCGCCTCTCCCGCCGTCGCCCCCTCCGCTGGTCGAGCAGCGCCGAAGGCGCGTGTCGAGCGCCGGATCGAGCCTGTCGAAGTCACCCTCCGCACCCCCGCGCGACTCACGCCCGGCTCGACCCCGCGCGCCCTCCGCACCGTGCTCGCCGTCGCTCCCTGGCGCTGGGCTGGCGCAGCCGGCATGGGCGCCCTCGCGATCGGGCTCGGCCTCACGCTCACCGCGGTGTCGGGCTGGCTCATCGTGCGGGCCTCCGAGATGCCGGCGATCATGTACCTGCTCGTGGCGATCGTGGGGGTGCGCTTCTTCGGCCTCGGCCGGCCCGTCGCACGCTACGTCGAACGGCTGCTCGCGCACGACGCGGTGTTCCGCGCGACGGATGCGCTGCGCATCCGCCTGTGGCGGCGCCTCGCCGCGCAGGGTCCCGCGATGCGTGGCCTGCTGGGCGGGGGCGCGGCGCTCGACCTCCTCGTGACCGAGCCGGCGGAGCTGCGCGAGCAGCTGCCGCGCGTGGTGCCGCCGATCGCCGCGGGCCTGGTGGCGGTGGCCGGGGCCGGCATCGCCGTCACGGTGCTCGCGCCGGGGCTGGCGGCTCCCGTCTGGCTCGGCCTCCTCGCGACGGTCGTGCTCGCGGCTCTCGGCGGTCTGCTCGCCACCCGCCGGGCGGCCGCCGAGCGGGTCGCGCGCCGCTCCGAGCTCGTGCGGCGCGTCGCCGCCCTCGGCGAGGCCGCCGACGAGCTGCGCGGCACGGGTCTCGGGCCTGCGGCCGTCGAGGCGATCGACGGGCTGGGGGAGCAGCTCGCGCGCGAGGAGCGGCGGGCGGCCTCGGCATCCGGGCTCGGCTCGGCGCTCGCGCTCGCCGGATGCACGGGCCTCGCGGTGCTCGTGCCGGTGCTCGCGCCCGCCGCGACCCCCGTCTCGACGGTCGCGGTCGTGAGCCTGCTCGCCCTCGCGCTCGTCGAGGCCGTCGACGGGATCGCCGCGGCGGCCCGGCGCGTGCCCGCCCTCGCCGCGGTGCTCCGCCGGCTCGCGCCGGTGCTCCACGTCTCCGAGACGACGGGAGGCGAGCGGCAGCCCGGCCCGGCGCTCACGAGGCTCGAGCTCGACGCGCTGACGCGCACGCTGCCCGGCCGGAGTGCGCCGCTCTTCGCGGACGTCGCGGCGACGCTCGCGCCCGGCACCCGCCTGCGCATCGACGGCCCGTCGGGCTCCGGCAAGTCGACCCTGCTCGCGATGGTCATGGGCGCGATCCGCCCCGACGCGGGCGCCGTGCGCGCCGACGGGGTGGCGGTGGCCGAGCTCGACCGCGCGGCCTGGTCCGCGCACGTCGCGTGGTGCCCGCAGGAGGCGCACGTGTTCGACTCGACGCTGCGCGGCAACCTCCTCATCGGGCGCGGGCGCGACGACGCCCCCGACGACGCCGAGCTCGTCGAGGTGCTCGGTCGTGCCGGCCTCGGGCCGCTGCTCGGGCGGATGCCCGACGGCCTCGCGACCCGCGTCGGGCAGGCGGGCCGCGCCCTCTCGGGCGGCGAGCGTCAGCGTCTCGCGATCGCCCGCGCGCTCCTCAGCCGGGCCGAGCTGCTGCTGCTCGACGAGCCCACCGCGCACCTCGACGAGCCGACCGCCCGTGCGCTCATGGGCGACATCCGTGCCGCGACCGCCGACCGCCTCCTCGTGCTCGTCTCGCACCGCGCCGACGACCGTGGCGCCGACGACCGCGTCGTGACACTCGGGGGCTGACCCCACCCCGCATCCGTCCGTCATCCGGATGCCGCGCCCCGCCCGCATCCGGGAAGCTGGTGTCATGAATCGCACACGACGCGGCTACGGGCGCTACTGGGTGGGCCTGCTGCCCGAGCTCGGGTTCCTGCTGCCGCTGCTGCCCGTGACGATCGTGGGCATCACCGTGCTCATGACCCTGTTCTGGACGGGGGTCGGCACGATCCCGATCGTCGTGGGCGTGCTCGTGGTGCTCGCCGCGCTGTACGCGGCGCGCGGCTTCGGCATCCTCGAGCTGTGGCGCCTGCGCGGTGCGCTCTTCCCCGAGATCACCGCACCGCGCTGGGACCGCACCGCCCGCGAGGGCAGCACCCTCACCCGTCTGCTCGCCCCGCTCGTCGACGGCCACTACTGGCTCTACCTGCTGCACGGCTCGGTCGTGAACCCGATCGTCGGCCTCGTGAGCTGGGTGATCACCGTCGTCTGGCTCTCGATCGGCCTCAGCGGGGCGAGCGTGCCGCTGTGGATCGCGGCCGTGCCCACCGGGCGCGTCGTGCTGCCGTCCGAGCTGATCGCCGAGCTGGCCCAGGCCGCTCTGCCGTTCTCGACATCCACCCTCCTCGTGATCGGCACGATCGCGGTGTTCCTCGTCGGAGTGCTGTTCCTGCTGACGCTGCCGTTCGTCACGCACGGCCTCACCTGGCTGCACCACGCGATCGCGCGCGGGATGCTCGCGGAGTTCCGCGCCGAGGAGCTGCAGGTGCAGGTGGCCGACCTGTCGGCGTCGCGCAGCGCGGCGGTGGCGGCGGAGGGCACGGCTCTGCGCCGGCTCGAGCGCGACATCCACGACGGTCCGCAGCAGCGTCTCGTGCGGCTGCAGATGGATCTCGCCTCCGCGGGACGGCAGGTCGACAAGGACCCGGATGCCGCGCGCGAGCTCATCGCGCAGGCCATGACGCAGTCGAAGGAGGCCCTCGAGGAGCTCCGCGCCCTCTCGCGCGGCTTCGCGCCGCCCATCCTGCTCGACCGCGGCCTCGTGGCGGCGCTCGAGTCGCTCGCCGTGCGCTCGCCCCTGCCGACCCACGTCGAGGCACTGCTGCCCGAGGGCCTGCAGCTGCCGCTCGAGCTCGAGCGCAACGCCTACTTCATCGCCGCCGAGGCGCTCACGAATGTGGCGAAGCACGCGCAGGCCCGCAACGCCTGGGTGCGGCTCGAGCTGCGCCGGCTGCCCGATTCCGACGCCGTGTGGCTCGACGTGGTCGTGACGGATGACGGCGTCGGGGGTGCGGCGGCGGTCGCCGACCACGGTCTCGCCGGCATCGAGGAGCGCCTGCGCGGCCTCGGCGGCACCGTCGAGCTCGTGAGCCCTCCCGGTGGCCCGACCCATGTGATCGCGCACCTGCCGCTCACGGGCGCACTGCCGCCGTCGGCGCCCGTGCCGCCCGTCGGTAGCCTGGAGGCGTGAGCGTGCGCGTGGTGGTGGTCGACGACTCCGTGCTGCTGCGTGAGGGTCTCGTGCGGGTGCTCGAGGAGGCGGGCCACGAGGTGGTCGGCGCCTTCGGCGACGCGGAGGAGCTGCTCGCGCAGGCGCCCGCGCTCGCACCCGAGCTGGCGGTGCTCGATGTGCGGATGCCGCCCACCTTCCGCGACGAGGGCGTGCGCGCCGCCATCCGGCTGCGCGAGCTGCTGCCCGACACCGGCATCCTGCTGCTGTCGCAGTACGTGGAGGTCGCCTACGCGCAGGAGCTGCTCGGCGCAGGCTCGGGCCGGGTCGGCTACCTGCTCAAGGACCGCGTGGCGACCCTCGACGAGCTCACCGACGCGATCGACCGCATCGCGGCGGGCGGCACCGTGCTCGACCCCGAGGTCGTGGCGCAGCTCATCGGCCGCCGCCACGACCCGCTCGCCTCGCTGACCCCGCGCGAGCGCGAGGTGCTGCAGCTCATGGCCGAGGGGCGCAGCAACACCGCCATCGCGAAGGCGCTCTTCATCGGCGTCGGGGCCGTGGAGAAGAACGTCACGGCCATCTTCGGCAAGCTCGGGCTCGAGGATTCGGGCACCGACCATCGCCGGGTTCTCGCGGTGGTCGCCTGGCTGCAGCGCTAGGCGCGGGGCTCAGGCCACCGAGTGGTGCGCGGGCGTGCCGAAGTCGGCGGCCCACGGCTGCAGCTCGGGACGGTTCTCCTGGATGTGGTTGGTCCAGGCGATGCCGTTCCACCAGCGCAGCTGGGGGATGCCGAGCGGGTCTCGGTACCAGCCGGCCGGTGCAGCGGTCGTGGAGGGGCTCACGACGTCCATGGTTCGCTCCTGGGGGATCGGATGCGACCGCGGCATCGGGTATGCCACGGATGACGTGATCGTACGCCCCCCGAACGAGGGGGGCAATGACGTGTTTCAGTCCGTGACGCCGAGCTCGGCGAGCAGCGTCTCGACGCGGTTCCGGATGGCGTCCCGGATGGGCCGCACCTCGTCGAGCGGGCGCCCCGCGGGATCGTCGAGGGGCCAGTCCTCGTAGCGGATGCCGGGGAACACCGGGCAGGTGTCGCCGCAGCCCATCGTGACCACGACGTCCGAGGCGCGCACGGCCTCCGGCGTCATGAGCTGGGGGATCGCGCCCGAGATGTCGATGCCGAGCTCGGCCATCGCGGCGACGGCCACCGGGTTGATCGCGGCGGCCGGCTCGGAGCCGCCGGAGAGCACCCGCACGCGGTCGCCCGCGAGCTCGCGCAGGAAGCCGGCGGCCATCTGCGAGCGCCCGGCGTTGTGCACGCAGACGACGAGCACGGTGGGGGTGTCGTCGCTCATGCCGCCACCGCCTGCCTCTCGGCGAGCGGGCTCGTGACCGCGTCGAGCGCGCCGGGGATGAGGCGGTAGTAGGCCCAGGTGCCGCGCTTGCTGCGGTCGAGGAACCCGGCGTCGGTGAGCACCTTGAGGTGGTGCGAGACGGTCGGCTGGCTGAGCCCGAGGGGACCGGGCAGCTCGCACACGCAGACCTCGCCGTCGGCGGAGGCGGCGATGAGCGAGAGGATGCGCAGCCGGGCAGGGTCGGCGAGCGCCTTGAGGGAGCGCGCGAGTCGCTCGGCGTCGTCGGCGCCGAGCGGGGACTCGGCGAGCGGAGCGCAGCAGGCCGCGCCCTGGATCGTCGCGACGGGGATCATGCGCCGATCATACATCGATGCATCTCAATATTGACAGTCGTCGATTTTCACGCGACGCTTCATGCATCGACAACGGTCGATACATGAAGGGAGGAGAGTCATGGACGAGTGCTGCGCCCAGAACCTGTGCGACCCGACGGTCCCCGGCTCCTGCGAGACCGGCTGCTGCTGAGCGGCGCGGAGGCCGCGTCGGGTGCCGTCTGCGCGGCCTCCGCGTCCCGCTCCGGCGTCACGAGCCCCCAGGCGAGGCGCGCCCAGTCGCGTGCCCGGGCCTCGGGGAGGTAGGCGCGCACGATCGCCACGCCGATCTCGAGAAGCGCCGTCTCATCCGGGAACACCAGGTACTGCGCCTGGTGCACCGGGTGGAACTTGCGCTTGAAGCGGAAGAGCGAGCGGAAGCCGTAGTACGGCTCGAGCGCCCCGCCGAGGAAATCGAGGATGCGCTGCATGACCCGTCGGTCGGAGCTGCCCGAGAGCCGCTCCGGCGCGCGCGCGAGCGGCGCCGCCGAGAGGCACAGGAACTCGCGCCCCTCGTCGCGGAAGGCGAGGGCCGAGCCGCCGATGAGGAAGTCGGTCACGAGCGGGAAGCCGCCCTCGCGGCGCCGCATGAGGTCGAGCGTCCAGCCGATCACCTCGCCGTCGCGGTGCACCGGAAGCCACGAGGTGAAGCCGTGCACGGTGCCCGCCGCGTCGACCGCGAGCGCCAGCCGCACCTCCGGATCGTCGGCCTCGGCGAGCGTGCCGAGCGTGAAGCGCATCTCGGGGAGCGGGCGATCCTCGACCCAGCCGCCCGAGATCATCCGCAGCTGGTCGGTCACGCCGGGGGCCGCATCCGCCCAGCGCGTCTCCACGAAGCGCACCCGCTCGCGCTCGGCGCGGTTGAGGGCCGTGCGGATGTCGTTCCACCGTTTGCCGGTGAACTCGAGCCCGGCGAGGGGCACGATCGAGTTCTCGGCGATCTCGACCGACTGCCAGCCGAGCGTCCGCGCGTCGGCCGCGGTCGCCTCGCCCGCCGAGAACAGGCACGGGATCCAGCCGTTCGCGAAGCAGAAGGCGTCGAACTCGGCGAGCGCGGCGAGGCGCCGCCCAGGCGGGCCCACCGGGTCGCCCAGCACGAGAGCCACCTGGCCGGCGAGGCGGTAGCCGAGCGCGGTGCCGCCCGCCCGGTCGAACCATGGCGTGATGCCGCGCCAGGTGAGCATCCACTGCACCGTCGAGCTGTCGTGGCGGTGCAGGATGGCGCGCAGGCGCTCGTGGGCGTCGGGTGCGACATCCGGACGCCGGCTCGAGTAGAAGAGGCCGACGGCGCTCGCCACGAGGGCGACCACCCACACCACGCCGATCGAGTGCAGGAAGAAGCGGGCGAGATGGGTTCCCGGCTGCAGCGCGTGGGTGTGGATGAGCGCGATCCGCCCCACGAAGTCGACGACGGCGGCGAGGGGCGTGGCGGGCGGCGTGAACTCGTCCTGCAGCACGAGCACGCCGACCGTCGCATAGACCGCCAGCCCGAGCAGCACCCAGCCGAGCCGGATCGCCGTGCGCCGGAACGCCCGCTGCCGCGTGCGCACCGTGAACGCGCGCGCCGTCGCCACGAGGAGCAGCAGCAGGCCGCCGAACACGATGAGGTCGGCGATCCGCTGGCCGCTCGTCTCCACGACCGCGATCGCGAACACCCCGAGCGCGAGGAACGCGGTGGCGAACACCCAGGCGATGCGACGGCCGCGGCGCAGCGCATCCGCCGCGAACAGCAGCAGCACCGCGATCACGAGGAGCGTGAGGTCGATGCCGCGCGGCGCCCCGGTGCGCTCGACGGTGAACAGCTGGGGGAGGCCGCGCGGCAGGAAGCCCTCCACCACCGTCTCGACGCCCACGACCGCCACCACGACGGCCACGATCACGCGCTGCGTGCGACGACCGAAGCGGATGCCGGGACGCTCCGGCAGCCGCCCCATCACGAAGGGGCCGGCGACCACGCCGAGCGCGAACGCGACGAGGTGCTCGAGGTCCCACAGCTGCGCCGAGTCGAGGAACAGCACGAGCACGAACGCCCAGCCGACCACCCGCACCCGGCGCCGCCACACGGGCTGCAGCGTGGCGGTCAGCGCGCCGAGCAGCGCGAAGCCGGCGATCGACAGCCCGGTCTCGAGGCGGAGGCCGGGCTCGGCCGCCCAATGCCATCCGGTGGGCAGCACCGCGAGCACGGTCAGGCTCGTCAGGAGCGAGCCGAGCACCTGCCCGCCGAGCGCCACCAGCAGGGTGCGCAGGCTGCCGGCCCGCCGTTCGTACAGCGCCGAGGTGATCGCGAACTGCGCGACGATGGGGAGGGAGGCGAGCATGTTCGCGACGAAGAACATGCCGGTGACGAGGGTCCACCAGCGCCCGGCGAGCAGCGCCGGCAGGCCGTACGCCACCTGGCCGTAGAGCGGGTCGCCGCGGTCGAAGTCGCCGACGATGGCGCCGTCGACGATGTTGACCGCGAGGAACACGGCGAGCAGCCCGATCGTCGCCGGATACCGGCGGAGGACCTGCAGTGCGCGCCGCATGGACTCATCCTCGTCCCCCGGGTGCCCGCGCGGATATAGGGGATGCTGTGAGCATCCCCTACATCCGCTTCGGTCAGTCGGCGGCGGCGGCAGCGACGGCGACGGGAGCGGATGCCGTGGCGGTGCGCGGTGCGCGCCCCCCGGCCAGCAGCACCGAGAGCACCGCGGCCACGGCGAGGGCGCCGAGCGCCGCGTAGCCGGCCGAGGCATCCGTGGTCCAGCGGCCGTCGATCAGCAGGATCGCCGACACCGTGCAGGTGGGGATGCCGAGCAGCACGAGGAACCATCCGGTCGCGCGTCCCAGGTCCAGCGCGCCCGCGCGTGTGACGCCGAGGCCCAGCAGCACGAAGAACAGCGACCACATGATCGCCCAGGTGAGCCAGATCACCGCGAACACCGGGTCGACCGGCCAGGCGACGACGGCCTGGTAGAGGGCGACGGCGGCGACGAAGGCGCTGTACCATCCGAAGCCCTGCGGCTCGATGCCCGCCAGGCCGATGAGGCCGAACCACAGGTAGGTGAAGCCGAAGAGGTAGCTCGGCCAGGTGGCCGCGATGATCGCGGCGTCGCCGCCCGCCTGCACGAGCACGAGCGTCGGCAGCACGACCTGGGCCGCGCCGACGAAGAGGTTGAGCGGGGCGGCCGAGCGACCCGAGACGAGCCCGAGCGAGCTGATGCCGTTGACGAAGAGCACGGCCCCGACGAGGAGCAGTCCCACGTTGCCCATCAGCGGCTCACCAGCTCCACGAACTGGGCCGAGCTGATGACCGGCGCGAAGAAGGTGTTGATGCGACGGAACGCGGCGGCCTCGTCGGCCGGGTCGTGGGTTCCCGTGGCGTCGCCGATCACGATCGGCAGCAGGCCGTGGTCGCGAGCGGCCCGCGCGTTGCCCTCGATGCACCAGTCGGTGTGGATGCCGGTGATCACCACGACCTCCACCTTGCGGCGGGCGAGCGCCCCGGGCAGGTCGGTGCCGACGAACGCCGTCTGCAGGGCGGTCTCGTTGAACTGCTTGTCGCCGGGCTGCACGAGCTCGGCGAGCTCCGGCACGAGGGCGTCGTCCCAGGCGATCTGCTCGGGGGTCGCGTCGATGGCGCCCGTCCAGTGGTGGTACTGCGCCGCGTCGAACGCCGACTGCGGGTAGTGCTGCCGGAACACGGTGTAGCCGATCCAGTTGAACGAGACGAAGTTGGGCGCCCGGCGCGCGGCCTGCACCGAGCGCACGGTGGCCTCGAGGCTACCGCGGTAGGCGTGTCCCTCGGAGTACTGCACGCCGCCCGGCCGGTAGAGCGAGTTCGACTGGCTCACCGAGAGGAACGCGGCCGGGCGCGACAGGATCTCGCGCAGGTCGAGCGAGGCCCACTGGGGGTGCAGCGGCGGGATGGAGTCCACGTTGCTCGACGGCAGGGCGGCGATCGCGGCGGCATCGAGCTCGACGGCCTCGAGCGGGGTGACGCGTTCGGCGAGGGTGGTGGGCGACACGGGGTTCCTCCGGAGTGGCGGGCGGGATGACGCGGCCACGGTATCCGGATGCCGCGGTCGCGCGTCGGCGTGTGTCGATGGGTGACGGAATGCGTCGTCGTGTGACGCGGGGGCGGGGGTCCGCGGCATCCGTCAGGCGATCTCGGCCGGAGATCGGTTCCCGTGCGTGCCGTTCGTGGGTAGCGTGGCGCCATGAAGAGCCCGCGAACGGCATCCGTCCTCGCCGGTGTGAGCCTGACGCTCGTCGTGCTCACGGGCTGTGCGCCGCAGGGCAACCCGGTCGCGACCTTCGAGGTCGCCGGCGGCGAGACCTACAAGATCGAGCTCGCCACCGCCGAGCTCGTGGAGCACGCGCACCGTCTGCTCGACGGCGAGGACGTGGCCGCGATCCCGCTCGGGCGCGTCGTGCGGGGCGCCGCCGGCCCGAACGCGCCGTGGACGTGGCACATCGACCCGGCCACCCTCGAGTTCGCGCAGGTCACGATCGAGGTTTGCGACGGCATCCCCTCGGACGTGGAGAAGGAGCTCGTGACGAGCCCCGACTACTGCCCCTGGTCGGCGAAGATCGTCTCGATCGACTGACGGGGCGCCGCCGGGCGGCTGGCTTACTCGCAGGCGATGCCGTCGTGGTCGCGGTCCAGGCCGATGCGGTAGCCGGGATCCCCGCGGTAGAGCGGGGCGGCGCCCGCCGCACGCGCTTCCGTGCAGTTCTTGTAGTAGGCGCTCCCCGAGAACGGCACGATCTGCGGCGCTCGCGCCTCGCATGATGCGCGGTCGTTCCCGGTGAGCACGGTGCCCGCGGCGGGGCTCTGGCTCACCACGACGCCGACGCCGGTGCAGCTGCCGGGAACACCCGCCGCGGCGAACGCGGATGCGGCCGCCGAGGGATCCAGGCCGATGATGCTGGGAACGACGAGCTCGGCGACGCAGGTGGCGCGCGCGCCGACCGGGACGGCGGCCCCGGCATCCGGCGATTGCCGGGTCACCGTTCCTCGGCCCATGCAGGCGGCGTTCAGCCCGACGGCGCTCAGCGCGGCTGCCGCTGCGGTCTCGGTTCCCGCATCCGGGAGATGGGTGAGGCCGATCAGCCGGGGCATCGTGGCCGCGGGCCACACCACCTCCACCCGCACGACGGAGTCGCAGAGGAGCGCGTGCCCGACGGCGGGGCTGAGGGAGCCGACCGCCCATCCGCTCATCGTCGAGGTCGCCGGGGTGCTCAGCCCTTCGAGGGCGCCCGGGTCGGACGGGAAGGTCGGCACGATGCGGGTGCCGAGCGTGCAGCCGTCCGCGGTTTCCGCGAGCGCTCCGAACACGTCGTCGAGCGTGGGGCTCGCGATCTCCGGGACGGTGGTCAACGGAGCCGTCAGTGTCAGGCGGACTGTCGATCCCGCATCGACCCTGCTCTGGCGCGAGGTGCGCTGGTCGCATACGACCCAGGAATCGGTTGAGACGGCAGCGGCACCCGTGAGCCGATGCGCGATCGGGTCGAATGCGAAGCCGGTCTCCGCCGTGAGTGCCTCGCTCTCGAGCGACTCCGGAGGGCCCGAGAAGTCGCCGGGGAGGCACCAGGTGGCGAGCGTTTCGGCGTGGAGGCAGTTCGCCTGGAGGTCCTGTGCGGCATCGGCGAGCGGCATGCCGACGAGGTTCGGCACCACTCTCTTCGTCGGCTCGACCTCCACGGCGATGAGGGTGTCATCCGAGACGACCCGGGTGCCGGCGGGGACGCTCTGCGCCGTGATGACATAGCAGCTCGCGGCGATGGATGAGTCGGGCAGCTGCGGCTCCTCAAGCGTGAGTGCGAGCGCCTCCAGCGCTGCTGAGCCGACCGGGAGCGGCTCGCCGACCACATCCGGCACATCGACGCGGGTCGTGTCCCATGCGGCGTAACCTGCCGCCCCCGATCCCGAGACCACCAGCAGTGGGATCACGATCGCCGAGGGCAGGAACGCCTTGCTCCGTCGGAACCGCGACCAGAGCGGTCGCCATGCGGTCAGTAGTGCGCGGACGTCAACCTCGGGCACGGTCGGTCCCTTTCCTCATCGAAAGTTCACGGCCGACTGTAGCGGAATGCGGGCGATTCTTCGAGGGATGCTAGGGAAGTGCGGCCCCGATGCCGCAACGGGGTATCCGCCTACAGGTAGACGTCCGATTCCCCGTAGAGGATCCGGTCGGTGTCCACCTCGAAGGGATTCTCGGGCCAGGTGTCGGGGTCGGGGCCGAGCAGGGCGTCTGTCGAGATCGCAGCGGTGGCGACGGCGGTGATCGAGAGACCGTCGACGTCGTCGAGCGCATCCCACGTGCCCGCCTCGTGGGCGATCTGGTAGAGCGCGCGTCCCAGATGGGTCACGTCGTCGTGCGCCGCCTCTGAAGTCGCACCCGGATGGAGACGAAGGTATGCGTGCCGTCCCGCCTCCAGGACGGACGCCACGTCGTGCAACTCGTAGTCGCGGCGCTGGATGACCGACAGCCCGCCGACCGGCTCGCGATCCTCCGCGTCGTCGTTGTCGACCTCAAGCCAGTCGGAGACGCCGCTCAGGGGCGCGGTCGTGCCGGTGAGGTCGAGCTGGGCATCCGCCAGTGCGGTCAGCGCCCGCGCCAGCGCCTGGGCCGAATCGACCTCGATTCCGTTGTCGCCCGCTTCGGGGGAGGTCGGCCAGCGCGTCGCCGTGGGCGAGGATCGCCTCCGCGGCGGTTCTCGCAGCGGCGCGGAGGCGGTCGGCCCTTTCGCGGGTCCATCGAGCGGACCGTTCGTCGGTGTTGTACTCGTCGCGCATGCGCCGATTCTGTCCGAGGAGGTCGGCGGTAGGAAGAAGGCGCTCAGCGGGCGAACGTCACGTGGATCGTGCCGCTCTCGGCGACCTCGCTCGTGACCTCGTAGCCCTGCTCGAGCTCGCGGAGGCCCTCCCACAGGTTGCCGCCGCGGCCGAGCAGGATCGGTGCGATCGCGACGTGGATGCGGTCGACGAGACCCGCGGCGAGGTACTCGCGCACCGTCGACACGCCGCCGCCGATCCGCACGTCGAGGTCGCCCGCGGCCTCCTTGGCGCGCGCGAGCGCATCCGCGGGGGAATCCTGCACGAAGTGGAAGACGGTGCCGCCCTCCATCTCGAGCGACGGCCGCTGCTCGTGGGTGAGCACGAAGACGGGCACATGGAACGGCGGGTTCGGCCCCCACCAGCCCTGCCAGTCGGGGTCGCCCGGATGCTGGTGCAGCCCGAACATCCCCGCACCCATCACCTCGGCACCGATGCCCTCGAAGTACGCGGCGGCGTGCTTCTCGTCGACGCCGGCGGTGCCGCCGCTCTCGCCCAGCACGCGCTCGCGGAAGGTGCGAGTCGCGGTGTAGGCGGCGACCAGCCGGCCCCAGTCCTGCCCGAACGGGTCCTCGGGGGTCTGGTCGGTCGTGGTGGCATAGCCGTCGAGGGAGATGTTCAGATCGACGCGTACCTGGCCCATGACGGCTCCTTCGGCGAGTGTGGAGGGGCGGACGGGAATCGAACCCGCGTAATCAGTTTGGAAGACTGAGGCTCTACCATTGAGCTACCGCCCCGCAGCCCGCCGCAAGGGGCTGGGCAACCCCGCGAGTCTAGCGCAGGGGAGCGGGGCCGGGGCTCACGCGCTCAGCCGTGCGGATGCCGTGAGCTCGGCCCTCTCGGAGTCGATGCGCGCCGCGACGCACACATGCGCCTCCTCCCAGGCCATCGCCCAGAACGCGCTCGACTCGATCGGGCCGGTCTCGCCGCAGTCGAGGCAGCGCGGCTCGTACGCGCGGATCTCCATGATGTCGACGTTCGCCATGCCCCCATGGTGCGCCCGACATCCGACATCGCCCCGCGCGACGCGCGAGACCGCGCAACAGACGCCGAAACCGGCCCGGATGGCGTCGGATGCGCGGTTTCGCGCCCGAAAACGCTCGCGGCATCCGCACACACGTATACAGCTAGACTGTGCGAGGCCGTTTTCGGGCCGGACTCGCATTCCGTCACCCGCCCGATCTGTCGGTCGAGATCGGACCGCGGCCCGAAGACCCGGAATCCGGGGCGTAGCTCAGCTTGGCTAGAGTGCCCGCTTTGGGAGCGGGAGGTCGCAGGTTCAAATCCTGTCGCCCCGACGGAACACCAGCGAAACGAACACCAGGAGATACATCCCCATGGTCACCACGACCGTCGAGAAGCTCTCGCCGACGCGCGCCAAGCTCACCATCACCGTCACGCCGGAGGAGCTCAAGCCCTCGATCGAGCACGCCTACAAGCACATCGCGGAGCAGGTCAGCATCCCCGGCTTCCGCAAGGGCAAGGTGCCGCCGCCCATCATCGACCAGCGCGTCGGCCGCGCCGAGGTGCTCAACCACGCCGTGTCGGAGGGCCTCGAGCGCTACTACCGCGAGGCCGCCAACGAGGAGAAGGTGCGCCCGCTCGGCCGCCCCGAGGCGGATGTCACCACCTGGCCCAGCGAGAAGGACTTCTCGGGCGACCTGGTCTTCACCGTCGAGGTGGACGTGCGCCCCGAGTTCACGGTGCCGAAGTACGAGGGCCTCAAGGTCGAGGTCGAGACCGCCAAGGTCGGCCCGGATGAGGTCGAGGCCGAGCTCGAGAACCTGCGGGGCCGCTTCGGCACGCTCGTGACCGTGGACCGTCCCGCCAAGAAGGGCGACTTCGCCCAGCTCGACCTCGTCGCGACGATCGCCGGCGAGGAGATCGACACGGCATCCAACATCTCCTACGAGATCGGATCGGGCGAGCTCATCGAGGGCATCGACGAGGCGCTCGACACCCTCACCGCGGGCGAGTCGACGACCTTCGAGTCGGAGCTCGTGGGCGGCGACCACCAGGGCGAGAAGGCGCAGATCGCCGTCACCCTCATCTCGGTCAAGGAGCGCGAGCTCCCGGAGGCCGACGACGACTTCGCGCAGATCGCCTCGCAGTTCGACACCATCGGCGAGCTGCGCGCCGACATCCGCGCGCAGCTGGAGAAGTCGGCCGAGTTCGGCCAGGCCGCGGCGGCGCGCGACAAACTCGTCGAGCTGCTGCTCGAGAAGGCCGAGATCCCGGTTCCCCAGGGCCTCATCGACGACGAGGTGCACCGCCACCTCGAGAACGAGAACCGCCTCGAGGACGACGTGCACCGCGCCGAGGTCGCCGAGGAGTCCGAGAAGGTCTTCACGCGCCAGCTCCTGCTCGACGCGATCGCCGAGCAGGAGGAGGTGAAGGTCAGCCAGAACGAGCTCACCTCCTACCTCGTGCAGGCCTCCGCTCAGTACGGCATGGAGCCCGGCGACTTCATCCAGGCGCTCGGCAACGCGGGCCAGATCCCGTCTATGGTCGGCGAGGTCGCCCGTTCGAAGGCGATCGCGGTGGCGCTCTCGAAGGCCAAGGTGGTCGACGAGAAGGGCAAGGCGGTCGACGTCTCGGCCCTCACGACGGCGGTGCTCGGCGACGGCAGCGACGACTCGGAGATCATCGAGGAGTCCGACCTCACCGGTGTCGACCACGACCACGACGACCACGAGGGTCACGAGCACTGAGCTCACCCTCCGAGGGGTCGCGAACCGCTGATCGCGGCGGTTCGCGACCCCTCATCCGTTCCCAGGCGACGGGCGTAGGGTGACCCGGTGCGATACGTGATCCTGCTGCGCGGCGTCAACGTCGGAGGCGTCTCGGTCAAGATGGCGGCGCTGCGCGAGGCTCTCGAGGAGCTCGGCTACGCGGAGGTGCGCACGGTGCTCGCGAGCGGCAACGCGCTCGTCACGAGCGACGCATCCGCCGCATCCGTCAAGGCGGATGTCGAGGCGGCGCTGCGCACGCGCTTCGGCTACGACGCCTGGGTGCACGTGCTGGCGACGGATGCGCTGCGCGCCGTGGTCGACGCCTATCCCTTCGAGCGCGGCCGCGAGGGCTGGCACGACTACGTGCTGTTCGTGCTCGACGCGGGCGTGAAGCGCAGCATCCTGGGCACCGAGATCGACCCGGCGCACGAGCGGATGGCGGATGGCATGGGCGTCGTCTACTGGACCGTGCCCAAGGGTGACACCCTCGACTCCGCGCTCGGGAAGGCCATCGGCAAGGCGGCCTACAAGCCGCACCTCACGAGCCGCAACGTCAACACGCTCGAGAAGCTGCTGCTCTAGTCCGAGGACTCCGGGTTCCCCGGCGCCGGCCGCTCGAGCAGCGCATCCGCGTAGGCGTGCATCGAGCGGTGGTAGCGCGGCAGATGCCGCGTGAGCGCGTGCAGCAGCGCCGCGACCGCCTCGACGGGGCGGCCCAGCTCCACGAGCGAGAGAGCCGCGACCGCGACCGCGGCATCCGCGTAGGGATCGTCCGGGCGGTCGGCGAACTCCTCGCGCAGCAGCTCGAGCGACTCCTCGGGGCAGCCGAGGTTGCGCAGCGTGCTCGCGAGCTGGATGACGCACTGGGCGCGCTCCGCATCCGGGAGCCCGGCCGCGAGCGCCGCACGGTAGAAGCCCTCCGCGCCGGCCTCGTCGCCGGTCGAGTCGCGGGCGCCGCCCCGCTCGAAGAGCGCGAGCGGGTCGTGCGGATGCTCCGCCGCGATCGCGTCGATCCGCCGCACGAGCTCCGCGTCGTCGAGCTCCGCCGCGTCGGCCCACACCGCCGCCATCCGCTGCTGCCAGTCCATCCGCTGCCGATCCATCCGCCCACCGTATCCACCCCATCCGCCTCAGAAATGCAGGAGTCCCGCCAAGCGGTTCGCCCCATCCGCCTCAGAAATGCAGGAGATCCGGATGCGACGGGCCGCCGTCATCCGGAAAACCGGGGCTGCGGATGCGGATCTCCTGCATTTCTGAGAACGGAGGGGGGAGAGGCGGCGGGCGGCTCCTGCATTTCTGCAGCGCGAGGGGGAGCGCACTCTGCCCACGGCGAACACGACCGAGCCGCCGAAACCGCGCCGGTAGATTCGAGAGCGACATCGAGGCAGCACCTCGTCGCAGGCGGCGTCTCACCACAGAGCAAGGAGTTCCTCCCATGGCAGAACCGGCATTCCCGCCGAGCGTGTTCGACCGCCTCCTGAAGGACCGCATCATCTGGCTCGGGTCCGAGGTGCGCGACGAGAACGCCAACGAGATCGCGGCCAAGCTGCTGCTGCTCGCCGCCGAGGACCCCGAGAAGGACATCTACCTCTACATCAACAGCCCCGGCGGCTCGATCACGGCCGGCATGGCGATCTACGACACGATGCAGTTCATCCCGAACGACGTGGTCACCGTCGGCATCGGCATGGCGGCCTCGATGGGGCAGCTGCTGCTCACGGCCGGCACCAAGGGCAAGCGCTACATCACCCCGAACGCCCGCGTGCTGCTGCACCAGCCGCACGGCGGCTTCGGCGGCACGAGCTCCGACATCCAGACCCAGGCGGCGCTCATCCTCGACATGAAGAAGCGCCTCGCCGAGATCACGGCGGCGCAGACCGGCAAGACCGTCGAGCAGATCAACGCCGACGGCGACCGCGACCGCTGGTTCACGGCCGACGAGGCGCTCGCCTACGGCTTCGTCGACCACATCCGGGCCTCGGCGGCGGATGTCGTGGGCGGCGCCGGCACCGGCAAGGACAAGAAGTAAGCGCGAGAGAGACAAGGACGAATCACATGGAGACCCCCACGTTCATGGCGGGCGGAGACCTGGCCTCGCGCATGCCGCAGTCGCGCTACATCCTGCCGAGCTTCGAGGAGCGCACCGCCTACGGCTTCAAGCGCCAGGACCCGTACGCGAAGCTCTTCGAGGACCGCATCATCTTCCTCGGCGTGCAGGTCGACGACGCCTCGGCCGACGACATCATGGCGCAGCTGCTCGTGCTCGAGTCGATGGACCCCGACCGCGACATCATGATGTACATCAACTCGCCCGGCGGCTCGTTCACGGCCATGACGGCGATCTACGACACGATGCAGTACATCCGCCCGCAGGTCATGACGGTCGTGCTCGGCCAGGCGGCCTCCGCCGCCGCCGTGATCGCCGCGGCCGGCACGCCGGGCAAGCGGCTCGCCCTGCCGAACGCGCGCATCCTCATCCACCAGCCCGCCGTGGGCGAGGCCGGCCGCGGGCAGGCGTCGGACATCGAGATCCAGGCGAAGGAGATCCTGCGCCTGCGCACCTGGCTCGAGGAGACGCTCTCGCGCCACTCGAACCGCACGCAGCAGGAGATCAACGCCGACATCGAGCGCGACCGCATCCTGTCGGCCGACGAGGCCCTCGAGTACGGCCTCATCGACCAGGTGCTGTCGAGCCGCAAGAACGCGCAGGCCGCGCTCACCAAGGCCTGAGCCTCACGCCGGAAGCGAAGGCGGTCGCCCCGCGGGGCGGCCGCCTTCGCCGTGGTGCTCAGCCGCGCGGACGCCGCCGGGTGGCGAGCAGCGCGACGGTCACCGCGAGCGCGACGGCGAGCACGGCGCCCACGATCCACAGCACGTCGCCGAGCGGGATCTGCGCGGGCTCGGCGCCGTGGTGCCCGCTGTCGGCGGGCGCGGTCGCATCCGGTTGCGGCTCGGCGCCCGCGCAGCTCGGCGGAGCCGCCGCACCGGTCGCCGTCGCCTCGCCCGTCCAGCGGAACGGGATCTCGCCGCTCACCGGGTGCCCGTCGGCCGAGACCACCTGCCACTCGAGCACGTAGTCGCCCGCCGGGCCGATCGCCGCGGGCGTCGACACCGTGTCGCCGGCGATGGTGAGGCATCCGTCGCCGTAGTAGAGGCCGGATGCGTCGCGCACCCGCAGCGCGAACGCGGCGACCCCGGCGCCGTCGAGCAGCCGCTCGTTCATGGTCACCGAGAACGTCGCGGGGAGCTCCGCGAGCACCTCGTCCGCCGCCGGCGTCGAGCCCACGAGCACGCTGTGCGCCGAGGCGGGCGCCGCGGCGGTGAGCGCGAGGGCCGTGGCCACGGCGCCGACGGCGAGGAGGCGCAGCGCGCGGCGCATCACGACTCCTTGGCGCGCCGCGCGGTCGCCGCGAGCACGATGCCGACGGCGCCGACCACGAGGCCGCCGATGCCGAGCACACGGGCGATCACGTCGTCGGAGGCCGTGGCCGGCGAGGCGGGCGTCTCCGCGCCGCTCGCACCTCCGTGGCCGCCGCCGTGCCCGCCGCCCGCCTCGGCCGCGGTGAGCACGATCGACGGCACCTCGTCGCCGACCCAGTCGGTGGACCCCTCGGCGCAGCGCTGGTGCACGGGGAACTCGACCACGTCGCCCGGCTGCCCCTCGGGCAGCTGGAGCGAGAGCGCCATGGTGTCGCGGTAGCCGTCGGGCAGGCCCGCGCCGAGCGCCGTGTAGGTGACGCTGCCGACGCGCTCGGTGAGGTCGCCCGTCTGCTTCGCCGGGTCGATCGGCACCGTGTTCTTGGCGATCGTCCAGTTCGGGTTGACGGTGGGGGTGACGGAGGGGATCGTCTCGGGGATCTCGATCTCGACGGCGATCGTCGGCGATCCCTCGCAGCCGTGGGGCACGCTGAAGGTGATCACGGTGTACGACCCCGCGGCGGTCGAGCTCGCGCTCGCCGTGACGTGGGCGCTCGCGGCGAGCGCGGGGGCGAGCGCGAGGGCGGTGGCGCCACCGAGCACGGCGACGGCGGCGCCTGCGGTGCGGACGGGCTTCTTCATGTTCTCTGTCTCTGACTTCCTGGACGGTCCGCGGGCGCGATGCGCACGGATGCGGACGGGTCGATGGGGGCGGACGCGCTGCGTCCGGTCGCACCCCGGCGTGCGATGCGCGCGCCACGACGACCCGTGCCGGGACGGGTCAGGCGCCGAGGGGTGCCGGCGGCCCGCGCCGGGCGATCGCTCCGCGCAGGGGGCGGGCGGTGCGCATCCGCGGGGCCGCGGTCACGACCGGGGCGACGGATGCCGCGGGCAGCGCCGCGCGCATCCGGAGCGCCCGCGTGACGCGCAGGCCGATCCGCTCGAGCAGCGCCCAGAGACGGCTCTCGAGGTGCCGCAGGTAGAGCACGGTGAGCACGCCCGCCACGAGGTGGGCGAGCCACATGGCTGCGCCGCCCTGGCTCACGGCGGCCCCCGCATCCGCGGTGATCGCGATGACCACGTGGTGGTGGCCGCCGGCCTGCGCCACGGCGGCGCCGTCGCCGAGCAGGGAGAAGAACAGGTGGAAGGCGAGCTGTGCGACGCCGACGCCCGCCACGACGCGTGCGCGGGAGAGCGGGCGCCCGCCCGCCCCGCGGCCCACGGCGACGGCCCCCACCGCGGCGGCGAACACGCCGCCGAGCAGCAGCGCGACCGCGCTGGGCGCCACGCCGTCGGCCGCGAGGTGCGACACCGCGGCGAGCAGGGTCGCGACCCCGCCGAGCAGCGAGCCGCGCAGCAGGCGCACGGCTCTCGAGGTCATGCCTCCAGGGTAGCCGCGCGGCGCTCCGGGCCGGAGGGCGGAACGTTCGTGGCGCGCCGTGACACGACACGCGCGCACGCACGCGTGTGTCGTCTCCACGGGTTAGGCTCTCGGTACCGCTTCGAGGGGAGACCGGGATGGCACGCATCGGTGAGAGCGCCGACCTGCTCAAGTGCTCCTTCTGCGGCAAGAGCCAGAAGCAGGTGCAGCAGCTGATCGCGGGCCCCGGCGTCTACATCTGCGACGAGTGCGTCGAGCTCTGCAACGAGATCATCGAGGAGCGTCTCGCCGAGGCGGGCGAGGAGGCCCCGAGCGAGTTCGACCTCCCGAAGCCGAAGGAGATCTTCTCCTTCCTCGAGGAGTACGTGATCGGGCAGGATGCCGCCAAGCGCGCGCTCTCGGTCGCCGTCTACAACCACTACAAGCGCATCCGCTCGCACCAGACCATCGCGCCCGCCGCCGAGAAGCTCGACGACGTGGAGATCGCGAAGTCGAACATCCTGCTGATCGGCCCCACCGGCTGCGGCAAGACCTACCTCGCGCAGACCCTCGCGAAGCGCCTCAACGTGCCCTTCGCGGTCGCGGATGCCACGGCGCTCACCGAGGCGGGCTACGTCGGCGAAGACGTCGAGAACATCCTGCTGAAGCTCATCCAGGCGGCCGACTACGACGTGAAGCGCGCCGAGACCGGCATCATCTACATCGACGAGGTCGACAAGATCGCCCGCAAGGCCGAGAACCCGTCGATCACGCGCGACGTGTCGGGCGAGGGCGTGCAGCAGGCGCTGCTCAAGATCCTCGAGGGCACGGTCGCCTCGGTGCCGCCGCAGGGCGGGCGCAAGCACCCGCATCAGGAGTTCATCCAGATCGACACGACGAACGTGCTGTTCATCGTGGCGGGGGCGTTCGCGGGCCTCGAGGACATCATCTCGGCGCGCGTCGGCCGTCGCGGCATCGGCTTCGGCGCCCCGCTGCACTCCAAGCGCGACGAGGCCGAGCTGTTCAGCGAGGTGCTCCCGGAGGACCTGCACAAGTTCGGCCTCATCCCCGAGTTCATCGGCCGTCTGCCGGTCGTGACGACGGTCTCGCCGCTCGATCAGGCCTCGCTCATGCAGATCCTCACCGAGCCGAAGAACGCGCTCGTGAAGCAGTACCAGCGCATGTTCGAGCTCGACGGGGTGGAGCTGGAGTTCGACGGCGGTGCTCTCGAGGCGATCGCGGATCTCGCGGTGCTGCGCCAGACGGGCGCCCGCGGCCTCCGTGCGATCCTCGAGGAGGTGCTCGGGCCGATCATGTTCGAGGTGCCGTCGAGCGACGAGGTGGGGCGCGTGGTGGTGACCCGCGAGGCGGTCATCGACAATGCGGCGCCGACGATCGTGCCGCGTCCGGCACGGCGTGCGGAGAAGTCCGCGTAGTCCCGCTCGGCCGCTCTGATACCAGAGTGGTATCATATTGTTCATGGCTATCACCGTGCGCATTCCCGAGGAGCTCGACGCGCAGCTCGAGCAGGTTGCGATGCGCGAGAAGGTGTCGAAGCATGCGCTTCTCCTTCGCGGGGCGCGGGTCATCGTCGAGCGGGCGTCGCGTCGAGACGAGATCGGCGAGGGGCTCGATTTTGTGCTGAGCCACGACGCGGAGCTCCTGAAGCGCCTCGAAGACGCGTGACGCGTCATCTCACGCTTGACGACGCGTTGCAGGTGCTCGCGCGCTACGGGTTCCATGTGCGCGACGCGGGCCTCCTGGCGTCGGCGCTGGCGCGCCCGGCGACCACCGTATTCGGCGCCGACGCATATCCGACGCTCGAGCTGAAGGCCGCGGCTCTTCTCGAGTCCCTCGCGCGCAACCATGCGCTGGTCGATGGCAACAAGCGGATGGCGTGGACGCTGATGGTGCTGCTCCTGTGGATCAACGGATACCGGCACGAGATGGGCGCCGACACCGCCTTCGACCTCGTGCTGGGCGTCGCCCGGGGTGAGCTCGAGCTCGACGTGGCGGCCGCGGTCATCCGCGCGCACCTCGTGCGCCGCTAGGTGCGAGCGCCCTCCCATCCGAGACGACGCCGGATGGCCGCGGCACCGCGGGCGGGGAAGTCGTCGCGCTCGCCGAGGTGCTCCTCCGCGAGGGTCAGCAGCTCCCGTGCCGCCGCCTCCGGGTCGAGGCGCAGCGCCGCCTCGACGCGCGCGCCGAGCTCGGGGTGCACGCGCTCGAAGCGCCGGTGCGGGTCGAGCCCGTCGAGCGCCGCGCGATCGCCGGGCAGGGCGGCGGCGAACGCGGCGAGCAGATGCTCGACCGCCTCGCCCCGGATGTTGCGGCTCGCCGTGAGCAGCTCCCCGCGCCGGGCGCGACCGACGCCGATGAGGAGCTTCGCGAGCGCGACGCGCGTCTCCGCGCCCACGTCGACCGACTCGCCGGGGGTGGGTCGGGCGACCATCCGGGCGACGATCGCGGCGACGCCCGCCCGGTCGAGCAGCACCTCGGCGTCGCGTCCCGCCCACCCGGCGAAGGCATCCGGCGTCGCCACCCCGAACTCCATGACGCCGCCGTCGTCGAACACGAGGGTCACCCCGTCGTGGCGGTCCACGACGGACAGCGCCACCGCATCCGGATCGGGCAGCCAGTCGAGCGCCTGACGGTAGCGGTCCTCGGCGCCCGGCTCGGTGAGCACGGCGAGGTCGTGGTCGGACCATTCGTCGACGCGGTCGCGGTCGGCGGTCGAGCCGAAGCCGACGACGCCCACCACCTCGGTGCGCGCCTCGAGCGCCGCGACGAGGGCGGCGAGACGCGCCTCGAAGCGGGCGCGAGCGGGAGAGGGTGCGGGATGCTGCGGGGCCATGGGGGGTTCTCCTTCGGCCGCTTGACAACGACTTCGTTCCTTGGTTTATTTACTCCTGAAATAACCCCGACCGCAAGCCCGAGGAACGATGATGACCCGGTCCGCAGCACGCACCGACGTGAACCGCTCGGCCGTCCTCGCGCACCTCGGGGCGCAGGGCCCCTCCTCGCGGGCCGAGCTCGCGCGGGTGCTCGGTGTCTCCCCGGCCCTCATGACCCAGCTCACCAAGGAGCTGCTCACCGACGGCCTCGTCGTGGAGCTCGACCACGAGCCCTCGCAGGGCGGCCGTCCGGCACGGCGGCTCGGGCTCGCGCAGCGCGGCGGCTCGGCCATCGGCGTCAAAGTCGTGGCGGATCACGTGGCGTTCGTCGAGGTCGGACTCGACGGATCGGTGCTCCGCTCGGCGAGCGAGCGCTTCGACGCCGCCGCCTCCACCGTGCTCGCCGATCTCACGGTGCTGCTCGAGCGCTTCATCGCGGGGAGCACCGGTGGCCGCCTGCTCGGCGTGGGCGTCGGCGTGCCCGGCTCGGTCGACCGGCAGGGCGCCGGGGTGGTCGTCTCTCCGCAGCTCGGCTGGAACGGCACCCCCCTCGGCGAGACGCTGCGGCGCGCCCTGCGGCTGCCCGTGCTCGTCGAGAACAACGTCAACGCCCTCGCCATGGCCGAGCGCCTCTACGGCACGGGGCGTCGGCACGACAGCTTCCTCGTCGTCACGATCGGAACCGGAGTGGGCGCCGGGATCGTCGTCGACGGGGTCGTACTTCGCGGTGCCGCGGGCGGCGCCGGCGAGATCGGCCACACGCCGGTGCTCGAGGACGGCCCGCTCTGCATGTGCGGCAACCGCGGATGCCTCGAGGCGATCGTCGGCGAGGACGCGCTCGTGCGCACGGCCCGCGAGCGCGGCATCGTCGCCGACACCGCCGGGATGCCGGCGCTGCGCGCCGCCGCCGATGCCGGGAACGCGGATGCCGCGGCGCTCTTCGGCGAGGCCGGCCACCTGCTCGGCCGCACCCTCGCGGGCATCGTGCACACCCTCGACCCGGAGCTCGTCATCCTGCTCGGCGAGGGGACGGCCGCGTGGCCGCACTGGGCGCTCGGCTTCGAGCCCGCCTTCCGCTCCTCGCTGCTGCCCGCGCGCCGCGGCGTCGGGGTGGCCGTCGAGACCTGGCAGGACGAGAGCTGGGCGCAGGGCGCCGCGGCACTCGTGCTCGCGACCCCCTTCGACGCCGAGGGCATCGCGGGGGAGCAGGGCCGCCTCGTGCGCGAGCGCCTCTCCTCCGGCGCCGTCGGGCGGGGCGACGCATGACCGCCGGCGTCGGCCCGGGGCTCGCCGGGCGAACGGCATCCGGGCGCGCCGTTCGCCGTCCCGCGCGCTCGCGCATCCGGTACGCGCTCGTCGTGCTCGCCTTCCTGCTGCCGAGCGCCGTGCCGCTCACGCTCTTCGTGCTCGCCCCCATGGTGAGCGCGGCCTGGGTGAGCCTCACCCGCTGGAACCTGCTCGCGCCGCCCGTCTTCGTGGGCCTCGACAACTACGCGAAGCTGCTCGCCGACCCCAAGACCGGCGCCATCTTCCTCCACACGCTCGGCTACATCGTCGGCTACCTGCCGCTCGTGTACATCGGCGGGCTCGCGCTCGCCCTCGCGCTCAACACCCGCCTCAGGGGGCGCTCCGTGCTGCGCGGCGTCTACTTCCTCCCGGTCGTCACGAGCTGGATCGTGGTGGCGCTCGTGTGGCGCTGGCTGCTCAACCCCTCCTCGGGCGTCGTCAACGTGGTGCTCGGCTGGTTCGGCATCCACGGCCCCGGATGGTGGGCCGATCCCGCCTGGGCGATGCCGTCGATCATCATCGCCTCGGCGTGGAAGGACCTCGGCTTCGTCATGGTGATCCTGCTCGCGGGGCTCCAGGCGATCGACCCCGAGCTGCTGGACGCCGCGCGCGTCGACGGCGCCGGATGGTGGCGGCGGCTGTTCTCGGTCGTGCTGCCGCTGCTGAGCCCCAGCACATTCTTCGTCATCGTGATCTCGCTCATCAACGGCTTCCAGGTGTTCGACCAGGTGTACGCCATGACGGGCGGCGGCCCGGGCGGGGCGACCCAGGTGGTCGTTCAGCAGATCTACGACCTGACCTTCCGCTACGGGGCCGCGGGAGAGGCATCCGCGCTCTCCTGGATGCTGTTCGCGGTCGTGCTCGGCGTGACGGTCGTGCAGATCGTCGGGCAGAAGCGGTGGGTGACCTATGGCTGACGCCGCGCTGCGCCGTCCCCCGCGCGGGGCGTCGAGCGGCCTCGTGGGCCGCATCCTGCTCCACCTCGTCGTCATCGTCGGCGCGATCGCGATGTTCTTCCCGTTCCTGTGGACGATCGTCACCTCGATCACGCCCGGCGCGGGACTCACGCTCACGCCCTCGCTCATCCCCGACGACCCCTCGCTCGAGGCCTATCGCCGGCTGTTCGCCGAGCGCCCCTTCGGCCGGATCATGCTCAACAGCCTCGGGCTCGCCGCCGTCACGACCGTCGTGCAGCTGCTCACGAGCGCGACCGCCGCCTACGCGTTCAGCCGCCTGCCGTTCCGCGGGCGCGGGGTCGTGTTCGCCGTCTACCTGGCGACCATGATGATCCCGCTGCAGGTGCTCATCGTGCCGCTGTTCGTCGAGCTCAAGACCCTCGGCCTCATCGACACCTACCTCGGCGCGCTGCTGCCGACCTTTGCGAGCGCCTTCGGCATCTTCCTGCTGCGCCAGGCGGTCAACCAGGTGCCGCGCGAGCTCGACGAGGCGGCGACCCTCGACGGCGCCGGGCACTTCCGGATCTTCTGGCAGGTGATCCTGCCGAACGTCCGCCCGGCGCTCGCCACCCTCACCGTCTTCGCGTTCATGGGCAGCTGGAACAGCTTCCTGTGGCCGCTCGTGGTGCTGCGCTCGCCCGAGCTGCAGACCCTGCCGGTGGCCCTCGCCGGCCTCCAGGGTCAGTACACGACCCAATGGGACATCGTCATGGCCGGCTCGGTCGTGAGCGTCCTCCCCATGCTCGCCCTCTACGTCTTCGCCCAGAAGTACGTGATCCAGGGCGTCGCCAGCTCCGGGCTCAAATGAGCCCGGTCGCCCACACCCCATCGCACCCACACAGAAGGAGAACGGCACATGAAGCGCCTTCCCATCGCCGTCGGCATCGTCGCCGTCGGCGCCCTCGCCCTCACGGGCTGCTCCGCCCCGGCGGAGGACGGCGGTCCCGTCACGATCACGTACAGCAACTTCATCTCGAACGGGGGCAACGAGGCGAACCTGCAGAAGATCGTCGACGCCTTCGAGAAGGCGAACCCCGACATCAAGGTCGAGGTCACGACGCTCCCGTACGCCGACTACGGCACGGCGCTGCAGACCGACCTCGCGGCCGGGACGCAGAGCGACGTCTTCGACATCGAGTACGCGAACTACGCCGAGTACCAGGCGAACGGCGTGCTCGCGCCGCTCACCGTGTCGAACCCGTCCGTGTACCGCCAGTCGGTGCTCGACGCCTACCAGACCGACGGCACGCAGTACGCGCTGCCCAGCTCGTTCTCGGATGTGGTGCTCTACTACAACAAGGATCTCTTCGACGCCGCGGGCATCTCGTACCCGAGCGCCGACTGGACCTGGGCCGACGAGAAGGCCGCCGCCCTGAAGCTCACCGACCAGGCGGCCGGCGTGTGGGGCGACCACCAGCCCGTGAGCTTCTACGAGTTCTACAAGGTGCTCGCCCAGAACGGCGGTCAGTTCCTGAACGCCGACCGCAGCGCGGTCGCCTTCAACAGCCCGGAGGGCATCGCGGCCGCGAAGTGGCTCGTCGAGAAGAGCGGCACCGTGATGCCGACGATCGAGCAGGGCCAGGGCACCGCCGACTTCGACACCAACCTGTTCAAGGACGGCAAGCTCGCGATGATGCACACCGGCATCTGGGTGTTCGGCGCGGTCGCCGACGTGCCCTTCGGCTGGGACATCGCGGTCGAGCCGGGCAACACCCAGCAGGCCAGCGCCGTGTTCTCGAACGCGGTCGGTGTCAGCGCGAGCTCGAAGCACGCGGCGGCCGCCACCAAGTGGGCCGAGTTCCTCACCTCCTCCGACACCATGGTGAACGTGCGCCTCGACAGCGGCTGGGAGCTGCCCCCGATCTCGGACGACGCGAAGCTCTCCGTCTACCTACAGAAGGGCGACCCGGCCAACCGCCAGGCGGTCTTCGACTCGCTCGAGGGCATCGCGCTGCCGCCCGTCGCCAAGAAGGGCCAGGCCGAGATGCAGGACATCATGGGCGAGGAGCTCGTGGAGGCGCAGGCCGGCCGCAAGACGGTCGAGGAGGCTCTCGCGAGCGCCGAGACGCGCATCAACGCCGTGATCGGCGGCTGATCCGATCGGTCCGGGGCGCGGGCTCCCGCGCCCCGGACCACCCCTCGCCCGCACTCTCATCCGCTCCGCCGCGCCCACCCGTTCCGAGGAACCCCGCATCATGACCCAGACCCCCGTGCTCGCCGATCGCGAGGCGCTCGCCGCCGTCGCCCTCGAGGGACGCGCGCTCATCCGCTCGCTGCAGGATGAGGGCGGCGCCTACCCGGCGAGCCCCACCTTCTCGGCCTACCGCGGGTACTCGTGGTTCCGCGACGGCGCCTTCATCGCCGACGCGATGTCGGCGGGCGGCGACCCCGCGTCGGCGGAGGCGTTCTTCGACTGGTGCGCCCGCGTGGTGGTCGACCGGGGCGAGCAGATCGAGCGCATCGTCGTGGCGGCGGAGGCGGGAACGCCCGTTCCGGATGCCGAGATGCTCGCCGCCCGCTTCGCCTTCGACGGCAGCGACGGAGCCGACGACTGGTGGGACTTCCAGCTCGACGGCTACGGCACCTGGCTGTGGGCCGTCGCCGCGCACGTGACGCGGCACGACGCCGCCCCGTCGCGGTGGCTCGAAGCCGTGCGGCTCACGGTGCGCTATCTCGCCTCGTCGTGGCAGCGCCCGTGCTTCGACTGGTGGGAGATGCACGCGGATCGCGTGCACGCCTCGACGCTCGGCTGCGTGGCCGCCGGTCTCGCGGCCGCGGCCGGACTGCCCGGCGTCGACGCGGAGACAGCCGCCCTCGCTCGCTCGGCGGCGGCGGACGCCGAGGCTGCGCTGCGCCGCGACGCGGTGCGCGACGGTGTGCTGCTCAAGTGGGTCGGCGACGACCAGCTCGACGCGAGCGTCGCCGCGCTCATCGCGCCCCTCGAGGCGCTCCCCGCCGACGACCCGATCGTGCTCGCGACCCTCACGGCGCTCGACGCCGCGCTCGTCGTGGACGGCGGCATGCACCGCTTCCTCGCCGACACCTACTTCGGCGGCGGCCAGTGGCCGCTGCTCAGCTGCTTCCTCGGGCTCGCCTGGCTGCGTGCCGGGCGGCCCGAACGCGCCCTCGAGCTGCTGCGCTGGGCGGCATCCACCGCCCACGACGGCGGGATGCCGGAGCAGGTCGACCGGCACCTGCTCGACCCCGCCTATGTCGAGGAGTGGGTCGAACGCTGGGGGCCGAGCGCCGATCCGCTGCTCTGGTCGTCGGCGATGTACCTGCGTCTCGCGGTCGAGCTCGGGGTGGTGGAGGCGTGATCCGGCACCGGCCCTTCGGCTCCGGCCACCCGTACTCCGCCGACACCGAGCAGCGCTCCCCGGTCGACCCGGTCGCGGGCGAGCCGCTGCTGCTCGGGGTGCGCACCTCGGCCGACGTCGGGTCCGTCACCCTCGAGTGGAGCCGCGACGGCGTCGCGCAGCCGCCCGTCGCGCTCGCGCGCGTGCCGCGCAACTCCCGCGGCCAGCTGGTCGACGGCGGGCACCTCGCCTCGGCGCAGGCGCGCCTGGCGCGCAGCGCGGGCGGCTGGCGCACCGAGCTCGGAGATCTGGCGGCGGGGGAGCGCCTGCGCTACCGCTTCACGGCATCCGGTCCCGCGGGGGCGCAGGCGACCCGCTGGTTCGAGGCGGATGTCGCGGGCTGGCAGGAGGGCGCGCCCGGCCTCGCCGAGCACGGCGCCGGGCGCGTGGTGCCCGGATCGGTCTCGCGCCTCGTGGCGGGTCAGCGCACCCTGCGCATCCGCTTCGCCCTGCCGCTCGCGCCGGGCGAGCGCGTCGCCGGCTTCGGGGAGCGCTACGACGCGCTCGACCAGCGCGGCACGACGCTCGACTCGGTCGTGTTCGAGCAGTACAAGAACCAGGGCCGCGAGCGGCGCACCTACCTGCCGATGCCCTTCGCGCACGTCGTGGGCGGCGCCGGCTGGGGCTTCCACGTGCGCACCTCGCGTCGCGTGTGGTTCGACGTGGGCGCGTCGGCATCCGACCGGCTCTGGATCGAGGTCGAGACGGGCGCCGACGGCGCGCTCGACCTGGCCCTCTACGACGGCGACCCGCGCGCCGTGCTTCGTGCCTTCCTCGCCGAGGCGGGCCGCGCCGAGGAGCTGCCCGACTGGGTGTTCCGGCTCTGGGCGAGCGGCAACGAGTGGAACACGCAGGCCGAGATCCTGCGCCAGGCGGACCTGCACCGCGACCACCGCATCCCGGTCGGCTCGGTCGTCATCGAGGCGTGGAGCGACGAGAGCACGTTCACGACGTGGCGCGATGCCCGTGCCGAGGTCGTCGACGGCGCCCAGCCTCGCCGCCTTGCCGACTTCATCTTCCCCGCCGAGGGGGCCTGGCCGGACCCGAAGGGCATGATCGACGAGCTGCACCGCCGCGACATCCGGCTGCACCTCTGGCAGATCCCGCTCGTGAAGATGCGGCCGCATCCGCAGGGACAGGTCGCCGCGGATGCCGAGGCCGCGATCCGCGACGGCGTCGTCATCCGGGAGGAGGCCCCCGACGGGAGCCTGCGCCCCTATCGCAACCGCGGCTGGTGGTTCCCCCTCGGCCTGATGCCGGATCTCACCGACGAGCGCGCCGCGCACTGGTGGACCGAGAAGCGCCGCTACCTCGTGGAGGAGCTCGGCGTCGACGGCTTCAAGACCGACGGCGGCGAGCACGCCTGGGGCCGCGAGCTCGTCTACCTCGACGGACGCCGCGGCGACGAGAAGAACAGCACCTTCCCGGTGCACTACGCGAAGGCCTACGGCGATCTGCTCCGGCGGAACGGGAAGGCGCCGGTGACCTTCAGCCGGGCCGGCTTCACCGGCAGCCAGGCGCACGGCGCGTTCTGGGCGGGGGACGAGAACTCCACCTGGGAGGCGTTCCGCTGGTCGATGTTCGCCGGGCTCAACGCGGCCGCGAGCGGCATCGTGTACTGGGGCTGGGACCTCGCGGGCTTCAGCGGCGACATCCCGACGGCGGAGCTCTACCTGCGCTCGGCTGCGGCCGCGGCGTTCGTGCCGATCATGCAGTACCACTCGGAGTTCAACCACCACCGCACGCCGTCGCGCGACCGCACCCCGTGGAACATCGCCGAGCGCACGGGAGACGCGCGCGTCATCCCGGTGTTCCGGGCGTTCACCGAGCTGCGCGAGCGGCTCGTGCCGTATCTGGCCGCCGAGACGCGTCGCGCGATCGCGGCCGGCGAGCCGCTCATGCGGCCGCTGTTCTTCGACGCGCCGACCGCGGACGAGGCGTTCGCGCATCCGTTCCAGTGGATGCTCGGCGACGAGCTGCTCGTGGCGCCCGTGGTGCACGAGGGGGCGGATGCCGTGCGCGCGTGGCTGCCGGACGGCGAGTGGGTCGACGCCTTCCGCGGCACCCGCCACACGGGCGGCGTCGTGGAGCGCGAGGTGCCGGTCGACGAGGTCGCGGTGTGGATCCGGGCGTCGGCCGCCGAGAGGCTCGCGCCCCTGTTCCGCGCCTGACGCGTCGGGCGCGGTCGGACCGCCGAGGCAGAATGGGGCGGGTGACCTCCGACGCCTCCGTCCGCCTGCCGCTGCGCGAGCGACTCGCCAACGGCCTCGCCGATCCGGTGCTGCGCGCGCTCGTGCTCGCGACCTTCGTGAGCACGGTGGGGCGCGGCATCTCGCTGACGCTCGTGGTGCTGTACCTCACGCTCATCGCGGGGCTGCCGGCGGCCCAGGTGGCGATCGTGTTCGCGATCGGCTCGGCCGTGGGCATCGGCGGCTCCTACCTCGGCGGGCATCTCGCCGACCTGATCTCGGCGCGCCGGATGCTCGTGATCTCCGAGGCGATCGCGGGGGCGGGCATCGCCGCCTACGCCCTCGTCTCGGAGTTCTGGGGTGCGGTCGTGGTGGAGGTGCTCGTGTCGCTCGCGCTGTCGTGGAACGGCTCCGTGCGCTCGGCGATCATCGCCCGCGCGTTCACGGGTCCCGCGCGCGTGACGAGCCGCGCCGTGCTCCGCACGGTCACCAACATCGGCATCGCCCTCGGCAGCGGCGTCGCCGCGATCGCACTCGCGATCGGCACCCCCGAGGCCTACCGCGCGATCCTCGTGATCGGCGGGGTCGCCTACGCGGGCTGCTCGCTGCTGCTGCTCGGGCTGCCGCGTCGCGTCGACGCCCCGTCGCGCGCCGACCACGCGGAGCGCACGGCGCCGCCCGGTCGCTCGCCGTGGCGCGATCCGCGGTACCTGCTCTTCTCGGCGCTCGCCGCGATCTTCGCGATGCAGTTCGCCGTGGCGAACGTGGGCGTGCCGCTCTGGCTCGCCCACGACACGGTGGCCCCGAAGTACCTGCTGTCGATCATGCTCATCGTGAACACGACGCTCGTGATCGCGCTCCAGCTGCCGCTCTCGCGGGGCACCCACGACCTCCGCCGCGCCGGATGGGTCTCCGCCGTCGCGGGGGTGCTCATGGCGGCGGCGTGCCTCGCCTACGGCGCGGCGGGCGGCGCGGCCCTCGTGGTCGCCGTCGTGCTCCTGCTCACGGCCGCCGTGCTGCACGCCTTCGCCGAGATCCTCTCCCAGGCGGGGGCATGGGGCCTGAGCTTCGAGCTCGCCGACCCGCACCGGGCGGGCGCCTACCAGGGGATGTACTCGATGGGCTTCGCGGTCGGCGCGACCGTGGCGCCGCTCGTCATCACGGCGACGGCGCTCGAGGGCGGCCTGCCGGGCTGGCTCCTGCTCGGCGGCGTATTCCTCGCCTCGGCGCTCGGCATCACCGCGATCGCCTTCCGTGCCGCGCGTACCGGCGCGACCGTCTAGCCGAGCAGCCCGCGGCGCTCCAGCAGCGGCTCGAGGGCGGCGTCACGACCGCGGAAGTCGCGATAGGCGGCGAGAGGATCGCGCGTGCCGGCCACCTGCAGCAGCCGGCGACGGAAGCGCTCCCCGTTGTCGCGGGTGAGGCCGCCGTTCTCGCGGAACCACTCGACGGTGTCGGCGTCGAGCACCTCGCTCCAGATGTAGGAGTAGTAGCCGGCGTCGTAGCCGCCCGAGAAGACGTGCGCGAAGTAGGTGGTGGCGTAGCGCGGCGGGATCGCCTCGTCGGCGAGGCCCGCGGCGGCGAGCGCGCCGGCCTCGAACGCCGCGGCATCCGAGATGGTCGCGGCCTCGTCGGCGTCGAGGGTGTGCCAGGCCTGGTCGAGCAGGGCCGCCTGCAGGTACTCGCTCGTGGCGAAGCCCTGCCCGAAGCGCTCGGCCGCGCGGAGGCGGTCGGCCACGGCCGGGTCGAGCGGCTCGCCCGTCTCGTGGTGCCGTGCGTAGTTCTCGAGCACCTCGGGCCACATCGCCCACATCTCGTTGACCTGGCTCGGGAACTCCACGAAGTCGCGGAACACGTTGGTGCCCGCGAGGCTCGGGTAGCGCGCATCCGCGAAGAGGCCGTGCAGCGCGTGCCCGAACTCGTGGAAGAGCGTCTCGACCTCGTCGAGGGTGAGCAGCGTCGGCTCGCCCGCGGCGGGACGCGGCACGTTGAGGTTGTTGGTGACGACCGCCGGATGCCCGAGCAGCTCGGTGCGCTCGACGAGCGAGTTCATCCACGCGCCCCCGCGCTTCGCGTCCCGCGTGTAGAGGTCGAGCAGGTAGAGGCCGACCGGACCGTCGTCGTCGCTCACCTCGAAGACGCGCACCTCCTCGTTCCAGCCGCGGAGCTCGGGGCGCTCCCCGAAGCGCAGGCCGTACAGGCGCTCGGCCGCGAAGAACACGCCGTCCCGCAGCACGCGCTCCGCCTCGAACCAGGGGCGCAGGGCGGCGGTGTCGACGGCGTAGCGCTCACGGCGCACGGCATCCGCGGCGAACGCCCAGTCGGATGCCGTGACGGCCCCGCCCGTCACCTCGCCGAGCGCCGCCCGCTCGGCGGCGGCGTTGCGGGCGGCGGCGGGTGCGAGACGCTCGAGCAGGGCGGCGACGGCGGCCGGCGAGCCGGCGGTCTCGTCGGCGGTCACGACGGACGCGTGGTCGCGAAAGCCGAGCAGCCGGGCGCGCTCCGCCCGCGCCCGGACGAGCTCGAGCACGAGCTCGCGGTTGTCGTGCTCGCCCCCGTGCGTGCCGCGTGCGCGGGATGCGGCCATGATGCGCGCCCGCGTCGCCGGCACCTCGATCGCGGTGAGCCAGGGGTGTCCGGTCGGCAGCACGAGGGTCACGAGCCAGCCGTCCAGCTCGCGGGCGGCCGCGGCCTCGCGGGCGGCCGAGAGCTCGGACGCCTCGAGGCCCGCGAGCTCCGCGGCATCCGTCACGTGCACCGCGAGGGCGTTGGTGTCGTTCAGCAGGTTCTTCTCGAAGCGGGTGGTGAGCGTCGAGATCAGCTGGTTGAGCTCGCGCAGGCGCTCCTTCGCCGCCTCGTCGAGGCCCGCGCCGGCGAGCGTCATGGCGATGTGGCGGCGCTCCACGAGGTAGCGCTGCTCGGCGTCGAGTGACTCGCGGTCGCGGTGGATCGTGTCGATCCGCGCGTACAGGGCGGGGTCGAGCGCGATCGCGTCGTGGTGGGCGGCGAGCAGCGGGGCGAGCTCCTCCTCGAGCTGCTGGATCGCATCCGTCGTGTCGGAGGAGGCGAGCGTGAAGAACACGGTGGCCACCCGATCGAGCACGCGACCCGAGCGCTCGAGCGGCACGAGGGTGTTCTCGAAGCTCGCCGGGGCCGGGTCGGCCGTGATGGCGGCGACCTCGGCGAGCTGCTCCGCCATCCCGCGCTCGAAGGCCGGCCGGAAGTGCTCCTCGCGGATCGCGGCGAAGTCGGGCAGCAGATAGGGCAGCTCGCTCTCGGCGAGGAAGGGGTTCGTCACCCGGACAGCCTAGGGCTGCGAGGTAGCGTGACCTCATGAGCGAGAACGAGCGCTACACCCACGGCCACCACGAGACGGTGCTGCGATCGCACATCTGGCGCACGGCGCTCAACTCGGCCGCCTACCTGCTCCCGCATCTGCGGCCCGGCATGGACGTGCTCGACGTGGGCTGCGGCCCCGGCACCATCACGGTCGACCTCGCCGAGCTGGTCGCCCCGGGGCGGGTCGTCGGCGTCGACTCCTCGGAGGAGGTCGTCGAGCAGGCGCGGCGGCACGCGGCCGAGCGCGGCGTGACCAACGTCGAGTTCCTCGTCGGCGACGCCTACGCCCTGCCGTTCGGCGACGAGACCTTCGACGTCGTGCACGCCCACCAGGTGCTGCAGCACCTCGCACGGCCCGTGGAGGCGCTCGCCGAGTGGCGGCGCGTCGTGCGCGACGACGGCCTCGTCGCGGTGCGGGAGTGCGACTACGCGGGCGTCGTCACCTACCCGACGACCCCCGGCCTCGAGTCCTGGGCGCGGCTCTACCAGCAGGTGCACCGCAGCAACGGGGGAGAGCCGGACGCCGGCCGCCGCCTCAAGGCGTGGGCGCGGGAGGCGGGCTTCGCCGCGGTGGAGTCCACCGCATCCGTCTGGTGCTTCTCGACCGACGACGAGCGCGCCTGGTGGGGCGGCATGTGGCGCGACCGCGTGCTCGCCTCGGCCTTCGCGGGCGACGCGATCGGGCGCGGCTTCGCCTCGCGCGCCGACCTCGAGGCGATCAGCTTCGCGTGGGCGCAGTGGGCGGAGGATCCCGACGGCTGGATGGTGTTCCCGCACGGCGAGATCCTCGCGCGCCGGTAACACTCGAGGCGCTGTCCTAGGCTTGCGGCATGCCCGAGCGCTACACCCTCGGCCACCATGAGAGCGTGTTGCGTTCGCACCGGTGGCGCACCGCGGAGAACTCCGCGTCGTATCTGATCCCCCACCTCGCCGCGGGAATGGACGTGCTCGACGTGGGCTCGGGCCCAGGTACGATCACCATCGACCTGGCGCAGCGCGTCTTCCCCGGCCGTGTCGTCGGCATCGACGCGTCGGAGTCCGTCGTCGCCGAAGCCACGGCGCTCGCCGCCCAACGGGGGGTCGCCAATATCGAGTTCCGCGTGGCAGATGCCTACGCGCCTGGGTTTGCGGACGGCACGTTCGATATCGTGCACGCCCATCAGGTGCTGCAGCACCTCGGCCGTCCTGTGGAGGCGCTCGAGGCCTGGCGTGGGCTTGTGGGAGCCGAGGGACTTGTCGCGGCGCGCGACTGCGACTACGAGGGCTCGATCGTGTTCCCTGGATCGCCCGAACTCACGTTGTGGCTCGACAGCTATGCACGTCTGGCCCGCCGCAACGGAGGCAGCCCCGATGCCGGGCGCCGTCTCAAGTCGTGGGCGCGAGAGGCTGGTTTCACGCGGATCGAGGCGGGTGCCTCGGTGTGGTGCTTTCAGAACGACGCGGACCGTGACTGGTGGGGGGGCCTGTGGGCTGATCGCGCGCTCGAGTCCGAGTTCGCGACCGGTATCCGCGAGTCGGGGATCGGCGAGGCGGAGGAGCTCGCGGCAATCCGTCGCGGCTGGCTGTCATGGGCCGGCGATGCCAACGGGTGGATGATCCTCCCGCACGGCGAGATCCTCGCGCGGAAGTAAGACGGCTCAGTCGAGCAGCTCGCGGTGCACGACGCCGTCGTGGCCGACGCGCAGCCGGGTGCCGTCATCGAGCTCGGCGATCGGCCGGCCCTCGAGCCAGGTGAGCGTCCAGCGCCAGCCCTCGGTGTCGGTGCCCGCGAGCTCGGCCTCGACCTCGCGGATCGCGGCGCC
This sequence comes from Protaetiibacter sp., assembly GCA_030150265.1. Taxonomy (GTDB): domain Bacteria; phylum Actinomycetota; class Actinomycetes; order Actinomycetales; family Microbacteriaceae; genus Homoserinibacter. The sequence goes on from JASLGG010000016.1 coordinate 42,905, forward strand.
CAGAGCATCCGGGACGCGGACCGGGAGCTCGCCCCCGACCGGCCAGCGCGTGCCGAGCTGCATCAGCGCTTCAGCTCGTAGGTGACCCAGCGGGTGCGCTGGGCGATGCGGTCGTAGAGCGCCTGCGCCACCTCGTTGGTGTCGGCCGTGATCCAGCGGAGCGTGCCGCCGGTGCCCGCCGACTTCTCGGCGAGCGCCTCGACGAGGGCGCGCCCGGCGCCCGTGCCGCGCGCCTCCGGGTCGACGAAGAGGTCGTCGAGGTACCAGTCGAGGCCACCCGAGAAGGTGTCCGGATGCGAGCGGTAGTGGGCGAGGCCCACGACCCGCCCGTCGCGCTCCGCGACGAGCGCGTCGACGCCGGAGCCCTCGGCAAGCAGCAGCTCCCAGACCCGGTCGAGCACCGCATCCGTGAAGTCGGTCTCGTAGAAGACGCCGTAGGCGCGGAACAGCTCGCGCCAGCGTGCCGCGTCGCCCGCGGCGACGGCGCGGATGAGCGTCGGCTCGGTCATCTCAGGCCTCCGGGACCTCGGCGAGCACGACGTCGCGCACCTCAACGCTCTCAGCCTCGACGAGGTCGAGCCGCTCGATGCGGCCGACCGCGCGCAGATCGTCGGCGGCCTCGGCGAGGATCGCGGGGCCGGCGAGGGTCGCTGAGGCGACGGGCGTCTTCTGCGAGGCCTTGGCGTCCGTCTTGGCGCGGCGGATGCCGATGAGCGCCTCCGACACCGCCGGCAGCAGCCCCCGTGGCCCGGTCGACGTGCCGAGCTCGGAGGCGCGCGGCCACGTCGCGGTGTGCACCGAGCCCTCGTGGGTCCAGGCCCAGACCTCCTCGGTCGCGAACGGCAGCACGGGCGCGAGCAGGCGCAGCATGACGTCGATCGCGGTGCGGAGGGCCGCGACCGCCGAGGCCTGCGCCGCGCCCTCGCCCGTGTAGGCACGCTCCTTGACGAGCTCGAGGTAGTCGTCGCAGAAGGTCCAGAAGAACTGCTCGGTCACCTCGAGCGCCCGCGCGTGGTCGAAGCCCTCGTAGGCGCGGGTGGCCTCCTCGATCACGCGGCCGAGCTCGGCGAGCATGTCGAGGTCGAGGGGGTTCGTGACGGCGGCGCCCGGCGTGTGGTCGAAGCCGTACACGAACTTGGCGGCGTTGAGCACCTTGATCGCGAGCCGGCGGCCGATCTTGATCGTCTTGGGGTTCTGCGGATCGAAGGCCGCATCCGTGCCGAGCTTCGACGATGCCGCCCAGTAGCGCACCGCATCCGAGCCGTGCTCGTCGAGCAGCCCCTGCGGGGTCACGACGTTGCCCTTCGACTTCGACATCTTCTTGCGGTCGGGGTCCACGATGAACCCCGAGACGCCGGCGTGCGCCCACGGCGTCTCGCCGTGCTCGAGGCGCGCCCGCAGCACAGTCGAGAACAGCCAGGTGCGGATGATGTCCTGCCCCTGCGAGCGCAGCGCGTAGGGGAATACGAGCGCGAAGAGCTCGGGGTCGGTCTCCCAGCCGCCCGCGATCTGCGGGGTGAGGCTCGAGGTGGCCCAGGTGTCCATGATGTCGAGCTCGCCGACGAAGCCGCCGGGCACGCCGCGCTGCGACTCCTCGTAGCCGGGGGCGGCATCCGACGACGGGTCGACCGGCAGCTGGTCCTCGGACGGCACGATCGGCTGCTCGCGCAGCGGCTCGCCGTTCTCGTCGAGTGGGTACCAGACGGGGATCGGCACGCCGAAGAAGCGCTGCCGCGAGATGAGCCAGTCGCCGGTGAGGCCGCCGACCCAGTTCTCGTAGCGCACGCGCATGAAGTCGGGGTGGAACCGCAGCTCCTTGCCGGCCGCGAGCAGCTCGTCGCGCAGCTTCTCGTCGCGCGCGCCGTTGACGATGTACCACTGGCGTGTCGAGACGATCTCGAGCGGCTTGTCGCCCTTCTCGAAGAACTTCACCGGGTGCACGATCTTGCGGGGCTCGCCGATGAGGTCGCCCGACTCGGCGAGCAGCTCGACGATGCGGGCCTTCGCGCTGAACACGGTCTTGCCGGCGAGCTCGGCGTAGGCGGCACGGCCGGCATCCGTGAAGAGCTCCTGGGCGGGGGCCTCGGGCAGGATGCGGCCGTCGAAGCCGATGATCGCGCGGTTGGGCAGGTCGAGCTCGCGCCACCACACGACGTCGGTCACGTCGCCGAAGGTGCAGATCATGGCGATGCCGGAGCCCTTGTCCTGCTGGGCGAGGCGGTGCGCCACGACGGGCACCTCGACGCCGAAGATCGGGGTCGTCACGGTCGTGCCGAACAGCCCCCGGTAGCGCTCGTCATCCGGATGCGCCACGAGCGCCACGCAGGCGGGCAGCAGCTCGGGGCGGGTCGTCTCGATCTCGATAGTGCCGCCGCCCGGCCGGTGGAACGACACCCGGTGGTAGGCGGCGGGCTGCTCCTTGTCCTCCAGCTCGGCCTGGGCGACCGCGGTGCGGAAGGTCACGTCCCACAGCGTGGGCGCATCCGCCTGGTACGCCTCGCCGCGGGCGAGGTTGCGCAGGAACGCGCGCTGGGCGACCCGCTGCGACTCCTCGCCGATGGTGCGGTAGGTGAGCGACCAGTCGACCGAGAGGCCGAGGGTGCGCCACAGCTCCTCGAACTGCACCTCGTCTTCGGCGGTGAGGCGCTCGCAGAGCTCGACGAAGTTGCGGCGCGAGATCGGCTGCTGGTCGGCGGCCTTGCCCGAGCTGCCCTCGCCGCCCTCCTGCGGGGGCGTGAAGTCGGGGTCGTAGGGGAGCGTCGGGTCGCAGCGCACGCCGTAGTAGTTCTGCACGCGGCGCTCGGTGGGCAGGCCGTTGTCGTCCCAGCCCATCGGGAAGAACAGGTGCTTGCCGCGCATCCGCTGGTACCGCGCCACGAGGTCCATGTGGGTGTAGCTGAACACGTGCCCGATGTGCAGGCTGCCGGATGCCGTGGGCGGCGGGGTGTCGATGCTGTAGACGCACTCGCGGCCGGCGGCGAGCGCGGCGGCGCGGTCGAACCGGAAGGTGCCGTCGCGGTCCCAGGTCTCGCGCCACTTGGACTCGAGCCCCTCGAGGGCGGGCTTCTCGGGAATGGCGGCATCCATCGCGGGGTCTCCGGTTCGCTATATGCGGCACCGCGTCAAGAGGTGCCTGAGTGTGACTTCCTCCCCACCCTATCCGCCATCTCGCGGGATCAGATCTCGCGGATGGTGATGGTCTTCGACTCGTAGCTGAGGTCGTTCTTCTGCACCGTGATGGTGTAGATCTGCTTGCCGCTGCCCTGGTTGCACTGGTAGTCGAAGGTCTGGGTGTCCTTGAGCGAGTAGCTGCCGTAGGGCGCGATGCTCGCGTCGACCGTGCCGATGCCGAACCAGAGCTGCTTGCCGTTGGCGTCCCAGCTGAAGGCCACGGGGATCGGGGAGCCGCCCGAGGCGGTGCAGTCGACGGTGGTCGTGGATGCGGTGAAGCTCGCGATGGCGCCGGTCGGCTTCGGCGGGTCGACCGGCTTCTGCGTCGGCTTCGTCGTCTCCGTGGGCGTCTGCGTCGGGGACGGCGTGGTCTCGGTAGGCGTCGGAGTGGGCGCCTCGGAGCTCGGCGTGGGGCTCGTCGTCGGCTCGGGGGAGCCCGAGGAGCTCGTGGCGATCCAGATCAGCAGCGCGATGATCGCGAGCAGCAGCACGCCGCCGATCACGGCGAGCGCGATGATGAGGCGTCGCTGGTCGCGGTTGCCGCCACCGGAGGGAGGGGGAGGCACGCCGTTCCCGGGCGTCGCGGGCGGGGGCACGGCCGCCCCGGCCGCGGCCTCCGGCGTCGTGAAGCGCTCGGTCGGAGCGTCGCCCGGCACGGCCGGCGGCGTGGCGCCGCCCCCGTTGGGCGGGAAGCCCTCGGGGTAGCGCTGGGTGGGGGTGTCGTCGCTCATGGGGCCTCCGGCACTCGTGGTGGTGGGAGCCAGCCTAGGGTCTGCGGGGCGCGGCGTCGATGCATCCGCCGATTCGCCGTGCCTGTTCGGTTGTTCTAGGGGAAATCGAACAATAGGATGGCGGGGTGCTCATCCGCGTCGACCCCGCGTCCGACGTCGCGATCTACGACCAGATCGCGGCGTCGATCCGCGCCGATGCGGGTCGCGGTGCGCTGCGCGCGGGCGACCGCCTGCCGGCCGCGCGCGAGCTGGCCGACGCCCTCGACGTCAACGTGCACACGGTGCTGCGCGCCTACCAGGACCTCCGCGACGAGGGGCTCGTCGATCTCCGACGCGGTCGCGGCGCGGTCGTGACGGATGCCGCGGGCCACGTCCCCGAGCTGCTCGCCGCCGTGCGCGCGCTCGTCGCCGAGGCGCGCCGCCACGGTGTCGCCCCCCAGACCCTGCTCTCCCTGATCCGCGAGGAGTATCCCGCATGACCGACACCCCCCGATCCGCGCGCGCACGACTTCCCCTCTCGCTGTGGGTCGTCGCGGTCGCCCTGCCGCTCATCGCGGCCGCGACGGCGGTGGCCATCCAGCTCGCCTGGCTGCCGCAGCTGCCCGATCCGATCGCCACCCACTGGTCGGGTGCCGGTCCCGACGGCTTCGGCCCGGCGTGGTCGACGACGGCGCTCACGGCGGGCCTCGCGGTGGGGCTCACGGCGATGTTCGCCGCCTTCCTCGCGACCGCACGCGGTGTCGCACCGACCGCGATGCACAAGATCCTCGCCGTCGGCTCGCTCGTCGTGACGGTGTTCCTGTGCGGCTCGCTCACCGCCACGGTCGGCGTGCAGCGCGGCCTTCCGGATGCGCGCGACGCGCCCGAGGTCGGCGGGCTGCTGCTCGTGTTCCTCGGCATCTCGCTCGTCGTGGGGGTGATCGCGTGGTTCGCGCTGCCGAAGGCTGTCGCGTCGCTGTCGCGGATCGCACCCGCCGAGCCGCTTCCGCTCGTGGCGGGCGAGCGCAGCGCGTGGATCGCGACGACGCACCTGCACGCAGGCGCCATCGCGGCGCTTCTCGTCGCGGTGGGCGTGGCGGGCGGTTCCGCCGCGTTCGCGGTGGCGGTCGGCGGGGGAGCGATCTGGCCGATCGCGCTCGTGCCGCTGCTGCTCCTCGTGTTGTGCGCCGCCGGCATCTCGTGGCGGGTGCGGGTCGACTCCGGCGGCATCGTCGTGCGCTCGCAGCCGCTCGGCTGGCCGCGCATCCGCATCCCCGTCGGCGACATCGCGCGCGTCGAGACGAGCGAGGTGGAGCCCCTCTCGGAGTTCGGCGGCTGGGGGTGGCGCTGGGCGCCCGGGCGCAGCTTCGGCGTGATCGCGCGCCGCGGTCCGGCGATCGAGGTGGTGCGCCACGACGGGCGCCGCTTCACGGTCACGGTCGACGACGCCGAGACGGGCGCCGCCCTGCTCGCCGGCTACGTCGCGGGCACCGCGAGCCGCGCCTGAGGGCAGCGGATCACGCGGGCGCCACGGCGTTCGCCGCGATGACCTCGCGGTAGAACTCGGCGCTCCGCTTGAGGGTGCGCTCCTGCGTGTCGAAGTCGACGGCCACGATGCCCCAGCGCTGCTCGTAGCCCTCGGCCCACTCGAAGTTGTCGAGCAGCGACCACACGCAGTGCCCCTCGAGCGGCACGCCCTCGGCGATCGCGCGCGCCGCCTGCTGGAAGTGGGCGCGCAGGAACTCCACGCGGTACGGGTCGTTGACCGTGAGCCGCGCGCCCGTATCCGGCATGCCGTTCTCGGTGATGACGATCGGGATGCGCGGGTAGTCGCGCACGAGACGGGTCAGGAGGTCGTAGAGCCCTTCGGGCCAGAGCTGCTGCCAGCTCGCCCGCGAGGTGTCGTGGATGCGCACCTGGTCGCCCGCGGCGTTCACGCCGGTGACCCCGTAGTACTGGATCGCGAGCAGGTCGGCGGGGGTCGAGATCGTCGCGAGGTCGCCCTCCCGCACGAGGGCGCGGAAGCGGTCCGGGTCGGCGGGCACGGAGCCCGGCCCCGCGCCGATCGCGTCGTCCGGGTAGCTGCCGAGCAGCACCGGGTCGAGGAACAGCCGGTTCTCGGCCGCGTCGACGCGTTCGGCCGAGCGGTCGCCGCCGAGGATCGGATAGCAGGGGATGAGGTTGAGCGCGATGCCGATCCGCCCGGGCGTTCCGGTGGCGCGGAAGCGCTCGACCGCGAGGCCGTGGCCGAGCAGCTGGTGGTGCACGGCCGCGACCGCGAGATCGGGGTCGCGCAGTCCGGGGGCGTGCGAGCCATACCAGTGGCCCACGTAGGCGAGCGTCTTCGGCTCGTTGATCGTGAACCAGTCGGCCGCGAGCTCGCCGTCGCCGCCGAGGGCGTCGAACACGATGCCGGCGTAGTCGGCGAAGCGCGAGGCGGTGTCGCGCGCCGGCCAGCCCCCGGCATCCTGGAGCGCCTGGGGCAGGTCCCAGTGGAAGAGCGTGATCGCGGGACGGATGCCGCGTTCGCGCAGCCCGTCGACGAAGCGCCGGTACCAGTCGACGCCCTTCCGGTTGACGGGGCCCGATCCCTCGGGCTGGATGCGCGGCCACGACACCGAGAAGCGGTACGCGCCGAGGCCGAGCCCGGCGATGAGGTCGAGATCCGACTCCCAGCGGCGGTAGACGTCGGCGCCCGGGTCGCCGGTCGCGCCGCGCTGCACGCGCCCGGGCTCGGCGCAGAAGGTGTCCCAGATGGAGACGCCCCGGCCGTCGGCGGTTGTCGAGCCTTCGACCTGGAAGGCGGAGGTGGCGGCTCCCCAGGTGTAGCCGGCGGGGAACCTCAGGGGCTCGGCGGGCGGCATCCAGTCGGTCGGGGAGGCGCTCGGAGCCCCCGCGGGCAGGGGATCGCACGCGGCGAGTCCGGCGCCGAGGGCGGCGAGGCCGCCGATCGCGAGGAAGGCGCGGCGGTCGAGGTGGTGGGTCATGCGTCTCCTCGTCGAGAGCGGATGCTGTGTCGTGGGAGCGCTCCCACGCGTGCGCCCCAGCATAGCGCCGACGCGATAGAATCGACCATCGGCATCGATCCGGCCATCACCGGGGAGCCCTCGGAAGAACCCCCGCTCCGCTGGTCGAGGAGGCGCGCAGCGCCGTCTCGAAACCAAGGAGCGGGGCACTAGAACCGAGCGGGTGCGCCCGTCAGCGCGTGCAACGAGCGGTCGGTTCCTGGTCTCGACACGCCGCCTTCGGCGGCTACTCGACCAGCCAGGAGGCGGCAAGCGAGGTGGTACCGCGGCATCCGTCGTCCTCGTGCAGAGCAGGCAGACAGCACGAGAGACACGGACGGACCGGATGAGCTACCCCCGCAACGCACAGCCTGGAGACGCGCAGTCCCACGATGCAGCCGAGGGCGTGCCGGCATCCCCGCGCTTCCCCGAGATCGAGGAGCGCGTCCTCGCCTTCTGGAAGGCCGACGGCACCTTCGCGGCCTCGATCGAGCAGCGCGAGGGCGCGCCCGAGTGGGTGTTCTACGACGGTCCGCCGTTCGCCAACGGCCTGCCGCACTACGGCCACCTGCTCACCGGCTATGCCAAGGACGTCTTCCCGCGCTACCAGACCATGCGCGGCAAGCAGGTGCACCGCCGCTTCGGCTGGGACACCCACGGGCTCCCGGCCGAGCTCGAGGCGATGCGCCAGCTCGGCATCACGACCAAGGGCGAGATCGAGGCCATGGGCATCGGCGCCTTCAACGCCAAGGCGCGCGAGTCGGTGCTGCACTACACCCAGGAGTGGGAGGACTACGTCACCCGTCAGGCGCGCTGGGTCGACTTCGAGAACGACTACAAGACGCTCGACGTGACCTTCATGGAGTCGGTCATCTGGGCGTTCTCCGAGCTCTACCGCAAGGGCCTCGCCTACGAGGGCTTCCGCGTGCTGCCGTACTGCTGGAACGACGAGACCCCGCTCTCGAACCACGAGCTGCGGATGGACGACGACGTCTACCAGATGCGGCAGGACCAGTCGGTCACGGTGACCTTCCCGCTCGTCGGCGAGAAGGCGGAGGCGCTGGGCCTGACCGCCGTCAACGCGCTCGCCTGGACGACGACCCCGTGGACCCTGCCGACGAACGCCGCGCTCGCCGTGGGGCCCGCGATCGAGTACGTCGTCGTGCCCGCGGGGCCGGCCGGCGCCGCCGGGGGCCTCGAGGGCGACGCGGCCCGCTTCCTGCTCGCCGCCGACACCGTCGCCTCCTACGCCAAGGATCTCGGCTACCCGGATGCGGATGCCGCGCTCGCCGCCGTCGAGGAGCGCCGCTACACCGGCGCCGAGCTCGGCGGCGTGCAGTACGACCGGCTGTGGGACTACTACGCCGACGCCTACGGCGCCGCCGCCTTCACGATCCTCGTCGCCGACTACGTCGCCACAGGCGAGGGCACGGGCATCGTGCACCAGGCGCCCGCCTACGGCGAGGACGACCAGCTCACCTGCGCGGCGGCCGGCATCCCGGTCGTGCTCTCGCTCGACGACGGCGGCGTGTTCCTGCCGGCGGTGGCGGACGTCGCGGGGCTGCGCTGGGACGAGGCCAACAAGCCGCTCGTGCAGAAGCTGCGCGCCGAGAAGCGCCTGCTGCAGCTCAAGAGCTACGAGCACAGCTACCCGCACTGCTGGCGGTGCCGCAAGCCGCTCATCTACAAGGCCGTCTCGAGCTGGTTCGTGCGCGTTCCCGACTTCAAGGACCGGATGGGCGAGCTCAACCAGGAGATCACCTGGGTTCCCGAGAACGTCAAGGACGGCCAGTTCGGCAAGTGGGTCGCGAACGCGCGCGACTGGTCGATCAGCCGCAACCGCTACTTCGGCAGCCCGATCCCCGTGTGGAAGTCCGACGACCCGGAGTATCCGCGCGTCGACGTGTACGGCTCGCTCGAGGAGCTCGAGCGCGACTTCGGCGTGCTGCCGCGCGACGAGAACGGCGAGCCGAACCTCCACCGCCCGTACATCGACGAGCTGACCCGTGCGAACCCCGACGACCCGACGGGCCGCTCCGTCATGCGCCGCATCCCCGACGTGCTCGACGTGTGGTTCGACTCCGGGTCGATGCCGTTCGCGCAGGTGCACTACCCCTTCGAGAACCAGGAGTGGTTCGACGGGCACAACCCCGCCGACTTCATCGTCGAGTACATCGGCCAGACCCGCGGCTGGTTCTACGTCATGCACGTGCTCGCGACGGCGCTCTTCGACCGCCCGGCCTACAAGAACGTGCTCAGCCACGGCATCGTGCTCGGCTCCGACGGGCAGAAGATGTCGAAGTCGCTGCGCAACTACCCCGACGTCTCGGAGGTCTTCGACCGGGACGGCGCGGATGCCATGCGCTGGTTCCTGCTGTCGAGCTCGGTCATCCGCGGCGGCAACCTCGTCGTCACCGAGGAGGGCATCCGCCAGGGCGTGCGCGAGGTGATGCTGCCGCTGTGGTCGAGCTACTACTTCTTCACGCTCTACGCGAACTCCGCGAGCGGAGCGAGCGGATTGAGTAGCCCGGAGGGCGTGTCGAAATCCGGCTACACCGCGACCCGTCGCACCGACTCCGCGCATCCGCTCGACCGCTACCTGCTCGCCAAGACGCACGACGTGATCCGGGAGGTCACCGAGCGACTCGACGACTTCGACACCCCGCTCGCGGCCGAGGCGCTGCGCGACTTCGCCGAGGTGCTCACCAACTGGTACGTGCGCCGCAGCCGCGACCGCTTCTGGGCGGGCGACGACCCGGACGCCTTCGACACCCTCTACACGGTGCTCGAGACCTACGCGCGTCTCGCGGCGCCGCTGCTGCCGCTCGTGACCGAGGAGATCTGGCGCGGGCTCACCGGCGGGCGCAGCGTGCATCTGCAGGACTGGCCCGACGCATCCGAGTTCCCGGTGGACGCGGAGCTCGTGGGCGCCATGGACCGCGTGCGCGAGGTCGCCTCCGCGGGGCTCGCGCTCCGCAAGGCGCAGAAGCTGCGCGTGCGCCTTCCGCTCGCCCGGCTCACGGTGGTGGCGTCCGAGGCGGACGCGCTCGAGGGCTTCGCCGACATCGTGCGCGACGAGCTCAACGTGAAGGCGCTCGACCTCGTGCCGCTCGTCGAGTCGAGCCTCGCCGACTTCGGCATCACGCGCCGGCTGACGGTCAACGCGCGCGCGCTGGGACCGCGCATCGGCAAGGACGTGCAGCGGGTGATCCAGGCGTCGAAGGCGGGCGACTGGTCGGTGGACGGCGCAGCTGCCGGCGGCGAGACGGTCGTCGCGGGCGGCGTGACCCTTGCGCCCGGGGAGTACGAGCTCGAGCTCACGATCGCCGGCGAGGCGGGCGCGATCGCGTTCCTGCCCTCGGGCGGCTTCGTCGTGCTCGACACGGCCGTCACGCCCGAGCTCGCGGCCGAGGGGCTCGCCCGCGACGTCGTGCGCGCCGTGCAGCAGGCGCGCAAGGACGCCGGGCTCGAGGTGACCGACCGCATCCGGCTCTCGCTCGCGGGCGACGCGGACGCCGTGGCCGCGATCGAGGCGCATCGCGAGCTGATCGCCTCCGAGACGCTTGCCACGGCTCTCACGGCCAGCGAGGCTGGTGGGGGAGCGACGCCGGTGGGCGACGCCTCCGCGATCACGATCGAGCTGGAGCGCGCATGAGCATCGACGACGCCGACGACTACGAGGCCGCGGAGCATCGTCGGGCGGCCGACGCGGCCTACGAGGCGCTGCTCGGGCGGGTCGGGGAGGCGGCCCCGCAGCCGCGGCTCGAGCCGACCCGCCGCGCGGTCGAGCTGCTCGGCGACGTGCACCGGGCGGCCCCCGTCGTGCACATCACGGGCACCAACGGCAAGACCTCCACGAGCCGCATGATCGAGTCGCTGCTGCGGGCCGCCGGCCTCCGCACGGGGCTCCTCACGAGCCCGCACCTGGTGCGGATCACCGAGCGCATCATGATCGACGGCGAGCCCATCTCCGACGAGGCGTTCGCGCGCAACTGGGACGACATCCAGCCCTACCTGCTCATGGTCGACGCCGAGCTCGCCGCGAACGGCGAGGAGACGCTCACCTTCTTCGAGGCGCTCACCGTGCTCGCCTTCGCGTGCTTCGCCGACGCCCCCGTGGACGTCGTGGTGCTCGAGGTGGGGATGGGCGGCGAGTGGGACTCCACGAACGTCGCCGACGGGCAGGTGGCGGTGTTCACCCCCATCGCCCTCGACCACACCCAGCGCCTGGGCTCCACGGTGGCCGAGATCGCGCGCACCAAGGCCGGCATCATCAAGCCCGCCGCGAGCGTCGTGACGGCGCTGCAGCCGGTGGAGGCCATGGACGAGCTGCGCGCCGCGGCGGCTCAGGACGAGGCGACCGTCGCGGTGGAGCGCGTCGACTTCGCGCTCGAGTCGACGACCGTCGCGGTCGGCGGGCAGCTCGTCGACATCCGGGGGCGCGCGGGGCGCTACGCGGGCGTCTTCCTGCCGCTCTACGGCGACCACCAGGCGCAGAACGCGGCGGTCGCGGTCGCCGCCGTCGAGTCGTTCCTCGGCGACGGCACGCTCGCCCTCGCGCCCGACGTCGTGGCCGAGGGCCTCGGTGCGGTCACCTCGCCCGGGCGCCTGCAGCTCGTCGGCATCGAGCCGACAGTGCTCGTCGACGCCGCCCACAACCCGCACGGGGCCGCCGCGCTCGCCGCGGCGCTGCAGGAGTACTTCGACTTCGACGAGCTCGCCCTCGTGCTCGGGGTGCTGGCCGACAAGGACGCCCACGGCATCGTGGCGGAGCTCGCCGCGCTCGCGACGCGCGTCGACGTGACGCAGTCGCGGTCCGAGCGCGCCATCCCCGCCGAGGCGCTGGCCGAGCTCGTGCGCGAGGACGTCGCGCCCGAGGCCGTCGCGGTGCACGCGGATGCCGCGGACGCGGTCGACGCCGCGCGCGCCTGGGCCGCGGCGTCGTCGCGCCGCGCGGTGGTCGTGACCGGATCGATCACCCTCGTCGGCGAGGTCATGGCGCTCGCCGCGGATGCCGGATGGAAGCCGTGAGCGCCCGCGCCCCCCGCATCCGCCGCGCGCGGAGCCTCACCGAGACGCTGCTCTCGATCACGCTCGGGCTCGAGGCCGCGATGATGTTCTTCGCCGCGCTCGTGGTCTTCGGCCTCGACCGGCTCGACCCGGACTGGCTCGCGCTCGTCTACGGCGGGGCGTTCATCGTCGTGCTCGTGGCCGCCGCGGGCGTGCAGCGCTGGAGCTGGGGGGTGTGGCTCGGCGCCGCCCTGCAGCTCGCGATCCTCGCCACCGGCCTCCTCGAGCCGATGATGTTCCTCGTCGGCGCCGCATTCGCCGCGCTCTGGGTCTACTGCTTCGTGCGCGGACGCCAGATCGACCGGCAGAAGGCCGCCTGGCTCGCCGCGCATCCCGCCGACTCCGCGCCCGCGGGGCCGGAGCGGACCCCCACCTCGACAGAAGGAGACGCCCCATGACCGCCGTCGAAGAGACCCTCGTGATCGTCAAGCCGGATGGCGTGGCTCGCAACCTCACGGGCGAGATCCTGCGCCGCATCGAGGCGAAGGGCTACCAGCTGGTCGACATCCGCCTGCTGCAGGCCGACCGCGAGCTGCTCGCCGTGCACTACGCGGAGCACGAGGGCAAGCCGTTCTACGAGCCGCTCGTGGAGTTCATGCAGTCGGGCCCGGTCGTCGCGATGCGCGTCGCCGGAAACCGGGTGATCGAGGGCTTCCGCTCGCTCGCGGGCACGACCGACCCGACGAGCGCCGCGCCCGGCACCATCCGCGGCGACCTCGGACGCGACTGGGGGCTCAAGGTGCAGCAGAACCTGGTGCACGGCTCCGACTCGCCCGAGTCGGCCGAGCGCGAGCTCGCGCTCTGGTTCCCGTTCGGATGATCCAGGCGCCGCCGCGGTGATCCGCCGGCGCGGCGAACGACGGAGGGGCCGCATCCCGAAGGATGCGGCCCCTCCGCGTATCCGGTGTCAGCCCTTGAGCTTGGCGAGCTCGGCGCTCACGAAGTCGGGGAACGGGGCCATGGTCTTGGGGTCCCACTTGGTGCCGTTGATGAAGGTCGTCGGCGTGCCGGTGACGTCGTGGGCGCGCGAGCGCGTGGTCGCGGCGGTCACCCAGGGCTCGAAGACCTCGCCCGTGATGCAGCTGTTGACATCCGGGTTGTCGAGGCCGGCGCCCTTCACGATCGACACGAGCGCATTGTTGCCGACGCCGGGGCCGCCCTCGGCGGGCTGGTTGGCGTACATGGCCGTCATCACGTCGAGGAAGCTGTCGGGCGCGTAGTTGGCGACGCACGCGGCCACATTGTTCGCGCGGGTCGAGAAGTTCGTCGTGTAGCCGCGGTAGTCGAGGATCGCGATGGGCCGGATCTCGAGGGTGGCCGTGCCGTCGGCGACGAGCTTCTGGATCGAGGAGGAGTACGCCTCCTCGAACGCCTTGCACGACGGGCAGGAGAAGTCGACGTAGCTGACGATGTTCAGCAGCCCCTCACGCGGCGCGGTCTCGACCGGGTCGCCGCCCTTCTTGATGGCGGGGGTGGCGACGTGCTCGATCCCGCCCTTGCCGTCGGTCTGGAACACGATGCCGTCGCTGATCATGTTCGCGGGGCCGGCCTCCTTCTTGGGCGGCGGCTGAAGCGCGATGAACGCCCATGCCACCCCCGCGATGAGCACGAGGATCACCACGGAGGCGATCGTCGGCACGAGCCAGCGGAGCGTCTTCTGGCGCTTGAGCGCCTTCTCCCGGGCGACGCGGGCTGCCTCGCGGGCCTCCTCGCGGCGCTGGTTCTTGGTGGGCCTGGGCGCGTTGGTCACGGGTGGAATCCTGACGGGTCTGGATCGGAGAGAGCTGGACGGTCGGAGTCGAGTCTAGAGGCGAACTAGAACAGGCTCTGGATGACGGGGAACTGGGTCTGCGCGGTGACGAACACCGCGAGCAGCAGCACGATGCTGATCGGGGCGACCCACGGCAGCAGCGCGTGGCCCGCCTTGCGTCCGCCGGCGCCGAAGACGCCCTCGGCGAGGTTGCGGAAGGTCACCGCGAAGAACGTCGGATAGGTGACGGCCCAGGTGAGCACGCAGTAGGGGCACAGCGTGCGGATGTGCGGGTCGAAGATCGACTGGCTCGCGAGCCAGAGCACGAACACCATCGCGCCGGCCACGCCCGCGTTGAACGCGATCCAGTACCAGCGCGGGAACCGCGCCCCGGCGAGGAGCGAGACGCCCACCACGATGGGGGCCATCCAGCAGATGAGGCCGATGATCGGGTTCGGGAAGCCGAACACGGCGCCCTGCCACGACTCGAGGTTCTTGCCGCACTGCACGAACACGCTGATGTTGCAGCTGAGGATCGCATCCGGGTTCTTCAGCACCTCGATCTTCTCGATCGTGAGCGCGAAGGCGGCGATCTCGCCGAGGATGCCCGCGACGATGAGCCACAGGCCGAAGACCCAGGGCGTTCGGGCGGTGCGCGGTGGTCGGTGATCGAGATCCGCAGCGGTGTCGGGTGCGCCGGTGGCATCGGTCATGGGCAGATCCTCCCACGCCGAGGGTGAGGAAATGCCGCGAACGACATCCTCGTGCGATAATCGTCGGAGTCGCCCCCTGTGGGCGGCCCGAAGAGCTTGACCGGGCATACCGGGCCAGCAGGTGCTCCCGCCGCGTCGGGAACGCATCCGGGCGGATAGCCAGTTCCGCGGTCCGACGAGGACCAAGGCCGTGAGAGGGCCCGCGAGCCGTGAGAGGGCGCGCAGCGACCGGACGCCGCAGAGCGCGGCCGGCGCATCAGATGAAGGATTTGGTCCCGCTTCGGCGGGATCGCAGGAGAGTACCCGGAGGCCGGCGCGGCCGCCCCGGGTGAGGAGTGCACCAGCGATGGTGGAGAACGACGTCCCCGAGGTCCCGGCAGCCGGCAACGAGCTCCCGGGCGAGCAGTCAGCCCCCCAGGTGGAGGCCGCGGCGAAGCCGTCGCGTCGCCGCCGCAAGAAGGAGGAGGCGCCGGCCGAGGCCGCGCCCGCCGCGGAGGGGGAGAGCGAGGCCGCGGAGCCGGTCCCGGCGAACCCCGCGGAGGCGGAGCCCGCCGCCGAGGAGCCGCCCGCCCCGGCATCCCCGTTCGCCCTGCTCTTCCAGGCGCCCCCCGTGCTCCCGGCGCCGGCGGGCGAGATCGACGACGCCGAGGCCTCCCCGAGCGCCTCCTCGCGTCGCCGCAACCGCCGTCGCTCCGGCGAGGCGCCGCGCGAGGGGGATGACGCCCCGGGTGCCGTCGTCAAGGTGCGTCAGCCGCGCAAGCAGCCCGAGCCGATCACCGAGCCGCAGAAGGTCAAGGGCTCGACCCGCCTCGAGGCCAAGAAGCAGCGCCGCCGCGACGGGCGCGACGCCGGCCGTCGCCGTCCCGTCATCACCGAGGCCGAGTTCCTCGCCCGCCGCGAGAGCGTCGACCGGGTGATGGTGGTGCGCTCGAAGTTCGGGCGCATCCAGATCGGTGTGCTCGAGGACGGCGTGCTCGTGGAGCACTACGTCGCGCGCGCCGCGGATGCGAGCCTCATCGGCAACGTCTACCTGGGGCGCGTGCAGAACGTGCTGCCGAGCATGGAGGCGGCCTTCGTCGACATCGGACGCGGCCGCAACGCGGTGCTCTACTCGGGCGAGGTCGACTGGGAGGCCGCCGCGGCGAACGCCGAGGGCGAGGCCAAGAACCAGCCGCGACGCATCGAGCTCGCGCTCAAGCCCGGCGACCGCGTGCTCGTGCAGGTCACCAAGGACCCGGTGGGCCACAAGGGCGCCCGCCTCACAAGCCAGGTGAGCCTGCCCGGCCGCTACCTCGTGTACGTGCCCGGCGGATCGATGAACGGCATCAGCCGCAAGCTCCCCGACACCGAGCGCGCGCGCCTCAAGAAGATCCTCAAGGAGGTGCTGCCGGACGACGCGGGCGTCATCGTGCGCACCGCCGCGGAGGGCGCCACCGAGGAGCAGCTGACGCTCGACGTGCAGCGTCTCACCACCCAGTGGGCCGAGATCGAGCGCGCCGTCGAGACCCAGCAGGCCCCCGCGCTGCTGCACTCCGAGCCCGACCTGCTCGTGAAGATCATCCGTGACGTCTTCAACGAGGACTTCCAGAAGCTCATCATCGCGGGCGACGACGCGCAGGCCACGATCGAGAAGTACCTCAAGGCGGTGGCACCCGACCTGCTCGACCGCGTCGAGGTCTACCAGGACGAGGTCGACAGCTTCGACAAGTACCGCATCACGGAGCAGATCGAGAAGGCCCTCGAGCGCAAGGTGTGGCTGCCCTCGGGCGGCTCGCTCATCATCGACCGCACCGAGGCGATGACGGTCGTCGACGTCAACACGGGCAAGTTCGTGGGTTCGGGCGGCAACCTCGAGGAGACCGTCACCAAGAACAACCTCGAGGCCGCGGAGGAGATCGTGCGCCAGCTGCGGCTGCGCGACATCGGCGGCATCATCGTGGTCGACTTCATCGACATGGTGCTCGAGTCGAACCGCGACCTCGTGCTGCGTCGGCTCATCGAGTGCCTCTCGCGCGACCGCACGAAGCACCAGGTGGCCGAGGTCACCTCGCTCGGCCTCGTGCAGATGACCCGCAAGAAGCTCGGCCTCGGCCTCCTCGAGTCGTTCAGCGAGAACTGCGAGGTGTGCGCGGGCCGCGGCATCATCGTGCACCACGACCCGGTGTTCAAGCACCGCGGGCAGCAGCCCGAGCAGCAGAGCGGCGGGTCGTCGCGCGGCCGCCGCGGACGCGGGGGCAACGGCGGCAACGGGGGCAACGGCGGGGGAGCCAACGGGGGCAACGGCGGGGCTCCCGCCGCGGCCAAGGTCGCCGGCACCCACGAGATCACCGACGACGTGCGCAACGCGCTCGCCAAGATCGCCTCCTCGACGGTGCACCACGACGCCGCCGAACAGGGCGCGGATGCGGGGGAGCCGGGGCCGGAGCAGGTCGCGGCCGCCGTGGCCGCGGCGCCGGTCGAGATCCTCGACATCCCGATCGAGCCGGTGCGCGCAGAGCAGCGTGCCGCGGTCGACGCGGATGCGCTGCTCGGCTCGGTGCTCGACGCCCTGCCCGAGCCCAAGAAGCCCGGCCAGGGCCGCGGTCGCCGCTCGCGGCGCGCATCCTCGGCGGCGGGCTCGCCCGACACCGCCGGCTGAGGCATCCGGGGCCTGCGCCCTCCCGGCTCCTTGATCCGGGAGACGGAACTCCGTGACCCGGGAACGGACGGGCGTCAGCGCCGCTTGTCGCGCTGCCGCACCCGGAGCCCGGATGCCTGGAGGCGGCGTAACAGCTCGCGCCCGGTGACGGGCTCGGCGCCGAGCGCGATGAGCTGTTCGCGGCGCTCGAGCGGGTAGTCGTAGTGGTCGTTGTCGAAGCCGCGTTCCGGCATCCCGGCGCGCCGCGCGAAGGCGTGCAGCTCCTCGAGCGACACATCGGAGACGAGGTGGCCCCAGACCGTGCCGTGGTTGGGCCAGATCGCCTCGTCGATGAGCACCGCCATGCCGTCACCCTAGGGCAGGCCCGCGAGCAGGGCATGGCGCACACAGGGAGGAATGAGCTACCCTCACGTTCATGGGGTTCTCCGAACGGATGCATGACGCCGCGCTGGCCAAGGATGCCGCTCGCACCGCGGCGTGGAGCCTCGGCCTGCTCGTCGCGCTCACCGTCGTGGAACTGCTGTTCCAGGGGCTCCCCTGGGCGTTCGCGTCGGTGACTCTGACCCCGCCGAGCGCGGCCGGCGGCCTCTACGACGTGTCGGGTCCCTCGGTGGCCGAGCTGTTCGCGGCCGCGCTCGGCGGCTTCGTCCAGAAGATCGGGTTCTCGATGCTCCCTTGCGCGATCGGCATCTTCCTCGTGCTGTGGCTGCTGCTCCCCGTGAGCCCTGGGATGGGCCTCGTGCAGATCATCGTGCGCGGCTCTGCGGCGGCGCTGGCGGGAGCCGCTCTCGCGGTGGTCGTCGACCTGCTCGCCTCAGGCTTCTCGTACGCCGGATGGGGCGTGCTGATGACCCTGCTGTCGTTCATCACCGTCGGCATGTGGCGGGCCCCCGTCGTCATCCTCGTGCTCGTCGCGCGCCACCTGGTCCCGCGGCGCGCGGAGGTCTGACCGCGTTTGCCGGATGCCGTCCGTTCGGCTATTCTTGACCCTTGGTGTCTGCGGGGTTCCGCCCGCATTCTGACGCTCCAGCTTTCGAGGCTCCCGCCTCAACATCCATACGTAAGGACATCCCGTGGTTTACGCAGTTGTGCGCGCCGGTGGTCGGCAGGAGAAGGTCGAGGTCGGCTCGATCGTCGTCCTGGATCGCGTCCAGGCCGAGCAGGGCGGCAAGATCGAGCTCACCCCCGTCCTCTTCGTCGACGGTGACACGATCACGCACGACGAGAAGGCCCTCGCCAAGGTCAAGGTGACCGCCGAGGTCATCGGCCACGAGCGCGGCAAGAAGATCGTCATCCAGAAGTTCAAGAACAAGACCGGGTACAAGAAGCGCCAGGGCCACCGCTCGGAGCTCACCCGCGTCAAGATCACCGGCATCAAGTAAGGGGCTGAGACATGGCACACAAGAAGGGCGCATCGTCCACCCGCAACGGCCGCGACTCGAACGCGCAGCGCCTCGGCGTCAAGCGCTTCGGCGGCCAGGTCGTGAAGGCCGGCGAGATCATCGTCCGTCAGCGCGGCACCCACTTCCACCCCGGCGCGAACGTCGGCCGTGGCGGCGACGACACGCTGTTCGCCCTCGAGGCGGGCGCTGTCGAGTTCGGCACCAAGGGCGGCCGCAAGGTCGTCAACATCGTCGTCCCGGCGTAGTCGCCCGACGACTGGTTTTCTGCGAAGGGCGGGCTGCGGCTCGCCCTTCGCTGCGTTTCACGAGATCCGTCACAAGAGAGCAGGATGCGGATGGCGAGCTTCGTCGACCAGGTCACGCTGCACCTGCGCGCGGGCCACGGCGGCAACGGATGCGTCTCGGTGCGCCGTGAGAAGTTCAAGCCGCTCGCGGGCCCCGACGGCGGCAACGGCGGGCATGGCGGCGACATCGTGCTCGTCGCCGACCCGCAGGTCACCACGCTGCTGAACTACCACCGGGCGCCGCACCGCGCATCCGGCAACGGCGGCCCCGGCATGGGCGACATGCGCTCCGGCTACCAGGGCGAGGAGCTCGTGCTGCCGGTGCCGGTCGGCACCGTCGTGTCGACGCCCGACGGCGAGCAGCTCGTCGACCTCGTCGAGCCCGGCACCCGTTTCGTGGTCGCGGAGGGAGGCCAGGGCGGTCTCGGCAACGCGGCGCTCGCGACCACCAAGCGCAAGGCGCCCGGCTTCGCGCTGCTCGGCACGAGCGGCTTCGAGGGCGACGTCGTGCTCGAGCTCAAGACCGTCGCCGACGTCGCGCTCGTCGGCTACCCGAGTGCCGGCAAGTCGAGCCTCATCGCGGCGCTCTCGGCGGCGAAGCCGAAGATCGCCGACTACCCCTTCACGACCCTGCACCCGAACCTCGGCGTCGTCGAGGCGGGCGAGACGCGCTACACGATCGCGGATGTGCCGGGCCTCATCGAGGGCGCGAGCGAGGGCAGGGGCCTCGGCCTCGAGTTCCTGCGGCACGTCGAGCGCTGCTCGGCGCTGCTGCACGTGCTCGACTGCGCCACCCTCGAGCCCGGCCGCGACCCGATCTCGGACCTCGACGTCATCCTGGGCGAGCTCGCCGCGTATCCGGTGCCCGAGGGGCAGACGCCGCTGCTCGAGCGCCCGCAGCTCGTGGCGCTCAACAAGGTCGACGTGCCCGACGCACGCGAGCTCGCCGACCTCGTGCGCCCGCTGCTCGAGGAGCGCGGCTACCGCGTGTTCGAGGTGTCGGCCGTCAGCCACGCGGGTCTCCGCCAGCTGTCCTTCGCGCTCGCCGAGCTCGTGGAGGCCGACCGCGCCGCGAAGGCGCAGACGCCCCCGCCGGCGCGCATCGTCATCCGTCCGCGTGCCGTCGACGCGGTCGACTTCGAGGTGCGGCTCGAGGGCGGCACCGAGCCCGCCTACCGCGTCAGCGGGGCGAAGCCCGAGCGCTGGGTCGAGCAGACCGACTTCGCGAACGACGAGGCGGTGGGCTTCCTCGCCGACCGGCTCGCGAAGCTCGGGGTCGAGGAGGCGCTCTTCGAGAAGGGCGCCGTGCCGGGCTCCACGGTCGTCATCGGCGACATGGTGTTCGACTGGGAGCCGACGCTCACCTCGGCGGCCGAGCTCATCACGAGCCCCCGCGGCACCGACTCGCGACTCGACGACAACCAGCGCGCCACCCGCGCCGAGCGTCGCGAGCGCTACCACGAGCGCATGGACGCGAAGGCCGCGGCGCGCGCCGAGCTCGAGGCCGAGCGCGAGGCGGGCCTCTGGGCCGACGCCGACACGGATGACGACGAGGGGCCGGGCGACGGCGACGTCGAGGTGGCCTACCCGGGGGAGGGCCGGTGAGCGGGGCTCTGGACGGCGCGGAGGCGCGGCGCAGCGCGGTGACGGATGCGAGGCGCATCGTCGTGAAGGTCGGCTCGAGCTCCATCTCGGGGCCGAACGTCGGGCAGATCGAGCCGCTCGTCGACGCGCTCGCGGCGGCGCACGCGCGCGGAGCCGAGGTCGTGCTCGTGTCGTCCGGTGCGATCGCGACCGGCATGCCGTACCTGCAGCTGGATGCGCGCCCCACCGACCTCGCGACGCAGCAGGCGGCGGCGGCGGTGGGCCAGAACATCCTCATCTACCGCTACCAGGAGTCGCTGCGCCGCTACGCGATCGTCGCCGGGCAGGTGCTGCTCACGGCCGGCGACCTCGAGAACCCGACGCACCGCGGCAACGCCCAGCGCGCCATGGAGCGCCTGCTCGACCTGCGCATCCTGCCGATCGTCAACGAGAACGACACGGTCGCCACCCACGAGATCCGCTTCGGAGACAACGACCGGCTCGCGGCCCTCGTGTCGGAGCTCATCGGCGCCGACCTGCTCGTGCTGCTCTCCGACGTGGACGCGCTCTACACGCGGCCGCCGCAGGAGCCGGGTGCGGAGCGGATCGGGTTCGTGGCTCACGACGACGACCTCGCCTCCGTGCAGATCGGCGACATCGGGGCCGCGGGCGTCGGCACCGGGGGAGCGGGCACCAAGATCGCCGCCGCGAAGCTCGCCGCCGGTTCCGGCACCGCGGTGCTGCTCGCCTCGACGGCGAACGTCGCGGAGGCGCTCGCCGGTGGCGCGACGGGCACCTGGTTCGAGCCCAGCCCTCGCTGACGGCGCTCCTCACCCACCTGAGCGCCTCCCGCGCGCTCGGTAGACTCGCCACGTGACCCTCGACGACAAGCTGCGCGCCGCCCGGACGGCGTCGATCGCGCTCGCCCAGGCCTCGACCGCCCAGAAGAACGCCGGGCTCGAGGCGATCGCCGCGGCCGTCGAGTCGGGCGCCGCTACGATCCTGCCGGCCAACGAGCAGGACCTCGCGAACGGCCGCGAGAACGGGCTCTCGACGGGCCTGCAGGACCGCCTCCGCCTCGACGACGCCCGCCTCGCCGGGCTGGCCGCCGCGACCCGCGAGATCATCGCGCTGCCTGATCCGGTGGGCACCGTGCTGCGCGGCTCGACGCTGCCGAACGGCCTCCAGCTCACCCAGGTGCGCGTGCCGTTCGGCGTGATCGGCGCGATCTACGAGGCCCGCCCGAACGTCACCATCGACATCGCGGCCCTGGCCCTCAAGTCGGGCAACGCCGTCGTGCTGCGCGGCGGCACCGCGGCCGAGAGCACCAACCGCGTGCTCGTCGGCCTCATCCAGCAGGCTCTCGCCTCCGTCGGCCTCCCCGCCGACGCCGTGCAGACGATCGACGAGTTCGGCCGCGAGGGCGCGACTCAGCTCATGCAGGCACGCGGTCTCGTCGACGTGCTCATCCCGCGCGGTTCGGCGCAGCTCATCGACACGGTCGTGCGCGAGTCGAAGGTGCCGGTGATCGAGACCGGCGCCGGCGTCGTGCACCTCTTCCTCGACAAGACGGCGGATGAGGCGATGGCCACCGAGATCGCCGTCAACTCCAAGGTGCAGCGCCCGAGCGTGTGCAACGCCCTCGAGACGCTGCTGGTCGACACGGATGCCGCCGAGCGCCTGCTGCCGCCCGTGCTGCGCGCGCTCCGCGACAGCGGCGTCACGATCCACGGCGACGAGCGCACCCGCGAGCTGTTCCCGGATGCCGTGCCGGTCGCCGAGGAGGACTGGTCGACCGAGCACATGAGCCTCGACCTCTCGGTGAAGGTCGTCGACGACCTCGACGAGGCGCTCGACCACATCCGCCGCTATTCCACGCGCCACACCGAGTCGATCGTCACGAACGACATGGCGACCGCGAACCGCTTCCTCGCGGAGGTCGACTCGGCCGTCGTGATGGTCAACGCCTCCACGCGCTTCACCGACGGCGGCGAGTTCGGCTTCGGCGCCGAGGTCGGCATCTCGACCCAGAAGCTGCACGCCCGCGGCCCGATGGGCCTGCCCGAGCTCACCAGCACGAAGTGGATCGTGCGCGGCGAGGGCCAGGTGCGCGGCTGAGCCGTCCGCGCCGGTAGACTCGACTGCACGACCGCCCCTCGGGGCGCATCCGAAAGAGGACGATCGCATGCTCAGCACGCTTCTGGCCGAGACCCACGAAGAGCTCGCCCCGATGGTGGCGCCGCCGTGGGTGTTCGCCGCGATCGCTGCGGCCATCTTCATCATGCTCGCCTTCGTCACCTACAGCTACCGCGACGTGGCCAACCGCCACAGCGACAAGACGTCGGGTCAGGACGCGACGGAGCACGGGCACCACTAGGCTCGGCCCGTGAGCGAAGGAGCCGCGCGCCGCCCGCGCATCGGCGTGATGGGCGGCACCTTCGACCCCGTCCACAACGGCCACCTGGTGGCCGCGAGCGAGGTGCAGCAGACCTTCGACCTCGACGAGGTCGTGTTCGTGCCCACCGGTCAGCCGTGGATGAAGGCCGACGTCACGCCGGCCGAGCACCGCTACCTGATGACGGTCGTGGCGACCGCATCCAATCCGCGCTTCACCGTGAGCCGGGTCGACATCGATCGGCAGGGGCCGACCTACACGATCGACACCCTGCGCGATCTGCGCACCCAGCGCCCCGACGCCGAGCTGTTCTTCATCACCGGCGCGGATGCCGTGGCGCAGATCCTGCAGTGGAAGGACGTCGACGAGCTGTGGGAGCTCGCGCACTTCGTGGCCGTCTCCCGTCCCGGACATGCCCTCGACATTCGCGGATTGCCGGAGGCTGGCGTAAGCTCGCTCGAAGTGCCCGCCCTGGCGATCTCCTCCACCGAGTGCCGCGAGCGGGTCGGCCGGGGCTTCCCGGTGTGGTATTTGGTTCCCGATGGTGTCGTGCAGTACATCTCCAAGCACCACCTTTATCGGAGTACGACATGACGAGCTACCAGGATCAGCCGCTTTCGCGCCGCGAGATCCGGGAGCGCGAGGCGGCGGCCACACGTGCCGCCGAGGCCGGGTCGACGACCGGCGCGCCCGCGCCCGCGGATGCCGCGGCCGGTGAGCCGCTCGACTACGCGACGCGCAGCCGCGCGCCCATCCCGCCCTACGACGCACCGCTCAGCCAGCCCGGGGTCTCGCCGGTGACGCCGGATGACGGCACAGCGGCGTTCCGCTACCGCGACTACAGCCCCGAGGCCTCCGGGCCCGCGCGGCACGGCGTGGCGCCCGCGGCGCCGGCGGATCTCGACTACCGCACCCTCAACCGGCCGGATGCCCCGGTGCCGCAGCAGCCCGCGGCGCCGACGTCGTTCGTCTCCGCGCCCCCTGTCTCGGACCCCGCGCTCGAGACGAGCTCCGCGGCGCCCTACCCGGAGGCGACCATGTCGCGACGGGAGCTGCGGGCGTTCCGCGAGGCGCAGGAACGCGCGGCCGAGCAGCCGGCGGCGTCGGTCCCCCCCGTGGCTCCGGTTCCATCGGTCCCCCCTGTGGCTCCGGCTCCATCGGCCCCTCCCGTGGCCTCGGCCCAGCCTGTGCCGACGTATCCCTCGGCGCCGCCCGCGCCGTCGTGGCCCGCCGCTCCGCCGCCGGCCTCCGCTCCGCCCGCGTACGCTCCGCCCGCCTCCGGGCCGGCGCCCGTGACCGACGCGCCCGCGCCGCCGCCTCTCGTGGAGCCCGCGGCGCCCAGCACGGATGCGAGCGCCGATCTCGAGGCGTTGTTCCGCGCGCAGACCGCGGGCGGTCTGCTGCAGCCGGAGGCCTCGGCATCCGCCGCGCCCGCACCGGTCGTGCCGACGCCCGCCTCCGCCACGCCTGCGCCTGTCGCCCCGCCGCCGGTAGAGTCGCCGCCGGTCGAGCCGCAGCAGGCCGCGCCCGCCGTGCCGCAGGCGCCTCCCGTGCCGCAGGTTCCGGACCTCCGCGCGTTCACCGCGGGCCTCCAGCCGCCGTCGCCCTTCGATCCGGTGCCCGCCCCGCCTGCCCCGGCGCAGCGACCGCCGGAGCCGGAGGCATCCGTCTCGCAGCCGCCGGTCGCGGGGGAGCGGCCCCGCAACCACTGGTCGCGGCAGGCCGAGCTCGACGACGAGGCGCAGCCCCCCACCGGGAGCCTGGCGCGCGACGTGGGTGCGCGGCCGACCACCTCGAACGCGCTCGTGATGCCCGTCTCGCCCACCCCCGACATCATCGTGAGCCCGCTCACCGGGGGCGGAGAGGTGCTCGTCACGGGGTCGATCTCGCTGCCCGCGAGCCTCGCTTCGACGGGGGCGCTGCCCGCGCAGCTCGACGAGTCCGACATCGACAACCTCCTCGACCCGAACGACCACCAGGTCAGCTCCACCGACTCGCAGCCGGTGCGCGCCATCCGTGCCGTCAGCACCCACACCTCCTCGCGCGAGATCATCGGCGCCACGCGCCCGAAGCGCGGAAGCCGCGCCCTCACCGCCCTCATCGTGTCGGCCGTCGGCATGGCCGTGGTGGTCGTCGCCCTCCTCGTCGTGGCGCTCACCTCGGGCGTTCTCGGCTGATCGCCCCGTGACCCGGAAGAACCCTCCCCTGTGACCGCATCCGATCGTGCGCGCGAGCTCGTGCGCCTCGCCGCCCGCGCCGCCGACGCCAAGAAGGCCGAGGACCTCGTGGCCCTCGACGTCTCGGGCCCGCTGCCCCTCACCGACGCGTTCCTGCTCGCCTCCGGCGACAACGAGCGCAACGTGCTCGCGATCGCGGGCGCCGTCGAGGACGCGCTCTTCGAGGCGGGCGCGAAGCCGCTCCGCCGCGAGGGGCGCAGCGAGGGCCGCTGGGTGCTGCTCGACTTCGGCGACATCGTGGTGCACGTCTTCCACGAGGAGGACCGGCTCTTCTACTCGCTCGAGCGGCTCTGGAAGGACTGCCCGGTCATCCCGCTCGATCTGGCGCAGCCCGAGCCGGTCGGCTGAGCCGTCGGGGGCGCGGCGCGAGCCGCTCCGAATCTGTAGTAATCTTGTCGAGTTGTCTCCGGCGACGGAGTTCAGCCCACGGGTCTGTGGCGCAGCTGGTAGCGCACCTGCATGGCATGCAGGGGGTCAGGGGTTCGAGTCCCCTCAGATCCACCACTGAGTAGTCCTGTCACCGAGTAGTCCTGCTCCGCCGACGAACTCGCGCCGCGAACGCGAGCGCCACGCCCAGCAGCAGCGCCGCGATGGACCCGGCGGCCGTGCTCGGCGCATCCGCCGCGCCCGTGGCCGCGAGGCCAGGTGCGGGAGCGGAGCCCGGGTCCGATGCCGCCGCGACCGTGATCGCCGCGGAGGCGAGCACGGGCCCGGTCGCGGTGCCGGCGTGCGCCGTGACGGCGTGGGGTCCCGGGGCGACGGCCGGCATCGTGAACACGAACGTGAAGGCGCCCGTGCCGTCGACGATGACGGTGCCGAGGGTCGGGTTGAGCGTCAACGTCAGGGCCGCACCCGGCGCGAAGCCGCTGCCCGTGACGGTGACGCTCTCGCCGGGTGCGGAGAGGGCGTGCGAGAGCACCAGGTGCGGGGTCGGCGACTCGGGCTGCCAGCTCGCATGGAGCGTCAGGTCGGCGGTCACCGGATCGTGCGCGAAGTCCCAGCTCGGCCCGGTCGCGTCGCCCGTGTGCCAGCCGGTGAAGCCATGCCCGGCGCGCGTCGGCGCGACCGGCTCGGGGACCAGCCCGCCGGGGGCGACGAGGGCCGGCGGCACGCCGCTGCCGCCGCCGGCGTCGAAGTCCACGCGATACGGCACGGTCGTCGTGACGGCGCCGGAGGGGCCGGATGCCAGGTGGCTGCCGTCGACCGAGCCCAGGTAGCTCGCGGTCGCGGTGTACAGCCCGCCGGACGGCAGCGTCCGCGTCGTCGTGGCGGTGCCGTCCGAGGCGAGCGGCACGTCGACCGTGCTCGCGTCCTCGAAGGAGAAGCGCACCGTGCCGTCGTGCGATCCGGCGCTCGCGGGGGTCACCGTGGCGGTGAGCGTGATCGTGTCGCCGGCGTGCGCATCCGTCGCGCCGGAGAGGCTCGTGACGGTGCTGACCGGTGGTGGTGGCGTCGCGCGGATGAGCACCGTGTGCGCCTCGCCGGCCGCCCCCGCGGTGTATCTCGCCCCGGTCGGCAGGGCGGGCACGGAGGTCTGCCCCGACGCGCCGTTCCCGAGCACGAGGGCGGCGCCGTCGGATCGCAGCAGCACCGTCGTCATGTGCCCGGCGGCGATCGCCGTGTAGGTCGTTCCGGCCGGCAGGGCGGGCACGTCGGTCTGCCCGTAGACGTTGTAGCCGACGGCGAGCGCCGCTCCATCGGATCGCAGCAGCACGGCGTGGTAGTCGCCCGCGGCGACCGCGGTGTAGACGAGGCCCGGGGGCAGCGGCGGCGTCACGTAGGGCGTTCCGTAGGCGGTGAGGCCCGTGATGACGACCTGCCCGTCGGATCGCAGCAGCACCATGTTGGCGCTTCCGGATGCGACGGCGGTGTAGACGACGCCGGGGGGCAGCGGCGGCACGGTCGTGCGACCGTCGTCGCTGTAGCCGAAGGCGATCACATTGCCGTCGGAGCGCAGCAGTGCCGTGTGCCACGCCCCGGCGGATGCCTCCGTGTAGCTCATCCCGGCGGGCAGCGGGGGAACGGTGGTGACCCCCGCGCCGATGATCTCCATGCCCGCGATGACGGCCGCCCCATCCGATCGCAGCAGCACCGTGTGGTAGTTGCCCGCCGCGACGCCGGTGTAGTGCAACCCGGCCGGCAGTGGCGGGATGTCGCTCTGGAGGTAGGTGTCGTCGCCGAAGGCGACGGCGGCACCGTCGGACCGCAACAGCACGGTGTGGCTCTTTCCGGCGGCGGCGGCGGTGTAGCTGAGACCCGCGGGGAGGGGCGGCACGGCGGTGCGGCCTTGCGCGGGGTCCCCGAAGGCGATCGCCTCGCCCGCGTCGGCGGGATCGACCGGGGATCCGGCGGGTGCGGCTGCGGCCGCGAGCGGTGCCGCGGCGCCCGCGACGAGCAGGGCGAGCCCCGCGGCAAGTGTGGTCGCTCGACGTCGGCGCATCGCGAACCCCTCTCCGATTTTCGCACGACACATTGCCAGAGTCCGGTTCGCGCCACCACGGCGTGACCGGACGTCCGGAATAGGCCACGCTTGCTAGCCTCGACGTCGTGACCGCTCTCGACACGCCGGACCCCGTGAGCACCACGGACTCGCCGGTCGCCCCCCTCCTCGCCGAACTGGACGCCGTCGTCTCCGCCACGGTCGTCGTGCGGGAAGCCCTCGCCGCCCTCCCCGGGCTGGCCAACGACTGGGCGGTGGGCGAGCCCGACGAGGAGCAGCTGCTCGCGGCCGAGCTGATCACGGGACCGGATGCGATCGCCGACATGTGGACGCGTCTCGCCTCGGCCGGCTCCTGCTACGTGCTTCCCGACCCGACCGCGCTCGCGGGGCTGACGCCCTGCGGCGACGCTGCCCGCGGCATCCGTGTCGTCGTGACGGCGTCCGACGAGGAGGCGCGGCGGGCCGCGCTCACGGAGTCCGCGCGGCTCGGCGTCGCGGTCAGATCGCTTCCCGACCCGCCCTCGTGGTTCGCCGTCGACGACGCGGATCGCTGCTGCTACCCCTCCGCGTGGCGACCCGCCCGGCCCGAGCACCTGCTCGTGCTGCACGACCCCGTCGCGGCCGGCGGGTTCCGCATGCTGTTCGAGGAGCTGTGGCGCCGCTCCGCTCCGCTCGAGGTGCGTGCCCCGGAATGGGAGCCGGTGCTGCGGCTGCTCGATCGTGGCCTCAACGAGAGCGCCGTGGCGGCCGCACTGCACGTCTCGGAGCGCACCGTGAGGCGCCGCATCCGCGACGCGTCGGAGGCGCTCGGCGCGCGCAACAGGTTCACGCTCGGCCTCGCCTGGGCGTCATCCGGCGGGGTGGCGCGGTGATGCTGCGATCCTCCGAGCTGCCGGTGCTGCGGGCGGCGCTGCGCACCCGGATCGTCGACGCGGCGGGACTCGCCGCGATCCTCGGGATGCCGGAGGACGCCGTGCGCGCGTCGCTCGAGCGGCTCGCCGCGGACGGCCTCATCGTGCGCTCCGCCTCCGGGGATCCGGCGCTGCGTCCGCCGCAGCGCGCCGTCGTCGAGGCCGCCCTCGCCGAGGTGCGGGTGCAGCTCGCGGCGCTCGACGGCGTGAGGGAGGCGCTCGAGACGATGCCCGCCCGGAGCTGGACGGGCGCGCCTGCCGCCGAGCGCGCCGAGGTGCGCATGGAGCTGCTGCACGGCACGGATGCGGTCGTCGACGCGTGGTGGCGGCTCGACGGCCGCGATCATCCCGTCGACCTCTTCGCGTGCGTGCCCGACCGCGCGGCGTTCGCCCGCATCGCGACGGAGGCCGCGCGGGAGCGCTCCGCGGAGGGCTCCCGCATCCGCGTGATCGTCGGGCGCACGCCTGCCCCGCATGACGCGGATGCGGTCGCCGCCGTGCGCGGGCGCGGCGCCGAGATCCGTACCCTCGATCGCGCGCCCGGCTGGTTCGCCGGCGAGGGGGAGGGGCTCAGCGCGTTCCCCACCTCGTGGGGCGTGCCGTGGCCGCTGAGCGTGAGGATCCTGCGCGACCCGCTGGCCTCGCAGTCGCTCCGCTCCTTCTTCGACGAGCTGTGGCGCCGCGCGCTGCCGCTCGAGGAGGAACCGGCCGGCTGGGAGCCGGTGCTGCGGCTGCTCGAGGGCGGCCTCGACGACGCGGATGTCGCGGAGACGCTCGGCGTCTCGGAGCGCACCGTGCGGCGTCGCGTGGAGGAGGCGATGCTCGACCTCGGCGTCACGACGCGCTTCGCGCTCGGGCGGGCGTGGGCGGCGCGGCGATGAGCGGCCTTTCGATTGGGGCACGCTTCGGCCGGTGATCCGGTCGGCTCGCGGCGCCCGGCATCCTCGCGGGCGCGGTGCGGGCCTTCGCGCTGTCGTTCGACGACGTCATCATGTCGATCGTCACGGCCCTCCCAGCGCGTCGGGCGCGGTAGCGGGCGCGTCGCGGACGACGGGACGCTCCCAGCTCGCGACCGGCCCGGGGACCACCGAGAAGAGGGGATGCGGCTCCGGCGGATGCCCGCGCCAGCGCGCGGCGACCTCCGGGCTGCGCACCTCGAGCTTGGCACGGAGATGCTCCCACTCGTAGGCGAGCTGGCCCTCGGAGACCGTCAGTCGCGGCTCGGGCGCGAGCTCGTGGAGGATGCGGGTGCGATCGAAGCGGTAGCCGCGCCGCGCCGCCTCGTCGGCGACGCCCGTGAGGTGCATCCCGACGAGCTCGAGGGCGTCGGGACGCTCCCGGAACCGCTCGAGCTGCGGGTGCCTCGTGTAGCCGCGCGTCCGCCCGGAGAGCACCGCCTGCGCGAGCAGGGTCTCCCGCCAGCAGGCGACGAGCGCCTGGCGGTCGAGCTGTGCGGGGTGCAGCGACCAGATCCTCACGGCCGGGTCCTCACGGTGCGATCCGCCGCGAGGGCCACCACATCGCGCGGCCGAGCTCCTGGCCGAGCGCCGGCACGAGCAGCGAGCGCACGAGGATCGTGTCGAGCAGCACGCCGAACGCGACGATGAACGCGAGCTGCACGAGGAACAGGATCGGCAGCACCGCGAGGGCCGCGAAGGTCGCGGCGAGCACGACACCTGCGGAGGTGATGACCCCGCCGGTGATCGCGAGCCCGCGCGACATCCCGCGCCGGGCACCCGCGTGCAGCGCCTCCTCCCGCACCCGGGTCATCAGGAAGATGTTGTAGTCGATCCCGAGCGCCACGAGGAAGACGAAGCCGAACAGGGGCACGGCGGGGTCGGCTCCGGGCAGGTCGAGCACGTGGTTGAAGACGAGCGCCGAGACTCCCATCGTGGCCGCGAAGGAGAGCACCACCGTGCCGACGAGCAGCAGCGGCGCGACCAGTGCGCGCAGCAGCAGCATGAGGATGACGAGGATCACCGCGAGCACGAGCGGGATGATGAGCGTGCGATCGCGGATGGACGCGGCCTCCGAGTCCACGGCGGTGGCGGTCACCCCGCCGACCAGCGCACGGTCGCCGAGCTCCGCGCGCAGCGAGCGCACCGCGGCCTCGGCCGAGGCGGAGTCCGCGGCCGAGGCGAGCGTGCCCTGCAGCAGCACCTCGCCGCCGTGCACCGTCGGCGCGGGCGTCGGCGCGCCCGGGAACGGAGGCTGCACGCCATCGGCCGTCACGGGCGCGCTGCCGCTCGGCGAGTCCCCGCTCGTGACGGCGACTGCCTCGATGCCGGGGTCGGCGCGCATCGCGTCGGCGGCCTCCTGCAGTCGCGCCTCGTCGACGATCACGTAGACCGGGCTGCCCGAGCCGCCGGGGAAGTGCTCGCCGAGCAGCGTCTGCCCCGTGCGGGCCTCGGACGCGCCGAGCACGAGCTCGCTCGACGGCACCCCGTCGGCCTTGAGCTGCAGCACGCCGGCGCTCGCGGCCAGCAGCAGCACGACGGACACGATCCAGATCGGGCGGGCCCGCCGGGCGACGAAGCGCGGCACGCGCGCCCACAGCCCGCGGTGCGGCGCCGGGTCGCTCGCGGCGTCGGCCGGATCGAAGCGGGGGCGCAGCGGCCAGAACGCGGCGCGTCCGACGAGGGCGAGCAGCGCGGGCAGCAGGGTGAACGCGGCGAGCATCGCGAACACCACGCCGATCGCGGCGATCGGCCCGAGGGCGCGGTTGGACTGCAGCTCGCTCAGCAGCAGCATGAGGAGGCCGGCGATGACGGTGCCGCCGGAGGCGAGGATCGGCTCGGCCGAGCCCCGCAGGGCGGCGCGCGTGGCATCCGCTCGGTGCGCGTGGTGGCGCAGCGCCTCGCGGTACCGCGAGATGTACAGCAGCGAGTAGTCGGTCGCCGCGCCGATCACGAGGATGAACAGGATGCCCTGGGTCTGCCCGCTGAGCGGGAAGACGCCGGCCTTGGCGATCCACCACACGGTGAGGAGCGCGGCGCAGAGCGCGAAGGTGCTCGTCATGAGCACGATGATCGGCAGCAGCGGCGAGCGGTAGACCACGACGAGGATCACGAAGACGGCGAGCATCGCCACGAGCAGCAGGATGCCGTCGATGCCGCTGAACGCCGCGACGAGGTCGCCCGTGAAGCCCGCGGGACCCGTCACGTAGACCTGGGTGCCGCTGGGCGCGAGGTCGCGGAGCTCCGTGCGGAGCGCCTCCACGGCGTTCGCGACGTCGGTGGAGGCGTCGATCGGCACGAAGAGCTGCACAGCGCGGCCATCGTCGGAGGCGATGGGCGGGCTCGCCTCGCCGCTCGTGCCCGGCAGCGCCGCGAGCCGTGCGGGCCATCCGGCGAGCTCGTCGAGCTGCGCGGACGACAGCGAGGTGTCGCTCACGACGAGCACGACCGCGGGCACGGCGTCGCGGCCGAGGAAGTCGGGCAGCCGTTCCTGCACCTGCGTGGCCTCTGCGGTCGTCGGCAGGTACGCGGTCGGGTCGTTCGACGAGACCTCGTCGACCCGGCCGAAGTACGGTCCGCCGATCGCCGCGACGACGAGCCAGACGAGCACGAGGAGCGCGGGGATGACGATGCGGAGGGTGCGGTGCGTGCGCGAGGGTGCGGTGTCGGCCATGGGGGTCTCCGATCGGGGTGTGCGGGCGGTTCAAGCGCCGAGTGCGATCGCGATGATGACGAGGGTCGTCGCGAAGCCGGCCAGGTAGTTGACGATGAGGAATCGGCGCCAGCCCCGGTTGGCGGAGGCGGATGCGGCATCCGGCACCGACCGGAAGGGCCAGGCGAGGGCGATGTAGGGCGCCGCGACCAGCGCGAGCAGCGTGGCGGGGAAGGGCAGCATCAGCATGAGAAGCCCCGCGACAACCCACAGGGCGATCGCGAGGCGGACGGTGCGGGCCGCTCCGAGCACGGTGGCGATCGACGCGATGCCGCCGGCGCGATCCGGGACGACGTCCTGGACGGCCCCGAAGGCGTGGCTCGCCATCCCCCACAGGAAGAAGGCGACGAGCACCACGAGCGTGCGGATATCCCAGGCGGCCCCCGCGGCCACGAGGCCGTAGACGGCGGGGCTCGTGAAGTGGGTGCTCGAGGTGATCGAGTCGAGCACGGGCACCTCCTTGAAGCGCAGGCCGGGAACCGAGTAGGCGGCGACGGCGAACAGCGACACGGCGAGCACCGCCCACGAGGCGGGCGGACCGAGCACGACGAGCGCGACGACGAACGGTAGGCAGCTGGCGATCGCGGTGACCAGGACGGTGCGATGCGCGGCGGGGGCGATCAGCGCCCCCTCGCTGCCTCCCTTGCGCGGGTTGACGGCATCCGAGGCGTAGTCGAAGACGTCGTTGATGCCGTACATGGCCAGGTTGTAGGGCACCAGGAAGAACAGCGCCCCCACGACGAAGAGCGCATCCACGCCGCCCCCGGAGAGCAGGTAGGCGGCGCCGAAGGGATAGGCGGTGTTCACCCAGCTGAGCGGCCGGGAGGCGATCAGCAACCGGGGCAGGAGGCGCTCACGTGTCGGCATGGCGCTCCCTTCGCGGCAGCAGCTCCCAGATGCCCGGCAGGGCGATCGCGAGCGCGAGCGGATAGGAGAGGTCCTCGATCGGCACGAGCCCGATCCGCAGGCCGGAGATGTGCGCGTCCGCGTAGGTGAAGAGTCCGGCCGCGATCATCACGTTGTCGAACACGATGGTGAGCACGACGAGTGCGATGGCGGCGAACACGGTGGGGAGCAGCGGGATGCGCTGCCCTCGGCGCCGCGCGGCGGCGGCGCCCGCGAGGCGGAGCGTCGTCGCGGCCACGAGCAGGCCGGTCACCAGCAGCAGGTAGCTCATCGAGGTCGCTCCCGTCGGGGCATCCGCTCGAAGACGGCCGTCAGGTTCATCGTGAGGTAGGCGAGGAAGGCCAGGAAGACGGGTTCCTCGAGCGGCAGCTCCGGACCCAGGAGGACACCTGTCATCGCCCAGGTGGGCGCCCGCGAGAAGACGCCGAGGGCGATGCCGGCGATGTCGGCCACGAGCAGGAGCGCGGTACCCGCCGCGAGCACCCAGCCCGCGCGGCGGGCATCCCGCCAGAAGAACAGCCGCCACCGTCGGTCGACCAGCACCATGCACGCCGTGGCGGCCAGCAGGAAGAGCAGGTAGAGGGGGCTCACCCGGTCACCTCAGCAGGCTCGGCGACGGGGGAGGCGCTCCGGTCGCCGCGTACCCGCTTGAGCACCAGCTCGGCGCTGATGAGGCACATGGGCACGCCGATGCCGGGGATCGTGCTGCCTCCCGCGTGCAGCAGTCCCGCGGTGCGACGGGAGGCGTTGGACGCACGGAAGAAGGCGCTCTGCCGCAGCGTGTGGGCCGGTCCGAGCGCGCTGCCGCGCCAGGAGTGGAGCTCGCGTGCGAAGTCGGCGGGCGCGACGGTGCGGCGCACCACGACGCGGTCGGCGAGGTCGGAGGCGCCTGTCCAGTCGGCGATCTGAGCGATGACGTCGTCGACGAAGCGCTCGACCCGCGGGTCGCCCGCCCCGGCCACACCGCCATGACCCGTCGTGGTGTCGGCGGCGACGGGCACCAGCACGAAGAGGTTCTCATGGTCCGGTGGGGCGGCATCCGGGTCCGTGGCGCTCGGCATGCCGATGTACAGCGAGGGGGTGGCGGGGAAGCCCGATGCGCTCGCGGCGACAGACGCGAACGCGCCCTCCCAGTCGTCGGCGAGCAGCAGCGTGTGGTGGGCGAGCTGCGGCAGCCGGCCGCGCACTCCGAGCATCGCGAGCACGGCGCCGGGGCCCGGGTCGCGGCGGTGCCACCAGCGCGCATCCCGTTCGCGTTGGCGCGCGTCGAGCAGCTCGGTGTCGACATGATGGAGGTCGGCGGCGGTCACCACGAGCTCGGCCGCGAGCGCGTTGACCGCGCCGTCGGCGTCGCGGAATCGCACGCCGCGCACGTGCCCGCCCGACGCGACGATGCGCTCGACCCTCGCTCCCGTGAGCAACCGGACCCCGGCGGCCTCCGCGAGCCGTACGAGGCTCTCGACGACGGCGGCGAAGCCACCCATCGGGTAGAGCACGCCGTCGTCGACGTCGAGGTGGCTCATCAGGTGGTACATGCCGGGCACCCGCAGCGGCGAGCCGCCGAGGAACACCGCGGGGTATCCGAGCAGTCGGCGCAGTCGCGGCTCGCGGGTGTGCGCGAGGATCTCGCCGTCGAGCGAGCGCAGCATCATTCGCCCGAGGCGCGGCAGACCGCCGAGCACTTCGCGGTCGAGGAACGGGCGCACCGAGTCGAAGGAGCTGTAGAGGAAGCGCCGCAGGGCCAGCTCATAGGTGTCGCCCGCCGAGTCGAGGTAGGCGGCGAGCTCCTGTGCGGACGCGGGGTCGAGCGCGGTGAGCGCCGCACGCGCCTGCGCCGAGCCCGCCGGCAGGTCGAAGGGGGCGGGGTCCCCCTCGAAGTAGGCGCGGTAGCCGGGGTCGAGGGTGCGCAGGCGGAGCTGCTCCTGCATCGAGGTGCCGAGCAGGCGGTAGAAGTGCTCGAACACCTCGGGCATCAGGAACCACGACGGGCCCGTGTCGAAGCGGAAGCCGTCCTGCTGCCACGAGCCGGCGCGGCCGCCGAACTCGTCGCGCGCCTCGAGCAGGGTGACGCGGTGCCCCTCCGCCGCGAGCAGTGCGGCGCTCGCCAGCCCCGAGATGCCGCCGCCCACGACGACGGTCTCGCGCGGCGTCATCCGCGTCCGCCGATCGGGAGGAGGCCCCATCGCACGGCGAGCGCGAGCTTGACGGCGGCCGGTACGGAGATGCGCTCGCCGGCGAGCCGCTCGGCCGGGGTCCGCTCGATGCGGCGCAGGAGCTCGGCGAAGTAGGCGGTTGCGAGCAGCACCGCGCGACGGCAGTCGCGCGGCAGCTCGAGGGTGGCGGCGCGGGCCGCGTCGAGGTCGGATCGGATGTCGGCGACGACGGCGGCCTTGCCCGCCTCGGTAGGTCCCGAGCCGCCGAGCTCGGGCAGGTAGGAGCGCGAGAGCTCGGTTCGGTCGTGTCCCAGATCGCGCAGGAAGTTGACCTTCTGGAACGCCGCGCCGAGTCGCGCCGCGCCCTCCTCGAGCATGGCCGCCTCATCCGCCGGCACCTCGCGACCGGCGAGGAACACGCGCAGGCACATGAGCCCGACGACCTCGGCGGAGCCGTGCACGTAGCGGCGGTACTCCTCGACGTCGAAGTCGACGCACTCCAGGTCCCGCCGCATCGAGGCGAAGAAGGCGTGCGTGAGCTCTGACTCGATGCCCGTGCGTCGCGCGACGGACGCGAAGGCATGCACGACCAGGTTGGCGCTGAAGCCCGCGGTCACCGCGAATCCGGTCTCGGCCTCCAGCTCGTCGAGCAGGCGGCGCTGCTCGGTCGCGTCGAGGCCCGCCTCGGCGGCCGTGCCGTCGACGATCTCGTCGGCGATGCGCACGAGCGCGTAGATGGTGCTGATGTCGGTGCGGCTGCGCGCGGGGAACAGACGCGCCGCCAGGCCGAACGAGGTCGAGTAGGCCCGGATGACGGGCGCCGCGGCGCGCCGCGCGGTGGCCTCGTAGAGAGCGAGACTCGTCGGCCGTGCCGTCGCACGGTGGCTCATGCGCGGCGCTCCATGACCTGATCGGCGGTGTCGAGCAGCGCCGCCTCGAGTCCCGGGGGCAGCTGCGCCTCGGAGACGAGCCGCAGCGCGTGCGCGTGTTCCCGCCGGATCTCCGCCTCGAAGGTCGCGCGGGCACCGGATGCCTCGAGCGCCGCGCGCAGGCGGTCGGCACCGGCTTCGTCGAGGTGGGCGTCGCCGAAGGCGTCCGCGGTGGCGAGCCATGCCGGGGTGTCGCGTGCGAACGCCACGAGCAGCGTCTGCTTGCCCTCGCGGAGGTCACCCGTCGCGCTCTTGCCCGTCTCGGCGGGCCGGCCGAAGACGCCCAGCAGGTCGTCCTGCATCTGGAAGAGGATACCGAGCGAGCGGCCGATCGCGCCGAGGTGCTCCTCGAGCTCCGCGGGGGCGTCTCCGAGGACTGCCGCGGCGCGCAGCGGCAGCTCGAGCGAATAGTGCGCGGTCTTGTCGGCCATCATCTCTCGGATGTCGCCGACGCTCGGCGTGCTGAGGCGCGATGCGTAGGCCACGTCGGCGAGCTCGCCGGCCGCGGCGCGGAAGATGCTCTCGTCGAGCAGTTGCGCGATGCGGTCGCTGCGCGCGCGGTCGAGCCCGGGCAGCACGCCCAGCCGCAGTGCACCCGTCAGCAGCAGATCGCCCGCGAGGATGCCGGCCGTGTCGCCCCACCGGCCGGCCTGCTTCTCGCCGATGCCGGCCGCGCGTGCGGCCGCGCTGAAGGTGCCCGCCAGGTTGGGGGCACCCCGGCGCTCGACGTCGCCGTCGATGACGTCGTCGTGCAGGATGAGCGCGGTGTGCAGCAGCTCGATCGCGACCGCGAGCTGCACGGCTGCGTCGTCATCGCGTCCGCACAGCTGGGCGTAGCTCGTGAGAAGCAGCCGGGGACGCACGCGCTTGCCACCCCGCACTGCGATGCGCACGGCGTGCCACAGCTCGCCGTAGTGCGGTGAGTGGCGCGCGGCGCGCGCGGACGCCGCGCTCACGAACTCGTCGATGCGCAGCTCCACCTGGCCGAGCGCTGCGGCTGCGCGCTGCTCCGGAGTCACGCCGCCCTCGCGCCGTGGAACAGGTCGAGCAGCTCCACCTGGAGCACCATCCACGGGCCGAACGCCCAGGGCGTGATGCGGGCCGCATCCGCCAGATCGGACGGTTCGACCCACAGATGCTCCATGACTTCCGCCGGGGACGGGCTCAGCTCGGAGGCGATGCGTGCGGTGTACACGGGGCACACCTCGTGCTCGACCACACCAGCCGGATCGGTCGCGCGATAGCGGAAGAGGGGCAGCTGGAGCGAGAGGGCGTCGATTCGCACGCCGAGCTCCCGCAGGCCGTGGCGCCGCACGGCATCCGCAACGGCCTCGCCGGGGAGGGGATGCCCGCAGAAGGAGTTGGTCCACACGCCCGGCCAGCTGCGTTTGGTGAGCGCGCGCCGGGTGACCAGGACGCGCCCGTCGTCGTCGAGAAGGTAGCAGGAGAACGCGAGGTGAAGCGGAGTGTCCGCTCCGTGCACGGCGTCCTTGGCGACGCGGCCGATCTCCTCGCCGTCCGAGGACAGCAGTACGACCTCATCCATGGGTGCCCTCCCCGATTTTAGTTAGCCTGGATAGTATTCAACGTACAGCAAATAGTTACGGAAAGGCTAGCGTGCTGTCATGACCGAGCATGACCAGCCGCCCGAGGTGGCGATGCGCTTGCACGACCCGCGCGTGATCGACCGCGCCGGACGGATGGTCGAGCTCGGCGGCATGAGCGATGACGATCTCGGCCAGGTCGTGCGCGTCATGGACGCGATGTTCCGGTGGCGTGAGGCGGAGCAGCGGGTCAGCGAAGCATCGCGGCTCTACATGCGACTCGGCGAGACCGACATGAAGGCTCTGCGCCTCGCGATCGTGATGGCGGACCAGGGCCGCCACGTCACCGCGCGCGACATCGCCGAGCACCTCGGCATCTCGAGCGCCTCGACCACCAAGCTGCTCGACCGGCTCGAGGCGGCGGGGCACATCCGCCGCACCCGGCATCCCTCGGACCGCCGCGCGCTCGCCGTCGTCGTCGCCCCCGAGACGCGGGCCGCGGCCGAGGCCACCATCGGGCGCGAGCACGCCCGGCGCTTCCGTGTCGCCGCGGGGCTCACCCCCGCCGATCGCGAGGCCGTCATCCGCTTCCTCGACCAGCTCAGCGTCACGAGCGAGGGGGAGTGGGCGGCGCGAACGGCCGGAGGCGACGAGCCGCCCGCTCGAGCCGTCCCCTGACCCGTCGCCGGGCGCCTACCGTGCCCGGCGATGCAGCCAGGTGCGCCGGCTGAGCCAGCACCAGCAGAGCAGGGCGACCGCCGCAAGGGCGAGGGGCACCCACTCCTGGAGCAGCGCCGAGGACGCGACCGCCGCGGCGAACGCCGTGAGATTGAGGATGCAGTCGTAGATCGGGGCCACGAACCTGCGGTTGGCGACATGCAGCCCCGCGATGGCCACACCGCAGAGGAAGGTGATGGAGAGGAGGACGCCGAGCACCGCGGACCGCCCCTCTCAGCGCCAGCCGAGCTCCGGCGCCACGTGCGTGAGGATCGCCTCCAGCACGTGCGCGTTGTAGTCGACGCCCAGCTGGTTCGGGATCGCTTAGCATATACTTGCGATTCGGGAAGGGAGCTATGTCCGAGACTATGCGCAGAGCTGCGATTTACACTCGTCTCAGTAGGGACA
This sequence comes from Protaetiibacter sp., assembly GCA_030150265.1. Lineage (GTDB taxonomy): Bacteria > Actinomycetota > Actinomycetes > Actinomycetales > Microbacteriaceae > Homoserinibacter. The sequence continues at coordinate 81,542 of JASLGG010000016.1, forward strand.
AGGATGGCGACGGCGTTGGTGTTGCTCGCCAGGAAGCTCTCTGCCGCAAGAAGGCTGAGAGCCTCGGTCTCGAAGTGGTCGAGGTCTACTCGGACAACGACATTGGGGCCTCGAATCGTACGGGCAATAGGCCTCGCAAGGACTACCAGCGCATGCTCGCGGATGTCCGCTCAGGTGCCATCGACACGATTATTTCCTATTCGAACTCCCGGCTTACCCGTCGGCCAGCGGAGTGGATTGAGCTGATCGCTCTGGCGGAGTCCGGTGCGCTCCAGATCGAGACGGAAGCCTCCGGGAAGTATGACCTCACTACCGCCGAAGGTCGCGCTCTTGCGATCACCGTAGCGGCCTGGGATGCAGCCGAGGCCGACCGGATCTCAGAGCGGCAGAAGGCAGCATTTCTCCACAATGCCCTGGCTGGCAAGCCCAAGCGTCAGCGTCAGCGAGCATTCGGGTGGGAAGAGGATGGAATCACTGTCAGGGAGAGTGAAGCGAGCCTAATCCGGGAGGCTGTCGAAGAGCTCAAGGCCGGGGCGAGCATCGCAACTATCCAGCACGGTTGGAACCGGGCAGGAGTTCGAACAGCCGTGGACCCGAGCCAGTCGAAGAAAGAAACCAAACCCGATGGGCAGTGGGAGTGGTCAGTTGTCCATCGTGTGCTGCTCGGGTGGCGGACTGCTGGTGTGCGGACCTACCGACGGGAACCACTGCGAGATGCAGCGGGAAAGTTCATCATGGGAACCTGGGAACCGATCATAAGTCTGGAGGATCGCGAGCAGGCTTTGGCGATGCTTCAGAAGCGTGCTCGGACCAAGCGCAGGCAGGGGAGCTGGCCGCTCTCGGGGTTCCTTCGTTGCGGGGAGTGTGCAAAGCCGCTCTATGGTCAGACTCCCTCTGGCCGAAGGAACCGGGCCATGTATGCCTGCAAGAGTAGCCATGTATCCATCTCTGCCGGTCTGCTTGAGCAATATATTCTCAATCGACTCGTGATCCGTCTCTTCAAGCGGGAGAAGGCAGGACGGGAGCTGAAGCCTGTTCAGCCCAAGAGTGCTCTCGACTGGCCGAAGCACAAGGATCTGACCCGGAGTCAGGAGAAGCTGGCCCGGGCTCGAGCGGCCTGGAAGAGCGACAAGATGGGCGACCTCACTGCGTTCTCGCTCTTCGATGAGCTGGAGGGTGAGATCAGGCAGCTGGAGCGAGAGCTTGGCGAGTTCCTCGTTGAGGAAGCAGTGCCGAGCAGTCCGCTACACCGGACAAGCGAGGTGCTGGTCTGGGTTCAGGATTTCATGGGAACTTTCCATCGGGAGACGCCACGGAAGAGCACTACCAAATCTCCAGATGAGTTCGAAGCCTTCGGGGATTCCTCTGATGATGATGAGCGGGAGAACGAGCCCTGGGGAGGTAGCGGTGCTGTGGCCGCGGCTGAGGAGGAGACCATTCAGGCTACTCCAGAGGATATTGAGGAGCTGCGGCAGATCCTCCAGGGTGAGCTTGAGGTCGCAGTGATCAAGAAGGGTGTGCGTGGTCGAACCCGACAGACTGAGGAAGCCTTCGGTGAGCGGATCAATCTAATCTGGAAGCCAGAGCAGTAGTTCAACCTGCACTCAAAGGGCCGGGGCATTGATGCCCCGGCCCTTGTCGTAGCTGCCCGCTCCTGCGCCTACTATCCCGAGATCGAGCAATCCCACCGATCTCCCGCGCTCTGGGCTGAGATCGCATCCTCTGACCGGTGAGCGACATGGAGCATGTTCGCTGGGACAAAGTTCCTGCTTTGAAACAGGGGAATGAATCGCTCCTATGCCGGGTGCTGTGCCGCCAGATCATAGGCTGGCAGGCCGAAGTGCCGCTCGTAGATCTCGCGGAACTCCTTCTTGAGCGGCCCCATCTGGTTGTGCTCGATGCCCTGCTCCTGGAGCCAGGCCCGAGCAGCGATGGTGTCATAAGGCTTCTTGCCGGCTGCCAGGTTCCTGCGCGCTTCGGCCTGGAGTAGCTGGGCGAGTGCCTGCTCCCCTTCTTCCAGGGGCATGGCGGGACCTGCTACCTCTCGCGCCCTCTCGATGTAGGGAGCGAGCAGCTTAGCTAGCTCCTCCTCATGGGCGCTGGTCAGGTCGATCTCGAAGTGTCTGCCGAGGAAGCCGAAGCTCACCGAGCGGCCCCCGTCTGGTGGGATCGGGGTTCCATCGAGGTCATCGACTTTCATCACTACATCGGCCATGACTTTATCCTACACTCCGAGTTCACTCTGAGCCACTACTCCACAGAGTCTCCGAGACTCAACCCGCATCCGTCATCCGAGTTCGAGCCACGACACGCCGATAAGTCTCCCTTACTCGCAAAATTCTTTTTTAAAAATTCTTGCAAACCCGCTCCATCGACCCTTGCCATTACTGGGCAAAACCGGACATTGGACCCCACTCCAGTTGGACCCGGGGCCGAGAAGTAGAGTTTTTGAGACTTTCGGCTTGTGTCTTAAAGACTCGTGATTTAGTGTTGAAGACATAAGCCGCTCGGGGAGGAAACGAGGAGCCGGGCGGACTTCTGAAGCTTGACAACTCAATCCAAATTTTCGAGATAGGCCCCGGCGGCCTGCCTCATGAGTGTGCTCACTCTCAAAGACCTCGGCGAAGCACGGGCTTCGTCCGACCCAAAGAAACCGGCTCAATCGAGCCACAAATCAAGTGCCCTTGATGGGGCGATTCGAAAGGTAATACCGATGGAAACTATTCAGAATGACGACCTGTTCTTCGACGGCCTTGACAGCCTCAAGCCTCGACCCAAGAAGATCCACAACCGCAGCATCTACCTGACTGCCGCTGCAATCGAAGCGGCCAAGCAGCACCCGGGTGTGCCGGTTCGGCTTGCCGGGGGCAAGTTCGTGGATAAGGCCTACAAGGCCACGCTCAAGGCTCAGGCCACTGAGCTTGACGGTCCCTTCAAGATCGACTGGAAGTGGCGCAAGGATGAGGAGACCACCAGCGCGAGGACGGGCAAGGTCACCACGGTGCAGCTGGGCTGGGCCTTCCTGATCTACACCGGGGACGAGGTTCCCGCTGAGCATAAGGCTCCGGCTGTGGTCGTCTCCATCGAGTCAGCTGAGTCTAAGGCCGAGAAGAAGGCTCGCAAGAAGGCGAAGAAGGCTGCACTCGCTCAGCGATCCGAGCAGGCAGCAGCCTAACTCCGAGTAATACCGGGGCCGCTACCCCAGTGGGGTAGCGGCCCTCCCATGACTACAGATTGGAATTGAAAGTGGACAAGAGGATGAACAAGCAGCATGCGTACCTCACGGCCGAGGTTCTTGAGACAGCAAGACAGAATCCTGGTAGCGAGATTCTTCTCGCCGATGGTCGCCGTGTACCTCCTTGGTATGTAGCGAGGCTCATTGCCCAAATTGAAGCGATGAACGCCGGGTTCGAGATAGGTTGGGGGATCGAGACGAGCCTTCGGCACATGAACCCCGTGACTGGTCGCATCAGTGAAACCCTCCTCGGCAGAGCGTGGCTGCGCTGGTCAGAGAAAGAAGTTGCCTAACATAGAAAAAGCCCCCGGCTGTCAGCCGGGGGCTTTTTTGTTGGTGCGAGTGAATGGCTTAGCTCTCCTTCTTGAGAGCGTCGATCCGGTCAGCCAGCTCGTTGAGCACCTTGATCGCAGCGTCTCGCTTGGCGATGGCCTCCTCCTTGCTCTTGGCGTAGAACGGGCGGGTCCGACCGGCGTCATCCACGAGGCCAGACACCTCGTGCTTCAGTCGAGCGAACATGCGGGTGATCTCGGAGCGATCGAAGCTCTCGGCCTTGGGAGCGGGGGCCTGGGTGTTGGTCGTGTTTGCCATGATGTTATTCCTTCTGACCTGGGATTTCAGTGGTGGACATGGATCAACATAATTGGCTCCTAGTAGGAAGCAACTCCTTCGGCGTGTCCAGTGCTGGGCACTGATCCAAGGCCGTGTTCAAGCCCTACTTTTTGTGCTTGATCCAAAGCCTGAAACTGGCTTCTGAGCGCGCCCGCTACAGCCGCGATGGGATCGACCCTCTGGGCTGTGCTTCGGCGTTAGGCGGGCAACTACTGCCTGAGAGTGGTCATCCTGGATGATGATGCGAGAAGCATCGATTCCTGGAGGAAGATGGTGTCTCCAGGCAGGCAGTAAAACGGCGGCAAGGGTGGTAGTTCCTCGCCGCCGTAGTTGTGTCGCACACCTACTCAGTCGCCAGTGTGTGCAGTTCGTTTGTTCTCAGAGTTCCCAGAGTTTCCCTGAGAATAGGTTGCCATCAGCATCATTGAGCTGCACCGCGCGGAAGCGAGTCTGCTTCTTGCGCTGGGCCTTCGGCAGGTGCTCTTGCTGCTCGATCTTGTCGTAGTAGCTCTGAGCCAGTGCCTTTACTCTGGTGGCAATCCGTGGCTGGTTGCTCACATAGTAGACAGCGGCAAATGCACTGGGACTCTTCTGATGGAAGTACGAGCGGATGATCTTCATTAGTTCCTCGTCGGTCTTCGAGGACAGCTCGACCTCAATTGCTATGGATTGCGGGGCCGGTCCCTTCCTCATTGGCTCCAGGTTGAGAGCCAGATCGGCGGGATGGAATCGCTTGCCCTTGCCACTCTCAACATGGATTGGATCTGCGACTACTGTCCATAGTTGGGGGTGCTCATCTAGTGCCGAGTTCCACTCTTCTTCACCAGCTTCGAGCCTCTTTGCGATGTCGCTGCGCTGCTCAATGGCGGCTTTGGTCATGTCCTCGCCGCCCTTGAACCCTCCCTTTTGGCCTACCTCCTGCATCGCTGAGTTGTGATTGCTTCTGATGTAGCGCTCCGGAACTAGGTTCGAGAGCACATCGATTCCAGCGCTGAGATCGAAGCCAAGATGAGGTCGAATGGTGTCTGTTCCGGCCGCAATCTGCGCTGCTACCTGGCTGACCGCGAGGCTGTGGCGAAGCTTGGAATGATCGAAAACACCTGGCTTGTGCAGAGGAGAAATCATCCTATTGTCTGGCAGAGCCGCCTTGACTTGAGTGAGTCCCTTACCTGTGAGGTACCAGAGCTGCTGTCCAAAATCGATCTTCTCTTGCGCCACCATGCCGAACTCTTGGAGGCCGAGCATCAGTCGCCGGGCGCTTGAGACGGAGATTTTTCGTAGGATAGCCACCTGCTTGGTGGTGATGAACTCGAACCGGGCGAGAAATCCGAGCACCAAAAAGTCCTTCTCGGTGAGTGTTCTACGATGGTAGATGGCATCAGGATTCCGCTTCTTTCTATAGAAGCTATCCGGGTTCTTGCCCTTGTTTGGGTGCTCGTAGCCCTTCACTTCACCGGCTGCTACACGCTCCTTCCACGCCTTTCCAGTCGGTGCAGCGGGTGCTTTCGCTGCTGGTTCAGCGACAGTTTCACCATCGAACTCGTCCTGATCTCCGTTGAGCACTGGGTTGAAATCGCTCATCTCCGCCTGCCTATCTGCGCCGATGGTGGCACTTTCAGGCTGCTTCGCTGGACGCTGAGCGCTGTTCTCAGGCTGTTGGACAATCCTTGGCTGTGGCTCTTCGCGGAAGTCGTCATCATCGTCTCTGAGGAAATCCCGGACGCTTGAGGTGGTGTTGGGGCTGGCTGCTGTACTCATCTTTTCTGCTCCTTCTTGATGAGATCGGGCTTAGGATCGCGCTCCTGCAACTGATCACAGACAAATCGCGAACTGCACACGCCTTATATCGAAGCGGGAAGGAACTAACTGCAAATCGACCGCAAATAGCTGTTGAGTGCTGAAGATTTCGACCCACTTGCCCTCAAGACGGCAGTTGAGGAGGTCAGCTCCGCTGCCCTCCAGGGGGGGGAAAAGCAGATTGCCGAGCTCCGCTCGTCAATCAGGCAGCTTCGCTGCCAGGCCCCGGCGTGGCCGGTGCCCTGGGAGCGGTGCTCCCAGCCGAATGCCTTGAGGCATCTTCGGTATCCCGCCAGCGCTGCGCGGGCCGAGGAGCTACGCTCCCCGCCGAAGTGCGTAAGCACTCTTCGGTATCCCGCTGGAAGGTGTAAGCACCCTTCCAACCTGCTCTCGGGGCGTAAGCACTCCGAGACCCCGCTGAGGAATGCGCCAGCATTCCTACACTCACTGTCTACCTGCGAACCCGCCCAGGTAGCCATACGCCGATCACACTGCGTGATGGTGTCGCACCACTGCTGACCCTTCTCCCTGGACGAGAACCAATTGCCAGCAATCGGATGCTGAAAGCCTGCCATCAAGGACTGACAGCTTTATCCAACAGCCCTACCCAGCTCCAGGCGATGAGCTGACTTACCGAGAATCTGAGCTTCCAAGGCGGCGGAAGCGGGAGCAGCGGCGGCGGCCAGTATCAGCAGGTATTTTTTTAGATTTTTCGAGCGTGAGGCTTAGGTTGCGTCTCCTGCTTGATCCTAAGCGCGAGTCAACAGCAGTTGTTGGAAGTAGTCAGCCTCGGACTAGGAGGATCGCGCTCACCGAATTCCTATCTGCGCCGATAGTAGCAACAGGGGTGATTCCGATGGATGACAAGAAACTGATGGGTGAGAAGGTAGGCTTCCACGCTTTCCTCTGGTGGCCGACGCCAGATCTTTGCTGGGGTGATTGCTCTTATTGCAAGGCGGGTGAGTATCGCTACGAAGATGAGGAAGTAGCTGAGAAGGTGCTTGCCATACTCAGGCGTTGGTCGTCTAACTGCGCCGATAGTGGCAACTCCGATATGGGTACTGACTCATAAAGGAGGAGACGACCGTGGATGACTACATCTTCCATATTCCCTACGGGGCCGCTGAGCCAGAGGTGTGCGCGCACCCGTCTACTTGCTCGCTCAATCCCCACGCCCGAGGGATTGAGGCGGCTGAACAGATGATGGAGAGCCGGAACCTGGCTCGCCAGCAGGTACCGCTGCCCTTCACCAAGGCAGATCTGCCAATGATCAGGAAGGAGACTCAGCGATGAGCACTGCAACCAGAACTGACATCCACTGGAGTCCGCTTCTCCAGCGCTATAACCGATGCAAGGCAAAGGTACTCTGCCCCTACGGTGGCGCGCACACTTCCTTGGTTGGTATCGCTCAGGCTGGTGGAGCCGTGGTGTCAACCCACGGCCACAGCGATGAGCTGGTGGTGAGTCCCGTGGTTGCTGGAGCGTTCTCAGTCGGCAACGAGAAGCGAAGGCAGACCTTCCGAGAGGATGGGACAAAGCTCAATCCTCATGAGGCTGAACGGTGGCGGCTCAAGATCTCCCGGCTTTCGGAGGATGAGCCGATCCAGACTCGGCTTGAACCTACCCTATTGCCAGCACTCGGCTGGGGGGATGCGCCAGTTGAGACTAGGCCGGCTACCAGCCGCCGCACTCACCCCAAGGAGTTCGAGCTTGCCGAGAAGAACGGTGATGCAGGAGTGCTGGCGATGCTTGCCAGCAGCTCTGATCCTTCCGTGCGGCTCGTGGTTGCGAGGAATCCCGCGACTACTACAGAAACCCTCGAGCAACTTGCTCTCAGCGAGGATAAGGGCTGGAAGCTCTACCGGCGTGCTGCCATCGAGGAGCTGGGCCACCGCTACCAGGATGAGAGAGATACGGCAGAGCTGGAAGCCTGTGCCCGCATGGAGCGGGACGGCGTACTACCGAAGCTCGTCGACCAGGCGCCCGCCGCCGCAGTGCTGAGCACTATGCCTCAGCGAGTCTGGGCACGGAAGCCGCGCAACGCTCGCCGGAGCCTCATCAGCAGGGCTGTGGATCAGCTCGCCAAGATGATGAAGAAGTCAGTCCGGGTTGCTGGCTGGACTCGGAACAAGGTGCTGAAATCCATAGTAGGTAAGGATGGCATGAGGATGATCCAGCTCCCCAGTCGGATCGCCAAGGATCTCCATGTCCGGGAGATCACGGGTTGGATGCTGGATCTCTTCGGCAGCCTTGAGGGTGACGCCAGGGCACAAGCACGAGTGCGCCGGAAGCTCGCTCGGTCCTTCGGGCTGGCCTGATCGCTGTTCCGATATGGAGCGCTGAGGTTTTGTAGTTATTTCCTCATAATAAATTCACTCTGGAACTGTTGAAGATCGGCAGGGCCGCGATTTCTCCCCGGGATCGCGGCCCTTCTTCTTTGCCTTGGTGCTCGTCTAACTGCGCTCGTACTTGCGCTTTGATATGGCATCTCGATCTCAACAAACGGAGGAAGATCACCATGAGAAACAACATCGAAACACAGACACTCGAAGCACCGAAGAAGCGTAATAGGCTACTCACCGCTCTCGCCCTTCTCTTTGCGATTATGCTTTCTGTCCTTGCTGGGTGGCTCCTGCTGGAGAAGCCCTCAGCAGCACTCGATGATGGGCACTTCTGCATCTCTGGAACCTACATTGACGGAGGGCAAAAGGGCATGGCAGGCCACAAGACTTGTGGCGAGAACCAGCCTCAGCCGGAGGTGCCTGTGATTCCCGCTCCCGTACCGGCTGCAATTTCTCAGCCCTGCTTCATCGGGGGCAATATGCTCGCCAGGAACATCACATTGAAGTGGAAGGCCGCCGATGACAAGGCTTACACCATCGAGTATGCCAAGTTGGTGGATGGAAAGATGGAGGCGCTTCCAGCAGGTGTGAAGGCTGAAACGACGGGAGCGCCGAGCGATCACACCACCGTCATTTCTGGGACTGGCGTGCTCCCTTCAAGCGGCTCCGCAAGTTACTCTCTTCGGCTCACCGACGGCGCGCGGTCCTCTGCTTGGATCACCATGACCGGCACTGCTCCCGCTGTCGGCTCTACTACTTGCTCCATCAGCGTCGGCTGATCTTACAATCCGAAAGCCCCCGGACACCCCTCGTCCGGGGGTTTTCTTGTGCCTTCTGGAAGAGCTGAAATCGCAGTCTGAGCGCGCAGCCTGGAGCGTCGATGAGGTCGTGGCTGTAGCGGGCGCCTCAGCCCGAAGCCTGAAACCTTTGCCTGAAACTGTGCCCTGCGTATCATCATGCGCAATCACTGATTCAGTGCCCGAAGTTGACCACCATCGATGTACTGGTGTGTCACACCACGGCTTATGCTTTTGACTGCTCCCTAGTATTACCTTTAAGAGACTTATGTCGCAGTTGTCGCAAAGCCGATAGATTCGGGCCTCTAGGCTGAAGTTGCGACACTTTTCTGCTCACATGTGTCGCAACAATCGTCTACAGGCCCGCTTTTCCGTCCTCCAGCCTTCTCCACTTGTGTCGCAGAATCCAACTTGTGTCGCAGTTTTTTGGTGGTGCGGATCTCCACCGTTTTGATATGACAGTTGTGCAGCTAGCCGCTGGGGCTTTCGGAGTGGTACCCAAAAGCTTACGGCTCGGATGCGAGATGAGTTGGGTTTCCAATGGCCTGAATGTCCTCTCTCGCATCCGGGCCGTTTTTTGTGCCCGGGTTCCTACTCTCACTGTTTGATATGGATCTCGTCCCGTCACCAGCGGGAAGACATTCAACACATTGGAGGCACGAGCTGATGGACATCGCTCTGTGGATGAAGGACGAGATTGAGAAGATGCGGCTGGAAGAAGCCGCTGCTTCTACTGCCCCGGTCGCTGAAGGATCAGCGGGAAGCAAGGAGGCTGAGTCGGGGTCTGGCTCAGCTCCATCTCCTGTCCCTGCCAAGGATCCGAAAAATAGCGAATCCCGTCGCTGGGTTCTTACGCTACCCGAGAAGGAGTACAGCGAGGCGGATGTTCGGCATCGCCTCGGTAAATACAAGGCTGTGGTGGGTCAGCTCGAAGCGGCTCCAACCACCGGCTATCTACACTGGCAGCTCTATCTTGAGTCCAAGTCGGCAATCAGGTTCTCGACGCTGAGGAAACTGTTCCCAAAGGGACACTATGAAGTAGCCCGCAAGACCCGCATCCAGGCTGTCAAGTATGCGACTCGTGAGGATAAGCGGGCTGAGTCGGGTGTTGTCATCAACCTTGGACAGCTCGATCTCACGGTCAAGCAGGGCAAGCGTACGGACCTGGATTCCTATTCGGAACAGATCATGTTGGAGGGCAAGTCTGCTGACGAAGTTATCCATGATGATCCTCGTGCTGTCATCTATGTTAATCATCTTCGGCAGCTTGAACTGATCCGGGATCGCGAGACCTGGGGGAAGAAGTTCAGGGAGATCGAGGTTCACTACATCCACGGCAGCACTCGGACGGGTAAGACTTCGGCGCTCTTTGAGACCTACGGCTACGAGGCTATCTACCGGGTTCCCAACTGGAAAAACCCCTTTGATGGCTACCGGGGCCAGGACATCCTTCTCTTGGATGAGTACAACACCAGTGTGCCGATGGTGGATCTGCTCAAGATCCTTGAGGGATACCCGCTGGAGGTCTCGGCTCGCTACGCCGACAAGATCGCGAAGTTCACCAAGGTCTTCATCGTTTCGAATCTGGAGCTGGACGAACAGCATCAGACACTTCAGCAAGAGCATGTGAAGCAGTGGGAAGCGTTCAAGGCTCGCCTTACCTCAGTCTCTGAGCTGGTCATCGAAGGAGAGGATGATTCTGCTCGCGGGAAGCTCATCGTTCGCAAGGGCATGCCTCCTCAGCTCGATCACTTCCTCACTGGCAAGCCTGTTGAGATCGTCCAGCCCTCGGAGGCTCCCATAGTTCGAGGAGGCGCGGTGGATGCACCCGAAGACTTCGATGAGTTCGAGGATTCCGATTTCGAGGATGAACTCGATGAGCTATATCCCGATCTTGACTGACTTCCAAACGATCAGATCACAGCCCCGGCAAGGCCGGGAGAAACGAGGAGACCAATGCGCTATGAGCACATCACAGGGAACATTCCCCTTCGGAAAGCACCGGGGCCACCTACTTGAAGAGGTAGCACGGGATCGGAAATATTGTCGCTGGCTCTTCAAGGAGCCCTGGTTCAAACGGGACTATCCCGATCTTTATAGCTGTCTGCGAGAGCTGGTTGGTCTCTACAAGTTCATGCGTGAGGCCAGGATCAGTGACTACTGATGGGCATTGGTTCAGGCATTGAAACTAGGTCATAACGAGGAGAAATACCATGAGAAAGATTCCTATACTAATCACCGCTTCCGCGCTGGCTCTTGGCCTGACGGTAGGCACAGCCACTTTGGCGCAGGCGCCTTCGGCATCTGCCGCTGTGCCTGGTCCCAGCCTCTCAAAGGCCGATTCGACTGAGGGCTATCCAGAGATCAAGAGCTGGAAGAGCTACACCGTGCCCGTGAACATCCAGCTTCCAAGCGGATCGAGAACCTACCCGGCTGGAGCGCTGAGCCTTACGCTCAAAATGGATGGGCCGATCTCCGCGGTTTCGATCTACCCAGGCTGGAAGGTCAGCCTGAACCCTGGAAGCAAGGAGCTGTCTTTCACCAATACTGAGCCGGTGACGGTCGGGCCTGTCTCAGCATTCACGGCTCTGGATGTTCGGGGCAGCTTCCCCAGGGGTGGTGTCGCACAACTCTCCCTGAACGAGCCGGGGCTTACCCTCATCAGCGATCTTGCACCGATGATCGAGTGATGGTGTCGCACACCTACTGGGCCACGATCCGAAGTTGGATCGTGGCCCTTTCTTTGGTGTAAATACCAACCACATCCAGGAATGACTCTGACCTGAGCGAGGCTTTCGCCCGTGGCGTGTCAACCGCAAGCCGTAGCGATATGTATTTCACACATCAGCAAAGGAGTGAACTTGTGATTGACAAACAGCAACCAAACGGTCAGGAAGTAGCCTACCTACGAGTTTCCACCAGAGATCAGAACCTGGACCGACAGCAAGAGATGGCCGACCGAGCCGACAAGGCATTTCCTGAAAAGGAGAGCGCCAAGGATCGGAAAGGTCGCCCCGAACTTAGAAGAGCGATCGACTACTGCCGCGACGGAGACACACTCGTAGTCTGGAGCGTTGACCGACTCGCACGCAGCATCAGAGATCTGAGCGCCATCATCGATGAGCTACATGCCAAGGGTGTATCCGTCCGCTTTGAGAAGGATGGGCTGACCTTTGCTCCCGGCGAGCGGGCAACCGCATCTCAGAAGCTCCAGTTGAACATCCTTGGCGTCTTCGCTGAGTTCGAGCGCGACATCTCGAGGGAGCGACAAGCCGAAGGGATCATTGAAGCCAAGAAGAAAGGTGTCTACAAGAACCGCAAGAAGAGCTGGGCACTCACTGCCGAGCAGATCGAGGCGGCACGGAACAGGATAGCTCTGAAAGTTCCTGTGGCAGTTGTTGCCCGGGATCTCGGCGTATCCCGTCCAACGCTTTACAAGGCGCTGAGCGACGAGAGCTACGGATCACAGCCCGATGCTGCCGCAATCGATGCAGCTCTTCGAGCTGATGAGTCCGAGTATCGCCAAGAAGTCAATGAGCGCCTGGAGGCAGAGATGGCGCGTGTTAGCCAAGAGTACGGACTTGTGGATGCGCAGGAGGAAGGCGCTGATGGGTCGGCGTGAGCGAGACTATACGAAAGATCGGCCTTGGGTTGACTACCTGTTGGAAGGGCTGTCCTGGTTGCTGATCCTGTTCCGCTGACCACAACCGGAAGGCCGGGGATCATCATTCGATCCCCGGCCTTCTTCATATGTCCATAGCCCGTAGCCTGCGATCTGAGCCCGTTTCAAGCCTCCGTCGCATCATCCTGCGTTTGTGCTGGGAGATGGGCTTAGATCGCGTATCCCTCGACCGGTCCCTCGGTGTTCGGCTTCCAGCCGAGGGCAGGGGCAACATGCGTTGCGAACGATTCCAGGACATGTATATTATAAGCAACACCTAACTGGTTCGGCACTGTGAGGAGCACGGTGTCCGCGGCCGCGATCGCCTCGTCCTCGCGCAGCTGCTCGACCAGCGCATCCGGCTCGGCGGCGTAGCTGCGACCGAACACCGCCCGGAAGTCGTCGATGGCGCCGAACTGATCCCGGTCGTCGCGCTGGCCGCCGCCGAAGTAGGCGCGGTCGCGGTCGTCCACGAGGGCGAAGATCGAGCGGCTCACCGAGACGCGCGGCTCTCGCCCGTGCTCCGCATCCGCCCACGCCGCGCGGAACGCCTCGATCTGCTTGCGCTGCTGCACGTGGAACGGCTCGCCCGTCTCGTCGGTCTTGAGGGTCGAGCTCATGAGGTTCATGCCCTGCTCGCCCGCCCACACCGCGGTCGCGTCGGATGCGGCACCCCACCAGATCCGGTCGCGCAGCCCCGGCGACTGCGGTTCGATGCCGAGCGGCCCCGGATGCGCGTTCGGGAACATGGGGCGCGGGTTCGGCTCGGCGAAGCGCGCGCCGTCGATCACCTTGAGGAACACCTCGGTGTTGGCGCGGGCCACATCCGCCATCGTCTGCCCTTCGGGGGCGCCGTAGCCGAAGTAGCGCCAGCCGTCGACCACCTGCTCGGGTGAGCCGCGGCTCACTCCGAGCTGCAGGCGGCCGCCCGCGATGAGGTCGGCGGCGCCCGCGTCCTCGGCCATGTACAGGGGGTTCTCGTAGCGCATGTCGATGACGCCTGTGCCGATCTCGATGCGGCTCGTGCGGGCGCCGATCGCGGCGAGCAGCGGGAACGGGCTCGCCAGCTGGTGCGCGTAGTGGTGCACGCGGAAGTAGGCGCCGTCGGCCCCCAGCTCCTCCGCGGCGACCGCGAGGTCGATCGACTGCAGCAGCACATCGGACGCCGAGCGCGCCTCGGAGCCGGGGGAGGCCGACCAGTGGCCGAAGGAGAGGAACCCGATCTTCTTCATGTGTGCTCCAACGTATGCGGATGCATGGATCATTCCCGTGCGCGGTCACCGGTCACCCGGGCAGGCGCAGCAGAGCCCCCGGATGCGCGACCGTCGCGGCCGCGATCTCCATCGCGCGCTCGAGGGCGTCGAACCAGTCGATGTCGCCCACACCGGTGGTCGCGATCTCGGCGAGCACCGAGGCGAAGACGGCGTCGCCGGCGCCCAGGGTGTCGACCACCTCATCCGGGATCGCGAGCGCGGGATGCCGCCACCGGGCGTCGCCGACCCGCACGCTCGCGCCGTCGTCGCCCTCGGTCGCGAGCACGTAGGGATAGCGGGCGAGCAGCCGCGGGGCGACCGCGGCGATCGGCTCGCCGTAGAGCAGCCGGGTGTCGTCGTCGCCGAGCTTGAGGAGCTGCGCGGTGCCGCCGAAGCTCTCGAGTCCCGCGCGGAAGGCGTCTCGGTCGAGGAGGAGGCCATCGCGTGGGTTCGGGTCGACCGCGACGAACGGGCGGCCATCGACGGCGTCGGCCAGCAGCTCGAGCTGCGGCGGCACGTCGAAGGGGAAGCCGCTGACGGCGACGACCGCGGCATCCGCGATCGCCGCGCGCTGGGTGTCGTCGAAGCCGATGGCGCGGCCCCTCATCGACTCGGCGAAGGTGCGGGCGCCCCCGTGCTCGGTGCGCGCCACGCCGGTGCCCGCCGAGGTGAGGGTGGGCAGCAGCTCGACGCCGAAGTCGGCCAGGTGCCCGCGGATGAGGGCGCCGTCGAGGTCGTCGCCGATCATCGCGACGAGCGTTGCGGGGACGCCGAGCACGCTGAGCCCCGTGGCGACGTTGAGTGCCGAGCCGCCCACCTGGTGGCTCGTGCCCCGCTCGTCGACGAGCTCGTCGATGAGGGCGTCGCCGATGACCACCACGCGTGCGGACATGGGTTCAGGCTATGCGCTGGGTGGCCGCACCTCGTACACCGCGCGCACGAACTGGCCGACGGGCCGCGCCTCCACGAGGTGGAGACGGTCGGACTCGAGACGTCGCGGGAAGAGCGGCGCGCCCCCGCCGAGCGTGACGGGCGCGATCGTCACGGCGAGCTCGTCGAGCGCGCCCGCGTCGAGGAACTGCCCCGCGAGGTCGCCGCCGCCGATCACCCAGACGTCGCCGTCGCCGGCTGCCTCGCGGATCGCGGGCAGCGCATCCGCGACAGGGGAGTCCACGAAGCGCACGTCGGCGCCCGCGGGGACGGGAAGGGTGCGGCTCGTGAAGACGAACACGACGGCCGCCTGGAAGAACTCCTGCCACTTCTCCGGATGCGCGAGCATCTCGCTCTCCCGCAGCAGCCACTCGTAGGTGGTGGAGCCCATCACCTGCGCGGCGGCGTCGGGCGTGGCGATCTCCCGCTCGGCGTCGCTCGAGCCGGGCACGGCGAACAGCCAGGCGAGGGAATCGTGTACATCGGCGATCCAGCCGTCGATCGTCGTGGCGGTGTCGAAGCGGATGCGTCCCATGCGCCCGAGGCTACGTGCGGCCTCCGACGCCGTCGCCCCGTTGGTTGAGTAGCGCCGCAGGCGCGTGTCGAAACCGCCGCTAGGATCGTCACGCCTCCTTCAGCCTCGCGCCGTAGGGAAGGAGAATCATGTCCGCCACCCCCGCATCCGCCCCCGACGACGCCCTCGCCCGGCTGCCGCACGATCCGGACGTCGAGGTCGCCGAGTCGCCCACGGGCGCGGCGGCACCCGTGCACCTGCGGCCGGCGTTCCTCGCGGTTGTCTTCGCGGGCGGCGCCCTCGGCACGGCGGCGCGCGAGGGGCTCGGTCTCGTGCTGCCCTCCGCCGGTGGCGTGCCGTGGGCGGTGCTCGCCGCGAACCTGACGGGCGCCTTCCTGCTCGGGGTGCTGCTCGAGGCGCTCGTGCGCCGCGGGCCCGACCACGGCATCCGACGCACCCTGCGCCTGCTGCTCGGCACGGGCTTCATGGGCGGCTTCACGACCTACAGCGCGCTCGCGGCCGACACGGCGGCGCTGTTCGGCGACGGACGCGGCTGGCTCGGCGCCGGCTACGCGCTCGGCACGGTGCTCGTGGGCGCGGTCGCAACCGCTGCCGGCATCCTGCTCGCGGCGGCGGCGCACCGGGCACGCGCCGGGGTCGGGGAGGCGACCGGATGACGCCGCTGCTGTTCGCGGTCGTCGCGGTGGCGGGCGGCGTGGGCGCGGTGGCGCGCTTCGCGCTCGACGGCGCGATCCGCTCGCGCGCGGGCACCCGGATGCCGTGGGGCACGCTCGCGATCAACCTCTCGGGCTCGCTCCTGCTGGGGCTGCTCGTCGGGCTCGTCGGCGCGGGTGTGCTCGCGGGGGAGTGGCAGTGGGCGCTCGGCACGGGCTTCCTCGGGGGCTACACGACCTTCTCGACGGCGAGCTTCGAGACGGTGCGGATGCTGCAGGAGCGGCGGTTCGGTGCGGGTCTGCTCAACGGGCTCGGCCAGCTCGTCGCGGCGACGGCGCTCGCGGGGCTCGGGCTGTGGCTCGGCTCCCTCGCGGCGGGGTGAGACTCAGGGCCGATACACGTCGCGGCGGTGCCCGACGGCGACGACGACCACCAACAGCACCCCGTCGTCGATCGTGTACAGGATCCGGTAGTCGCCGACGCGCACCCGGTAGCCGTCGCGCCCCTGCATCCTCCGTGCGGCAGGTGGACGAGGGTCCTCGGCGATCAGCCTTATCGCGCCCAGGATCCGGCCGCGTTGCTGCGGGTGGATACGGCGAAGTGCGCGCGCCGCGGAGGGAAGTACTTCGATGCGGTAGCTCACGGGGCTGGCGTCACCATCCGAGGTCGGCCTTCACCTGTTCCCAGGGGATCGGTTCTCCGCCTTCGGCGATTGCGGCATCGAAGGCGCGTACGTCGTCCTGCTCCTCGAGCGCGTCGACGAGTCGGTCGTACCGCTCGGGGCTGACGATCACGGCCTGCGTCTTGCCGTGGCGGGTGACGAACACGGCTTCTGTGCGCGCCCGTTCGATGACCTCCGGGAGGGTCGCGCGTGCGTCGGAGACGGAGATCTCGGCCATGCCAAGATCGTACAAGTCAGTCATTATTTTGTACATGATCGGCTCTGGTTGCCTGGAATGCCCACTGCGGCATGCCCGAGTCGAGCAGCCAGCCGAGCGTCTCCACCATCCGCAATTCGGGGTCGCAGTCGCGCGCGAGCTCGCGCATATGGTGGGCGGCCGTCAGGGACCCACGCGCCCACAGCATCCAGGTCAACACGCAGAGGGTGCCTGCGCGGCGCCGGCGCGGTGCGTGCGCGGCCACCCTCCGCAGCACCTCGATCGCGCGGGTGAGGCGCTCGGGGTCGGGCCGTCGCTGCGATCGGCCGATCATGAACAGCTCGTCGTCGTGCTGCTCCCCGCTTGCGATGCGTCGCAGTGCCTGCTCGTCGAAGCCCGCGCCGGTCTCCTCGCGGGCGCGGATGCTCTCGAGCGAACGTTCGAGGGTCGCCTCGCCGAGCTCGCGCCCGCCGGCGAGCGCGTGCAGCAGCACGTCGCGGTGGGCGGGCACGTGCGCGGTCGTGATGATCTCGGCGAGGAGCTGTGCGCCGAGTTGGGCTGGGGGTGCCTTCAACATCTGCTCGGCCAGCCCCACCGGGTCCGGGCCGACCTCGTGCTCGAGGCCGAACGCGTCGATGCGCACGCCCAGGTAGCCGAGATCGGCCTCCGCCTGCGCCACCAGCCGTGCGATCCGCGAGTCGGCCGCCGGGAGCTCGTTCCACGACGCGATGTCGTGGATCTCGTCGGAGACGAACGCCGCCTCGAGCGCCATGCGGCTTTCGATGATCTCCGAGAGCGGATGGCCGCCCACGGGCCGACCCGGATCGAGGTAGCTCGCCCATCCGTCGGATGCGACACACGCGGCCTCCTTCAGCTGCATCCCGGTGCGGCGCAGTCTGGGTGCGAGGGCGCGCCAGAGGTCGAGGTGCGGGATGCCGCGGCGCGAGGCGAAGGAGTCGTCGGTGTAGACGACGTAGGCGAGCTCGTCGCAGTCGGGCATCTGCTGCAGCAGGTCGATGATCGTCTGCGCGATGGCGCGGAAGGAGCTCGTGGTCGAGGCGCGCGGCAGATCCATCCGCATCGCTCCGCGCGAGCGTTTGCCCGTGAAGGGGATCACGACGATGCTGTTGCGCGCCGTGAAGCCGCAGATCGCGGGGATCGAGGCGAGTAGATCGGCGGCAGTCGAGGATCGGAGGATGGTCGGTTCGGCAAGCGTCATGCCGCTCAGGATGGTCGAGGCGCACCGTCGCCGCGACCGCCGAGCCCGCTTCGGTGGAGAACTCGCAATCCGCCGCGCATGTGGATGACTTCGCGCCGAGTGCCACCAGAACGGGGATGTGTCTTCCGTCGTCGGCATTCCCTACGCTCGCCTCAACCCGAGGAGGATGCATGTCTGGACCCGGCTTCGCCGTCATCGATCTGGAGACCACCGGCCTCTTTCCCGGCGGCCACGACCGCATCGTCGAACTCGCCGTCGTGCACGTTGACGACCACGGTCTCATCACCGGCAGCTGGGAGACGCTGCTCAACCCGGGGCGCGACCTCGGGCCGCAGCAGATCCACGGCATCCGTGCGGCCGACATCCTGGATGCGCCGACCTTCGCGGAGGTCGTGCCGCAGCTCGTCGAGCTGCTCGCGGGGCGGGTGCCCGTGGCCCACAACGCGCGCTTCGACTCCGGCTTCCTGTTCGCCGAGCTGGAGGCGGCGGGCGTCGAGCTGTGGCAGCGCCCAGAGTTCCTGTGCACGATGCTGCTTGCGCGCGACTACCTGCCGGGCTCGGGGCGGGCGCTCGCCGACTGCTGCGACGCGTTCGACATCCCGCTCGACGGCGCGCACCGCGCGGGTGCCGACGCCCTCGCGACGGCGAGCCTGCTGTCTGCGTACATGGCGGCCGACCCGAACACCTCGCTCTGGTTCGAGGCGCTCGAGCGTGCGTCGACGTTCGGCTGGCCTCCGGTTCCGGATGTCGAGGTGACGCGCGCCTGGCGCGCCCGGCCCGACGCGGTCGCCGAGATCACGGCGGCGACCTTCCTCGAGCGCATCACCCGTAAGCTGCCGGAGTTCGCAGGCCCCACCGAGCAGGCCGAGTACCTCGCAATGCTCGACCGCGCCCTCATCGACCGTCATATCTCGGCGACCGAGGCGCACGCGCTCGTGGCGCTCACGGAGGAGCTCGGCATCGACCGCACCACGGTCGTGGTCCTGCATCGCCGATACTTCGACGACCTCGCCGCCGTCGCTTGGGCGGACGGGGAGCTGACGGATGCCGAGCTCGCCGACCTGGTGGCGGTCGCCGACCTGCTCGACATCCCGACGGATGCGATCGGTGAGGCGACGGATGCGTCGCGCTGGGTTGCGGCAGCGGCATCCGCTGAGTCGTCGGCGCACGTGTTCTCGCTCATGCCGGGAGACCTCGTGGTGCTGACGGGGGAGATGACCCTGCCCCGCGCCGCCATCGAACTCGAACTCGTTTCGCGCGGCTACACGCCTTGGCCCGCGGTGACGAAGAAGGTCGCGCTCGTGGTGGCGGCCGACCCGGACTCGCTCTCGGGCAAGGCGCGGAAGGCGCGTGACTACGGGATCCCCGTGGTGGGGGAGAGCGCGTTGTGGGGGTTGCTCGGGACATGACCGGTGTCGAGAGCTGAACTGCGCGGCCGCACTTGGCATCCGTCGCCGTGGGCACGCTTGTTCGGGCGCGCATCGAGAGGGTCGCTCGAGTTGCGCGGCGACCAGATCCGGGTCGCATCTGCGGCTGTCACGACGATCCCCGCGACCGAGCACGCCAGCATCCGGATCGAGCGCCGCGGGCCGTGGTGGGATGTCGTGCCGTCATCGGGCGCACCCCTCCGCGGGCTGTCGACGCGATCCGTGACCGAGTTCCGTGCCGCCGTCGAGCTGACAGCAGCGGACCACGACGCGGCTGCGGCGAATGTGCGGATCACGACGTGGTGGTCCGAGCTGCGCATGGCATTCGCTGCGGCGTGGAGTCATCGCCGCTGGATCACCGAGTCCGACATTGCCACCTGGGATGCCATGCGAGCCCAGGCCATCTCGCCCGCCCTTTCCAGCCCGGCGACGGCGGCGCTCCTGCGCATCGTCGACGCCACGGCGTGGGACGTCGTGCGCTCGCCCGACTCGATCAGCCGCTGGGCCGAGACCCAGAACTCCGCCCTCGTCGACCTGCAACTGCGAGACCACAAGCGGTTCTTCGACACGATCGAGAAGACGCCGCTCACCGAGGAGCAGGCGCGTGCCGTGGTGTGCTTCGACAACCGGGTGCTGCTCGTCGCCTCCGCGGGGTCGGGCAAGACGTCGACGATCGTCGCGAAGGCGGGGTGGACCGTGCGCCAGGGCATCGCCCGCCCCGACGAGCTGCTGCTGCTCGCCTTCAACACGACGGCGGCGAAGGAGATGGGCGAGCGTCTCGACGCACGACTGAAGGCTGCCGGTCTCGATCCGGATGGAGTGCGTGCGCAGACGTTCCACGCATTCGGCCTGCGGGTGATCGGCGAGGCGACGGGCAGGAAGCCGCGGCTCGCAGCCGGCCTCGAAGTCGACAACGGCGTCGGCCTGATGGCGGGCGTCGTGGATGCGCTGAAGGCCTCATCGAACGAGTTCGCCGTGAAGTGGTGGCTCATGCAGAACGTGCTCGGTGTACCCCTCGACGTGGAGAGTGAACCCGACCCCGACAGCTACGACGCCGAGACCCGGCGCATCGGCTTCCGCACGATCGACGGGGATGTCGTGAAGAGTGCGGGGGAGCGCGCGATCGCGAACTGGCTCGCGCAGTGCGGCGTCGACGCACTCTATGAATACCCGTACTCGGTCGATGTCGCCGATGCCCAGCATTCGCAGTACCGCCCGGACTTCTTCTACCCCGAAGCCAAGGTCTGGCACGAGCACTGGGCGATCGTCGACGGCGAGCAGGTCCCGCCGAACTTCGACGGCTACCTCGAGTCGCGCGCGTGGAAGAAGGCTCTTCACGCGGAACATGGCACGGCGCTCATCGAGACGTCATGGAGCCAGTTGGTCGACGGAACCCTCTTCGATTCGCTCGACGCGCAGCTGCGTGCGCACGGCATCCGACCCGACTTCGATCCGACCCGACCGCCGAAGGACGTGCCGCTGCTGACCGACCGCGAGATGTTGTCGCTGTTCCGCACCTTCCTGACGCACGCCAAGAGCAACCGACTCGACGAGTCTGCATTGCGGGCACGCGTTCGACGCGCCCGCACCGGCATGCCCGACTGGCGCGAGACGACGTTCCTCGACCTGTACACCGCGATCCGCACCGAGTGGGACCGTCGGCTCGCGGCATCCGACGAGCTCGACTTCGACGACATGCTGAACCAGGCGACGGATGCGATCGAGTCGGGTGCGTGGCGCCCGCCATATCGGGTGGTGCTAGTCGATGAGTTCCAGGATGCGAGCCACGCCCGGGCGCGGATGGTGGCGGCTCTCGTCGCCGCGCCCGACCGCTTCCTGTTCGCGGTGGGGGATGACTGGCAGTCGATCTACCGCTTCGCCGGCTCCGACATCTCCGTGATGACGCGGTTCGAGCAGACTTTCGGGCGCGGCCAGCTGCTGCGACTCGAGCGCACCTTCCGCAACGGGCAGCAGTTGTCGACGATCGCGGGCGACTTCGTGATGCAGAACCCGGCGCAGCTGCGCAAGACGGTGCGGTCGGAACTCTCGCATCCGGCGCCGATCGCGCTCGTGCGCGCCGAGCACGATGGCGCGGTCACGCAGGCGATCGCCGACCGGCTGCACGAGATCCAGTCGGCTCTGGCGCCTGGGACCTGTGCGAGCGTGAAGATCCTCGGGCGGTACCGCAAGGCAGCCGAGCTGCTGCCGCCGCGCCGCTACGACCGCCTCGACGTGCACTTCCAGACGATCCACTCGTCGAAGGGCCTGGAAGCCGACCACGTGATCATCGTGGGTCTAGACCGCGGCGGCTTCCCGAGCATCAAGGAGGACGACCCGCTGCTGCGGCTCGCGATGCCGGATGCGGAGCCGTTCCCGTTCGCCGAGGAGCGGCGCCTCTTCTACGTGGCGCTGACCCGCGCGCGCAAGTCTGTACTGCTCATCGCGCGCAGCGGACGCGAGTCGGAGTTCGTGACCGAGCTGCTGAAGCGCGGCGCGATCGCGTACGTCGGAGCAGATGTGAGCGCGCCGCCGCCTGTGGTGTGCGCGAAGTGCGGCAAGGGGATCATGGTCGCGCGGAAGGGGAAGTACGGGATGTTCCTGGGGTGCAACAGGTTCCCGGCGTGCGATGGGAAGGGGAAGGTTGGGAGGTAGAGCCAGCCCGACCCGACCTCATCGCCCAAACCCCTCGAACCGCGCCGCGAGAGACTCCCTCGACGGCTGCAGCGCGACCCGCCGTGGCGCGTAGATGATGGTGCCGTGCATGTCCTGCAGCCCGTGGCGCAGCATCGGACCGTCGACCTCATCGAGCAGGTCGCGGTCGATGTGCACACGGTAGTCGGCAGAGATGCCGAGCAGGTTCTGGTCGTAGGCGGCGTGGTGGATCTTGCACAGTGCGAGGCCGTTGGTAACTGCGGTGATGCCGGCGGTATCCGCGTCCGGAATGATGTGGGCCGCGTCGAGCAGTTCGCCGTGCTTGAGGCGGCAGACTGCGCAGGTGGTCTGATACGCGTGCATGACGCGCGCCCGGAACACCGGCTGGTGCACACGGCGCCACACGAGTTGTTCGACGTAGCGGCGGTCGATGAGCCCCTCGTCGGCGGCGCGGACGCTGAGCGCGATGGCGTTATCGGTGGCGACGATGAATTGTCCGGCTTCGCGATCCTCGTCGACGACAAACGCGGATGTCACCGGCACGTAAACGTTCGGCAGCGGCTTCTCGAACACGATGATCGGGGTGAAAGTCTGCATCGCAGCACGCAGCTTGCGGTTGGTGCGTCCGAGCGGATCACCCGCCTCGAAGTCGTAGCGGAGCAGACCGTCAGGCCCGACGTGGTCTCCGTAGGGGCCGTCGGCCGCGGAGACGATCGAGAGCGTTGCGTCGAACTCGACCGGGTTCCAAATACCGCGACTCTGGTCGATGAGCGGGAAGCGACGCCCCTCGAGCTCGAAGTCACGAAGCTCGGCATAGGTTGCGAACCCTCCGCGCTTCTCGACGAGCGCGTCGACGGCGTCGAACGCGGCGAGGCGCAAGCGCAGCTGCTCGGCGAGCTCGAGTGCCATGCACTGACGGTAGCGATGTGTGACTGGTCTCGCACCGCCCCCGAAGCGGTGTCGTGACGCCCGACGCCGCGAGCCCTGATGGAGATGGCGGCGGAGCAGCAGGCCTGGGGCGGATGCGCCTCCGACTGGGGTCATCACCTCTCCTCCCCAGGTAGGGAAGAATTGACGAGTGTCCACCGACGCTGACGTGAAGCTCGCCGCCGAGCAGCGCGCCCGGGCACGCATCGACAGCCAGCTGCGCGACGCAGGATGGCTCGTGCAGGACACTCGTGAACTGAACTTGTTCGCCGGCGTGGGGATCGCGGTCCGTGAGGTCGTGATGGCGCCCGGTCACGGGCGCGTCGACTATCTGCTCTACGTCGATCGCGAGGTTGTCGGCGTGATCGAGGCGAAGCCGGAGGGCACGCCGTTGTCGGGGGTCGAGTGGCAGTCGGCTATGTATGCGACGGGCCTCCCCTATTCCCATCGCAAGCGTGCAATCCAGCACCAGGGTCGCCTGCCCTTCGTATTCGAGGGCTCTGGCTCCGAGACGCACTTCACTAACGGCATGGATCCGGATCCCCGCGCTCGGCGTCTCTTCCACTTCCCGCGCCCGGAAACACTCGCCGCGTTCGTGCGTGAGGGGCGCCGAGCCGGCGATGAATCAGCCACCTGGCGTGGCAAGGTGCGCACTATGCCGCCACTCGACACTGCACCTCTCCGGCCCGCGCAGATCACCGCCGTCGAGGGTGTCGAACGGTCGCTCGCCGAGCAGCGTTTCGATCGTTCTCTCGTTCAGATGGCCACCGGTGCGGGCAAGACTTACACGGCAGTAACCGAGGCCTACCGGCTGCTGAAGTGGGGCGGTTTCCGTCGCATTCTGTTCCTGGTCGATCGCAACAACCTGGGCGACCAGACCCTCGGCGAGTTCCAGAACTACCGCACCCCCGACGACGGCCGCCGCTTCACCGAGCTGTATCCGGTGCAGAAGCTGACGGGTGCGGGCATGCTCGCCTCGTCGAGTGTGGTGATCTCGACGATCCAGCGCGTGCACAGCGTGCTGCAGGGGTGCGAGGTGGCGGATGTCGACGACCCGGGCATCGATGATTTCGTGCCCGATGCGCCGGTGAGCGTCGCCTACAACCCCGAGCTGCCGCCGGAGGCGTTCGATCTGGTCATCGTGGATGAGGCGCACCGCTCGATCTACGGGGTGTGGCGCAGCGTGCTCGAGTACTTCGACGCGCACGTCGTCGGACTGACGGCGACGCCGACGAAGCAGACGTTCGGCTTCTTCCAGGCGAACCTGGTGAGCGAGTACACCTACCCCGAGTCGGTGGCCGACAACGTGAACGTCGATTTCGACATCTACCGCATCGAGACGCGCATCACGGCGGAGGGTGGCGCGATCGAGGCGGGCACCTTCGTGCCGAAGGTGGATCGCCGCACGCGCGAGAAGCGCATCGAGGCGCTCGACGACGACCTCGTGTATACGCCGGGGCAGCTGGATCGCGCGGTCACGTCGACGTCGCAGATCCGGCTCGTGCTGGAGACGTTCCGTGATCGGCTGTTCGCCGAGATCTTCCCGGGGCGTTCGTCGGTGCCGAAGACGCTCATCTTCTGCAAGGACGACAACCACGCGGAGGAGGTGGTGACGACGGTGCGGCAGGTCTTCGGCAAGGGCAACGATTTCGCGGCGAAGATCACCTACAACGCGAAGGATCCGAAGGGGGCGCTGCAGGCTTTCCGCACCTCACCGACGCTGCGCGTCGCGGTGACGGTCGACATGATCGCGACGGGCACGGATGTGCGCCCGCTCGAGTGCGTGTTCTTTCTGCGCGACGTGCGCAGCCCCCAGTACTTCGAGCAGATGAAGGGGCGCGGCGCCCGCACGATCGATCCGGCCGATTTCCGTGCCGTCACCCCGGATGCGGCCGAGAAGACCCGTTTCGTGATCGTGGATGCGGTGGGGGTGACGGAGCACGACTTCGTCGACCCGCCGCTCAACCGGGTGAAGGGTGTCTCGCTCGAGAAGCTGCTGCAGAAGGCCGCGAATCTGACGATCGACGAGGCGGAGGTGGCGACGCTCGCGTCGCGGCTGTCGGCGCTCGAGCTGCAGCTCACACCGGGGGAGCGCGCCGAGCTCGACGCCGTCGCGGGGGGTTCACTGCGCGCGGTCGTGCAGCACCTCGTGCAGGCGGTGTCGGTGGACGCCCAGGCGGCCGCGCTCGCCGCCGAGGGCCTCGACCCGGATGACGTGGGCGACACGGTGCGCGCGGCGGTGATCGACCGGCTCATCGAGCAGGCGGTCGAGCCGCTCGCTGCGAACCCGGAGCTGCGCTCCCGCATCCTGGAGCTGCGGCGCAGTCACGACCAGGTGATCGACGAGGTGAGCGTCGACGAGTTGCTCGGTGCGCACGGTGTGGTCGACACGGATCGCGCGCAGTCGATCGTGGAGTCGTGGAGCGCCTACCTGCTGGAGCATCGCGACGAGATCGCCGCCATCCAGCTGGTCGACGAGGCGCGCCGGAACGGCGCGGTGCACGTGAGCTTCGCGGCCATCCAGGAGCTCGCGGAGCGCATCAAGCGTCCGCCGCACAACTGGACGCCCGAGGTGTTGTGGGCCGCTTACCAGGCCGTCGAGGCGAGCCGCGTGCGCGGTTCGGGCCACCGACAGCTCACCGATTTGCTGTCGCTGCTGCGCTTCACCCTGGGGGCGGAGGCGGAACTCGTGCCCTTCGCCGACGCCGTGCAGCAGCGCTATGCGTCGTGGCTCGCCCAGCAGGAGCAGGCAGGCGTGCGGTTCACGGACGCCCAGCGTTGGTGGCTCGACCGAATGGCCGAGGTCGTCGCCTCGTCGGCCGAGCTGCGCCCCGCCGACCTCGACCTCGCCCCCTTCGCCGAGCGCGGCGGGCAGGCGGGCGCGGTGCAGGCACTCGGGCCGCAGGCGGCCCAGCATGTGCGCGAGTTGGGTGAGGTGTTAGCGGGATGAGCTGGGCGCGAAAAGCTCTCGCGGATCTGGGCACGTGGCACGGAGGTTCGACCCCTTCAAAAACCGAGAGCGCGTATTGGGACGGCGGAAGCGTCCCGTGGCTGTCTCCGAAGGACATGGGCGCGAAGGTGCTCTCGGGGACACAAGATCACGTCACCCAGTACGCCGTGCAGAGCGGTCGGGTGCGCGTCGTGGGGCGCGACTCGATCGCGATCGTCGTTCGATCGGGAATCCTGGAGCGCAAGGTACCTATCGCCCTCGTGCCGTTCTCAACGACGTTGAACCAGGACATGAAGGCTCTGTCGGTCGGCCCTGGCGTTCTCCCTCAATGGGTTACGTGGGCGCTGCGTTCACAAGAGCGCGAGATTCTTGCCGAGGACCGGAAGTCGGGAACCACCGTTGCCTCGCTCGACTCCGCGAAGCTCATGAAGCGGATGATTCCGCTGCCTTCCGAAGAAGAGCAGCGGCAGATCGTCGACATCCTCGAGGATTACCTCAGCCGGCTCGATGCGGCGGAACACGGCCTCAAGTCTGCGGAGCGTCGTGTCGGTGTCTTGCACGAGTCGGCCTTCACGCAACTGGCTGGGCGATCGACGGGCGTCGTCAGCCTGGGCGAGATCGCCTCAGTCGGCACTGGCTCAACACCGTTGCGCTCCAGGTCCGACTACTACGACGGCGGCACGGTGTCTTGGTTGACAAGCGGGGATCTTGTTCAGGGAGGAACAGTCTCGCCGACATCGAAGGTCACCGAGGTGGCTGTTCGTGAAGCCCGACTGAAGCTGTATCCGCGCGACACTCTGGTGTTGGCGATGTACGGCGAAGGAAAGACTCGCGGGACGGTTTCTCGTCTCGACGTCGAGTCGACGATGAATCAGGCCTGTGCAGCGATCCAAGTAGCGGGCGACGACGTAGATCGCGAATGGGTGCGGCATGCGCTAGTCGCGAGCTACAGGCGCCTGCGGTCACAGGCCGCCGGGGGAGTCCAGCCGAACATGAACCTAAGTGTGGTTCGGTCTATCGAGATCCCGACCGGGTCGAGGTCGTCGAGAGCCCTCGCCGTTCGTCAACTCGATGAGATCGATGCAGCGCGGCGGCGGCTCGAATCACAGCTCGACGCCGCCCGCACCCGCTCCGCATCCCTCCGCCGCGCCCTGCTGACCGCCGCGTTCTCGGGGCAGTTGACGGGGCGCGCATCCGACTCCGACCGAATCGAAGAACTGGCCGATGCCTCCCACGACCCCCGCTGAGGCAAAGCGGCTCGTCGACAAACTGTGGGCGTACGCGAGCGTGCTGCGCGACGACGGCGTCGGCACGATCGACTACACCGAGCAGCTCACCTACCTGCTGTTCCTCAAGATGGCGCACGAGCGCGCGATCCTGCCGTTCGCCGACGAGACGCCCATCGTGCCTGAGGAGTACTCGTGGCAGACCCTTCTCGACGCGCAGGGCGAGGAGCTTGAGACCACCTACTCCCGCATCCTCGCCGGACTCGGACGCGAACCGGGCACGCTCGGCGTGATCTTCCGTAAGGCGCAGAACCGCGTGCAAGACCCCGCAAAGCTCAGCCGTCTCGTGCACGACCTCATCGACAAGGAGTCGTGGCTCGCGACCGGCGTCGACATCAAGGGCGACGCCTACGAGTCGCTGCTGTCCAAGGGTGCCGAAGACGTCAAGTCGGGGGCCGGGCAGTACTTCACCCCGCGCGCGCTCATCGACGCGATTGTCGACGTCATCCGCCCGACGATCGACGACACGATTGTCGACCCCGCGGCCGGCACCGCGGGCTTCCTGCTCGCCGCCTACGCGAAGGTCGCCGAGGGTGCCGCCACGTTCACCCCGCCGCAACGTGAGAAGCTGCGCAGCTCGCTCGTACACGGCACCGAGCTCGTCGACGGCACCGCGCGCCTCGCCGCCATGAACCTGCTGCTGCACGGCGCGGGCGACCCCCGCGGCGAGAGCCTCATCGAGGTGAAGGACTCCCTCGTCGCCGACCCCGGTCGGCGCTGGTCGGTCGTGCTCTCCAACCCGCCGTTCGGCCGCAAGTCGTCGATCACGATGATCGGCGCCGACGGACGCGAGACACGCGACGACACTGCGATCGAACGCGCGGATTTCGTGGTCAGCACCTCGAACAAGCAGCTCAACTTCGTGCAGCACATCGCGACAATCCTCGACACCCACGGGCGTGCGGCCGTCGTGCTCCCTGACAACGTGCTGTTCGAGGGCGGCGCGGGGGAGACCCTTCGCCGTCGGCTGCTGCGCGACTTCGACCTCCACACAATGCTGCGCCTGCCGACCGGGCTGTTCTACGCGAACGGCGTCAAGGCGAACGTGCTCTTCTTCGACAAGAAGCCCGCGCGATCCGATGGCCGCGCGTGGACCGAGAAGTTGTGGGTCTACGACTTCCGTACCAACATGCACTTCACGCTGCGGCAGAACCCGCTCACGCGTGCCCACCTCGACGATTTCGTGGCCGCATACGCAGCCGATCGACCGCGAGCCGAGCGGGTTGAGTCGGAGAGGTACCGCGCTTTCGGGTTCGACGAACTTGTGGCTCGCGACAAGGCAAACCTCGACATCATCTGGTTGCGCGACGAATCGCTCGAGAACCTCGACGACCTGCCGGCGCCGGAGGTGATTGCACGCGAGATCGTCGACGACTTGACCGCCGCGCTCGCCGAGTTCGAGGCCGTTGCGGTCGCGCTTGAGGTGAACACGGCTGATGAGGACGGTCCTCGTCAGCAGAGAGAGGCCCCCTGATGGGCGACGCGCAATCAAGCGCCATTCCACCGTGGCACGCATTCCTCGGAGTCGTCCTGCAGGCACTCTCAGACGGAGAAGTTCACACCAAACGAGACCTCGAGCGCAGGTCTGTAGCGATCGTGGGTTTGAGTGAGGATCAACAGCGGGAACAATTAGCCTCCGGCCAATACCGCGCCTTGAATCGCATTGGGTGGGCGACTTCTGCGCTGCGCCGTGCGAAAGCGCTCGAGTCGCCTTCGCGTGCCGCCTTCCGAATTACGAAGATTGGTCTTGAGCTGCTGAGCTCTCACCCGTCGGGCGTGACCGTCGGCGACCTTGAGCGCATTCCGGCATACACCGAGTACGTGCCGACAAGAGGGAGTCGCTTGCCTTCTCCAACATCCGCCGAGCCGGAAGCTGATGAGCAGACGCCGCAAGATCTCATCGAGCTCGGCCTCGAGCAGATCCTCGATGATCTCAAGTCTCGATTGCTGGAACGGCTTCGCGGTGTCGATCCCCTCTTCTTTGAGCAAGTGGTTCGACAGCTGATCGTCCGAATGGGATATGGAAGCGAAGGAGAACTCAAGCGTCTCCCCGGCTCAGGCGATGGCGGACTCGACGGCAAGATCGACAGGGACGAGTTAGGCCTGGGCCACATCTACGTTCAAGCGAAGCGCTATGCCGAAGAGAACGTGGTCGGCAGGCCAGCCGTTCAAGCTTTCGTTGGTGCTCTCGCAACAAGAGGGGCGAGCGTCGGGGTCTTCTTCACCACCAGCCGGTTCAGTGATGAGGCCCGAGACGCCGCTGAGCGAGTTCCGCAGGAAATAGCGCTTGTCGACGGGCTACGCCTCACAGAGCTCATGATCAAGTACCGCGTCGGAGTCCAAGTTTCGCGTCAGATCGACATCGTTCGGATCGACGAAGATTTCTTTGGCGAGGACTGACCGGCTGCGCTCTCGCGTCACTTACAAGAAGAACCGTCTTCGCTGGCTGCTCGCGATGGCGTCTTCGAACGCGTGCAGCCAGCCCAATGCGCTCCGACGGCGCACATCGGTTGACGTGCTCATCGTCAGCAGCCTGATAAGGAACCATACGAGAACGGCTGCCGAGATGATCGCCGCAATGGTCGATAGCCACTCGATGCTGGTCGTTGTTGATACGAGAGCGAGTACGACTGGCACGAACGAGGCCACCCACGCCCAAATGGTGCCCAGGTTCACCGAGGAGTAACGCCGAAGTCCGGTGAGCACTGCGAGCCGAGCATCTGGATTGCGGCGGGTGCCTTTCACGAAGCGATTGACCTCAGTTGCCGAAGGCCAGCGACTGAGGTCGGGCCAAAACTCGCGAGCTTCTTCGGGGAAGCCCTCCGGGTAGTCGACATCTGGTCTGGAGCTGTGGAGGTCGCGACGGCTCTTCGGCACGGCAATATTCTCCTTCATGTTTGCCGAGTGCGTTGCGGCGGTGGCGCGAGACGGCAGGACGGAAGCGACTCGGAGTCGCGAACTCGAAACGGGCGGGCTCCGAAGAACCCGCCCGCCCCTCACTCGCCCGCGGTGACGTCCCCGACGCGCACGATGAACTGCCCGCCCGAGGCCGCCGCCTCGAGCGTGCGCAGCTGCAGCAGCGCCGGGTGCGCCTCGAGCACCTGCGCGACGTTCGCGAGCGAGCGCAGCGCAGCCGCATCCGCCCGCGCGCGCTCGAGCTTGGCGCGGCCCTGCTCGCGAGCGAGGGCCGTCTCGGCGAAGGCGTGACGCAGCTCGGCTGAGAGCGTCACGTCGCGCACGGCGAACTCGAGCACCTCGGCGCCGAGCGCGGCCACCGCCGCAGCGAACGCGTCGCGCACGCCCGAGAGCAGATCGCTACGGGTGGCGAGCACCTCGTCGAGCGTTCGGCCGGCGATCGCCTCGCGCACGGCGAGCTGGGCCAGCACGTACACGGCGTCCGCGGGGATGTCCGCCTCGGTGAGCCAGGCACGGGCATCCGCGACCCGGTAGCGCACCACCGGGGTGGCGCGCACCTGCATGCCGTCGGCGGTCAGCACGTCCTGGGTCGCGAGTGCGATCCAGCGGGCGCGCGTGTCGACCATGCTCCAGACCTCGCGGCGGCGCCGACGGTGACGCCCCGCGTCGGCGAGGCGCTCGATCACGCCGGCACGCGTCACGACGGCCTGCTCCCACGGCTGCATGAGCACGTTGCGGCCGATGGCGACGATGCGGATGGTGGACATT
Organism: Protaetiibacter sp.; assembly: GCA_030150265.1. Classification (GTDB taxonomy): domain Bacteria; phylum Actinomycetota; class Actinomycetes; order Actinomycetales; family Microbacteriaceae; genus Homoserinibacter. The sequence continues at coordinate 112,381 of JASLGG010000016.1, forward strand.
TCGGGTCTCCTTTCGGAAGGGGTGACGGGCGGGAGGTCTGATACAGGGGGCGGGACTGTGGACGCCCGCCCCGCGAGACGGCGGGCCGCGGGCGATGCGGGGAGCGGCGAGCCGCGACCCCATCGCGCAAGGTGACCCGTCGTCGAACTCCCGGGGCGGACGCCCTGCCGATTCGAACGGCCTCACCAAAGGAGCGGGATGTACAGTCCTGCGGTGGTTCGGACTCCGGATGCGCGGAACCGGCTGGGCTATCGCCTCCGGCCGCTCGGACCCGACCTCGTGCGACGGCCGAAGCGGCCGTCAGGTCTAGAGCTGATGCTCGGGCGAACCTGCGAGGCAGATCGCAGAGGCGGACGCGAGCCCGCGGTCATCCGCGTAGGTCTCGGTGTTCGTGCGCACGATCGGCTCCTCCATGTCGGTCCGCCCGGATGGGCAGGAGAGCGACATTAGCGACACGCCCGGGATGCGCGCAAGTCTCGGTTCGATCACGGCGCCCCTACGCCGACTCCCGCACCACCAGATGCGACGCCACCACCGTCGCCGTCGGCACCGCCTCGCCCGCCAGGATCCGCAGCAGCGCATCCGCCATCTGCTCGCCCATCGCCTCCGACGGCTGGCTCATGGTCGTGAGGGGAACGCGTGCCGTGAGCGCCGCGGAGGAGTCGTCGAAGCCCACCACGGCGACGTCGGCGGGCACCCGGCGGCCGGCGTCCAGCAGCACCGAGACGGCGGCGGCGGCCATCACGTCGTTGGCCGCGAACACGGCGTCGAGATCCGGATGCGCGGAGAGCAGCGCGTGCATCGCCGCGGCCCCCGAGACCGCGCCGAAGTCGCCCGCGGCCACGAGCGAGGAGTCGAGCCCGGCCTCCGTGAGCGCCTCGCGCCATCCGGCGGTGCGGTCGAGCGCGGCCGACATGTCGTCGGGGCCCGTGATGGTGGCGATGCGGCGCCGGCCCGAGCGCACGAGGTGCGACACGGCATCCCGGGCGGCTCCGCGGTTGTCGAGGTCGATGAAGTAGTTCGGGGGGTCGGTCTGCTCCGACGGGCGCCCGCCGAACACGACAGGCACGACGTCGTGCAGGTGCAGCAGCGCGTCGTGCCGCGCGTGCTGCGAGGCCACCAGCACCCCGTCGACCACGCCGCTTGTCAGGTAGCGCATGAGCTTCTCGTCGGAGCGGTCGGACGACACCATGAGGTTCAGCAGGTAGTCGGAGGCCTCGATGCGCCTCGACACCCCTGCCATCACCGCGATGAGGTGCGGATCGGCGAGCGCGAGCGTGCCGGGCTCCGGGATCACGAGCGCGATCGCCATCGATCGTGACGATGCGAGCGAGCGCGCCGCCCGGTTCGGCACGTAGTTCAGCCGCGCCGCAACCGCCCGCACGTGCTCGATCGTGGCAGCCGACACATCCGGCTCCCCGTTGAGGGCGCGCGAGACGGTGCTGCGCGTGACCCCCGCCTCGGCGGCCACCATCTCGAGGGTGGGGCGACGAGCGGAGGGGTTCGTCGGCCGTGCCACCGGATCAGCGTACCGATGTGCCCCGCGCCTCGGAGATCAGCGTGCGGTAGGCGAGCGCGGAGTCCTTGAGGGTGCGCTGCTGCGTCGCGTAGTCCACCCGCACGAGGCCGAAGCGCTTGGCGTACCCCCAGGCCCACTCGAAGTTGTCGAGCAGCGACCAGTAGAAGTAGCCGCGCACGTCCACCCCCGCCGCCCGCGCCGCGTGCACCGCGTCGAGGTGGGCGCGCAGGTAGCCGACGCGCTCCTCGTCGTGCACGGCGCCATCCGCGGCCACGGCATCGTCGAAGGCGGCGCCGTTCTCGGTCACGTAGAGCGGCACCCCCGCCGCACCCGTGTAGTCGCGCTGCACGCGCTCGAGCAGCTCGGTCAGCCCGTGCGGCTCGATCTCCCAGTCCATCGCCGTGGTCGCGGCACCCGTCGGATGCCAGAACACCCCGTCGGCCGCCGGGTACGGCGACCCGGTCTCCCGCGACGTCGGCGCCTCCTGTCGCATGGGCGTCGCGGGAGGCCGGGTCGACACGGTCTCGCCGTGGTAGTAGTTCACGCCGAGGAAGTCCGCCGAGCCGCGGATGAGGTCGAGATCTCCCGGCCGCACCGCCGCATCCAGCCCGAACGGCGCGAGGTCGGCGCGCACGTCATCCGGGTACGCGCCGCGGAACAGCGGCTCGAGGAAGAATCGGTTGAACTGCCCGTCGATGCGCCGCGCGGCATCGAGGTCGCCGGCGTCGTCGGCGCGCAGTGCGCGGATGGGCGCGAGGTTGAGGGTGATGCCCACCGACGCTGCCCCCGCCGCCCGCAGCTCGCGCGCCGCCATCCCGTGGGCGAGCAGCAGGTGGTGCCCGGCGGCGACGCCGTCGGATGCCGAGCGCCGCCCCGGCGCGTGCGCCCCCGCCGTGTACGACAGGAACGACGAGCACCACGGCTCGTTGAACGTCGTCCAGGTGCCGAGCCGGTCGCCGAGCGCGCCGTGCACGGCGAGCGCGTACTCGGTGAAGCGCTCCGCCGTCTCGCGCGCCGGCCAGCCGCCGAGCTCCTCGCGGGCCTGCGGCATGTCCCAGTGGTAGAGCGTCGGCCAGGGACGGATGCCGACCTCGAGCAGCGCGTCGACCAGCCGGTCGTAGAACGCGAGGCCCGCCGGGTTCAGCGCCGCGTCGTCCGGCTTCACGCGTGCCCACGAGATCGAGAAGCGGTAGGCGTCGAGGCCGAGCGAGGCCATGAGCGCCACGTCGTCGCGGTAGCGGTGGTAGTGGTCGCACGCGACCGATCCGTCGTCGCCGTCGATCACGGCGCCGGGCACGCGGCAGAAGGCGTCCCAGATGGAGTCGCGGCGGCCGTCGGTCCAGGCGGCCCCCTCGATCTGGAACGCGGCCGTCGCCGCGCCGTACACGAACTCGTTCACGCCTTCACCGCTCCCTGCATGATCCCCGACACGAGCTGCTTGCCCGCCACCACGAAGAGCAGCAGCAGGGGCACGGTCGCCACGAGCGTGCCGGCCAGCACGACGGAGTAGTCCACGAAGTAGTTCGCCTGCAGCAGCGACAGCGCCACCGGCAGGGTCGGGTTCTGCGGCGTCAGCACGATGAACGGCCAGAAGAAGTTCGTCCAGCTCGCCACGAAGGTGAAGAGCGCGAGCATCGTCGCGGCCGGTCGCGCGATGGGCAGCACGATCGAGCGGAAGGTGCGGAACGAGCTCGCGCCGTCGACGCGCGCCGCCTCCACGATCTCGTCGGGCAGCGCCTGCTGGATGTACTGCGTCATCCAGAACACCCCGAAGGCGTTCACGAGCGCCGGCACGATGACGGCCTGCAGGGTGTCGATCCAGCCGTACTGCGCCATGAGCAGGTAGAGCGGCACGACCCCGAGCTGGGTGGGCACCGCCATCGTCGCCACGATGAACACGAGCAGCGGCCCGCGTCCCCGGAACCGGAGCTTCGCGAAGGCGTAGCCCGCGAGCGTCGAGAAGAACACCACGGATGCCGACACCGTGATCGACACGATGAGCGAGTTGCCGAGCGCCTTCCAGAAGTTCACCGCCGGGTTCGAGATCGCGGCGATCGCGTTCTCGATGAAGTGCGCCCCGGGGAACCACGACAGGTTCGGGTCGCGCGCCGAGCTCGCGTCGCCGGATGCCACGAGGAACGACCAGTACAGCGGCAGCACGCTCAGCAGCAGCACGAGGCCGAGGAAGCCGTAGCCGAGCCAGCCGGGCTTGCGCTGCGCGACGCGGAGGTTCCGCATCCGGCGCCGCCGGTGGCGGGCCAGCTGCGCGGGGGAGTAGGTGGCCGCGGACATCAGCGCGTCCCTTCGGTCGAGATGCGGCGGGAGAGGAGCAGGTTCACGAGCCCGATGACCGCGATCACCAGGAACAGCAGCCAGGCGACCGCGGACGCCCGCCCGAAGTCGAAGCGGTCCCAGCCGACGTTGTAGAGGTAGAGGGTGAGCGTCAGCCACTGGGAGTCGGAGCCGCCCTGGCCGAACTGGTCGTAGAGGCGCGGCTCGTCGAAGATCTGCAGGCCGCCGATCGTCGAGGTGATGATCACGAAGATGAGGGTGGGGCGGATGCCGGGGATCGTCACCGACAGGAACTGCCGGATGCGCCCCGCCCCGTCGATCACGGCCGCCTCGTAGTAGTCGCGCGGCACCGCCTGCATCGCGGCGAGCAGCACGAGGGCGTTGTAGCCGGTCCAGCGGAAGTTCACCATCGTCGCGATCGCCACGTGGCTCGCGAGCGGCTCGACGTGCCAGCGGATCGGGCCGATCCCGAACACCGACAGCAGGTTGTTGATGGCGCCGAACTGGTCGGCGAAGAGCTGGCCGAAGATGAGCGCCACGGCGACGGGCGCCACGACGTAGGGGAGCAGCACGCCCATCCGCCAGAACGTCTTGGCGCGCAGGTTGGTGTCGAGCGCGGATGCGATGAGCAGCGCGAAGATCAGCTGCGGCACCGAGGAGAGCAGGAAGATGCTCATCGAGTTGCGCAGGGCGATCCAGAACTTCTTGTCGCCGAGCACGGCCGCGTAGTTGTCGAAGCCGATGAGGCCGCCGTCGCCGGCGACGAGGTGCCACTGGTGCAGCGACACGTAGGCCGTGTAGGCGAGGGGGAACAGCCCCACGATCGCGAACAGGATGAAGAACGGCGAGATGTAGACGTAGGGGGTCGCGCGGTAGCCGAGACGCGACAGGCGCGCTCGCCCGGTGAGAGTGGTCATCGTTGATCCTCGGTGCAGGGGTCGGGGGGTGTGCGGGGGCGGGCCCTCCCATCCGTGGGCCCGCCCCCGCGGAGCGTCAGCCGAGCGCCTCGACCTCGCTCACGAACTGCGCCCACGACTCGTCGATGGACTGCTGCCCCTCCTCGACGCGGGTGAGCGCCTGCTGCGCCGCATCGTTGATCTGGAAGTACTTCGGGCCCTTGAACGGCGGGGTCGGGTCGACCGCGTTGGCGCGGCTGATGAGGATCTCGCCGACCGGGGCGTTGTTGAAGTACTCGTTGACGGCGCCCGTGAGCGCGGCGTCGTCGTAGGCCTTCACCTGGCTCGGGAAGGTGCCGGCGTTCTGGAACGCCTTGATCTGCTGCTCCGGAGCGGTGAGCCAGGCGGCGAACTTCTTCGCCTCCTCGGTGTGCTTGCCCTGCGCGGGAACGGTCAGGTACGAGCCGCCCCAGTTGCCGCCGCCGCCGGGGAAGACGTCGGCGATGTCCCAGCCCTTCGTGTCGGCCGCGTTGCCGGAGATCACGCCGAGCATCCAGCCGGGGCAGAGCATCGTGGCGTAGTTGCCGGACGAGAGGGCGCCGAACCAGTCGTCCGACCACTGGCCGAGCTTCGCCGAGAGGTCCTTCGACTCGGTGAGCACCGTGCGGAACGTCTTCGCGACATCCGGGTTGCTCGTCGCGATGACCGTGCCGTCGTTCTTCTCGTAGTAGTTGGCGAACTGGTTGATCATGCCCTGGTAGGTCGCGCCGGCGGAGTCGTACCAGGCCTTGCCGGTCTTGGCGACGTAGTCGTGGCCGACCGAGAAGTAGGTGTCCCAGTCGCCCTGCAGCAGCTTCGCGACCTCGGCGCGGTCGGTGGGCAGGCCCGCCTCCGCGAACAGGTCGGAGCGGTAGCAGATCGCCTCGGGTCCGATGTCGGTGCCGTAGCCGACGAGGCGGCCGTCGCCGTCGGTCGCGGCGGCGGCCTTCCAGTCGAGCCAGCGGCCCTCGACCGCGGGGTCGGAGAGGTCGTAGAGCTTGTTCGCGTACTGCATGAGCTCGGGCAGCCAGTCGACCTCGATGGCCTCGACGTCGGCGAGACCGGATCCGGCGCCCAGCTTCTGGAAGAAGTTCGCGCGGGCGTCGTTGCTGGTGGCGGCGCGGTTGTGCACGATCTTCACGCCGGGGTTGGCATCCATGTACTCCTGGAGGAGCGCGTCGGTGTAGCCGAAGTCGTTGAAGCTGGCGAGCGTGATGGTCACGTCGCCGCCGGTGCCTCCGCTGCCGTCGTCTCCGGATGCGCAGCCGCTCGCGGCGAGCGCGACGCCGGCGACGGTGGCGATGCCGAGCGCGGCGCGTGCGCGCAGGGTCGTCCTCATGGTCACTCCTTTGTGTTGGTGAAGGTGGTGGGTGATGCGTTCCGGGAGCGCTCCCGGTGTTGAGCCGAGACGGTACACCGGGAGCGCTCCCGGAGTCAACTCCCGGATGCGAGGCCGGCCGTCCGCGGCAGGAGTAGCGTCGAGAGCGTGAGCGACGAGATCGTGCGGCTCCCCGAGCCCGCGGGCGACGCGGCGTGCTGGCTCGGCCGGGTGTGCCCCGAGTGCGGGGCGCTCGACGAGAGCCCGCGCCCCGCGGCCGTCTGTCCGCGCTGCGGCGTCGCGCGGGAGGAGGAGGACGCATGAGCTCGCGCGTGACGGAGCTGCTCGGCATCCGGCATCCGGTGCTGCTCGGCGCCTTCGGCGGCCTGTCGAGCGTCGAGCTCACCGCGGCCGTGAGCGAGTTCGGCGGGCTGGGGCAGTACGGGCTCTACGGCTACGGCCCCGACCGCATCCGTGACACCGTCGCCGCCCTGCGCGCCGCGACCGACCGTCCGTTCGGCCTCAACCTCTGGCTGCCGACGGGCGACGAGGTCACCCCGGATGCCGTCGACATCGCCGCCGTCACCGGCCCGCTCGCCGCCCTCTACGGCGAGCTCGGCATCGAGCCGCCGGCGCCGCCCGCGGCCTTCCTGCCCCCGTTCGCCGACCAGCTCGACGCCGTGCTCGAGGCGCGGCCCGCCGTTCTGAGCCTCGTCTTCGGCGTGCCGGATGCGGCGACCGTCGCGGCGGCGCGCGAGCGCGGCATCCGCGTGGTCGGCACCGCGACGACCGTCGCGGAGGGCCGCGCGCTCGCCGCCGGCGGCGTCGACGCGATCGTCGCGAGCGGAGCGGAGGCGGCCGGGCACCGCACCTCGTTCCTGCGCCCCGCGGAGGACTCGCTCGTCGGCACGATGGCCCTCGTGCCGCAGCTCGTCGACGCGGTCGACGTGCCGGTCATCGCCGCGGGCGGCATCGCCGACCGGCGCGGGGTCGCCGCGGCGCTCGCGCTCGGCGCCGAGGGGGTGCTCGTCGGCACCGCCTTCCTCGCCACCCGCCAGTCCGCCGCCCCCGAGGCGCATCGGCGACGCATCCGGGAGGCCTCGGACGACGGCACCGTGCTGACGCGCGCCATGAGCGGGCGCCTCGCGCGCGGCATCCCGAACCGCGCCGTGCGCGAGATCGAGGCCGGCGCGCGGATCGCGCCGTTCCCCGCGCAGAACTGGGCGACGGGCGTCTTCCGCGCCGAGGCGGGCCGCCGCGACGAGGGCGAGCTGCTCTCGCTGTGGGCCGGCCAGGCGGCGGGGCTCGCGAGGAGCACGGAGGCGTCGGAGGTGTTCGCCGAGCTGATCGCGGGGCTGCCTTGACGCAGCGTCGAGGCGTGACCCCCATCCGGGGGTAGACATGAGGGTCCGAATCCCTCCGGAACGGGTACAATCTCTCAACTGAGGGGGTTCGGGATGGATCGGCCGTACGGCTCGTATGCCGATGTGCTGCTCAAGGGTCGTTATCGCCCGAGCGGCCTCATCGGCCGCGGCGGCATGGCCAAGGTGTACATCGCGCGCGACGAGCAGCTCGGTCGCGACGTGGCCCTCAAGCTCTTCGCCGCATCCCCCGCGGGAGCCGGGGCGACCCCCGTGTTCGGCGCGGAGCTGCGGATGCTCGCCTCGCTCGGCCACCACGGCATCGTCACCCTGCTCGACGCCGGCATCGACGACTCCGTGCCCGAGGAGCCGCACCCCTACCTGATCATGGAGCTCGTTACCGGGCCCGACCTCGAGCAGGCCATCCGCGGCGACGAGCTCACCCCGCGCTCCATCGCCGAAGTGGGGTACGACATCGCGGAGGTGCTCGACTACGTGCACGCCCGCGGCATCGTGCACCGGGATCTGAAGCCGTCCAACGTGCTGCTCGCCGACTACGGTGCGAGCGGGCTGCGGGCCCGCGCCCGCCTCACCGACTTCGGCATCGCCTTCGACGGCACCGCGGCCCTCGGCCCGGAGGAGACCAACACCACCGGCACCGCCGCCTACCTCAGCCCGGAGCAGGTGCTGCGCGACCTCGTCGGTCCGGCATCCGACATCTACGCGCTCGGGCTCGTGCTGCTCGAGTGCTTCACCCGGCACCTGGAGTACCCGGGCGACCCCTCGGCATCCGCGATCGCCCGGCTCAAGACCGACCCTCTGGTGCCCGAGGAGCTGAGCCCGGCGTGGCGCAGTCTGCTGGCGGCGATGCTGCAGCGCGATCCCGCCCAGCGGCCGCCCGCGCGCGACGTGCTGCTGGCGCTGCGGCAGATCATCGTCGACGACGCGGGGCGCCACCGGCGCAACCCGGCCCCCATCCCGATCGAGGAGACCGCCCGGATGAGCGCGGTGCGCCGCTACGCGCCCTACGCGCATTCCGGCGACGAGGTGTTCGAGCGCGTCGCCAACCTCGCGCGACGCGTGGCGGAGACGCCCGTGGCGATCGTGAGCATGATCGAGCACGACGACATCCGATTCCTCGCGCATCCGGGCACCGACATCACGGGGCTCGCGCGCGACGACGGCCTGTGCTCCTCGGTGGTGGCGCACGACGTGCCGTGGGTGATCGAGAACTGCTCGCTCGACCCGCGCTCCTCGGAGCACGAGCTCGTGACGGGCGACTTCGCCATGCGGTTCTACGCCGGCGTGCCCATCAAGTCGCCCGAGGGCTACAACGTGGGGGTGATCTCGGTCGCCGACTTCGCGCCGCGCACCCTCGGCGAGAGCCAGCTCGCCTCGCTCGTCGACCTCGCGGCCCTCGTGACCGACGAGCTCGAGCTGCAGGTGGCATCGCATCGGCTGCGCAGCGAGCTCGCCACCGTCGCCGACGACTCGGCGCCGGGGCTGCCGCGCGCCGTCTGAGCGCCGCGTTGGCGTCGAGACGGCAGTTCCGACCCATCCGGATGCGGTTTTCGGGTCGGAACTGCCGTCTCAACGCACGAAGGCACGGCGCAGGCGTGCGATGGTCTCGGCGCGATCGGGGCCGAGGCCACGGGCGCGCACCCGGATGACGCGGTAGCCCGCCTCCGTCGCCCGGTCGAAGCGGCGGATGTCGCGGTCGTACTGATAGGTCGAGGTGCGGTGCTGGTCGCCGTCGTATTCCGCGATGACCCGCTGCTCGGGCCAGACCAGGTCGAAATGGCCGATCTCGCGCCCGTCTCGATCGCGGACGAGTGCGCCGCACGTCGGCTCGGGGAGGCCGGCGTCGCGGGCCAGCAGTCGCAGCTCCGTCTCGCGTGGCGACTCGACGCCGTGCCGCACGAGAGCGGCGGCGGCGCGGGCCGCTCGGACGCCGCGCCCCGACGCATCCGCGAGCTCGCGTCGCAGGATGTCGAGCGCGATATGGGGTCGCGGATCGCGCGGATCGAGCACGCGCGGGTCCAGCACCAGGTGGTCGCCGACGGCGACGAGGGCGGGCAGGGACAGCGCGGTGGCGCACTCCAGGAAGGCGAGCGCGGGCCGTGACGCGGGGAGTCCCACGCGTACGGCCGGCTCGGCGGGTGGCCCCTCGTGTCCCACGACCCCGCGGCGACGGGGCCGGGTGAGGCCGACGCCGGCCGTGACATGGAGCGGAAGGGCGTCGTACGGCAGCGGCGCATCCCACAGCGCGGCGGCTGTCGGCCCCGAGAAGCGGTCGCCGGGCCGGAGCAGGGGCGCATAGCTGCGCGCTGCCGCGACGGCGGGGTGCTCGCGCCCGACGGCTCCGCGCATCCGGACGCCTCGATGGGGCCGCATCAGGTCGCCCCCGCGCAGACGGGACGCGCTGTGCCCCGCGGCGAGAGCGTCCTCGACCCGGAACACCGGGCCGAGCTCCGGGTCGAGCGGCGTCCTCCGAGGCACACCCGATCCTCCCTCCGGCACGCGCGAGCCCGTGGAATTCATCCACAGTGGCGTCGAGACGGCAGTTCCGACCCATCCGGATGCGGTTTTCGGGTCGGAACTGCCGTCTCGATGGGCCGGAGGAGGAGCGGGCGGAATAGGCTCCCGGTCCATGCGGTTGCATGAAGTCGTGACTCTCGAACTCGGACTCGACACCTTCGGCGACGTGACGGTCGACGCGGAGGGCCACCGCCTCCCGTACGCGCGGGTGATCCGCAACACCGTCGAGCAGGGCGTGCTCGCCGACTCGCTCGGCGTCGACGTCTTCGGCATCGGCGAGCACCATCGCGACGACTTCGCGGTGAGCGCGCCCGAGATCCTGCTCGCCGCGATCGCCGCGCGCACCGAGCGGGTCAAGCTCTCCACCGCCGTCACCGTGCTGTCCTCCGACGATCCCGTGCGGGTGTTCGAGCGCTTCTCCACCCTGCACGCCGTGTCGAACGGCCGCGCCGAGATCACGCTCGGGCGCGGGTCGTTCACGGAGTCGTTCCCGCTGTTCGGCTTCGACCTGCGCGACTACGAGGTGCTCTTCGAGGAGAAGATCCAGCTGCTCGCCGAGCTGCTGACGGAGGAGCCGGTCACCTGGCAGGGCACGACGCGCCCGCCGCTCGTGGACGCGGATGTCTTCCCCAAGACCGAGGGCGGCCCCATCCGCACCTGGGTCGGCGTGGGCGGCAGCCCGCAGTCGGTCGTGCGCGCCGCGCACTACGGCTTCCCGCTCGCCCTCGCGATCATCGGCGGCGACCCGGTGCGCTTCGCGCCCTACGTCGAGCTCTACCACCGCGCCCTCGCGCAGCTCGGGCGCGACGAGCTCCCGGTCGGCGTCCACTCGCCGGGGTTCATCGCCGACACGGATGCCGAGGCGCGCGACATCGCCTGGCCGCACTACGAGACGATGGCGAACCGGATCGGGGCCGAGCGCGGCTGGCCGCCCGCCACCCGCGACTCCTTCGAGCACGAGGTGGACCACGGCTCGCAGTACGTCGGGAGCCCGGAGACGGTCGCGCAGCGCATCGCCGCGACCGTGCGCGCCCTCGGCGTGCAGCGCTTCGACTTCAAGTACGCCTCGGGCACGGTGCCGCACGAGCACCTCATGCACGCGATCGAGCTCTACGGCGGGGTCGTCATCCCGCGCGTGCGGGAGCTGCTGGCCGGATAGCCGCTCAGGGCGCATTGACACCCCCTTTCGGGGGTCGTCTCCCGCCCGATCCCACGCCGTCACCCCGGATACTGCAAGAAATTGCGTGGATTGCGTAGAGTTCGTGGCATGTCGAGTCGCCTTGCCGAGGTCGCCAAGAAGGTCGGGGTCAGCGAAGCCACCGTGAGCCGGGTGCTCAACGGCAAGCCGGGGGTGAGCGAGTCCACCCGGCAGTCGGTGCTGGCCGCGCTCGACGTGCTCGGCTACGAGCGCCCGAGCAAGCTGCGCGGCGAGCGCGCGCGCCTCGTGGGGCTGTTCCTGCCCGAGCTCACCAACCCGATCTTCCCCGCCTTCGGCGAGGTGGTCGGCGGCGGCCTCGTGCAGCAGGGCTACACGCCGGTGCTCTGCACGCAGACCGCCGGCGGCATCAGCGAGGCCGACTACATCGAGCTGCTCCTCGAGCAGCGGGTGTCGGGCGTCGTCTTCGTCGGCGGCCAGTACTCGCAGGCCGACTCGCCGCACGAGCACTACGCGCGGCTCACCGAGCTCGGCATCCCGACGGTGCTCGTGAACGCGCGCCTGCCCGAGCTCGCGTTCCCGACCGTCTCGACCGACGATCGCGTCGCGGTCGAGCTCGGCTGGAACCACCTGCGGCAGCTCGGTCACGAGCGCATCGGCCTCGTGCTGGGCCCGGAGGATCACGTGCCCTCGCAGCGCAAGCTGGCGTCCGCGCTGCGCCTCGCGGCGACCGAGGGGCTCGAGCTCGTCACCGCCCACTCGCACTACACGCTCGAGGCGGGGCAGGCGGCGGCGACCCGCCTGCTGCACGAGGGTGTCACCGGCATCCTGTGCGCCTCCGACCCGCTCGCGCTCGGCGCCATCCGCGCGGTCCGGCGGGCGGGGAGGCGGGTGCCGGCGGATGTGTCGATCGTCGGCTACGACGACTCGGCGCTCATGAACGCCACGGATCCCGCGCTCACCACGGTGCGGCAGCCCATCGAGCCGATGGGCCGGCTCGTGATCGAGCTGCTCGTGGCGCAGCTGCAGGGCGGCCGTGCGGCGACCGAGGAGTACCTCTTCGAGCCGGAGCTGGTGGTGCGGGGGAGCACGGGGCCCGTGCCGCGCTGAGCCGGGCCGCCGCCGCAAGATCTGCAAGTTTCTTGCAGATTGTTTAGTTCTTGCGTCATTCTGTCGGGTTTCATACATTCGGGAGGTCGGCGCCGATCGGGCGTCGCGAACGACCCGTAAGGAACCACCCGCGTGGACGCAGATGTCCTCCCGCTGACGGAGCCGGCCCCCGCCGCATCCGCCGCCCCCGCCCCGACGCCGCCCGTCGATGACCCGGACTGGTGGCGCTCCGCCGTCATCTACCAGATCTACCCGCGCAGCTTCGCGGACGGCAACGGCGACGGCACGGGCGACCTCGCGGGCGTGCGCAGCCGCCTCGGCTACCTGCGCGAGCTGGGCGTCGACGCGATCTGGTTCACCCCCTGGTACGCGAGCCCGCTCGCCGACGGCGGCTACGACGTGAGCGACTACCGCGCCATCCATCCCGACTTCGGCACGCTCGCCGAGGCCGAGCTGCTCATCCGCGAGGCGCTCGCGCTCGGCATCCGCACGATCATCGACATCGTCCCCAACCACGTCTCCGACCGGCATCCGTGGTTCCAGGCGGCGCTCGCGGCCGGCCCCGGCAGCCCCGAGCGCGAGCGCTTCTGGTTCGTCGACTCCGAGGAGCTGCCGACGCACTGGGTCTCGCCCTTCGCGGGTGACACCTGGACGCGCACCGCGAACCCCGACGGCACCCCCGGCCAGTGGTACCTGCACCTCTTCGCGCCCCAGCAGCCCGACCTCAACTGGAACCACCCGGATGTGCGCCGCGAGCACGAGGACATCCTGCGGTTCTGGTTCGACCGCGGCGTCGCAGGCGTGCGCATCGACTCCGCCGCCCTCCTCATCAAGGACCCGGAGCTCGGCGAGGTGCCCGCGAACCCCGGCCCCGGCGAGCACCCCACCCAGGACCGCGACGAACTGCACGACGTGTACCGCGGCTGGCGCGCGGTCGCCGACTCCTACCCCGGCGCGCGGGTGCTCGTGGGGGAGATCTGGCTGCCCGAGATCGACCGCTTCGTGAAGTACCTGCGGCCCGACGAGATGCACACGGCCTTCAACTTCGACTTCCTCGCCCGCCCGTGGGACGCCGCCGAGCTGCGCGAGTCGATCGACCTGACGCTCGGGGCCCACGCGCCCGTCGGGGCGCCCTCCACCTGGGTACTCTCGAACCACGACGTCACGCGGCCCGTCACCCGCTACGGCCGTGCCGACAGCTCCTTCGCGTTCCTCAGGAAGCGCTTCGGCACCCCCACCGACCTCGACCTCGGAACCCGACGGGCCCGAGCCGCCGCCCTGCTCACGGCAGCCCTGCCCGGCTCGCTGTACATCTACCAGGGTGACGAGCTCGGCCTGCCCGAGGTCGAGGACATCCCGCGCGCCCTCATCCAGGACCCGATGCACTACCGCTCCGGCGGCGTCGACCCGGGGCGCGACGGATGCCGGGTGCCGCTGCCCTGGTCAGGCGCCCGCGCGCCGTTCGGCTTCTCCTCGCCGCACGCCGCGGGCACCCCGTGGCTTCCGCAGCCGGATGCCTTCGCCCGCTACACGGTCGAGGCGGAGGAGCGCGACCCCGCCTCGATGCTGAGCCTCTACCGGGCGGCGCTCCGCATCCGGACGACCGACCCGGCCCTCGGGGACGGCGCCTTCGCCTGGCTCGACCTCGGGCCGGGCGTGCTCGCCTTCCGCCGCGGCGACGACTTCGTGAGCGTCACCGCGTTCGGCGAGCCGGTCCCCCTCCCCGCGTATCGCGAGGTCCTCCTCGCGAGCGCCGAGCCCGCCGACGGCGTGCTCCCCCCCGACTCCACGGCGTGGCTACGACCACAGCACTAGCCCGGAGACCCACCCGCACCCCAACCAAGAAAGGCAAGACAATGAAGTCACCCACCAAGGTGATCGCGATCGCCGCGGCGATCGCCACGGTCGCCTCGCTCGCCGCCTGCACGGCGGACAACGGCGGCGGCGACGGCAGGATCGAGCTGCGCGTCGCGACCTTCCCGCCCGGCGCCGACGTCGCCGCCTACGAGGCGTTCGCCGCGCAGGAGAAGCAGTTCGAGAAGAAGTTCCCGAACATCGACATCATCGGCGTCGAGTACAACTGGACGGGCCCGACCTTCGCGGCACAGCTGGCGGCCGGCAGCCTGCCGGACGTCTTCATCGTGCCGATCACCGACACCCAGACGCTCATCGCGAACGGGCAGCTCGGCGACGTCACGAAGGAGCTCGACGGCCTCGGCTACAAGGACAAGCTGAACCCCGTGCTCCTCTCCGAGGTCTCGGACCAGAGCGGCGCGGTCTACGGGTTCCCCCGCCAGGCCTACGCCCTCGGCCTCCACTACAACCGCCAGCTCTTCGAGCAGGCGGGCCTCGACCCCGACCAGCCCCCGCAGACCTGGGAGCAGGTGCGCGAGTACGCCAAGCAGATCGCCGAGAAGACCGGCAAGGCCGGCTACGCGACCATGGCATCCGGCAACACCGGCGGATGGCAGCTCACCGCGCAGGCCACCTCGCGCGGCGGCTCGATCCAGTCGGCCGACGGCGCCACCTCGACGGTCGACGACGCGGCGGTGAAGGAGACCCTCGAGTACTTCCACCAGCTGCGCTGGGACGACAACTCGATGGGCGACAACTTCCTGCTCGACTGGGGCACCATCAACCAGGAGTTCGCGGCCGGCAACATCGGCATGTACACCTCCGGCTCGGACGTCTACACCGCGCTCGTGCGCGACTACGCGCTCGACCCGAAGGTCTACGGCCTCACGGTGATCCCGACCGAGAACGGCGACAACGTGCTCGGCGGCGGCGACGTGGCGGTCATCCCGCCGACGCTCGACGGCGCCAAGAAGGACGCCGCGATGAAGTGGATCGACTGGTACTACATGCAGAAGCTCGTCGACAAGGACGCGGCGATCCAGGACGCCAAGACCCTCGCCGAGAGCGGTCAGTCGGTGGGCACGCCCGTGCTCCCCGTGCTCGACAAGGCGACCTACGAGGAGTCGCTCACCTGGATCGCGCCGTACGTGAACGTGCCGGTCGACCAGATGAAGGGCTTCACCGACCGCATCTTCGACATGACGCCGGTTCCCCAGCCGATCAGCAAGACGCAGGAGATCTACGCGCTCCTCGACAACGTCGTGCAGGCCGTGCTGACCGACAGGAACGCCGACATCGACGCCCTGCTGGCCCAGGCCAACAAGGACGCCCAGGCGCTCATCGACGGCTGATGCCGCCCCGGGTGGCCGAGCGCACGCCGCTCGGCCACCCGGCTCCCGACCCGAAGGAAGAACCATGACGGCTCTGACCCCCCGGCGCACGCCGAGCATCCGCCGCTGGATCCGCCGCGGCGGGCTCAGCACCCTGCTGTTCGCGCTCCCGATGATCCTGATCTTCGCGATCTACAGCTGGTGGCCCATCCTCCAGTCGTTCTGGCTCTCGGTGCAGAAGACCAACCTCATCACGTATCGGTTCGTCGGCATCGACAACTTCGTGAACGTGCTGCGCGACCCGAACCTCGGGGTCGCCGTCGGCAACACCGCGTGGTTCGCGCTCCTCGCGTTCCTGTTCGGCTTCCCGCTGCCGATCCTGATGGCCGTGCTCATGAGCGAGGTCAAGCGGATGAAGGGCTTCTACTCCGCCCTCGCCTACCTGCCCGTCGTGGTGCCGCCGGTCGTCGCGGTGCTGCTGTGGAAGAAGAGCTTCTTCACGGCCTCCGCGAACGGCGTGTTCAACACCATCCTCGGCTGGTTCGGCATCCCGCCGCAGCCGTGGATCCAGGACGCCACCCAGGCCATGCCGTCGCTCGTGCTCGAGGCCACCTGGGCCGCGGCGGGCGGCTCGATCATCATCTACCTCGCGGCCCTGCTCGCGGTGCCGCCGGAGCTCTACGACGCGGCGGAGGTCGACGGCGCGAGCGTCTGGCGGAAGATCCGCCACGTGACGCTCCCGCAGCTGCGCAACGTGATCTTCATCATGCTCATCCTGCAGGTGATCGCGACCGCCCAGGTCTTCCTCGAGCCCTACCTCTTCACGAACGGCGGGCCGAACAACTCGACGCTGACCGTGCTGCTGCTGATCTACCGCTACGCCTTCGGCACCCTGGGCGCCAAGTACGGCGAGGCGACCGCCCTCTCGGTCATGCTCGCGGTTTTCCTCGCCGTGCTGTCCTTCGTGTACTTCAAGGCCACCTCGAAGTGGAGCGACAATTGACCACCGCACCCACCACGCGCGCCGTGACGCAGCTCCTCTCGCGGCGCCGGCCTCGCGCCGAGAACCCCGACCTCGAGAACGAGCGCGGGATCCTCTCCGACTACGACCGCCGGAAGCCCTCGGTGCGGGCGGGCCAGATCGTCGCGCACGTCTTCCTCATGGCCGGCCTGCTCGTGGTCGGGCTGGGACCTCTGCTCTGGCTCGCCAAGGCGGCCCTCTCGACCACCCAGGACACCCTCGCGGCGCCCATGGCGCTCTGGCCGAGCGGCATCACCTTCGACAACCTCGAGAAGGCGTGGATCGACGTCGAGGTGTGGAAGTACTTCCTCAACACGATCGTGCTGGCGCTCGGCTCCTGGGTCTTCGCGCTCGCGATCGCCACCTCCGGCGCCTACGTGATGTCGGTGCTCAAGCCCGCCTACGGACGCATCCTGCAGGCAGCCGTGCTCGCGACGCTCTTCGTGCCCTCCGTGGTGCTGCTCGTGCCGCTCTTCCTCACGGTGGTGCGCCCGCCGATCGGCGTCTCGCTGCTCGACAACTACCTGGGCGTGTGGCTGCCGACGACGGCGAACGCGTTCAACATCCTGCTGGTGAAGAGGTTCTTCGACAACCTGCCGGGGGAGGTGTTCGAGGCGGCGCGGACGGATGGGGCGGGGCCGTTCCGGATGTTCTGGTCGATCGCGCTGCCGATGTCGAAGCCGATCCTCGGCGTCGTGTCCGTGTTCGCCATCATCGCCTCGCTCAAGGACTACCTCTGGCCGAGCCTCGTGCTGCGTGACGCCGCCATCCAGCCGCTCGGCGTGCGGCTGCCGGCCATCCAGGGGCAGACCGAGCTGGGGGTCATGCTCGCGGCGCTCGCGATCTCGACCATCATCCCGGTGGCGATGTTCCTGGTGTTCCAGCGCGTGTTCCTGCGGGGGGCGGGGCTCGGGGGAGCCGTCAAGGGCTGAGGTCGCTGAGGTTACGCCGGAGGGCCCCGGAATCCGCCGGGGCCCTCCGTCCCCGCAGCGGTAGCCTCGCCTCATGCGCAGACGGGCGATCGCGGCGGTGGGGCTGCTGCTCGTCGCGGGGCTCACGGCCTGCACCGGCGCGGCGCCCGTGTCGGCGGCGCCCCCGCATCCGTGGTCGCCGGTCGCGACGCCCACGCCGGCGGACCCGGATGCCGCCTACGTCGCCGCGCGTCTCGCCGGCATGAGCATCGAGGAGCAGGCGGCGAGCGTCATCCTGATGCGCGTTCCCGGCGACGGTGCGGCGGCGCGCGCGGCGAGCGGGGTCGCGGGCGTCATCCTGATGGGCGACGACACGCGGCACTCGGTGGACGCCACGGCCGCGCTCACCGCGGCGCTCGTGACCGATCCGGGCCTGCCCCCGCTCACCGCGATCGACCAGGAGGGCGGTATCGTGGCGCGGCTGCCGGACCCCGGCCCGAGCGCGCGGACCCTCGGCGGGCAGCCGGCGGAGGCCACGCGCGAGGCGTTCGCGGCGCGCGCCGCGCTCGTGGCCTCCGCGGGCGTGACCGTCAACTTCGGGATCGTCGCCGACGTGACCGGCGATCCGCGGTCCTTCCTCGCGCCGCGCGTGTTCGGGGGCGATCCGGCGTCCGTCGCCGAGCACGTCGCCGCCGCGGTCACGGGGGAGCGGGGCGTCGTGCTGTCGACGCTCAAGCACTTCCCGGGCCACGGCGGTGCTCCCGGCGACTCCCACCACCTCATCCCCGAGACGTCGATGGATGTCGGCACCTGGCGGGCGACGCAGCTGCCGCCCTTCTCGGCGGGAGTGGCGGCCGGCGCCGAGCTCGTCATGATGGGGCACCTGCGCTACACGGCGATCGACACCCTGCCCGCCTCCCTCTCGCCCGCCTGGTACCGGATGCTGCGGGAGGAGACCGGCTTCACGGGGGTCGCCGTGACCGACGATCTGTCGATGCTCGAAGCGAGCGGCGAGCCCGCCTTCGCCGACCCGGCGGCGAACGGCGTCGCCGCGCTCGCGGCCGGAGCCGACCTGCTG
The DNA here is from genome assembly GCA_030150265.1 of Protaetiibacter sp. Taxonomy (GTDB): domain Bacteria; phylum Actinomycetota; class Actinomycetes; order Actinomycetales; family Microbacteriaceae; genus Homoserinibacter. The sequence continues at coordinate 130,805 of JASLGG010000016.1, forward strand.
CTCTACGTCGGCCCGGTCGACCCGGCCGCGCTCACGACGCGCATCGTGCAGGCGGTCGACGACGGCACGATCCCGCGGGAGCGGCTCGCGGATGCGGCGCGGCGCGTGCTCGAGCTGCGGCGCTCGGTCGCGACCGAGCACACTCCCTACGTGCGCTGCGGGGAGGCCTGCGCGGCGGCGGCGAGCTGAGCCCGCGAGTCCGCTCACCCGAGCTCGACCGGCAGCCCCAGGAACCGCCCGTACCGCTGCATCGCCGTCGCGAAGCCGCGCTCGGAGGCCGCGGACAGCGGCCCGAACGGCGCAGCCGTCGCGCGCACCGTGCGTCGCCCGCGATCGCGGCTCCAGGTGCCGACGACGGCACCGCGCACGACGATGGTGGGCAGGAACATCCCGTTGCCGCCCGGCACGATCGCGTCCGCGTGCTCGGGGGCGAGCGCGGCCTCCCGATCGGCGTAGCCGAGCAGGTACTCGTCGAAGCCGGGCAGCGCATGCACGCCGTCGCCGTCGGGCTCGAGGCCGGGGCGCATGAGGTACTCGACGCCCTCGACCTCGAGCGCGTCGAGACGGTCGCGCACGCGCCCCGTCGCCGCGCGCACGACGGTCAGCGGCAGTCCCGACCACCAGGCGAGGTCGCGCACCGTCGCGGGGCCGTGGCCCGTGAAGTAGCGCAGCGCGAGCTCGTCGACGGCGGCATCCGGATCGAGCTGCCGTGGGGCGCGCACGTGCTCCTCGAGCAGCGCGTACTCGGTGCGTCCGGAGAGCACGATGAGGCCCGTGTGCGCGAGGTTGCCGAGCAGGTGCGGACCGCGCTGGCCGTCGGTCGCGACGCCTCCGTCGCGGAACGCCGCGAGCAGCTCCGCGCGGTCGGCGCGCCCGCCGCCCGCCAGCCGCTCGCGCGCGATCGCGGACGCCCGGGAGAAGTCGGCCTGCTCGAGCCCCAGCTGCCGGTGCCGGCCCGCCGCCGAGCGCACGGTGCGCTCGCCGGTGAGCGACAGCATCCATCCGAGGTCCTCGGCCGCCACGAGGTGCAGCGTGCCGCGCAGCGGCCACGAGCGCACGAGATCGCCGGATGCGTGGGCCGCCTCGACGGCCGCCTCGGTCGCGTCACGGGTGCGCAGGCCGACCGACCACAGCACCCCGAGGTAGTCCTGGCCCTGCATCGCGAGCAGGGACCGCACCGCCTCGACGGGGCCGGCCGCGGACGGGTGCGCGATGCCCTGCGCGGCGAGCCGCAGGGCCGTCAGGGTGCGGCGGGAGCGAGCGGAGGCGACCACCCGATCAGTCTGCCGTGCACGACCGACGTACGGGCGGCCCAGGCGGCGGCTCAGGCGCGCGGCGCATCCAGCAGCCCGATGCGGGCGAGCTCGTCGGCGAGCTCCGAGCCGTCGACGCCGTACACCCAGCGCGTGGTCCCCGCGTGCGCCTCGTGCTGCGAGCGTCCGCCCGCGAGCACCGCCTCGCCGGGCGTGAGCTGGCGGATGGCGACCGCCTCGACGCTGTCCGGGTGCGCCGCCGCGAACTCCCCGTAGCGCGTCTCGTCGTGCTGGCCGTCGTCGCCCACCAGCAGCCAGCGCACCCGCGGGAACTCCACGGCGAGGCGCTCGAGGCTCTCCGCCTTGTGGGCCTGCCCGTTGCGGAACCAGCGGTCGGGGGTCGGCCCCCAGTCGGTGAGCAGGAAGGTGCCGCGCGGGTAGAGGTGGCGCGACAGGAAGCGGTCGAGCGTCGGGCCGATGTTCCAGGCCCCCGTCGAGAGGTAGACGACGGGGCTGCCCGGGTGCGCCTCCATGAGCCGGTCGTAGAGCACCGACATCCCGGGCACGGCGCGCCGGGCGTGCTCGTTGAGCACGAAGCTGTTCCAGGCGGCGAGCAGCGGCTTCGGCAGCGCCGTGACCATGACGGTGTCGTCGACGTCCGACACGAGCCCGAAGCGCACCGCGTCGTCGACCACGAACACGGGCGCCTCGATCGCGTCGGAGCCCTCGAGGGTCAGCAGCACCGACCCCCAGCCGGACGCGAGCGCGGCCTCCACGCGGGCGTCCACGACGCCGCCGCGATCGGCGCGGATGACGTGCTCGGCACCGTCCACCCGCACGCGGATCTCGGCGTCGCGCACCGGGATGCTCGTGAAGCTCCGCCAGCCGCGGATGCTCGTGAAGCGATCCGGCGCGCGGCGTCCGGGGCGCACGAGCACGACGCGTCCGAGCACGCGCAGCCAGCCGTCGCCCCCGTAGCCCGGGAACGGGATGATGGTCGGCACGAGGCCCCGGCGGCGCCCGCGGCGCTCCCGGAAACCGTGCACGGCGTCTTCGATGCGCGCCGCCAGGTGCAGCCGCGGAGGCGTGTCTCCCGCCGCATCGGGCGTGGCCGACGCTGCGGATTCCATCTCTCCAGTGTGTCACGCAGATCTTCAGCCCGAATCAAGGGTCGGGCAGGCTACAATCTCCGCATAACCGAGGAGTGATCGTGCCTGAGACCCTGTCTGCCGCCCGCGACATCCACGCGGGTCTGATCCGTAATGAGCCCGTGCAGGCGCGCAGCACCGCGCGCCTGGCCGCGTTGCTCGACGCCGCTGCCGCCGTCATCGACGACATCGGCTACGAGCGGCTCACGACCGCGATGGTCGCCGATGGGGCCGGTGCCTCGATCGGCACCGTCTACCGCTACTTCCCCGATCGCATCGCGGTGCTGCAGAGTCTCGCGGCGCGCAACGAGGAGCGCGTCGGCGACCGCGTCGTCGCCGCGATCTCCGAGGGTGCGCACGCCGACTGGCTCGCCGCGCTGTCGGCCGCGTTCGACGTGTTCGCGGGCTTCTTCCGCGACGAGCCGGGCTTCGCATCGCTGCGCCTCGGCGACGTGCTCGACCTGCGTCCCGACGACGCCACGCCGCGCAACTCCGTGATGGCCGACACCATCCACGGTGCGCTCGTCGCGCGCTTCGGCATCCCGGCGGACGACGCGGTGCGCGCCGGCTTCGGTGTCGCGCTCGAGGCCGCGGACGCCCTCGTGGCCCGCGCCTTCGCCCGCGACCCGCGGGGCGACGCCGAGCGTCTCGACGCCGCGCGTCGCGCGGTGTCCGCGATCATCGCCGAGTACCTGCCGCTTCCCGCTCGCTGAGCAGGGGATCGTCGAGCCGGGGCGCTACTCGTCGCGCCCCGGCTCCTCCATCGTGTTCGCGTCCCCGTCGCCGGGGTGGACCCAGTGGCGCGCCTGCGAGCGCTCGAGCAGCTTCTTGACGATCACGATGGCCGCCAGGAACGCCACGATCACCCCGACGAAGACGTAGCCGGCCCAGTGCAGCTGCTGCGAGAGCTCGCGGTAGGAGCCGGCGGCGAGCGAGCCGACCGTGACATAGGCGACCGCCCACAGCACGCAGGCGGGCATCGTCCAGGCGATGAAGCGGCGGTAGCGCATCGTGCTCATCCCGACGGTCAGCGGCACGAGCGAGTGCAGCACCGGCAGGAAGCGCGAGACGAACACGGCGATCCCGCCCCGGCGGTCGACGTAGTTCTCCGCCCGCTCCCAGTTGTGCTCGCCGATCCGGGCGCCGAGGCGCGAGTGCCGGATGCGCGGCCCGAAGAAGCGGCCGAGCGCGAACCCGATCGACTCGCCGCAGAGGGCACCCAGCACGACGGCCACCACGAGCGCGAGGTACTCGACCGGGCTGCCGACGGCGGTCGCGGCGACGATCACGATGGTGTCGCCGGGCACGATGAGCCCGACGAGCACCGAGGTCTCGAGCAGCATCCCGATGCCCGCGAGCAGCGTGCGCAGCACCGGGTCGACCGACTGCACGGCGTCGAGGATCGCGGTCAGGATCTCGTTCATCCGGCCTCCCCGGCGTCGGGTGCGTTCTCGGGTATGTCGTCGTCCGGCGGATCGAGCGGATGCCGCAGCGCGTCGAGCCGCAGGCGCCAGCGCGCGAGGCGTCCCGGCTCCTCGGCGACCCCGGCGGGCCCGTCGTGCCATGCCGTGACGATCCGGATGCCGTGCAGCGCGCTCAGCGCCCACACCTCGCGTCCGTCGAGCTCCTCGGGGCGCACCCGCTCCTCGAGCACCTCGACGCCGAGCACGGCGGCGAGGGTGAGCACGGTGCGCTCGGTGACGGATGCGATGCGCGGGATCGCGCGGTCGACCGCGCACAGCGCGTCGCCACGCCACCAGACGAGGCTCGTGGTCGTGCCCTCGGCGACGAAGCCGTCCGCATCCAGGATGACCGCCTCGTCGGCGCCGTCCGCCTGAGCGGCCGTGCGGAGGCGCAGCATCGCCTCGAGATCGGGGCCCTTCACCCGCGGCGTCGTGCGGGGGTCGGGGCCACGGTGCGTGGCGAGCACGACCGAGCGCCGCAGCTCGGGTGCGGCGCGCATCCGGAGCAGCAGCTGGGGTGCGCTGCGCTGCTCGCGCAGCTCGACGCGCGGGAACCAGGCGCCCGTGCGCGGCAGGCGCGCGACCGCGGCCGCCCAGAAGCGCTCGAGCTCGGATGGGGCGACGACATCCGGCGGGACGGCCGCCGCGAAGCGCTCGCGGTGCAGCTCGAGGCCGCGCACCGCGCCGGCCTCCACGAGCCAGGAGTCCGCGGCGAGGACCGTCGCGGGCACGACATCGCAGTCGTCGCGGGGCTCGAGGGCTCCCTGCGTCCAGAGCGCGGTCGCGCCCGCGGGAAGGGGGGTCGGCGCGCTCATAGGATTCAGGCTATGCGTCTCGGGCTCCTGCGGCATCCGCTCGGCGACGGATTCGACGCCCGCCGCGCGTATGAGGCGCTCCACCCGGAGGGCGACGCGTTCTGGCTCGACTCGGGTCCCGGCGGGCGCGCGTTCCTCGGCACGGGCGCGCGCCTCGAGCCGGAGCCGGGGGAGGTGCTGCCGCGGCTGCACGCGGAGCTCTCGGAGCTGCGGATCGAGCAGCCGCTCGGCGGCCTGCCGCTCGGGCTCGTCGGGTGGCTCGGCTACGAGCTGCGGGGCGAGACCACCGGGGCGCGCGTGCGGGCGCGGGGGCGGCATCCGGACGCCGCGTTCCTGCGGGTCGACCGGCTGCTGGCGATCGACGGCGAGGGGCGTGCCGAGCTCGTCGCCCTCGGCTCCTCGTGGGAGGGCGAGCTGGGGGAGTGGCGCGATCGCACCGCCGCCGCGCTCCAAGGCTCCCGCGGGTCGAGCAGCCCGCGCGGCGGGCGTATCGAGACCCCGCATCCGACCCCCGTCACCTGGCACGACACCCCCGCCCGCTACCTCGCGAACATCGCCGCTGCGCAGTCCGCCATCCGCGAGGGCGAGGCCTACCAGCTCTGCCTCACGACCGAGGCGCGCGTCGCGGGCCGCTTCGACCCCCTCGCGCTCTTCGACGCGGTGCGGGCCACGAGCGCGACCCACCACGGCGGCCTCCTGCGCATCGGCGACACGGCCCTCGTCTCGGCGTCGCCCGAGCGCTTCCTCGAGGTCGGGGCCGACCGCGTCGTGCGCACGAGCCCCATCAAGGGCACCCGGCCGCGGGACCCGCATCCGGATGCCGACGCCCGGTTGCGTGCGGAGCTCCTCGCGAGCGAGAAGGAGCGCGCCGAGAACCTCATGATCGTCGACCTCATGCGCAACGACCTCTCGCGCGTGTGCGAGCTCGGGACGGTTGCCGTGACGCGGCTGCTCGAGGTGGAGTCGTACGCGCACGTGCATCAGCTGGTCTCGACGATCGAGGGGCGGCTGCGCGCGGGCCTCGGAGCGGTGGACGCGGTGGCAGCCTGCTTCCCGGCCGGGTCGATGACGGGCGCCCCCAAGCTCCGCGCGATCGAGGTGCTCGACGGCCTCGAGCGGCGCCCCCGCGGCCCCTATGCGGGAGCCTTCGGCTATCTCGCCGCCGACGGCTCCGCCGACCTCGCCATGACCATCCGCACCGTCGTCGTCGACCCGGACGGTGCATCCATCGGCACGGGCGGCGGCATCACCGCCCTCTCCGATCCCGACGCCGAGCTCGCCGAGGCCCGCCTCAAGGCCGCCGCCCTCCTGACCGCCCTCTCCGCCCTCGGCTAGATCCCGCGAGATGCCGGTCGTGGCAGCATCCGGGCCGAATTCGTGCAACAGCCGGCATCTCGCGCGATGAGTACGCTGGATGGTTGCAGCAGGGCGAGAGATAGAGGCATTGCGTGACGCAGCACGAGCAGGCTGAGACCGAGAGCGGATACGACTTCCGCCGCATCCAGGAGCACTGGCTCCCCGTGTGGGACGAGCTCCAGCCGTTCTCCACGAGCGACGCGGACGACGCGAAGCCCCGCAAGTACGTGCTCGACATGTTCCCGTACCCCTCGGGGGACCTGCACATGGGCCACGCGGAGGCGTATGCCCTCGGCGACATCATCGCGCGCTACTGGCGCCTGCGTGGGCACACGGTGCTGCATCCGATCGGCTGGGACTCCTTCGGCCTGCCCGCCGAGGGCGCCGCGATCAAGCGCGGCATCGACCCCCGCGAGTGGACCTACGACAACATCGCCCAGCAGCGCGCCTCGATGCGCCGCTACGCGACGAGCTTCGACTGGGACCGCGTCATCCACACCTCGGACCCCGAGTACTACAAGTGGAACCAGTGGCTGTTCCTCAAGCTCTACGAGAAGGGCCTCGCCTACCGCAAGGCCAGCTGGGTGAACTGGTGCCCCTTCGACCAGACCGTGCTCGCCAACGAGCAGGTCGTCGACGGGCGCTGCGAGCGTTGCGACAACCTCGTCACCAAGAAGAAGCTCACCCAGTGGTACTTCAAGATCACCGACTACGCGGATCGGCTGCTCGACGACCTCGAGACGCTCGAGGGCCACTGGCCCTCGAAGGTCATCGCGATGCAGCGCAACTGGATCGGGCGCTCCCGCGGCGCGGACGTCGAGTTCGAGATCGAGGGACTCGGCCGGCCCGTCACGGTGTTCACGACGCGCCCCGACACGCTCTTCGGCGCGACCTTCATGGTCGTGGCCCCCGACTCCGAGCTCGCCGCCGAGCTCGTGGCGGGCTCGACCCCCGAGGTGCAGGAGGCCTTCGCGGGCTACCTCGCCGAGGTGCAGAAGAAGAACGAGATCGAGCGCCAGGACACCACGCGTGAGAAGACCGGCATCCCGCTCGGGCGCACCGCGGTCAACCCCGTGAACGGCGAGCGCATCCCGGTGTGGACCGCGGACTACGTGCTCGCCGACTACGGGCACGGCGCCGTCATGGCGGTGCCCGCCCACGACCAGCGCGACCTCGACTTCGCGCGCGCCTTCGGGCTGCCCGTCCGCGTCGTGGTCGACACCCGCGCGGAGGCGGGCGAGGAGCTGCCGGACCCCGCCGCCACCGGCGAGGCGCTGCCGGGCGAGGGGCGGATGATCCACTCCGGTCCGCTCGACGGCCTCGGCAAGGCGGATGCCATCCGCCGCGTGATCGAGCTGCTCGAGGAGGCCGGCGCGGGGCGCGCCGCCACGACCTACCGGCTGCGCGACTGGCTCATCTCGCGCCAGCGCTACTGGGGCACGCCGATCCCGATCCTGCACACCGAGGACGGGCGCGAGATCCCGGTCGCCGAGGCGGAGCTGCCCGTGCGGCTGCCCGACTCGCACGGCCTCGACCTGCAGCCGAAGGGCACCTCGCCGCTCGGCGCCGCGGAGGACTGGGTGAACGTGACGCTGCCCGACGGCACCGTCGCGCGCCGCGACCCGGACACCATGGACACCTTCGTCGACAGCTCGTGGTACTTCCTGCGCTTCCTCTCGCCGAACGACGACGCGCGGGCCTTCGACCCCGCCGAGGCGGCGAAGTGGGCGCCGGTCGACCAGTACGTCGGCGGCGTGACCCACGCGATCCTGCACCTGCTCTACGCGCGCTTCATCACCAAGGTGCTCTTCGATCTCGGCTACCTCGACTTCGAGGAGCCCTTCACGGCGCTGCTCAACCAGGGCATGGTGCTCATGGAGGGCTCGGCCATGTCGAAGAGCCGCGGCAACATCGTGCGCCTCTCCGACCAGCTCGACGAGTTCGGCGTCGACGCCGTGCGCCTCACGATGGCGTTCGCGGGCCCGCCGGAGGACGACATCGACTGGGCCGACGTCTCGCCCTCCGGCTCGGCGAAGTTCCTCGCGCGGGCCTGGCGCGTGGCGGGCGACGTGACCTCGGATGCGGGGGTCGCCTTCGCGGGAGGCGACCCGGCGCTGCGCCGCGCCACGCACCACCTGCTCGCGGACGCGCCGGGGCTCGTGGAGTCGTTCAAGTTCAACGTGCTCGTGGCGCGGCTCATGGAGCACGTGAACGTCGTGCGCAAGGCGATCGACACGGGCGTCGGAGGCGGCGATCCGGCGGTGCGCGAGGCCGCGGAGGCGCTGGCGCTCCTGCTCTCGCTGTTCGCCCCGTACACGGCCGAGGACATGTGGGCGAGGCTCGGCCACGAGCCGGCGGTCGCGCTGCAGACGCTTCCCGCCGCGGATGAGGCGCTCCTCGTGGAGGAGTCGGTGACGGCGATCGTGCAGGTCGACGGCAAGGTGCGCGACCGGCTCGAGGTGCCGCCGTCGGTGGCCCCCGAGGAGCTCGAGGCGCTGGCGCGCGCGTCGGAGTCCGTGGTGCGCGCGGTGGGCGAGCGCGAGATCGTGAAGGTCATCGTGCACGCCCCTCGAGTCGTCAACATCGTGACGCGGGGCTGATCCTCCACACATCCGTGGTCCGGGCCCGCGGGGCCAGGTGACGCGCGCCTAGCCTGCCCGGGTGAGCGAACGTCCCGACCCCAGCACCTCCCGCGCCCGGGTGCGCCGTGGGGTCGGGGCGTCGCTCGTCGTGCTGCTCGCCGGGGCCGCGATCGCCGTCTTCGTCACGATGGTCACGCCGCACGGCGGGGCGCGGGACGCCGCGGCCGCGGCGCCGGACGCAGGTGCTCCGGGTGCCGTCGGCACGGCCGGCGCCGAGGGGCTCGCGCTCGTCGGCGCCTCGGCGGGCGCCATCTTCGTGCACGTGCTGGGTCAGGTCGCGCGGCCCGGGCTCTACGAGCTGCACGCGGGCGATCGGGTGTTCGACGCGATCGCGGCGGCGGGCGGCCTGACGGAGGCGGCCGACCCGGCCGGGGTCAATCTCGCACGGCTGCTCGCCGACGGCGAGCAGCTCGCTGTCCCCGCGGTGGGGGAGGCGCCGGCAGCGGGCGCGGCGGCGGCCTCCGGCTACACCGCCGACGGCCGGATCGACCTCAACACCGCCGACGTGGCCGCTCTCGACACCCTGCCGCGCATCGGCCCGGCGATCGCGCAGCGCATCGTCGACTGGCGCACCGCCAACGGGCCGTTCTCCTCGGTCGACGACCTGCTCGCCGTGAGCGGCATCGGGGCGAAGACCATCGAGGCGCTACGGCCGCTGGTGGTGCCGTGAACGCGTCGTCGGGCGCGACGGCGACGCGCACCTCGAGTCGGCTCCGGCGTGCGGAGCTGAGGCTCGCACCGGCGGCGCTCGGCGCCTGGGCGGCGGCAGGAGCGCTCATCGGCTGCGCGCCGGACGCGCCTCTCGGCCTCGTCGCGGGGGCGCTCTGGGCTGCGGCCGCGCTGGCGGTGCTCGTCGGCATCCGGGTGCGGGCGCTCCTCGCCGTGTCGATCGCGTTGACGGCCGCGGCGCTCGTGGCGACCGTCGTGGCGGTTCGGGTTCCGGAACGTGTGCCGCCGGCCCTGCTCGCGGCGGCGGGCGGGGCTCCGGTCGAGCTCGACCTCGTGGTCACCGGTGCCGGGCACGCGGATCGGGTCGCGGGTCTCGCGAGCGTCGCGGGTTCGCCGGGGTCGGCCTCCGTGCTCGTCTTCCTGGAGCAGCCGCTCGAGGTCCGCATCGGAGAGCGCTGGGTGGTGCCCGCCCGGCTGCGGCCGACCGAGCCGGGCGACGACGTCGCCTTCCTCGCGTTCGCGCAGGGGGAGCCGCGGCGGCTCGGGCGCCCGCCTCCGCTCCTCGAGGCGGCATCCGCTCTGCGCGAGGGGTTCGCCCGGGTGAGCGAGACGCTCCCGGGCGACGGCGCTCAGCTGCTGCCCGGACTCGCGGTCGGCGACACCCGGCGGGTGGGCGAGGGGCTCGATGCAGCCATGAAGGCGGCGTCGCTCACGCACCTCACCGCGGTGTCCGGTGCGAACTGCGCCATCGTCGTCGGGGCCGCCTTCGCGGCATGCGCGGCGCTCGGCCTCTCGCGGGGCGTGCGCGTCGCGGCCTCGCTCGCCGCCCTCGCGGGCTTCGTGGTGCTCGTCACCCCCGAGCCGAGCGTGCTGCGCGCCGCGGCGATGGGCGGCATCGTCCTGCTGGCACTTGCGGCCGGGCGCCCGACGCGAGGGGTCCCGGCGCTGTGCCTCGCGATCGTCGTGCTGCTCGTGATCGATCCCTGGCTCGCCCGGTCGTTCGGCTTCGCGCTCTCCGCGCTCGCGACGGCGGGCCTGCTGCTGCTCGCCGGGCCGCTCGCCGGTGCCTTCGCGCGGTGGATGCCGCATCCGCTCGCGCTCCTCATCGCCGTGCCGCTCGCCGCGCAGCTCGCCTGTCAGCCGGTGCTGCTCCTGCTGAGCCCGACGCTGCCGCTCTGGGGAGTCCCCGCCAACCTGCTCGCGGCTCCGGCGGCGCCCCTCGCGACGGTCGTCGGGCTGATCGCCTGCCTGCTGGTGCCGGTGGCTCCGCCGGTCGCTGCGGGCCTCGCGGCGATCGCGTGGGTGCCGTCGTCCTGGGTCGCGGCGATCGCCCGGCTCGCCGAGCGGCTCCCGGGAGCGCGGATGCCGTGGCCCGAGGGCGCGCTCGGCGTCGTCCTCGTCGTGGCTTTGAGCATCGCGGGCCTCGTGGCGGCGCTCGGACCGGCCGGCGCGTGGTGGCGACGGCTCGCCGCCTACGTGCTCCTCGTCGGCCTCACGGGATATCTGGGAGCGCTCGGCGGCATCCGGGCGCAACAGCTGCTCACCCGCCCCGCGGACTGGCAGGTCGCGATGTGCGACGTCGGCCAGGGCGACGCGACGCTCATCCGCTCGGAGGGAGCGGTCGCCCTCGTCGACACCGGCCCCGACCCCGCGGCGCTCCGTGCCTGTCTCGACGAGCTCGGCCTCTCGCGCATCGACCTGCTCGTGCTCACCCACGGCGACCTCGATCATGTGGGCGGAACCGAGGCGGTGCTGGGCCGGGTGGGGATCGCGCTCGTCGGGCCGCCCGGCGACCGCGCCGACGAGCGGCGCAGCGAGGCGCTGCGGGCCGCCGGTGCGCGTGTCGAGCCCGCGCGCACGGGCATGGCGGGGCGCCTCGGCGCGCTCGACTGGCGTGTGCTCTGGCCGCCGGAACGCGGGGTCGAACCGGGGAACCCCGCGAGCGTCACGATGCTCGTCACGCCGTCCGCCGGATGCGCGGCCTGCGTCAGCGCGCTCCTGCTCGGCGACCTCGGCGAGGAGTCGCAGCAGCGGCTGCTCGCCTCGGCTCATCCACCGCCCGTCGACGTGCTCAAGGTCGCCCACCACGGTTCCGGCGACTTCAGCGAGGCGCTCTACGCCCGGGCCTCCGCGACGGTCGCCCTCGTCGGCGTCGGCGCGGGCAACAGCTACGGGCATCCGACACGGCGGGCGCTCGACGCGCTCGCGGCATCCGGCAGCACGGTGCTCCGCACCGACCTCGACGGGCTCATCCTCGTGGCACCGCCCGAGGCGCCCGGGCAGCCGCCGCGGGTGTGGAGCTCGCGGTCGCCGTGAGCCGGGCGTGCGTCGCCCGCGCTCGTTAGGCTGGACGCATGGCGGGACGGGCGGCGGCGAAGGGCACCACGACGACGATCCCGCAGCTCGGCTGGGATCGCGTGCAACCCGCGCCCGTGGTGCTCGTCACCGGGCCCGAGACACTGCTCGCCGAGCGCGCGATCCGTGCGGTGCGCGAGCGGATGCGGGACGCCGATCCGAGCGTCGAGGTCTCCGACATCGACGCCGGCCAGTACGCGCCGGGCGAGCTGCTCACCCTCGCGAGCCCCTCGCTGTTCGCGGAGCCGCGGCTCATCCGGGTGAGCCAGGTCGAGAAGGCCACCGACGCCTTCCTCGAGGAGGCGCTCGCCTATCTCGCCGAGCCCGCCGACGACACCGTGCTCGTGCTGCGCCACGGCGGCGGGGTGCGCGGCAAGAAGCTGCTCGACGCCATCCGCGGAGGTCTCGGTGCGGGCGTCGAGGTCGTGTGCGCCGAGCTCAAGCGCGAGGGCGACAAGGTCGACTTCGCGGCCGCCGAGTTCCGCGCGGCCGGGCGGAAGGCCACCCCGGGCGCCGTGCGCGCCCTCGTCTCCGCCTTCACCGACGACCTCGCGGAGCTCGCGGCGGCCTGCCGGCAGCTCGTCTCCGACACCGACGGCGACATCACGGAGGCGGTGGTCGACCGGTACTACGCCGGCCGCGCCGAGGTCACCGCCTTCGCGGTGGCCGACGCCGCGATCGCCGGGCGGCCGGGGGAGGCGCTCGGCCTGCTGCGGCACGCGCTCGCCTCCGGCTCCGACCCCGTGCCGATGGTGGCCGCGTTCGCCACCAAGGTGCGCACGATGGCGAAGCTCGCGGGCGCCCGCGGCTCCTCGAACGACCTCGCCCGCCAGTTCGGGCTGCAGGCCTGGCAGGTCGACCGCGCCCGCCGCGACCTGCAGGGCTGGACCGACGAGGGGCTCGCCCGCGCGATCGAGTCGCTCGCCGCCGCCGACGCCCAGGTCAAGGGCGCGGGACGCGACCCCGTCTACGCGCTCGAGCGCATGGTCGGCGTCATCGCGTCCCGGGGAACGGCCTGACCGTGGAGCGCCTCGCGACGCCCGCCGACCATCCGGCCGTCGTGCGTATCGAGCGCGCGGCGGGCGAACTGTTCCGCGGGGTCGACATGCCCGAGATCGCCGACGACGAGCCGATCGACGCGGATGCCTTCGCCCGCGTCGCCGCGGCGGGCGGCGCGCTGCTGTGGGAGCTCGACGGCGTCGCGGTGGGCTATCTGCTGCTCGAGGCGCTCGACGACACCGCGCACATCGAGCAGCTGAGCGTCGACCCGGCATCCGGACGCCGGGGGATCGGCACCGCGCTGCTCGCGGTGGCCGACGAGTGGGCACGCGAGCGCGGCCTCTCGGCCGTCACGCTCACGACCTTCCGCGACGTGCCGTGGAACGCGGGCTTCTACGCCCGCCGCGACTTCCGCATCCTCGCCCCCGCCGAGTGCGGCCCGGGGCTCCGCCGCCGGATGCGCGCGGAGGCCGAGCACGGCCTCGACCGCTGGCCGCGCGTGGCGATGCGCCGCGAGCTCGGCCCGCGCTGACCCTCCGGTCCGGTCCGGTCGCCCACATCAAGGACTTTCTCTCCCGAATCAAGGAGTCGGCGTGATCTGAGTGACGGATGAGCCTCATCCGTCACGGCAGCCCCACCATCTCCTTGATTCGGGAGGAGAATTCCTCGATCCGGGATGCGGGGGAGCCGGCCGCGGCGCAGCAACAGGTCGAGGCCGGGGAACGGAAACGGGCCCCGCACCCGAAGGTGCGAGGCCCGTTCGACAGGAGAAGCGCTCAGAGCGCGGCGACCTGCTTCGCGATCGCCGACTTGCGGTTCGCGGCCTGGTTCTTGTGGATGACGCCCTTGCTCACGGCCTTGTCGAGCTTCTTCGCGGCGGTTCCGAAGGCGGCCTCGGCCTTGGCCTTGTCGCCGGCGGCGATGGCCTCGCGAGTGGCGCGCACGACGGTCTTGAGCTCGCTCTTGACGGCCTTGTTGCGCTCCTGGGCCTTCTTGTTGGTGCCGATGCGCTTGATCTGCGACTTGATGTTCGCCATGGATGTGTCTTTCGTTCTGGAACGGATGGGTGAGTGCCGTCTGCGGTAGAGGGGCGCATCCCGGCGAATCGCGTGTTGTGGGGCACGCGGAAACCAAGGGTCAACGTTACCAGCCGATCGCATCACCGGCAACGCGCGCCGCTGCTCAGACGAGCCAGCGGTGCGGCAGGGGAGGCAGGGCCGTGCCCTCCTCGCCGAGCAACAGTCGGGTTAGCATGCCCTCGACGGGCGGAGCGTCGCCGCCCAGCGCCCCGTCCAGCAGCGCGAGAGCCTCGTCGAGTCGCTCGGTCGCCTCGACGAGGCGAAGGGCGGTGAGCAGCGAGAGATCCTGCAGATCCTCGACACCGTCCGACTCCGCGCCGCCGAAGTCGAGAGGCACCGCGGTCGCTGATCGGAGCGCGTGGCCGATTGCCGCGGCGACCTTGGGCGGCTGAACAGCGGCGGCGTCCGGATCCCGTGCGAGCGCGGCTGCGCTCAGGTGGGCCACCAGCCGCTGGGCGAGCGCCGCGCCGAGTGCCGCCAGCTGCAGGCCGCCGGTGAGCGCCATCGTCAGCGTGAAGTCGAGGAATCCCGACTGAGAGCGGGCCTCGACGCCCGCGACTGTGGCGGCGAACAGCGGATTGACGCTGGGACCCTCAAGGCGCCGCTCGATCGCATCGCCCAATGCGGTGACGCCCGAGCGCCAGGCGTGCTCGATCGGTGCCACGTCGCGGATGCTGACCGGCCGCTGCCGGCCCGCATGCGGCCACACGGATTCGTCGTGCACCAGCGCACGGTGTCGAGCGAGCAACCGCTCGCCGGCATGCACGAGCCGTCCCGCCGCGATGAGTGCGGCGGCCGTCGAGACGAAGTGGCCGTTGATGAGCGTGATGACGGTTCCCGGCGCGGCGAGATCGATCTCGAAGCCATCGCCTCTGACGGCGGCCGCCCACCACGCGGCTGGAACCACATCGCCGCAGCCGTAGGACGCGGTCCAGGCGCCTTCCGCGTCGGGTAGCGGGGTGAGAGCGGATCGGGCGACCTGCCGGAAGACCTCCGGAGCGATGCCGCTGCCACCGTGCGAGAGCTGCTCTGCCTTGCACGCCGAGATGAGGCGGAGCGCCTCGCCGTCCAGACGTGCCCGAGGCCCCAGCAGGTGCGCGGCGAGCAGCTCCTCGCCTCCGGGGGAGCGGATGCCGTCGAGCTGGCCGAGCAGCGTGTCGAAGCCGTAGATGGGCGTGTGTCGGGGATCCGCGAGTACAGTCTCGACCGCCACGCGCTCGCGTTCGACGACGGTCTGCGCATCCGTCCAGGCATCGGGGCGACGTCCCCCGAGCGACCCCACGACTCGGGCGATCGCCGCGCGGCTCATGCGCGCCGCCGGGCGATCGCGAGCGCCAGCAGCACCATCGCCGACGCGAAGAGCCCGAACATGAGGTACACGTCGCCGTCTAGGTGCCGGAGCGCGTCGAAGATGCCGAGGGGCGAGCCTGCACCGGGCACGGTGCCCGTCCCTGTGATCGCGACGGTCAGGATGCTCAGCAGCAGGTCGACGAGCGTGAGGATCGAGAGCACGGTGAGCACGCCCTCGACGATGCGCTGGTAGCGGCGTTCTCGTTCTGTCCGGAGGTCATCGACGTTGTGCCGGATCTCGGTGAGTCGGCGCACGATCCGTTGTTGCACGCCCGTGTAACCCCAGGCGCGCAGCGATCCCTCGGCGGTCGCGCGTCTGGGCCCCTGCAGGCCCAACAGAAGGTCGTCATACGCGAGGTGGTGCCGGGCGAGGTCGACGTTGAGCGCCTCGTTGCGGCGCACGAGCTCGCGGAAGATCCGGCTGCGCTCGCGCGGGGTTCCGGATGCGGAGAGGTCGGTCACGACGACGGCGGAAACCTCCGAGAGCTCCTCGAGCTCGCACCACAGCACCTGCGCGTCGACGAGCCCGCGGATGACCTGCCAGGCGAGGACGTGGCGGTCTCCCGGCACATTCGGGTCACCCATCGGCCCCGTGGGCCATCCGGTCGCGGTGTTGTTGCCCCACCCGAGGGCGAGGGCCGTCGTGCCCGCGCGTACTTCCGTGGGCTCGCCGTCCATCCACTCAGGTGGCAGGGTGCCGTCGTCGTCGAGCAGCGCCGTGCGGTTGACCCAGAGCGGTGCTCCCGTGGTGTCGAATGCGTCGGCGATGTCGAGCAGCATGTGGGTGAGTCGGTCCTCCGAGGCGAATGCGTCGTCAACGGTGCCGTTCGTGTCGACGATCATCGCGAGCACGCGACGGGAGCGTTCAACCACGACCCACGCACCCTCGACGCGCGGGTCCGTTGCGGCATCCGCGGTGATCGGAATCGCGCTCCACTCTTGGTGCAGCTCGTTGTCGCGCGACTGGATGCGGCTGCGAAGCATCGATCCATCCGCTCGCAACCGGCTCCGCGTTCCGTCCGAGTGCTCGCTGGGGCGGGGTGCCGACGCGACCGATGCATCTCGTCGGAAGGGAGCCACCAGGAAGAAGCGCATGGGGTTCGTCCTCTCGGTCACGTCGTCGATGCGTCCGCGGCACTCACGCTACACGCGGCGCGTCCCGGGCAGGTGGCTGGCGCACGGGAGCAGACGACGGATGCCCGCCGCGGCATCCGGGGGTTGGCCGGATACCGCGGCGCGGCCGTGGCGGCGACGCTGGATGCATGACCGAATCGACCCCCACCCCCGTCGCGGAGCAGCCCGCCGAGCAGGCCAGCCCGCTGCCCGCCGTCCCCGAGAACCCCTACGCCGCCCCGGGTCCCGCGGCGGCGACCCCCGCATCCGCCACCAACGGCTTCAGCATCGCGAGCCTCGTGCTCGGCATCGCCTCCATCCCGACCGGGTGGGCGATCGCCGGCATCCTCGCGATCGTCTTCGGCTTCCTCGCCCGCTCTCGCGAGCCGCAGGGCCGCACGATGTCGACGTGGGGCATCGTCCTCGGCTTCGTGGGCCTCTTCGGCTGGGTGATCATCGGGCTTCTGGGTCTCGCGTTCGTCGCCCCGTTCGCCCTGTGGGGCGGCGTGTTCGGCTGGGGCTTCTGACCCTTCTCGGCGCGGCCTGAGAAAGCGCGGGCGGAAGAGCCAGCATGCGGCGGGGGCGATTGCTCCCGCCGCATGCCCATCTCGCCGCCCGATGCTGCGTCTTCCCCCGCCGACCACGCGGTTGCTCCCGCCGACACCACGAGGACACCGGGGAGGGGGCGGCGGCGCGGGGCGCGGCCCTTCGCCGCGCGCAGCGAACCCCTCCGCGCATGGGAGAATCGTCCGGATATGTCCCCCCGCGCCCTGAAGCCCCTGCCGCCTGCCGCGACCGACCCCTCGCGCATCCGGAACTTCTGCATCATCGCGCACATCGACCACGGCAAGTCGACGCTCGCGGACCGGATGCTGCAGATCACCGGCGTCGTCTCCGACCGCGACATGCGCGCCCAGTACCTCGACCGCATGGACATCGAGCGCGAGCGCGGCATCACGATCAAGAGCCAGGCCGTGCGGATGCCGTGGCAGGTGGGCGGAGACGCCTTCGCCCTCAACATGATCGACACCCCGGGCCACGTCGACTTCACCTACGAGGTGAGCCGCTCGCTCGCCGCGTGCGAGGGAGCCATCCTGCTCGTCGACGCCGCGCAGGGCATCGAGGCGCAGACGCTCGCGAACCTCTACCTGGCGCTCGAGAACGACCTCGAGATCATCCCGGTGCTCAACAAGATCGACCTGCCGGCCGCCGACCCGGAGAAGTACGCGAAGGAGCTCGCGCAGCTCATCGGCGGCGACCCGGATGAGGTGCTGCGCGTCTCCGGCAAGACCGGAATGGGCGTCGAGGAGCTGCTCGACCGCGTGGTGGAGCGCATCCCGGCGCCCGTCGGGGTGGCGGATGCGCCGGCCCGCGCCATGATCTTCGACTCCGTCTACGACTCCTACCGCGGCGTCGTCACCTACGTGCGCATGGTCGACGGGCAGCTGAACCCGCGCGAGCGGATCCAGATGATGTCGACGAGGGCCACCCACGAGATCCTGGAGATCGGCGTGAGCTCGCCCGAGCCGTCGCCGTCGAAGGGCCTCGGCGTGGGCGAGGTCGGCTACCTCATCACGGGCGTGAAGGACGTGCGCCAGTCGAAGGTGGGCGACACCGTCACGAGCCAGGCGAAGCCCGCATCCGAGGCGCTGCCGGGCTACACCGACCCGCTGCCGATGGTGTTCTCGGGCATCTACCCGATCGACGGCAGCGACTACCCGGAGCTGCGCGAGGCTCTCGACAAGCTCAAGCTCTCGGATGCCGCCCTGCAGTACGAGCCGGAGACCTCGGTCGCGCTCGGCTTCGGCTTCCGCTGCGGGTTCCTCGGCCTGCTGCACCTCGAGATCATCACCGAGCGCCTGAGCCGCGAGTTCGGCCTCGACCTCATCACGACGGCGCCGAGCGTGCCGTACCAGGTGACGACCGACGACGGGAAGACCGTGACGGTCACCAACCCCTCGGAGTATCCGACGGGCACCAAGATCGCCGAGGTGCTCGAGCCGATCGTCTCGGCGTCGATCCTCGCGCCGAAGGACTACGTGGGCGCCATCATGGAGCTCTGCCAGTCGCGCCGCGGCACCATGAGGTCGATGGACTACCTCGGCGAGGACCGGGTGGAGCTCAAGTACACCCTCCCGCTCGGCGAGATCGTGTTCGACTTCTTCGACCAGCTCAAGTCGAAGACGCAGGGCTACGCCTCCCTCGACTACGAGCCGGCGGGCGAGGCGCCCGGCGACCTCGTGAAGGTCGACATCCTGCTGCAGGGCGAGACGGTCGATGCCTTCAGCGCGATCGTGCACAAGGACAAGGCCTACGCCTACGGCACGATGATGGCGACGCGCCTGCGCGAGCTCATCCCGCGCCAGCAGTTCGAGGTGCCCATCCAGGCGGCGATCGGGGCGCGCATCATCGCGCGCGAGAACATCCGCGCGATGCGCAAGGACGTGCTCGCCAAGTGCTACGGCGGCGACATCACCCGCAAGCGCAAGCTGCTCGAGAAGCAGAAGGAGGGCAAGAAGCGGATGAAGACGATCGGCCGGGTCGAGGTCCCCCAGGAGGCGTTCGTCGCCGCGCTCTCCACCACCCAGACGGACTCCCGCCCGAAGTAACGCCCGCCCGCGCTAACGGCCGGGGCTACTGATTGGGGCGGGCGGCCAGGGCGATGATGATCAGCGTCCAGATGCCGATGCCGAGGTAGCCGAGGACGAGCCCGGCGATGGCCATCCCGTCGCCGCGCTCGCCCGTCCGCCTGATGTTCTGGCGGGCCAGGTGACCGAGGATGACCGCCGGGACGGCGGCGAAGCCGAGCGTGAAGATCTCCGCGATCCCGCAGATGAGCGCGCCGATGGCGAGCCCGCTGGTCGGGGTGGCGATGACTGGGTAGTAGCCGCCCTGGTACGGCATCACGCTGAAGGACGGGCCGGCTGGCAGGTCGGCGACGACGGCGCCGAGCTGGGCGTAGGTCCGCGCGTT
>JASLGG010000054.1 GCA_030150265.1 Protaetiibacter sp.
GAGAAGGATGCCTCGGGTCACGCGTGGGACACCGCGAAGTCGTACGCCAAGGCCATCGGCGGCACGCGCGCGGGCGTCATCGAGACGACGTTCACCGAGGAGACCGAGACCGACCTGTTCGGCGAGCAGGCCGTTCTGTGCGGCGGCATGTCGCACCTCGTCGAGTACGGCTTCGAGACGCTGACCGAGGCGGGCTACCAGCCTGAGATCGCCTACTTCGAGGTGCTGCACGAGCTGAAGCTGATCGTCGACCTCATGTGGGAGGGCGGGATCGCGAAGCAGCGCTGGTCGATCTCCGACACGGCAGAGTACGGCGACTACGTCTCGGGCCCGCGCGTCATCGACCCGCGCGTGAAGGAGAACATGCAGGGCGTGCTCGCCGACATCCAGTCGGGCGCGTTCGCGAAGCGCTTCATCGCCGACCAGGACAACGGCGCGAAGGAGTTCCTCGAGCTCCGCGAGAAGGCCGCGCAGCACCCGATCGAGCAGGTCGGCCGCGAGCTGCGCGCCCTCTTCTCGTGGAAGCAGCAGGACGCCGACTACACCGAGGGCAGCGCGGCGCGCTGAGTCCCGCCCGCCGGCGAGCCGTCGGCGGGAACTGCTGCGATGCGGCGGGAGCGATGCTTCCGCCGCATCGCGCGTCATCCGGGCTTGCGCGGGGCGCACCGCATCCGCTCGAATGTTCCCAGCCGGTCGGCCGACCGGCGTTCCTCGCACCCCTCACCGCCACCGTGCCCTCTCGTCCTCTCCTCGAACGCGCGACCGAGCTCGCGGCGCTCGACCTCGCCCTCCTCGACGCCGAGGCGGGCAGCACGCGCATCGTCGTCGTGCGCGGCGAGCCGGGCATCGGCAAGTCCTCGCTGCTCGACCACGCCGTGGACCGGGCCGTCCGCCGCGGCTTCGCGGTGCGGCGCGCGACCTTCACGGTCGTGAGCGAGCAGACCGCCCACGGCCTGCTCTGGGAGTGGTTCGGCGCCGAGGCGTACGCCGACGCCGTGGCGCCGGTCTTCGACGGCCCCGCCGAGATGCTGCGCGGCGTGCTGCGCGGCGAGCGCACCGCGGAGCCGGTCGCGCTCACCTACGCCGCCCAGTGGGCCATCAGCGGCCTCGACGAGGAGCAGCCGCTGCTGCTCGCCGTCGACGACCTGCAGTGGGCCGATGCCGCGAGCAGGCGCCTGCTCACGACGCTCGCCGCGCGCCTCCTCACCGAGCGGGTCGCCATCGTGATCGCCGCGCGCCCCGACCCCGGGACGGACGCCGACCCCGCGGTCGCGGCGATGCTCGCGAGCCCGCGCACCACGCTGCTCGAGCCGCGCCCGCTGAGCCTGGAGGCGGTCGGCGCGCTCGCCGACGGCACGGGCGCGGATGCCGCCCGGGTGCTCGAGGCGAGCGGCGGCGTGCCGTTCTACGTGCGCGAGCTCATCGATCACGGCACCGATCCCGGTCCGGCGCGCGTGCGGGAGGGGCTGCGCGAGAGGCTCGCGGCGCTTCCCGCCGACGCCCGTGCCGTCGTCGAGACCGCGGCTGTCGGCGCATCCGGCATCGACCCGGCGGTCATCGCGGATGCCGCGGACGTCTCGCCCGCGCGTCTCGCCGAGCTCCTGCCCCAGCTGGCGGCGGCGGGGCTCGTCGAGCGCCGCGAGGAGCGGATCGTCCCCACGCATCCGATCGTCATCGAGGGCGTGCTCGCGGGTCTCCCGGGCGAAAGGCGTGCCCAGCTGCACGCGCGGGTCGCGGATGCGCTCCGCGCGGCCGGTGCGCCGCTCCCCGCGATCGCCGCGCACGAGGCCGAGGCGCATCCGAGCGGCGACGCGCGGCGCGCCGGATCGCTCGCCGACGCCGCCCGCCAGGCGCTCGACGCCGGCACCCCCGCGATCGCGGCCCGCCTCTTCGCCCGCGCGCAGGCCGAGGGCGCCCTCACCGCGACGGCGGCGACCCAGCTCGCGCTCGAGGAGGGCAAGGCGCGCGTCATGGCGGGGGAGGCGGAGCGCGGCCTCGAGCTGATCCGCGGCGCGGTGCGCGATGTGGACGACCCGCGGCTGCGCGCCGAGCGCTATCTCGAGCTCGGCGACGCCGCCTACATGACGAGCGACTACGCCACCGCGGGGGAGGCCTATGCGGCCGCGCGCACGGCGCTCGCCTCGGCGGCATCCGTCTCCGACGCGGAGCGGCGCATGATCCTCGCGAAGGTCGCCGCGAACGAGTGGACGTTCGCCGTCAACCCCATGACGGGTCTCCTCGGCGAGATCGAGCAGCTCGAGGCCCAGCCCGAGCACCTCGACAGCGGCGCCGATCGAGCGATCTTCGGCGTCCTCTCCCTCGCGGACGCGCTGGCGGGCGTCGAGGGCGCCGAACGCCGTGCGCGCCGGGCCTTCGCCGGGGTCCGCAGCTTCCCGGCGGGGGCCGCCGACGATCCGCTCACCTACATGGTGTCGGCCTCGCTCAATCTGCTGGCGCTCGTCGACGAGTGCGAGCTGTGGCTGTCGGCGGCCGTCGCCGATGCGCGTGACTCCGGGAGCGTGCAGGGGTTCGGCACCGCGAGCTTCGCCCGCGGGGCGCTCCGGGTGGCGCATGGCCGGCTTCGTGCGGGGCTGGCCGATCTCGAGGCGGCCCGCAACACCGCCGAGCTCGGATGGCGCACCTACTTCCCGGCCATGCAGTACTTCCTCGTCAAGGGCTATGTGCGCGCCGGCGAGATCGACGCGGCGGGCGAGGTGGTGATGCTCGACGCGGGCCCGCAGCCCGAGACGTTCGCCACGGTCGGGCTCGCGGCGCGCCTGCTGCACCTCGTGGCGGCCGGACGCGCGAGCGAGGCGGTCGCCTTCGCCGAGCGATCCCTCGTGCACTCGCAGAACGTCCTTCCCCTCATCGGCGAGGACTGGCGGATGCCGCTCGCCGAGGCGTATGCGGCCTGCGGCGACCCGGATGCCGCGCGACAGCAGCTGAGGGAGGCCCACGCGCTCGGCATGGCCGGCGTGTCCGCGCGCTCGCACGCCGAGCGCCTCATCCATTCGGCACGACTCGAGGGCGACCCGGCGGTCGCCGAGAGGCTGTATCGCCGCGTGCTGCGGCTCGTCGGCCCGGGGTACCACGAGGCGGCGGAGGCGCATCTCGGCCTCGCCGAGCTCGCGGCGACCCGGGGCGACCACGTGCCGGCACGTCGCCACGCACGCGACGCGTTCCGCTACGCCGTCCAGGAGGGCGCGCGGCCTCTCGCGCTCCGAGCACGCGCCGTGATCTCCCGGGTCGCCTCGGGCGACGAGCTGCTGCCGCCCGACGAGCGCGTGGGGCTCCTGAGCCCGAGCGAGTACCGCATCGCGGAGGCGGCGGCGCGCGGGGAGCGCAACCGCGAGATCGCGCGCTCGCAGTTCGTGACCGTCAAGACGGTCGAGTTCCACCTCGGCAACATCTATCGCAAGCTCGGCATCCGCTCGCGCGCCGAGCTCGCGACGATCCTCGGCGCCGCGCCGCACGCCCCCGATCCGGACTGAGCCGCGGATGCGCTTCCGGGGCGCCGGAAGCACGCGGCCTGGCGACCCTTCGCGCACGGGGGTTGAATGAGGGCGTGACGGCGACGGCGGTGCATTTCGGGGCGGGCAACATCGGGCGCGGTTTCGTGGCGCCGTTCCTGCGGCAGAGCGGCTACGAGGTGGTGTTCGCGGATGTCAGCGAGGAGCTCATCGGCGCCCTCCAGCGCCAGCCGAGCTATCGCGTGCACGAGGTGGGACCCGGGGGTCGCGAGCTCGTGATCGACGGCTACCGCGCGCTCGACTCGCGCGCGCATCCCGAGGCCGTGGCGGATGAGATCGCCGGCGCCGACATCGTGACGACCGCGGTGGGGGTGCGCATCCTGCCCTTCGTGGCGCCGCTCGTGGCGGCGGGGCTCGCCCGGCGGCCCGCGGATGCCGCGCCCCTCGTGGTGATCGCGTGCGAGAACGCCATCGGCGGCACCGGCATCCTGGCGGAGGCGGTGCGCGGGCTCGGCGGCGCGATGGAGCGTGCGGTCTGGGCGGACTGCGCGATCGACCGCATCGTCCCGGAGCAGCACGGCGGCCTCGACGTGACGCTCGAGGCGTTCTGGGAGTGGGCGGTCGACCGCACGCCGTTCGCGGGCGCGGAGCCCGCGCTCGCGGGCGTGCACTGGGTCGACGACCTCGAGCCCTACATCGAGCGCAAGCTCTTCACGGTCAACACGGGGCACGCCTCGGCGGCCTACCTCGGCTACCTGCGCGGCATCCCGACGATCGCCGAGGCGCTCGCGGTGCCGGAGGTCGAGGCGGAGGTGCGCGCGGTGCTCGGCGAGACGAGCGCCCTGCTCGTGGACAAGCACGACTTCGCCCCGGAGGAGCAGCGGGCCTACCTCGAGACGACCCTCGCGCGCATCGCCGACCCCGAGCTGCCCGACAGCTGCGTGCGGGTCGGGCGGGCGCCGCTGCGCAAGATCGGCCGCCACGACCGCTTCATCGAGCCCGCCGCGCAGCTCGCCGAACGCGGTGAGCACGTCGCCCACCTGCTCACCGCGCTCGGCGCCGCCCTCCGCTTCGACGCCCCCGACGACCCCGAGGCGGTCGAGCTGCAGTCGGCGCTCGTGCCCGGCGTCGACCCCGGCGCGCTCGCGACCGAGCTGTGCGGCATCGAGCCGGGGCATCCGCTGCACGCCCCCCTCGCCGAGGTGTTCCGGCTGCGTCTCGCATCCTGAGCCCGCTGGGGCAGGATGGAGGGGTGAGCACGCGCGAGCCCGATCCGGCCGAGGAGCCGGACGACGACGCCGCCCTGCACTGGGAGGGCGACGAGGCCCGCGGACAGACGGCGCCGCGGATGCGCGTGCCCGGTCCCGGCGCGCCCGACGGGGAGCCGCAGGATGCGGACGACGAGCCGGAGCCCGCGCCGCCGCGCCGCCCCGGCGAGCTCGCGCTGCTCGTGGCGACCGGGGTGTTCGCCGCCGTCTACCTGGCGATGTCGGTCGGCTGGATCGTCTCCGTGCAGATGCTCGTGTACCCGGGCCTCGACCTGCTCGGCGAGATCATGTGGCAGTTCGGGGAGTTCCTCTCCATGATCGCCCCGGCGCTGTGGTTCGCCGCCGCGTTCTCCCTCACGCCGGAGGGCTCGCGTCACCGCGGCCTCCGGCGCATCGTCGCGCTGCTGATCGGGGTGCTCGTGCTCGTGCCGTGGCCCGTGCTGCTGGGGGTGCTCGGATGAGATCCCGTGTCCCCGCCGCCGTCATCGCGATCGTGTTCGCGCTGCTCTTCGGCTGGTTCCTCTACCTGGCCCTCGTCAACCTGCTGAGCGTGCCGCCCACCTACGAGGCCGTCGGCTTCGGCGACCGGATCCCGTGGGCGCTGCTCGTGGCGGGCGTCGCGCTGCCCGCGCTGCTCTACGCGGCGGCGCTGTGGCTCGGCCTGCGGCAGAGCCTCACCAATCGCGTCCTGGTGTTCGCCGCCGGGCTCGCGGCGACGGCGGCCACCTCCTTCGGCCTCTACGCGCTGTCGGCCTACCTCGTCAGCCTGGGCTGATCGCGACGAAACGGGCATACGGCGTCCGGTAGGCTGCCTGTGCCGCGCCAGCGCACGTCTCGGCGCCGTTCTCCCGCGGCCGCCCGGTCGCAGTCCCCGCACGAAGGAACAGCCTGTGGCCAAGCCGGTCGTCCTGATCGCCGAACAACTCTCGCCCGCGACCGTCGAGGCCCTGGGGCCCGACTTCGACATCCGCTCCGTCGACGGCACCGACCGCGGGGCGCTCCTCACGGCGCTCGCCGAGGCGAGCGCCGTGCTGATCCGCTCGGCGACCCAGATCGACGCGGAGGCGCTCGCCGCGGCGCCCGCGCTCAAGGTCGTCGCACGCGCGGGCGTCGGGCTCGACAACGTCGACATCAAGGCGGCCACCGAAGCCGGGGTCATGGTCGTGAACGCGCCGACCTCCAACATCATCAGCGCCGCCGAGCTCACCGTGGGCCACATCCTGAGCCTCGCCCGCCACATCCCGGCCGCCCACGCGAGCCTCGCCGCGGGGGAGTGGAAGCGCTCGAAGTACACGGGCACCGAGCTCTTCGAGAAGACCGTCGGCATCATCGGCCTCGGCCGCATCGGAGCCCTCATCACGGCGCGCCTGCAGGCGTTCGGGGTGGAGGTCGTGGCCTACGACCCCTACGTCACGCCGGCTCGGGCCCAGCAGCTCGGGGTGCGCCTGGTGAGCCTCGACGAGCTGCTCGAGCAGTCCGACTTCATCACCATCCACATGCCGAAGACGCCCGAGACCACGGGCATGATCTCCACCGCCCAGCTCGCGCTCATGAAGCCGACGGCCTACATCGTCAACGTCGCGCGCGGCGGCCTCATCGACGAGGACGCGCTGCACGAGGCGCTCACGACCGGCGTCATCGCGGGTGCCGGGCTCGACGTCTTCGTCTCGGAGCCGCCCACCGACACGCGGCTGACCGCGCTCCCGAACGTGGTCGTCACCCCGCACCTCGGCGCCTCGACCGACGAGGCGCAGGAGAAGGCGGGCGTCTCGGTGGCCCGGAGCGTGCGTCTCGCGCTCGAGGGCGAGCTGGTGCCGGATGCCGTGAACGTCGCCGGCGGAGTCATCGACCCCTTCGTGCGTCCCGGCATCGCACTCGTCGAGAAGCTCGGCCAGGTGCTCGCGGCGGTCGCCGGGCACGGCGCCCTCACCGACCTCGAGGTCGACGTGCGCGGCGAGCTCGCCGCCTACGACGTGAGCGTCTACCGTCTCGCGGCGCTCAAGGGCTACTTCACGAACCTCGTCACCGAGAACGTGTCGTACGTCAACGCGCCGCTCCTCGCCGAGCAGCGCGGCATCGCCTCGAGCCTCAACGTGTCGGAGGAGTCGAAGGACTACCGCAACACGACGACGCTGCGCGGCGTGCTGTCCGACGGCACCGCCGTCGAGGTCGCGGGAACCCTCGCCGGCACGAAGATGACCGAGAAGATCGTGGGCCTGAACGGCTACGACATCGAGGTGCCGATCGCGGAGCACCACATCGTGATGTTCTACACCGACCGGCCGGGCATCGTCGCCGTCTACGGCAAGGAGTTCGGCGAGGCCGGCATCAACATCGCGGGCATGCAGATCGCGCGCCGCAGCGCCGGCGGGCAGGCGCTGTCGATCATCACGGTCGACTCGCCGGTGCCCGACGAGGTGCTCGAGCGGGTGCGGGTCGCGATCGAGGCCGACGAGGTGCGCGAGATCGACATCGTCGAGGCCTGAGGCCCCCGCAGACGCGACGGGGCCGCGACGTCCACCCGAAAGACGTCGCGGCCCCGCGCGCGGCTCGGGCCGCGCGCGCCCGCTACGGAAGCGGGTCGCTCTCCGTCGACCGCTGGTCGACGCGTGCTCCGGTCTGCGGGTCCACATCGGTGCGCACGGTCGTGACCGACTGGCGCTTGCGCATCATCAGCACGAGGCCGATGATGACGACGACCACGCCGGCGCCCATGCAGAGGTAGCCGACGAGGTGCAGGTCGATCCAGTCGACCTGCACGTTGAGCGCGAAGGCCAGGATGGCCCCGACCACGAAGAGGAAGATGCCGAGCCCGATGCTCATGGGATTCTCCTTCTGTCTCCGGCCCCTTCTCGAGGCCGCTCCGCCACGATAGGAAGGGCGCCCGGTTCGGGACAGCCCGTTGACGGGCGGCCTCCGAGACGCTAAGCGCGGGCGCGGGCGGTGCCGCATCCGGGCATGCCGGAGCGGGCAGATGCGGCCGATAGCCTGGGAGCATGAGCCGCACCATCGACCTCGCCGTGATCGCCGGAGACGGAATCGGACCCGAAGTGACGGCGGAGGCGGTGAAGGTGCTCGAGGCGGCGCTCGCGGGCACCGCGACGCTCGCCGTGACGCCGTACCCCTTCGGCGCCGGCCACTACCTCGAGACGGGCCGCATCCTCGAGGACGACGACCTCGCATCCCTCCGCCGCCACGACGCGATCCTGCTCGGCGCGGTGGGCGGCGACCCCCGCGACCCGCGCCTCGCGGGCGGCATCATCGAGCGGGGCCTGCTGCTGAAGCTCCGCTTCGCCTTCGACCACTATGTCAACCTCCGCCCGACGCGCCTGTACCCGACGGTCACGAGCCCGCTCGCGAACCCCGGCGAGGTCGACTTCGTGGTGGTGCGGGAGGGCACCGAGGGGCCGTACGTCGGCAACGGCGGCAGCATCCGGAAGGGCACGCCGCAGGAGATCGCCAACGAGCTGAGCGTCAACACCGCCTTCGGAGTGGAGCGCGTCGTGCGCTACGCCTTCGAGCTGGCCGAGAAGCGCCGCCGGAAGCTCACCCTCGTGCACAAGACGAACGTGCTCACCAACGCCGGAGGGCTGTGGGCGCGCATCGTCGAGGCGGAGGCGGCCAATCACCCGGAGGTGGCGTGGGATTACCTGCACGTCGACGCCGCGACCATCTTCTTCGTGACCGACCCTGCTAGGTTCGACGTCATCGTCACCGACAATCTCTTCGGCGACATCCTCACCGATCTGGCCGGCGCCATCAGCGGCGGCATCGGACTGGCGGCCTCGGGCAACCTCAACCCGGATGGCGCGTTCCCCAGCATGTTCGAGCCGGTTCACGGATCCGCGCCCGACATCGCAGGCCTCCAGAAGGCCGACCCCACGGCCGCGATCCTGTCGACCGCCCTCCTGCTCGACCACCTCGGGCTGCCGGAGGTCGCCCGGCGGGTGGAGCGGGCCGTGGCGGACGACCTCGCCGAGAGAGGGGCCACCCCCCGCACGACCGCCGAGGCGGGCACCGCGATCGCGGCCCGGCTCGGCTGAGAGGCCGCGCGGGCGCACAATAGAGTCCACACCGCGAGAAGACGAGCAGCCATGACCCTTAACCTCCTTCCGATGGCCACCCAGGAACTCCGGTTCCAGGTGACCCGCAACGAGAACGCCGCCACCCCCGAGGCGCGCGCCGCGATCCTCGAGAACCCCGGCTTCGGGCAGCACTTCACCGACCACATGGTGGACATCTGCTGGTCGGAGAAGGGCGGATGGCACCGTCCGCGGGTGCAGCCCTACGGCCCCATCCAGCTCGACCCCGCCGCCGCCGTGCTGCACTACGCGCAGGAGATCTTCGAGGGGCTGAAGGCCTACCGTCACGCCGACGGGACCATCTGGACCTTCCGCCCGGAGGCCAACGCCGCGCGCATGCAGCGTTCCGCGAAGCGCCTCGCGATGCCGGAGCTGCCCACCGAGCACTTCATCGCCTCGCTCGAGCAGCTCATCGCGGTCGACGGCGACTGGGTGCCCACGCAGCCCGAGACGAGCCTGTACTTCCGGCCGTTCATGTTCGCCAAGGAGGCCTTCCTGGGCGTGCGCCCGGCGAAGAAGATGGCCTATTACCTCATCGCCTCGCCCGCCGGCGCCTACTTCACGGGCGGCGTCGCCCCGGTGTCGATCTGGCTGTCCACGAACTACACGCGCGCCGCTCACGGCGGCACCGGAGCCGCGAAGACGGGTGGCAACTACGCCGCGTCCCTGCTGCCGCAGTCCGAGGCCTACGAGAACGGCTGCGCCCAGGTGCTGTTCCTCGACGGGCGCGAGCAGAAGTACCTCGAGGAGCTCGGCGGCATGAACGTGGTGCTCGTGCGCAAGGACGGCACGCTGCTCACCCCGGCGTCCGACTCGATCCTCGAGGGCATCACGCGCGACTCGATCCTGACCCTCGCGCGCGATCGCGGTCACGCCGTGGAGGAGCGCCCGATCGCCTACGACGAGTGGCGCGACGGCGTCGCCTCGGGCGACATCGTGGAGGCCTTCGCCTGCGGCACGGCCGCGGTCGTGACCCCCATCGCCGAGATCAAGACGGCCGACGACCGCGGCATCGTGATGCCCGCCCTCGAGGACCGCCTCGCCCTCTCGCTGCGCGAGGAGCTCACCGGCATCCAGTACGGCCGCGTCGAGGACCGCCACGGCTGGATGCGCCGCCTCGGCGCCTAGGCACCTCAGCCGGCCAGGAACCCCGCCACCGCATCCGCGGCGAGCGCGAGGTTGTCGGCGAGCGTACGGCCGGATGCCTTGAGGGGCTTCAGGTCGTGGTCGCCGTCGGGTGCCCACTCGATGCGGATCGCGGGGGAGAGGGCGTAGCCCGCCACCTCCGCGCGTGTTCCCATGACGTCGCGCTCGCCCTGGCAGATGAGCGTCGGCGTCGCGAGCCCGGCGAGGTGGGCCGTGCGCAGCGACTCGGGCTTGCCCATCGGGTGGAACGGGTAGCCGAGGCAGATGAGCGAGCGGATGCGCCCCGCGGCGTGCAGCTCGTCGGCCACCATGCTCGCGACGCGGCCGCCGAAGGACTTGCCGCCGATGGCGGGCACCGCATCCGTCTCCTCCGCCAGCGCGTCGACCGCCGCGCGGTACTCGTCGAGCACCAGATCGGCGCGCGGGGCCCGGCGCCGCGAGCCCGTGCGGCGCGCGGCCATGTAGGCGAACTCGAAGCGGGCGACCCGGATGCCGCGGTCGCCGAGCAGCTCCGCGAACCGGTTCATCCACGGCGAGTCCATGGCGGCGCCGGCACCGTGGGCGAGCAGCAGCACGCGATCGGAGCCCGCGGGACCGGACCAGAGCAGGGGCGTCATCCCCCCAGTATCGGGCGCGACGAGTCAAGATCGCGTCGCCGGGCGGCACTAGGCTCTCCAGGGTGAGAGTCGCGCGCTTCAGTACCGGAGGCGACCCGCGGTTCGGCATCGTCGACGACGACGAGCTGGTCGTGCTCGCCGGTGACCCGATGTTCGCCGGGTACGAGACGACGGGCGAGCGCATCCCGCTCGCCGACGCGCGGCTGCTGGCGCCCGTCATCCCGCGCTCCAAGGTCGTGTGCGTCGGCCTCAACTACGCCGAGCACCGCAAGGACCTCGCGAACGTCGACGCGCCCGACAACCCCCTCATCTTCCTCAAGCCCAACACCGCGATCGTCGGCCCCGGCGACCCGATCCGCATCCCGCCGGTCGAGGGGCGCATCACGCACGAGGGCGAGCTCGTGGTCGTGATCGGCAAGATCGCGAAGCAGGTTCCGGCGGAGCGCTGGGCCGACTACGTCTTCGGCTACACGATCGGCAACGACGTGTCGGCGCGCGACCAGATGTTCGCCGACGGCCAGTGGGCGCGCGCGAAGGGCTACGACACCTTCGCGCCGATCGGGCCCTGGATCGAGACCGAGCTCGACCCCGACGGCCTCGAGATCCGCACCTGGGTCGACGGCGAGCCGCGACGGCAGGGCAACACGCGCGACCTCATCCACAAGATCCCCGAGCTCATCGCCTACATCTCCGACGTCTGGACCCTGCTGCCGGGCGACATCATCATGACGGGCACCCCCTCGGGGCTCGGCGGCTTCGTGCACGGCCAGACGATCGACATCGAGATCGCCGGCATCGGCACGCTCAGCAACCCCGCGCTCGACCGCGACGAGCGCGCGGAGTGACGGGCGCGACCGAGCTCACCGAGGCGTCGATCGCCCGGGTGCGCGTCCGCAGCCGGGTGGCGCTCATCGCGGGCCAGGTGCTCGCGGGCGTCGGGATGGGGTCGACGCTCTCAGCGGGCGCGCTGCTCATCACCCACGTGTCGGGCTCCGAGACGCTCTCGGGCATGGCCGCCACGATGTCGACGGTCGGCTCGGCGGTCGCCGCCATCCCGCTCGCCGCGCTCGCGACACGACGCGGACGGGCCCCGGCGCTCGCCACGGGAGCCGTGCTCGCGGCCGTCGGCGCGACCGCCGCGATCGTTGCGGCGGTGCTCGGCTGGACGGTGCTGCTGCTCGCCGGCATCGTGATGCTCGGGGTCGGCACCGCGGTCAACCTGCAGGCCCGCTTCGCCGCCACCGACCTTTCGCCGTCGGGACGCCGCGGGCGCGACCTCGCCATCGTGGTCTGGTCGACGACGATCGGCGCGGTTCTCGGCCCCAACCTGCTGGCGCCGGGGGATGCGCTCGGTCAGCAGCTCGGCCTCCCGCCGCTCGCGGGCGCCTACCTCTTCACGATCGCGGCGCAGCTGCTGGCGGCGGTGATCTACGTGTTCGGGCTGCGCCCCGACCCGCTCCGGCTCGCGACGCGCCTCGGACAGGAGCGGCCGACCTCACCCGAGGCGGCCTCGCGCACGGCCGACGTCGGCGGCATCGCGACCGGCATGATCTCGATCTCGCTGAGCCACGCGACGATGGTGGCGGTCATGGCGATGGCGCCCGTGCACCTGGTGAGCCACGGCGCGAGCTTCGAGCTCGTCGGCATCACCATCAGCCTGCACGTGCTCGGCATGTACGCGCTCTCGCCCGTGTGGGGCGTGCTGGCCGACCGGGTCGGCCGCGAGGCGACGATCGCCGTGGGTCAGGTGCTGCTGCTCTCGGCTCTGCTCGTGCTCGCCGTCGGCGCGGAGTCGGAGCTGTGGGTCACGAGCGGCCTCATGACGATCGGATTCGGCTGGAGCGCGGCGACCGTGGCGGGCTCGACGCTCGTCTCCGACTCGGTCGATGTGGCGGGCCGCGCCCGCATCCAGGGGCGCTCCGACCTGCTCATGTCGTCAGCGGGCGCGCTCGGCGGTGCGGCATCCGGGCTCGTGCTCGCGGCCCTCGGCTACGGCGGGCTCGCGCTCGCCGCGACGGGTCTCGTGGCGGTCGTGCTCGTGACCCTCGTGGCGCGGTGGATGCGGACGCGCGAGGCGGCGTGATCCGGATCGGCCGGCTGCTCCCCGGCGTCGCGGTCGCGGCGGCGGGTGCCGCGCTCGCCTGGCTCATGCACCTCCTGCTGCCCGTCGTGCCGTGGCTGACCGCGGCGTTCGCGATCGGCGTGCTCGTCGCGTGCCTGCCGCCGCTGCGCCCCGCGCTCGACGGCGGGCTCCGGGCGGGACTCGGCTTCTCGGCGCGCAGCCTGCTGCGGGCCGGCATCGTGCTGCTCGGGCTCGACCTCGCGCTCGCGGACATCGCCTCGCTCGGCTGGCTCGGCGTGCTCGCGATCGCGGCGCTCGTGGTGCTCGCCTTCGGCGCGAGCTACGGCATCGCGCGGGCGCTGCGGCTCCCGGGCGACGAGCCGCTCCTCATGGCCGCCGGCTTCTCGATCTGCGGCGTCTCGGCGGTCGGGGCGATGGCGGCGGCACGGCGCAGGCCGGCGTCCGCGCGCGACGGCGGCCCCGCATCCGCCCCTCCCTCAGAAATGCAGGACACCGCGACGCCGACGGCGCTCGTCACCGTGTTCGGCACCGCCGCGATCGTGGTGCTTCCTGCATTTCTGCAGCTGGGGGAGCTGCTCGGCATCCGGATGACGCCGGAGTTCTTCGGCGCCTGGGCGGGGGCGAGCGTGCACGACGTGGGGCAGGTGGTGGCGACGGCGCAGACCGCGGGGGCCGCAGCGCTCGCCGCGGCGGTCGTCGTGAAGCTCACCCGGGTGCTCATGCTCGCGCCGATGGTCGCGGTCGCCTCGCTGCACACCCGACGCGCCCTGCGCGCCTCCGGGGAGCCCGCGGGCGCGCTCCCTCCCGTGGTGCCGCTGTTCATCGTGGGCTTCACCGCGCTCGTGCTCGTGCGCTCGCTGCTGCCGGTGCCGGATGCGGTGATCGAGTCCGTCGACCTGGTGCGGAACGCGCTGCTCGCCATGGCGCTCGTCGGCATCGGCGCCGGGCTGCGGCTCGAGAAGCTCGTGCGCTCCGGCGGGCGCGCCCTGCTCGCGGGCTCCCTCTCGTGGCTCGTGATCCTGGGGCTCGGCCTCGGGGTGGCCGCGGTCGTGACGGGCTGAGTCGAGCCGACTCCGATGCGGCATCCGGCGTCCGCCCAGCCGGGTGGGGCATGCTGGAGGCCATGCCGGAGCGTCCCCTCGACCCCACGCGTGTCACGGACCAGCCAGCACTCACGACCTCGCGGGGGCGTGCCTGGCTCGTGATGGGCGGCCTGCTCGCCCTCGTGTCGCTCGGCGTGCTGGTGCCGATGGCGGTGCTCCGGATGCCGCCCATCGCCGTTCCCGGCACCGCGGCGGTCGTCGTGGCCGTGCTCTACCTCTGCATGATCATCGTGCGGCTCGCGACCCCGCCGGGGCGGCTCCGCCTCGCGCTGCTCGCGGCCGACATGCTCGCGATGGCCTTCGTGGCGCTGCTGGCCGTGCTGCTCGTCGCGGAGCGCGCCAGCCAGTTCTGAGCCGGCCCGATCTGGCGGGCTCGCGCGCGGCGCGGCATCATCGCAGCATGAGGTTCCAGACGACGCTCCTCCAGACGGGCAACAACACCGGCATCGAGGTGCCGCCCGAGCTGCTCGAGCAGCTCGGCGGCGGGAGACGGCCCGCGGTGACGGTGACGGTCAACGGCTTCTCGTATCCGTCGACCGTCGCCTCGATGGGCGGGCGGTTCCTCATCCCGTTCAGCTCCGACAAGCGGGCGGCCACCGGGCTCGCGGGCGGCGATCCGATCGATGTCGAGCTCGAGCTCGACACCGCGCCGCGCGTGATCGAGCCCACCGCCGACCTCGCGGAGGCGCTCGCCGCGAACGCCGCGGCACGAGCCGCCTGGGATGCGCTGCCGCCGAGCCATCGCAAGGCGCACGTGACGGCGATCGAGTCGGCGAAGGCGGCCGAGACGCGCGCCCGCCGGGTCACGGCGGCGGTCGAGAAGCTCGCGGCCGGCCGCTGAGGTCGCTCGGCGTCAGCGGCTCGAGTTGGGGGTGCGCCCGCGCACGATGCCGATGAACGCCTCGACGCGGGGATCCTCGGATGCGCGCAGCCAGGCCAGGCCGATACCGCTGTCGGCGGCATCCGTGAGCGGGCGGGCCACGACATCGCGTCGCGAGTGCGCGCGAGCCACCGACATCGGCATGATCGCGAGCCCGACGTTCGCCGCGACCAGCTCGACCGTGTCGGCGCCCTGACCCTCGAGGATCGTCTCGCCCGCGAGGTCGGTGAGCGCGAGCTCGTCGAAGGCGGCGACGGCATGGTCGCGCGGGGCGAGCACGACGGGTCGTTCACGGTAGAGGGGGATCACGTGCAGCTCGTCGTCGGCGCCGACATCGCGCAGGAGCGCCATGTCGGCGGTGCCGTCGCGCAGCGCGGCGAGCGCCTCGTCCTGGGGGAGCGGGCGCACCTCGAGGAGGCTTCGCGGCATCCGCTCGCGCCAGATCCGCTCCCACTTGCCGGGGGTCACGCCGGGCACGAAGGCGACGACGAAGGGAGCGGTCACGCAGACGAGGCTACCCTCGGAGGATGACCGACGAGCAGCGCGAGGACCGCCGCCAGCAGCCACTGCCCCCGAAGCCCCAGTTCCTGTCGGCGCAGACCGCCGCGAAGAAGCTCGGGATCTACCTGGCCGCCGCCCCCGCGGAGTTCCGCGAGGTCCCGCACTCGCGCGAGGAGCTCGCGGCGCTGCAGGCCGAGCCGCCCGCCTGGCTCCGTGCGCTGCGGGCGGAGGGACCGCATCCGCGCTCCGAGGTGTCGCGACGGCTCGGCATCACCAACTCGGGGCTCGCGCGTGCGGGCGTCTCCGACGCGATGACGACCGCCGAGATCCAGGCGCTGCTCGCCGACCCGCCGGTCTGGCTGCAGGAGGAGCGCACGCGGCTGCGCAAGGCCGAGCGCGGCTGAGCCGCCTATGCGGGAGCGGCGACGGGCAGACCGAGCTGAGCGGCCGCGTCCGCGAGCCGCTGATCGTAGCTGACGAAGGCCGTGAGCTCGTCCGCAAGCTGCAGGGCGGTCGCCAGGTGGACCGCGTCGAGCGAGCGCAGCTCCGGCGGGTCGAGCAGGCCTGCGAGGCGGAAGGCCGAGGCGGGGGTGCTCAGCAGGTGCAGTCGCCTGAGCACCTCGTGCGCGGCGCCGAGCAGCTGCGGGTCGGCGCGGCGTACCGCTCGGAGCAGCTCTGTCTGGCCGAGCAGACTGGTGGTCCACGGCCCGCCGTGCGCCCGCAGCCATCCGCGCAACGTCGAGGTCTCGCGCTCGTGGACGACCAGCTTCACGAGCGCGGATGCGTCGAAGTAGGCCACCATCAGCGCTCCTCGTCGCGCATCTGCTGAAGGACGGGGGTCAGCGGCGGCCCGTCGACGGGCGCGGGCAGATCGGCGAGCGATCCGGTCGGGGGAAGGGCGATGCCCTCCGCGACGAGTCGCTCGAGGGCGGGCTCGCGCAGCGGCACGAGCTGAGCGACGGGGCGGCCGCGGTCGGTGATCACGAGCGACTCTCCCGCGGCGACGCGGGCCACCACCGCCGAGGCGTTCTGCTTGAGCGCCCGGATCCCGACGTGCTCCATGTGCTACACCGTAGCACTTCAAGCGATGGCAGGGGCATGGGGTCCGAGTCTGCCGCAGTCGACGGTGCGTCATCGCTCGTGTTCAGGCGACTGTGGAGAACCGGGACGCCGAGTGACGTAGCGTGGAGGGGTGGCGGAATGCATCCACGGGTTCGACGAAGGTCTCTGCGATGTCTGCTACCCGCGGACGCCCGTCGCGCCGCCCCCGGCGGTGCGCGGCGAACGCTCCGCGGTGCGCACGCCGGCCCGCGCGGTCGTGCGCACGCCCGCGGCACCGGGTGCCCCGGCGACGCTCAAGCTGCCGGGCAGGCGCGTGCACCACGTGACGCACCTGCGCACCCTCGAGTCGATCGCCCTCGACGGCGAGCTGCGCGCGGATGCGGCACCCGACCTCGACGTGAGCTCCGCCACGACGCGCGAGCTGCGCGCGACGGCGACGGTGCCCGACGGCCGGAGCGTGGCATCCTTCGTCGCCTTCCAGGTGGCGCAGGACGCGACGCGCTGGCAGGAGCTGCGTGAGGGCGCCGAGGGCGCTCACTGGTCGGATGCGGCGCGTGCGGCGCGTGCCGCGGAGTTCGTGATCCTGGCGGTGCCGGTCGACGCGCTGGGCCCCGACGTGGTCTTCGCCGACGGCGACGCGGGGGCGGTCGCGACGCGCTTCGCCGCGGGGCTCGACGCCGGAACCGCGGCGCTGCGCCGCCTGCACGCGAGCGACCCCGACTTCCGCGACGCGGAGCTGCTCGCGACCGGACCCGTGCCGCTCGATGCGGTCGCGGTGGTCACCGTGGCGAACGAGCCGGCCCGCGACCGGGTGCGCGAGCTGTTCGCGGATGCGGGACGTCCGGCGCCGCGCATCGCGGTGTATCCGCCGGCGTTCGCGGTCGAGTAGCCGCCGCATCCGCTCCTTCCCCGCGCGGCCGAGGCCGCGAGGTCCCCGGATCGGGATACTGAGGCCGCGGTCTGCGCGAGCCGGCTCGCATGCTGGGCGCATGACCATCCCGCACCCCGCCGACGCCCCACCGCTGCGCAGCGACGAGGACGTGCTGCAGCGCGCGAGCCTGCTGCTCGACACCGCGATCCGTCGGCAGCTCTGGCTCATGTTCCTCGACGAGCGCGGCCGCCAGCTCCCGGTGCTCATGCCGAGCTACGTGCCGCGCATCCCGACCCGGCAGCATCGCGATGATCTGCACCGGATGCTCGGGGTGATCTTCGAGGACGTGGATGCCGACAGCATGGTCATCGCGTACGAGCGTCGTGGACCGGATGTGCTGAGCGCCGGCGATCGTGCGTGGCTCGCGCTCATCCGCGACGCGTGCCGGGAGGCGGCGATCCCGCTGCGCGGCCCGCTGCTCGTGCACGACCGCGGGGTGCGCTGGATCGCGCCCGAGGATCTCGGCTGATGCGGCGATGCTATGATGAGTCGATGCGCACCACTCTCGAGCTCGACGACACGGTGCTCGTGGCCGCGCGTGCTCTCGCGCGCGACGAGGCGATCTCGCTCGGCGCCGCGGTCTCCGAGCTCGCGCGTCGCGGTCTCCGCGCCGGTGCCTCGACTGCGCGGTCGGCCGGCGGCTTCCCCGTGGTCGACACCGGTGACGCCCCTCCGGTCACCCTCGAGCTGGTCAACCGCTATCGCGATGGCGACTGAGCCGGGTCCGCGTCACCTCCTCGACGTCAACCTCCTGGTGGCGCTCGTGCTCACCGGACACGTGCACCACGGGCGCGCGCACGCGTGGTTCGACGCGGGGATCGCCTGGGCGACGACGCCCGTCACCGAGTCGGGACTCGTGCGGCTCGTCACGCGCGAGGCGATCGTCGGTGACCGCGTCACGATGGATGCCGCCCTCGGCCTCGTGCGGGCCCTGCACGCTCTGCCCGGGCATGCCTTCCTCCCCGACGACGCGAGCTTCGTCGGGGCGCGGATCTCCTTGGAGCGCCTGACGAGCCCGCGCGATGTCACCGACCTGCACCTCGTCGACCTCGCCGCGCGGCACGGTGCCGTGCTCGCCACCCTCGACCGCGGCATCCCGCCCCTCCTCGCGTCCGAGGACCGGCGCCACGTGCTGCTGATCCCCTGACCCACGGCGGCAACGCGTGGTCGCCCCACGTCGCCCGCGTCCTGTTGAATGGCGTCATGATCGTCGTGATCGGGCTCGCGAGCGCGATCGTCTACGGCGTCTCCGATTTCCTGGGCGGGCTCGGCTCGCGGCGGATCGACCCCATCCTCGTCGGCCTCGTGAGCTCCGGGGTCGCGATCGTGCCCGTCGCGATCGCCACGCCGCTGCTCGGCTCGGTGTGGTCGTCCGAGGCGATCTGGCTCGGCGCGCTCGCCGGCGTCGCCGGGGCCTTCGGCATCTGGGCGTTCTACGCCGCTCTCGCGATCGGCCCGATGAGCGTGCTGTCGCCGACCGTCGCGGCCGTGACCGCCATCATCCCGGCCGTCGTGGGCGTCGCGATGGGGGAGCGGTTCACGCTCATCGGGCAGATCGCGCTCGCCGCGCTCGTCGTGGCCGCCGTGCTGCTCGGCATCACGCGCGAGCAGAGCGGCGGGAGGCTCGGCGTGCGCGCCGTCGTGCTCGCGGCGCTGTCGGGTCTCGGCTTCGGCGGCTACAACGTCGTCATCGCCCTCACGCCCGCCGAGTCGGGGCTCGTGCCCCTGCTCGCCGATCTCGTCGTGGCTGTCGTGCTCTTCGCCGTCGCGATCGCGATCATCCGGATGCGGCGGGGCGCCGCCGCGCTCCCCATCGCCTCCGCCGACCGTCGCGGTGTGGCGATCGGCGTCGGGGCGGGCGTGCTCATGGCGGTTGCGAACGCGCTGCTCGTGTGGGGTCTGCACCAGGGCCAGCTCGCGGTCATGGGCGTGCTCGGCGCGCTCTACCCGCTCGGCACGGTGCTGCTCGCGCTCACGGTGCTGCGCGAGAGGCTCACGGCCTGGCAGGTGGTGGGCGTGGCGCTCGCGCTCGCGGCATCCGTGGCCCTCGTCTTCGGCTGAGCGGCGGGCCGGGCGCCCCGGTGCGCCGGTAGGATCGGAGGTGATGTCGCTTCCCTTCTCGCGAGCCACCGGCGCCGACGTGCGCGTGCGGTTCTGCCCCTCGCCCACCGGCACCCCCCACGTCGGGATGGTGCGCACCGCCCTCTTCAACTGGGCCTACGCCCGGCACACGGGCGGCAAGCTCGTGTTCCGCGTCGAGGACACGGATGCCGCCCGCGACAGCGAGGAGAGCTACCTGCAGCTCGTCGACGCGCTCGACTGGCTCGGCATCGACTGGGACGAGGGCGTCGAGAAGGGCGGCCCGCACGGGCCCTACCGCCAGTCGCAGCGCGGCGCGATCTACCAGGAGATGATCGAGCGCCTGACGGCCTCCGGCCACCTCTACGAGAGCTTCGTGACGCCCGAGGAGATGGAGGCGCGCAACCGCGCCGCCGGTCGCGACCCGCGCCAGGGCTACGACAACTTCGAGCGCGAGCTCACCGACGAGCAGCGCGCCGCGTTCCGCGCCGAGGGGCGGCAGCCGAGCCTGCGCCTGCGGGTGCCGGAGGGCGATCTCACGATCGACGACCTCATCCGCGGCGAGATCACCTTCCCCGCGGGCAGCTTCACCGACTTCGTGGTGGTGCGTCCGAACGGAGCCCCCCTCTACACCTTCGTGAACCCGGTCGACGACGCGTTGATGGGGGTGACGCACGTGTTCCGCGGCGAGGACATCCTCTCCTCCACACCGCGTCAGCTCGCGCTCTATCTGGCGCTCATCGAGATCGGCGTCACCGACTTCATCCCGCAGTACGCGCACATGCCGCTCGTCTACGGCGACGGGGCCAAGAAGCTCTCCAAGCGCGATCCCGAGTCGAGCCTGTTCCACCATCGCGAGCGGGGCTTCATCCCTGAGGGACTGCTCAACTACCTGGCCCTGCTCGGCTGGTCGATCGCGCCCGACCGCGACGTGTTCACGCAGGCGGAGTTCACGGCCGCGTTCGACATCCGCGACGTGAACCCCAACCCGGCCCGCTTCGACCAGAAGAAGGCCGATGCGATCAACGGCGACCACATCCGGATGCTCGATGTGGCCGACTTCACCGAGCGCATCGTGCCGTACCTCGAGGGCTATCTCGCCGATCCGCCGACCGAGGCCGAGCGCGCGATCCTGCGCGAGGCGGCGCCGCTCGTGCAGGAGCGCGTGACGGTGCTCGGCGAGGCGCGCGGCATGCTCGCCTTCCTCTTCACGGCGGACGACGCGCTCGAGTTCGAGGCGGATGCGCTGCCGAAGGACGTCGACGAGGCGCGTCTCGTGCTCGACGCCTCGGAGGCGGCGCTGTCGCAGCTCGAGGACTTCGGCCGCGTCGAGATCGAGGAGGCGCTGAGGGCGGCGCTGCTGACGCCCGTGGAGGAGGGCGGCCCCGGCCTCAAGCCCCGCACCGCGTTCGGCCCGCTGCGCACCGCCGTCTCCGGGCGTCGGGTGAGCCCTCCGCTCTTCGAGTCGATGGAGATCCTCGGCAAGGCCTCGACCCTCGCGCGCATCGAGAGGCTCCGGCAGCGGCTGTGACGGATCGCGTCGACGTCGCGGTCGTCGGTGCGGGTCCCGCGGGGCTCGCCGCGGCGCTCTCGATCGTCCGGGCGCGCCGGTCGGTGATCGTGCTCGACGCGGGGCGCCCGCGCAACGCGGCCACCCTGTCGGCGCACGGCTTCCTCAGCCGCGACGGCATCTCGCCGCTCGAGCTGCGACGGCTCGGCGCCGAGGAGGTGGCCGGATACGGTGGCCGGGTCGTGCGCACGGTGGTCACCTCGATCACACCGCTCCTGCGCGCCGAGGGGGTCGTCGAGTTCGCGGTGCGCGCCGAGGCGCGCGGCTCGGGCGTGGAGACCGAGGTCGTGGCGCGTGCCGTGGTGCTCGCGACGGGCCTCGTCGAGGAGCTGCCCGCCCTGCCGACGCTGCGCGCCTTCTACGGCACCTCGCTGCACAGCTGCGTCGAGTGCGACGGCTGGGAGAAGCGCGATGCCCCGATCGCGCTCATCGGCGAGACGGACGACCTCGCCGAGCGGGCGCTCTTCGTGGCGAACTGGTCCGACGACCTCGTGGTGTTCACGAACGGCGTCGGGCGCGTCTCGGATGCCGAGGAGGCGGCCCTCGCGGCCCGCGGCATCCGCGTCGAGCGCCGCGCGATCGCCGACATCGCGGGCGGGGGACCGGAGGGGATGACGGGCGTCGTGCTCGCGGATGGCGAGGTCGTGCCGCGCGCGGGAGGCTTCGTGCGGCCGGTGTGGACGCCGGCGCTCTCGTTCGCCGAGGGTCTCGAGCTCGCGCCGCATGCGGACGGCTGGGTCGCGACCGACGGAGCCGGCCGCACGAGCGCTGCGGGCGTCTATGCGGCGGGCGACCTCGTGACCGGTCCGCAGCAGCTGCTCGTCGCGGCGGGTGACGGGGCGCGCGTCGCCGGCAGCGTCATCCGCGACCTCCTCTGAGGCCGGTCCGGAGCGCCTCCCGGGTACGGTAGAGTACATTGTCGGCCCGCCCTGCGGCGGGCTCCTCGGTCCGGCTCCGGTCGGGACCGTTGGGGTATGGTGTAATTGGCAACACGGCTGATTCTGGTTCAGTTGTTCTTGGTTCGAGTCCAGGTACCCCAGCCATCGGGTGGCTTCCGTAGCTCACCTTTCGTGCGACCGATCCCTCGCTTCCACCCCTTGCGCCGCCTCCGCCGCGGGGGTAGCTTCTCGGCGAGTCGAGGGGGCGGCCATGGCGCTCGGAGCACTGCAGCAGGTCCACATCAGCGTGAGCGACCTGGATCGCTCCCTCGCGTTCTACCGCGACACGCTCGGCATCCCCTTCCTCTTCCGGGTGCCGGGTCAGCCGATGGCGTTCCTCCAGGCGGGGTCGGTGCGTCTCTACCTCGGGCAGCCGGAGTCGCCGCGCTTCGAGACGCACGTGCTGCTCTACTTCACGGTCGCCGACATCGTGGCCGAGTACGAGCGGCTCGTGGCCGCGGGGGTCGACATCGAGTCCCCGCCGCATCTCGTGCATCGCGGCGACGAGGAGGAGCTGTGGATGGCGTTCTTCGCCGATCCCGACGATCAGAACCTCGCGATCGTGGAGAGCCGACCGGTCGCGGTGTGAGGCGGCACGGTCATCGCCGCGATGCGATGGCATAAATATGGTTACCCATATATATGGGTAGATGTATATTTGGGCCATGACCGCGACCGCCGTACTGGAGGCCATCGCCGAGCCGACCCGGCGCCGCATCCTGGATGCCGTGCGCGGAGGGGAGCGCTCGGTCGGCGAGCTCGTGGACGCCGTGGGCATGCATCAGCCCGGCGTCTCGCGGCACCTCAAGGTGCTGCGGGATGCGGGGCTCGTCGAGGTGCGCTCCGACGCCCAGCGCCGGCTCTACCGGCTCCGCGCGGAGCCGCTCCAGGAGCTCGACGCGTGGCTCGCGCCCTACCGCGCCGAGTGGACCGAGCGCCTCGACGCGCTCGAACGGCACCTGGATCGCACCGCGGCATCCGGAACGCGACCGCTCACCCCTCCGAAGGAGACGCCATGAACCCCGACCACCGCGCGACGCTCGAGCGCACCGCCGACGGCGGCCTGATCCGCTTCGACCGGCAGCTCGCCCATCCGATCGACGAGGTCTGGTCGGCGCTCACCGAGCCGGGCCGCATCGCCGAATGGTGGGCGCCGGCCGCGGCCGACGTCGCCGTCGAGCTGCGGGAGGGCGGCTCGATCGCCTTCGACTGGCACGACGACGAACCGCAGCGGTTCGAGTTCACCATCCTGCGGCTCGAGCCGCCCACGCTGCTGGAGCACACCCATACCGCGCCGGGAGCCTGGATGCGGTGGGAGCTCGCCGCGACCGCGGAGGGCACGCGGCTGCGCGCCACCTACTTCGTGCCGGACCCCGAGCTCGCGATCGAGCGGGGCGACGTCGTGGGCGCGCACTACGGTCTCGACCGTCTCGAGGCGGCGCTCGCCGGAACCCCGGCGCCCGTCGACCTCGAGGCGTTCGGCGCGCTCGCCGCCGACTACGCGGAGCACGGCCTCGCGGAGCCGCGGCCCTGATCCGGCCGCATGGCGGGGTCAGCGGGCGGCCATGAGCCGCCGCTCCTCGCCCGCGGCCTCCATCAGCTCGCGCAGGCGATCGGCCGGTACGTCGGCCCCGAAGGTCGGATGCCCGGGCTGCAGCACCGCGCCGGCCGCGAGCGGGCCCGCGAGCACGGGGTCGAACCCCAGGGCGTCGACGAACGCCGCGACCCGGGCCACGTCATCCGCCCCGTCGCCCGCGATGGCGATCGCCTTGCGGCCGGCGGCGCCGGGCGCCCGCGCCTCCTCCTCGAGGTCGTGGTAGCCCATGTGGTTGAGGGCCTTCACGACGTGCGACTCCGCGAGGAAGTCCTGCACGATCTCGCTCGTGGAGACGCGCGGGTCGTTCAGGTCGTCGCGGATGCCGTCGGTCTCCCACCAGTAGTTCATCGCGTCGATCACGAGCTTGTCCCGCAGCTCGTCGACGGGGAGGCTCGGGTACTTGCCGAGCGGCAGCGCGAGGACGACGAGGTCGGCGTCGCGTGCCGCGACCTCGGGGCGCACCGCCTCGGCGCCCGGCGCGAGCACCTCGATCGTCAGCGCGATGCGCTCGGGGTCGCCGGAGCCCGCGATCAGCACGCGGTAGCCCGCCGCGAGGGCGAGGCGCGCGAGCACGGTGCCGACCTTGCCGGCGCCCAGGATGCCGACGGTGCCGCGGGTGGGGGTGTCCATGATGCTCTCTCCTTGTGTGTGCGGTGGCTGCTCAGGCGTGGACGGCCTTGTCGCCCGCGACGATGCGCGTGGTGCCGCGCCCGGTGAGGCGCCAGTCGCCGGGGTCCTCGGCGAGGAGCTCCCGCACGCGCGGCGCCACGCGCTCCCCGAACAGCCGGATGCTCTGCGCCCGGAGCTCGCGGGGGAGCCGGTTCACGTCGTACTTCAGGTCGAAACGGGACAGGTGGTTCAGGCGGGCGATGCCGGCGATCTTCTGCGCCACCGTCTCGGGAGATCCGATGTAGAGCGCGCCCGTGGCGATCTCCTCGGCGTAGCGCTCCGCCGTCGGCGGGTAGAAGCCGCGCTCCTTGCTGACCTGGGTGACGACCGGCTCCCAGTACCGCCAGTATGCGGTGCGGGCCTCGTCGTCGGTCTCGGCGATGAAGCCGAGCGAGTGCTGCGCGATCGGCAGCTCGGGCAGCCCGAGCGCGTCGAGCGCCCGCAGGTAGAGCTCGGCGTGCCCGGCGAAGCGCTCGGGGCGTCCGCCGATGATCGCTATCATGAGCGGGAGGTTGTTCTTCGCGGCCCGCACGACGGAGTCGGGGCTGCCGCCGATGCCGATCCAGGCGGGGATGCCGCCCTCCGGCATCCGGGGATGCAGCCGCACGCCGTCGAGCGGGGTGCGGTGCTTTCCGGACCAGGTGACGCGGTCCTCCCGCATCAGCCGGAGGAACAGCTCGAGCTTCTCCTCGAAGAGCTCCTCGTACTGGGCGATGTCGTAGCCGAACAGCGGGAACGACTCGATCGCGGAGGCACGGCCGAGCACGAGCTGGGTGCGCCCGTTCGAGATCGCGTCGACGGTCGCGAACTCCTGGTACAGCCGCACCGGGTCCTGGGTGGAGAGCACGGTGACCGAGGTGCCGAGTCCGATCGTCGTGGTGGCCTGGGCGGCGGCCGCGAGCACCACGGGGGTCGCGGAGTCGACCGACTCCTCTTTGTAGTGCTCGCCGACGCTGAAGACGTCGAGCCCGACGGACTCGGCGAGCTGCGCCTCCTCGACGAGCAGTCGCACCGATTCCGCGTCCGACATCACGCGGTCGCCGTCGGTGGCGACGTCGCCGAACGAGTTGAGCCCGAACTCGAAGCGTGTGGCCTGTTCCGTCATCGCTCTCACGACCTCTCCGCGTCTCCGGTCGTTCCGGATTGACGTGTCAA
Organism: Protaetiibacter sp.; assembly: GCA_030150265.1. Lineage (GTDB taxonomy): Bacteria > Actinomycetota > Actinomycetes > Actinomycetales > Microbacteriaceae > Homoserinibacter. Next base: position 25,152 of record JASLGG010000054.1, read on the forward strand.
TGCTGCAACACTAGAGTTGAGGTGTCAATTCCCACGGGATGAGCCGGGAGGCGAGATGGACGACGAGCACCGCACGATGCCCACGCGCGAGCAGCTGCGGATCTGGCGCGACTACATCGAGACCTCCGAGGCGCTGCGCGCGCGCCTCGCGAGCCGCCTGCAGAGCGAGTCGTCGCTCTCCACCGGCGACTACCAGGTGCTGCTCGCCCTCACGGAGGCCGAGCAGCACACCCTGCGCTCCTCCGAGCTCGCCGCCCTCGCCGGCTGGGAGCGCAGCCGGCTGTCGCACCACCTGGGCCGCATGGAGCGGCGTGGCCTGATCCGGCGCGCGGCTTGCGTCGACGACCCGCACGGCGTCGACGTGACCGTGACCGACACCGGGCGGGAGGCGTTCCGCGCGGGATCGGTGCCGCACCTGCGGGCGGTGCGCGAGCTGTTCGTCGACGCGCTCAGCGCGGAGCAGCTCGGGCACGTGGCGCAGCTCACCGAGGCGCTCCGCCGGAACCTCGGCCTCGACGAGACCGCCCCTCCGGAGAGCTGAGCCGCCGCCGGCTCAGCTCCGCGACGGGTCGCCGATGTGCCCCGGGGCGCCCGCCGCGAGCACGCGCTCCACGAAGGCGCCGTACTCCGCCATGTAGTGCGTGAGGAACTCGCGCGTGGACGGGTCGGCCACCTCGCCGCCGCCCGGGAACACCTCCGGCGAGAAGCGGAGGTAGACCTCGGGCGAGTTGAGCTGCGGCGCGTCGAGGAAGCTCAGCACGCTGCGCATCGACGACTGCATCACCGCCGTGCCGATGGCGCCCGTGGAGGCCCCGACGATGCCCGTGGGCTTCCGGGCGAAGGAGTTGTCGCCGCGCGGGCGCGACCCCCAGTCGATCGCGTTCTTGAGGGCACCGGGGATCGAGCGGTTGTACTCCGGCGAGACGATCAGAAGACCGTCGGATGAGGCGACCGCGTCCTTGAACGCGCGTGCGGCATCCGGCATCTCGCCCTCGAGGTCGCGGTCGAACAGCGGCAGCCCGCCGATCGGCACCTCCGCGAACTCGAGCCGCGGCGGCGCGAGCGCGATGAGGCACTCCGCCAGCCGACGGTTGATCGAGTCGGGGGAGAGACTGCCGATGAGGTAGCCGATGCGGTAGCCCATAGCCCCACGCTAGGCCGATCGGTCTCCGAGCGGGAGAGGCGATCCGGCGCCGAGCCGCGCATCCGGCATCCGCCGCACGCGCACCAGGAACCACACGACGGCTGCCACGATGCACGTCGCGAAGACGATGCTCACCGGGATCGTGCCGAGTCCGAGGCCGCCGTTCTTCGTGGACTGGGACAGCAGGTCGCCGAGGGAGGCGCCGAGCGGGCGGGTGAGGATGTAGGCGATCCAGAAGGCGAGGACCGCGTTCAGCCGCAGGGCGAAGTGAGCGAACGCGACCAGCAGCACAGCGCTCAGGAAGACGAGCGCGGAGAGCGCGTAGCCGAGGCTCAGCGCCTCGCCGAGGAGGTCGCCGCCGGAGGTGCCGAGCGCGAAGGTCACCAGGATCGCGGCCCAGTAGAACGCCTCCCGTCGACGCGTGTTGATGGTGTGGATCGAGAGGGTGCGCTCCTGAAGCCACCACGCGGTGAACACCCCCGCGAGGAGCACCGCGAACAGCGCGGTGGTGACCCACAGCGGCACGCCGGCGACGTCGACCAGCATGTCGCTCGCGAGCGTGCCCGCCACCGAGATCAGCACGACCACGATCCAGTACCGCACCGGGTCGTAGGCGCGCGCGCGGAACTGGGCCACCAGCGAGAGCACCAGCAGGGCCGTCACGACCGCGGTGGTGACGCCCATGCCCCAGCCGAGCGTGCCCGAGAGCAGGTCGGCGCCTGTCTCGCCCACGGTCGTCGACATCATCTTGACGATCCAGAACAGCAGGGTGATCTCGGGCACCTTGTTGAGCATGGCGCGCGGGCCGGCCGGGATGCCGCCGAGGGCCGCCTCGGCGCCGGAGCGGGTGAGGCCGCGTGCGGCCTCACCCGGGGTTCCGACGGTCACCGCGAGGACCCCGCGTCGTCGGCCGTCTCGCCGTCGGCGGTGCCGTCCTCGTGGTCCACGGCTCCGCCCGCGTCGTCGGCCGTCTCGGTGTCGGCGCCCTCGTTCGCGTCGGCCTGCTCCGTTCCCGGCGCCTCGGTGGCGTCGTCCGCGGTCTCGCCGTCGGCCGTGCCGTCCTCGTGCCCGGATGCCGGAGCCGCCGGATGCGTCGTCACGGCATCCGCGATCGCGGGGCCGGCGAGCACCGCAGCGCCGCCGAGCGAGAGCAGAAGCGCGGCACCCGAGGCGATGGCGTAACGCGTGCGCTTGTCCATGGTGTGTTCCTTCCCTCCGCCGCGGTCGCGACGGTCGTGGTTCACGCTAGGGAGGGCATCGTGACGGGACGATGACGCGGTTCTGGGAAGGCGCTCAGCCCTCGGGGACGCACGGGAGCTCGAGCGTGACGGCGGTGCCACGGCCGGGCGCGCTCTGCAGGGAGGCGCGACCGCCGTGCAGCTCGGCGATCCGGCGCACGATCGAGAGCCCGATGCCCCGCCCCGGCGTGCTGCGCGCCGCATCCGCCCGCCAGAAGCGGTCGAAGGCGCGCGCCGCGTGCTCGGGCGGCATCCCTGGTCCCTCGTCGGCGACCGTGATGCGCGCGATGTCGCCGGTCCGCTCGATCAGCAGCTCGATGGGGGCGGCGGCGGGGGAGAACTTGCCCGCGTTCTCGAGCAGGTTCGCGACCGCGCGCACGAGCAGCTCCGGCGATCCGGCGAGCTCGCCGGCGCCGTGCACGCGCAGAGCCACGCGGGGGCGCAGCTCGGGGGCCACAGCCAGCACGGCGCGCTCGCCGAGCCGTGCGAGCCCGATGCGCTCACCGGGACCGAGGGGCTCCTCGCGGGCGAGCAGCAGCAGGTCGTCGGTGAGGCCGGAGAGCTCGCCGAGGGCGGCGAGGGCCGCGTCGATCGCGGCGCGATACGCCTCCGGATCGCGGGGCCGCATCCGCGCCAGCTCCAGCTCGCCCTGGGCGACGGCGATGGGTGTGCGCAGCTCGTGGGAGGCATCGTCGACGAAGCGCTGCTGGGCCTCGAGGTTGCGCCGCACCGGGTGCAGGGTACGGCGGGCGAGCAGGTAGGCGGCCGGAGGAACGAGCACCACGAGCGCGCCGAAGCACACCAGGAGGCCCATGCGCAGGGTGGCGTTCGCCTGGATGATCGCCGCCTCCGACGCCTCGGGCAGCTCGAGGTCGAACGCCACCTGCGCGTAGAGTGCGACGCCGAGGCCGAAGAGCGCCATGACCCCCAGCAGCACGAGCGAGTACTGCACGGTGAGGCGGAGCGCGGCCCGGCGGACGATCATGCCGCCTCCGCATCGATCAGGTAGCCGGTGCCGCGGTGGGTGACGATCGGGTCGGCGCGGCCGGGCAGCGCGAGCTTGCCGCGCAGGTGCCGGATGGTCGAGGCCACGACGTTGCTGTAGCCCTCGTAGTTCGCGTCCCAGGCGTGGTCGATGAACTCGCTCGCCGAGATCACCCGACCGGGGTTCCGCATGAGCAGCTCGAGCACCGCGAACTCGCGCGCCGTGACGTCGACCGGATGCCCGTCGCGCGTCACGGTGTGGGCCGCCGGGTCGAGGTGCAGGCTCCCGACCTCGAGCACGGGCGCGACCGCGAACGGCGACCGCCGCAGCAGCGCGCGCACGCGCGCCAGCAGCTCCGGCAGGTGGAAGGGCTTGGTGAGGTAGTCGTCGGCGCCGGCGTCGAGCCCGTCGACGCGGTGACGCGGGGCGTCGAGCGCGGTGAGCAGCAGGATCGGGACGGCCGTGTCGCGCGCCCGCACCCGCCGGCACAGCTCGACGCCGTCGATCGCGCCGGGCAGCATGATGTCGAGCACCAGCAGATCGGCGACGCCGGTCTCGACCGCGTGCAGCGCCGTCTCGCCGTCCGCGTGGGACTCGACCGCGTAGCCGTTCTCGCGCAGGACGCGCTCGAGCAGCGAGCGCAGGCGGGCGTCATCCTCCGCGATCAGGATCCGCATCGGATCAGGATAGGCGGCGGACGAGTGCGTCGACGCGCGCGAGGCCGGGAACCGCGTCGCCGGGCCCGGCGTCTACGCTGTGCACGCACCACGGATCGGAGGGCGTCCATGCGTCTGGAGAACAAGAGGGCCATCGTCACGGGAGGCGCGGGCGGCATCGGCCGGGCCACCTGCCTCGCCATGGCGGCGGAGGGGGCGGCCGTCGCCGTCGTCGACCTGGACGCCGAGGCGGCCGAGCGGGTCGCCGACGAGATCCGGGCCGCGGGCGGCGCCGCGATCGCGATCGTCGCCGACGTCTCGCGCGAGGACGACATCCGCCGCGTCGTCGAGACGACGCTCGCCGAACTCGGCGGCATCGAGGTGGTGTTCAACAACGCGGGCATCATCCGGCGCACCACCGTGCTCGAGATCGACGTCGACGAGTGGGATCTCGTGTTCGGGGTCAACGTGAGGTCGATCTTCCTGATGTGCAAGCACGTCGTGCCGGTGATGGCGGCGGCGGGCGGCGGCTCGATCGTCAACACCGGGTCGGGCTGGGGCCTGAAGGGCGGCGGCCGCGCGGTCTCGTACTGCGCCTCGAAGGGCGCCGTGGTGAACCTGACCCGCGCGCTCGCGATCGACCACGGCCCGCAGGGCATCCGGGTCAACTCGGTGAACCCCGGCGACGTGAACACCGGGATGCTGCGCGACGAGGCCCGTCAGCTCGCCCAGGACGCCGACGCCTTCCTCGCCGAGGCCGCCGACCGCCCGCTCGGGCGGATGGGGGAGCCGGCCGAGATCGCGGCGGCCGTCGTGTGGCTCGCGAGCGACGAGTCGAGCTATGTGACGGGGTCCGCCCTCGTCGTGGACGGCGGCGGCATCGCCTGAGCGGCTCCCGGCGGCGTGGTCGGTTCGCGTCGCGCCGCCGCGGAAGGCAGACTCGTACTCATGTCCGACACGCAGCCCGGCGCCGCCGGCGACCAGATCCCGCCCGTCCCGCCCGCACCGGGAGTCGAGGTCCCGCCGATCCCGCAGGCGCCCGACGCCGCGGCTCCTGTCGCGCCCGCCGCTCCTGTCGCGCCCGCGAATCCCTACGCGACCGCGCCGCAGAACCCCTACGCCGCGAACCCGTACGCGGCCCAGAACCCGTACGCCGCCCAGAACCCCTATGCGGCCCAGAACCCCTATGCGGCGCCCGGCGTGCCGGCCTACGCCGCCGCCCCGGCCGGGCCCTCGCGGTTCAACGTCCCCGGCCTCATCTCGGTGATCCTGGGTGGCGTCGCGTTCCTCTTCGGCATCACGATCGGGTGGATCCCGTTCGTCGGCGCGGTCTTCGTGCTGTTCGCCCTCGTCGGCACGGTGCTCGGCATCGTGGGCCTCATCATCAAGAACAAGGCGAAGGGCCTCGCGATCGCGGGCACCATCGTCTCGGGTGTCGCGCTGCTGGTGACCGCCGCGATCACGGCGCTCATGCTGTTCCTCGTGGCGAGCGTGCCGGACCACCTCGACGACTACCCCGTCGATCCGTCGATCCCGACCTTCACGGATGGCGAGGCGAGCACCGCAGACGGCCGCGGCTCGCAGGCCGACCCGGCGGCTCCGGGCGACGTGATCACCTTCACCGACTACGAGGGCGCCGACGAGTGGCAGCTCGTGGTGGGCGAGCCGCAGTTCGACGCCACCGAGGCCGTGCTCGCCGCGGGCACGAACACGGCACCGGCGGACGGCAGCCGCTACGTGGTGGTGCCGGTCACCATCCGCTACGTCGGCGTCGGAGGCGGTTCGCCGTATGTGCTCGACTCGATCGTGCTCGGCTCCGACGGCGCGAGCTATTCGTCGAGCTTCGCCTCGTATCCGGGCGCGCTGTGGGAGACGCCGGAGCTCGACTCCGGCCAGGAGGCGTCGGTCAACCTCGTGTTCGAGATCCCGGTCGGCGCGGCCGAGGGCGGGCTGCTCTCGGTCAAGTCGTTCTGGGACGCCGAGGCCTTCATCGCGCTCGGCTGACGGCCGGGCGCCGCGGGGTCAGACGTCGAGCGACTCGCCCGGCTCGAGCACCGCGTAGGAGCCGCCGCCCTGCTCGGTCGCCCACTTGAGGCGGTCGGAGGCCATGCTCTTCCCGGCGACCGACAGCGTCATGTCGTGCACGGGGAACGCCTGGCGCGGTGCGACGGCGAGCACGTAGTCCATGGCGTCGCCGATCTTCAGCCACGGCGCCCCGATCGGCGCGGCCAGCAGCTCGACGGGCACGCCGGGCTCGGTGTACGAGTCGCCGCCGTAGTAGAAGGCGTCGTCGACGAGCACACCGAGGTTGTCGACCACCGGGATGGACGAGTGGATGACGTTGTGCCGCCCGCCGAAGAAGCGCAGCGTGAACGGCTCGGCCTCCACGGTGTCGCCCGCCTCGACGACGTGCACCTGGATACCGGATGCGGCGGCGGCATCCGCGACGCCCTGCGGTCCGTAGATCGGGATGCCGGGGTTCATCTCGAGCAGGCCGCGCACCCGGTCGGGGGAGAGGTGGTCGGCGTGCTCGTGGGTGATGACGATCGCCACGACGCCGGATGTCTCGGGCAGGCTGGCGAGGAAGCTTCCGGGGTCGATCACGAGTCGAGCCGGGCCCTTCGCCACGACCATGCAGGAGTGCTCGTACTTGGTGACGTTCATGTGCCGACACTAGACCTGTCGCCCGAGCCTGGCATCCGGATACCCCTCGGGGGTACCATGGCGGCATGATCGACGACATCAAGAAGCGCGCCCTGCACCGCGCCCGCATCCTCGAGGGCCAGCTGCGCGGGGTGGAGAGGATGATCGAGGACGAGGCGTACTGCATCGACATCATCACGCAGACCCTCGCCATCCAGAAGTCCCTCGGCAGCCTCAACAAGCTGCTCGTCGAGAACCACCTGCGCACCCACGTGTCGCACATGTTCGACGAGGGCGGCGAGACGCGCGACAAGGCCGTCGACGAGCTGCTCGCGGTCTTCGAGCTGCAGCAGAACCGGGGCTCGTGATGAGCGGGCACGAGCACCACCACGGGGGTCTCGATACGCCGCCTGCGGCGGCTACTCGACCAGCGGAGTCGCACGACCACCACGGGGGGCACGGCACCCCCGCTGATCGAGTGCCGTCGCGCGGCGACGGCGTATCGAGATCCGCGGATCACATGGCGCACGAGCACGCCGGCCACGCCGCCCACGACCCGCGCCGCTTCCGCCGCCTGTTCTGGATCTGCCTCGCCCTGACCGTGCCGGCCGTCGTGTTCTCGCACGGTCTCCAGGACATCCTCGGGCTCGGCGGGCCGCGCTTCCCGGGCTCGGAGTGGATCCCCGCCGTCTTCGGCGTGGCGATCGTCGTGATCGGCGGCCGGGTCTTCCTGCAGGGCGCCGTGCAGGAGCTGCGCGCGAAGAGCCCCGGCATGATGACGCTCATCTCGCTCGCCATCGTGGTGTCGGCCGGATACTCCATCGCGGTCATGCTCGGTCTGCCCGGCATGGACTTCTGGTGGGAGCTCGCGACGCTCGTCACGATCATGCTGCTCGGCCACTGGATCGAGATGTCGGCCGTGAGCGGCGCGCGGAACGCGCTCGGCGAGCTCGCCAAGCTGCTGCCCGACGAGGCGGAGGTGCTGCGCGACGGCGAGCCGGTGCGCGTCGTGCGGGCCGAGCTCGTCGCCGGGGACCGCGTGCTCGTGCGGCCGGGATCGGCGATCCCCGCCGACGGCGTCGTCGTGGACGGCGCCTCGGAGGTCGACGAGTCGCTGCTGACCGGCGAGTCGACGCCGGTCGGCAAGGCCGAGGGCGACCAGGTGGTGGCGGGGTCCATCGCATCCGGCTCGCTCACGGTCGAGGTCGCCCGCACGGGCGGCGACACCGCGCTCGCCGGCATCATGCGTCTCGTCGCCGACGCGCAGGCGAGTCGCTCGCCCGCGCAGCTGCTCGCGGACCGCGCTGCGGCGCTGCTCTTCTACGTCGCCCTCGGCGCGGCCGTCGTGACGCTCGCCGTGTGGTGGCTGCTGCGCCCCGACCAGCCGGAGTTCGTGATCGAGCGCGTCGTCGCGGTGCTCGTGATCGCCTGCCCGCACGCGCTCGGCCTCGCGATCCCGCTCGTGGCGCAGATCTCGACCGCGCTGGGCGCGCGCCGCGGCATCCTCATCCGCGACCGCGCGGCGCTCGAGGAGGCGAAGGACGTCGACGTCGTGCTGTTCGACAAGACCGGCACCCTCACCGAGGGCCGTCAGGCGCTCGCGGGGGTGACGGTCGCGGAGGGCGTCGCCGAGCAGCAGGCGCTGGGGCTCGCGGCCGCCGTCGAGCGGCGCAGCGAGCATCCGATCGGCCGGGCCATCGTCGAGGCCGCGAAGGAGCGCAAGGCCCGGATGCCGCGGGCGTCCGGCTTCCGCGCGCTCGCCGGACGCGGTGCGATCGCGACCGTCGACGGGCGCGAGCTCGCGGTGGCGAGCGCGCGCTACGTGACCGAGCGCGGCATCCGGCTCGACACCGCGCTCGTGCACGCGGCTCGCGAGGCCGGGGCGGAGGGGGCGACGACCGTGTACCTCGTCGAGGGTGCGGAGGGCTCCGAGCGCGTGCTCGCGCTCCTCGCCGTCGCCGACCGGATGCGGCCCGAGTCGGCGGAGGCGGTGGCGGCGCTGCGTCGGCGCGGGGTGCGCGTCGCGATGCTCACGGGCGACTCGCACGTCGTGGCGGGCCACGTGGCCCGCGAGCTCGGCATCGACGAGGTGCGCGCCGAGGTGCTGCCCGAGCAGAAGGCGGGCGAGGTGGCGGCGCTCCAGGCGGGCGGGGCGACCCGTGTCGCGATGGTGGGCGACGGCATCAACGACGCCCCGGCCCTCGCGCGCGCCGATCTCGGCATCGCGATCGGCGCCGGAACGGATGTGGCGATCGAGTCGGCGGGCGTCGTGCTCGCCTCCTCCGATCCGCGCGGCGTCGTCGACGCGATCACGCTCAGCCGGGCGAGCTACCGCAAGATGCTGCAGAACCTCTGGTGGGCGGCGGGCTACAACGCGGTCGGCATCCCGCTGGCCGCGGGGGTGCTCGCGGGTGCCGGCTTCCTCATGCCGCCCGCGCTCGCGGCGGTGCTGATGAGCGCATCGACGGTCGTGGTGGCGCTCAACGCCCAGCTGCTGCGCCGCCTCCGCTTCCGCCGCTGACGTGGTGAGGGGTCGCAAAGTGTCGCCAGAACGGCGTGTTGAGAGCATTTCGCGACCCCTCACCGGGCTCAGGGGGAGGGCGCGGGATGCCATGATGGGCGGATGACGACGAAGCCGAAGCGGGTGGTCGTCGCCATCAACCCGGCTGCCTCGTTCGGGGCGAGCCGCGATGTCGGCCCCGCGGTCGTGCAGACGCTCCGCGCCATCGGCCACGAGGTGACCTCGCTCACCGAGCCCGACTTCGAGTCGCTGCTCGCCTCCGCCCGGGATGCCGTGCGGTCGAAGCCGGACGCCCTCGTGGTGGTCGGCGGCGACGGCATGGTCAACCTCGGGGTGAACCTCGTGGCCGGCACCCGGGTCCCGCTCGCGATCGTGCCCTCCGGAACCGGCAACGACATGGCGCGCGGCCTCGGCATCCCGCACGACGACACGGAGGCGGCGATCCGTCTGCTCGGCGAGGCGCTCGGCCGCGCCCCGCGCGCGATCGACGCCGTGCGCATCCGCTGGACCGAGGACGACGGATCGCGCGGCGAGCGCCGCTTCGCCTGCGCTCTGTCGGCGGGCTTCGACGCGATCGTCAACGAGCGCGCGAACCTCATGCGCCACCCCAAGGGGCCGAGCCGCTACATCCTGGCGCTGCTCGCGGAGCTCGCCCGGCTGAAGCCGCTGCGCTACCGCGTCGAGCTCGACGGGGAGCAGCTCGAGGTCGACGCGCTCATGGTGTCGGTGGGCAACAACGTGTCGCTCGGCGGCGGCATGAGGATCACCCCGGATGCGGTGCTCGACGACGGCCTGCTCGACGTGATGATCGTGAAGCCGCTCTCGCGGGTGGCGTTCCTGCGCATCTTCCCGCGGGTGTTCCAGGGCGCCCACACCTCGGATCCGCGCGTGCTCATGCGGCGTGCGGCGCGCATCCGGATCGCGGCGGACGCGCCGCTCGTGGCCTACGCCGACGGCGAGCGGATCGCGCCGTTGCCGCTCGAGCTCGAGGTCGAGCCGGGCGCGCTCCGTGTGCTCGTCTGACCCTCCGCCGCTCGTTTTGGTGGGGGCCTGCGGCCTATGGCATAATCGTCAAGTTGTCGCGAAACGGCCCCATCGTATAGCGGCCTAGTACGCCGCCCTCTCACGGCGGTAACGCGGGTTCGAATCCCGCTGGGGTCACCAACGCAGAAAGCCCGGTCCACTGGACCGGGCTTTCTGCGTGTCGGAGCCCCCTTGACAGCGTCGGAGCCGCGTCGTAACGTACAACCAAATGGTTGTATCAATGGAACTCAGCGACGCCGAGGTGGACCGGCTCTTCTCCGCGCTCGCCGACGCGACCCGCCGCGACATCCTGCGGCGGAGCGTCGACGGCGAGCTCTCCGTGAGCCGGCTCGCCCAGGAGTACCCGATGAGCTTCGCGGCCGTGCAGAAGCACGTCGCGGTGCTCGAGCAGGTGGGGCTCGTCACCAAGGTGCGCCGCGGACGGGAGCTGCTCGTGCGATCCGAACCGGAGACGCTGCGACGCGCGCGCCTCGCCCTCGACCAGCTGGAAGAGGCGTGGCGCGGCCGCGCCCTGCGCATGGCCGCACTCCTCGACGAGGACTGAACGGAAGGAACAAAGGACATGGAACTGACGGTGGACAAGGACCTCGACGCCCACACCCTCACGGTGACGGCGACCTTCGACTACCCCGTCGAGAAGGTGTGGCAGCTCTACGCCGACCCGCGCAAGATGGAGCGCTGGTGGGGGCCGCCGACCTATCCCGCCACCGTGGTCGAGCACGAGCTCGCGCCCGGCGGTGTCGTGCACTACTTCATGACGAGCCCCGAGGGCGAGGAGTTCCACGGCTGCTGGCGCGTGCAGACGGTCGACGAGCCGCGCCGCTTCACGGCCGACGACTACTTCGCCGACGCCGACGGCAACCCGGTCGCCGACATGCCCGCGACCCACATGGACTACTCCTTCGAGGCGATCGACGGCGGCACCCGGATGGTGTGCGTGTCGAGCTACGACTCGCTCGACGACCTCCAGAAGACGCTCGACATGGGCATGGAGGAGGGCCTCACGGGCTCGATGAGCCAGATGGAGGCGGTGCTCGCGGAGGGTTAGAGCCCTAAACTTCACGTCATGGCGAAGAAGACGATCACGATCCTCACCGACGACCTCGACGGCGAGGAGCTGCCCGCCGGCACCCGCAGCACGCGGTTCGCGCTCGACGGGGTGGACTACGAGGTCGACCTCTCGCCCGCCAACGCCCGTGCGCTCGCCGACGCGCTCGCCCCCTACATCGCAGCG
>JASLGG010000053.1 GCA_030150265.1 Protaetiibacter sp.
ACGCCCGCAACTACTCATCCGACGAAGCCCGAGCAACCGACTACCCCGCCTGGCTGCATCACTACAATCACCACCGACCCCACACCGGAATCAACGGCACAACACCCGCCTCCCGCGTCCACAACCTCACGGGGAACTACAGCTAGTCGCCGCGGGCGACCCCCGCAGACGGCGAGAGGCCCCGGGGCGCTCAGCGCCTCGGGGCCTCAGGACGGATGCCGCGGCATCCGGAGGGGTCCGAGCTCAGCGGACGACGACCGCCAGCACGTCGCGGGCGGACAGCACGAGGAACTCCTCGCCGCCCAGCTTGACCTCGGTGCCGCCGTACTTGGAGTAGAGCACCTTGTCGCCGACGGCCACGTCGAGCGGAACGCGGTTGCCGTTGTCGTCGATGCGACCCGGGCCCACCGCGACGACCTCGCCCTCCTGCGGCTTCTCCTTGGCGGTGTCCGGGATGACCAGACCCGACGCGGTGACCTGCTCGGCGTCGACCTGCTTGATGACGATGCGATCCTCGAGCGGCTTGATGGAGACCGACACGTGTGACCTCTTTCTGAAGACTCAGGGTTTGGCACACTCCCTTCGAGAGTGCCAGAACAACTATAGGCCCCCGTTAGCACTCATTCAATCCGACTGCCAGCCGGGCGGCCTGGGCTACCGTTGACGCGTGACGCCCGAGGAGCTGCGCGCATTGCTGACGCCCGAGGGCCTCCGGCTGCTCGACGAGGTCGGCCCGATCTCCGCCGACGCCGACGTCGTGCGGATCGTGTCGCGGCTGCGCGCGGCCGGCCACCCGCCCGAGCTCGTGGCGGCGGTGCTCACCCAGGCGCGGCTGCGCACCCGCGCCCGTGCCCGCTTCCACGAGTTCGCCGACCGGATGCTGTTCACCCCCGACGGCCTCGAGCAGGCCACGCGCCTGCGGGTCGCGGCGCAGCATGCGGGCCGGTTCGCGCGCGCCGGCATGGCCTCGGTCGCCGACCTCGGCTGCGGGATCGGCGCCGACGCGCTCGCGTTCGCGAGCCTCGGCCTGCGGGTCGTCGCCGTCGAGCGCGACGAGGTGACGGCCGCGATCGCCGCCTACAACCTCGCCCCGTTCCCCGAGTCGCGCGTGGTGCAGGGCGACGCGCTCGAGGCGGAGCCCGCGGATGCCGATGCGCTGTGGTTCGATCCGGCCAGGCGCGCGGGGGGTCGCCGCCACGCCGATCCGGCCGACTGGTCTCCCCCGCTCGACGCGGTCTTCGCGCGCGCGGCCGCGCGCCCGGCGGGGATCAAGCTCGGCCCGGGGCTCGATCACGCGCTCCTGCCCGAGGGGGTCGAGGCGCAGTGGGTGTCGGTCGACCGCGAGGTGGTGGAGCTCGTGGTCTGGAGCGGCACGCTCGCCCGGGAGGGCGTGGGCCGGGCCGCCCTGCTGCTGGGCGACGACGGGGCGGCCGAGCTCACCGCATCCGGTCCCGCACCCGACGCCGAGCCGGGAGCGGTCGGCGAGTACCTGCTCGAGCCGGACGGCGCGGTCATCCGCGCGCGTCTCATCGGAGAGCTCGCGCGCCGCGTCGAGGGACGGATGCTCGACCCGACGATCGCGTGGATCACGGCCGACCGTGCCCCCGCGACGCCGTTCGGGCAGGCCTTCCGGGTGCGCGAGGAGCTGCCCTTCGACGAGCGGCGGCTCAAGGCGGCGCTCCGCGAGCGCGGCATCGGCGCACTCGAGATCAAGAAGCGCGGGGTCGACGTCGACCCCGCCGCGCTGCGCACGCGCCTCGCCCTGCGGGGAGCGGAGTCGGCGACCCTCGTGCTGACGAGGATCGCGGGACGGCGGAGCGCCCTGCTGGTGGACCGGCTCGCCCGCTGACACCCGCGGAACGACAGCGGGGGCGGGATGCCGCGCATCCCGCCCCCGCTGCGAACGCGGCTCAGTAGGTGCTGTAGGTGGCCGAGCTCGCGAAGAGCAGCGTCCACAGCAGCAGCGAGAGCAGGGCGAAGCCGAGCCCGACGAAGCCGAGGATGATGCCCGTCAGCCAGAGCCCCTTGGGCGCGAACGGCTCCTTCTTCTTGCCGAGGAAGCCGAGGACCACCGCGGCCGCCGGGATGAAGAGCTGCAGGATGCCGCCGATGAACGGGATGAACACGATCGCCCCGCCGACGATGCCGATGATGCCGGCGACGAGCGAGATGATGCTCAGCACCGGCGACTTGGCGGGCGCCGCCGAGGGGGCGTAGGGGCCCGGCGCGGCGGCAGCGGCAGGAGCCGCGTAGGGATTCGCCGCGGGGGCCGCAGGCGCGGCCGGAGCCGCGGGCTCGGCGGGCGCCGCGGGCTCGGCGGGAGCCATGGGCTCGGCGGGCACGATGGGCTCGACCGGAGGGGCGGCGTCGGCGGCCGGCGTCGGCTCCTCGGAAGGGGCAGGATTCGTGGGATCGGTCATGTGCACTCCTTCAACGATGGACGTGCCCATGCTTCCAGCGGCCCTCCGGCGTGTCAACGCATCCGGCCGTCGTTCCGAGGTGCGCTAGGAGCGGTAGGTGTTGAACGCCCACACGATCGTGCCGATGTAGAACACCAGGAACAGCAGCAGCAGGCCGCCGAGGACGTAGCCGATGATCACGCCGGCGAGCGCCAGACCGCGCCCGCCCTCGCCGCGCTTCGCGATCTGCGAGAGGGCGATGTGCCCGAGCACGACGGCCACGATCGACGCGAGGAGCCCGAAGATCAGCGCACCCAGCGCGACCGCGAAGGACGCGATCGCCAGCGGGTTGGTGCGGGGAGCCCCGTAGACGTATGCGGGGCCGCCGACCGAGTACGGGGTCAGCGCTCCGGGCGCCGGCGCCGTCGGCATCGGCTGGTAGGCCGGCGACGCGGCGGGGGCCGACGCCAGGCCGGCCGCGGGGTCGTCGGGCGTGTACGGCGCGGGGGCCGCGCCCGGCGTGTAGGGGGCGGGCGCCACGTAGGGGTTCTGTGCGACGTAGGGGTCCGGCGCGGTGTACCCGGGCGCGGTGTACGGCGCGGGCGGCGCGATCTCGGCGACGGGCGCCGCGGCGCCCTCGGCCGGCTCGGGCGTCGGGCTCGTGCTGTCGGACATGAATCCCCCTCGGTGTCCCCGACATGCTCCCAGCAGGCGCCGAGGATGGCAAGCCACCCGTTCGGAGGGAGGTCAGGCCTGTATCTCGGTCACCGGCAGCGTCGAGTCGGCCCCGACCGCGAGGCTCGACGGTCGCCGTCCGGCCGCGATGAGCTGCGCGGCGAGCGAGGCGATCATCGCGCCGTTGTCGGTGCAGAGGGCGAGCGGCGGGATGCGCAGGGCGACCCCGGCATCCACGCAGCGCGCCACGGCGGCATCCCGCAGCCTCCGGTTGGCGACGACGCCCCCGCCGAGCAGCAGGCGCGGCACCCCGAGCTCGCGGCACGCGGCGAGCGCCTTGGTGAGCAGCACGTCGACGACCGCCTCGCGGAAGCTCGCCGCGATGTCGGCGACCGGCAGCTCGCCCCCCGCCTCGCGGGCCGCCTCGACGTGCCGCGCGACGGCGGTCTTGAGCCCGGAGAAGGAGAAGTCGTAGCGGTGGCGCTCGAGGTCCTTGGGGGCGGTGAGGCCGCGCGGGAAGCGGATGGCGGCGGGGTCGCCCGACGCCGCGGCGCGGTCGATCTCGGGCCCGCCCGGGTACGGCAGCCCGAGCAGCCGGGCGACCTTGTCGAAGGCCTCCCCCGCCGCGTCGTCGATGGTCTCGCCGAGCAGCTCGACATCCGACACCAGATCGCGCACCAGCAGCAGCGAGGTGTGGCCGCCCGAGACCAGCAGCGCGATCGTCGGCAGCTCGAGCCCTCCGTCGCCCACGAGCGGCTCGTGGTTCAGCACGTCGGCGCCGACATGGCCGACGAGGTGGTTGACGGCGTAGAAGGGCTTGCCCGTCGCGACGGCGAGCGCCTTGGCCGCACCGACGCCCACCATGAGCGCGCCCGCGAGCCCCGGCCCGCTCGTCACGGCGACCGCGTCGACCTCCTCGAGGGTGACGCCCGCCTCGCGCAGCGCCTCCTCGACGGCCGGGGTGAGCGCCTCCAGGTGGGCGCGCGCCGCGATCTCGGGCACGACGCCGCCGTAGCGGGCGTGCTCGTCCATCGAGCTCGCGACGACGTTGGCGAGCAGCTCGGTGCCGCGCACGATGCCGATGCCGGTCTCGTCGCAGCTCGTCTCGATGCCGAGCACGACGGGGTCGCGGAGCACGGCGCGCATCACCACGGCATCCACGCCGTCGGGCTGGTAGTAGGCGGGCCGGATGCCGATGCGCGCGAACCCGCGGCTCGCGTAGAGCGCCTCGGCCCCCGGGTTGTCGGCGCGCACCTCGAGGAACACCTCGCGCGCCTCCCGGGCGCGCGCCTCGTCGAGCAGCGCGTCGAGCAGCGCCGCTCCGATGCCGCCGCGACGGGCGGATGCGACGACCGCGATCGTCTGGATGTCGGCCTGGCCGCTCCCGCCCGGGGCGAGGAGGCCGGCGTAGCCGAGCACCGCATCCGTCCCGTCGACCGCGACGAGGTAGTGCCGGTGGTCGCCCGCGAGCTCCAGGGCGAGCATCTCGCGCGACCAGGCGTCGCTCGTGAAGATGGTCCGCTCGAGCTCGTCGATGGCGTCGAGGTCGGCGGCCGTGGCCGGGCGCAGGCGCGCGCTCACGCGGTCACCCGCTTGGGCGTCGAGAGCGTGACGTCGGGCGCGCGCAGGTACACGGGCTCGGCGGGGCCGAGGGGCGCGCCCGCGTCGAGGAGGGCGAGCGCGAGGCGTCCGAGCGCGCCCGCGTCGACGACCGCGGCGTCGAGGCGGCGGTGGCCCGGGTATCCGGCGGCGACGGCGTCCAGCTCCGCGGCGGGCGCGAGAGCCGGACCCGCGAGGCGCTCCGGCAGGCCCGCGGATGCCGCGTACGCCGACCAGGCCAGCTCGCGACGCCGCGCATCCGTCACCACGAGCACCGGCCCCTCGGCGCCGAAGGCGACGGCGTCGTGCGAGACCACGGGCAGCACGGGGCGCCCGATGCCGAGGGCGAAGGCGCGTGCGGCGGCGATGCCGACCCGCAGGCCCGTGAACGGGCCGGGGCCCATGCCGACCGCGACGCCCTCGAGCGCGTCGGGGGCGACCCCCGCGTCGGCCAGCACCTCGTGCAGGAACGGGCCGATGAGCTCCGCATGCCCGCGGGTGTCGGTGCTAGCGCGCACGGCGCACACGCCGCCGCGGTCGACGACGGCCACGCTCGTCCCCGTGGAGGTGTCGATCGCGAGCAGCACCGCACCAGCCTACGGCGAGGCTAGATCGCCACGCCGTCCCACCGCGGGCCGTGGGCCGTGAGCCGCACGTGCCGGGGCGCGTCGTCGGCCGCGGGGTCGCCGCCGACGGGGCGCTCGAGGTCGAGCTCGAGCCAGGAGTCGGCGACGCCGTCGAGCTTGCCGGCACCCCACTCGACCACCGTGATCGAGCCCTCGAGGTCGAGGTCGAGGTCGTCGACCTCGGCGGCCGTCGCGAGCCGGTAGGCGTCGACGTGCACGAGCGGCACCCCGGATGCCGTCGGATGGGTGCGCGCGAGCACGAAGGTCGGGCTGGTCACCGCGCCCCGGGCGCCGAGCGCGGCCCCGAGCCCTCGCGTGAGCGTGGTCTTGCCCGCCCCGAGCTCGCCGTTCAGCAGCACGAGGTCCCCGACCCGCAGCACGCGGGCGAGGCGCGCGCCGAGCGCCTCCATGGCCGAGGCCGTGGGGATCACGAGCTCGAGCGGCGTCACACGGTCACCCGGGCGACGCGGGGGCCGACGCGGGTGACGATCTCGTAGCCGATCGTGCCCGCCGCATCCGCCCAGTCCTCGGCCGAGGGCCCGCCCTCTGCGGGATCGCCCCACACGACGACCTCGTCGCCCACGGCCACCTCGGCGTCGCCCACGTCGACCAGGAACTGGTCCATCGCGATGCGGCCGACCTGCGGATGCCGCACGCCGCCGATGCGCACCGACGCGCGTCCGGAGGCGTTCCGCGGGATGCCATCCGCGTAGCCGAGCGGCACGAGCACGAGCGTCGTCTCGCGCTCGGTGCGGTGCGCGTAGCCGTAGGAGACACCCGTGCCGGCGGGCACCCGGCGCACCGCGGCGACGCGCGTCACGAGCTCCATGACGGGACGGATGCCGTGCGCCGCCGGGTCGACCGCCGCATCCGCCGGGAGCCCGTAGAGCCCGATGCCGACCCGCACGAGGTCGAAGCGCGCATCCGGCATGGTGAGCCCCGCGAGCGTGGAGGCGAGATGCCGCACCTCGGGCGCGAGGCCGGCGGCCGCGGCCGCGTCGACGAAGGCGGCGAAGCGGGTGCGCTGCTCGGCGTCGTCGGCCGGCGAGGCGCCCGAGAGGTGGCTCATGAGGCCGCGCACGCGCAGCCGGCCGGCGCGCTCGAGGCGCGCGGCCTCCTCGAGCACCCGCGCGGCGTCGGCCGGCGCGATGCCGTTGCGGCTGAGGCCGGTGTCGAGCTTGAGGTGCGCCGTGGCGCCCGCGACGGCCGCCGCCTCGAGCTGGGCGGGCGAGCTCACGGCGACGTCGACGTCCGCCTCCACCGCGGCGCGGAAGTCGGCGGGCGTGCCGTGCAGCCAGGCGAGCAGGGGGGTGCGGATGCCCGCCTCGCGCAGCAGGAGCGCCTCGTCGAGGTCGGCGACCCCGAGCCAGTCGATGCCCGCGTCGGCGAGCGCGCGGGCGACGGGCAGGATGCCGTGGCCGTAGGCGTCCGCCTTGACCACGCCCATGACGGCGGCCGGCGCGACCGCGCGGCGCATCGCCGCGAGGTTGCCGGCGAGCGCGTCGAGCCGGATGCGGGCTTCGCGCAGCGGCGCCGTCATCCGCGGCCCTCGGCGACGACGGTCGCGACGGCGACCCCGGCGTCGTGGCTCATCGACACGTGGAGCGCGCCGATGCCGCGACGCTCGAGGAGGCCGGCGAGCGGGCCGGCGATCCGGAAGGCGGGGTTGCCGCTCGGGTCGGAGGCGATCTCCATGTCGACCCAGCGCAGTCCCCCGTCTCCGCCGAGGGCCTTCACGAGGGCCTCCTTGGCGGCGAAGCGCCCCGCGAGCGAGCGCAGCGGCAGCGCGCGTTCGCTCTCGGCGAACAGTCGCTCGCGGAGCCGCGGGGTGCGGGCGACGGCGCGCTCGAACCGAGCCAGGTCGACCACGTCGACGCCCAGTCCGACGATCACCGTCACTCCACCGTGACGGACTTCGCGAGGTTGCGGGGCTGATCCACGTCGAGCCCCTTCGCCTGCGCGAGCTCCATCCCGAAGACGTGCAGCGGCACCACCGCGAGCAGCGGCTCGAAGAACGGCGCCGCGAGCGGGACGCGGATCACCTCGTCGGCGAACGGCACCACCGCGACGTCGCCGAGCTCCGCGATCGCGATCACCCGGGCCCCGCGCGCGCGGATCTCCTGGATGTTCGAGACCACCTTCTTGTGCAGCGACGACGGATCGCGCGGGCTCGGCACCACCACGAACACGATCTGGCCCGGCTCGATGAGGGCGATCGGGCCGTGCTTGAGCTCGCCCGCGGCGAAGCCCTCCGCGTGGATGTAGGCGAGCTCCTTGAGCTTGAGGGCGCCCTCGAGCGCCACCGGGAAGCCCACGTGCCGGCCCAGGAACAGCACCGACTGGGTGTCGCTCATCCAGTGGGCGAGCTCCGCGATGCGCCCGGACGCCGACTCCACGACCGTCTGCAGCTTGGCCGGAACCGCCTCCAGCTCGCGCAGCTGCGCGGCCACGGATGCGGCGTCGAGCGAGCCGCGGAGCGTCGCCAGGTGCAGACCCAGCAGGTAGAGCGCCGTCACCTGCGCCACGAAGGCCTTAGTCGAGGCCACCGCGACCTCCGGCCCGGCGTGGGTGTAGAGCACGGCGTCCGACTCGCGCGGGATCGTCGCGCCCTGGGTGTTGCAGATCGAGAGGGTGCGGGCGCCCTGCTCGGCGGCGTAGCGCACCGCCATGAGGGTGTCCATCGTCTCGCCCGACTGGCTCACCGACACGACGAGCGTGCGGGCGTCGAGCACGGGATCGCGATAGCGGAACTCGTGCGAGAGCTCGACGTCGACGGGGATGCGGGCCCAGGCCTCGATCGCGTACTTGCCGAGCATCCCGGCGTAGGCGGCGGTGCCGCACGCGAGGATCAGCACGCGGTCGACGCTGCCGAGCATGTCGGCGACGCCCTCGAGCTCGGGGAGCGTCACGGCGCCGTCGTGCGTGCGGCCGCGCAGGGTGTTGGCCACCGCATCCGGCTCCTCGGCGATCTCCTTCTTCATG
The DNA here is from genome assembly GCA_030150265.1 of Protaetiibacter sp. GTDB lineage: Bacteria > Actinomycetota > Actinomycetes > Actinomycetales > Microbacteriaceae > Homoserinibacter. Next base: position 8,282 of record JASLGG010000053.1, read on the forward strand.
AAGCTGGGCCAGCCGCCCTTCTCGGCGGCGGAGGCGTCCCAGGCGACCTCGAACTCCTTCGCCTCGACCGGCGCGCCCGAGAAGTCGATGACCGACACCGAGTCGGGGCGGATCGTGACGATCTGGTCCTGGCCGATCTCCATGGCGCGCCGGGTGTGCTCGACGAAGGCCGCCACATCCGAGCCGAGGAAGTTCTCGCCCTCGCCGAGGCCGATCACGAGCGGCGAGCTGCGGCGCGCGCCGACCACGACGCCCGGGGCGTCCTGGTGCACGGCGAGCAGGGTGAAGGCGCCGTCGAGGCGGTCGACGGTGCGCCGCATCGCCTCCGTGAGGTCGCCGGCCTCGCGGAACGCGCGGCCCACGAGCAGCGCCGCGATCTCGCTGTCGGTCTCGCTCTCGAAGGTCTCGCCCTCGGCCGCGAGCTCGGCCTTGAGCTCGGCGAAGTTCTCGATGATGCCGTTGTGGATGAGCGCGAGACGCCCGCCGTCGCCGAAGTGCGGATGCGCGTTCACGTCCGTCGGGCCGCCGTGCGTCGCCCAGCGGGTGTGGCCGATGCCCGTGCCGCCGTCGGCGATCGGGTTCTCGGCGAGCTCCTCGACGAGCATGCCGAGCTTGCCCGCGCGCTTGCGGGCGCCCAGTTCGCCCGAGCCCGACAGCACGGCGACGCCCGCGGAGTCGTAGCCGCGGTACTCGAGCCGCTTGAGCCCGCCGAGGAGCACCTCGAGGCTGCTGCCCGGGCCCACGTACCCCACGATTCCGCACATGGAGTCGATCCTAAAGCGTCCGGAGGCGACGGCACCCGGGAGGACATCGGCGGCGCTACGCTCGGAGCGATGTCTGAGAACGGCGAGAGAGACGCTCCGGCCACCCCGTTCCTCGAGCTCGACCGCGCCGACTGGGCGGCCCTCGCCCCGACGACCGCGCATCCGCTCACCGAGGACGAGATCGTGCGGCTGCGCGGGCTGGGCGACGCGCTCGACCTGCGCGAGGTCGCCGAGGTCTACGTGCCGCTCAGCCGGCTGCTCAACCTCTACGCCGCCGGCGCCCGCGCGCTGCACCGCTCCACGCGCGCCTTTCTCGGGCAGGGAGGTCGGGACGACCCGCCCACGCCCTTCGTGATCGGCGTCGCCGGCTCCGTCGCGGTCGGCAAGTCGACCATCGCGCGCCTGCTGCGCGAGCTCCTCGCCCGCTGGGAGGACACCCCCCGCGTCGAGCTCGTCACGACCGACGGCTTCCTCCTGCCGAACGCCGAGCTCGCCCGGCGCGGCCTCATGGAGCGCAAGGGGTTCCCCGAGAGCTACGACCGCCGCGCCCTGCTCCGCTTCGTGAGCCGCGTCAAGAGCGGTGTCGAGGAGGTGCGGGCGCCCGTCTACTCCCACCTCGAGTACGACATCCTGCCCGACGCGGAGATCGTCGTGAACCGCCCCGACATCCTCATCGTGGAGGGCCTCAACGTGCTCCAGCCGCCCGGGCCGGACGCCCGGCTCGCGGTGAGCGACCTGTTCGACTTCACGATCTACGTGGATGCGCGCGCGAGCGACATCGAGAACTGGTACGTCGAGCGCTTCCTGCGACTGCAGCGCGGCGCCTTCTCCGACCCGCGCTCCTACTTCCACCGCTTCGCGGAGCTCAGCGAGGAGGACGCCGTCGCGAAGGCGCGCGGCATCTGGCGCGACATCAACGGTCCCAACCTCGAGCGGAACATCGCGCCGACGCGCGCGCGCGCCTCGCTCGTGCTGCGCAAGGCGGCCGACCACACCGTCTCGAACGTGCTGATCCGGAAGATCTGAGACCCTACGGCTCGAAGGGCTCCAGCACGAAGACGGGGATCTCGCGGTCGGTCTTGGCCTGGTAGCCGTCGTAGTCGGGCCAGGTCTGATTGGCGCGCGCCCACCACAGCGCGCGCTCCTCCCCCGAGACGAGCCGGGCGCGGTAGTCGCGCTTCACGGCGCCGTCCTGCAGCTCGACGTGGGGGCGGGCGACGAGGTTGAAGTACCAGGACGGATGCTGCGGAGCCCCGCCCTTCGACGCCACCACCGCGTACACGCCGTCGTGCTCGACGCGCATGAGCGCGTTCTTGCGGAGCCTGCCGCTCTTCGCGCCCACCGAGGTCAGCACGATGATCGGCCGGCCCCGCAGCTCGTTCGCCTCGGCGCCCTCCGACGCCTCGAAGGCCTCGGCCTGCACGCGGGCCCACTCGGACGCGCTCGGCGCGTACTCCCCTGTCAGCGGCATCCGCTCCTCCTTTTGCCCTGCTGCTCCTGCTGCTCTTCTTCTCAGAAATGCAGGACGACGGCGGCGAGGCCCCCGCGAATCCGCGGATGACGCAGCCGGTGACGTCGGATCTCCTGCATTTCTGAGGTGCGCGCCGAGGACTCGGCGGCGCCGCTCAGGACAACGCGAGGCGCTCGCGCACGATTCCCGCGAGCTCGTCGGCGATGCGGCGCGCCGCGCCCGCGTCGCGCGCCTCCACCATGACCCGCACGAGCGGCTCGGTGCCGGAGGGGCGCAGCAGCACGCGTCCGTCGTCGCCCAGCGCCGCGCTGTGACGCTGCACCGCGTCCGCGATGACCTCGTCGCCGCCGAGGGCGTGGTGGTCGACGCCGCGCACGTTCACGAGCACCTGCGGGTAGACCGACATGACCGAGGCGAGCTCCTCGAGCGTCTTGCCGGTGCGCACCAGCTCGGCCGCGAGCTGCAGGCCGGTGAGGATGCCGTCGCCCGTGGTCGCGTGCTCGCTGAAGATGATGTGGCCCGACTGCTCGCCGCCGAGCGAGAGCCCGTGCTCGCCCATCGCCTCGAGCACGTAGCGGTCGCCGACCGCCGTCTCGACGAGGCGGATGCCGCGCTCGCCCATCGCGACCCGGAGACCCAGGTTGCTCATCGTGGTGACCGCGAGGGTGTCGTGCGCGAGGAGCCCCCGGCGCTGCAGCGAGACGGCGAGGATCGCCATGATGCGGTCGCCGTCCACGATCTCGCCGCGGGCGTCGACCGCGAGGCAGCGGTCGGCGTCGCCGTCGTGCGCGATGCCGAGATCCGCGCCGACGAGCCGCACCGTCTCCTGGAGCCGCTCGAGGTGCGTCGAGCCGACGCCGTCGTTGATGTTGAGGCCGTCGGGGTCGGCTCCGATCACCGTGACCTGCGCACCCGCATCCGCGAACACCTGCGGCGAGACGCCCGCCGCGGCGCCGTGCGCCTCGTCGAGCACGACGTGCAGCCCGTCGAGGCGCACGTCGAGCGTGCCGAGCAAGTGCAGCAGGTAGCGGTCCTCGGCATCGGAGAAACGCCGGATGCGGCCCACCCCCGCGCCGGTCGGCGCCAGCTTCGGGCCGGTCATCGCAGCCTCGATGCGATCCTCCACCTCGTCGGGCAGCTTGACGCCGCCGAGGGCGAAGAACTTGATGCCGTTGTCGGGCGCCGGATTGTGCGAGGCCGAGATCATCACACCGAAGTCGGCTCCGACATCCGCCACCAGGAACGCGGCGGCGGGCGTCGGGATGACCCCCGCGTCGAGCACGTCGATGCCGGAGCTGGCGAGACCGGCGGCGACGGCCGCGGAGATGAACTCGCCGGAGACCCGCGGGTCGCGGGCCAGCACGGCGCGCGGGCGCCGCCCCTCGCCCCGCACCTGGTCGGCGTGCCGGCCCTGCGTCAGGACGTTCGCGGCGGCCTGCGCGAGGCCGAGGGCCAGGTCCGCGGTGACCACCTCACCGTTCGCCAGCCCCCGGACCCCGTCGGTGCCGAAGAGACGCGGCATGCCGAGCTCCGCGGGCGCCTTAGCGCTTCGAGAACTGCGAGGCCTTGCGGGCCTTCTTGAGACCGGCCTTCTTGCGCTCGATGACGCGGGCGTCGCGCGAGAGGAAGCCGGCCTTCTTGAGGGTCGGGCGGTTGTTCTCGCGGTCGATCTCGTTGAGGGCGCGCGCGATCGCGAGGCGCAGGGCGCCCGCTTGGCCGGAGGGGCCGCCGCCGGTGATCTTGGCCTTGACGTCGTAGGAGCCGAGCAGGTCGAGCACCTTGAACGGGTCGTTGATGAGCTGCTGGTGCAGCTTGTTCGGGAAGTAGTCCTCGAGGGTGCGGCCGTTCACGGTGAACGAGCTGCCGCCGGGGACCAGGCGCACGCGCGCGATGGCCTCCTTGCGGCGGCCCACGGCCGCGCCGGAAACGTTGAGGACGGCACGCGGGGCGCGGGGCGCCTCGTCGGCCGGGGTCTCGGTCGAGAAGGAGGTGAGAACCTCGTCCGACACGGTGTCTTCGATCTTCGCCATCAGTGTGTCCTTGAAAGTCTCTCGGCGCTTACTGCGCGACCTGGGTGAGGGTGTACTGCTTCGGCTGCTGCGCGGCGTGCGGGTGCTCGGCGCCGGCGTACACCTTCAGCTTCTTGATCTGGGCGCGACCCAGCGAGTTCTTCGGCAGCATGCCGCGGATGGCCTTCTCGACCGCACGCGTGGGGTGCTTCTCGAGCATCTCGGCGTAGCCGACGGCGGTGAGGCCGCCCGGGTAGCCCGAGTGGCGGTAGGCCTTCTTCTTCTCGAGCTTCTGACCGGTGAGCGCGACCTTGTCGGCGTTCACGATGATGACGAAGTCGCCCATGTCCATGTGGGGGGCGAAGGTGGCCTTGTGCTTGCCGCGGAGGATGGCGGCGGCGTGGCTCGCGAGGCGGCCGAGCACGATGTCGGTGGCGTCGATGACGACCCACTCGCGCTTCACATCCGCCGGCGTGGGGCTGAACGTACGCGTCATGAAAAGACTCGTTTCTGGTCGGTGGTGTTCGTGAATCCCGCTCCGGTGTGCGTTCCGCGCCGAGAGGCGGCGGAACCCGACGGTGGAGGGCCCAACTGGTCGCCCGCGCGGCGCGCAGACAACCTCAGTAGCTTAGTCGATCGGCCCCTCGTCCGGCAAACCGGCGTGGACGCGCTTCGCGCGGGTCTGCTCGGCACGGGCCGCGAGCTCGGCGTCCGGCGGGTAGCCCACCTCCATGAGCGTGAGGCCGCGGGCCGGCATCACGATGAACTCGCTCGTGCGCCGCGCCTCCTCCCGGATGCCGGCCGCCCGGTCCGGGGCGAACCGCCCCTCGCCCGCCGCGACGCACGCGCCGACGAGGGCGCGCACCATCGAGTGGCAGAACGCGTCGGCCCGCACCCGCGCCACGAGCACGCCGTCGCCGTCGCGGTGCCAGCCGAACTCCTGGAGGGTGCGGATGGTCGTGGCCCCCTCGCGCGGGCGGCAGTACGCGGCGAAGTCGTGCAGCCCGAGCAGGCTCCGGGCCGCAGCGTCCATCGCGGCGACGTCGAGGGATGCCGGATGCCACAGCGTGAAGGCGCGCGTGCGCGGATCGCGCAGGGCCGCGGCATCCGCGATCCGGTACTCGTAGCGCCGCCACACGGCCGAGAAGCGCGCGTCGAAGCCGGGGGGCGCGATGCTCGCGCGCAGCACCTGCACGTCGGCGGCCTGGCCGACGATGCCGTTGATGCGCCGGGCGAGCGACTCGGCGCCCGCCGCGCCCGCGCCCCGCCCGCGCGGGCGGCGGTCGAGCTGGGCGAGCTGGGCGGCGGCGAGGTCGAGGTGCGCCACCTGGCCGACGGCGTGCACCCCCACATCCGTGCGCCCCGCGACCGTGAGCCGCGGGGGCTCCGCGTCCGAGCGGCCGAAGAGCGTCGCGAGGGCGTCCTCGAGCACGCCCTGCACGGTGCGCAGGCCCGGCTGCCGGGCCCAGCCCGTGAAGTCGGTGCCGTCGTACCCGAGATCGAGCCGGATGCGCGCGGGAGCCTCCGGGGTTGTCACGAGGCGAGTTTAGGGTGGTCGGAGAGACTCGCCATGACCCCCCGCCAGCCCCGCTCCCCCGATGCACGCCCCGAGTCGGCCGACACGGCCACCGCGGACGCGACGCCGACGACCCCGGAGACGCCCGCCGCCGCGCACCCGGCGCCGCGGCCGCCGCGCGTCGCGGGCCTCGACGGCCTGCGGGCGATCGCGGTGATCGTCGTGGTGCTCTTCCACCTCACCCCCGGCGCGGTCGTCGGTGGCTACCTCGGGGTCGACATCTTCTTCGTGGTGAGCGGCTTCATCATCACCCGCCTGCTGCTCCTCGAGCGGGTCGGCACGGGCGGCATCCGGCTCGGCGGGTTCTGGATGCGGCGCGCGCGGCGGCTGCTCCCCGCCCTCGTCGTGCTGCTGCTGGCCTGCAGCACCGCGGCCCTCGCGATCGGCGGCGACGTGCTCGTGGGGCTCGGGGGGCAGCTCATCGCCTCGCTGACCTTCTCGAGCAACTGGTACTTCATCGTCACCGGCTCCGACTACTTCGCGAGCACGGCGCCCGAGCTGTTCCGGAACCTGTGGTCGCTCGCGGTGGAGGAGCAGTTCTACCTGCTCTGGCCGCTGTTCCTGCTGCTCGTGCTGCTGCGCCTCGCGCGCGGCGGACGGATCGCGGTGCTCGCGGTCGCCACCGCGGCATCCGCCCTCGCGATGGCGCTGCTGCTCGACCCCGCCGCGCCGACCTCGGTCTACTACGGCACGGGCACGCACGCCTTCGGGCTCACCCTCGGCGCGCTGCTCGCGGTCGCCGCGCAGTGGTGGCCGGAGCGCGCGCTCGAGTGGGCGCGCGGAGCCCGGCGTGCGCTGCTCGTCGCCGGGATCGCGGCGCTCGCGGGACTGCTCGTGCTGTCGGCCGCGATGCCGGGCGACGCCGAGTGGGCCTATCGCGGCGGGCTCCTCGCGGTCGCGGTGCTGACCGCGGTGCTCATCGCGGCGTTCCTCGTGCCGGGGTCGCCGCTCGCCCGGGTCGTCGACGTCGCGCCGCTGCGCTGGGCGGGTGAGCGCTCCTACGGCATCTACCTGTGGCACTGGCCCGTCTTCGTGCTGCTCGCGGCGGCGCTGCCCGACTGGGCCGTGGATCCCGTGCTCGCGTGGGCGCTCGGCGGCGTCGCGGCGGCGATCACGCTCGTCGTCTCGGCGCTGAGCTACCGCTTCGTCGAGACGCCCATCCGGCGGGCGGGCTTCCGCGCCACGATGCGCTCGTGGGCGGCCGGCTGGCGTCGCTCGGTGCGCGCCGCGACGGCGAGCGGCCTCGCGCTCGTGCTGCTCGCCGCGGGTGTCGCCGGCACCGCGACGGCGGTCGTGCTGGCTCCGTCGGCGAGCGAGGTCGAGCAGCGCGTGCAGGCGGGCGCGGATGCGATCCAGGAGACCCCGGCCCCGAGCTCGACGCCGCCCTCGGACGACGAGCCGACACCCGCGCCGACGCCCGGAGGACCGCCGAAGGAGCTGCAGGGCGACCAGATCACGGCGATCGGCGACTCGGTGATGCTCGCGGCGGTCCCCGAGCTGCAGGCGACCTTCCCGGGCATCCAGATCGACGCGGTCGTGTCGCGGCAGATGTCGGCGGCTCCCGGAATCCTCCAGGCGCTGCGCGATGCGGGCGCCCTCCGCCCGGTCGTCGTCGTGGCGCTCGGCACCAACGGCTCGATCGGCGAGGCGAGCCTCGGCGAGATCCGCGACATCCTCGGGCCCCAGCGCGAGCTCGTGCTCGTGACGGCGCAGGCGCCGCGCGGCTGGATCCCGGGCGTCAACGCGCAGCTCTCGGCGTTCGCGTGGCAGTACCGGAACGTGGAGCTCGCCGACTGGTACACCGCGATCCAGCCGAACCTGGGCGAGCTCGCGCGCGACCGCATCCACTTCGGCCACTTCGGCGCGACGGTCTTCACCGAGACGATCCAGGAGGCGCTGCAGCGCCTCGCGACGCTGCCGCCGCTCCGCGACGAGGCCGCGGACGAGTCGCTCCCGCGGCCCGTCTGACCGGCTCCTCGCCGGGATGAGACGCGAGAGGCCCCGCTCGGCGTGAGCGGGGCCTCTTGGTGCACGGATGCGGGAGTTACTTCTCCTCGGACTCCGCGGCGGCGTCCTCGGCCGGAGCCTCGGCCTCGACCTCAGCGGCGGCCGTCTCCTCGACGACCTCCTCCGGGGCGGCCTCGGTCTCCTCGACCGGAGCCTCCTCGGCGGCCGGCTTCGCCTCCGCCTTCGGGGCCTCGGTGCGGGCGGCCGACTTCTTCGACGAGGCCGACTTCTTCGAGACCGGCTCGAGCACGAGCTCGATGACCGCCATGGGCGCGTTGTCGCCCTTGCGGTTGCCGATCTTCGTGATGCGGGTGTAGCCGCCCTCGCGCTCGGCCACGAGCGGGGCGATCTCGGTGAAGAGCTCGTGCACGACGGACTTGTCGCCGATCACCGCGAGCACGCGACGACGCGAGTGCAGGTCGCCGCGCTTGGCGAAGGTGATGAGGCGCTCGGCCACGGGGCGCAGGCGCTTGGCCTTCGTCTCGGTGGTCGTGATGCTCTTGTGGGTGAAGAGGGCCGCGGCGAGGTTCGCGAGCAGCAGGCGCTCGTGCGCCGGACCGCCGCCGAGACGGGGACCCTTGGTGGGCTGGGGCATGATCAGTCGTTCTCCAGAAATCGAATCAGGTCAGGGCGGGACTCAGACGGTCTCGTCGTCGTCGTATCCGCCGTAGAAGTGCGCACCGTCGAAGCCGGGCACGCTGTCCTTGAGCGAGAGGCCGAGCTCGACGAGCTTGTCCTTGACCTCGTCCACGGACTTCTGACCGAAGTTGCGGATGTTCATGAGCTGCGTCTCCGAGAGGGCGACGAGCTCGCTGACGGTGTTGATGCCCTCGCGCTTGAGGCAGTTGTAGCTGCGCACCGAGAGGTCGAGGTCCTCGATGGGCATCGAGAGCTCGCTCGAGAGCACGGCGTCGACCGGGGCGGGCCCGATCTCGATGCCCTCGGCCGCGGTGTTGAGCTCGCGGGCGAGGCCGAAGAGCTCGACGAGGGTGCGGCCGGCCGAGGCGATCGCGTCGCGCGGCGAGATCGCCGGCTTGGTCTCGACGTCGACCACGAGGCGGTCGAAGTCGGTGCGCTCGCCGGCACGGGTGGCCTCGACGCGGTAGGTTACCTTGAGCACCGGCGAGTAGATCGAGTCGATCGGGATCTGGCCCGCCTCGCTGAACTCGCTGCGGTTCTGGGTGGCCGAGACGTAGCCGCGGCCCCGCTCGATGGTCAGCTCGAGGTCGAACTTGGCCTTGTCGTTGAGCGTCGCGATGACGAGCTCGGGGTTGTGGATCTCCACCCCCGCCGGCGCCGAGATGTCGGCGGCGGTCACCTGGCCCGCGCCGGTCTTGCGCAGGTAGGCGGTGATGGGCTCGTCGTGCTCGCTCGAGACGACCAGGTTCTTGATGTTGAGGACGATCTCGACGACGTCCTCCTTGACACCGGGGATGGTGTCGAACTCGTGCTGGATGCCGTCGAGGCGGATGCTGGTGACGGCCGCGCCCGGGATGGACGACAGCAGGGTGCGGCGGAGCGAGTTGCCGAGCGTGTAGCCGAAGCCGGGCTCGAGGGGCTCGATGACGAACGCGGAGCGGAACTCCGAGATGCTCTCCTCGGAGAGCGTGGGACGCTGTGCGATGAGCACGTGGTTTCCTTTCGGCGAGGGCGTCCGCCATATGACGCCCACGACAGCTGCGGCGGGTGGCTGGGCCGCCGTTCTTTTGAGTTATGGAAGACGCGGTGCGACCGGATGACCGCGCCCCGAGAGGCTCGCGGTCATCCGGTCCATGCGCTCAGACGCGGCGGCGCTTCGGCGGACGGCATCCGTTGTGCGCCTGGGGCGTCACATCGTTGATGGTGCCGACCTCGAGACCCGCGGCCTGGAGCGAGCGGATCGCGGTCTCACGGCCCGAGCCCGGACCCTTGACGAAGACGTCGACCTTCTTCATGCCGTGCTCCTGCGCCTGGCGCGCGGCCGACTCGGCGGCGAGCTGCGCGGCGTAGGGGGTCGACTTGCGCGAGCCCTTGAAGCCCACGCCGCCGGACGAGGCCCAGCTGATGACGGCACCCGAGGGGTCGGTGATCGAGACGATCGTGTTGTTGAACGTCGACTTGATGTGGGCCTGGCCCACGGCGATGTTCTTCTTCTCCTTGCGACGCGGCTTGCGCGCGGCGGCCTTCGGTGCAGCCATTACTTCTTACCTGCCTTCTTCTTGCCGGCCACGGTGCGCTTCGGGCCCTTGCGAGTGCGTGCGTTGGTCTTGGTGCGCTGACCGCGCACGGGCAGGCCGCGGCGGTGGCGGAGGCCCTCGTAGGAGCCGATCTCGACCTTGCGGCGGATGTCGGCCTGCACCTCGCGGCGCAGGTCGCCCTCGACCTTGTAGTTGCCCTCGATGAAGTCGCGAAGGGCGACGAGCTGGTCGTCGGTCAGATCCTTCACGCGGATGTCACCGGAGATCCCGGTGTCCTTGAGGGTCGCGAGGGCGCGGGTGCGGCCCACGCCGTAGATGTACGTCAGGGCGACCTCGACGCGCTTCTCGCGCGGGATGTCGACGCCGGCGATACGTGCCATGGCGGCTTCTCCTTGTGGAGTCGTTCGGAGGTGTGGAGCGGCCGCCGGTGCCCGGGCCTCCGAACCCGAGGTGTCGCCTCCGAAGAGGTTCTGGCGGTGCTTGTGATCTATTGAGTTGTGAACCCGCGAAGCGGCAGGGCTTTAGCCCTGACGCTGCTTGTGGCGGGGGTTGCTCTTGCAGATGACCATCACGCGGCCGTTGCGGCGGATGACCTTGCAGTGGTCGCAGATGGGCTTGACGCTCGGGTTGACCTTCATGTTTCCTTCTCGCTGTCCTCGTACCCGTGCCCCGTGGGGCGCAGGCCGTTACTTCCCGAGTGTCACTTGTAGCGGTAGACGATCCGGCCGCGGGTCAGGTCGTAGGGGCTCAGCTCCACGATCACGCGGTCCTCGGGGAGGATCCGGATGTAGTGCTGTCGCATCTTGCCCGAAATGTGGGCGAGAACCTTGTGCCCGTTGCTCAGCTCGACGCGGAACATCGCGTTCGGCAGAGCCTCGAGGACAGATCCCTCGATCTCGATGACGCCGTCTTTCTTGGCCATACCCTCGTAGTCGCTATCGGTGACGCTCGGTCATGCGGGTGATTGATTCGGTGCGGACGGCCTCATAGGCACAAGGCACCAAAGATCCATCCTAGCCCATCCACCCCGTTCGCGCCAGCCGCCCTCCGCATCCGCCGAGGTCACTCGTTCACGGCGGAGATGAGGGAGTACAGGGCGGGGGCGTCGGGCGCTGCCAGCAGCGCCTGCACCTCCTCGTCGTCGGAGAACAGCACCGCGATCCTCCCCAGGATCTCGAGGTGCTCGTTCTCGCGCCCCGCGATGCCGATCACGAAGCGCACCTCGTCGCCGTCCCACGCGATGGCCGAGGGGTAGCGGATGACGGCGAGCGCCGTCCGCTCGATGAACTCGCGCCCCTCGTTGGTCCCGTGCGGGATCGCGAGGTAGTTGCCCATCGAGGTCGACACGGTCGCCTCCCGGGCGAGCATCGAGTCGACGTAGCCGGGCCGCACGGCACCGGCCTCCACGAGGAGGCGTCCGACGTCGCGGATCGCCTCCTCGCGGCCGGGGGTCCGGTCGGCGAGCACCACGCGCTCCTCGGTCAGGATGTCGTCGCTCATGGGGTGCTCCTCTCTCGCCGCCGGACCCGCGGGCCTACTCGGCGGCCCCGTCCTGCTGGTTCTTCACGAGCTCCACGACCTCGTCGTAGCGCGGTGAGTTCATGAAGTTGTCGACCGAGACGTGGATGGCGTCCGGCACCTTCTGCTTGGCGCGCGGCGTCAGCTCGCTCTGCGTGATGATCAGATCCTCGTCGCCGGTGAGGTTCGCGATGGCGGCGTTCGTGACATCCGCATCGATCCCGGCCTTCTTGAACTTGTTCCGCAGCACCGAGGCGCCCATCGCGCTCGACCCCATGCCGGCGTCGCACGCGAACACGACCTTCTCGATCGTCTTCGTCGCGACGTTCCCCGATGCGACGCTCGCCGCGAGGCCCGAGAGCACCGAGCTCTCCTTGCCCTTGTTGGCGGTGGTCTGGGCGACGGACGCGGCGAGCCGCGCATCCGCCTCGGCCTCCGCCGCGAGGTCGCGCTTGCGGCTCGCGAGCAGGATGAGCATCGAGATGGCGAAGGTCACCGCCGCCGCGAGCACCACCGAGAGGATGACGCCGACGTAGCTGTTCTTCTCCGTCTGCGCGAGCACCGCGAAGATGGATCCCGGCGCGGCCGGTGCGACGAGTCCCGAGTGGAAGATCACGTTCGTGAGCACGCCGCTCGCACCGCCCGCGATGAGCGCGAGCACCAGGATCGGCTTGGCGAGCACGTAGGGGAAGTACACCTCGTGGATGCCGCCGAGGAACTGGATGATGAAGGCGCCCGGAGCGGTCGCGCGCGCGGCGCCGACGCCGAACAGGGTGATGGCGAGCAGCAGACCCGCGCCCGGACCGGGGTTCGCCTCCACGAGGAACAGCAGGCTCTTGCCGGTGGCGAGCGACTGCTCGGTGCCGAGAGGCGTGAACACTCCGTGGTTGATGGCGTTGTTCAGGAACAGCACCTTCGCCGGCTCGACGATGATCGAGGCGAGCGGGATGAGCCCCGTGTCGATGAGCCAGCCCACCGCGCCGCCGAGCACCTCGCTGAACCACTTGATCACCGGCGCGAGGCCGAAGAAGGCGCCCAGGGCGAGCAGGAACCCCAGGATCCCCGAGGAGAAGTTGTCGACGAGCATCTCGAAGCCGGGACGGATCCGCCCCGCCCAGATCTTGTCGACCTGCTTGAGGATCCATGCCGCGAGGGGACCGCAGATCATGGCGCCGAGGAACATGACCGTTCCCTCCGCGCCGATGATGACGCCCATCGTCACGACGGCTCCGATGACGCCGCCGCGCACGTTGTAGACCATCCGGCCGCCCGTGTAGGCGATGAGCAACGGCAGCAGGTAGGTGATCATCGGGCCGACGAGACCCGTCCACGTGGTGCCGCCCGCCTCGCCGCCGCCGAGCGGCGCGAAGGGCAGCCAGCCGGTGGGGATGAACAGCGCGGTGATGATGCCCCAGGCGATGAACGCGGCGATGTTGGGCATCACCATCCCGCTGAGGAAGGTGCCGAATCTCTGCACGGCGACGCGGGCTCCCCCGCCCCGCGGTGCCGTCGTGGCTGACGTCGTCGTCATGGTGTTGCCTCCTGGCTCGGATGCCGGGCTAGCGCCCGGCGGTGATGGTGGCGGCGGCCGCCCGGGCCGCCTCTCGGGCGTCGGCGGCTTCGTCGGCCGCCAGGGCTGCCTCGGCGATCGCGGACGCGTCGTCGAGGCTGTACCGCGCGAGGGATACGCGGACATCTGCGAGGGCCGTCGGCGACATCGACAGGCTCGTGACCCCGAGCCCTGCCAGCACGACGGCGAGGAGGGGGTCGGCGGCGGCCTCGCCGCACACGCCGACCGGCTTGCCGGATGCCACGCCCGCGGCGCCGACCGACTGCACGAGCCGCAGCACCGCCGGGTGCCACGGGTCCTGGAGCGCCGCGACCGAGCCGAGCTGGCGGTCCGCGGCCATCGTGTACTGCGTCAGGTCGTTGGTGCCGATCGACGCGAAGTCGGTGCGTGCGAGCACGCGGTCGGCGATGAGCGCGACCGAGGGGATCTCGACCATCACGCCCGCGGTCCGGATGCCGGCGTCGTGGATCGCGCGCGTCACGAAGGCCGTCTCCTCGACGGTCGCGACCATGGGCGCCATGACCCACAGCTCGGCCTCGGTCTCGCCCTGCGCCGCGGCGAGCGCGGCGAGCTGGTCGCGGAGCACCTGCTCGGAGGCGCGGAGCGCGCGCAGGCCGCGCCGCCCGAGCGCCGGGTTCTCCTCCTCGCCGGGCGAGAGGAAGGCGAGCGGCTTGTCGGCGCCCGCGTCGAGCAGCCGCACGACGACGCGCCTGCCCGGGAACGCCGCGAGCACCTCGCGGTAGCTCTCCCGCTGGCGCTCGACACTCGGCGCGACCGCGTCGTCGTCGAGGAAGAGGAACTCGGTGCGGAACAGGCCGACGCCCTCCGCGCCGAGGCGCACGGCCTCGGCCGCCTCCCCCGGCTTGCCGAGGTTCGCGAGCAGCTTGATCGGGGTGCCGTCGGCGAGCGCACCGGGTCCGGCGGGGGCGGATGCGGCGGCGGCCCGCGCGGCGATACGCGCCTCCGCGTCGGCGAGCTCCGCGGCATCCGGGTCGACCGAGACGCGACCGCGCTCCGCGTCGACGACCACCTGCACGCCGTCGTCGAGCGCCTCGACGCCCGCGGCGCCGACGATCGCGACGATGCCGCGCTGACGCGCGAGGATCGCGGTGTGCGAGGTGGGTCCGCCCTCGCTCGTGACGAAGGCGAGCACGCGGTCGAGGTCGAGCACGGCCGTGTCGGCGGGCGCGAGGTCGCGGGCGACGAGCACGTAGGGGTGTCCGGGGTCGACCACGAGCTCGGTCGAGCGGCCCTGCAGAGCCGCGACGGTGCGGTCGGCCAGGTCGTGCAGGTCGGCGGCGCGCTCGGCGAAGTACTCCCCCGCGTCGGCGAGGAGCGCGGCGAAGTCGGCGAAGGCGTCGGCCACGGCCTTCTCGGCGGTGACCCCTCCGCCGAGCTTCGCGGTGACGGCGTCGAGCAGCGCGGGGTCGTCGACCATGAGGGCCTGCGCCTCGAGCACGTCGCGGGTCCCGGCGTCCGTCGCCGCCGCGCGCCCGCGCAGCTCGGCCGACACCGCGGCGAGGGCCGCACGGGCGCGTTCGAGCTCGGCCTCCGCGCCGATCGTGCTCGGAGCGTCGCTCGGCGCCGGGGCCGCACGGCGTGCGGCATGCAGCACGGGACCGACCACGACCCCGGTGCCGACACCGACGCCGGCGAGCTCGCGCACCTCGATCATCCGGCGGCCTCGTCGTGGTCGGTCGTGAGGAACTCGGCGAGCTCGTCGAGCACGCGCCCGGGCTCGTCGCCCTCGACGCTCAGCACGACCTCGTCGCCGTTCTCGAACCCCGCCGCGATGATCGACAGGATGCTCGCGGCGTTCACGGGAGCGGCACCCGGACGGCCGATCGTCACGGCGTGGCCGGACGCCGCGACCGCCTGCGTGAAGAGCTTCGCCGGGCGGGCGTGCAGCCCGTGGCCGGATGCGATCTGCAGCGTGCGTTCCATCAGGCGGTCCTTCCGTGGTCGACCGCGGCGAGCGCGGCCAGGGTCGTGTCGAGCAGCTCCTCGCCATCCTGCCGCGCCGCGTCGGCGAGCACCACGAACGGCACGTCGGCGGATGCGGCGGCCGCGCGGAGCCGCGCGATCTCCTCGCCGAGGTGCGCACCCGCGAGCACGAGGGCGGAGCCGGGCAGCAGGCCGGCGGCGGCGGACGCCGAGGAGGCGACGGGCGTCAGCTCGACGCCCCGCGCGGTGGCCGCACGGCGCAGGCGCTGCGCGACGAAGGTGCTCGACGCGCCCGCACCGCACACGATGAGCACCCGCACGTGGTCGTCTCCGCTCCCCGCCTCGTCGGCGGCGCCGCCTCCCGGCGATGTCCGGGGCCCGCCGGTTCCCTCTCCCGGCGGGCGAGGCCAGTGTGCGCCGCGGAGCGCCCGCGGCGCCAGCCCGCCCCCTTCCGCACCCCCGGAAATCTCCGCGCGACCCCTCCACGGGCCGGGCGGCGATGCTTGACTGGGGTCACGCGTTCGAGGTGGCACGGGAGTCGGATGGTCGAGCGGCACGAACAGCTCACGGACCTGCTGGCCCAGCACGGCGGCTGGGTGACGGCCGGCGACCTCGCGGCGCGGCTCGGGGTCACCGACCGCAGCATCCGCGGCTACGTCTCGGCGCTCAACGCGGAGTCGCCCCTCATCGAGTCCGGGCCGAACGGGTACCGGCTCGACCGCGCGGAGTGGGCGCGTCGGCTGCGCGAGGAGCAGGCGGATGCCGGGGCCACCCCCGCGGCGCGCGTCACCGCGATCCTGCGCGCACTGCTCGAGGAGCCGCCCGACTCGGAGGGCCTCGACGTGTACGAGCTCGCCGAGCGGCTGCACGTGAGCGACTCGACGCTCGAGTCGGATCTCGCGCGCGCCCGGTCGCGGGCGGGCGCCGCCGGGCTCACCATCGTGCGCGCCCGGGAGCGCGTGCTCCTGGAGGGTGCCGAGTCGGCACGTCGGCGCCTGATCGGAGCGCTGTTCCGCGACGAGGCGACGCGCGGGATGCGCGAGGTCGACCGCATCGAGAGCTGGTTCTCGGCGGGCGACCTGTCGGCGTTCAAGACCGCCCTCATCGCACGGCTCATGGCCGACGGCTACGAGATCAACGACTACGGCCTCGGCACGGTGCTGCTGCACCTCGCGATCGCGGTCGACCGCACGCAGGCACGCCACGCCCTCCCGGATCGCACGGGCGGCGAGGAGGGCGTCTTCGCCGCGATCCTCGACGAGCTGGCCGACGCCCACTTCGGCGTGCGGCTCCCGCCCGGCGACCTCGACTACCTGGGCTTCCTGCTCGGCACGCGCGTCGCGGTCGACCCCGTCGACGCGGGGCCGCCTCCGCTCGACGACGAGGAGCTCGCCCGCGTGCGCTCGATCGTGGAGCGGGCGGCACGCGAGTACCTCGTCGACCTCTCGGGCGACGACGACTTCCTGCTGCGGCTCGCGCTGCACATCCGGCAGCTCGTCCGCCGCGCCGAGGAGGGCTCGTTCTCGCGCAACCCGCTCACCCGCTCGATCAAGTCGGGCTACCCGATGATCTACGAGCTCGCCGTGTACCTCGCCCGCGAGCTGCAGCGCGAGTCGGGCATCGCGGTCCCGGAGGACGAGATCGCCTACCTGGCGATGCACCTCGGCGCGCGGCTCGAGGAGCAGCGGCAGAGCGAGCAGGCGGTCACCGCGACGATCGTGGCGCCCGCCTACCACCGCATCCACCTCGAGCTGCTGCGGCGCGTCGAGGCCTCGCTCGGCTCGGAGCTGCGGATCGAGCAGCTCGACACCCGCTCCGACGTGGACTGGGACGCGCTCCCCGGTGAGCTCGTCATCTCGGTCATCGAGCCGCCGGCGCCGAGCGACCGCGTCGTCGTCGTGCACCCCTTCCTCGGCGAGGCGGATGCGCAGGCCATCCAGGCGGGCATGGCGCGCGTGCGGCGGCAGCGGCGGCGCACCCGGCTCGCGGAGCGGCTCGCCTCCTACTTCGACGAGCGCCTGCTGTTCCGCGAGCTCTACGCACCCGACGCCGAGACGATGATCCGCACGCTGGGGGCGCGGATGGTGGAGGCCGGCGTCATCGACGAGGCCTACGTCACCGGGGCGATCGAGCGCGAGAGGCTGTCGTCGACGGCCTTCACCGACGGGCTCGCGATGCCGCACGCCATGGCGATGACCGCCGAGCGCACCGCGATCGCGCTCGTGCTCAACTCGACGTCGATGCCGTGGGGTGAGGCGCGCGTCGAGGTGGTGGCGTTCATCGCCTTCAGCGAGTCGGGCCGCGCGAGCTTCCAGGAGGTCTTCGACCAGCTGGTCGAGGTGTTCTCCGACCGCGAGAACATCCGCGGTCTCGTGGCGCGTGCCGGCGACGTGCCGAGCCTCGTGGCCGAGCTCACGCGCCTGATCGACGCGTGATCCGGTTCAGGCGGATGCGGCGGTGATGCCCGCCTCGGCGAACGCGGCCCAGATGCGCTCGGTCACCTCGTCGACCGTGCCGAGGCCGTCGACCTCGATGAGGAGGCCCTGCTCGCGGAACAGGTCGAGCACGGGAGCGGTCTCGCGCCGGTAGACCTCCTGGCGGTGGCGGATCGCCTCCTCGGAGTCGTCGGCACGGCCCTGCTCGAGGGCGCGCTTGCGCAGGCGCCGCACGATCTCGTCCTGGTCGGCCACGAGGCGCAGCACGGCGTCGAGGCGGTGGCCGTGCGAGGCGAGCAGCTCGTCGAGGTAGCGCACCTGGTCGGGCGTGCGCGGGTAGCCGTCGAGCAGGAAGCCGG
The DNA here is from genome assembly GCA_030150265.1 of Protaetiibacter sp. Taxonomy (GTDB): domain Bacteria; phylum Actinomycetota; class Actinomycetes; order Actinomycetales; family Microbacteriaceae; genus Homoserinibacter. The sequence goes on from JASLGG010000053.1 coordinate 26,112, forward strand.
TCGTGGCGTCCGCCTCCGAGAGCCGGTCGCTCACGAGCTCGTTGGTGAGCGAGTCGGGCACGTAGTCGCCCGCGTCGACGATCGCCTTGACGCGCTTGCCGAGCTCGGTCTCGTTCGCGATGTTGGCGCGGAAGATGTCGCCCGTCGAGATCGTCGGGATGCCGAAGCGCTCCGCGATCCGCGCGGCCTGGGTGCCCTTGCCGGCCCCGGGGGGACCGACGATGAGCAGCCGCACCGTCATCGCAGGAGTCCCTCGTAGTGGCGCTGCTGCAGCTGCGAGTCGATCTGCTTCACCGTCTCGAGACCGACGCCCACCATGATGAGCAGCGAGGTGCCTCCGAACGGGAAGTTCTGGTTCGCCCCCACGAGCACGAGCGCCACGAGAGGCACGAGCGCCACGATGCCGAGGTAGAGCGAGCCGGGCAGCGTCACGCGGGTGAGCACGTAGTCGAGGTACTCGGCGGTCGGGCGGCCGGCGCGGATGCCCGGGATGAAGCCGCCGTACTTCTTCATGTTGTCGGCGACCTCGTCGGGGTTGAACGTGATCGCGACGTAGAAGTAGGTGAAGCCGACGATGAGCAGGAAGTAGGCGACCATGTACAGCGGGTGGTCGCCGCGCGTGAGGTAGGTCTGGATCCACTGCACCCAGGGCTGAGCGACCTCGCCCGCCTTGGGCTGGTTGAACTGCGCCACGAGGGCGGGCAGGTACAGCAGCGACGAGGCGAAGATGACCGGGATCACGCCCGCCATGTTCACCTTGATCGGGATGTAGGTGTTGTTGCCGCCGTAGGTGCGCCGGCCGACCATGCGCTTCGCGTACTGCACGGGGATCCGTCGCTGCGACTGCTCGACGAAGATGACCGCCACCATGATCACGACGCCGATGCCGATCACGAGCAGCAGGGTCTCGATGTTGTGCTGCTGGGCGATCGCGCCGAGCGAGTCGGGGAAGCGGGCGACGATCGAGGTGAAGATGAGCAGAGACATGCCGTTGCCGATGCCGCGCTCGGTGATGAGCTCGCCCATCCACATGATGACGCCGGTGCCGGCCGTCATCGTGATGACCATGAGGAGGATGCCGTACCAGGTGTCGCCGGCCTCGGTGATGAGGTGCGCGCACTCGGCCGGGCCGGTGTTGCCGAAGAGGGCCCCCGACCGCGCGACCGTGATGAGGGTGGTCGACTGCAGCACGCCGAGCGCGATGGTGAGGTAGCGCGTGTACTGCGTGAGCTTCGCCTGACCCGACTGCCCCTCCTTGTAGAGGGTGTCGAAGTGCGGGATGACCACCCGCAGCAGCTGCACGATGATCGACGCGGTGATGTACGGCATGATGCCGAGCGCGAAGATCGACAGCTGCAGCAGCGCGCCGCCGCTGAAGAGGTTCACCAGGTCGTAGAGACCCTGGGTGTTCGAGTTGCCTGCAAGGCACTGCTGGACGTTGCCGAAGTCCACGAACGGCGCCGGGACGAAGGACCCGAGCCGGAAGAGGGCGATGATGCCCAGCGTGAACACGATCTTGCGGCGGAGGTCCGGCGTGCGGAGAATCCGCGCGACGGCACTGAACACGACGCCTCCCGGTGAGATTGTGCGTGCCGCACACGGGTCGGGTGCGGCGAGGAGGCGGCCCCTCGCGGGGCCGCCTTCCCGATGGCTACTTGACGGAGCCGCCGGCGGCGACGATCTTCTGCTCCGCGGAGCTCGAGACCTTGTCGACCGCAACGTTCAGCTTAACCGCAATCTCGCCGGTGCCGAGAACCTTGACCTTCTCGTTCTTGCGGACGGCACCCTTCGCGACCAGGTCGCTGATGGTGACGTCGCCGCCCTGCGGGTAGAGCTCGCCCAGGCGGTCGAGGTTGACGACCTGGTACTCGACCCGGAACGGGTTCTTGAAGCCGCGGAGCTTCGGGGCGCGCATGACCTGGTTCAGGTTGCCGCCCTCGAGGCCGACGCGCACCTGGTAGCGGGCCTTGGTGCCCTTGGTGCCGCGACCCGCGGTCTTTCCCTTCGAGCCCTCACCGCGACCCACGCGGGTCTTGGCCTTCTTCGCACCCTCGGCGGGGCGGAGGTGGTGGGCCTTCAGGACCTGCGGGCGGGCGACGTCCTCGGACTTCTTTGCAGCAGGCTTCTTGGCGGCGGGCTTGGCAGCCGCCTTGGCCGGAGCCTTCTCCGCGACCGCGTCGTCGGCCTTCGCGGCGGCGGCAGCCTTGGTGGCGGCGGCCTTCGCGGGAGCCTTGGCGGCGGGCTTGGCCTCGGCCTTGTCGGCCGCGGGCTTCGCCGCAGCCTTGGCGGGGGCCTTCTTCTCGGCGGCAGGCGCCTTCTCGGCCGCCGCCTTGGGGGCGGCGGACTTCGCGGGAGCCTTCTTCTCGGTCGTCGCCTTGGCGGCGGCGGCCTTCGGAGCCGCGGCCTTCTCGGCCGGCTTCTTCTCGTCAGCCATTAGTCAATCTCCTCGACCTTCACGAGGTGCGCCACCGTGCGGACGTACCCGCGGTTCGCCGGGGTGTCCTCACGCACGACGACGTCGCCGATGCGCTTGAGGCCCAGGCTGCGCAGGGTGTCGCGCTGGTTCTGCTTCTCGCTGATAACGGACTTGATCTGGGTCACCTTGAGACGGGCGGCCATCAGGCACCAACCTTCGCGGTAGCGGCCTGCCGGGCCTCCTCCTCGGCGCGGACGAGGCGCTCGGGGGCGACGTCCTCGAAGTCGAGACCGCGGCGGGCGGCGACGGCACGGGGCTCCTCGAGCTGCTTGAGGGCCTCGACCGTCGCGTGGACGATGTTGATCGTGTTCGAGGAGCCGAGCGACTTCGAGAGCACGTCGTGGATGCCGGCGCACTCGAGCACCGCACGCACCGGACCGCCGGCGATGACACCGGTACCGGCAGCGGCGGGGCGCAGGAGCACCACACCGGCGGCGGCCTCGCCCTGGACGGGGTGGGGGATCGTCGCACGGACGCGCGGGACGCGGAAGAAGTTCTTCTTCGCCTCCTCGACGCCCTTCGAGATCGCGAGCGGCACCTCGCGCGCCTTGCCGTAGCCGACGCCGACCATGCCGTTGCCGTCGCCCACGACGACGAGCGCCGTGAAGCTGAAGCGGCGGCCGCCCTTGACGACCTTCGACACGCGGTTGATGGTCACGACGCGCTCGAGGAACTGGCTGTCCTCACGTCCGCCGCGCTGACCGCGGTCGTTGCGCGGGTTGCGCTCGCGGCTGCCGCGACGGGCCTCGCGAGGCTCCTGAGCCTGCTGGGTGCCCGCGGCGGTCTCCACGACCTGACCCTCGGTGATCTCCTCGGACTGCACGTCCTGGTTCTCCTTGTTCTCGGTGGCGTCGCTCACAGCTCGAGCCCTCCCTCACGGGCGCCCTCGGCGATGGCCGCGACGCGTCCGGCGTACTTGTTGCCGCCGCGGTCGAACACGACCGCCTCGATGCCGGCCTTCTTGGCCCGCTCGGCGACGAGCTCGCCGACCTTGCGCGCCTTGGCGGTCTTGTCGCCGTCGAAGCTGCGCAGATCCGCCTCGAGCGTCGACGCGGAGGCCACGGTGTGGCCCTTGCTGTCGTCGACGACCTGCACGAAGACGTGGCGGGCCGAGCGGGTGACGACGAGACGCGGACGCTCCTCGGTTCCGACGATGTGCTTGCGCAGGCGCGCGTGACGACGGTTGCGCTGCGCCGACTTGCTGATGCCAGCCATGATCACTTACCAGCCTTTCCGGCCTTGCGGCGGACGACCTCACCGGCGTACCGGACACCCTTGCCCTTGTAGGGCTCGGGCTTGCGGATCTTGCGGATGTTGGCGGCCACCTCGCCCACGGCCTGCTTGTCGATGCCGCGGATGTGGAGCTTGTTGTTGCCCTCGACCTCGAAGGTGATCCCGGCGGGCGGGTCGACCGTCACGGGGTGCGAGAAGCCGAGCGCGAACTCGACCGAGCTGCCCTTGGCCTGCACGCGGTAACCGGTGCCGACGACCTCGAGGCTCTTGGAGTAGCCCTCGGTCACGCCGATGATCTGGTTCGCGATGAGGGTGCGGGTGAGGCCGTGCAGCGAGCGCGACTCGCGCTCGTCGTCGGGACGGGTGACGAGCACCTGGCCGTCCTCGACCTTGACCTCGATGGGGTTCGCCACGGAGAGCGCGAGCTCGCCCTTGGGTCCCTTGACGGTGACGTCCTGGCCGTCGATCGTCACGGTGACGTTCGCGGGCACGTCGATGGGAAGGCGTCCGATACGAGACATCTCAGCTCACCACACGTAGGCGAGGACTTCCCCGCCGACGCCCTTCTTGCTCGCCTCGCGGTCCGTGAGGAGCCCCGAGGAGGTGGACAGGATCGCCACGCCGAGGCCGCCCAGCACGTGGGGGATCTCGCTCGACTTCGCGTAGACGCGGAGGCCGGGCTTCGAGACGCGCTTGATGCCCGCGATCGAACGCTCGCGGTTCGGCCCGTACTTGAGGTCGATGGTGAGCGTCTGGCCGACGCGCGCATCCTCGACCTTCCAGCCGGAGATGTAGCCCTCGCGCTGGAGGATCTCGGCGATGTGGGTCTTGAGCTTGCTGCTCGGGAGCGAGACCGAGTCGTGGTACGCGCGGTTCGCGTTGCGCAGTCTGGTCAGCATGTCTGCGACCGGATCTGTCATCGTCATTTCTTGGTTTTCCTTATCTCAATCGGTTTCGACATCCGCTAGCTCCTCAAGAGCACCGACCGGATGCCGACCTGGTTGACAACCCGCGAGCGGGGCCTTACTCCGCCTTGAACGGGAAGCCGAGCGCGCGGAGCAGAGCCCGGCCCTCGTCGTCCGTCTTGGCGGTGGTCACGACCGTGATGTCGAAGCCGCGGACGCGGTCGATCTGGTCCTGGTTGATCTCGTGGAAGATCGACTGCTCCTGCACGCCGAAGGTGTAGTTGCCGTTGCCGTCGAACTGCTTGGGCGAGAGGCCGCGGAAGTCGCGGATGCGGGGCAGCGCGAGCGTCAGCAGGCGGTCGAGGAACTCCCACGCGCGGTCGCCGCGGAGGGTGACGTGCGCGCCGATCGGCATGCCCTCGCGCAGCTTGAACTGCGCGATCGACTTGCGGGCCTTGGTGACTTGCGGCTTCTGGCCGGTGATCAGGATGAGGTCCTTGACGGCCCCGTCGATCACCTTGGAGTCGCGGGCGGCCTCGCCGACACCGGTGTTCACGACGATCTTCACGAGACCGGGCACCTGCATCGGGTTGGAGTACCCGAACTGCTCGGTGAGCGCCTTCGTGATCTCGGCGCGGTACTTCTGCTTGAGGCGGGGCTGGATCTTGCCAGCCTCCGCGGCAGTCGCGTTAGCCATTAGAGCTTCTCTCCGGACTTCTTCGCGTAGCGCACGCGAACGGTCTTCTTCACGCCGTCCTTCTCGACGGTCTCCTCGCGGTGACCGACACGGGTCGGCTTCTTGGTCTTCGGGTCGACGACCGCCACATTCGAGATGTGGATGGGCGCCTCGTGGGTCTCGATGCCACCGGTCTTGGTGCCGCGCTGGGTCTGGCCGACGCGCACGTGCTTGGTGACGTAGTTGATGCCCTCGACCACGACGCGGTTCTGGTCGACCAGGACCTCGATGACGCGACCCTGCTTGCCGCGGTCTCCGCCACGGGCCTGCGAGGGGCCGCTGATCACCTGGACCAGATCGCCCTTCTTGATCTTTGCCATGACTAAATGACCTCCGGGGCCAGCGAGATGATCTTCATGAACTTCTTGTCACGGAGCTCACGGCCGACCGGTCCGAAGATGCGGGTTCCACGCGGGTCCCCGTCGTTCTTCAGGATCACGGCGGCGTTCTCGTCGAACTTGATGTACGAGCCGTCGGGACGACGCGTCTGCTTCTTGGTGCGGACAACGACCGCCTTGACGACGTCGCCCTTCTTGACGTTGCCGCCGGGGATCGCATCCTTCACCGTGGCCACGATGATGTCGCCGAGGCCAGCGTAGCGACGGCCGGAGCCGCCGAGCACGCGGATGGTGAGGAGCTCCTTGGCACCGGTGTTGTCGGCGACCTTGAGGCGGGATTCCTGCTGGATCATGGGTTACTTCGCCTTCTCCACGATCTCGACGAGACGCCAGCGCTTCGTCGCCGAGAGCGGACGGGTCTCCGAGATGACGACGAGGTCGCCGATGCCGGCGGTGTTCTGCTCGTCGTGGGCCTTGATCTTCGAGCTGCGGCGGATGACCTTGCCGTACAGCGGGTGCTTCACGCGGTCCTCGACCTCGACGACGATGGTCTTGTCCATCTTGTCGCTCGTCACGTATCCGCGACGGACCTTGCGGTAACCGCGGACGACAGCCTCGGTCTCGGCGGCGGCCTTCGCGGCGGCCTTCTTGGTCTCGGCCATTACTTGCTCGCCTCCTCAGCGGTGTCCTCGGCTGCGGCCGAGGCCTCCTCCGACTTCTTGGTGGTCTTCTTGACCGCCTTCGCGGGCACCTCGGCGGGCGCCGGGGTGGCGCGGATGCCGAGCTCGCGCTCACGGATGACGGTGTAGATGCGTGCGATGTCACGCTTGACGGCACGCAGGCGGCCGTGGCTCTCGAGCTGACCGGTGGCGGCCTGGAAGCGCAGGTTGAACAGCTCCTCCTTGGCCTTCTTCAGCTCGTCGACGAGACGCTCGTCCTCGAAGGTGTCGAGCTCGACCGGGGCGAGCTCCTTGGATCCGACGGCCATTACGCGTCGCCCTCCTCGCGCTTGATGATGCGTGCCTTGAGCGGCAGCTTGTGGATGGCCCGGGTGAGCGCGCCGCGGGCGAGCTCCTCGCTGACGCCGGCGACCTCGAAGAGGACGCGGCCGGGCTTGACGTTGGCGACCCACCACTCGGGCGAGCCCTTACCGGAACCCATGCGGGTCTCGGCGGGCTTCTTGGTGAGGGGACGGTCGGGGTAGATGTTGATCCACACCTTGCCGCCACGCTTGATGTGACGGGTCATCGCGATACGCGCCGACTCGATCTGGCGGTTGGTCACGTAGGCGGGGGTGAGGGCCTGGATGCCCCACTCGCCGAAGGTGACCTTCGTGCCGCCGGTGGCCTGCCCGGAACGACCCGGGTGGTGCTGCTTGCGGTGCTTGACCTTACGGGGGATGAGCATGGTTACGCCTCGACTCCTGCTGCGGCCTCGGCCCGGGGGCCACGGCGCGCGCCGTCACGACGCTCGGGGCGGGCCGACTTCTGGGCGGCCTGCTCGCGAGCGAGTTCCTTGTTGGTGATGTCGCCCTTGTAGATCCAGACCTTCACGCCGATGCGGCCGAAGGTGGTCTTGGCCTCGTAGAAGCCGTAGTCGATGTTGGCGCGGAGCGTGTGCAGGGGCACGCGGCCCTCGCGGTAGAACTCCGAGCGGCTCATCTCCGCGCCGCCGAGGCGGCCCGAGACCTGGATCCGGACGCCCTTGGCGCCGGCGCGCTGCGCACCCTGGAGGCCCTTGCGCATGGCGCGACGGAACGCGACACGGGCGCTGAGCTGCTCCGCGATGCCCTGCGCGACGAGCTGGGCCTCCGCCTCGGGGTTCTTCACCTCGAGGATGTTGAGCTGGATCTGCTTGCCGGTGAGCTTCTCGAGGTCGGCGCGGATGCGCTCGGCCTCGGCGCCGCGGCGGCCGATCACGATGCCGGGGCGTGCCGTGTGGATGTCCACGCGGACGCGGTCGCGGGTGCGCTCGATCTCGATCTTGGCGACACCGGCGCGGTCGAGCTTCGTCTTCAGCATCTCGCGGATGCGGACGTCCTCGGCCACGAAGTCGGCGTAGCGCTGACCGGGCTTCGTCGAGTCGGAGAACCAGCGCGACGTGTGGTCGGTGGTGATGCCCAGACGGAAGCCGTAGGGGTTGACCTTCTGGCCCATGCTTACTTACCTGCCTTCCGCTGGGTTGAGCCTGTCGAAACCTTCGCCTTGGCCGGGGCGGCGGGCGTGAGCTCGTCCGGGGTGGCCAGCACGACGGTGATGTGGCTCGTGCGCTTGTTGATGCGGAACGCGCGACCCTGGGCACGCGGCTGGAACCGCTTGAGCGTGGTGCCCTCGTCGACGAACGCGCGGGCCACGACGAGGTCGGCCTCGTCGAGGTAGCTGTTCTCCTTGTCCGCCTTCACGCGGGCGTTCGCGATCGCGGACGCCACGAGCTTGTAGACGGGCTCGCTCGCACCCTGCGGGGCGAACTTCAGGATGGCGAGGGCCTCCTGGGCCTGCTTGCCGCGGATGAGGTCCACGACGCGGCGGGCCTTCTGAGGCGTCACGCGGATGTGTCGCACGCGGGCGATCGACTCCACCATTTCTCTTCCTCCTCAGTCACCGCGTCAGCGGCGACGACCCTTCTTGTCGTCCTTCTCGTGACCACGGAAGGTGCGCGTCGGCGCGAACTCGCCGAGCTTGTGACCCACCATGGTCTCCGTCACGAAGACGGGGATGTGCTTGCGGCCGTCGTGCACGGCGATCGTGTGGCCCAGCATGGCCGGGACGATCATCGAGCGACGCGACCAGGTCTTGATGACGTTCTTCGAACCCGCCTCGTTCTGGACCTGAACCTTGCGGAACAGGTGCTCGTCGACGAAGGGTCCCTTCTTGAGACTGCGCGGCATTCTTCTCTACCTCTACTTGCGCTTCTTGCCGACGGTGCGACGACGGACGATGAGCTTGTCGCTCTCCTTGTTGGGGCGACGGGTGCGGCCCTCGGGCTGACCCCACGGCGAGACCGGGTGGCGACCACCGGAGGTCTTGCCCTCACCACCACCGTGCGGGTGGTCGATCGGGTTCATCGCGACACCGCGGACGGTCGGGCGCACGCCCTTCCAGCGCTTGCGGCCGGCCTTGCCCCAGTTGATGTTCGACTGCTCGGCGTTGCCGACCTCGCCGATCGTCGCGCGGCAGCGCAGGTCGACGTTGCGGATCTCGCCCGAGGGGAGACGCAGCTGGGCGTAGGGGCCGTCCTTGGCGACGAGGCGCACCGAGGCACCGGCCGAGCGCGCCATCTTGGCGCCGCCGCCCGGCTTGAGCTCGATCGCGTGGATGACCGTGCCGACGGGGATGTTCTTGAGCGGCAGGTTGTTGCCCGGCTTGATGTCCGCGCCCGGGCCGCTCTCGACGATGTCGCCCTGGCTGAGCTTGTTCGGAGCGAGGATGTAGCGCTTGGTGCCGTCCACGAAGTGCAGGAGCGCGATGCGCGCCGTGCGGTTCGGGTCGTACTCGATGCGCTCGACCTTGGCCGGAATTCCGTCCTTGTTGCGCTTGAAGTCGACCACGCGGTAGTGGTGCTTGTGACCACCGCCGATGTGGCGGGTGGTGATGTGACCGTTGTTGTTACGGCCAGCGGTCTTCGATTTCTTCTCAACCAGGGCTGCGAACGGACGACCCTTGTACAGGTCGGCATTCACAACCTTCACCATGCCGCGGCGGCCTGGGGAGGTTGGCTTCATCTTTACGAGTGCCATTATTTAGCCTCCTCGACAAAATTGATTTCCTGGCCCGGCTTCAGGGCCACGAAAGCGCGCTTGGTGTGGTTGCGGCGACCGATGAAACGGCCGGCACGCTTCTGCTTGCCTTCGCGGTTGACGGTCTGCACCGACTCGACTTCCACCTTGAACAGCAGTTCGACGGCGGCCTTGATTTCCGGCTTGGTCGCGTCCGGCAG
>JASLGG010000015.1 GCA_030150265.1 Protaetiibacter sp.
CCCCCGCCGGACCGGCCGCGCTGCCCGCCGGCACCGGCACGGCCGCGCCGCTCGGCTGGGCCGGCGCCGCGCTCACCCTGCACTCGATGCGCGCGTCGAACGTTCCCACCGTGCTCGAGCTCGCGATCGCCGGGCACCCGACAATCGTCGTCGACACCCGCCACAACGCCTACAGCTGGCAGCTCGAGCTGGACCGCTTCCCCGAGAACCCCGCCGAGGTGCGCGTCGCGGTGCAGATCGTGGAGCCGCTCGGCCGGCCCGCGTTCGAGCTGCCCGGCAAGCCGCTCGACGGCCTGCTGTGGCGGATCGGCAACGCCGCATTCCCCGACAGGCTCGCCCCGTGGCTGCGCGCCGGCGAGCGCTACCGGCTCGTGCGCTGGCCCGATGCGAGCGCGCTCGGCACCGACCAGCTCCGCCAGGCCGCCACCCTCGCCAACGCCGCCTTCACGATCGAGCAGCTCGCGGCCTTCACCGGCCGCTCGCCCGAGCCCACCCGCTCGCTCGTCAACGCGCTGAGCCTCATGGGCACGCTCGAGATCACCGCCTGAGCCGCCGCCCGATCCGGTGCCGCACGGGCACCCCCGTCAGTCGGCACCCTCCACGATCGGCAGCCCCGCGTGGTACCAGCCGAGGATGCCGCCGAGCACGTCGACCGCGTCGAACCCGCGCTCCGCGAGGAACGCCGTCGCCTGCGCGCTGCGCACCCCCGAGTGGCACATGACGTAGAAGGTGCGGTCGGCGGGCAGCTCCGCGAGCCGCTCGGTGAGCTCGCCGAGCGGCACCAGGCGAGCACCCTCCACCCGCGCGCCCTCGTACTCGTACGGCTCGCGCACATCCACGATCACCGCCTCGTCGCCGAGCGCGGCCAGCTCGAGCGGCTCGATGCTCCTCATACGCACCTCCGCCGCGACCCTACAGCGCCCCGACGCGACGACACGAAACCGGGCGCCCAGGATGCGGCGAACCGCGCTCGCTAGGCTCGACGCATGGACGGCTTCGCGGCATGGTGGGAGAGCCTCGGCCCCTGGCAGGTGCCGGTGCGCGTGCTCATCATCATCGCGATCGCCGTGCTCATCCGGATCGTGCTGCAGTTCGTGATCCGTCGCGTCGTGCGCAGCATCGTCTCGGGGTTCAAGAAGAAGCAGGGCGTCGACGACACCCAGGCGCTCGTCGCCACGCCGCTCGCGGCCGTGCGCGTCGTGCAGCGCACCCGCACCCTCGGCGGCGTGCTGTCGAGCGCCGTGACGACCGTCGTCGTGATCGTCTCGGCGCTGCTCATCATCACCACCATCTCGCCGGATGTCGCGGGAGCCTTCTCGCTCATCACCGCCGCGATCGGCGCCGGCCTCGGCTTCGGCGCCCAGAACATCGTCAAGGACGTGCTCAACGGCCTCTTCATGGTGATCGAGGACCAGCTCGGCGTCGGCGACGTGGTCGACCTCGGGCCGGCCACCGGCGTCGTGGAGGCGGTCGGCATCCGCATCACCGACATCCGCGACGTCAACGGCACCCTCTGGCACGTGCGCAACGGCGAGATCGTGCGCGTCGGCAACCTCTCGCAGGGCTGGGCGCGCGCCATCATCGACCTCGCCGTTCCCTACGACACCGACATCGACGAGGTCGAGGCGCTCATCCTCGACACCGCGCTCGCCCTCGCGCAGGAGCCGAAGTGGAAGCGCCTCATCATGGAGAAGCCGGAGGTGTGGGGCATCGAGTCGATCTCGGCCGAGGCGATCGTCGTGCGGCTCGTCGTGAAGACCCGCACCTCGGCGAAGGACGACGTGGCGCGCGAGCTGCGCATGCGGCTCAAGCACCGGCTCGACGAGGCCGGCATCCGGCTTCCCGCCCTCAACTCGATCGTGCTGACGGGCTTCGAGGGCGCGGGCTCGATCCGCGGGGCGCGCCCGCCGAAGACCGCACCGCTTCCCGTCGCGCCGCAGGCCGGCCCGAAGGCACCGAAGGCACCCAAGGCGCCGCGGCCCCCGAAGAGCGAGTCGTGAACCTGCAGATCCGGATGGGTGAGGGCGGCGACGTCGTGGGCCCCAGCTTCTGGTCGGAGGTCGGCGGCCGCGCCACCTTCGAGGCCCTCGTGCGCCGCTTCTACGAGGGCGTGCGCACCGACGAGCTGCTGTGGCCCATGTACCCCGAGCACGACCTCGAGGGCGCCATCCAGCGCCTCACGGGCTTCCTCGAGCAGTACTGGGGCGGCCCCGGCACCTACAGCGAGCAGCGCGGCCACCCGCGGCTGCGGATGCGGCACCAGCCCTACGCGATCACCCCCGCCGCGCGCGACCGCTGGCTCGCCCACATGCGCGTCGCGGTCGACGAGGCAGGGCTCAGCCCCCTGCACGAGTCGATGCTGTGGGATTACCTGGAACGCGCCGCCCACGCCATGGTCAATTCCGCCGATTGAGCACGTCTCGATAGTGTTGGACGACTGACCGACTTCACGAAGGACGCGGGGGAACGGATGCCGGAGCAGGCCGACGCCATCATCATCGGAGCGGGACTCGCCGGGATCGTCGCGGCATCCGAGCTCGTCGACGCCGGCAAGAAGGTCGTGATCCTCGAGCAGGAGCCCGAGGCGAGCCTCGGCGGCCAGGCGTGGTGGTCGTTCGGCGGCCTGTTCCTCGTCGACTCGCCCGAGCAGCGCCGGATGGGCGTCAAGGACTCCCACGAGCTGGCGCGCCAGGACTGGCTCGGCAGCGCCGAGTTCGACCGCGCCGAAGACGACTGGGCACGCGAGTGGGCCGAGGCCTACCTCGCCTTCGCCGCGGGCGAGAAGCGCGCGTGGCTGCGCGAGAAGGGCGTCTCCTTCTTCCCCGTGGTCGGCTGGGCCGAGCGCGGCGGCTACACCGCCACCGGGCACGGCAACTCGGTGCCCCGCTTCCACATCACCTGGGGAACCGGCCCCGGCATCCTGGAGCCCTTCATCCGCCGCGTGCGCGAGGGCGTCGAGCAGGGTCTCGTGGAGCTGCGCTTCCGGCACCGCGTCGACCGGCTCCTCACCAAGGGCGGCGCGGTGATCGGCGCGGCCGGTGCCGTGCTCGCCGACGACGACGCCGAGCGCGGCGCCCCGAGCAACCGCGACGAGGTGGGCGAGTTCGAGGTGAAGGCCGCGGCGGTCGTCGTGGCCTCCGGCGGCATCGGCGGCAACCACGAGCTGGTGCGCGAGTTCTGGCCCGAGTGGCTCGGCACCGCGCCCGAGCAGATGCTCTCCGGCGTGCCCGCCCACGTGGACGGACGGATGCTGGGCATCGCCGAGAAGGCCAAGGCCCGCCTCGTGAACCGCGACCGCATGTGGCACTACGTCGAGGGCATCGAGAACCACTCCCCCGTCTGGCCGTTGCACGGCATCCGCATCCTGCCCGGGCCGTCGAGCATGTGGTTCGACGCGACCGGCAAGCGCCTGCCCGTGCCGCTGTTCCCCGGCTTCGACACCCTCGGCACCCTCGAGTACCTGCGGCAGACCGGTCACGACCACTCCTGGTTCGTGCTCGACCAGTCGATCATCGAGAAGGAGTTCGCGCTCTCGGGCTCGGAGCAGAACCCCGACCTCACCGGCAAGAGCGTGCGCGAGCTGCTGCGCCAGCGACTCGGCAAGGGCGCCACCGAGCCCGTCGAGGCCTTCAAGGAGAAGGGCCCCGACTTCGTGGTGGCCGACTCGCTCGACGAGCTGTTCGCCGGGATGCGGCGCCTCGCACCCGAGGTCGAGCTCGACGTGCTCTCGATCAAGCACGAGCTCGAGGCGCGCGACCGCGAGCTCGACAACGCCTTCACGAAGGACGCCCAGGTGACCGCCCTGCGCGGCGCCCGGCGCTACCGGGGCGACAAGCTCATCCGGGTGGCGAAGCCGCACAAGATCCTCGACGAGAGGCACCGGCCGCTCATCGCGGTGAAGCTGCACGTGCTCACCCGCAAGAGCCTCGGCGGCATCCAGACCAACCTGTCGTCGCAGGCGCTGACCGCCGCGGGCAAGCCGATCCCCGGCCTCTACGCGGTGGGCGAGGCGGCCGGCTTCGGCGGCGGCGGCATCCACGGCTACCGCTCGCTCGAGGGCACCTTCCTCGGCGGATGCCTCTTCACCGGTCGCGAGGCCGGGCGCGCGATCGCCGCGCTGTAGGAGCGTCGCTCCGCCGCCGGCGTCAGCGGGAGAGGGTCCAGGCGCGGCGCTTCACGAGGAGGTGGCCGCGCTGGGTCGTGAGGCGGGTCCAGGGGCCCGTCTCGTAGGACTTCACCTCGTCGTCGCCGAGGAAGCCGAGGCTCACCGCGGCGAAGCCGGCGCCCGCCGGGATGTGCTCGGAGCCGGCGATCTCGCGACCCCACACCTCGGCGCGCACGCGGCGCACGATCGACTCGCCCACGGCATCCGGCACCGCCTCGGCGATCTCGGCGATGCCCTCGCGCGCGACGCGGTCGAGGGTGGCGGCATCGGGGCCCGGCACGGCACGCCAGCCGCCGCGCGGCGGCGAGATCGCGGCCCAGGTGGCGGTGTGCACCTCCATCGGCAGGCCCACGGCCGCCGGCTCGTCACGCCCCGCCTGGATCGCCTCGACCGCGAGCTCCTGGGCGCGCTCGACGCGCAGCAGGAGCGAGCGGATGGGCACGACCACGTCGAAGGCGTCGCGGCTCGTGAGCGCGAGGGTGCGCAGCCCCAGCACCGTGGGCGTCTCGTCGAGCAGCCCGACCGGGTAGAGCACGGCCGCGTAGACCGCCAGCACGCCGCTGCCGCCGATGAGGCGCACGGAGCCGTCCTCGACGCGCTGGGCGCGCGCGAGGAAGACCTGCAGGTCGTCGAGGGACGCGGGGTCGGCGAGGGCGAAGGAGCGAGTCACAACGTCACCAGCCTATCCGGCGGCGCGGACCCCGGCTCCTAGACTGAAGCCATGAGCGACCCTGTGCCGGGATCCGATCCCCTCGCGGGCCTGCTGGCCACCCTCGACCTCACCGACACGGGCGCACGCACGAGCGAGGACATCTTCACCGGCCCGAGCCAGTGGATGCCGGGCGGTCGCGTCTTCGGCGGGCAGGTCTATGCGCAGGCCATCATCGCGGGCGCGCGCACCGTGCCCGAGGACCGCGGCATCCACTCCACCCACGGCTACTTCCTGCGCCCGGGCGACGCGACCCAGCCGATCACCTTCGCGGTGGACCGCATCCACGACGGCCGCTCCTTCTCCACGCGGCGCACCCAGGCATACCAGGACGGCGTGCCGATCCTGTCGATGATCGCGTCCTTCCAGGATGCCGACCCGGGTCTCGAGCATCACGTGGCGGCTCCGGAGGGCGTGACCCCACCCGAGGAGCTGCCGTCGGCGGCCGAGGTGCTGGGGCCGATCGACCACCCGGTCGCCCAGTTCTGGGCCACCAGCCGGCCCTTCGACATCCGGCACGTCGAGCAGCCGATCTACCTGGCGGCCGACCCGCACCGCACCCCGCGGCAGGCCGTGTGGATGCGCACGGTCGGCAGCCTGCCCGACGACCCGAACCTGCATCGCGCCGCGCTCGCCTACGCGAGCGACTACTCGATCCTCGAGCCGGTGCTGCGCGCGCACGGCCTCAGCTGGACGCACCGCGGCCTCAAGATGGCGAGCCTCGACCACGCGATGTGGTGGCACCGCTTCGCGCGCGCCGACGAGTGGCTGCTGTACGTGGAGGAGTCGCCCACGGCATCCGGCGGCCGCGGCCTGTCGACCGGGCGCATCTTCACGCGCGACGGGCTGCTCGTGGCGTCCGTCGCCCAGGAGGGCATGGTGCGGGTGCCGGAGATCGACGGCTGACCCGCGCGCCCGGCGACTAGACGACCGAGGCGGAGCCGATGACCGCGGTGACCTCGATCTCGATGCGCATCTCGGGCTCCATGAGCGGCACCTGCATCATCGTCGCGGCCGGGCGGGCGCGGCCGAACGCCTCGCGCAGGGCGGGCCAGCAGGCCTCGAAGTCGGCGCCGTCGGCGAGCAGGTAGTGCACGCGCACGACGTCGTCGAGCGTCGCGCCGGCCTGCTCGAGTGCGGCGGCGATGTTGCGCAGCGTCTGCGCGGCCTGCTCGGCGACGTCGGACGAGATCTCGCCCGTCGCGTAGTCGTAGCCGGTCGTGCCCGAGACGTACACGGTGTCGCCCACGACGACGGCGCGCGAGTAGCCGATCCTCTCCTCGAAGGCGGAACCGGATGAGATGAGACGGCGGGGCATGAGGGTCCTCTCGGGTGGTGACGGAGTCCGGTCAGCTGCGCTTGCCGAAGCGCACCGACTCCTCGACGTAGGGGGCGAACAGCGCGCGCAGCTCGTCGGGGATCCGCGCGGGGCGGCCGGATGCCGCGTCCACCATCACGAGCGTCGTCGTCGCCACCGTGTACAGCACGCGCGGCGAAACGCCCTCGGGCGAGAACACCTCGTAGCAGATCTCGAAGCTCGCACCGCCGAGGCGCCCGATCCACAGCTCCACCACGATGGGGCTGCGCTGGTACGGGATCGGGGCGAGGTACTCGACCTCCTGCCGCGCGATGAGGCTGATCGTCTCGGCACCGGGTCGCGCGTCGATGACCGCCGTCGGGCGCTCGGGGTCGGTCCCGGCATCCGGCCGCCAGAACGCCTCGATGCGCGCCTCCTCCAGGAGGCGCAGCATCTCGGCGTTGTTGACGTGCGCGTAGGCGTCGAAGTCGCTCCAGCGCAGCCGGATGGGGATGCGGATGCGCACGTCAGTCGCGCGTGAGCTTGCGGTACACCGAGCGGTGCGGCTTCGCGGCCTCGGCGCCGAGGCGCTCGATCTTGTTCGCCTCGTAGGCCTCGAAGTTGCCCTCGAACCAGTACCACTGCGCCGGGTCGTCCTCGGTGCCCTCGTAGGCGAGGATGTGGGTCGCGATGCGGTCGAGGAACCACCGGTCGTGGGTGATCACGACCGCGCAGCCCGGGAACTCGAGCAGCGCGTTCTCGAGCGACTGCAGGGTCTCCACGTCGAGGTCGTTGGTGGGCTCGTCGAGCAGCAGCAGGTTGCCGCCCTCCTTGAGGGTGAGCGCGAGGTTGAGGCGGTTGCGCTCACCGCCGGAGAGAACGCCCGCCTTCTTCTGCTGGTCCGGCCCCTTGAAGCCGAACTTCGACACGTAGGCGCGACTCGGGATCTCGGTCTTGCCGACGACGATGATGTCGAGCCCGTCGGAGACGACCTCCCACAGCGTCTTGTTCGGGTCGATGTTGGCGCGCGACTGGTCGACGTAGCTGATCTTGACCGTCTCGCCGACCTTGAGGTCGCCGCCGCCGAGCGGCTCGAGCCCCACGATCGTCTTGAAGAGCGTGGTCTTGCCGACGCCGTTCGGGCCGATCACGCCGACGATGCCGTTCGGCGGGAGCGTGAAGCTCAGACCGTCGATGAGCTTCCGGTCGCCGAAGCCCTTCTGCAGCTTCTTCGCCTCGATCACGACGTTGCCGAGACGCGGCCCCGGCGGGATCTGGATCTCCTCGAAGTCGAGCTTGCGCGTGCGGTCGGCCTCGGCCGCCATCTCCTCGTAGCGCGCGAGGCGCGCCTTCGACTTGGCCTGACGGCCCTTCGCGTTGGAGCGCACCCAGTCGAGCTCCTCGGCGAGGCGCTTGGCGAGCTTCGCATCCTTCTTGCCCTGCACCTCGAGGCGCTCGGCCTTCTTCTCGAGGTAGGTGGAGTAGTTGCCCTCGTAGCCGATGAGGCGGCCGCGGTCGACCTCCGCGATCCACTCCGCCACGTTGTCGAGGAAGTAGCGGTCGTGGGTGATCGCGATGACGGCGCCAGGATACTTCTGCAGGTGCTGCTCGAGCCACAGCACGCTCTCGGCGTCGAGGTGGTTGGTGGGCTCGTCGAGCAGCAGCAGGTCGGGCTTCTGCAGCAGGAGCTTGGCGAGCGCGACGCGGCGCTTCTCGCCGCCGGAGAGCGGGCCGACCGGCGCGTCGGCGGGCGGCGTGCGCAGGGCGTCCATCGCCTGCTCGAGCTGGGAGTCGAGATCCCAGGCATCCGCCGCGTCGATCTCCTCCTGCAGTGCGCCCATCTCGGCGAGCAGCGCGTCGAAGTCGGCGTCGGGGTCGCTCATCGCGGCCGAGATCTCGTTGAAGCGGTCGAGCTTCGCCTTGATCGCGACGCCCTCCTGGATGTTCTCGAGCACCGTCTTGGTCTCGTCGAGCTCGGGCTCCTGCATGAGGATGCCGACCGAGAAGCCGGGCGTGAGCTTGGCCTCGCCGTTCGAGGGCGTGTCGAGGCCCGCCATGATCTTGAGGATCGTGGACTTGCCCGCGCCGTTGGGGCCGACCATGCCGATCTTCGCGCCCGGCAGGAACGCCATCGTCACGTCGTCGAGGATGAGCTTCTCGCCCACCTTCTTGCGGGCGCGCACCATGGAGTAGATGTATTCGGCCATG
>JASLGG010000009.1 GCA_030150265.1 Protaetiibacter sp.
CCGGCTCGCCGATGCGCTCGAGCGCGTCGACCACGAGGTCCCAGAACTTCGGCACGTCGATGCCGAGAGCGACCTGCGTCGTGCAGTCCTCCGGCGCGGGCGCGCGCAGGTCGGCGACCGTCATGCCGAGCGTGAGCGCGCCCTGCAGCTCGACGTCGAGCAGGGTCTTGCGCACCTCGAGCACCGTCGGGTCGATGACGTAGGCGACCGTGATCGGGTCGTGCACGGGCGGGTACTCGAAGCCCTGCGCCTCGCGGTAGGTGGCACCGAAGAAGTCGAGCAGCTCGCTCACGAACTTGGCGGGCTTGGTGCCGATCGCGTCGATGCGCTCGCGCACATCCGGGGTGGCGAGCGCCTGGTGCGACACGTCGATGCCCACCTGGGTGAGCGGCCACGACTCGTTGAAGACGATGTTCGCCGCCTCCGGGTCGATGATGATGTTGAACTCGGCGGTGGCGCTCCAGTTGCCGCCGTAGACGCCGCCGCCCATGAGCACGACCTCGCGCACGCGGGGCACGATGCGGGGCTCGAGGCGGGCCGCGAGCGCGATGTTGGTGAGCGCGCCGGTCGGCACGAGGGTGATGGTGCCGGGCTCCGACTCCATGACGGTGTCGATGATGAGCTGCACGGCGTGGCGCTCGTCGATCTCGAAGGCGGGCTCGGGGAGCGCGGGGCCGTCGAGGCCGGTGTCGCCGTGGATGTCGGGCGCCTCCTCGACCTTGCGCACGAGCGGTCGCTCGGCGCCACGGGCGAAGGGCACGCCGAGGATGCCGGCGACGCGCGCGACGGAGAGCGCGTTGCGGGTCACCTTGTCGATGCCGGCGTTGCCGTGCACGGTCGTGACGGCGGCGAGCTCGATCTCAGGGCTGCCATGGGCGAGGAGGAGAGCGATCGCGTCGTCGTGGCCGGGATCGCAGTCGAGGATGATACGGCGGGGCATGCTGGCGAGCATAGCCGGAGATTTCATATACGCAAATCTTGTTTACTGACGCATCCCGTGTGATCATGTCGCCATGTCAGACGTCGCCACCCCCGACCTCGCCACCCCCGACCTCGCCGCGCGCGGCTCCGCCCGCATCGCCTGGATCCGCTCCCGGATGCCGCTGCTCGCCGCCGCCCGCGAGCACTTCGCCGCCACGCGCCCCTTCGCGGGCCACCGCATCGGCATGTCGCTGCACCTCGAGCCCAAGACCGCCGTGCTGCTCGAGACCCTCGTGGCCGGCGGCGCCGAGATCGTCGCCACCGGCAACCACGGCTCCACCCAGGACGACGTGGTCGCCCACCTGCGCGCCGCCGGCATGACCGTGCACGGCCGCCGCGACGACACCCTCGACGACCACCACGCGAACCTCGCGGCCGTGCTCGACGCGGCCCCCGGCATCCTGCTCGACAACGGGGGCGACCTCGCGGCCGGCATCGTTGCGCGCGGTGCCGAGGCCAGCATCCTCGGCGGCACCGAGGAGACCACCTCGGGCGGCGACCGGCTGCGCGGCGAGCTCGCGGGACGCGTGCCGTTCCCCGTGATCGTGATCAACGACAGCCTGCTCAAGGCCATCGGCGAGAACAAACACGCCGTGGGGCAGTCGGTGGTGGAGAGCTTCATGCGCATCACCAACCTCATGGTCCCCGGGCGGCGCTTCGTGGTCGTCGGATACGGCTGGTGCGGGCGCGGCGTCGCCCACTACCTGCGGCAGCTCGGCGGCAAGGTCGCCGTCGTCGAGGTCGACGAGCTGAAGGCGTTCGAGGCGGCGCTCGACGGCTTCCGGGTGTCGACGGCCGAGGGGCTCGCCGACTGGGGCGAGGTGTTCATCACCGCGACGGGGCGCCCCGGCATCCTGACCCAGCCCTTCTTCGACCGGGTCGCCGACGGCGCCGTGCTCGCCAACTGCGGCCACTTCCCGTGGGAGATCGACGTGCCGGCCCTCAAGGCCGGGGCGGCATCCGTCACGCGCCTCGACGAGGCGATCGAGCGGATCGAGCTGCCGGGAGGCCGCCACGTGATCCTGCTCGCCGACGGCCGGATGATGAACCTCGCGGGCCGCGAGCCCAAGGGCAACTCGCTCGAGTCGATGGACCTCGGCTTCCTGCTGCAGGCGCTCTCGCTCGAGCGCGTCGCGACGGCGGCCGGCACGCTCGCCCCGGGCGCCCAGCCCGTGCCCGACGACATCGACCGGGAGATCGCGCGCCGGATGCTCGCCGCGATGGGCGCGGACCGGTAGCCGGATGGCGGCGAAGCAGCCCGACTACTCGGTCCCGGCGGTCGACAAGGCGCTCGACGTGCTCGAGGTGCTCGCCGACCGCGAGGACGGCATGAGCCAGACCGAGCTCGCCGAGGCCACCGGCCGCAGCGCCTCGCAGGTGTTCCGCGTGCTCGTCGCCCTCGAGGGCCGCGGCTGGATCGTGCGCGACCGGGCGTCCGGGCTGTACTCCTTCGGGGTCGCGGCCTTCGACCTCGCGCACCGGCATCCGCCGCTGCGGGGCCTGCTCGTCGCGGCCACCCCGGTGATGCGCGAGCTCGCCGCCGCCGTGCGGCAGTCGTGCAACCTCGCTGTGCTCGAGGCGGGAGCCGTGCGCGTCGTGGCGCAGATCGAGAGCCCGGCCGACTTCGGCTTCCGGGTGCGCGTCGGCGCGCACTTCCCGCTCGACTCCGCGACCGCCACGGTGCTCGTCGCGGGGGCGGCGCCCGCCTGGCGGGACGAGCTGCTGCCCGCGATCGACGCGTCCGAGGTGACCCGGATCGCCCCCGACGGGTCGCTCCGCCGCGACGACCCGCGCTCGCCCGGCATCGCCGACATCGTCGCGGCGGTGCGCGACGGACGCGGCCTCGCCCGGGCGGCGCTCACCGTGCCCTACGTGACGACGAGCTTCAGCGAGACGGACGCCGAGCGCGTGCGCCTCCTCGCGGTGGAGGCCGCCACGACGATCACGGCGCGGCTCGCGGCGTAGCGCCCGCGGTCGCCGGACCGCCCTCGCACGCGGCATCCGCACAGCTTCGCGCGGGGCGCGCCGACTACGCTGGAGCCATGAGCGACGCCGCCCCCGCAGACCACCACATCGTCGACGGAGTCGAGCTGCGGACCCTGCCGAAGGTCTCGTTGCACGACCACCTCGACGGCGGCCTCCGCCCGCAGACGATCATCGAGCTCGCCGAGCCGCTCGGCCTCGAGCTGCCCGCGACGGATGCTCCCGCGCTCGCCGCCTGGTTCGCCGAGAAGTCCGACTCCGGATCGCTCGTCGAGTACCTCAAGACCTTCGACCTCACGACCGCCGTCATGCAGACCCGCGAGGGGCTCACGCGCATCGCGCGCGAGTTCGTCGAGGACCTCGTGGCCGACGGCGTGGTGTGGGGCGAGGTGCGCTGGGCGCCCGAGCAGCACCTCACACGCGGGCTGAGCCTCGACGAGGTCGTCGAGGCCGTGCAGGAGGGTCTCGACGAGGGCGTGGACGCGGCGGCGTCGGCCGGCCACGGCATCCGGGTCGGCCAGCTCGTGAGCGCCATGCGCCACACCGACCGCGGCCTGGAGATCGCCGAGCTCGCCCTCCGCCACCGCGACCGCGGTGCCGTCGGGTTCGACATCGCCGGCCCCGAGGCGGGATTCCCGCCCAGCCGCTTCGCGGACGCCTTCGACCTGCTCGCCCGCGAGTGCTTCCCGGCGACGGTGCACGCCGGCGAGGCCGACGGGCTCGAGTCGATCCGCGGGGCGCTCGTCGACGGGCACGCCCTGCGTCTCGGTCACGGCGTGCGCATCGCCGAGGACATCACGATCGAGTCGCAGGACGACGAGGCGAGCTACGTGAGCCTCGGGCGCCTCGCCCAGTGGGTGAAGGACCGCGGCATCGCCCTCGAGACGAGCCCGAGCTCCAACCTGCAGACCGGCGCGATCGCGGCGTGGGGCGACGACCTCACGGCGCATCCCTTCGACCTGCTCTACCAGCTCGGCTTCCGGGTGACCGTCAACACCGACAACCGCCTGATGAGCGGCACGAGCCTCACACGCGAGCTCGGCCTCCTCGTCGACGCCTTCGGCTACGACCTCGACGACCTGCTCACCTTCCAGCTCAACGCCGCCGAGGCCGCGTTCCTCCCGCTCGAGGACCGCGCCGAGCTCGTCGAGCTCATCGAGGAGGGCTTCGGCGCCGCCTGATGGACCATCCAGCAACCGACCTCCCCCCGCTCCCCGACGAGGCCGTCGTCATCGGCGGGCGCGCCCGCGACTGGCGCGAGGCCGTCGAGCTCACCGGCCGCGCGCTCACCGCATCCGGGGTCACGAGCGCCGGCTACGGCGTCGACATGATCCGCATGATCGAGGAGCACGGCCCCTATGTGGTCGTGGCTCCCGGGCTCGCGCTCGCGCATGCCCGGCCCGGCCCGGCCGTGCGCCGCGACGGCATCGCGATCGCGACGCTCGCCGAGCCCGTGGAGTTCGGCCACCCCTACAACGACCCGGTGCGCGTCGTGCTCGCGCTCGCGGGCGCCTCGAGCGCACGGCACCTGCAGCTCGTGGCCGAGATCGCCAACATCTTCAACGACTCGGATGCCGTGGAGCGCCTCGCCGATGCCGCCACCCCCGACGAGGTGCGCGGCATCCTCGGGGTGAGCGCGTGAAGATCCTCACCCTCTGCGGGGCGGGGATCGGCACGAGCGGCATCCTCAAGGTCAACGCCGAGCGCGTGCTGCAGCGGCTCGGCATCGACGCGCGCGTCGTGGCGATCGACGCCTCGATGCTCGAGGCCGAGCTCGACGACGCGCAGGTGATCCTCACCGGCCCGGAGTTCGTGGAGCGGATCGGGCGCACCTTCGCCGACGTGATCGTGATCGAGAACTACTTCGACACGGCCGAGCTGCAGCGCAAGCTCGAGTCCGCCCTCGCCTGAGCTGAGCCACCGGCGCCGCGATCCTATCCGCGTACGTGCTACGACGCGTCGCGGACTATCGCGACGCCGACAAACTCAGGCGAGGAGCGCGCGCATCCCGGCGTCGAGGGAGGCGAGCGCCGCATCCGCCGTGGCCTGCCGCTCGGCGGGGGTGCCCTCGTCGGAGCGGGTGTCCAGGTAGCACTTGAGCTTCGGCTCGGTGCCGCTCGGCCGCACGATCACGCGCGAGCCGCCCTCCAGCTGGAAGCGCAGGATGTCGCTCGGCGGGAACTGCGCGAAGCCGCCCGCGAAGTCGTCGATGCGCTCCACGCGGATGCCGCCGATCTCGCGCGGCGGCTCGGCGCGCAGCCGCGCCATGAGCTCCGGGATGCGCGCGAGGTCCGACACGCGGATCGAGATCTGGCCGGATGCGAAGGCGCCGTAGCGATCCGCGAACGCCGCCCGGTGCTCGGCGAAGGTGGTGCCCCGCGCCTTGAGCTCGGAGAACAGCGCGAGCACCTCGACCGCCGCGGAGATGCCGTCCTTGTCGCGCACCTTGTCGGGGTCCACGAGGTAGCCGAGGGCCTCCTCGTAGCCGTAGAGCAGATCGCCCGCGCGTGAGATCCACTTGAAGCCCGTGAGGGTCTCCGCGAAGTCGAGCCCCTCCTTGCGCGCCACCACGCCGAGCGCCGGCGAGCTCACGAGCGAGCAGGCGAGCGTGCCGCGGTCGATGCCGCGCTCGGCGGCGCGCTGCGCCGCACGCCAGCCGAGCAGCCAGCCGACCTCGTTGCCGGAGAGCCGCTGCCAGCTGCCCTCGCCATCCGGAACGCCGACGGCGACGCGGTCGGCATCCGGGTCGTTCGCGATCACGAGCTCGGCGCCGTGCTGCGCCGCCGTCGCGAAGGCGAGGTCCATCGCACCGGCCTCCTCGGGGTTCGGGAAGTCGACGGTGGGGAACGCGGGGTCGGGCTCCTGCTGCTCGGGCACCGAGACGACGCCGGGGAAGCCCGCCGCATCGAACACGCGCCGTGCCGTCTCCCAGCCCACACCGTGCATCGCCGTGTAGACGACGGAGAGCGGCTGGGCATCGGTCGCGAGAGCCGCCGTGCGGCGCACGTACTCGTCGACGACCTCCTCGGAGGCGATCTCGTAGGCGGTCGAGCGCGGCAGCCCCGCGATCGAGCCCGCGGCGACGCGCACGATCTCGGCCTGGATGTCGGCATCCGCCGGCGGCACGATCTGCGAGCCGTGGTCGAGCCCGCCGAGATACACCTTGTAGCCGTTGTCGGCCGCGGGGTTGTGGCTCGCCGTGACCATGACGCCCGCGCTCGCGTCGAGGTGGCGCACCGCGAAGGCGAGCACCGGGGTCGGCAGCAGGCGGGGGAGCAGGATGGCGCGCACGCCGGCGCCCGCCATGAGCTCGGCGGTGTCGCGCGCGAACACCTGCGAGTTGGTGCGCCCGTCGTAGCCGATGACGACCGAGGGATGCGGCTCCCGCGCGAGCAGGTACGCCGCGAGCCCCGCGGCCGCCTGCGAGACGAGCACGCGGTTCATGCGGAGCGGGCCCGCGCCGAGCTCGCCGCGGAGACCCGCGGTGCCGAAGGTCAGCCGCCCGGAGAAGCGCGCCGCGAGCTCGCCTCGCGCATCCGGATCGCCGGCGTCGGTGCGCGCGAGGAGCGCCTCGAGCTGGGCGCGGGTGACCTCATCCGGGTCCTGGGCGGCCCAGGCGCGTGCCGCCTCGACCGGGTCGATGTCGGGGGCGCCCATCAGATGGCCGCCACGACGCGGGCGAGGAGCTCGGAGATGACCGGCTCGGCGTCCTTGCCGGCCTGCAGCACCTCGGCGTGGCTGAGCGGCTCGGGCGAGATGCCGGCGGCGAGGTTCGTGACGAGCGAGAAGCCCAGGATCTCCATGCCGGCCTGGCGGGCGGCGATCGCCTCGAGCGCCGTCGACATGCCCACGATGTGCCCGCCGATCGTCTTGGCCATCTGCACCTCGGCGGGCGTCTCGTAGTGGGGCCCGCGGAACTGCACGTAGACCCCCTCGTCGAGGTCGGGCTGGATGCTGCGCGCGAGGTCGCGCAGGCGGGCCGAGTAGAGGTCGGTGAGGTCGATGAAGGTCGCGCCCTCGAGCGGCGACGACGCCGTGAGGTTGATGTGGTCGCTGATGAGCACCGGGGTGCCGGGCGTCCAGTGCTCCTTGATGCCGCCCGCGCCGTTCGTGAGGATCATCGTCGTGGCCCCCGCGGCGGCGGCGGTGCGCACCGAGTGCACGACGCGGCGCACGCCGTGGTTCTCGTAGAAGTGGGTGCGCGCGCCGATCACGAGGGCGCGCTTGCCGTTCGGCAGCAGGACGCTGCGGAGGGTGCCGACGTGGCCCGACAGCGCGGGGGCGCTGAAGCCGTGGATGTCGGTGGCGGGCACCGTGGCGACGGTCTCGCCGATGAGGTCGGCGGCCTTGGCCCAGCCGGAGCCGAGGGTCAGGGCGATGTCGTGCTTCTCGACTCCGGTGGCCTCGGCGAGCTGCTCGGCGGCGATCCGGGCGACGGCGAAGGGGTCTGCTCCCTCGGCGTCGAGGGGGTGGGGCGTCTGCATCCCTTCACTCTAAGGTCGCGCGGTGCGATCCGCGGAGTCCCGCCCGTGCGCATCGGAGCGGGCGGATGCGGGATGATGGAGGCATGCCCTACGAGTTCGAGCGGACCCAGCGCATCGCCGTCCTCGGGGGCGGCCCCGGCGGGTACGAGGCGGCCCTCACGGGAGCCCAGCTCGGCGCCGAGGTGACCCTCGTCGAGCGTGCCGGCGTCGGCGGCTCCGCCGTGCTCACCGACGTCGTCCCCTCGAAGTCGCTCATCGCGACGGCCGGTGCCGCCACGGATGTCGGCCAGGCCGCCGACCTCGGCGTGCAGTTCTTCGCCCGCACCGAGCAGGGCCGCGCGGTGCGCCCCGAGGTGACCGTCAACCTCGCCGCCGTCAACCAGCGGCTGCTGCTACTCGCGCGGCAGCAGTCGGAGGACATGAAGGCGCAGCTCATCCGCGCCGGCGTGCGGATCGTGGCCGGCGACGGCCGGCTCGACGGGCCGAACCGGCTCGTGATGTCGACCGGCAAGGGCAAGAAGCGCGTCGACTTCGACGAGGTGGTGGCCGACACGCTCGTGGTGGCGGTGGGCGCGAGCCCGCGCGTGCTGCCGTCCGCGAAGCCGGATGGCAAGCGCATCCTCACCTGGACCCAGCTCTACAGCCTCGACGAGGTGCCGGAGCACCTCATCGTGGTCGGCTCCGGCGTCACGGGCGCCGAGTTCGCCTCCGCCTACCGCGCTCTCGGCGCCCAGGTCACCCTCGTCTCGAGTCGCGAGCAGGTGCTGCCGGGGGAGGACGCGGATGCCGCCCGCGTCATCGAGAACGTCTTCGTGCGCGGCGGCATGACGGTGCTCTCGAAGTCGCGCATGGCATCCGTCGAGCGCGCGGGCGACGGCGTGCTCGTGACGCTCGCCGACGGCCGCACGGTCGAGGGCTCGCACTGCCTGCTCGCCGTCGGCTCGGTGCCCAACACCGCGGGGCTCGGCCTCGAGGATGCGGGGGTGCAGCTGACCGAGTCGGGCCACATCCGCGTCAACCGCGTCGCGCGAACCTCGATGCCGATGGTCTACGCGGTGGGCGACTGCAGCGACTTCCTGCCGCTCGCCTCGGTCGCCTCCATGCAGGGACGCACGGCGGTGTTCCACGCGATGGGCGACGCGGTGGTGCCGACCGAGCTGCGCAACGTGACCTCGAACATCTTCACGCATCCGGAGGTCGCGACCGTCGGCTGGAACCAGAAGCAGATCGAGGAGGGGCTCGCCCAGGGCGAGATCTACAAGCTGCCGCTCGCCTCCAACCCGCGCGCCAAGATGGAGGGCATCAAGGACGGCTTCGTGAAGCTGTTCGCGCGAACCGGCTCCGGCACCGTGATCGGCGGCGTCGTGGTGGCGCCCAAGGCGTCCGACCTCATCCTGCCGATCGCGCTCGCGGTGGAGCACCGCCTGACGGTCGACCAGCTGGCCCGCGCCTTCTCGGTCTACCCCTCGCTCTCGGGCGCCGTGACGGATGCGGCCCGCGCGATGCACATCGTCGGCTGACGCCCCGCCCCTTCGAGCGCTACCCGATCCGGCGAGCGCGGCTGGTGGGCGAGTAGCGCTCGCCAGTTCAAGTAGCGCTCGCGGCTGTGGAGAGCGGGGGATGCTCGTACGCCGTCTCGGACAGGGTTGGCGTATGGACGAGATCACGATCACGGCCGCGTGGCGGGATGCCTTCACGCTGGTTCGCGAGGACGCGGGCGGCGACTTCGACCGCATCCGCCTGCAGGTGCGCGCGGGGAGGGTGGTTCGCCTGCTGCGCGGTGTCTACTACCCGGCTGATGTATGGGCGCGCGAGAATCCGCGCGAACGGCACTTGACACTCGCGCGGGCGGTAGTGCTGCTGCGGAGCCGGCGGATCGTACTCTCGCATCGAACGGCTGCCATCGTGTGGGGCTTGCCACTGCTCGGCGAGCCACCCGACTCGGTGCACGCGATCGCGCATCGCGCGGGAGGTGGGCGCTCGGACGAGCGGCTGGTGCGCCACTGCATCGATATCCCGGCCCAGACGGCGCGCATCGACGGCTTGGAGGTGACCGAGCTCGGGCGTACCGCGATCGATATCGCACGCAGTTCGCGATTCGGCGAGGCGGTCATGGTCGCCGATGCTGTGCTGGCTCGCGGAGTTCGCGTCGATGAACTGATACGTGAGCTGCCCGAACCGGGAGCACGCGGCGTGAAGCGGGCGCGAGGGGTCGTCGCGTTCGCCGATGCACGGTCCGGCTCGCCGCTCGAATCACTGAGCCGGGCATCGATCTTCGAGGCGGGTCTTCCCGTGCCGGAGCTTCAGCACGAGTTCCGGGATGCCGACGGACGGATGCCGGTCGACTTCTGGTGGCCGGCCTACGGCGTCATCGGCGAGTTCGACGGCAAGGTGAAGTACCTCGATGAGCGATATCGCGACGGTCGCACCCTCGAGCAGGTGCTGCTCGACGAGAAGTGGCGTGAGGCTCGGCTCCGTCGGCAGGCGGGTGTGCGCGCGATCGCGCGATGGGATGCGGCAACGGCCGCCTCGCCGGTGCGACTCGGCCGTCTGCTGCGTTCCTACGGCATCCGCTGACCTCGGCCACAACCGAACCGCGAGCGCTACCGAATCTGGCGAGCGCTGCTCCCGCAGCAACCGCGTTCGCCAGATTCGGTAGCGCTCGCGGGGATGGAGCGGCGGGGTCAGTCCGTGATCGTCAGCAGCAGGTGGCCCGAGGAGACCGTGGCGCCGACGGATGCGTCGACCGCGCCGACCGTGCCGTCCTTGTGGGCGGTGAGCGGCTGCTCCATCTTCATCGCCTCGAGCACCACCACGAGATCGCCCTTGACGACCCTGTCGCCCTCGGCGACCGCGACCTTCACGATCGTGGCCTGCATGGGCGCCTTGACGGCGTCGCCGGTCGCGCCCGCGACCACGCGCGAGCCGCCGCGGCGACGGGGCGGCGGGGGAGCGGACACCGTGGCGGAGGGCAGCAGGGTCGTCGGCAGCGACACCGCGACGCGCTTGCCCTCGACCTCCACGACCACCGAGTGGCGCTTCTCGGCCGGCGTCGGGTCGGCCAGCACGCCGCCCCACGGCTCGAGCTCGCCGGAGAACTCGGTCTCGATCCAGCGCGTGTAGACGTCGAAGGAGCCGTTCTCGGCCGTGAACGCCGGATCGCGCACGATCGCCCGATGGAACGGGATGACGGTCGGCAGCCCCGCGACCTCGAACTCGTCGAGGGCGCGGCGGGCGCGCTCGAGCGCGTCCTCGCGCGAGGAGCCGGTGACGATGAGCTTCGCGAGCAGCGAGTCGAAGGCGCCCGAGATCTCGTCGCCGGTCGTGACGCCCGAGTCGACGCGCACGCCGGGACCGCCCGGCAGGCGCAGCGCCTGCACGGGGCCGGGGGTCGGCAGGAAGTTGCGGCCCGGGTCCTCGCCGTTGATGCGGAACTCGATCGAGTGCCCGCGGGTCTCGGGGTCCGGGTAGTCGAGGATGCCGCCCTCGGCGATCCGGAACTGCTCGCGCACGAGATCGATGCCGGTGACCTCCTCGGAGACCGGATGCTCGACCTGCAGGCGGGTGTTGACCTCGAGGAACGACACCGTGCCGTCGAGGCCGATGAGGAACTCGCAGGTGCCTGCCCCGACATAGCCGACCTCGCGGAGGATGGCCTTCGACGCGCTGTAGAGCAGCTCGCGCTGCTCCTCGGTGAGGAAGGGCGCGGGCGCCTCCTCGACGAGCTTCTGGTGGCGGCGCTGGAGGGAGCAGTCGCGGGTCGAGACGACGACGACGTTGCCCGCGGCATCCGCGAGGCACTGGGTCTCGACGTGGCGCGGCTTGTCGAGGTACTTCTCGACGAAGCACTCGCCGCGGCCGAACGCCGCGACCGCCTCGCGGGTGGCGGACTCGAAGAGCTCCGGCACCTCCTCGCGCGTGCGGGCGACCTTGAGGCCGCGGCCACCGCCGCCGAACGCCGCCTTGATGGCCACGGGGAGGCCGACCTGATCGACGAAGGCGAGCACCTCGTCCGCGTCCTCGACCGGGTTGAGCGTGCCCGGGGCGAGCGGGGCGCCGACCTTCTCGGCCACGTGGCGGGCCGACACCTTGTCGCCGAGGCGCTCGATGGCATCCGGTGAGGGGCCGATCCAGATGAGGCCCGCGTCGATCACGGCGCGCGCGAAGTCGGCGTTCTCGGCGAGGAAGCCGTAGCCCGGATGCACGGCGTCGGCGCCGGAGCGGCGGGCGACCGAGAGGATCTTGTCGACGACGAGATAGGTCTCGGCGCTCGTGGTGCCGTCGAGGGCGTACGCCTCGTCGGCGAGCACGACGTGCCGCGCGCCGCGGTCCTGGTCGGCGTAGACGGCGACGGATGCGATGCCGGCGTCGCGGGCGGCGCGGATGACGCGCACCGCGATCTCCCCCCGGTTGGCGATGAGGACCTTCGTGATGCGGGCCATAGTGACACCCAGCCTATGGGGACGCCGGGGGTGCGCCGTTGTCGGCGCCCCACAAACCCGAGGTGTCGGATTGCGGGGCGGCCACAACCCCGGATGCGGTCAGCGGTTCCAGAGCGCGGGCCACTCGACGCCGAGCCGGCGCACGAGCGTGCGCAGGTAGGGCACGCTGAGGCCGACGACGGTGTGCGGGTCGCCCTCGATGCGGTCGATGAACCCGGCGCCCTTGGAGTCGATCGTGAACGCCCCGGCGACCGCGAGCGGCTCGCCGGTCGCGATGTAGGCGTCGATCTCCTCGTCGGTGATGTCGGATGCGAAGTGCACGGTCGCCGCGGTCGCCCCGCCGATCGCCTCGCCCATCCGTCCGCCGCGCACGTCGACGAGCCAGTGGCCCGAGTGGAGCACGCCCGAGCGGCCCCGCTGGGCATGCCAGCGCTCGCGGGCGACCTCCGGCAGGTGCGGCTTGCCGTGGATGACGCCGTCGAGCTCGAAGGCCGAGTCGCCGCCCAGCACGAGGCCGTCGACCTCGCCCTCGTCCACGAGCCGCGCGACGACCGCCTCGGCCTTCGCGCGTGCGAGCAGCGTCACATAGGCGTCGGGCCGGAGCGGTCCGGCCGCCGCCGCGACCGCGTCCTCGTCGACGTGCGAGGGCACCGGCACGGGCTCGATGCCGACGGCGCGCAGGGTGGCGAGGCGCGCGGGGGAGGTGGATGCCAGGTACAGCCGCACGGGGGCTCCTTCCGTGACCGGCCCGCGCCATCCGCCTGCGGTCGTGAGCCTATGCTCGGGAGGATGGGTGAGATGCAGGGCCGAGAGGTCGAGGTCGAGGCTACAGGCATCGCCCACGGGGGCTATGGCGTGGCCCGGCTCGACGGCCGCGTGGTGTTCGTCGCCGACGCGATCCCGGGCGAGCGGGTGCGGGCGCGCATCTCCGACGACCGCAAGCCGCGCTTCTGGTGGGCCGACACGGTCGAGGTGCTCGAGCCGAGCCCGCACCGCCGCCCTCACCTGTGGCCCGAGGCCGACGTCTCGCGCGATCCGGCCCATCGCCCCGGTGGCGCCGACTTCGGGCACATCGCCCCCGGACATCAGCGCGAGCTGAAGGCGCGGGTGCTCGGTGAGGCGCTGCAGCGCATGGCGGGCATCGAGCGCGATGTCGAGGTGGAGGCGGTCGCGGGTCCCGCGGACGGCGGCGGATGGCGCACCCGCGAGCGCCTGCACGTCGCCGCCGACGGCACGGTCGGCCCGTACGCTGCGCGCTCGCACCGCGTCGTGCCGGTCTCCGGCCTGCCGCTCGGCACCGCGGAGCTCCGCGAGGCGGCGCCCCTCGGCGAGCGGATGCCCGAGCACGCGGGCGGCGTCGTGGAGGTGCTCGCGCCGAGCGTCGGCGGGGCGCGCCTCATCGTCGGCACGCAGGCGCCGAGCGTCATCCGCGAGCGGGTGGGGGAGCGCGAGTTCCGTCTCGACGACGCGGGCTTCTGGCAGGTGCACGCGGCCGCGCCGCTCGCGCTCACGCGCGCCGTGCAGGATGCGGTGGACGCGACGCTGTTCGACCCCAAGGCCGCCAACCTCGATCTCTACGGCGGCGTCGGGCTGCTCGCCGCCGCGCTCGGCGACCGCTTCGGGGCGGGCGTGCGCATCACCTCCGTCGAGTCGGATGCGCGGGCCACCGAGCACGCGCAGGAGAACCTCGCCGAGTGGATCGGCGCGCAGGCGCTGACCGCGCGCGTCGAACGCTGGATCGGATCCCTCGCGGACGCCTCGGCGGCGGAGCGCGCCCGGCTCGCCGCGGCGACCGTCGTGCTCGACCCGCCGCGCTCCGGCGCGGGCCGGGCCGTGCTGGAGGCCCTCGCGGCGGCGCGGCCCGCGCAGCTCGTGTACGTGGCGTGCGATCCCGTCGCCTTCGCGCGCGACGCGGGCGTGCTCGCCGGGCTCGGGTACCCGCTCACGACCCTGCGGGCCCTCGACCTCTTCCCGAGCACCCACCACGTCGAGGCCGTCGGCGCCTTCGTGCGGGAGTGAACGCGGGCGAGCCGTGCGGCCCCCGCACGGGGGCCGCGGAGTAGCATGATCCGGGGCGGCGGCCCGCCCCCACGTTTCGGGAGTCCCCTCATGAGCACCGTGATCGATCGTCCGGATTCGGATGTCGAGGCGCGTCCGGCGCGCGTCGCCGTCGTCGACGACCACGAGTCGGTGCGGATCGGCCTGCAGGCGGCGTTCGTCGAGGCCGGCCACGACTTCATGCTGGCGGCGCCCACGGTGCGCGAGCTGATCGCGGGCCTCGCGGGGCGCGAGGTCGACGTGGTCGTGCTCGACCTCTCGCTCGGCGACGGCTCGAGCGTCACCCAGAACGTCAAGAGCGTGCAGGCGATCGGCGCCCCCGTGCTCGTGCACTCGATCGCGGATCGCGTCGACCTCGTGCGCGAGGCGCTCGCCGCCGGGGCCGCGGGCGTCATCCCGAAGTCGGCCTCGATGAGCACCGTGATCGCCGCCGCCGCGACGGTCGCGCGCGGCGAGGTGCTCAACAACCTCGAGTGGGCGACCGCGATCGACGCCGACCGCGACTTCGCGAAGGCCGAGCTCGGCCGCCGCGAGCGCGAGATCCTCCACCTCTACGCATCCGGGCTGCCGCTCAAGCTCGCGGCCGAGCAGCTCGGCATCGGCTACTCCACGGCGCGCGAGTACCTCGACCGCATCCGCAGCAAGTACGTCGAGATCGGGCGCCCCGCGCCGACCAAGGTCGACCTGCTGCGCCGCGCCGTCGAGGACGGCATCCTGCCGGGGCTCGACCCCGACAGCGATGGCTGACGTCGCCCCGGCGCTCGCGTCGGTTCCGCGCGGGCGCCCGGTGCGCAACCCGCTGAGCCTCGTGCGCGTCACGACGGCCATCGCGCGCAGCGCCGCCGGGTTCGGCGTGGCGTTCATGCTGCAGTCGGTGCCGGCGATGATCGAGCAGCTGCCGAACATGCAGCCCGTCTGGTCGGTCGTCATGGTCGGCGCCCTCGTCGCGAGCCTCCTGGCCACCGTGGCGGTGTCGGTCGTCGGGCGGGGGCTGCGGATCGGGCACACGGCGTTCGCCGCCGTCTACCTCGTGGCGCTGGTCAGCTGGCCGTTCGCGGTCATCGACGTCGCCGCGGCGCCCGAGTCGAGCTACTGGCTCTACTACACGCTCACGATCGCGACCGCGATGGCGACGGTGGGCCTCGGCATCCGGCTCGCGACGCTCTACGTCGTGATCGTGCCGCTCGTCTACGGCGTCATCCGGCTGACGCCCGCGGGCGGCGGGGTCACCCTCAGCCACGCGGCGCTCGACTCGGTCTACGCGATCATCCTGGGCGGCGCGATCACCATCATCACGGCGATCCTGCGCAGCGCCGCCTCCTCCGTCGACCGCGCCCAGGCCACCGCCCTCGAGCGCTACAGCCACGCGGTGCGCCAGCACGCGATGGAGGCGGAGCGCGTTCAGGTCGACGCGATCGTGCACGACGGGGTGCTCACGACGCTCCTCTCGGCGGCGCGCGCCGAGACCCCGGAGGCGAAGGAGCTCGCGGCGCGGATGGCGGCGAACGCGATCGGCCAGCTGCGCGAGGCGGTCTCCGACGGTCCTCCGGGTGACGCCGACATCTCGGTGGCGGCGCTCGCGGACCGCATCGCCGACGCGGCATCCGCGCTCTCCGAGCCCGTCGAGGTGGATGCGGATCGGGTGGGCCAGGGACGCGTGCCGGTGGCCGTCGCCGAGGCGGTCTACTCCGCCGCCGTGCAGGCGATGGTCAACAGCCTGCAGCACGCGGGGCCCGGCACGCGCCGCTGGGCGCGCGTCCGCGGCGACGCGGACGGCGTGGTCGTGGAGGTCGGCGACACCGGTGCGGGCTTCGAGCTCGAGGCGGTCCCCACCGAGCGGCTCGGGGTGCGGGTGTCGATCCTCGAGCGGGTGACGAGCGTCGGCGGCTCGGCGGAGATCCGCACGGCCCCCGGGCACGGCACCGTCGTGGCGCTGCACTGGCCAGCCGAGGAGGGCGAGCGATGACGATCGGCGTTCCCCGCGTGCTCATCGTGGCGCTCGCGGCGGTGTTCTCGGGCTACCATCTGCTGCTGGCCGCCTATTCGCTCACCTTCCCCTTCGCGAGCGATCCCGCGGCGGTGCTCGGCGCGATGGCGCTCTACGCCCTCGTCACGACCGCCGTGCTGTGGCCGATGCGCGAGGCGCGCCTGCCGATCTGGCTCGCCTCGTTCTCGCTCGGCGTCGCGGTCGCCCTGCCCCCGCTCGTGACGGCCGTGCTCGATCCGCACCGCGAGGGCGGCAACGGCTACGGCACCTGGTACGTCGCCGCGGTCGGGACGCTCATGACGATCACCGCGGTGCGGCTGCGGCCCGGGTTCGCGTGGGCGGGCATCCTGTTCCTCGTCGTGCAGACGCTGTTCTGGTCGGGGCCGGGCGCGCTCGGGGCGATCGGCGTGATCGGGTCCGCCTCCTGGGTGGGGGTGGCCCACATCATCACCAACACCCTCGCGAAGGCCGCGCGCGACTCGGAGCGCTTCGCGATCGCCGAACGGGAGGCGACCGAGTGGCAGGCCGCGCAGGAGGCGCACCTCAACGAGCGGCAGTTCCGGCTCGGGCAGACGAGCGTCATGGCGTTGCCGATGCTGCGCACCATCCGCTCCTCGCACGGCGAGCTGACGGCGGCCCAGCGTGACGAGTGCCGTCACCTCGAGGCGGCGATCCGCGACGAGATCCGCGGGCGCCGGCTGCTCGACGATGCCGTGCGCAGTCAGATCCTGCTCGCCCGGCGTCGCGGCACGACCGTCACGCTGCTCGACGAGGGCGGCATCGACGAGCTCTCGGAGGCGGAGCTCGACCGCGTGCTCGGCCGGCTGGCCCGCGCGCTCCGCGAGACCACGGCCGACCGGGTCATCGTGCGCACGGTGCCCGAGGGGTCGGATGTGGCGGTCACCGTGGTCGGCCTGCGCAGCGCAGGGGACGAGTCGGCGACGCTGCTCGGAGGCGAGCCGGACGACGAGGTCGAGTTGTGGCTCGAGATCCCGCGACAGGCCCCGTCGGGCTAGCGGTGCGTCCGGCTCGGCGATGAGAAGAAGCGAGGGGCCGGATGTGACATCCGACCCCTCGCATGTATCGAGTCAGGGCGACAACCCGAATATCGCCCTGACTCGCCCCCACATCATCGGACCGCTTACCCGAGCGGGCCGGCGATGGTGTGTAGCTCGATGAGATACACCTGCTGCAGACAAGTATGCGAGAGAACGAGAAGTCCTCCAAGTCGTCATTTCGGGGGACATTCGGGGTACATTTTCTGGTCCCCCGCATGCACGCCGGTTCGGGGATGTCTGCCGTTCGGGGTACGGCGTCAGCGGCCCCAGCGGTTCCAGCCGCCCGGCACGAGCGGCTGCCGCAGGCCGCGGCGCTCGCGCTCCCAGGTGGTCGGCGTGCGCTGCGCGCGGCGGTGCATGCCCGCGAGCTCCGCGAGGGATGCCTGCAGCACCGCGGTCGCGGCGGCGAGCTCCTCCGGCGTCGGGTCGCCCCCGGCGATCCGGATGCCCGCGGAGACGTCGGATTCGCTCACAGCGGGATGTTCCCGTGCTTCTTGGCGGGGAGCGCCGCCCGCTTGGTGCGGAGCGCCCGGAGGGCCTTGATGATCACGAGGCGGGTGGCGGCCGGCTCGATGATGCCGTCGAGCTCGCCGCGCTCCGCCGCGAGGAACGGCGAGGCCACGTTGTAGGTGTACTCGTTGGCGAGCTGGGTGCGCACCTCGGCGACGTCGCGGCCCGCGGCCTCCGCCTCCTTCAGCTCGTTGCGGTACAGGATGTTGACGGCGCCCTGGCCGCCCATCACCGCGATCTCCGCCGTCGGCCACGCGTAGTTGAGGTCGGCGCCGAGCTGCTTCGAGCCCATGACGATGTAGGCGCCGCCGTAGGCCTTGCGCGTGATGACCGTCACGAGCGGCACGGTCGCCTCGGCGTAGGCGTACAGGAGCTTCGCCCCGCGGCGGATGACGCCCGTCCACTCCTGGTCGGTGCCGGGGAGGTAGCCCGGCACGTCGACGATCGTGATGATCGGGATCGAGAACGCGTCGCAGAAGCGCACGAAGCGGGCGGCCTTCTCGCCGGCATCGATGTTGAGCGTGCCGGCCATCTGGTTCGGCTGGTTGGCGATGATGCCCACCGAGCGCCCCTCGACCCGCGCGAAGCCCACCACGATGTTGGGTGCGAAGAGAGGCTGCACCTCGAGGAAGTCGCCATTGTCGACGACGCGCTCGATGACCTCCAGGACGTCGTAGGGCTGGTTGGGGGAGTCGGGGATGATCGTGTTGAGCCGGCGGTCCGAGTCGTTGATCTCGAGCTCGGTCTCCGACTCGTAGACGGGCAGCTCCGCCTGGTTGTTGTCGGGGAGGAAGCTCACGAGAGCGCGCGCGTAGTCGAGCGCGTCGTCCTCGTCCGAGGCGAGGTAGTGCGAGACGCCGGTGCGCTGGCTGTGCGTGAGCGCGCCGCCGAGCTCCTCCATGCCGACGTCCTCGCCGGTGACGGTGCGGATGACATCCGGTCCCGTCACGAACATCTGGCTGGTCTTGTCGACCATGATGACGAAGTCGGTGAGCGCGGGGCCGTACACGGCGCCTCCCGCTGCGGGGCCCATGATGATCGAGATCTGCGGGATGACGCCCGAGCTCGCGGTGTTGAGGCGGAAGATCTCGCCGTACTTGCCGAGCGCGACCACGCCCTCCTGGATGCGCGCGCCGCCCGAGTCGAGCATGCCGATGATGGGCACGCCGGTCTTCAGGGCGAGCTCCATGACCTTGATGATCTTCTCGCCGGCGACCTCGCCGAGCGAGCCGCCGAAGATCGTGAAGTCCTGCGCGTAGACGGCGACCTGGCGACCGTGGATGGTGCCGGTGCCGGTGACCACCGCGTCGCCGTAGGGGCGCTTGTCCTCCATGCCGAAGGCGTGGGTGCGGTGCCGCACGAACTCGTCGAGCTCGACGAAGGAGCCCTGGTCGAGCAGCTGCTCGATGCGCTCGCGGGCGGTCTTCTTGCCCTTGGCGTGCTGCTTGGCGATCGCGGCCTCGCCGCTCGCCGTCACCGCCTCGTGGTAGCGGACCTTGAGATCGGCGAGCTTGCCGGCGGTCGTGAGGTCGGGGGCTGCGGTGGCGTCGGTCACGGCGTTCAGCCTATCCGTCACCCTCCCGGGGTGAGGGGTTGTGCGATCCCACAAAACCCGTCGCTGCGGCTTGGCCCCGCACGCGGGGTCGCGGGCGGCGGACGAGGCGTGCGAGACCCCAGGCGGTGACCCGCCACATCGCCTCCACCACGACGGCTCCGCTCATCTTCGAGGAGCCCGCGCGCCGCTCGGTGAAGACGATCGGCACCTCCCGGATGCGCCATCCGGCGTCGTGGGTGCGGATCGTCAGGTCGATCTGGAAGCAGTAGCCGCGCGAGTCGACGAGCTGGTGCGCGATCTCCTCGAGCACCTCGGCGCGATAGGCGCGGTACCCGGCCGTGACGTCGCGCACCGGGAGGCGCAGCATGATCCGCGCGTAGGCGTTCGCGGCCTTGCTGAGCCGGCGGCGGGTGGCGGCCCAGTCGACGAGGCGCCCGCCCGGCACCCACCGCGAGCCGATCACGAGGCCCGTCGCGGGATCGGAGGCGAGGACGGCGAGCATGTCGGGCAGCGCGTCGGCGGGGTGCGAGCCGTCCGCGTCGAACTCCACCACGACGGCGTAGCCGCGCTCGAGCGCCCAGGCGAAGCCGGCCAGGTAGGCGCGGCCGAGGCCCTCCTTGCCGGGCCGGTGGAGCACGTGCACCCGCGGATCGGATGCGGCGATCCGCTCGGCGAGCTCGCCCGTTCCGTCGGGGCTCGCGTCGTCGACCACCAGGATGTCGGCGTCCGCTCCGGAGGCGGTGAGCGCGGCGATCGTCGCCCCGAGGTTCTCGGCCTCGTCGTAGGTCGGCGTCACGACGAGGACGCGCCCGGGAACGGGCGCAGGCGCATCCGGCATGCACGACATCCTAGGCTGGCGACCATGAGCTTCGATCGGAGTCGACGGGTCGTCGCGGCCCTCCACGAGCTCGCGTCGTCGAGCTCGACGAACGCCGAGCTCGCCGCGCGTGCCGACCGCGAGGGGCTCGCGGACCGCACCGTGATGCTCACCCGCTATCAGAGCGCGGGCAAGGGGCGGCTCGGCCGCTCCTGGACCGCGCCGCCCGGCGCGAGCGTCGCGGCGTCGGTGCTGCTGCGCCCGCGGCTGCCGGACGGGGAGACGCCCCCGCCCGACCGCCTGGGCTGGGTGCCGATCCTCGCGGGCGTCGCGATGACGCGCGCCGTGCGCAAGGTGCTCCCGGGGCGCGACGTGGGCTTCAAGTGGCCGAACGACGTGCTCGTCGGCGGGCGCAAGATCTGCGGGGTGCTGGCCGAGCTGCTGCCCTCCGGCGCGGGGCTCGTGGTGGGCGCGGGGCTCAACACCCGGATGACCGCCGAGGAGCTGCCGACCCCGACCGCCACCTCGCTCGCGGTCGAGGGGCTCCAGGTCGACGACGCCCTCGAGGACGGCGTGATCGCGGCGTACCTGGAGGGGCTCGGCGCGCGGCTCGCGCGCTACCTCGCGGCGGGCGCCGATGCGGAGGCCTCGGGGCTGCGTGCCGAGGCGCGGTCCGACTGCCTGACGCTCGGGCGCCGCGTGCGCGTCGAGCTGCCGGGCGACGCGGAGCTCGTCGGCGTCGCGGTCGACCTCGACGCCGACGGGCACCTCGCGGTCGCGGATGCGGACGGCGCGCTGCGGTCTGTCGCGGCGGGCGACGTGACCCACGTGCGGTAGGAAAGGGGCATGACCGAGCAGCCGTCGTCCGCGCCGGCCGGCGGCCCCGTGCACACGGTGCAGCCGGAGGCCGTGGTGGCGCGGCTGCGCTCCCACGGGCGCGCGCTGTTCTGGCCGAGCGTCCTGCTGGTCGCCGATCTCGGCGCCCTCGGCTATCTCGGCGGCACCTTCCCCGAGGCGTGGCAGAACTGGGCGGTGCTGGGTGCCGCGGCGGTCGTCGCGGTGCTGCTCGTGCTGCTGCCGCTCGTGGCGTGGCTCGGGCGCAACTACACGATCACGACGCGCCGCATCGTGCTGCGCTCGGGGCTCTTCGTGCGCACCCGTCAGGAGCTGCTGCACAGCCGCGGCTACGACGTGACGGTGCGCAAGGCGGGGCTGCAGGCGCTCTTCGGCTCGGGCGACGTGCTCGTCAACACGGGGCTGGAGCGCCCCGTCGTGCTGCGGGACGTGCCCGGCGCGGACCTCGTGCAGGCGACGCTGCACGACCTCATGGAGCTCTCCGTCAACCCCGTGGCGACGCGGCGCCAGCAGGAGCAGTCGCGGGGACGGGAGCAGCAGCCTGACGAGACACAGCTGCTGGGGTGGCGCTGAGCCACGCAGGATCGCTCACCCATTGACTGAGTGCGATGTCCTACTGCGTGCGGAGGGCAACTGGTTCGAGAATGCCTTGTAAGCGAGGAGCCTCCGTACGCCGCGACGCCGGCTGTGGTTCCGCACTCGCGTGGTCTGACGCGCGACCTGCATACGACGCGCTCCAACTCTTCCACACACCCAAGCCAGCCTCTAGCAACATGCCCTAGTCGGCGACACGAGCTTCTCTCTCGGTCTCGGCAGTCTCGGACGCCACATGCTCGTCTTCAAAGAGTGCCAGTGCCGCGGCCTCCGCCTTGCGTCGACGCGCCGTCAGCCCATCCTTGCGGTGGTGCCCATACACCCAGAAGCGATACATCAGGAAGCGGAAGGCAGTCGCCAGGAAGAGGCCAATGACGTTGGTGGAGATGTTATCGGCAAGCAGCGAGGTGTATCCCAGCAGGTAGTGCGATACCCATAGGCACAGCAGCGCGATCAAAAGACCACCAACAGAGACGACAGAGAACTCGACGAGTTCGAGCAGGAAGTTCTTGCGGCGGTGTTCGCGGAACGTCCAGTACCGGTTCCCGAACCAGGTCACCAGCGTGGCGATCGTCACAGAGACGATCTTGGCGCCGAGTGGCCCCTGCCAGAAATGGTCGTAACCGATGGCGCCCAGCCGTAGCGCGTTGAAGATCGCGACATCGATGAAATAGCCGAGTAGCCCGACGATCCCAAATTTCAGGGCGTACCGCACGAGCTTGTCCCAAGCTAGGTGGAGGAAACGAGTGAGGCGCTCGAGCACGCAGGGCCTTTCAGGTGGACGACGTGGTCCATGTTACCGCCCGTCCAACGGCTAACCTGGTGGAGTGAGAGTCGGCGTGATCGGCGGCGGCCAGCTGGCCCGGATGATGATCCCCCCGGCGGTCGCGCTCGGCATCGAGCTGCGCGTGCTGGCGGAGGCGGAGAACTCCTCCGCGGATCTCGCCGCGACGGCCGTGGGCGACTACCGGGATGCCGCGACGGTTCTCGCCTTCGCGGCCGACGTCGACGTCGTCACCTTCGACCACGAGCACGTCCCGCAGCCGGTGCTCGAGGCGCTCTTGGCCGCGCGCATCCCAGTGCACCCCGGCCCGCACGCGCTCGCGATCGCCCAGGACAAGACGCTCATGCGCGAGCGGCTCGCCGCGATCGGCGCCCCGGTTCCCGACTGGGCGCGGGTGGCGGACGCCGCCGAGCTCGGCGTGTTCCTCGCCGCCCACGGGGGCGTCGCGGTGGTGAAGACCCCGCGCGGCGGCTACGACGGCAAGGGG
This sequence comes from Protaetiibacter sp., assembly GCA_030150265.1. Classification (GTDB taxonomy): domain Bacteria; phylum Actinomycetota; class Actinomycetes; order Actinomycetales; family Microbacteriaceae; genus Homoserinibacter. Next base: position 22,596 of record JASLGG010000009.1, read on the forward strand.
GTGCGCGTCGTGCGCGAGGCATCCGGAGCCGACGACTGGTTCGCGGATGCCGCCGACGGACTGCTCGTCGAGGAGCTGGTGGCGTTCCGCCGGGAGCTCGCGCAGCTCGTGGCGCGCCGTCCCTCGGGCGAGATCGCCGCCTGGCCCCTCGTGGAGACGGTGCAGGAGGACGGCGTGTGCGCCGAGGTCTTCGCGCCGGCCCCGCGCGCGGGCACCCTGCCGGAGCGGGGGCGCGCGCTCGCCGAGCGCATCGCGGCCGAGCTCGATGTGACGGGCGTGCTCGCCGTCGAGCTGTTCGAGACCGATGACGGGCGCCTGCTCGTCAACGAGCTCGCGATGCGTCCGCACAACACCGGTCACTGGACGATCGACGGCGCCGTCACGAGCCAGTTCGAGCAGCACCTGCGGGCCGTGCTCGACCTGCCGCTCGGCGATCCCGCGCCGCTCGCGCCGGTCTCGGTCATGGTCAACATCCTCGGCGGGCCGTCGGGGGAGCGGATGCCCGACCGCTACCCGCGCGCGATGGCCGACCGTCCCGAGGTGAAGCTGCACTCCTACGGCAAGGAGTCGCGCCCTGGGCGCAAGGTCGGCCACGTGACGGCGACCGGCACCGAGCTCGACGACGTCGTCGCCCGCGCGCGCGCCGCCGCCGACTTCTTCCGGGGCTGACCCCTCCGGCGAGGCCGACCGGCTCCCGCGAGAGGCGGGGCGGGTGTGCGCGCGCCGCGGCGGGGTTCTGCCAGGGTGGCGCCGTAGCATGGCCGGGTGCCAGAGGTAGCGGGAACCCCACTGGTCGGCGTCGTCATGGGCTCCGACTCGGACTGGACGGTCATGCAGGATGCAGCGGCGGCGCTCGCCGAGTTCGGCATCCCCCACGAGGTCGAGGTCGTCTCGGCCCACCGCACGCCGCGCCGGATGCTCGAGTACGGCACGGATGCCGCCGGTCGCGGCCTGCGTGTCATCATCGCCGGGGCGGGCGGTGCGGCGCACCTGCCGGGCATGCTCGCATCCGTCACGACCCTCCCCGTGATCGGCGTGCCGGTGCCGCTCGCGACGCTCGACGGCCTCGACTCGCTGCTGTCGATCGTGCAGATGCCCGCCGGCATCCCGGTTGCCACGGTGTCGATCGGCGGGGCGCGCAACGCGGGGCTGCTCGCCGCCCGCGTGCTGGCATCCGGCGACCCCGCACTGACGGCGAGGCTCGCCGCCCACGCGGCGGGCCTCGAGGCGCTCGTCGCCTCGAAGAACGCGGCGCTGCAGCAGAAGCTCTGACCCGTGATGAGCGTGCTGCGCGATCCCGACCGCACCGACACCGGCTTCATGACCAAGCGGGCGTGGTGGCTCGTGGGGCTCAACCTGCTCGTGCCCGGATCGGCCCAGGTGCTCGCCGGGAACCGGCGGGCGGGGCGCTTCGGGCTCGGGGCGACGCTCGTCTGGTGGGCGCTCGTCGTGGTCGTCGCGGTGCTCGCGATCGTCGCGCGCGGGGTGCTGCTGAGCCTCGCGACGAACACCTGGGCGCTCATGCTGCTGGTGCTCGTGCTGGCCTTCTACGCGGTGCTGTGGCTCGTGCTGACCCTCGACGCGCTGCGCCTCGTGCAGCTCGTACGCGTCGCCCCCGCGGCGCGTGCGGCGGTCGCCGGGCTCTCGGTCGCGGCTCTCGCGGTCGTGTCCGGCACGGCCGCCTACGGCGCGGTGTCGGCGACGGCCGGCATCGACCTGCTCGACACGGTCTTCGCCGAGGGCCCCTCCCAGCCTCCGATCGACGGCCGCTACAACATCCTGCTGCTCGGCGGCGACGCGGGGCCCGACCGCCAGGGCATGCGACCCGACAGCATCTCGGTCGCGAGCGTCGACGCCGCGACCGGCCAGGTGACGCTCATCGGCATCCCGCGCAACCTCGAGCAGGTGCCGTTCGTCGAGGGCTCGCCGATGTACCAGGTGCTGCCGAACGGCTACGACTGCGGCAGCAAGTGCCTCATCGACTACCTCTACACCTACGGCGAGCTCGACTGGGCCTACCTCTACCCGGACGCCGAGAAGAAGAACTCGAGCCCCGGCATCGAGGCCGTGCGGGATGCGGCGGAGGGGGTGCTCGGCATCACGATCCCGTACTACGTGCTGATCGACATGCAGGGCTTCGCCGACCTCATCGACGCGATGGGGGGCATCGACATCACTCTTGAGGATCGGGTAGCGTGGGGGTCGAACGAAGACGCCGACGGCAACTCGATTCCCCCTGCTGGTTACTTCGAGGCAGGGGAGCAGCACATGGACGGTGCCAGCGCGCTGGCATACGCCCGTACCCGCTATGGCACGACCGACTACCAACGGATGCGGCATCAGCGTCAGGTGCAGCAGGCCATGATCGACCAGTTCACGCCGGCCGCCGTGCTCACTCGCTTCGTCGACATCGCGGCGGCCGGCAAGCAGGTGGTGCGCACTGACATCCCGAAGCAGATGCTGTCGTACTTCGTGCAGCTCGCCGACAAGTCGAAGGGTCAGGAGGTGATGTCCTCCGAGCTGACCCCGCCGAAGGTCGATCCGGCAGCCCCCGATTACGACGCGATCCACGCGGCGATCCACGAGCTGCTCTGGCCGCCAGCGACCGCGGCACCGCCCGCAGGCTGAGACGGGGCGTTGAGGATCCTCGCGGCCTCCGACGGCTCAGAGGTCCGCGTGCAGCTGCCAGACCTTCTCGGCGGAATCGCGCCAGCTGTAGCTACGCACGCGGTCGCGGCCGAGCGTGCCGAGCCTCCGGGCGAGTACGGAGTCCTCCAGCACGGAGCGCAGCGCCTCGGCGAGCCGCCGCGGGTAGCCGTGCGGCTCGGCGAGCGGCACGGCGATGCCGGCACCACCGGCGACCTCGACGAGTGCGGCGGCATCCGAGTGCACGACAGGCGTCTCGAACGCGAACGCCTCGAGGATCGGCAGCCCGAACCCTTCGGTCAGGCTCGGCACAGCCACCACGTCCGCCTTTGCGAAGGTGACGGCGAGGTCGCTGTCGGTGAGGCTCCCCGCGATTTGTACCCGCTCGGCGACACCGGCCTCGGCGGCCGTGGCCTCGACGCTCAGTCCGCCCCAGCCCGATGGCCCGACGATCACTAGGTGTACGTCATCGGGCAGCTGCGACATCGCCTGGATGAGCGGCACGATGCCCTTGCGCGGCTCGAGGGTGCCGACGCTCAGCACGTAGCGGGGGGGCAACGCGAGCGCGTGCGCGCGCTCGGCAGGGTTGGGCGGCAACCGCACCGTCGACCCGACGGCACCACCGATCACGCGGACGCGGTCGCCGAGCGCGAGATGCTCGCTCAGTTCGGCGGCGACCGCGTGGGTTGGCACGACGATCGCGTCGGCGTGCCGCTCGGCGCGCGCACCCATGGCGCGATGCCATGCAGCGCCGCGCCGCGTCAGCGTCTCGGGATGCGTCCACGGGATCGCGTCGTGGATCGTGACTGCGAGCTGGCGGCCGGGCTGTTGCACACGGTCGTGACGCGTCATGGGTGCCATGAGGCTCATGGCGTGCACCATTCCGTGCGCCGCCCCGCCAACGAGGCCGTGACGCCACGCTTCGGCGAGCGCGCGCCGGTCGAGGGCGGACTTGTCGAGACGGATGAGTCCGGGCAGCCGGTGCTCGAGGTCGTCGTAGCGGTCGGGCGGCGACGACGGTATGAAGCCGGTGACCACCGCGCCCGTCGGGGCGGTCGCGATGAGCTGACGGGTCAGTTCTTCGGCGTATCGTCCGATACCGCCCGGCAGCGGCGCCACGAGCTGTTCGAGGATTACGCGCAGTTCGCTCATCGCACGAACTCCGGCATGGCGTCTGCGAGGGCGTCGTGCCAGTCCCGCGGCGCGGCTAAGCCGACGCGCGCCCACGCGTCGTGGCCGAGCACCGAGTATGCGGGTCGGGGGGCGGGGCGCACAAATGCTGTGCTGTCGGTGGGCAGCACCCGTGCGGGGTCGAGGCCTGCGAGCTCGAAGGTGGCGCGCGCCAGGTCGAACCAGCTCGCGACTCCCGCGTTGGTGCCATGATAAACCCCCCCGGGGGCGCCGACGTCGAGCAGCGCGACGATCGCGGATGCCAGGTCCTGGGCCGAGGTGGGCTGTCCGAGCTGATCCGTCACGACCGACACTGTGTCGCGTTCGGCCGCGCGTCGCAGCATCGCGCGCGGAAAGCCGCCGTGCGCGCCGTAGAGCCACGCCGTGCGCACGACGTGGGCACTCGGATGCGCTTCTCGCACGAGCCGCTCGCCCGCCGCCTTGGTGCGTCCGTAGGCACCGAGCGGGTCGAGCGGTGCGTCTTCCGGATACGGTGTCGTGGCGTCGCCACGGAAGACATAGTCGGTGGAGATCTGCACGAGCCGCGCACCGACATCCGCGGCGGCGCGAGCGACGTTTGCGGCACCTGTCGCGTTGACCGCGTACGCCTTGTGCTCGTGGATCTCCGCGTCGTCGACCGCCGTGTAGGCGGCGGCGTTGATCACGACATCCGTACCCCGGACCGCGTCGGCGACGGATGCTACGTCGGTGATGTCGAGCGCGTCGCGACCTGGCGCCCGCACGTCGCGATCCGCGAGCGCACGCTGCAGCGCGTGCCCGAGTATCCCGCCCGCGCCCGTGATGAGATAAAGCGTCATGCCTGGCCGATCGCCCGGTACGCGGCCTCGGTGGCCTCCTTCTGCGGCGCCCACCATGCCTCGTTGTCGCGGTACCACGCGATCGTGGTCGCAAGCCCCGCGGTGAAGTCATTGTAACGGGGGGTCCAGCCGAGCTCCCGACGCAGCTTCGTAGAGTCGATGGCGTAGCGCAGGTCGTGACCGGGGCGATCGACGATGAGGTCGTAGGCGTCGACCGGGCGGCCGAACTCGGCGAGGATCAGCTCGACGACCCGTCTGTTGCTCTTCTCGCCATCGGCTCCTATGAGGTATGTTTCGCCGATGCGACCGCTCTCGAGGATGGCGAGCACGGCCGAGGAGTGGTCATCGACGTGGATCCAGTCACGCACGTTCTCGCCCGTGCCATAGAGCTTGGGGCGTTCGTCGCGCAGCAGGTTGGTGATCTGCCGCGGGATGAACTTCTCGACGTGCTGGTAGGGCCCGTAGTTGTTGGAGCAGTTCGAGATCGTGGCCCGCACGCCGAAGGAACGTGCCCAGGCCCGCACCAGCAGGTCGCTCGCAGCCTTCGTCGACGAGTACGGACTGGAGGGGTTGTAGGGCGTCGACTCCGTGAAGCGCGCGGGATCGTCGAGCTCGAGGTCGCCGTAGACTTCGTCGGTCGAAATGTGGTGGAAGCGGATGTCGTGCTGACGCGCCGCCTCGAGCAGGGTGTAGGTGCCTACGACGTTGGTGTCGAGGAATGGCCGGGGATCTTTCAGCGAGTTGTCGTTGTGGCTCTCGGCGGCGAAGTGCACGACCGCGTCATGGTGGGTGAACAGCTCGTCGACGAGGGGCGCATCGGCGACGTCACCGCGCACGAACGCGACGCGGTCCCCTGGCAGGCCGCCGAGCGAGTCGATGCTGCCAGCGTAGCTGAGTTTGTCGAGCACGGTTGCCGTGTGGTCGGAGTACTGCATGAGGTGGTGTACGAAGTTCGAGCCGATGAAACCGGCTCCGCCGGTGACGAGGATGCGCATGGGGTGAGGTTCCGATCTCCACAGGAATCCTATCGAGGCCCGCGGCGGAGTGCTCCGAGCCGGTTGGTAGACTCCACAGATGCGAATCCGCGAGCTTGCGATCCCGGATGCGTTCGAGTTCACTCCTGAAGTCCATGCGGATGCGCGGGGCGCGTTCTTTGAGTTCTACCGCTTCGAGGCCTTCGAAGAGGCGGTCGGCCGTCGGCTCGAGCTGCGTCAGGGCAACATGTCGGTATCAGCGCGCGGTGTGATCCGCGGGGTGCACTACGCGCTCGTGCCGCCGGGCCAGGCAAAGTTCGTTCATGCGCCACGCGGTGCCTTCTACGACTACGTCATCGACGTGCGAGTGGGCTCGCCGAGCTTCGGCGCATGGGACCGCGTGCTCATCGATGACGTCGACCACCGTGCCGTCTTTCTCGCCGAAGGGCTTGGCCACGTGCTCGTCTCGCTCGTTGACGGCTCGGTCGCGAGCTACCTGACCTCGGCCGTGCACACGCCCGAGCGCGAGTTCGCGATCGATCCGCGCGATCCCGAGCTGAGGCTTGAGCTGCCGTTCTCGGCGGAGGAGTCGATCGTCTCATCACGGGACGCTACCGCGCCGTCGCTCGCCGAGGCACGCGACGGCGGGCTGCTGCCCGACTATGCGGACTGCCGCGCGCGCTATGCCGAACTACAGGTCTCATGATGCGTGGCATCGTCCTGGCGGGCGGCTCCGGAACTCGTCTCTTCCCGATCACCAAAGGCATCTCAAAGCAGCTGATGCCGGTCTACGACAAGCCTATGGTCTACTATCCGCTGTCGACGCTGCTGATGGCAGGTATCCGAGAGATCCTAGTGATCTCGACCCCCGACGATCAGCCGCAGTTCCAGCGTCTGCTTGGCGACGGCTCGGCACTCGGCATCCAACTCAGCTATGCCGTGCAGCCCGCACCGGAGGGACTCGCGCAGGCGTTCGTTATCGGCGAGCAGTTCATCGGCGAGGAGAGCGTCGCGCTCGTGTTGGGCGACAATATCTTCCACGGCTCCTCGCTCGGCACGGCACTGCAGGGCAACGACGATCTCGTCGGCGGTCTCATCTTCGCCTACCGGGTAGCCAATCCGCGAGACTACGGCGTCGTGGAGTTCGACGCTCAGCAGCGTGCGATCTCGATCGAGGAGAAGCCGGCGGTGCCGAAGAGCAGTTTCGCCGTGCCTGGCCTGTACTTCTACGACAACGAGGTCGTGCGGATCGCGAAGTCGATCAGTCCGAGTGCACGCGGCGAGTTCGAGATCACCGCCGTCAACGAGCACTACCTGCGCGAGGGGCGGCTGCGCGTGCAACTGCTCGATCGCGGCACGGCGTGGCTCGATACCGGGACCATCGAGTCGATGATGCAAGCCTCGGAGTACGTGCGCGTCATCGAGGCACGCCAGGGGCAGAAGATCGGCTGCATCGAGGAGGTCGCTTGGCGCAACGGCTGGATTGACGACGACGCCCTGCTCGCGCTCGCAGCACCGCTACGCAAGAGCGGGTACGGCGACTACCTGTCGGCGCTGCCCGCGCAGGGCCGCTGAGTCACCGTGAGGCGATCGTCGCACGCGCCGCAAGAGCCGCGCGCAACGCCACACGTAGCGGCCACAGATACCACGCGTGGTACCTGGCCGCGAGATAGCGGTATGCCGAGCGGTGATGCTCACGGATCATGCGTGCGCTGTGAGCGCTTGTCGAGTGTCCGCCGGAGTGTATAACCGACGCGGATGGGTCGTACACGACGCGCCAGCCGGCCGCGCCGATGCGGGCGCACAGGTCGACGTCCTCGAAGTACATGAAGAACTTTTCGTCGAAGCCGCCGACCGCTTCGAAGACGGAGCGGCGCACAAGCAGGCACGACCCGGAGAGCCAGCCCGCGTCGCGCCGCCGCGGCTCGGTGTCGCGATCGGCCCGGTAGCGTCGTGACCACGGATTGTCCGGCCAGACGGGGGAGAGCAGTGCGTGACCGATGCCGGTGCGCAGCGAGGGCAGTCGCCGGGCCGAGGGGTATACCTCGCCGCTCGGCGTCAGGATGAGCGGGCCGACGACGCCGATGTCGGGCTCGGCACCCGCTGCGAGCATGAGGTCGATCGCGCCGGGGTTCCAGCGCACGTCAGGGTTCGCCACGAGCAGCCACTCGCCGAGTGCGTGGGACGCCGCGACCCCCGCGTTGACCGCGCCCCCATAGCCGAGATTTGCGCCGGGTGCGACAACGCTCACATGCGGGGCGGTCCAGCGCTCGGCGAAGCCCTCCTCGGATGCGTTGTCGACGATTACGGTCTCGACAGGTGACGCGGCTGCTGCGGGCAGCGTCTCGAGGAACTCCACGAGCGCGTCACCTGAGCGGTACGACACGGTTACGAGCAGCACCTCAGCCATCCTGCACCGCTCTCAGGTAGGCCTCGCGGTGCTGTTCGGCGCTGCGACGCCAGGTGAACATCGCGGCGCGCGCGGGCCCGGCTTCGCGCATACGGGCGAGTAGGGACTCGTCGCCGAGAAGCGCGGTCAGGGCCTGCGCGAGCAAGGCGGGTTCCGGCTTCGCGTAGGCCGCCGCCTCGCCGCCCACCTCGGGTAGCGCGAGCCGCCGCGTCGTGAGCACGGGTGCGCCGCAGGCCATCGCCTCGAGCACGGGCAGCCCGAATCCCTCGCCGAGGCTTGGGTAGCAAACCAGACGGGCTCCGCCGAGGAACGCCGCCAACTGTTCGACAGGCAGGAAGCCCAGCAGCCGCGAGCTGGCGTCGCCGTCGCTCAGCCGATCACGCTCCCAGCCACGCGCTCCTGCGATCAGCAGCGGCGGCGTGCCGGGATGCGCGGCATACACCGAGCGATGGGCCTCGACGAGCGCCGGTAGATTCTTGCGCGGCTCGAGGGTGCCGAGGAACGCGATCCAATCGCCCTCGATGCCGTGCGCCACTCGGAAGCGATCGAGTTCGGTGGCGGTGGGTGGGTGGAAGGTCGTGGCGTCGTAGCCGTGGTGCGCCACGACGAGCTTGCCCTCGGCCGCCGGGCAGTATCGCAGCGTCTCGTCCAGGGTCGCGGCGCTCGGCACCACGATGCGGCGCGCCATTCGCGAGGAGAGACGCATCCAGCTGCGGAAGAACACCCGCTTGAGCGGGGTATGTACGGCGGGATCGGAGAAGAAGGTCGCGTCGTGAAACGTGACCACGCGCGGGATGCGGGTCGCGATCGGCAGCGTGTAATGCGGCGAGTGGATGACCTCGGCACGGCTGCGTCGTATGATCCGCGGCAGCGCGAGCTGCTCCCAGAGCAGCCGTAAAGCGGTCGACGCGATGCGCGGTGAGGCCGGGACGATCGCCGCATGTGGCGCCAGCTCCGAGAAGCGCTCCGCATCCCGTGACTGGCAGACGATGGTGGCCTCCGCGCCCAGCTGCGACACGATGCCCTCGACATAACGGCCGACACCGCCCCGATCGGCCGGGATGGCGGTGGCGTCGAAGAGCACCCGCACCGGGGCGTTCATCGGGTCTCCTGGTCGTCGCGGAAGCCCTCGATGACGCCGACCGGCTGGATCGGTAGATCGATGACGCGGTAGGTGTAGCGCTCGGGCAGGTCCTTCTCCATCTGCTCGTACTCCACGAAGACGTGCGAGCGGATGAGCCACACGCGCGAGCCGGGGTGTTGCATCAGATGGGTGTCCACGGCCGCGTAGGCGGCGGCGAGAGTCGAGAAGCCTGCTATCCGGTCGGTGTGTGGGTAGCAGATCACGTAGCCGGTCCATGCCGCCGGATCCGGACACCACGAGGGTGCGTCTAACCGCCAGCTGAGCGCGAGCTGGTAGCCGGCGAGCTCGTTGTAGAGCACGAGATCGTCTGCGCGCAGGTGGCTCTCGACGTATGCCGTCTGATGGGTTGTGTCGTAGAGCGGGAGCCTGTGCGCGCGCCAGTCGGGGATCGAGAGCACGGTGATGGTCAGCGCCACGATGCACGCCGCGGCGAGTGCGGTGCGCCGTGGAGGCATCGCGAGGCGGCCGGGTAGCCGGTTCAGCACCGTGGTGACGACGACAAGCGCGCCGACCGTCGCGCAGAACGAGGTCAGCACGATGAAGAAGTGCGAAGTGCGCTGGTCGAGTAGCGGGTAGCGGTGCAGCAGACCGAGGACGATCATGATGGCGAGCACGACGCCGGGAAACACGATCGCCTCCCAGGCGTGACGCCGGGCCGCGGTGATCAGCATTGCGAGTACGAACACCGCGATGATGCCGATATTGAGGAAGGTAATCGACGCATCAACGTCGAGCATTCTGCTGCCGAGGAACTTCGGCAGGTCGAGGAGCCCACGCGGGTAGGCAGAGGTCCAGAATCCACGCAGCGAGTCGTTGTCGCCCTTCATGGCGACCATGAGATAGCAGGTGAGCATTCCGATCGCCGCGATCGAGCCGCCCACCAGGATGCCGGTCACGCGTCGCTTCTGCACCACGGCCTCAACGAGGAGCGCGAGGAATGCGGCGGGTACGACGAAGACGGTCGCGAACGCCACGAGAGTGCCGAACGCTCCGATTATCGTCAGGCCGACGAGCACACGGCGACCAGAACGGGCGTGGAAGGTCAGCGCGAGCACGAGCAGGGTCACGAAGGCGTCGGCCGCGTAGTGCTTGATGTCGACGCGGGCGAGCGTGCCGGGGGCGAGCGCGACGCCGAGCGCCGTGATCGCCCCCAGCGCCGTCGGGTTCAGCCCGCCCGGCCGCCACGGCATCCAACGGCCCGCGTAGAATGCGGCCGCGATCGCGGCCGCATGGAACAACAGCGTCAGTATCCGGCCGCCGGTGTCGCCGAGCAGCGAGAAGGCCTGCACCAGGAGGTTCCACGCGATGGGCGAGCTCGAGGTGAGCATCGGCAGGTCCGAGAGCGGGAACAGTCGGCTGAGCACGACCCAGGCCTCATCGCCCCACAGCGGCCACGACAGCAGGTACGGGATGTCCTGGGTCGTTGCGACGATCCCGAGTGCCGCCAGCAGCACTACGGCGAACCGTACGGCGTGCCGCGGCGGCCTCAGCATCATCCGACCCGCGATGTCGGCGGGCAATTCCAGTCGGTCGGCGTCGATCATGGGTGTCCGAGACTCAGCGGGCCGGTGCGTCGGTCGAGAGCAGGGCGAGGTCGTGCTGCACCATCGCATCCACGACCTCGGTGAAGGTCATGGTCGGGCGCCACCCGAGCTCGGAGCGCAGCCGCGACGAGTCGCCGCGCAGCGCGGGCGCGTCATGGGGACGCAGGAGACTCTCGTCGACCACGATGTAGCGCTCGGGGTGATCGATCCCGGCAGCCGCGAAGGCGGCGTGCACGAACTCGCGTACGGTGTGGACCTCGCCGGTGGCGATCACGTAGTCGCCCGGCTGTTCAGCGCCGGCGATGCGCAGCACGGCATCTACGTGGTCGGGGGCCCAGCCCCAATCGCGTCCGGCGTCGAGGTTGCCGAGCTCGAGACGGTCGGCCAGCCCCAGCGCGATCCGGGCGACGCCGTCAGTGATCTTGCGTGAGACGAAGCTGTGCGGACGTCGCGGTGACTCGTGATTGTAGAGGATGGCGTTGCTTGCCCATTGACCACGACTGCGGGCCAGCTGCACCGAGCGGTGCGCGAAGGCCTTCGCGGTGCCGTAGGGCGAAGTGGGCACGATGGGCGTCGTCTCGTCCTGTGGATCGACGCCGGCACCGGCGAAGATCTCGGCCGAGGAAGCCTGCACGAGGCGCGTTTCGGGGCCGAGGCGTTCACACGCTTCGAGCAGGGCCGCGACGGCGACCCCTGTGACGATTCCGGTCATCGCGGGCTGCTGCCACGAGAGCGCGACTGAGGTGATCCCCGCGAGGTTGATCACGAGCTCCGGTCGCAGCTGCTCAACGAGACGGGCGAGCGTAGTCGGATCACCCAGGTCGCCTACATGTTCGACCGTGCCGGCCGGTGCGGGTTGCTCATCGACGCGATCGGTCACGCGCACGAGCCCGTGCACCTCCCAGCCGTCGGCGAGAAGACGTTCGGTCAGGTATGACCCGTCCTGGCCCGTAACGCCGGTGACGAAGACGCGGCCCATCGTCAGGCGTGCAGCGCTCGCTGCTCGGCCAAATCGTTCTCGACCATCATCGCGACGAGCTCGCGGAACGAGACCTTGGGCTCCCAGCCGAGACGCTCGCGCGCCTTCGAGGAGTCGCCGACGAGCAGGTCGACCTCGGCGGGGCGCATGAAGCGTTCGTCCTGACGCACGTAGCGCGACCAGTCCTCGACGCCCGCGGCCGCGAAAGCCACCTCGAGCAGCTCTTCGATCGAGTGGGTGTCACCCGTGGAGACGACGTAGTCGTCGGCTTCCGGCTGCTGCAGCATGCGCCACATGGCATCGACGTAGTCGCCGGCGAAGCCCCAGTCGCGCTTCGCGTCGAGGTTGCCGAGCACGATTTCGCCCTGCAGGCCGAGCGCGATTCGCGCCACGGCGAGGCTCACCTTGCGGGTCACGAACTCCGGTCCGCGGCGCGGCGACTCGTGATTGAAGAGGATGCCGCTCGAGGCATGCATGCCGTATGACTCGCGGTAGTTGATGGTCATATAGTGGCCGAACACCTTGGCGACGCCGTAGGGTGAGCGCGGCCAGAGCAGGGTCGACTCGCGCTGCGGAACCTCTTGTACCTTGCCGAACATCTCCGAGCTCGATGCCTGGTAGAAGCGCACCTTGCCGAGGTCGTCGCCGGCCCACAGGCGCGTCGCCTCGAGGACGTTGAGCACGCCCTTGCCGGTGACGTCGGAGGTGAGCTGCGCGTTCTCCCACGAGTAGGCGACAAACGAGATCGCGCCGAGGTTGTAGATCTCGTCGGGCTGCGAGATGTCAAGCGCCCGAATGAGGCTCGAGAAGTCGGTGAGGTCACCCGTGAGTAGCTTGACGCCCGGTACGGTCTTCTCGACGAGCTCGTACTTCGGGTTGTTCTGACCGCGGATGAGGCCATAGACCTCGTAGCCCTTGTCCAGTAGGAGCTCGGAGAGGTAGAGGCCATCCTGGCCGGTGATGCCGGTGATGAGTGCGCGGGGCATGGTAGTAACCTCGTAGCTGTCGGAGTCGTCGGCACGAGTGGCCGCCGAGCAGATGAATGTCTCGTAGCGCCTGAGTGTGCCGAGACAAGGCGGAACACATGCGCAGCACCCATTGTACGCATGCACCTCCCGCCACCGAGCCCGAGGAGCACTCGTGACCCAGGTCGTCGTCGACATCGATCGGCCGCGCCGCGCGGGCCGTGTCGCCTCCCTGGTCTTCTGGATCGGGCTGGTGCTCGGCATGGCCGTGCGCGTGGGGTACGCGCTCAGCCCGGCGATGACGCTCAACTCTGACATCTCAGTCGTCTACCTCATGTCGCGGCACGTCGCCGCAGGAGAGTTCAGCGCCTTCTACTGGGGCCAGTCCTACGGCGGTACAGCACTGCAGGCCGTCGCGGGTGCAGTCATGGCCGTCGCGGGTCCCTCTGTACTCGTACTCGCGATCGTGTCCGCGCTATTCTGGGTAGGGGCCACGGTGGTGCTGCGGGCCATCGTCACCCGGTCGATCGGCACGGTGGGCGGGGTACTCGCGGGCCTCATCTTCTGGTTCCCGGGGGCCGAGATCCTCTCTACGAGCGTTCTCGATCCGGGCTTCTACGGGCCGTCGCTCCTGTTCGGCCTCGGCACGATCCTGGTGGCCGTCGACCGCGTCAGGCGGCGGTCGTGGTGGTCGTGGGTTCTGCTGGGCCTGCTCGCGGGCCTCAGCCTGTGGACATCGCCGCTCGCGATCGCCCTCGCGGCGCCTGCCGTGCTCGCCGCGATGATCGCCGACCGCCGGATCACGCGGTGGCTGGTCGCGGCGGCTGCGGGACTCGTCTCGAGCTCCCCCTGGCTGCTCGAGACCGTCGCGAGCCGCTTCTCGTCCGTCAAGCCTCTCGGGGGCGCGGGCTCCTTCCACCCCGAGAGCGTCGTTACGCTCTTCACCTCGATGTTCCCCGCCGCCTTCCCGTTCGGACAGCATCTCGCCGTGGGCGTCGTCTACGGCGTTCTGCTCCTGGGGGCGATCGTGCTGCTCGTGGCCATAGGCATTCGGCGCCGCGATCTGCCGGCGCTGCTCATCGGATCGGCGACGGTCGCGCTGGTGATCGTGCTCGTGGCGGGCACGGGTGTGCGGCTGGCGCCCGACTCGGTGCGCTATTCCGGGTTCCTCATGCCGACGGTCGCCTTCGCCGTCGCGTTCCTCGTCACGCGTCTCGCCGTTCGCGCACGTGACATTGTCGCGGCGCTCGTCGTGCTCGTGGCGGTGGCGGCGACGTTCATCACGGTCGGCGCCGACGACGGTCTCGGTCGCGCCGACGGTCCGCCGTTCGACCGACAGCTCGTACAGGTGGGCCAGCTGCTCGAGCAGCGGGGGGTGCACGAGGCCTACGGCGCGTACTGGGCCGCCTATGCGGTGACCGCGGCCACCGACGAGCGCGTCACGGTCGCCGCGCTCGCGCCCCGCCGCTTTGCGCCGTACGAGGCCGCCGCGGCCGGGCAGCTACCTGCGACGTTCGTCGTGTTCACGGGGCAGACGAGCGAGGCCGTGCTGCTGAAAGCGCCCGGTCTGGCGAAGCCTGAGGTCGAGCACGTTGGCGGCTACAGCGTCCTGTTCTTCGACGAGTGGTTCGATCCGTTCGAGCTCAAGGGGTTCGGAGTGCTCTGAGCATAAACGGATCACCTCTGGTGGCTGGGGCTGGATGGACCTGGTCAGCTTGCTAGCCTGTGTCGAGGACCACTCGAGCTGACGTGGGGGATACGTTAATGAGCGCACGCCGATCGATCTCTGCCGCACTGGCCATCGCGCTGGCAACCACGGGTGCGGTCTCGATGGTGACCACCGACAACGCGGATGCCACCACGGCTGCCCTGACCGAGGTGCGCACGGGAGGCGGCGTGTTCGCCACCGCTTCGACTGAGGGCTGGGTGCTCGACTTCGCCACAGGCGAGCAGTGGAGCTCGCCGGCCGTGGGTGACGTGACAGGCGACGGCGTGCCCGAGATCATCGTCGGGGGGCTCAATTCGAAGGTGCGGGTGTACTCGACAGCGGGTGCACTGCTCACTACCATCGATCCGGGCGGCGGCAGCAACACGACGAAGCACGGCGCGACCCACGCGTCGCCCGCGCTCGGCGATCTCGACAGCGACGGCGTCGATGACATCGTGATTGCCAACACGGGCGGCAAGCTCGCGGCGTATTCGTACCGCGACCGTAAGTTGACCCAGCTCGCAAACATCACCGTGCCGCCCGCGTTCTCGGGAGCGATCGAAGGTATCTTCTCGACTCCGGCGATCGGCTACATCGATCGCAACGCCACCCCGGATGTCGTGACCACTTCCTGGGGCCAGGAGATGGACGCATGGTCCGGACCCTCGCTCGGCAAGATCCCGGCAACGCACCAGTGGGCGCTCGATACGATCTGGAGTTCTCCCGCGCTCGGCGACGTTGATGGCGACGGCGAGGTCGAGATTGTATACGGCTACGACTGCGACGGCTCCAGCACGCATCCCTCGGTCGATCCGCGATGCAAGGCGGGCTGGCAAGGTGACCATATCGGCGGCGGGTTCATCACAGCAGTCAAGCTAGACGGCTCCGTGTTGTGGAACTACTTCGTCGACAACGCTGTCATCTGGTCGTCGCCCGCTCTCGCCGACCTCAACGGCGACGGTCGTCTCGACGTCGTCACCGGCACCGGTCTCTACTTCCAGACCGCTCAGGCGAAGAAGGTCATCGCCATCAACGGCGCGACCGGCAAGCTCATGTGGGAGGCGCCGACCGCCGGAATCCCTGTTGGCTCCCCGGCGATCGGCGAGACCGACGGCGACGGCCGGCCCGAGGTCTACATCGTCACCCGCGGAGGCTACCTCTACTCCTACGACGGTGAGAACGGCCACCAGCGCTTCCGCTCCTGCATCCTCGACGCCGTGACCTCGTGCCCAGCCGGTGATGCCGCGACCCACGGCGGCGTCGCGCTTGCCGACATCGACGGCGACGGCGTCATCGAGGCGATCACGCAGGGCGAGCAGCGTCTCCGCGTATTCGACAGCAAGACCGGTGCAGAGGAAGGTTCCGGCTACCGGTCGGCCTACCCTTACCAGCTCTTTGCCTCCGCGTCTACGCCTACGGTGGCGAGCGTCAACGGCAAGACGTGGATCGTGAGCGCGCTGCGCGGCGCGGGCAGCGATGGCGTGCGCAACGCGAACGATGACCTCGTCGTGACGGTGTGGGAGAGCTCCTCGGCGCTCGGGGCGGCGCCCTGGCCGACGTTCAAGCAGAACAACGCCCGCACTTCGAACGCGATCCCCCAGGCGGTGCCGGACTCGTCCCGTGACGAGAAGTTCGTGCGCAAGATGTATCAGGACTTCCTCAGCCGCTCAGCCTCGAACTCGGATATAAGCTACTGGACGGGCATGCTTGGGTCCGGGCGGATCGACCGCTACGGCTTCGCCACGACGCTCTCGCGCACCGACGAGTGGATCAGCACCGTGATCACGAACTTCTACCGTGACACGCTCGGTCGTGAACCCGATGCGGCAGGCCTGCGCGGCTGGATCGACGCCGCGCGGTCCGGGATGCCGATCGCGCAGATCGCCGCCGCGTTTTACTCCTCGCCGGAGTACTTCAGCAAGGTGGGCCACAACGACTACATGACCTGGGTCGCGGACCTCTACCGCAAGTTGTTGCTGCGCGAGGCCGATTCGGCGGGGATCGCCGGATGGGTCGGGGCGCTGCAGGCGGGTATGCCTCGCGACACGGTCAGCTTCGGCTTCTACCAGTCGACCGAGAAGCTCGGCGTGCGTATCACCGCGCTCTACCAGAAGTTGCTGGGCCGCGCCCCGGAGCCGGGCGCGATCCCGAACTGGGCGCCGTTCGTAGCGAATGAAGGCGACCTCGTGCTTGCTGCTGCTCTCGCGGCCTCGAACGAATACTACAATCGCGCGCAGCAGGGCTAATCCGGCCGAAAACAAGGCGACCCCGGCTCTGCTTCGGCGTGCCGGCGTCTCCTGTCGTCGGGCCGGGATGGTCAGGCGATGGTGCGACCGGGGGCGCGCACCGTCCACCCCGCCTCGGTCCAGCGAGCGGTCTCGAGCACATTGCGACCGTCGATGAGGTTGGGGACCGCGACGATGCCGACCAGTTCGGCGGGCTCGAGCGAACGGTACTCGCGCCACTCGGTCAGGTGCAGCACTAGTTCCGCGCCGGCGAGGGCCTCGCGCACATCCTCGGCGTAACCGAGCTGCGGCGCTGAGCGCTGCGCGTTCGAGATGCCCTTGGGGTCGTGCACCGTGACCTGGGCGCCCGCCTCGTGCAGCATCTGCGCCACCGCGAGCGACGGTGCATCGCGGATGTCGTCGGAGTCGGGCTTGAACGTCGCGCCCAGCACGGTGACCTTGCGTCCGGTGAGGTCGTCGCCGACGAGCTCACGGGCGATCTCGAGCATGCGAGCGCGGCGACGTAGGTTGATCTGGTCGACTTCATCGAGGAAGGCCACGGCCTGACCCGCGCCGAGCTCGGTGGCGCGCGCCGCGAACGCCCGGATGTCCTTGGGGAGGCACCCACCGCCGAAGCCGACGCCGGCGCTCAGGAAACGATTGCCGATACGGGCATCGTGGCCGATCGCCTCCGCGAGGGTCGTCACGTCGGCGCCCGCTACCTCGCACACTTCGGCCATCGCGTTGATGAACGAGATCTTGGTGGCGAGGAACGAGTTTGCCGCGACCTTGACGAGTTCGGCGGTCGCGATGTCGGTGACGATGAACGGGATGCCCTCGGTGATCATCGGTGCGTACACATGCCGGAGGCGCTCTTCGGCCTCGGCGGTGTCGACGCCGATCACGATTCGGTCGGGGTGCAGTGTGTCCTCGAGGGCGAAGCCCTCGCGAAGGAACTCGGGGTTCCATGCGAACACGACGTCACCACGGCTGGGAGCCTGCGCGTGGAAGCGTTCGCGCAGCTCTTGGGTGGTACCGACCGGCACCGTAGACTTACCCACGATGAGCGCGCCCTGCTTGACCGAGCCGGCGAGGGCGTCGATCGCCGAGTACAGGTAGCTCAGATCGGCGCTATTGCCGTCGGCGCGCTGTGGCGTCCCCACACAGAGGAATTGCACGTCGGCCCAGGCTGCGGCCTCGGCGGCGTTATCGGTGAACCGCAGGCGGCCGTTGTCGATGTTGGCCGCGAGCACTTCGTCGAGACCGGGCTCGTAGAACGGCAGGCGGCCGTCGCGCAGCGTCGCAAGCCTGCCGGGGTCGACCTCGACGCCGACGACCTCGTAGCCGAGCTCCGCCATCGCGGCGGCGTGGGTCGCACCGAGGTAACCGGTGCCGATGACCGAGATGCGGATCGTCATGCCTCGGACCCTTCGGAGGCTGAGGCCACGGGGATCTCGACGGAAGCGGGCGGGTTGCGGCGGGAGCCCTTGGTGACGCGGATCTTGAAGAGGATCCAGAGCGCCTCCACGCCATCCCACGCGGTGATCTTCTTGCCCTCGGCCCGGGTGCGGGCCTTGTAGCTGATCGGCACCTCGTAGGGCCGGTAGCCTGCGGCGAGCAGCTTGCCGGTCACCTCGGCCTCCATGCCGAAGCCCTTCGCCTTGACATCGAGCGAGCGATACAGCTCGAGTGGCATGAGCTTGAAGCAGGTCTCGACATCCGACACGTAAGCATTGAAGAGGATGTTCGCGGCGAGGTTGACGCCCTTGTTGCCGATCACGTACCAGTACGAGTATGAGGTATGCGAGCCGAAGGTGCGGGTGCCGTAGATCACCTGGGCCTCGCCGTCGATCACCGGCTGCATGAGCGCCGGGATCTCCTGGGGGCGGTACTCCTCGTCAGCGTCGCAGATGATCATGTAGTCGCCCGTGGCGATCTCGACGGCTTTGCGGATCGCCGCGCCCTTGCCCATGTTCTTCGGCTGGTGGAACACGACCACGCGCGGGTCGGTGATGGCATCGAGGATCGCGGCCGACTCGTCGGCGCTCCCGTCGTTGACCATCACGAACTCGGTCTCGGTAGGGAACTCGATCGCGAGCAGGCGATCGATGACCTTCTGAAGGGTCTTCGCCTCGTTGTAGATCGGGGTGAGGATGGAGAGTTTCATGTTGTCCAGGGGTTCAGTCGGTGAGATGCGCGCGATACCACGCGATGGTTGCGGCGAGTCCTTCTTCCGCGCCTACCTGGGGTTCCCAGGAGAGCAGCTCGCGTGCGCGGGTGATGTCGGGACGACGTCGACTGGGGTCGTCGACCGGCCGAGGGTGGAACTCGAGCGTCGAGCCGCCTCCGGTGAGCTCGGCGATGAGCTCGGCGATCTCGAGCAGCGTCTGCTCGCGCGGGTTGCCGAGGTTCACCGGGCCGGGAGCGTCCGTGTCGGCAAAGGCCAGGATACCGGTGATGAGGTCGTCGACGTAGGTGAGCGAACGTGTCTGCGAGCCGTCGCCATGCAGTGGCAGAGCCTCGCCGCGGAGGCCCGCGCGCACGAAGGCAGGCACGGCGCGTCCGTCGTCCGGATCCATGCGTGGACCGTAGGTATTGAAGATACGCACCATGCCGGCGTCGACTCCGAACGTGCGGCGGTACGCGGCAGTGATGGCCTCGGCGTAGCGCTTCGCCTCGTCGTAGACCGAGCGCGGCCCGTTGGGGTTGACGTTGCCCCAATAGTCCTCGGTCTGCGGGTGCACGGCGGGATCTCCGTAGACCTCGGATGTGGAGGCCAGCACGAAACGGGCGCCGTCGCGGCGTGCGACCTCGAGTAGCGCCTCGGTGGCTATGGAGCCCGCGTGCAGCGTCTCGATCGGATGCGCCATATACCGCGGGGGAGATGCGGGAGAGGCGAAGTGCAGCACGAGGTCGAACGGGCCGGGAAGCGTGAGAGCGTCGGCCGCGTCGAGCTCGACGAGCTCGAACCTCTCGTGGCCGTCGAGGTGGGCAATGTTCTGGCGCCGGCCGGTGATGAGGTTGTCGACGCCGACTACATACCAGCCCGTCTCGAGCAGGCGGTCACTGAGATGCGAGCCGACGAATCCGGCAGCCCCGGCGAGCAGGACGCGACGATGTGACATGAGAAGAGTTGGTCTCTCGGAGAGAAGGATATCGATGCCAGGGCACGACGTGATAGCGCCGAAAATCTATCACAGAGCGGGTGCGCGTCAGGGGAACCGAGTCGACGCACGAGCCCAGTATTCGGCGCTTCCGAGGATCTCCGAACGCACCCAGGTGTCGCCGTGGGCGAGGGCCAGGTCACCCCATCCGATCAGCCCGGCGCGGTCGGGCTCGCGTCCAAGGTAGCTGAGGTACATCTGGGCCACCCGAGCCCGCGAGGTCTCGACCGAGAACCAGATGAGGTCGACGACATTCGCGCGTCCGTACTGATCGAGCATCGATACCCAGTAGCTGACCTCCTTGTCAGCCGCTGGACGGGCAATGATGCGCTCATAGACGGCCGCGACGAAGGCCGTGTCGGTGCCGCCCGTGGAGTTGTAGTACTCCTGGCTCTGCATGAACACCCGGTATGCATCGTCGGGCGCGAGCTTGCCACCGCGCATGCCGTCGAGCCAGCCTTTACGGCCGGCGGCCTCCGGTTCGCGCCCGAGCACCTCGCGGTAGGCGAGGTCGATCTTAAGCAGCCGGAACTCGTCGCTGTTGACGAAGCCGCCGGCTACCTGCGCGCGCGGCATGCCGGCCATGAGCGCCTTGCCCCAGCCGATACGCTCGCCGTCGGCCGGGGCCCGGCCGAGCACGTCCTGGTAGACGGCCTGCACGAAGGAGTTCGCCTGTTTCGACAAGGTCGACGAGCCGAACCAGTCGGTGAAGTAGAACCAGAAATTGCGGTTGCCGTATGACGAACAGCTGTCGCCGAGGCCATAGGGGTTGGCGAGGGCCGCTGCATTGGGGCGGTACGGCGTGTAGTTGTAGAGCGCCGCGGTCGCCTTGTTTGCGAGGTAGACGACCGACGACCCGCACGAGGCCGTCGGATGCCACGGGATCGTGTTGTCCTTGCCGGCCTGATAGCGGAATCTGAGGGCGGGATCGGCGTAGCGGTTGAACTGACGGGCCGCGTTGTAGAGCTGGTTGAAGAACCCGTAGTACGCGGTGTCGCACGCTGCGGTGTCGGGGCAACCGTAGCCGGTAGCCGCCCGATACGCGCCTGGGGTGGGATCCGTCGCCGTCACGAGGCCCTGCTCCTTCTGCAGCAGCACGAGCAGCACCTGGGGGTTGATATTGCAGGCGACGGCGATGTTGTAAAGAATTCGCGAGGCGCGCTCGTTGGTGCCGCCCTGGTAGAGCCCACAGTACGCGTCGGCCGCGCGGGGACCGCTGTCGCTGCGGTAGTCGCGGAGACATCCGGGGTTGCCCGTGCTTGCCTTGCATCTGGGCACCTGGGACTCGAGAAACGACTGCACCTCGGCTTCGCGCATGAGCGAGGAGTTGAAGAAGATGTCGTCGCTGATGATGTTCCCCGCGTCGAAGTCGGCGGCGTTCGCTGCCTCCGCGGCGGGCGCGTTCGCCACCGTGAGCGCGCCCGCCGTCAACACCGTCGCTGCGATCGTCGCGACGATCCTCCACGTGCGGATCCGCTCGAGCATTCCACGTCCTCCCCGTGCCGCCAGCCATGCACTCACAGAATGCGCAGCTACCGTGGCTAAACTAACCGACGCTCGCAGCGCAGGCGAGGAACCGCGCTGTGCAGGCCGTGGCGCACATCTGAGATCGCGCACGGAACGAGCGTCGACGACCGAGGAGAGCCTTGAGACATGGTGAGCAAGACACAGTTGACCGGCGCGGAACGTGAACTCGACGAACTGTGCCGGGCCGTGCTGCACGACTGGCTGACGCTGACCGATGAGACGGCCGGTGAGTTGATCCGTATGCGAGCGACGCTGTCATGGCGCATCACGGCGCCGCTGCGCAGCGCAGCCCGGTTCCGGATGGGCTGGCGCCAGCACGGCTTCGCCCAAGCGACCCGTCTCTCGGCCGCCGAGATCGCCCGTCGGCTGAGCCGAGGATGATCGCGGACGAGAGGCGTGCGGCACTCGAGGCCGCGCTTCACGACCGGCTGGCGGCCGCGGCTCCGCTCATCGATCCGACGGCGGACGCCACGGTCGACGGGACGCACCGGTTGCTGCAGCGCCTCGCCGTCGCAGTGCGCCGCAGCAACCGTGCGGATCATGCCTGGCTGCTGTACATTGCGATCACAGGCGCGTATCCCGAGCCCGAGGAGGTGTCCGAGCTGCAGCGTCGGCTCGAGCTCACCGCGGAGGGTGGTGCGATAGTCGCGGTGCTGGGCGCCACAGCCGGCATCGCGGCCGCCCAGTCGCTCGGCCTGCGCCGCATCGAGATCATACGCGACGCGGTTCTCGTCGACGTCGACTTCTGCGCCAAGCACGAGCACAACACCGGCATCCAGCGCGTGGTGCGCGAGACGCTCTCGCGCTGGGATCGTACCGGACGCCCGATCCTGCCGCTCGCCTGGACGGATGATGCGACCGCCGTGCGCAGGCTGACCCCCGCGGAGGAGGATCGGGTGCTGCACTGGAACGGCCGTCGTCATCCCCCCGCCGAGCAGGCAGACGACGACGCCGTGCTCGTACCGTGGAACTCTCGCATCCTGCTGGCGGAGGTGCCGTCCCGGCATCTGCTGGCCCGGATCGCGGCCATCGCGGCGATGTCGGGCAACCATGTCACCGCGATCGGTTATGACGCCATCCCGCTCGTCTCCGCCGAGGGGCAGCCGGCGGACGAATCGGAGCGCTTCGCGCACTACCTCTCGGTGATCAAGCATGTCGACGAAGTGATCGGAATCAGCGCGTCGGCCGCCGAGGAGTTCCGCGGCTTCGTGAGCACCCTCTCCTCTCAGGGACTTGTCGGCCCGCGGGTGAGCGTCATCCCGCTCGCGGTCGAGGTGCCACGCGTCGAGCTCGCGCCGCGCGATGAGGGGCGGCGGTTGATCATGTGCGTTGGAAGCCACGAGCCGCGCAAGAACCAGGAAGCGGTACTCGCGGCCGGTGAGATCCTCGCCGAGGAGGGTATGCGATTCGAGCTCGTCTTCGTCGGCGGCGGCAGCCGCTCGGCCACGACCCGTTTCGACCAGCGTGTCGCGCGTCTCGCGCGTCGTGGCTTCGCCGTGAGCTCGCACCGTCGGCTATCGGACGAGGAGCTATTCGGGCTGTTCGCGACGGCGCGGTTCAGCGTCTTCGTGTCGCTGCACGAGGGATTCGGGCTGCCGGTCGCCGAGTCGCTCGCGCTCGGCGTGCCGGTGCTGACCTCCGACTACGGCTCGCTCGCCGAGATCGCGGCGCTCGGCGGTTGCGTGACGGTCGACCCGCGTGACGACGACGAGATCGTCGACGCGATGCGCCGTTTACTCGACGACGACGAGCTCATCGACCGACTCCGTGCCGAGGCCGAGGCCGTTCCGCGGCGCAGCTGGGACGACTACGCCGAGGAGCTCTGGCTGGTCCTCTCGGGAGCGAAGGTGACCGCGTGAGTCGTGCGGATGCCCTGCGCACTGTCATCGTGGCGTTGGGCGGTGAGGTCGGCGCCGCCGGTGGCATGGGGCTCGTCGATCGTCTCGTCGCGCTCGCCGGGCGCCCGCGCCAAGACGTCTCCTATCTGCTCCTCGCGGTGTTGCGGCGCGAGATCCCCGAGTCCGATGAGGTCAAGGAGTTCACGCGCTCCTGGCGCGCCGAAGGGCTGCGCGGTCCGTTGCGCCGGCTCTTGCGCCGGACCCCGCGCCGTGGGCCGCGCATCCGGGTGGAGTCCGGCACGGTCGTCGACGTGACGGACACTGCCGAGAGCGCGTTCACGACGGGCATCCAGCGCGTTGCGCGTGAGACCGTCAAGCTGTGGGCAGCGGCGCACGAGCTGACGCTCGTCACCTGGGATCCGGCCCGCACTCGGATGGTCACGCTCGACCAGGCCGGCCGTGAGCGTGTCGTCGGAACCTCGGATGCCGCGATCGGCGAGCGTGAGATCGTCGTACCGTTCCATGCCACGCTCGTGCTGCCCGAGATCTCGGTCGCCACACCGCGCACCCAGCGCCTGCGCACGATCGCGCGCCATGCGGGCGGCCGCTCGATTGCGATCGGCTTCGACTGCATCCCCGTCACGACGGCCGAGACGGCGGGCAGCGGCATGCCCGGTGCCTTCAGCAAGTACCTCGCGGCGCTCGCTCGCTTCGACACGATCGTGCCGATCTCCGATGCGTCGGCAGACGAATACCGTGGCTGGCGCCGGATGCTGGCAGGCGCGGGGCTTGCCGGCCCCGCGATCGAGACGCTCGCCCTGCCGTTCACCGGCACGGGCGCGAGCGAGCAGGTGAGCGCGGGCCGGCTCGCACAACAGCTGGCGCTTGGCGAGCGCCCTCTCGTGTTGTGCGTAGGTAGCCATGAGCCGCGCAAGAACCATGTCAACCTGCTGCATGCCGCCGAACTGGTCTGGCAGTCGGGTGCCGAGTTCGACCTCGTCATGGTCGGCGGCAATTCCTGGGACACCGAGCGCTTCGATCGTCTCGTGGCAGGGTTGCGGCGTCGTGGCCGCCGGATCGTCACACTGAGCGGCGTCGACGACCCTGTGATCTGGGACCTGTACGACCTGGCGAGCTTCAGCGTGTTCTGCTCCCTCAACGAGGGCTTCGGGCTGCCCGTGGCCGAGTCGCTCGCGCACGGGACCCCCGTGATCACTTCGGGGTTCGGCAGCATGCGGGCGATCGGTGAGGGGCACGGGGCATTGCTCGTCGATCCACGCGACCCTCGTGCGATCGCGGAGGCGATGGCCTCCTTGCTGCGGGATCCGGGCAAGCTTGCCCGGTTGCGGCAGCTCGCCGAGGCGCGACCCGAGGAGTCGTGGCGGCACTATGCTGATACGCTCTGGCGGATCGCTCACCCGGGATCCGCGCCCGACCCAGCCCTCGTCCGGAAGCACATGCCATGAACTCTGCCGCGAGCGAACGCGTAGCGCGCCTCGCCCAGCTGCCGTTCGAGAGGATCGGCGCGCAGGACAAGCGGTTGTTCGCGGGGATGCTGGCCTCGGTCGCCGAGATCGTACGCCAGCATCAGCTGCTGCGGATGCTCGTCGGCCGGGATCTGAAGTCGCGCTATAAGGACAGCAGCCTCGGTTTCCTATGGAGCCTCGTGCGTCCGCTCACGATGCTGTTGATCTACTATGTCGCGATCGGGCAGTTTCTCGGCGCCGCGCGGTCGACGCCGCAGTTCGCGATCTTCGTGTTCACGGGGCTCACCCTGTGGGCGCTGTACTCGGAGACGATCACGACCGGCACCGACTCGATCCTGCACAACGGCGGCCTCATCAAGAAGGTGTACCTACCACGCGAGATCTTCCCGCTCGCCGCGACGGGTTCGGCACTCGTGAACTTCGGGATCCAGCTCGGCATCCTCATCGTGGCCACGCTCGTGCTTGGGCAGTTCCCGCTCTCGTGGAACCTGCTCTACGTGCCGGTCGGCATCGTGGTAGCGCTCGTGGTGGCGCTCGCGCTCGCGATCCTGCTGTCGGCTCTGAACGTCTACCTGCGCGATGTGCGCTATCTCGTCGAAGTGGCCCTGCTCGTGCTGTTCTGGGCCTCGCCGATCGTCTACCCATGGGCGTTCGTAGCACAGACGACTCAGGAGTCCGGCATGAACTGGATCGCATCCGTCTACCTGCTCAACCCCATGACAGTCGCGATCCTCGCCTTCCAGCGCGGTCTCTGGGCGGCAGGCTCGCAGGACACCGTCATCGGCGGCACGACCGTGCCCGCTCAGCCCTGGCCGACCGACCTCGATCTGCGACTGCTCGTCGCTTTCCTCGTCGGCCTGTTGTTCCTCGTCGTCGCCCAGCGCGTGTTCTCGCGGCTGCAGGGTAACTTCGCGCAGGAGATCTGATGGCCTCCGCCCGTGTTACCGCACCGGATGTCGTGCGGGTGCGCGACGTTTCGAAGCGTTTCGTGATCCGCAAGGACAAGTCGCTCAAGGAACGCATCGTGAACCTGCGTCGTTCGAACGTACACAAGGACGACTTCTGGGCGCTTCGCAACGTCGAGTTTGACATCCGCGCGGGCACCACGGTCGGGTTGTGCGGCGCGAACGGATCCGGCAAGTCGACGCTGCTCAAGGTCATCGGCGGCATCATCCAACCCAGCACCGGGTACGTCGAGCGCCGGGGACGCGTGGCGGCGCTGCTCGAGCTCGGTGCGGGGTTCCACCCCGACCTCACCGGGCGCGAGAACGTCTATCTCAACGCCGCGATCCTCGGACTCAGCAAGCAGGAGACCGACGATTCATTCTCCTCGATCGTGGAGTTCTCGGAGATCGGCGACTTCATCGACACACAGGTGAAGTTCTACTCCTCGGGCATGTACGTGCGGCTTGCATTCGCGATCGCCGTGCATGTCGAGCCCGACATCTTGCTGATCGACGAGGTGCTGGCGGTGGGCGACGAGCCGTTCCAGCGCAAGTGCCTCGAACGTATCGAAGCCTTCCAGCGCGATGGGTGCACGATCATCTTCGTCAGTCACTCGGCGGAGCAGATCAGGCGCATCTGCGATCGGGTCGTCGTACTCGCACACGGCGGGGTCGTGTTCGACGGTGACACAGAGGGCGGGATCGACGCGTTGCGCGCCTCGTTCGGGAGTCGCTGACGTGATGCGGGTCCTCGCGGTCTCCAACCTCTACCCGCCACGCGCGCTCGGGGGATACGAGAGGTCCGCGCAGGAGCTCTGCGAGGGGCTGCGTAGCCGCGGGCACGAGGTGCTCGTCCTCACCTCCCCGGCGGAGCAGGCGGTCCAGGAGGTCGACGTCGATCGGTCGCTGTCGATGCTCGCATACCTCGACCCTCAGCCTGTCGACCCAGCGATCAAGCTGCTGACCGATCACCGGTGCATGGCCTCGCAGCGCGACAACACGCTCGTGCTGCTCGACCGTGTCCGCTCCTTCCGGCCCGATGTCGTGCTGTTCTTCAACCTGATCGGCATCGGCGGACTTGCCCTGCTCGACCTGATGCGGATGAGCGGTGTGCCTTGGGTGTGGAACCTCGGCGACCGCGTTCCCAACGCGATGCTCGAGGGAACGCTCGAGTCGGTGCGGGCGATCTACGGCGAGAAGCGGCTGTTCGCCGGTGGACGGGTCTCGCTCGTGAGTGAGGTGCTGCGGCATGAGGTCGAGGGCGGGGGCATCGTGCTCCCCGAGCAGACGCGCGTGATCCCCCGCGGCTTCCGGTTCGCCCAGGCACCTCCACGGCGCCGCCGTTCCCAACGCGCGACCCGCTTTCTCTCCGCGGGCACGCTCGGCGAGGACAAGGGCACCGGGCTGCTCATCAACGCTGTCGCCCTGCTCGCGGGAGAGGGGCGCCGCGACCTCGAGCTGCGCATCGTGGGACCGGGCGACGTCGCCGGCTACCGTGCGCAGGTACGTGAGCTGGGTCTCGAAGAGCTCGTGCGGATCGAGGGCGAGCTCGACCGGGACGGCCTCGCCGAGCAGTACCGCTGGTCGGACCTCTTCCTGTTCCCTGGGCGCGAGCGCGAACCGTTCGGCAGGGTGCCGTTCGAGGCGCTCGCACACGGCAGTGTGCCGATTGTGGCGACCGCGACCGCCGCATCCGAGTGGCTGCTCGACGGCGTCGATTGTGTCAAGGTGAACCGGGATGCGGAGTCGTTCGCGACCGCGATGGGACGTGCGGTCGGGGGGCAGTACGAACTGGCAAGGATGGCCGAGGCCGGCGAACGTCTGCTGCGTGGCGCCGTCTCGTTCGAGCGTACGATCGACGCCCATGAGCAGCAGCTCGCCGAGGCCGCGCGCCCGTTCGTGCCCCTCCCCCCCGACATCGGCGAGCGGGCGCTCATGCGCGACCACGAGGCGCTGCTCGCTGTCTACACCGCGGCCGAACGGCTCGCCTCGGGGGGAGGTCATTCGGACCTGTCGTCGGCCTCGGGTATCGTGGGGGGCGATCACTGACCCGGACGCGTCGAGGAGGACGTGGATCATGACCGATATCGTCGCGCACAGTAGCAAGGCGGACGGTTCCGGCGTGATCAAGCGCCTGGTCGCGCATTACGCTCGCGGTCTCACCCAGGCCCTCCATCGCCGCATGGAGTTGCTGGAGATCGAGCTCGCTGTGACGCGGCAAGAGAACGACCGCCTGCGCGCCGAGTTGACGTTGCTGCTCAGCGAGCACCGGGCGACGGTCAACAGAGTCGTGCACCTCGAGGAGTCACTCGCGAGCTCGACGCGGTGACGTCTCCGCGTCCGGCTGCTCCGATATCCTGAGTTTGAGGTGCAGGCGGCGCGCCTGCGCGTGTCGGCGGAAGGGCGGAGCGGTCCAGAGAGTGGACGACGAGTTCTCGGAGACCCGCAACGGGTACGGTCGCCCGCGGGTCTTCATGGTGCTTCCCGGGTTGACGCCTGCCATGAACCCCTACATCCACACCCTCGTGGCTGGGCTGCGTGCCGAGGGCGCCGAGATACGGTTCCTGCAGGGTTGGCGGGCGGCGCCACCGCTCGACGCGATCGACGTGATCCACGTGCATTGGCCCGAGTTCCTGGTGCGAGGCCCGATCGGTCCCGTGTTGTCGCTGCGGCGGCTTGCCGCCACGCTGCGTTATCTCTCGCAGGCGCGCCGCCGCGGCGTTCCCGTCGTGTGGACGCAGCACAACCCTCGGCCGCACGAGAGTGCCGGACGCCTCGAGCGGTGGTACCTGCGCTGGTTCGAGCGGCGGGTCGACATCCGCATCTACCTCAACGAGTCGAGCGAGAATGATGCGCGTGCGGGCGTAGTCGTGCTGCACCATGACTACGCGTCGTGGTACGAGCGCTATCTGCCGCGGCCCGCGGCTCGGGCGCGGCGCCTGCTCAGCTGTTTCGGCATCCTGCGGCCGTACAAGGGCTTCGAGAACGCGATCACGGCGTTCCGCGAGGTGGTGGCGCCGGATGCGCGTCTCGTGATCGCGGGGCGCGCGGTATCGACCGAGTACGTCGACCGACTGCGGGCACTTGCCGCTGGCGACGGGCGCATCGAAATCCGTGAGGGCTACGTCGAGGACGACGATCTCGTCGCGTTGCTCGACGAGTCGTCGGCGTCGGTGCTGCCCTACACGAACCTCTACAACTCCGGCGCCGTACTGCTATCGCTGACCTTCGATGTGCCGGTGCTCGTGCCGGCGGGTGCGGCGTCGGAGTCGCTGCGCCGCGAGTTCGGTGTCGACTGGGTGCACACTCACGATGGCCCGGTGACATCCGCGCAGCTCGAGAGGCTGCTGCACGTGGCGCCGCTGGGCACCGTCAACCGCTCCCGCCGCGACGTCGAGACCGGTGTGCGGCTGCACCTTGAGGTGTACCAGGTCGCCATCGGGTGGGCGCGGGAGTCAGGGGATCGCGAGCTGCTGCGGCGTCGTCTCGCGACGGCCGCGCTCGTCAGCCACTCGTCGGCGAATCGCGTCCCTGCGCCGTGAGCGCTGAACGCCAGCTCAGCTCGCGCGACGCTGTCACACAGCACACCACGAAGCTGAGCCAGCCGAACTCGACGAGGATCGAGCTCTCGGTGAGCGACACGAGCAGCAGCGCGACGAGCACGAGCGCGGGCCACGCGTAGATCACGCTGCGTCGGCGGCCCGCGAGCAGCCACGAGCGCGCGAAGGCGAGGCCCAGCATGCCGACGACGATCACGAGCCCGATGACGCCCAGCTGAAACCACACGTCGAGAAAGGCGTTGAGCGCCGATTGCGCGGGCCGGTCGGTCGAGGTCGTGAGGGCCAGATACGGTGGGACATCCGGATGCCATCGTCCGGTCCAGCCCCAGCCCTCGATCATGTTGCCCGGCAGCAGCGTTACGATCTTCTGCCAGAGGTGCAGCCGGTAGTCGAGCACACCTTGTGCGTTGAACAGGCGTACGAGTGCCCCGCGGAAGCTCCAGGAGAGCACGACGAGCGCCACGGCCACACCGAGGATGGCGAACTGCCAGCCTTGCCGTCGGTCGGGTCGCACGCGGCGGATGCCGTACAGAACGGCCGCGGCGACGGCGACGACTCCAGCGGTACCGACGATGATGGGTGACTGGGTGAGCACAATGCACAGCCCCGCGCCGACGAGCGAGAGCACCCCCACGAGCGGGCGCACCGAGCGTGTGCGTAGCTCGGTGGCGAAGCTCACGGCCGCGACGAGCGCGAGCAGGCCGAGCTGGTTGCGGGTCTGCAGCACACCCGAGATCGGGCCGAGCTCGGCGATCCGCGCTTGCACGTTGAAGAAAGGGATCGGCGCGTCGATCAGCACGCCCGAGAACACCTCAATCGCGAGCGAGGCACCGAGCACGATCCTCAGTACGTCGCCCCAGGTGCGCACGATCTGGATCGTGTCCCGGGTGGACGCGATGAAGACCCCCACGAAGGCGTAGGCGACCAGGTATCCCACGCCGCCCAGCGTCACCCATCGGTACTCGCTCCACATGAGCGAGATGGCCGCCCAACCCAGGAACACGATCAGCGAGATCGGCGGGATCTCATGGTCGAGTTCGGCACGCCGAACCCACAGCACAAGCGCCATGAGCGCCACGAGCCCACACAGCGCTGCAAGGTAGCCCGCCCATCCGGTGAGCCGGATGAGGGGATAGCTGAGCGAAGCGATGCCCACCCCCACGGTGGCCAGCGCGGCCGAGAACCGCGGACTCCGCAGCAGCCCGGCGAAGGCTGCCGCCACCTCCCGCGGCTCCGGGGGGGTGCTCATGCCGCGACCGCCTCCGCACGTTCGGGGTCACGCCACCCGGTCTTGACAGCTATGGTGACGAGCAGCGCGAAGCCGATCTCGATGATGAGTCGGCTCTCGGCGAGGCTCTGCACGAGCAGGGCGACGAGCAGTAGCAGGGGCGCAGCCGCCTCGGGCCAGCGCAGCTCGGAGGGCGCGTAGCGGATGCGCTGCAGCTCGGCAGCCATGCCCCAGCTGCGCACGAGGGCACCGAGCACGAGCAGGACGAACAGCGCAAGGCCGATCCCGCCGAGTTGCAGGAACACGTCGAGCCACGCGTCGTGCGCCTGCAGATAGGTGACGCCCTTGATCACGACGAGGTCGTCGAAGGGCTCGACCCACGGCACCCAATAACTCACCCAGCCCCACCCGGCGACCGGCCGTTCCATCGCGAGCTCGCTGACGCTCTGCCAGATGCCGAGGCGATTGGTGAGGTCGCTCGACTTGCCGAGTAGCCCGAGCAGCCACCCGCGCGCCACGAATGCGGTCACGCCGAGCGCGATGGCGAGGGCGACACCGCTCGCGAAGACCCCCCGCCGGGCGCGACCCGAGGTGCGGCGGACCAGAGCGAGGAACCCCGTCACCAGCAGCACGATAGCCCCCGCCACGATGACGGTCGATGAACGGGTGAGCGCTAGTGTCGCGATCGCGACCGCGATCCACAGCCAACCCCACACCGGTGATCCCTTGCGCGCCAGCACCCGCAGCATGAACACAATCAGTGCGACCAGTGCGAGCATCCCGAGGATGTTGGCATTGCCTACAATGCCCTGGATGCGCCCACCCGCGAAGAGTAGCTCGCGCGACCAGTAGAAGGCTTTCGGGATCGTCGTGAGCTCGTGGTAGTCGACCCAGAACGGCAGCACGGGACGGCGTACGAACGCGGACACGACGAACTCGAACAGCAGCGAGAGGCCTAGGATCCATCGCATCGCGTGGGCGAAGGTCGCGAGCACGTCCTCCCAGCTGAGGCAGGTGGCGAGGAACGCGCCGACGGACGTCGTGGCGAGCGTCAACAGCACCCCAAGCGCCGAGGCGCCCGGGTACGCCGACCACGCGATCGACAGTGCCGCGAACGCGAGGAACAGGAGCAGCCAGATCGGCATCCGGCGCGGGTCGACGCGCTGCCGGACGAGCTCGACAATCGACAGCACGACGATGATCGCGGCGAGTGCGCCCCAGCCCCACCAGCTCAACAGATAACGCCAGAAGTCGCCGGCCGCGAGAACCCCGAAGCAGAGCACCGCGAGGGCGCGCTGATAGCTCGTCGCGGCCTTCATGGCACCAGGCTAGCGGGACGCGGCCACGGCGGATGGTGACCATCCGGGCGGCTGTGCGTCATCGCGACGCCAGCGACTGCCGCCTAGCAGCACGAGGGCAAACAACCAGAGTCCCAGCGGGCGGGTGAGCATGGTCTCCGGCACCGTGTAGACGAGCGTGATGATGACGACCAACGGGAACCAATACGCCACCCGGTGCGTCTCGCGCAGCACGGTGAGTGCGGAGCGGGCGGAGGCCGAGACGAGCATCCACAGCAGCACCGCGAAGCCGACGAGGCCCAGTGTGAGGATCACCTCCAGATAGGAGTTGTGCGGATGCGAGAAACTGAAGGAGAGGTCGCGCTGGATTTCCCACCCTGCGGCCTGGCCCGGCGCCCACACCGAGTTCCAGCCGTATCCCAGCACCGGCTGCTCCATCGCGACCTTCCAGGCGTGGTCCCAGATGACTGTGCGCCCGGTGAGGCTCGAGCTGCGTCCGAGTAGTTCGGTCACCACGGTCCAGGCGAGGGCTGCCGTGACCACGAGTGCGCATCCGACGCTCGCCACGACGAGCCGCACCACGCGACCCCGCGGACCCGAGGTGCGCCGCACCACGAGCACGATACCGGCGACGATCGCGGCCGTGCCGAGGGCCACCACAGCGGTCGCCGATCGCGTTGCGGCGACGCCGGCGAGTACGACGGTGATCGCGAGGATGCGCGCCACCCGCAGCCCCGCTGCGTGTGGTCTGACTGCGATGAGAGCCGGTAGCCCGATCGCCAGCGTGTAGCCCAGGGTGTTGCGGTGCGAATAGATACCCTGCAGCGCGCCCTGTTGGTAATCCACGGAGGTGAGGCCGGTCGCGGGATCGATTGCGGCTGCGGCGAGCGAAACCATGAGCACCGCGACCGTCGCGATCGCGATGCCGCGCACGACCGTGTGACTGCCCGCTCCGGCGAGCAGCACGAGGCCGGTGGCGACTACGACGATGGATACCGCCGCGCCGTCGAGTGCCGCCCAGGAGAAGTCGCTCCACAGCGGAGACACGGCGACGAGCGCGAGGAACGCCCAAAGCGGCCACGCTCGCGTGAACGCCTCGCGCAGGGCGACGAGGCTCGGCCCGAGGGTGAAGCTCGCGATGAGCAGCATGAGCACGATCTCGAACCCGGTGAAGTGCAGATCCCACAACGGCTGCGAGTATATGAGGAAGCACAGGCCGGCGATCACGGTGCCCGCAACGGAGCGGTATCGCGATTGCAGGCTACGCACCCGATCGAAACTACCCGACTCGGCGCCACCGCCGCGCATCCGGCGTCAGCGAGCTGCGGTACCCTAGCGAACCGAGAGAGGTGAGCGTGGTTTCAGGTTCGGAGGTGAGCGCGGTCGGTGATCCGCAACCCCCGCATCGTCGCTGGGATCGGGACTTCGCGCGGCGGCTCGCGCTGCTCGACGCTCTCATGCTGCTGATCGCCGTCACGGTCGCACGCGTCGTGTGGTTCGGCACCGAGAGCGCCGAGATCGCGAGCCGGGTGCGCTCCGCCCCCGATTACTGGGTCGCCGCCCTCGCCCTCGCGCTCGTCTGGTGGATCGTGCTCGGCATGTACGCGACGCGCATCGCGGCTGTTGTGGGCATCGGCGTCACCGAGTATCAGCGCGTGATCGAGGCCAGCGTGATGGTGTTCGCTCTCGTGTCGATCGTAGCGCTCGTGTTGGCGGCGTCGCTCTCGCGAGGATTCCTGCTCGTGGCGTTCCCACTCGGGATCGTGCTGCTCCTCGGCGGGCGGTGGGGTGCGCGACACTGGCTCATCGCGCGTCGCCGTGTGATCGGCGATTATTCAACGCGTGTGCTGCTCGTGGGCGGCCCAGTCTCGGTCGGGCACCTCTACGCCGAGCTGGTGCGCCGCAAGCACGCCGGCTACACGCCGGTCGGCGTATGCCTCGCGCTCGACAGCGGCACCGTCGATCTGGCCGTTCCGGTCGTCGGGTCGGCCGACGATATCGTCGCGGCGGCCAGTGCGGTGCGGGCCGATATGGTCATGGTCGCCGGCCATGGCCCCACCGGCTCCGAGTTCGTGCGTCGGGTCGGTTGGCAGCTCGAGCAATCCGAGATCGAGCTCGTGGTAGCGACGTCGTTCACCGACATCGTGGGCCAGCGCATCCATGTGCGCCCCGTGGCGGGCCTTCCTCTCATCCATGTGCAGGTGCCGCGCTACGAGGGCGGGCGGCTCGTGGTCAAGACCGTCTTCGACTTCGTTGTCGCAGTGGTGGCCCTCATCCTGCTGTCGCCGATCATGCTCCTCGCGGCCCTCGCCGTGGTGACCACGAGCCGCGGCCCCGCGATCTACCGTCAGGTGCGGGTCGGTCGCGATGGCGTGGAGTTCGAGGTCTTCAAGTTCCGGTCGATGCGGGTGGGTGCGGACCGCGAGGTGCGCGATCTCGCCGCGGTCAACGAGGCCGCCGGCCCACTGTTCAAGATGCGTCACGACCCACGCGTGACGCGGGTGGGTCGTATTCTGCGCCGCACGAGCATCGACGAACTTCCGCAGATCTTCAATGTGCTGCGGGGTGAGATGTCGATCGTGGGTCCGCGACCGCCTCTGCCACAGGAGGTCGAGCGGTACGAGCCGGATGTGCACCGCCGATTCCTCGTGAAGCCCGGCATCACGGGACCATGGCAGATCTCGGGACGTTCCAACCTGTCGTGGGACGAGAGTGTGCGACTCGACCTGTTCTATGTGGAGAACTGGTCGCTCGTGACCGACATCGTGTACTGCTTCCGCACCGTCGTCGCGGTCGTGCGGGGCAGCGGGGCCTACTGACGCAGCTGCCGGTACAGTCGCGCGTACGACGCCGCGATGGTGCTCCAGTCACGGCCTGTGAACACCGGGCGAGACGACGCGCGCGGGCGCCGGGCCGTCTCGAGCGCGGCGACGATCGCCGCCGGCGTGAGGGGCGCATCGAAGAGTGTCAGCCATCCGGGTCCGATTTCATCCGCGATCTCGATGGTCGACGTGGTTCGGGGAGCCAATACAGGAGTTCCAAGGGAGAGGGCCAGCAGCAGCGCGCCGGAGTTGCCGAGGGTGCGGTAGGGGAGCACCACGAGTTCAGCCTGGCCGATGAGGCCGGACAGCTCGACGGGGGGAACGTGCTCGAGGCGAAGCGTGATCCGGGGATCCTCTGCGGTGCGCTCGCGCAGCC
This sequence comes from Protaetiibacter sp., assembly GCA_030150265.1. Lineage (GTDB taxonomy): Bacteria > Actinomycetota > Actinomycetes > Actinomycetales > Microbacteriaceae > Homoserinibacter. The sequence continues at coordinate 57,423 of JASLGG010000009.1, forward strand.
AGGCTGCGATGGCGTCATCCGACACGCTTCCCGCCACGACGAGCGAGAGCGTCGGATCTGTGAGCTGCACGAAGGTGCGGAGAAGCGCATCGGCGCCTTTATACTTGCGCAGCTTGCCGAACATCAGCAGCATCCCCGGTGTCCGTTCCGTTATCGGACTCGGGTAGGAGTCGGCATAGTGACCGTGCTTGATCAGGATGTCGCCCTCGTCACCCCCGTACATCACGACGCGCGTCGCAACAGTCGCCCGCAGCATCCGATCGAGCCTCGCGTCGAGGCGAGATCCCTCCTCATGAGGGTGCTGATTGTGAACGGTCCAGACAACAGGGGTGCGATGCAGCCGAATCCGGGCGATTAGGAGCACAGTGGCGATCGCCTTCACGATGCGGCGCGACGCGGTCCGGCCCCGGTAGAGGTTCTCGGGCCAGTGCAGGTGGAGCACCCCCCAACGCCCGAGGAGGGCGTGCCGCCACGCAAACCAGCGAACCGCGATGCCCTGCACCTCGAGCGCAGAGGCCAGCTCAGTGAGGAACGGGTTGGTCCGGTGATCGGGTCGGCGCACCGAGAACAGCACGGTGAGCGTGGCGCGGTCGTTCACGTGTCTCGATCTCCGAGCTTGGAGGTTAGCTGGGGCGGGTGGGCTTGCTTTCCCTTCGAGGAGCGTAGTCGGTGCGACATGCCGCCCTTGTCGTCGGGTCAGACCGCTCCGTGGTCGTCGTATTGTTTGTGGTGCGAGACCCATCACTTTGCAGTGGTGATCGGCGGTGCGGATCGATGTCGTTGACGCGGCCCCAAGGATTCTGAGGAGCGAAACCGTTGGTAACTTCTCCCGTTCGTCGCGCGCTCCGTCCCGTTCGGTGTGTGATCCGCTATGTCCTCGACTCCTCGAGTTCGCGGGCGCTTTCTTCGGTGATCGAGGACGCGGTTTTCCGGGCGGTCGCCCGTCGACGCGTTGCAGCGGTGGTGACGGTCATCATGGCCCCGCCGGGCGCCGGTAACATCGGCGACCGCGCGATGATCGACCTCGCGATTGAAAGAGCAGCCCCGGACGAGACTGTCGTCATCACTCGGCGAGCGCAGGATCTGGACGAGACTGCGCCCGGTCGGCTCCGCGTGGCCGCGATCTCGCGGCTCCTGTACGGCCGGGGCGTGGCGCGCTGGGCGAGTGTGGCACGGTTTGCCAAGGAGATACGTCAGGCGCGTCGGTTCTGGATACTGGGCGCCGACATCATGGATGGTGCCTACAACGTGCGTGCATCGGTCGGGCGGTTAGACGCGGCGCGCAGGGCACAGATCCTCGGAGCGAAGAGCACAGTGCTCGGCTTCAGTTGGAACGGACACGCCCCAAGGGCGGTCCTCTATGCACTTCGCCGCGCGGATGCTGCCGGAGTCGATTTCGTGGTTCGGGATCCGCTCAGCATGGAGCGCCTTCGTTCCGCGGGCGTCCATCATGTGCGTCTCGGCGCTGATGTCGTCTTCGGCGATGACCGCCTGGGTGAGCTGCCGCCCGACGTCCGTGACCTTGTCGAATCCGCGGGACTTCCACTGGCGCTCGTCAACGTCAATGACATCATGGGCGAGCGCCGTGAGCTGGTCGCACAGTATCTCCCCATTATCAAGGCGCTGCGTGCGTCCGGGCGAAGCGTGATCGTAGTCCCTCACCACTCTCGTCCGGACGTCGATGACATCGCGGCAGGTCGCGCCTTGGCGGATGCCGCCGGAACTGCCGTGTCGGGTGTCATCGCACGCCTCCTCGACCCGGCTCAGATCCGCACGCTTGCATCGCGCGCCGACATCGTCGTCTCTGGCCGGATGCATCTGGCGATCATCTCGCTCAGCCAAGCGGTTCCCGCGATCACGCTCGAAACGCAGGGAAAGGTTGCGGGGTTGATGGAATCGATCGGACATCCCGAATGGGCCGTGCCGGCCGTCGGTTCTTTCGGGGTTCACGTGGCGCGTCTCGTCCCTTCGGCGATCGGCACCGATCGAGATGTGCTTCGATCCGCGGTCGACGTGCTCCGACAGCGAGCGGCGTTGTCCTTCGGGTCCACGGTGTCTGCGGAATGACGTCGGTAAGAATGACGTCGGTCAGAGAGAAGCCTGCGCGAGCGAGAGGTGCGGTGTGGTTCCTTTCGCGCTCGCGTGGCAATTGGCGTGCCAGAGCCGTCGGCCTGCTCGTCGGTACCGCTGCCGCGACGGCCGGAGTCTTGCCAGTCCTGGGGCCGCTTCGCCCCTCGCACCTGCTCGTCATCGTGGCGCTGGTGCTGGCCCTCAGTTCGCCTGGCACATTGCGCTGGTCGAACATTCGCCCCGGGGTTCTGGATGTCGCCTTCGTCGTCGTGATCGTGGTGGGAACCGGGATCGACTTGTTCAATGCCGGGCAGCTGCGATTCGAGCCCGCCTTCTCGGTGAGCACAGCGGCCGTCTGGTATCTCGGCGCGTTCGTTGCGGCTCGACTCGTCGTCCACGACATCGTCGATCTCGACGATCTGCTCACCGGGCTGGCCTTGCCGGGCATCTTCGCCGCGCTTGCCGCGATTGGTCAAGCATTCGCGCCAGGTACCTTCGGCTGGGTGACCGTGGCCGCGCCGAGTGCGTCGTACGACCTGCACGTCGCGGAGGGTGACCTGCCGAGGGCGACCTGGTTCATCGGTCACTGGACCGGTGGCGCGTATTACGGCTGTGCCGTCATCACGGTGCTTGCGACGATCTTGATCCTGAGGCGTAAGCAACCCGGCTCGCAGGGCGCGCTCGTGGTCGCGTCCATCGTCGTCATGGGAGGGGTGTTTGCCAGCGCGACTCTCGCGCCGCTGCTGACAGGGCTGTTCCTCCTGCTCGTCGGCTGGCTGCTTTCGGGGTATCGATGGTCGCATCTCATCGCGTACGCCTGCAGTCTCCCGGCGATCAGCTGGATCCTGGGCAACGGAATCGTCATCCGTGTCGAGGAGCAAGGGCAGAACAATCCCACGACACCCGGTGTGCCCGAGGCGGCCCCGAATACGATCGCATACCGCATCCATGTCTGGCTCACCGAGACTCTTCCCGCAATCCGTCAACGGCCCTGGACCGGATGGGGCACGGAGGTGTACAGCTCGACCGAACCTGGGCGAGTCCTCCCCGATTCGATCGGCTGGGGTTCAGCCGAGTCCCAGTGGCTATGGGCGGCGATCTGCTTCGGGATCCCGTTCGCGATGTTGTTCGTCGCCTTCATCATCATCACCGGTTGCATCATCGGGAGAAGGCTTCTCGGAGAGGGGCGTCTCATCGTGGTACCGATCGCGCTGCTGTACCTGTTCGCCGTGCTCGGAGCGTTCCTGGTCCCGGTGTTCACGAATCGAGGGTTCCCGCTCGCCTTCTGGCCTGTGCTCGCAGCCGTCATGGCGATCGCGCCACCCCGTTCGCGGCGCGCGGGTGGGAATGGCTGACTTCGGAGGCCGCGCCGCACGTGGAGTGGCGGTCACGGTCGCGGGTCAGGGAGCTTCGGTCGCGTTCCAGTTCGCAAGTGTCCTCGTTCTCGGCCGTATTCTCAGCCCCTCGGACTACGGTCTCATGGCACTCGTGCTCGCGGTCATAGGATATGCAGACCTGATCCGCGATTTCGGGCTCGCGAATGCCGCCATACAGAGCCGAGAGCTCACCTCTGGTCAGCGCAACAATCTCTTCTGGACCAATACCGCAATCGGGGCGATCCTCGCATTGGGCATCTGCGCCGCAGCGTGGCCTCTCTCGCTCGCGTTCGGGGATGCCCGATTGCTGCCCTTGTTCTGGGTCACGTCGCTCGCGCTCATCCTGTCGGGCCTGTCGACGCAGCATCGCGCTCATCTGATGCGAGACTTGCGTTTCGCTTCGACGGTCGTCGTCGATGTGGCGGCCCTCGGTGCGGCGTTGCTCGCGGCGTTGCTCGCGGCTCTCGCGGGGTGGGGTGTATGGGCGCTCGTGATACAACAACTCGTTCGCGCTGCGGTCGTTCTTGTCGGCAGCATGGCGGCCGCACCCTGGCGACCCGGCCCGGTCGATCGGACCGCCTCGATTCGCGGGCTTCTCAGATATGGGGCCAATCTCCTCGGGTCTCAGAGCCTCAACTATGTGAGCCGCAATCTCGACACTGTATTGATCGGCGCGGTCTCGGGCGCGCGTGTTCTGGGCTTCTACGATCGCGCTTTTCAACTGCTGATGGCACCGCTCACACAGATCAACGGCCCTGCGACCCGCGTCGCACTCCCGGTTCTCGCCCGCCTTCAAAGCGATCCACGCGCATTTGCCCGGTACGTGATCGTCGCACAGACGGTGTTGCTCCAGGGGACCGTCTCCCTCTGCGCCTGGGTGGCCGCCGCCGCGGGCCCCGTCGTCGCGATCCTGCTCGGTGCCCAGTGGGCTCCTACGGCCCCGCTCCTGGCTGTGTTGGCTATCGGTGGCGTATTCCAGGCGGCGGGATATGCACGCTACTGGGTATTCCTCGCGGTCGGGGCAACCGGCTCTCAGTTGAGGTTTGGGCTTATCGTGCAGCCGATCTTCGTGGTGTTGCTCGTATTCGGCTGCTTCTTCGGCTCTATGGGCGTCGCTGTCGGCTTCACCGTGGGACAGGCTGTCATCTGGGGTGTGGGTCTCCTGTGGCTCAGACGCACTACCGAGACGGACGTGCGAGCGATGTTGAACAACGCGCTTCGCGCGATCGCGGTCTACGCGGCGGCGGCTTTTGTCGAGGGCTGCATCGTGTGGGGGCTCGACGGTGTACCTGATCTGCTTCGCGTGCTCGCGGCGACTGGCGGTTTCGCGGTAGTGGTCGTCTTGGCGGCGTGCATCTGGCCGAACTATCGGCGGGATCTGGGTCTTCTCGTCGAAGTTCTCCGTCGGTTGCGTAACGGCGGCGTCTCTCCGCGCTCAGCGGGGAACGTAGACGGCTCGTATTGATCGGAGAAGGCGTGTGCCGTGCCCAGCCGTCGAGCCGGCGTGCGGAGTATAATTCACCTTTCGGCGTTCCGCTCCGCCAGCAGGCGGTCACAACGCTGTATCAGTTGCGCAGCACGGACGTGCCACCCATGCTCGCGTCCGATCTGAGCGCGGATCTGTGCGCGCTCGGCTGGGCTGCGCGGAGGAAACGAGAGGGCTTTTCGAACGGCATCGCCCAGCGCGCGGCTGTCGTCGAAGAAGGCGAAACGGATCCCCGAATCCGCGAGTGCTCGTGCGTCTGCGGACTCTGTTGCGACGACGTCCAAGCCGAGGGCCGCATATTCGTAGAGTTTCAAAGGCGAGTGGTACATCGTGTCACTGCTGGAACGCTCATGTCCAGCGAAGCCCGTCTGCCAGCGGAGCATGTGCGCATGGGCTCGGCCGGGCGGCAATGACCCGCTTAACGTCACTCGCGATTCGAGCCCTCGTCGCCGGACGTCGCACTCGAGCTCCTTGCGCACCTGTCCGTCGCCCACGATCTCGGCGCGGACCGGGTGCGCCTGCTCCTCGATCGCGTCGATGAGACGATCGAGACGCTGCCATCGTGAGAAGGACCCAACGAACCCGATGTCGAACTCTGGTGCTTCGTCGGGCAGGGGTAGCTCGGTCAGCGCCAGGTCGACCCCATTGGGCAGCACCAGAATGCGCTCGCGCGGGATACGGGCGAAACTCACGAGCTCGTCCGCGAGTGCATCGCTGACCGCAACGACGAGATCCGCTGTACGCAAGACATGTCTTTCAACAGCTCGGGCGAGCCCGGTCAGCAGCAGCGCATCTCGATCGTGTGCCGTCTCGCGGTGCATCACTCCGTTGGCCTCGACGACTCGAATCGCGCGCCGTTTGTGCGTGTGGAAGGAGGTGAGGGACTGCATGACGGCGATGCGTTCATAGATCACCTCGGGAACGGGCGCGTGAAGCGTCCTCGCGAAGAGATGGAGGCCACACCACGCCGCGGCCCCGATCCTCAGGAGATCGGACACGAGCAGCCGGAGCGGCCCTCTCTGCGGGGGAGCTGCATTGGGACCGCGTGCGACGCGGCTGAGCAGAGGGACCTCGCTCGCCAAGAACAGGCGCACCGTGAGTCCCTGGGTGCGGAGGCCGTCGATGAATCCGGTGATATGGGTGCGAGGTCCGGGGCTGCCGTGCTCGGGGTCGAGCGAGATCCTCAGACCGCCGACGAGATAGTCGAGGTGGGTCATGAGCGCTCCGAGGAACGAGGCATGACGTGTCGCAGGGTAGCGCTCCGAAGCATGCGCGCGTCGAGCTCTGCAGGTTCTGCGACGAGGGCGAGCTGCCGGTCGACGAGAAGCCGTGCGATCTGTCGTTGGTGGTCGTCGACGTGCTCCCAGCGTGCACGGCTGCGGGGCACCACGACGGGGAACTGCCCCGCGTCGAAAAGCCCCAGCAGCGTTCCCACCCCGGCGTGCGTGATCACGACATCAGCGTTCGCGATGGCGGCGGCAAAGGCGTCCGACGGCAGTTCGCGGTGCGTCGTCCCGGGGAGGCCTTGTCGGTAACCGTCGCCGAGCTGCCACACAGTGCGTTCGTCGGAGAGTCCCGTGGCGAGCACCGCGTCGATGAGCGCATCGAAGCGATATCCGCGGATGGTGCCCAGCGTCACGAAGATGCGCGGTTCCGCGACCTCTGCGCCGTCATCCCGAGCGTAGAAGCCGTCGAATACGCTCGCGCCCATCCTCCAGCGTCCATGCGCCCATGCGGGGCTCTGAGTCTCGAGAAGGATCGAGCGGTAGAGCTCGAGGATACGTCCCGTGAGCGACGGCCCGTCGGTGCGTGACACGCTTTCGATATATCGTGCGGGGATGCCGCGCCGCCGTGCGGCCGGAAGTGCGGCGAGTGCGAGGGCTGCGCCGGTGCTAAGCGCCTCCGCGAAGACCTCATCACGCAGCACCGGGTCGATGATGCGTCGTGCGCGGAGGACACCGATCGCGTCCCGCGGTGCGATGTATGGAACGTAGAGCACCCGACGCCCCCGGAGGAGTGACCTGCTCTGTGGCGTATCGAACGTGATCCACAATGAGTCGTCGTCGACCTCGAGGCCTCGCATGATCCGGTGGAGCTGGGCTAAGTGTCCACCTGTGGATGCGGCGAGGAGGTACTTCACGGCGCCACCCTGCCACGATGTGCCGGGTTGAGCCAACTCAGCCGGAGACGGGTGACGATGCCGGCGTGCAATCCGTCACACGAACGCGGCCTTGCCCGTCAGCGCGCGCCCCACGATGAGCGTGTTCATCTCGCGCGTGCCCTCGTAGGAGTACAGCGCCTCGGCGTCGTTGAAGAAGCGCGTGACGTCGTAGTCGAGCACGATGCCGTTGCCGCCCATGACCTCGCGCGCCCGAGCGACGGTCTCGCGCATCCGGGCGGTCGCGAAGGCTTTTGCGAGCGCGGCGTGCTCGTCCTTCTGGGTGCCCTCGTCGAGCATCTCGGAGACCCGCGTGCAGAGCGCGATCGAGGCGGTGATGCTGCCCATCATCTCGGCGAGGTGCTGCTGCACGAGCTGGTGGGAGGCGATCGGCTTGCCGAACTGCACGCGCTCCTGGGCGTAGGCGAGCGCGGCCTCATAGGCGCCGACCGAGACGCCGACGGCCGCCCAGGCGACCTCGGCGCGGGTGAGGCGCAGCACCGCGGCGGTGTCGCGGAACGAGTTCGCGTTCTGCAGGCGCAGCGCCTCGGGCACGCGCACGTCCTCGAGCACGATGTCGGCGTTCTGCACGATGCGCAGCGACTGCTTGCGTTCGATCTTGGTCGCCGTGTAGCCGGGGGTCGAGGTCGGCACGATGAAGCCCTTGACCTGCCCGTCGGCCGCGTCCTTCGCCCAGATGACGACGATGTCGCTGAAGGTCGCGTTGCCGATCCAGCGCTTGGAGCCGTTCAGCACCCACTCGTCGCCGTCGCGTGCGGCGACCGTGCGCAGGCCCTGCGCGGAGTCGGATCCCGACAGCGGCTCGGTGAGGCCGAAGGCGCCGATCACCTCGCCCGAAGCGAGCTTCGGCAGCCACTCGGCCCGCTGCTCGGGCGAGCCGGCCACGGCGACGGCGCCGAGCGCGAGGCCGTTCTGCACGCCGACGTAGGTCGAGATGGAGGCGTCGATGCGGGAGAGTTCGAGGGCGACCCAGCCGCGGTAGACCGCGGAGTTCTCGAACGCGCGCGTCTCCTCCCACTGCATCCCGAACACCGGCTGGCGGTGGAAGGCGGGCAGGATCTCGCGCGGGAACTCGGCGCGATCCCAGTGGTCGTTCACGAGGGGCTTGACGTCGGTCTCGAGCCAGCTGCGCAGCCCCGCGAGCGCCTCGCGCTCGGTCTCGGTGAGCTTGGTCTCGAAGCCGTAGAAGTCGCTGGCGAGCGGCGTGAAGGACATGCGGGGTCACTCCCTTGCGTCGGATGCGGGCATCCGGAGCCTAGGGGTGCGGCCGTCGCGCTCCAAGGGGCTTGGTAGTTTGATCCAATCCGACCGCCGACAGGAGGCCGCATGTTCGTCGAGATCACCAACGAGCCGCGCGACTACGCGTGGGGCTCGGCGACCGCGATCGCGGAGCTGCTCGGGCGCACGCCGAGCGGCGCCCCGCAGGCCGAGCTGTGGCTGGGCGCGCACCCCGGATCGCCGGCCCGTGTGGTCGGCGACGGCCGCACCCTCCTCGACGTGGTCGAGGGGCGCCTGCCCTTCCTCCTCAAGGTGCTCGCCGCGGCCGCCCCGCTCTCGCTGCAGGCGCACCCCACCCCGGCGCAGGCCGAGGAGGGCTTCGCCCGCGAGGAGGCCGCGGGCGTGCCGATCGACGCCGCGCACCGCAACTACAAGGACGCATTCCACAAGCCCGAGCTGATCTATGCGCTGTCGGAGCCGTTCCGCGCCCTCTCGGGGTTCCGTCCGGTCGCGGAGACCCGCGCGGTGCTTTCGCCCGTCGCGGACGATCCGCGGATCGCCCCTCTCGTCCAACGGCTGACGGGCGATGACGCGCTCGCGACGGTATTCGAGTGGCTCATCGGGCGCGGCGAGGGAGTCGACGACCTCGTGGATGCGGTGGTCGAGGCCGCCGCCACCGTCGACGGGCCGAGCTGGTGGACGGTCCGCACCCTTGCCGAGCACTACCCCGGCGATCCGGGGATCGTGATCTCGCTCCTGCTGCACACGGTCGAGCTGCATCCGGGCGAGGTCCTCTACCTGCCGGCGGGCAACATCCACGCCTACCTCGAGGGGCTCGGGATCGAGCTCATGGCGTCGTCGGACAACGTGCTGCGCGGCGGGCTCACCCCCAAGCACGTCGACGTGCCCGAGCTGCTGCGGGTGCTCGACTTCCGGCCGGCGCCCGCTCCCTACCTCGTGCCCGACGAGCCGGAGCCCGGTGTGAGGGTGTTCACCCCGGACGTTCCCGACTTCCAGCTCGTCGTCGTGGCCCCGGATGCGGCGGAACGCGGCGTGGAGCTGCGTCTCGCGGGTCCGGCGATCGTGCTGTGCACCGAGGGCGAGGTGGCGCTGGAGGGCGGTCCCGTCATCGCGCGCGGCTCCGCCGTCTACGTCGACGGCGAGGAGTGGCTCGGCGTCCGCGGTTCGGGCACGGTGTTCGTCGCGAGCGCGGGCGTCGCTGACTAACCCGCCGCGCGCTCGCCGAAGGCCCGCCGGTAGGCGGTGGGGGTCGTCTGCAGCACCCGGAGGAAGTGGTGCCGCATGACCGAGGCGGTGCCGAATCCGGATCGTCGCGCGATCTGCTCGAGGCCGTCGGCGGTGCTCTCGAGCTCGTGCTGCGCCCGCAGGAGGCGCTGGCGGGTGAGCCAGGCGGCGGGCGTCGTCCCCGTCTCGGCGCGGAAGCGGCGCGCGAAGGTGCGACCCGACATGTGGGCACGGCGCGCGAGCTGCTCGACCGACAGCTCGCGGTCGAGGTTCTCGAGCATCCAGTCGAGCACCGGGGCGACGGCGTCGACACGCTCCCCGGCGACGGGTGCGGGGATGAACTGCGCCTGCCCGCCGTCGCGTTGCGGCGGCACGACCATCCGGCGGGCCACCACGTTGGCCGCCGCGGCGCCGAGCTCTTCGCGCACGAGGTGCAGGGCGGCGTCGATGCCCGCCGCGGTGCCCGCGCTCGTGACGATCCGGCCGTCCTGCACGAACAGCACCTCCGGGTCGACCTCGACCGCGGGGTGCTCGCGGGCGAGGCGGTCGGCGTGCATCCAATGGGTGGTCGCGCGGCGCCCGTCGAGAACGCCAGCCTGGGCGAGCACGAACGCCCCCGAGCACACGCTCAGCACCCAGGCGCCGCGGTCGACGGCTGCGCGCACGACCTCGAGGTAGCGCTCGTCGACCCGGCCGATCGCGTGGGCGGGCACCGCGAGGAGATCGGCGTCGGCCGCGACCGAGAGGTCGTGCTCGATGAGCATCGTGTAGCCCATGCTCGTCGTGACCGGTCCCGGGTCGGCGGTCGCCACCGTGAAGTCGAAGCGGGGCCCGCCGCCGTCGCTGCGGTCGATGCCGAACACCTCGCACACGACCCCGAACTCGAACGGCGTCGTGCCGGGGAGGGCGAGGCACACGACCTTCTCGAGCATGTGGAAACTCCTTTGGCGGTTTCTCTATGATCATCTCGATCATGCCATGCACGGCGCCCGCTAGCCTGGACCCGTGACATGGCTCGTGACCGGCGGCGCCGGCTACATCGGCGCGCACGTGGTGCGCGCACTGCAGGAGGCGGGTCTCGAGCCGGTCGTGGTGGACGACCTCTCGAGCGGGCACCGGGAGTTCGTGGCGCCGGGCGCGCACTTCGTGGAGGGCAGCATCCTCGACGGCGGCCTGCTGTTGAACACCTTCGACCGCTTCCGGGTCGAGGGCGTCATCCACGTCGCCGGGTTCAAGTACGCGGGCGTCTCCGTGCAGAAGCCGCTGCACACCTACCTGCAGAACGTCGAGGGCACCAGGGTGCTGCTCGCGGCGATGGCCGAGCGCGGCGTCGACCGGATCGTCTTCTCCTCCTCGGCCGCGGTGTACGGGAACGCGGATGCCGACCTCGTCACCGAGGACACCCCCAAGGCCCCCACCTCGCCGTACGGCGAGTCGAAGCTCGTGGGGGAGTGGCTGCTGCGCGACCAGGGCGTCGCGGCGGGCCTGAAGCATACCTCGCTGCGCTACTTCAACGTCGTGGGCTCGGGCTACCCCGACGTCTACGACACGAGCCCGCACAACCTCTTCCCGCTAGTGTTCGACGCGCTCGTCGAGGGCCGCACGCCGCGCATCAACGGCGACGACTACCCGACGCCCGACGGCACCAACGTGCGCGACTACCTCCACGTCGCCGATCTCGCGCTCGCCCACGTCGCCGCGGCGCAGGCGCTCGCCGAGGGGCGCCCGCTCGAGCCCGCCTACAACCTCGGAAGCGGCGACGGCGTCTCGGTGCGGCAGATCATGGATGCGATGGCCCGGGTCACCGGCATCGCGTTCGAGCCGGAGGTCGCCCCGCGCCGGGCGGGTGACCCCGCCCGGATCGTCGCCTCGGGCGAGCTCGCCGCGCGCGACCTGGGCTGGCGGATGCGCCACACGCTCGACGAGATGGTCGCGAGCGCGTGGGCGGCCCGCACCGCGGCATCCGAGTCGTGATCGAGACCCGCCTCTCCGGCGCGCCGCGACACGCCCGGGGCGGCCCCCGCTAGCATTCCGCGACTTGACGCGCGGGAATGACACGGGTGTAATTAGCTAGCAACGACGGCGAACGCGACGTCACGAGGGGAGGGCGGAATGACGAGGAACGAGTACCGTCCCTCCGTACCCGAGGACTGGTTCGTCGACCCCGTCCGCCTCGGCATGCCGGGCCTGCGCCCCGCCGTCGCGGACGACGACAACCCCCTCGCCTGGCAGTCCGACTCGCTGTGCGCCCAGACCGACCCCGAGGCCTTCTTCCCGGAGAAGGGCGGCTCGACCCGCGACGCCAAGCGGATCTGCACCGGATGCTCGGTGCGGGCCCAGTGCCTCGAGTACGCGCTCGAGAACGACGAGCGCTTCGGCATCTGGGGTGGGCTGTCCGAGCGCGAGCGCCGCAAGCTGCGTCGCGGCCGCACCGCCTGAGCCGGGCTCACCCCGGACGGGGGTGCGTGTCGCGCCCCTCTCCCCGCTGAGCGCCGCATAGCGTGGGAGGGATGCCCAGAGTCACCGCGATCCTCGTCGTCCAGGACGGCGACAGCTGGCTCGACGGCACCCTCGCCGCCCTCGCCGCCCAGACGCGCCGGGTCGACGCGCTCGTGGTCGTCGCGGAGCCGAGCACCGTGTTCACGCCGGAGCGGCTCGAGGCATCCGGGGTCACCCAGGTCGTCACCGCCACGGGCGGCACCTTCGGCGTCGGCATCGCCCGCGCGCTCCGCGCGGCCCCGCCCGCGGAGGGCGCCGCGGAGTGGCTGTGGCTGCTGCGGGCCGACTCGGCACCCGCCCCCGACGCCCTCGAGGCGCTGCTCTCCGCCGTCGAGGTCGCGCCGTCGGTCGCCGTCGCGGGTCCGAAGCTCGTGGACCCCGACGATCCGGCGCGGCTGCGCTCCTACGGCGTCACGATGTCGCGGCTCGGGTCGACCGTCGAGCTCGTCGACGACGAGCTCGACCAGGCCCAGTACGACCCGGTGACGGATGTGCTCGCCGTCGCGGTCGACGGGGCGATCGTGCGCCGGGCCGTATGGCACGCGGTCGACGGTCTCGACCCCGGACTCCCGTCCACCGATGCCGGCCTCGACCTCGGCGTCCGGGTACGTCTCGCCGGGCATCGCGTCGTGCGGGTGCCCGCCGCGCGCGTCGCGCGGGCCCGGCGACCCGAGGACGTGGGCCGACGTCGTCCGACCACCGAGCGCATCCGACGCCGCATGGCGCGCGCCGCCCAACTGCACCGTCGCTTCGTCTACGCGCCGGCGGTGCTCGTGCCGCTGCACTGGCTGAGCCTGCTGCCGCTCGCCGTCGTCCGCTCGCTCGGCCAGCTGCTCGCCAAGCGTCCCGGCGCGGTGCCGGGGGAGGTGCGTGCCGCAGCCCGCGCGGCCTTCGACGGCACGGTCCCCGGTGCCCGCAGCCGCCTGCGGCGCGCCGCCACCGTGGGATGGCGCGCGGTCGACCCGCTCCGGATGAGCGGTGCGGTTCTGAGGGAGCACCGCGCCCACGAGCGCGACCGCGCCGACGAGCGCGCCGGGCGCGAGCCCGACCTCGTGCGCGCCTCCTTCCTCGGCGGCGGCATCTGGGTGGTCGCCACCACCCTCGCCGCCGGTCTCCTCGTGTTCTGGCGACTGATCGGGGCGTCGAACCTCGAGGGCGGCGCGCTCCTGCCGCTCGCCTCCTCGGTGCGGGAGCTCTGGTCGCGGATCGGATGGGGGCCGCGCGAGATCGGCGTCGGCTTCTCGGGCGCGGCCGACCCGGCGAGCTGGCTCTGGGCGCTGCTCGGCTCGGGCACCGCGTGGGACCCCTCGTTCTCGCTCGTGCTGCTCTGGCTGACCGCCCTCCCGCTCGCGGCCCTCGGCGCGTGGTGGGTGGCCACCCGGCTGAGCGAGCGGGTCTGGCCGCCGGTCGCCGCCGCGCTGCTCTGGACGCTCGCGCCGCCGTTCCTCGCGGCGCTCGGCGAGGGGCGCGCGGGCGCGATGCTCGTGCACCTGCTGCTGCCCTGGTTCGTGCTCGCCCTCCTCGAGGGCGCGCGCTCGTGGAGCGCGGCCGCGGCCTCCTCACTGCTGCTGGCCGGCATCCTCGCGGGCTCGCCCTCGCTCGCGCCCGTGCTGATCGTCGCGGTCGTCGCCTGGGCGGTCGTGCGCCCGCGCGGCTTCGTGCGGCTCATCGGCGTGCCGATCCCCGCTCTCGTGCTCTTCGCGCCCCTCGTCGTCGACGCGTTCCGCCGGGGCTCGCCCCTCGCCGCCCTCGCCGACCCCGGCCCCGTGCGGCCCTTCGCGAGCCCGAGCGGCTGGGAGCTCCTGCTCGGCCAGCCGGAGCGCGGCACCGCCGGGTGGGGGGCGTTCCTCGAGGGGCTCGGCCTCGGGGCCGGATGGGGGACCCTCGCCTCGGCGATCCTCCTCGCGCCTCTCGCGGCCCTCGCGCTGCTCGCCCTCTTCCTCCCGGGCGCCCGCCGCTCGATCCCGGCTCTCGCGCTCGCGACGGGCGGCCTGGCGACGGCGTGGGCGGTCGGCCAGCTGCAGCTCGCGACGCTCGGACCGCAGACCGTCGGACCGTGGCCGGGAGCCGCCCTGAGCCTCTACTGGCTCGGGCTCGTGGGCGCCGCGGTCGTGGCACTCGAGGCGCTCGGACGCGCCGCCGTCGCCTCCGGGGCCGCGGTGGTCGCCGTCGCCGCGATCGCCGCCCTGCCGCTGCTCGCCGCGCCCGCTCTCGGAACGAGCCCCGTGCATCCGGGCGACGGACGCATCCTGCCGGCGCTCGCGGCGGCTGCGGCACGCAGCGACCCCGGGATCGGCACCCTCGTGCTGATGCCCGAGCCGGACGGATCCCTCACCGCCCGTCTCGAGCGCGGCGAGGGCGCCACCCTCGACGACCAGTCGGCGCTCTACGCCGGGCGCACCCGCCTCGACGCCGGCGAGCTCGCGCTCGCGGAGCTCGCCGGCAACCTCGCCTCGCGCGGCGGCTACGACCCGGTGCCGGGCTTCCAGAGCCTCCAGATCGCCTTCGTGCTCGTCACACCGCTCGGCGCCGACCCGACTCCCGAGCAGAGCGCGATGCACGAACGGGCGGTGGCCTCGCTCGACGCGGCGGCCTCCCTCACCCCCGAGAGCCAGAGCGGCTACGGCACCCTCTGGGCCTTCACGGCGCTCGAGCGCGCCGACGACGTATCCCCGAGCCGAGGCGGATACGGCGCGGCCGTGCTCGTGACGCAGCTCGTCGTGCTGCTGCTCGCGCTGCTGCTCGCCCTCCCGACCCGCCGGCGACGGCGCGTCGTGCAGACCCGATCCTCGCTCGACGAGCCCGCCGCCACGACCTTCGACGAGGACTCCGATGGCTGACCTCACCGTGATCTCCCTGCGCGTGGTGCGCGGCCTCGTCGGGGTCGCCGCGGCGCTCGCCGTGATCGCGGCGGTCGGCCTGGTCGCGCCGCCGCCCGTCGGCGTCGCACCCCTCTCGACCACGGTCGAGCCCCAGCCGGCCGACCTGCTCGCGGCGTGCCCCGGCGCCCTCCAGCGCCTCGGCGACGACACGGGGGCGAACGCGGGTCAGGCCTCGGCCGTGGGCGTGCCGGATGTCGTGGTCGCCTCGAGCGGAGGCGCCGTCGAACGCACGCCGCTCGCCGGGGGCGACGGGGCATCCGGAAGCGCACCGCAGGCGCCGCTCGCCCTCCGGATGCCGCCTTCGGCCGACGCCGTTCTCGGCGGGGCGCAGACGCAGAGCCTCGCCGGGCAGGCGGGTCTGCGCGGGCTCGCCGCGATCGCCTGCGCGGAGCCGGTCAGCTCCGCCTGGCTCGTGGGCGGCACGACGACGGTCGGCCGCACCACCCTCCTGCTGCTCGCCAACCCCACGGCCGTCGCGGCCGACGTGACCGTGCGGATGTGGGGCGAGTCGGGCGCGATCGCGGCACCGGGCATGAGCGGGATCACCGTGCCGCCCGGAGGCCAGCGCACCATCCCGCTCGCCGGCTATGCCCCCGACCTCGCCTCGCCGATCGTGCACGTCGAGTCGCGGGGCGGGCAGGTCGTCGCCGCGCTGCAGACCTCGGTGGTCCGGGTGCTCGATCCGGGCGGCGTCGACCTCGTCTCGGCGGGCGCTGCGCCCGCCCGCGAGACGGTCGTGCCGGGCGTGCGCATCTTCGACGCCGAGGGCGTCGCGAGCTCGCTCGGGATCGAGGGGCACGACGACCTCGAGGCGATCGCGCGGATCGGCAACCCCGGCGACGGCGAGGCGCACGTCGAGGTGAGCGTCGCCTCCGCCGACGGCGGCGCGGGGACCTCCTTCATGGTGGAGGTGCCGGCAGGCCAGGTGTCCGACGTCGCGCTCGCGGCGGCGCTCGAGCTCGGATCGGAGCCCTTCCCCGACGGCAGCTACACGGTGTCGTTCCGCTCCGATCAGCCGATCGTCGCGGGCGTGCGCGTCTCGACCATCCCTGTCCCGACCGAGGACGGCGAGGGCGGCCTCGTGCCGGGCCCCGCCGATCTCGCCTGGTTCGCGTCGGCGCCGAAGCTGCGGGGCACGGTCGCCGTGCCCGTCGTCGACGGCCCGGAGCCGGTGCTCGTCGTCGCCAACCCGGATGACGCGGCACGCACCGTGACCCTCACGCCGCCGGGCGGCGGTCCGCAGCTCACCGCGACCGTGCCGGCGCGGGCCTCGGTCGCGATCCCGCTCGCCGGGGGCGCCGGCTACCTCCTGGGCGACGCGGACGGCCTGCGCGCGGGCCTCGGATTCGCGGGTCCCGGGGAGCTCGCGGGCTACCCGCTGGTCGCGCCGCGCGCGGCCGACAGCGCGCTCGTCGTGCGGCCCTGACGCGGCTCGCCCTCGGCGGGGCGCCGGCGGTTCAGAAGTGCCGGTAGCGCTCCGGCGCGATGTCCCACGGATCCTTGCCGAGCAGTTCCGCGACGGCGCGGAACACGCAGCTCTCGATGTAGGAGCGGCGGTGCCAGTCGTCGTCACGATGCAGGTGTGCGAGCCGCTCGATGGGCACGCGGTACAGCACCACGCGCCG
This sequence comes from Protaetiibacter sp., assembly GCA_030150265.1. GTDB lineage: Bacteria > Actinomycetota > Actinomycetes > Actinomycetales > Microbacteriaceae > Homoserinibacter. Next base: position 74,003 of record JASLGG010000009.1, read on the forward strand.
CGAGCGCGAGTCGGTGCGCCAGCGGTCGACACCCGCTTCGTGCGGGGCGCCGGGCGGGAAGGCGGCGACGTCGAAGCGCACGCCCGCGAGCTCCTCCGGCCACAGCAGCCGCAGGTACTCGACCGCGGAGGCGACGCAGGAGTCGAAGAAGTCCAGCCGCGTGCGCAGCATCGGCAGGTGCGGTCCCGTCACCGCGGAGCGCATCCCGCGCCCGTGGCGGTCGCGGTAACCCGTCCTCGCGGAGGCGTGCGACCGTGAGCGGGGCATGCCGCCAGTCTACGACCGCATGCGTGGACGAGGGCGGCGGTAGGCTCTGCTCGATGAGTGCGCGACTGTGCAGCAAGGTGGCCTGCGGCGACGCCGCGGTGGCCACCCTGACGTACGACTACGCGGATGCCATGGCGGTGCTCGGCCCGCTCGCCACGCGCCGCGAGCCCCACAGCTACGACCTGTGCGCGCGTCACGCCGAGCGGCTCTCGGCGCCGCAGGGCTGGCAGATCGTGCGGCACGTCATGGTGGGGCCGGATGCGGTCGGTGGGCTACAGTCGTGAACCGTGACCGGTCCTGATCTCTCCGCCTTCGTCAAGGCCTACGACGTCCGCGGACTCGTCGGCAGCCAGCTGACCCCCGAGGTGGTCGAGGCGCTCGCCGCAGGCTTCGTCGACGAGCTCGGAGCCGCGGGCTCCCCCGTCGTGGTCGGGCATGACATGCGCGACTCGAGCCCCGGGTTCGCCGCCGCATTCGCGCGCGGCGCCTCGGCGCGCGGCGCCGACGTCGTGAGCATCGGGCTGTGCTCGACCGACGAGAGCTACTTCGCATCCGGCAGCCTCGGCGTGCCGGCCGCGATGTTCACGGCCAGCCACAACCCGGCGAGCTACAACGGCATCAAGTTCAGCCGCGCGGGCGCGCAGGGCATCTCGCTCGCCACCGGCCTCGCCGCCATCCGCGACCGCGCCCAGGCCTACCTCGAGACCGGCGGGGTGCCCGCCGTCGGTGCCCCCGGCACCGTCACGACACGCGACGTGCTGCCGGACTATGCGGCGCACCTGCGCTCGCTCGTCGACCTCTCGCGCATCCGCCCGCTCCGGGTGGTCGTCGACGCCGGTAACGGCATGGGCGGCATGACGGTGCCCGCCGTGCTGGGCACCGCCGCGGGCCTGCCCGAGCTGCCGCTCGAGATCGTGCCGCTCTACTTCGAGCTCGACGGCACCTTCCCGAACCACGAGGCCAACCCGCTCGAGCCCGAGAACCTGCGCGACCTGCAGGCGGCGGTGCTCGCGCACGGCGCCGACCTCGGTCTCGCCTTCGACGGAGACGCCGACCGCTGCTTCGTGGTCGACGAGACCGGCGCCCCGGTGACCCCGAGCGCCGTCGCGGCGATCGTCGCGCAGCGCGAGGTCGCACGGGTGCGGGCGGCGGGGGAGACCGGCGAGGTGTTCGTCATCCACAACCTCATCACCTCGCGCTTCGTGCCGGAGGCGATCGAGGCGGCGGGCGCGACGCCCGTGCGCACCCACGTCGGCCACTCGCTCATCAAGGACCGGATGCGCGAGACGGGTGCGGTCTTCGGCGGCGAGCACTCCGCGCACTACTACTTCCGCGACTTCTGGGGCGCCGACAACGGCATGCTCGCCGCGATGCACCTGCTCGCGGAGTTCGGCTCGCAGGACCGTCCGCTCTCCGAGTTCGCGCGGGCGTTCGATCCCTACGCCCTCTCCGGCGAGATCAACTCGACCGTCGACGACGTGCCCGCGGCCTACACCCGCATCGTCGAGGCCTTCACGGGCCGCGGCGAGTTCGACGAGCTCGACGGCCTCACGGTGTCGGGGGCGGACGACGACGGCTTCTGGTGGTTCAATGTGCGCCCCTCGAACACCGAGCCGCTGCTGCGGCTCAACGTCGAGGCGGAGACGGGGGAGCGGATGGCGGCGATCCGTGACGAGGTGCTCGCGTTGGTCAGGCGGTAACACCCCGGATCACCTGCGAGAATGATGGGATGAGCATCGCCACCCCCGCCTCCGCGACCGCGCTTCCCTTCAAGGTCGCCGACCTCTCGCTCGCCGAGGCCGGCCGGCATCAGATCCGCCTCGCCGAGAACGAGATGCCCGGCCTCATGGCGCTCCGCGAGGAGTACGGCCCCACGCAGCCGCTGCGCGGCGCCCGCATCGCCGGCTCGTTGCACATGACCGTGCAGACCGCGGTGCTCATCGAGACGCTCGTGGCGCTCGGCGCGCAGGTGCGCTGGGCGAGCTGCAACATCTTCTCCACGCAGAACGAGGCGGCCGCCGCGGTCGTCGTGGGCGCCGCCGGCACCGTCGACGCCCCGGCGGGCGTGCCGGTCTTCGCCTGGAAGGGCGAGACGCTCGAGGAGTACTGGTGGGCCACCTCGCGGATCTTCGACTGGTCGGCCGAGGCGGCCGCGGCCGGCGCCGACTGGACCGGCCCCAACCTCATCCTCGACGACGGCGGCGACGCGACCCTGCTCGTGCACACCGGCCGCGACTACGAGCTCGCGGGCGCCGTCCCCGAGACCGACGCCTCGGCGAGCCACGAGTGGAGCGTCGTGCTCGACGTGCTGCGCGACTCGCTCGCGGAGGACCCGCAGCGCTGGACGCGCATCGCGGCCGACATCCAGGGCGTCACCGAGGAGACCACGACGGGTGTGCACCGCCTGTACGAGCTGCACCGCGACGGCAAGCTGCTCTTCCCGGCCATCAACGTCAACGACTCGGTCACCAAGTCGAAGTTCGACAACAAGTACGGCATCCGGCACTCGCTGCCCGACGGCCTCAACCGTGCCACCGACGTGCTCATGGGCGGCAAGATCGCCTTCGTCTGCGGCTACGGGGATGTCGGCAAGGGCGCCGCGGAGGCGCTCCGCGGCCAGGGTGCGCGCGTGATCGTCTCCGAGATCGACCCCATCAACGCGCTCCAGGCGGCGATGGACGGCTTCCAGGTGACGCGCCTCGACTCGGTCATCGACCAGGTCGACTTCGTCATCACCACGACCGGCAACAAGGACGTCGTGACCGTCGACCACATCCTGCAGATGAAGCACCAGGCGGTCGTCGCGAACGTGGGCCACTTCGACAACGAGATCGACATGGCGGGCCTCGAGCGCATCCCCGGCGCCCGCAAGATCGAGATCAAGCCGCAGGTGCACGAGTGGCAGCTGCCGAACGGACGCAGCGTGCTCGTGCTGAGCGAGGGCCGCCTCATGAACCTCGGCAACGCCACCGGCCACCCGAGCTTCGTGATGAGCAACTCCTTCTCGAACCAGGTGCTCGCGCAGCTCGAGCTGTGGGTCAACCGCGCGGCCTACGAGACGCGCGTCTACGTGCTGCCGAAGGTGCTCGACGAGAAGGTGGCCCGCCTGCACCTGGCCTCGCTCGGCGTGGAGCTCACCGAGCTCACCCCCGAGCAGGCCGACTACATCGGCGTGCCCGTCGAGGGTCCGTACAAGGTGGACCACTACCGCTACTGAGGTCTGCGGCGACCCGTTTTGCTCGTCGCCGCCCGCGCCCCCTACGCTCGGCTGAACAGCCCACGACGAAGGAGACGCAGTGGCCGACGACCAGGTGACCTACACGCTCGGACCGGACGAGCAGGTGACGCAGTGGTACAACATCGTGGCCGACCTGCCGACCCCGCCTCCGCCGCCCCTGCACCCCGGCACGCGTGAGCCCGTCGGCCCCGACGACCTCGCGCCGCTGTTCCCGATCGAGCTGATCATGCAGGAGGTCACCACCGAGCGCTACGTCGACATCCCCGAGCCCGTGCTCGAGGTGTACCGCCAGTACCGCTCCTCGCCGCTCATCCGGGCCCGCAACTGGGAGAAGAAGCTCGGCACCCCGGCCCGCATCTACGTCAAGTACGAGGGCGTCTCGCCCGCGGGCTCGCACAAGGTCAACACCGCGGTGCCGCAGGTGTACTACAACTCGCTGCACGGCATCCGCCGCCTCACCACCGAGACGGGCGCCGGCCAGTGGGGCACCGCCCTCGCCTACGCGAGCTCGCTCTTCGGGGTCGAGTGCGAGGTGTGGCAGGTGGGGGCCTCCTTCGACACCAAGCCGCAGCGCCGCACCCTCATCGAGGTGTTCGGCGGCACGGTGCACCGCTCGCCGTCGCGCCTCACCGAGTCGGGCAAGGCGTTCCCCGAGGACCACCCGGGCTCGCTCGGCATCGCGATCTCGGAGGCCGTCGAGGTGGCCGCGCAGGCCGACGACACCAAGTACGCGCTCGGATCCGTGCTCAACCACGTGCTGCTGCACCAGACGGTGATCGGCGAGGAGGCGCTCCGGCAGCTCGCCAAGGCGGGCGAGACCGACGTCGACGTCGTGATCGGATGCGCGGGCGGCGGCTCGAACTTCGCCGGCCTGTCGTTCCCGTTCCTGCGCGAGAACCTCACGGGCGGCAAGAGCGCCCGCATCGTCGCGGTCGAGCCGGCCTCCTGCCCGACGATCACGCGCGGCGAGTACCGCTACGACTTCGGCGACACCGCCGGCATGACGCCGCTCATGAAGATGTACACGCTCGGCCACGACTTCGTGCCGTCGCCGATCCACGCGGGCGGCCTGCGCTACCACGGCATGGCACCGCTCGTGTCGCACGCCGTGCACGAGGGCCTCATCGACGCGGTCGCGCTCGATCAGACCGAGTGCTTCGAGGTGGGCGTCGAGTTCGCCCGCACGCAGGGCATCGTGCCCGCCCCCGAGTCGGCGCACGCGCTCGCGCAGGCGCGGCGTGAGGCGCTCGAGGCGAAGGAGTCGGGCGAGGAGCGTGTCATCGTCGTCGGCCTCTCCGGCCACGGGCTTCTCGAGCTCGGCGCCTACGAGTCCTACCTCGCGGGCCGGCTCACCGACGACGCCATGTCGGAGGACGCGCTCGCGGCGTCGCTCGCGAGCGTTCCGGTCGTCTGACCGGCTCGCGAGCGCTACCGAATCCGGCGAGCGCGGCTGCTGCAGCGGTAGCGCTCGCCGGTTCGGGTAGCGCTCGCGGTGTCGGCTAGCGGGTGCCGCGCAGCACGGGCTCGAGGCGGGCGAGCCGCTCGGCCTCGAGCCCGAGCGCGCGTGCCTCGCGGTCGCGCCTCGCGACGGTGACACCCGCGAGGAACAGCTCCGGGTCGACCGCGGGCAGCGGCGAGACGTACTGCGAGGCCTCATAGGCGAGCTGCTGGGCGAGGAACCCGCGACGGGTCGGGTCGAGCTCGCGCGCCGAGGCGAGGAAGTTCGCGATGCGGCGGGCCAGCGGGTCGGGCATCCGGGCGACGTCGGCCACCTGCTCCCAGCCGAGAAGCGGCAGCGGCATGCCGAAGACGGGCGTCGCGACGCGCGGCGCCCGCTCGTACTGCGCGTAGGTGCCCGCGAGATGGTCGCCGAGGCGCTTCGAGCGCGGCGACAGGATGCCGACGAGCGCCGCGAGGCCGCCGAGCGTCATCAGGAAGTCGATGACGCCGACGAGGGCCCGGATCGCGGCGTGCCGGAACCCGGCGGCGCCCCCGTCGTCGCGCACGATGCGCGCGCCGACCGCGAGGCGCCCGAGCGACTTGCCGTGCGTGATCGTCTCGACGAGGCACGGGGCCACGACGAACGCGAGCACGAGGCTCGCGATGAGGAAGACCGGCATCCAGGCGGCCTCGAGCGAGAGCCATCCGGCGGGGAAGAAGAACGCCATGAGGAGCACGAGGAACACCACGACGGAGGCCGCGAAGTCGATCGCCGCGCCACCCGCGCGGAGGGCGAAGCTCGCCGGGCGGAGGTCGAGGGCGACGGCCTCGCCGGTCAGCAGCGCATCGTCATCGGCGAGGGTGTCGACCCAGTCCGCATCCGGCTCCGCCGCCATGCGTATCATTCAAGCAGATGGACCTCGACGCCTACGCCGCCGCCCACGGTGCGGAGTGGGATCGGCTTGCCCGGCTCGCCCGCATCCGGCGTCCCAGCGGTCCCGAGGCCGACGAGCTCATCGAGCGCTACCAGACCGGCGCGGCGCAGCTCGCCACCATCCGCACGACCGTCGGCGGCTCCGCGCAGGGCGAGCATCTCTCGCTCGCGCTCTGGCGCGCGCGGCTGATGTTCACGGGCGTGCGGCGCGAGCCGCTGCGCGCGCTCACCGTGTTCGCGGCGGTGCAGCTGCCGGCGGCGCTCTACCGCGTCCGCTGGCTCACGCTCGCGATCGCCGTGGTGACCGTCGGGATCGCGGCCGCCTACTTCGTCTGGCTCTCGACGGATGCGCGGGCCTTCGCCGCGCTCGGCGTGCCCTCCGACCTGAAGCAGTACGCGGAGGACGACTTCGTGGGCTACTACTCGCGCTACTCCGAGGCCGGCTTCGCGGCGCAGGTGTGGACCAACAACGCCTGGATCGCGGCGCAGTGCGTGATGTTCGGCATCCTGGGGCTGTGGGTGCCGCTCGTCGTGTTCACCAACGCGCAGGGGCTCGGGATCTCGGCTGCGGTCATGAACCGCTACGACCGGCTCGACCAGTTCTTCCTCTACATCGCCCCGCACGGACAGCTCGAGCTCTACGCGATCTTCCTCGCCGCCGCCGCCGGACTGCTGATCTTCTGGTCGTGGATCGCGCCGGGCGCCCGCACCCGGGCGCAGGCGCTCGCGCAGGACGGCCGGGCCTTCTTCACGATCGTCGTCGGCCTCGTGGTGGCGCTGCTCGTCTCGGGTCTCATCGAGGGCTTCGTCACGCGGCAGGACTGGCCGTGGCCGATCAAGATCGGCATCGGCACCCTCGCTCTCGCCGCGATGCTCGTCTACCAGTGGCTGATCGGCCGTCGCGCCGCTCGCGCGGGGGAGACGGGCGACCTCGAGGAGTTCGAGTCGGGCGTGCGCCGCATCGTGTCGATCTGACCGGGGGCTCGGGTCTCGATACGCCGCTGCGCGGCTACTCGACCAGCGATACCGGGTGCCGCTGTGCGGCTGCGCGACCAGCGACACGGGACGCCGCTGCGCGGCTGGGCGACCGGCGACATACGTGTGATGCCCCGGCCGGACGGCCGGGGCATCACACCTGAGGAGCGGTGTCAGGCCGTCTTGGCGCCGAAGAGCGGGCGGTAGACGAGGCCCGCGACGAGGCCGCCGACGAGCGGTGCCACGAGGAACAGCCAGAGCTGTGCGAGCGCATCCGGCCCACCGAGCACGGCGGTCGCGATGGAGCGCGCCGGGTTCAGGGAGGAGTTGCTGATGGGGATCATCACGAGGTGCATGAGCGTGAGCGCGAGGCCGATGGCGAGCGGTGCGAAGCCCGCCGTCGCCGGCGCCGCCGCCGTGACGGCCAGGATGATGGTCACGAAGAGCGCCGTGGCGATGACCTCCGCGAGGAGCACCGACCACAGGCCGAAGCCGAGCGGCGAGTGCCCGTCGAAGCCGTTCGAGACGGCGCCGAAGTCGCTGTCCTTGCCGCTCAGCACCCCGAAGAGGCCGAGGGTCAGGGTCGCGAGCAGGCCGCCGACGATCTGCGCGACCCAGTAGGGCAGCAGGTCGGCCCAGCGGATGCGTCCGGCCGCGGCGGCGCCGATCGTGACGGCGGGGTTGAAGTGCCCGCCGGAGATGGCGCCGACGGCGTAGACGCCCGTCAGCACGGCGAGGCCCACGGCGAGCGCGACGGCCAGCGGGCCGTTCTCCGGGGCGAAGTACAGCGCGGCGCCGATCACGCCGAACACGAGCAGATAGGTGCCGAACGCCTCGGCGACGAGGCGCCGGATCAGAGGGGCGGGAGCGGATGAGTCGGCCATGCGTCCATTCCTTTCGTGGCGGATGCGCCCAGGCTAGCCGCGCGAGGGCCGTCCGCCCGGGAGCCCTGCCGGGGATGCACGGATCGGTCTAGAGGCGCCCTGCCGCCTTGAGGGCGAGATAGTGGTCGGCGAGCGCCGGCGGGAGGTCCTGGGGCGAGCCCGTGACGACGTCGCCGCCGAGGCGACGGATCGCGGATGCGACCCGCGTCGCGTCGAGGAGCGCCTGCTCGGCGGCGGCGGCGCGGTAGACCTCGTCGCTCGCACCGCGGCGCGCGGCGGCGGCCACGACATCCGGATCGGTCACCGACGCCACGACGACGGTGTGTCGCCGGGTCAGCTCGGGCAGCATCGCGAGCAGCGGGCGGGCGGCGCCGGGCGCGTCGATCGAGGTGAGGATCACCACGAGCGCGCGGTGCGGGGTGATGGAGCGCACGAGCGCGGGCACGCCGTACCAGTCCGGCTCGATGAGGTCGGGTTCGATGGGCGCGAGCACGTCGACCATGCGGGCGAGCAGCTGGGCGCCCGTGGCGCCCTGCACGCGGCCCCGCACCCGGCGGTCGTAGACGGCGAGGTCGACGCGGTCGCCCGCGCGCGTCGCGAGGGCGGCGAGCAGCAGGCTCGCCTCGAACGCCGTGTCGAGCCGCGTCTCGTCGGCGATGCGGGCCGCCGCGGTGCGCCCCGAGTCGACGATCAGCACGATGCGGCGGTCGCGCTCGGGACGCCAGGTGCGCACCACGAGCTTCGCGCCGCCGCCCGCGGGGTCGCGCCGCCGGGCGGTGGCGCGCCAGTCGATGGAGCGCACGTCGTCACCGCGCACGTACTCGCGCAGGCTGTCGAACTCGGTGCCCTGGCCGCGAACGAGCAGCGCGGTGCGCCCGTCGAGCTCGCGCAGCCGCGCGATCCGGGACGGCAGGTGGCGGCGCGAGGTGAACGGCGGCAGCACGCGGAGCGCCGCGGGCGCCCGCAGGGTGCGCTGCCGCGACACCAGGTGCAGCGGGCCGCTCGAGCGGATGGTGACACCCGCCGCGCGCAGCTCGCCGCGCCGCGTGGGGGTGAGCACGGTGCGCAGCTGCCGGCGCTCGCCCGCCGGCACCTCGATGCGCTGGCGGGTCGGCCGTGCGCCCGCGGAGGGCTGCCAGGCATCGCGCAGCACGCCCCGCACCGCGCGCCGCCCGCCGTTGACGATCGTGACGGTGGCCTCGACGGGCTCGCCGAGGCGCGAGCGCGCCGGCACCTCGCGCGTCACGCGCAGCGCCGCAGGCGACCCGGCGAGGATCGCGTCGAGCGCGCCGCCCGCCGCCATGAGCCCCAGCCACAGCGCGAAGCCCGGCCAGCCCCCGAGCAGCACGACGGGCACGGCGCCCACCGCGAGCACCGCCACGAACCAGCCCGAGATCGCCATCGGATCAGATGGGGACGCGAACCTGCTGGATCACCGAGCGCAGCACCGCATCCGCCCCGACGCCCTCGAGCTCCGCCTCCGGTCGCAGCTGGATGCGGTGCCGCAGCACCGGCAGCGCCATCGCCTGGATGTGGTCGGGCGTGACGCCGGAGGCTCCCGAGAGCCAGGCCCAGGCGCGCGACGCCGCGAGGAGCGCCGTGGTGCCGCGCGGGCTGACGCCGAGCCGCACCGAGGGGCTCTGGCGGGTGCCGCGGGCCAGGTCGACCGCGTAGCCGAGCACGTCGGCGCTCACCGGCATCCGTGCGACGTCGGCGCGCGCCGCCTCGAGGGTCGCGGCGTCGAGCACAGGGGTGACGCCGGCGGCCGCGAGGTCGCGCGGGTCGAAGCCCGCGGCGTGCCGCGTCAGCACCTCGACCTCGGCGTCGCGCGCCGGCAGGTCGAGCACGAGCTTCAGCAGGAAGCGGTCGAGCTGGGCCTCGGGGAGCGTGTAGGTGCCCTCGTACTCGATGGGGTTCTGGGTGGCGGCGACGAGGAACGGCGCGGGCAGCTTGCGCGTCACGCCGTCGGCCGACACCTGTCGCTCCTCCATCGCCTCGAGCAGCGCCGACTGCGTCTTCGGGGGCGTGCGGTTGATCTCGTCGGCGAGCAGGATGTTGGTGAACACCGGCCCCTCGCGGAACTCGAACTCGCCGGTCTTCGGGTCGTAGACCATCGAGCCCGTGATGTCGCCCGGCATGAGGTCGGGGGTGAACTGCACGCGTCGGGTCTCGAGCGAGAGGGAGCGCGAGAGCGAGCGCACGAGCAGCGTCTTCGCGACACCGGGCACGCCCTCGAGCAGCACGTGGCCGTTCGCCAGCAGGGCGATGAGCAGGCCCGTGACGGCGCCGTCCTGCCCGACCACGGCCTTCCCGACCTCGAGGCGGACGCGCGACAGGGCGTCGCGGAGATCTCCTGTGGTGGTCATGGCATCCATTCTGTTGTGTTGATGCGGGTCATTCGGGGCGGATGCTGCGGGCGAGCTCCTGCTCGAGCCGCAGCAGATCGTCGGAGAGCCGCACGAAGGAGCGGTCGTCCGCGGCGCCCGTGGTGCGCAGCAGACCGTAGAGGCCCGCCGGATCGCGCCCGGTCGCCGCGGCGACGGCCGCCACGATCTCCTCGTCGGAGGCGGTGCGGGGGAGGCCCAGGATGCGCGCGAGGCGGGCGAGCGTCGCGGCCCGCAGGGTGTGCAGCGCGTGGTCGCGCGCGCCGCCGCGCTCGTAGAGCCGTGCGCGCCCCTCCATGGTCTCGCTCGAGCGCACCTCGACCGGCAGGTCCTCGACGACGACGGGCCCCATCCGACGTCCGCGCCAGAGGGCCGCGGCGACGCCCACGAGCAGCAGCAGGAGCACGAGCGGCAGGTACCAGGCGGCCTGCCGCGAGGCGAGGCTGCCCGAGGGCTCGAAGGAGTAGTCGTCGACGTCGGGCTGGTACCAGACCAGCCGCGGCGTCGCGCCGAGCAGCCCGAGGGCGAGGGCCGCGTCGCCCTCGCGGGTCACCGTGTCGTTGCGAAGGAGGCCGGACGCGCCGAGCACGTACACCTCGCGGGTGGCGTTCGCGAGATGCACGAGCGAGTAGCCGTCCGCCCCGTCGGAGAAGCATCGCTCGGCGGTGGCGGGGGCGCGGTAGACGTCGCCGTCGGTCACGATGGTGCCGGCGCGCTCGGCGGCGAGCAGCGCGCATCCGGCGGACGCCGTGCCGCCCCCGAAGCCCCCGTAGCGCACCTCGTGCGCGAGCGCGTCGAGCGCCTCGTCGGTCGGCTGCACGAGCACGAAGCGGTCGGCGAACGAGAGGAGCGCGCGGTACGCCTCCGGGGTCAGCACCCACCAGTCGTCGTCGACGAGCAGCGTGGTGTGCTCGGCCTGCCACATCGCGGCCTGCGTCTCGGTGAAGGAGTGCGTCACGACGAGCTCGACGCCCTGCGCGCGCAGCACCTGGGCGACCGCCATGGCGCCGGCCGGCCTCGAGTCCTCGGGGGAGCGCTCGTGATCGCCCGTCTGGCCGGCGCGACCGGCGGCCCACACGGCGAGCACGCCGAGCAGCACGATCACACCGAAGGCGATCCAGAGCAGCGCGATCCGCGTGCGGCGGCCGCGCGGGCCGGCAGCAGTGGCGGGCGCCGCCTCGGCGGCGGTGTCGAGTCGGGTCATGGCTCCACCCGCGCGAAGGGCTCGACGCCGGATGCGGGGGTCGGTGCCGCCTCGATCGTCTCGGCGAGCTGGGGGCGCGTGCGCTGCACCGCGGTGTCGAGGGCCACGAGGCTCTCGTAGCGCTCGCGGTCGCCCGGGTCGCCGAGGTAGCGCACCGCGTCGAAGTCATGGGCGGCGCCTTCGAGGGCCTGGGCGTGCTCGGGGAGCGGCACGGCGGCGCGGCGCGCGACGTCGTGCGCGGTGCTCCCCGGGAGCGTCGTGACGAGGGTGCGCTCGTGGAGGGCGCGCGCGATCGCGCGGAAGCGCTCGGCCATCGCCTCCGCGTAGCGCCCGGCGTGCGCGGCCGCGTCGGCGTCCCGGCGCATCGCGGCCGCGTCGCGGTGGTCGTCGGCCTCGAAGAGGTCGTCGCCGACCACGGCGCTGCGCCGCCGCATCCGGGGCACGCCGAACACGAGGAACGCGATCACGAGCACCGCGAGCCCGACGAGGACGAGCACCAGGATCCAGCCGGGGGCACTCTCCGCGCCGCCGAGCGAGCCGGTCAGCCGGTCGAGCCAGCGGAGGAGGTCGTCGATCCAGCTGGGCTGCGCGGCGGGCGCGCCCTGCTGGTACCTCGAGCGCTGCAGCTCCTCCTCGAGCAGGCGACGGGCCTCCTCGCGATCCGGGTCGAGCGGCGCGTCGGCGGGCAGCATCCGCAGCACCGCCTCGCTCACCCCCATGCCGACCCCCGGACGTCGGCCGCCGGCTGAGGCAGCACGGATGCCGCCCCCACCTCCGCGGGGGGACGGTACGGGTCGGCCTCCTCGGGGTCGAAGCGCGTGCTCGGACGCCGGCGCTCCATGAAGCGCGCCAGCTCGAGGTCGAGTCCCTCGCGGCGCATCCGCAGGTCGAGGTAGAGGATGGCGTCGGTCGCGGTCGTGACGACGAGTCCGATCGCCGCGATGACCGCCCCGACGATCGCCCGCACGACGTCGCCGGCCGCGGTGATGGCGAGCATGTCGCCCATGTCGCCGTTGCCCGCGAGCAGGCTCACGAGCCACGAGACGATGAGCTGCACCGGGATCCCGACGAGGGAGACGGCGAGCGCGATCATCGCCCAGCACAGGATGCGGATGCCGAGGACGCGCCAGAAGTTCCGCCGCGTGAGCCGCCACGAGCGCCGCAACGCCGCGCCGAGGCGCAGCCGCTCGACGACGATCGCCGAGGGGACGACGGCGAGCTTGGTGCCGAGCCAGGCCGCCAGCACCGCGGCGGCGGGGTAGAGCAGCACGCCGCCGAGCAGCCCGCCGAGCGGCATCGCGAGGTCGAGCGCGCCGAGCAGCGCCGCACCGAGCACGCCGAGCACGACAACGACCGCCACCACGATCGCGGCCCACGCGACGAGCGGGCCCCGAACCCCGCGGGTGCGCCGGCGGAGTCCACCGGGCGTGAGCCGGCGTCCGACCACGGCGTGCGACACGTCGGACGCCGACACGCCCTGCTGCAGGATGCCGGCGCCCTGGTCGAGCGCGACGGACACCACGACACCGATCGCCCCCGCGCCGAACCCGCTCAGCCAGCTGTAGAGCTCGACCGCCCCGGACGACCCTCCGACCGCCCCGACGAGAGGCTCGAGCAGCAGGCGGCTGAACCCCGTGGAGGCGAGCGCCGCGGTCACCGACAGCACGATCGCCGGGGCGAGCGTGACGGCGGGGTTGTGCCGCAGCGCGCGGAAGGCGCCGGCGAGGATCTGCCCGAGGGTCAGCGGGCGCAGCGGCACGAAGGGCTCGCGGGCGGGCGGGGTCCAGCTCGGCGCGGGGAACGCACCGGCGAACTCGCTCACACCGTCCCCCTTCGCAGGCGCCGTCGTGGTGGTGACTTTCGCTTATGGTTCCACATCGCGGCGGAGTGCCGCGACGCCGCGGTCAGCGGACCGGGATGAGGCGCGGCGGGGGGCCTTCGAGCCGCGCGATCGCGATCTTCACCTCGGTGAGCTCGTCCACGACCCTGTCGATGCGGGTGTTCACCTCGGCGAAGCGAGTGTTTGTCTCGGCACGGTTCCCGTCGATACGGAGGTGCACGTCTCGGAGGCCCTGATCGATGCGCGCGTCCACCTCGGCGAAGCGGGTGTTCATGTGCTGGATCATCCACCCGAATCCACTGGCCAACGCGATCAGCATCGTCGCGAAACCGACGATGGTCGTGAGCATCTCCGTGGACACGTGCTGCCTCCTATTGTCGCGGTGGTCGGGTGCCGATACGAAGGGGTGCATCGCATCCTACGGGCGCCGTGACGGGGCGACGGTGCCGACATCCGACATCCGGATGACGACGTCGCCCAGGCCTTGTGGAGGAGCGGATGGTGCCACCCAGCGCGCACAGCCCCCCGGATGCGCGGCGCACCATTACCCTGGGGGGAGCGAACCACCCGCACCCGCGGCCCGTGGGGCCGCACGGAACGAACCGAGGTCCATGAACGCGCGCATTCTCGTGGTCGACGACGACCCGGCGATCGCCGAGATGATCGGCATCATCCTCCACGGCGAGGACTACGATCCGGTGTTCGCCGCCGACGGCAAGGCCGCGATCGACGCCTTCCGCGCCGAGCGGCCCGACCTCGTGCTGCTCGACCTCATGCTGCCCGGCATGAGCGGCCTCGAGGTGTGCCGCACCGTGCGCGCGGAGAGCGGCGTGCCGATCATCATGCTCACCGCCAAGGGCGAGCCCACCGACGTCGTGCAGGGCCTCGAGTCGGGTGCCGACGACTACGTCGTGAAGCCGTTCAACCCCAAGGAGCTCGTGGCGCGCATCCGGGCCCGGCTGCGCCCCGCGCTGCCCGACACGGGCGAGCGCATCCAGGTCGGCGACCTCGTGATCGACGTGGCGGGTCACGAGGTGCGCCGCGGCGACGCGAAGATCAACCTCACGCCGCTCGAGTTCCAGCTGCTGCTCGCGCTCGCCGCCAAGCCGCAGCAGGTGTTCACGCGCGAGATGCTGCTCGAGCAGGTGTGGGGCTACCACTACAAGGCCGACACCCGTCTCGTGAACGTGCACGTGCAGCGCCTCCGGGCGAAGGTCGAGCACGACCCGGACAACCCGCGCATCGTCACCACCGTGCGGGGCGTCGGCTACCGCGCGGGCGCCGTCACCTAGGCGACGCGGTGCGCTGGGACCTCCGCGAGGCGTGGACGCGCCTGGTCCGCCTGTGGCGCGGCTCGCTGCGGGTGCGCACCATCGCGATCACGGTGCTGCTCGCCGCCATCGCGGTCTCGGCGGTCGGCGTCGTCATCTCGGCGTCGGTGCGCAGCAACCTCTTCGACTCGCGCCGCGACCAGGTGCTCGCCGTGTCGGGCAAGGCCATCGAGCAGGCTCAGCGGATGTTCACGACCGCCGCAGAGCTCGGCGACAGCGCCAACGTGCAGGCCACCGCGAACTCGGCGATCGACGCGGTGCAGCGCTCCAGCACGGCGAGCTACCTCGCACTGCTGCGCCTGCCGGGCCAGGACGCGACCCCGGGCTTCGTCAACAACCGGGCGAGCTTCGAGGACTTCGAGCGCCGCTTCGTGTCACCCGAGCTCAGCACCGCGGTGCGGGGCGGCGACGGGAGCGAGCTGGCCTGGCAGTCGGTGCCGATCGCCTCCTCCGCCGGTGTGCGCCCCGGGATCACGACGGGCGCCATCCTCGACACCTTCTCCGCCGGCCGCTACCAGCTCTACCTCGTCTACGACCTCTCGGACGTGCAGCAGACCCTCGACTTCGTGCAGTCGATCCTGGTGGCGGCGGGCCTCGTGCTCGTGCTGCTGTTCGGCGGCGTCGCCTACCTCGTGGTGCGGCTCGTGGTCGAGCCGGTGCGGATCGCGGCCGACGCCTCGGAGAAGCTCGCCGCGGGCCAGCTCGAGGAGCGGCTGCCGGTGAAGGGCGACGACGAGCTCGCGACCCTCGCGCGCTCCTTCAACCGGATGGCCGACAGCCTGCAGAGCCAGATCCACCAGCTCGCCGACCTGTCGCGCGTGCAGCAGCGCTTCGTGTCGGATGTCTCCCACGAGCTGCGCACGCCGCTCACCACCATCCGCCTCGCCGGCGACGTGCTCTACGACCAGCGCGCCGACTTCCCGCCCACGACGGCGCGCACCGCCGAGCTGCTGCACACCCAGATCGGGCGCTTCGAGGCCATGCTCGCCGACCTGCTCGAGATGAGCCGGTACGACGCCGGAGCGGTGCAGCTCGAGACCGACCCCACGAACCTCGTGCGGCTCGTCGAGGAGTCGATCGAGGCGGTCGAGCCGCTCGCGCACGAGAAGGGGAGCGAGATCCGGCTCGTGGCGCCGGGCGGCTACTTCGACGTCGACGTCGACAGCCGCCGCATCCGCCGCATCCTGCAGAACCTGCTCGGCAACGCGATCGACCACGGCGAGGCGAAGCCGATCGTCGTGTACGTCGACTCCGATCCGGATGCGGTGGCGATCGCGGTGCGCGACTATGGCGTGGGCATGTCGCAGGCCGACGTGGAGCGCGTGTTCGACCGCTTCTGGCGGGCCGACCCCTCGCGGCAGCGCACCACGGGCGGAACGGGACTCGGACTCGCGATCTCGCTCGAGGACGCCGCCGTGCACGGCGGGGAGCTCGCGGTGTGGTCGGAGCTCGGGGCGGGCAGCTGCTTCCGCCTCACCCTGCCGAGACGCCACGGCGAGCAGCTGAGCGGCCCGTCGCCGCTCGCGCTGCCGCCCGACCCCGATGCGGAGGCGACCGCATGATCCGCCGCATGCCGCGTGCCGCGGCCGTCGCGCTCGCCCTCGTCGTGGTGCTCGCGGGCTGTGCCGCGATCCCGACCGACGGAGGCGTTGGCACCTCGCCCGTGCACCTCGACGAGGGAG
Organism: Protaetiibacter sp.; assembly: GCA_030150265.1. Classification (GTDB taxonomy): domain Bacteria; phylum Actinomycetota; class Actinomycetes; order Actinomycetales; family Microbacteriaceae; genus Homoserinibacter. Next base: position 90,182 of record JASLGG010000009.1, read on the forward strand.
GTGACGACCTGCTGACGATCGCCGAGGGGCCGCAGCCGGGAGCGAGCCCGATGGAGTTGCTCGCGGGCTTCCTCGTGGCCCAGCGCGCACCCCAGAACAACTACTCGGTGGCCCGTGAGTATCTGACGCCGGAGTTCCGCTCCGTGTGGTCGCCGACCGCGCGCGTGCTCATCAGCGACTCGCGGATCGCGCCGCAGCAGCTCGCCGACGACGAGTTCGAGGTCTCGGTGAGCGTGCAGGCCGTCGTCACGCCGGCGGGCGCGTACTCGGAGCTGCAGCGCCCCGAGGCGCACGAGCTGCCCTACCGGTTCGAGCAGAACGACCAGGGGGAGTGGCGCATCTCCTTCGCCGAGGACGGGCTGCTGCTCTCGAACGCCGACTTCGGCACGAGCTTCGACCCCTTCTCGCTCTACTTCTACGATCCCGGCTTCACGGCCCTCGTGCCCGATGTGCGCTGGTTCCCGAAGACGACCTCTCAGGCCGACCGCATCGTCAAGGAGCTGCTCGCGGGGCCCTCGCCCTGGTACGGCAACGGGGTGCTGCTCACCGCATTCCCCACCGGCACGACCCTCGACGCGGGCGTGTCGATCACGGCGGGCACCGCGACGGTCGATCTCTCCGGCAGCATCGCCTCGCAGGACCAGCCCGCCCGCTGGCGGATGCAGCGCCAGCTGCGGCAGAGCCTCATCGCGCTCAGCGAGGTGAGTGCCGTGCAGCTCAGCTCGGGCGGCTTCCCGATCGAGGTGGGCGACGGGCCGGAGCCCGAGACCGCGTTCCTCGTGCGCTCCGATCCGCTCGGCGTCGCGGCCGACGGGGGCTTCGGCTATCTGAGCCGGTCGGCCGTCGACCCGGTGGGGGGTATCAGCCCCGCCGTCGAGTCGCTCGGCGCGCTCGGCGCGACCCTCGCGCGCGGGGGCCAGAGCGCGGCGGTGCGCAACGCCCGCGGGGCCTGGCTCGTGAAGGCGGGCGCCGATCCGCTCCTGCTCGACACCCGGCCCGGCGTCATCGACCCGAGCATCGACACGCAGGGCTACCTCTGGTCGGCGGTGGGGGCGGATGCCGACAGCATCGTCGCGATCGACGCGGCGGGCGGGCGGCATCCGCTCGCGGCCCCCAACCTCGACGGCGCGATCGTCGCGCTCGACGTCTCGCGCGACGGCACCCGGCTGCTCATCGCGACGCAGGGCGCGGGAGGCCCCGGTCTCACGGTCGCCGGCATCCTGCGCGGCGGCGACGGCGTGCCGACGGGCCTCGGCGAGCCGCTGAGCCTCACGATCGCCGACGCGCCGCTGCTCGACGCCACCTGGGTCGACTCCTCCACGGTCGCCACGCTGTCCCGCGGCGCCGAGACGACCCGCATCGACACCTATCGCATCGGGGGCCGGCACGAGAGCCTCGGCCTGCTCGCCGGCGGGGTGCAGATCGTGGGCGGCAACCTCGCCGACGGCATCCGGGTGCGCGACGCCGACGGCGGCGTGTGGCGGCGCACCTCGAGCGGCGGGTGGCAGCCCACGGGCGTCGTCGCCTCCTTCCTGGCGACGCAGCAGTAGCATCCGTCCACATCCTCGGAAGGCGGGCGGCTGCGCCGATCCCGGATGCGCGAGGCTCGCCCCGTGGACGGATGGCGGCACCTCGCGGAGGAGGCGCTGCTCGACGCGCTCGCCCTCGTGCTGCCGGTCGACTGCGCCGGATGCGGCGCCGAGGGCCGTGAGCTGTGCCGTGACTGCCGGGCGGGGCTCGCATCCGCACCGTTCGCCGTGCGCGCGGACGGCGGGCTCGTGGTGCACGCGGGGGCCGCGTACGGCGACCGGGTGCAGCGCGTCGTGCTCGCGCTCAAGGCCGGGCGCACCGCGCTCGCGGGGCCGCTCGCGGTGCTGCTGCGCGCCGCGCTCGCGGCGGCGGAGGCGGGGCCGGGCGTCGAGCTCTGCCCCGTGCCGTCGACCCGCGCCGCCCTGCGGGGACGCGGCTTCGACCCGGTGCTGCTCGTGCTGCGGCGCGCGGGACGGCGCCCGGCGCGCGTGCTCCGGGCCGCGCGACCGCACCGCACGCAGAAGGGCCTCGGGCGTGCCGAGCGCGCCGCGAACCTGCGCGGGGTGCACCGCGCGCGCGGGCGTCTCGAGGGGCGGAGCTTCCTGCTCGTCGACGACGTCGTGACCACGGGTGCCACGCTCGCGGAGGCGGCACGCGCCATCCGGGAGGCAGGCGGCACCGTGGTCGGGGGCGTCGCGATCGCGGCGACGCCGCTCCGAGCGCCTGCTGTGCGAGTTCGCATCGTGCGTTCAGCGGACACACGTGACAAGGTCCGCGGGTCGGGCTACGGTGGGCGAAAAGGCGCGAAGGAGACGACCGCCTGATCCGCAGGCGGCACTTCGAGCCGGATCAGGGAGGTCCCCATGGATGTCACCATCACCGGTCGAGGCGTCGGGATCCCGGATCGGTTCGAGGACTACGTCGGCGAGAAGGCCGAGAAGGTCGAGCACCTGGCGCCCAAGGCCCTCGCCCTCGAGGTGAAGGTCGTGCGGCACCATGAGACGGGCGGCACCTCCGGCGACGACCGCGTGGAGCTGACCCTCATCGGTCCCGGCCCGATCGTGCGCGCCGAGTCCGACGGCGCCGACAAGTACGCCGCCTTCGACGCCGCCTTCGACAAGCTCCTCGAGCGCATCCGGCAGGCCAAGGACCGCCGCAAGGTGCACCGCGGTCAGCGGCGCCCCACCTCGCTGCGCGAGGCGGCGGCCGACGGCTTCAGCGGCGTCGACGTCCGGCCCGCCTCGGTCGAGGTGATCGAGAAGGTCGCGACGGGGGCGATCCCGGTGGTGGACGAGGGGGCCGAGGAGGAGTGGAGCCCGGTCGTCATCCGCGAGAAGGAGTTCCCGGCCGAGCTCATGACGGCCGAGGACGCGGTCGACCGTATGGAGCTCGTCGGCCACGACTTCTTCCTCTTCATCGACGCGCGCACGGACAAGCCGAGCGTGGTCTACCGCCGCAAGGGCTGGGACTACGGGGTCATCAAGCTCGACACGGAGGTCGCGGCGCTGAGCGCCGTCGCGGGCTGACGGCAGCGGGCGCGGTGTGATCCCGGCTCCACACCGCGCTCTCAGGCCTCGGGCCACTAGGCTGTTCGGGTCGAGGGCTCCCTGGCGTGCCCGGAAACCCGTACTGGAGGCCACCCGTGGCGAACGTTGTCGAGAAGGTCCTGCGCGTCGGCGAGGGCCGCACACTCCGCAAGCTGAAGGCGTTCGCGGATGCCGTCGGCCAGCTCGAGGACGCGTTCTCCGAGCTGAGCGACGAGGAGCTGCGCGGCGAGACCGTCGAGTTCCGGGAGCGCTACGCGAACGGCGAGACGCTCGACGACCTGCTGCCCGAGGCGTTCGCCGCGGTGCGCGAGGCGGCGAAGCGCACCCTCGGCCTGCGGCACTTCGACGTTCAGCTCATGGGCGGTGCAGCCCTCCACCTCGGCAACATCGCCGAGATGAAGACCGGCGAGGGCAAGACGCTCGTCGCCACGACCGCCGCCTACCTCAACGCGATCCCGGCGCGCGGCGTGCACGTCGTGACCGTCAACGACTACCTCGCGAGCTACCAGTCCGAGCTCATGGGCCGTGTCTTCCGCGCGCTCGGCATGACCACCGGATGCATCCTCGCCGGGCAGACGCCGGCCGAGCGCCGCGAGCAGTACGCCCACGACATCACCTACGGCACCAACAACGAGTTCGGCTTCGACTACCTGCGCGACAACATGGCCTGGCAGGCGTCCGACATGGTGCAGCGGGGCCATTTCTTCGCGATCGTCGACGAGGTCGACTCGATCCTCATCGACGAGGCCCGCACGCCGCTCATCATCTCCGGCCCCTCCTCGGGCGAGGCCAACCGCTGGTTCGGCGAGTTCGCCAACATCGCCAAGCGCCTCGTCGACGGCGAGGACTACGAGGTCGACGAGAAGAAGCGCACCGTCGGCGTGCTCGAGCCCGGCATCGAGAAGGTCGAGGACTACCTCGGCATCGACAACCTGTACGAGTCGGCGAACACCCCGCTCATCTCCTTCCTGAACAACGCGATCAAGGCGAAGGCGCTGTTCAAGCGCGACAAGGACTACGTCGTGATGAACGGCGAGGTGCTGATCGTCGACGAGCACACCGGCCGCATCCTGGTCGGGCGCCGGTACAACGAGGGCATCCACCAGGCGATCGAGGCCAAGGAGAACGTCCAGGTCAAGGCGGAGAACCAGACCTACGCGACCGTCACCCTCCAGAACTACTTCCGCCTCTACAAGAAGCTGTCCGGCATGACCGGCACGGCCGAGACCGAGGCCGCCGAGTTCATGGCGACGTACAAGCTCGGCGTCGTCCCGATCCCGACGAACCGGCCGATGCGGCGCATCGACCAGTCCGACCTGATCTACAAGAACGAGCAGGCGAAGTTCGCGCAGGTCGTCGAGGACATCGCGGAGCGCAGCCGCAACGGCCAGCCGGTGCTCGTGGGCACGACGAGCGTCGAGAAGAGCGAGTACCTCTCGAAGCTGCTCGCCCGCAAGGGCGTCAAGCACGAGGTGCTGAACGCGAAGAACCACGCGCGCGAGGCCGCCATCGTCGCGCAGGCGGGCCGCTACGGCGCCGTGACCGTCGCGACGAACATGGCCGGCCGCGGCACCGACATCATGCTCGGCGGCAACGCGGAGTTCCTCGCGGTCTCCGCGATGACCGCGCGCGGCCTGTCGCCGTCGGAGACGCCCGACGAGTACGAGGC
>JASLGG010000026.1 GCA_030150265.1 Protaetiibacter sp.
GGAGGTGTTCGGCGCGCAGTGCACCATCTTCGCCCCGGCGTCCTGGTGCTGGCCGGTGCCGGCGAACGCCACCGACAGCGTCTCGCCCTTGGCGTGCTCGCCCATCAGGTAAACCGCCGGGTACTTCATCGTCACCTTGGAGCCGATGTTGCCGTCGATCCACTCCATGGTTGCGCCCTGCTCGGCGATGGCCCGCTTGGTGACCAGGTTGTACACGTTGTTCGACCAGTTCTGGATGGTCGTGTACCGCACGCGGGCGTTCTTCTTGACGATGATCTCGACGACCGCGGAGTGCAGCGAGTCGGACTTGTAGATCGGCGCCGTGCAGCCCTCGATGTAGTGCACGTAGGAGCCCTCGTCGGCGATGATGAGCGTGCGCTCGAACTGGCCCATGTTCTCGGTGTTGATGCGGAAGTAGGCCTGCAGCGGGATCTCGACGTGCACGCCCTTCGGCACGTAGACGAACGAGCCGCCCGACCACACCGCGGTGTTGAGCGCCGCGAACTTGTTGTCGCCCGAGGGGATGACGGTGCCGAAGTACTCCTGGAACACCTCGGGGTGCTCCTTGAGCGCCGTGTCGGTGTCGAGGAAGATCACGCCCTGCGCCTCCAGGTCCTCACGGATCTGGTGGTAGACGACCTCGGACTCGTACTGGGCGGCGACGCCCGCGACGAGGCGCTGACGCTCCGCCTCGGGGATGCCGATGCGCTCGTAGGTGTTCTTGATGTCGTCCGGGAGCTCCTCCCAGCTGGTGGCCTGCTTCTCGGTGGAGCGGACGAAGTACTTGATGTTGTCGAAGTCGATCTCCGAGAGGTCGGCGCCCCAGGTGGGCATCGGCTTCATGCCGAAGATCTTGAGGGCCTTCAGGCGGTTCTTGAGCATCCACTCGGGCTCGTCCTTCAGCCGCGAGATGTCGGCGACGACCTCCTCGTTCAGGCCGCGACGCGCGGAGGCGCCCGCCGCATCCGAGTCGGCCCAGCCGAACTCGTATTGGCCGAGGCTCTCGAGCTCCGGACGGTCGATGAGCACGTCTGACATGGGGCTACCTCTCTTCCACCGAAGCGGACCATTCCGTCCGTGTCGGCATTCCGGGCCGGGTTGCGCGATCCCGCTGTCGCTGCTCGCCGCGATGATCGACCGCAACAGCCCAACGACGCAGTGCGCGACCTCGCGATCCGACTCCCCGAGTCTACAGGGTCGGCCCCGTCAGCGGCTGGCGTCGACCGCCTCGGCGGGGCGTGCCGCGACCAGCTGGTGCTCGCGCACGGCCCACAGCCGCGGGTCGGTGTCGAGCAGCACGCGCAGCGCGCCGACCCAGACGAGCGCGGCGAGCACGACGTGCGCGATCACCAGCAGCTCCGGCAGGCCCGTGAGCGACTGCACGAGCCCGACGGCGAGCTGCGCGAGGATCACGAGCAGGAAGAGCGCCACGCGCCCGAGCGCGAGCCGCCCGCCCTCCTCGGTGCGCAGCCGGAAGGCGAGTGCCACCGCGAGGCCCAGCGCGAGCAGCGCCGCGATGCCGTGCAGCCACACGACCGCGGTCCAGTCGAAGCCCATCCGCGGCACATCGCTCGAGTCGCCGGCGTGCGGGCCGGAGCCCGTGACGAGCGTGCCCGCCATCACGAGCAGCGCGGTCGCGACGACGAGCGCCCAGGCGAGGCCGCGGGAGACGGCGGAGGGGCGCGGCCCGTCTCCCCCATGCCAGCGGGCGCGGTGCCAGGTGAAGGTCGCGCAGGCGAGGAGCCCCATCGCGAGCAGGAAGTGCAGGGCGACGATCCAGGGGTTGAGCTGGTACCAGACGCTCATGCCGCCGGCGACCGCGTTCGCGATGACGAGCCAGAACATCGACCAGGCCAGCCGCGTGAGCATCCGGTCGCGCGGGCGCTGCAGGCGCGCGGCCACGATCGCCCAGCCGACGGCCACGATGAGCAGCACCGTGATCGCGCGGTTGCCGAACTCGATCGCGCCGTGGATGCCGAGCTCGGGCGTGGCGATGAGGGAGTCCGGGGTGCAGGCCGGCCAGCTGGGGCATCCGAGGCCCGAGCCGGTCACGCGCACGGTGGCGCCGCCGAGCACGATGAGCACGCTCGTGACGAGCGCGGCCGTGGTGCCCCAGCGCAGGGCGCGGGGGCCGAGCGCCCAGCGGCCGGCAGCCCAGCCGAGGGGGGTTCTCACGGCAGCAGCGCCGGGAACGGCACGAACAGGAGCGGGTCGACGCCGACCGCGATGAACACGAGGGTCAGGTAGGTGATGCTCGCGTGGAACACCCGCATCGGCTTGACCTCGCCCGGGCGGATCGCGGCCGCGTACAGTCGGTGCGACTCGATGAGGAACCACGCGCCCGACAGTGCCGCGATCGCCGTGTAGACGACGCCCATCGGGGCGAGCGGGATGAGCAGCAGCGAGCAGACGACGGTCGCCCAGGCGTACAGCACCACCTGCAGGCCGACCGTGGTGCGCCCGCGCACGACGGCGAGCATCGGCACCTCGGCGGCGGCGTAGTCGTCCTTGTAGCGCATCGAGAGCGGCCAGTAGTGCGGCGGCGTCCAGAGGAAGACGATGCCGAACAGGATCACCGGCGGCCAGGAGATCTCGCCGGTGACAGCGGCCCAGCCGATCAGCACCGGCATGCAGCCCGCGATCCCGCCCCACACGATGTTCTGCGGGGTGCGTCGCTTGAGCACGAGCGTGTAGAACACGGCGTAGAAGAAGATGGCGGCGACCGAGAGCACCGCGGCGAGCCAGGTGGTGAACACGAGCAGCACGACGGTCGAGACGACGGCGAGCACCCAGGCGAACACCAGCGCCTCGCGCGGGCTCACCTCGCCCGTGACGAGCGGACGGCCGCGGGTGCGCCGCATCACCCGGTCGATGTCGCGGTCGAAGTAGCAGTTGAAGGCGTTGGCGCTGCCCGCCGACAGGGTGCCCCCCACGAGCGTCGCGGCGAACAGCCCGAGGAAGTGCAGGTCGAGCATGCCCTGGGCGGCGAGCACCATCACGGGCGCCGTGGTCACGAGCAGCAGCTCGATGATGCGCGGCTTGGTCAGCGAGACGTAGGCGAGCGCCTTGCGGCGGAACCCGATCCGTCCGAGCTGCGGGACCTCGGGCGCCTCGTCGACGGATGCGTTCCCGCCAGGGGTGCCGGAGGTCGCCGTCACGGGGTCGCTCTGGGCGGAATGCTGCATGGCTCCTCGATCACTCGGCTCCGTCCAGTCTATGCCGCGCATTCCAAGCATGTGACCGACTGCATCCGACGCCGGAATGGCCCACTCGCTATGATCGGAAGTGCTCGCCGACCGCGCGCGCCTCCCCCTTCCTCCCCCGAGGATGCGTGGTGCGCACGGTGCGCCGTCGAAGTCCGATTCGGCGAGCGGACACCGCACCGGGGCGCATTCGGCTGCCCCGCCTCCGAAAGGTCGACATTCAGTGGCAGCACTCTCCTGGGACCCCATCGACGACAAGGCAGTGGACACCGCCCGCATCCTCGCGGCGGATGCCGTGGAGAAGGTCGGCAACGGTCACCCGGGAACGGCGATGAGCCTCGCGCCCGCCGCCTACCTCCTGTTCCAGAAGGTCATGCGTCAGGACCCGTCCGACACCCACTGGGTGGGCCGTGACCGCTTCATCCTCTCGGCGGGTCACAGCTCGCTGACCCAGTACGTTCAGCTCTACCTCGGCGGCTACGGCCTCGAGCTCGACGACCTCAAGGCGCTGCGCACCTGGGGCTCGAAGACCCCGGGTCACCCCGAGTACGGGCACACCGACGGCGTCGAGATCACGACCGGCCCGCTCGGGCAGGGCATCTCCTCCGCGGTCGGCTTCGCCTACGCGCAGCGCTTCGAGCGCGGCCTCTTCGACCCGGATGCGGCCGACGGCCAGAGCCCCTTCGACCACTTCACCTACGTCATCGCGGGCGACGGCGACCTGCAGGAGGGCGTGAGCTCGGAGGCGTCCTCGCTCGCCGGCCACCAGAAGCTCGGCAACCTCATCGCGATCTACGACTCGAACCAGATCTCGATCGAGGACGACACCAACGTCGCCTTCACCGAGAACGTCGCCGAGCGCTACGAGGCCTACGGCTGGGACGTCCGTGTCGTCGACTGGAAGAAGACCGGCCAGTACGTCGAGGACGTCGCCGAGCTCAACGCCGCCATCGAGGCCGCGCAGGGCGAGACGTCCAAGCCCTCGCTGATCATCCTCAAGACCATCATCGGCTGGCCGTCGCCTGGCAAGCAGAACTCCGGCAAGATCCACGGCTCCGCTCTCGGCGCCGACGAGCTCGCCGCGACCAAGAAGGTGCTCGGCTTCGACCCCGAGCAGAACTTCGTGGTCGCTGATGACGTGCTCGCACACACCCGTGGACTCGCAGCTCGCGCCGCCGACGTCCGTGCCGCCTG
>JASLGG010000035.1 GCA_030150265.1 Protaetiibacter sp.
GGTGCGCCGTCGGGCCCCGCCGGCGCGGATGCCGCGCCGCGCTCCGAGGGCGGCGGCACCCACGACGGCAAGGGCACCGAGCACCACGACGGCAACGCCTCGCCCGCGAAGCGCCGCCGTCGCCGTCGCGGCTCCGGCAGCGGCGCACCGACACCTCCGCCCGCCGCCTAGCCTCCCCGCGTCGTCCGGCTGCTGGCGCCCTCGCGCTGTCGGCGCCCTCGGCATCCCAAATCAAGGATGCTCGCGCCCACATCACGGAGCCGGTGAGGAGATTCGGCCTCATCAGCCACATCCACCTCACTGGTCACCCGAACTCCTTGACTTGGGCGCGAGCATCCTTGATTTGGGAGCGGAGTTCCTTGATTTTGGGAGCGGAGTTCCTTGAGGTGGGCGCGAGAGCCGGGCGAGCGGGGCATCCGCGATTCGAGAGGCCCAGGTGCCCGGGCTGTACCTGCGATGGACGGATACCGCGGCACAGCGCGGGCGATTCAGGCGCCGCGGCACGGCCGAGTGGCTCAGCCGCGGAACGGACGCGAGCCCGTGCCGCGCGCCGCGATCGCGGCGTACACCTCCGGCGCGGTGGTGTTCTCGCCGAGCCGGTTGGGCTTGCCCGCCCCGTGGTAGTCGCTCGAGCCCGTGGTCACGAGCCCGAAGCGGCGGGCGACGTCGGCCCAGTGCGCGCGTGAGGCGGGCGGGTTGTCGCGATGGTCGAGCTCGAGGCCGAAGAGGCCCGCGTCGACGAGCGCGCGCATCCGCGCATCCGACAGCACGCGCTGCGGGCCGCGGGCACCCGGATGCGCGATCACGGCGACCCCGCCGGCCCCGGTGATGAGCCGCACGCCCTCGAGCGGCGGCGGCGCCTCGTGCGGACGGTAGTAGCCGCCTCGCCAGTGCAGGATCGTCTGGAACGCGGCCGTGCGGTCGGGCACGTGCCCGCGGGCCACGAGCGCGTCCGCGATGTGCGGGCGGCCCACGGTGGCGCCCGGGGTGGTCTGCGCGAGCACGTCGTCCCAGCTGAGGGCGTAGTCGGCCGCGATCCGCTCCACCATCGCCTCGGCGCGGTGCAGGCGCTCGGAGCGGATGGCGGCGGTCGCCTCCACGAGGTCGGGGTCGTCGGGGTCCACGAGGTAGCCGAGGATGTGCACGCTCGCGTAGTCGAGCTGGGTGGAGAGCTCGATGCCGGGCACGAGCTCGAGACCGGTGCCGGCGGCCGCCGAGAAGGCCTCATCCCACCCGGAGGTGGAGTCGTGATCGGTGATCGCGAGGGCGCCGAGCCCGGCGGCGACGCCCGCGGCGACCAGCTCGGCGGGGGTCTCGGTGCCGTCGGACACGCTCGAGTGGGCGTGCAGATCGATCGGTCCGGGCATCCCCTCATGCTAGGGCGACGGCTCGGATGCCGCAGAAGCAGGCCCCCTCGCGCGTTCTCGGCCACCGAACGGCACTCGCAGCACGACCCGGCCTGCTTCTGCGACATCCACAGATCACTCAGCGGCGTCGCCTAGGCTCGACGGGATGATCGGACGCCTGCTCGCCGCCGCGGTCACCCTCGCCCTCGCCGCCCTCCTGCTGCTCGCCTGCTGGCCGCAGCTGCTGGGGCTCGAGCAGGTCATGGGGGTGGCTCAGCTGGTGTCGCTGCGCGGGATGACGACCCTGGTGGCCGTGCTCGCGGCGGTGCTCCTGACCCTGCTCGCGCTGCTGTCGCCACGCGCCCGCCGCTTCTTCGCCGGCCTCGCGGTGCTGCTGCTCGCCTTCTCGGTGCTCCAGGTGGGCGTGCTCGCGGTCCGGGGGGCGACGGGAGGCGCCTTCCAGACGCTCGCGCCCCGCGACCTCGTGGTGCTCTCGTGGAACACCCTCGGCGACGCCCCGGGCGCTCAGCGCATCGCGGAGCTCGCGCTCGCGCAGGAGGCCGACATCGTGGTGCTCCCCGAGACGAGCCACGACGCGGGCGAGCAGGTGAGGGCGCTCATGACGGAGGCCGGCCGCCCGATGCAGCTGCTCGACCGGCAGCTCGACCAGATCTCGAAGGCGCGCTCGACGGTGCTGCTCGTGAGCGTCGCGCTCGGCGAGTACCGCATCGACGAGGAAGCGGGCACGACGCCGACGCTGCCGAGCCTCGCGGCGGTGCCGGTGGGCGGATCCGGTCCCACGATCGTCGCGGCGCATCCGGTGGCGCCGGTTCCCGGCGAGATGCGGAACTGGCGCACCGGGCTGGGCTGGCTGGCCGAACGCTGCGCGAGCACGGACGCCGACGTGATCGTCGCGGGCGACCTCAACTCGACCCTCGACCACTGGGCGTCGCTCGGGGACGGGGCCGGCCTCGGCGCGTGCCGCGACGCGGCGCGCGCGACGGGTGTGGCGGCTCTCGGCACCTGGCCCACCGTGCTGCCCCCGCTGCTCGGCGCCCCCATCGACCACGTGCTCGCCTCCGGCCGCTGGCAGGCCGTCGGGTTCCGCGTGCTCGACTCCGTCGACGGCGCGGGCTCCGACCACCGCCCGGTCGTCGCCCAGCTCCGTCCGAGCGGGTCGAACTAGCTGGAGCCCGTTCGCCCGCGCCGGTGGGAGGATGGGGGGCATGGCTGACAGCACCCCCGTCGACACCTCCGCGCGCGCCACCACCCCGGCGACCGCGAACCGCTCCACGACCCCGAGCTCGGACGCGTTCCGCGAGTTCATCTTCGGCGGCTGGGCCGAGCGCCCGGCGCCGCTGCCGGCGCCCCGCGAGCAGGCGGCCTTCGCGGCGGCCCGCCGCATCCGGCTCGCCGCCCAGTTCCCCGGCGCGACCCTCGTGATCCCCGCGGGCCCCGCCAAGGTGCGCTCGAACGACACCGACTACCCCTACCGCGCCCACTCCGCCTTCTCCCACCTCACCGGCTGGGCGAGCGACACCGTGCCGGGCGCCGTGCTCGTGATCGGCCCGGGCGACGACGCCCCCGCCACCCTGTTCTTCACCCCGACCGCCGGCCGCGACTCCGAGGAGTTCTACGCGAACGCCGCGATCGGCGAGTTCTGGACCGGCCCCCGCCCCTCGCTCGCCCACGTCGCCGCCGACCTCGGCCTCGCCACCCGCCCGCTCGTCGAGCTCGAGGCCGCGGGCGACGAGGTGCTCGTGCTGCGCGGCGTCGACCCCTCCGCCGACGAGCTCGCCGCGGTGAGCGTCGCCGAGGCCGAGCTGCTGCGCGCGGTAAGCGAGCTGCGCCTCGTGAAGGACGCCTACGAGGTGGCGGAGATGCGCGCCGCGATCGCCGCGACGAAGACGGGCTTCGACGACGTCGTCGCCGACTTCCCGCAGATCGTCGCCCACCCGCGCGGCGAACGCCTCGTCGAGGGCACCTTCAACCGCCGGGCACGCGCCGAGGGCAACACGGTCGGCTACGACACGATCGCCGCATCCGGTGCGCACGCCTGCATCCTGCACTGGACCCGCAACGACGGCCCCGTCGCCCCGGGCGACCTCCTGCTGCTCGACGCCGGCGTCGAGCTCGACTCGCTCTACACCGCCGACATCACCCGCACGCTGCCGGTGAGCGGCACCTTCACCGAGGTGCAGCGCCGCGTCTACGAGGCGGTGCGGGAGGCGGCGGATGCGGCGTTCCGCATCGTGCGCCCCGGCATCCGGTTCCGCGAGATCCACGCGGAGGCCATGAAGGTGATCGCCGCGAGGACCGCCGAATGGGGCCTGCTGCCGGTGAGCGCCGAGGAGTCGCTGCAACCGGAGCTGCAGTACCACCGCCGCTACATGGTGCACGGCACGAGCCACCACCTCGGCATCGACGTGCACGACTGCGCGCAGGCGCGCCGCGAGCTGTACCTCGACGGGGTGCTCGAGCCGGGGATGGTGTTCACGATCGAGCCGGGGCTCTACTTCCAGCCCGACGACCTCACGGTGCCCGAGGAGTACCGCGGCATCGGCGTGCGCATCGAGGACGACATCCTCGTGACGGCGGATGGCGCCGAGAACCTCTCGGCGGGCATCCCGCGCACCGCCGACGAGGTCGAGGCCTGGCTCGCGGGGCGCTGACCCTCAGCCGCGGCGCAGGCGGTCGCGCGCCTCGCGCATCCGTTCGCGCTCGCGCTTGCGCGCCTCGCGCAGCTGCTTCTCGGCCTCCCGCCGCGCCTTGACGGCCTCCTTGACCTTCGGGTCGCGCGCGGCCTGCACCCCGAGCGGGTCGGGGGCGGCCACGAGCGCGGGAGCGGGCGACGCCGCGAGGTAGCGCTCGACGCCGTCGAGCACCCTCTCGAGCCCGAAGGCGAACGGGTCGTCGGGACCCGGCGCGAACACCCCGGCGACGAGCGCGCGGTGCACGCGCGGGAACTGCTCGGGCGTGATGAAGGAGGCGAGCATCTCGGATGCGCGGGTGTCGAGCGCGTCGGGGCTCACCCCGGCGTCGGCGGCCGCCGCGAGGTACCCGCGCTCGATGAGCCCCTGCCAGCGCACCTGGGCGGTGACGGCGAGCACGATCGCGACCTTCGCCTCCTCGTCGTCGGATGCCGGGGCGAGCACCTCGAGCGCCGCGTCGAGCCAGGCGAGGTTGTTGGGCGTCTGCGGGGTGCCCTCGATGGCGATGTCGAGCAGCCAGGGGTGCTCCCGGTACACCTCGAGGGTCGCGGCGGCCCAGGCGGCGAGGCCGGCGCGCCAGCCCTCGGCCTCGAGCACCGTCTCGGGCGGCACGCCGACGCCGCGCTCCTGCATGAGCACGAGCAGGTCGTCCTTTGAGGTCACGTAGCGGTAGAGCGACATGGGCGTGAAGCCGAGGGCGCTCGCGACGCTCGACATCGAGACGGCGGCGAGGCCGCCCTGGTCGGCGAGCTCGACGGCCACGTCGACGATGCGCTCGATGGAGAGCTCGCGCTTGGGCCCGCGCTGCGGGTTCGCGGCGACGCCCCAGGCGAGCGCGATCGCGCGCGGGAGCTCGGGGTCGGCATCCGGATGTTCGGCCATGGTCACCCAATCGTAGACGTCGCTTGACATCGGCCCTCCTGACTGTGTATCCCTTACACTATCGTATGCGTCATAAACAGTTTATGGCGCACTCAGAGAACGGAGCGAGTCCCATGACCGTCGCGATCGCCCTGCGGGGCGTCAGCAAGTCCTACGGCGGCACGATCGTGCTCGACCGCCTCGACCTCGAGGTGGCGTCCGGCACCGTGTTCGCCCTGCTCGGCCCCAACGGCGCCGGCAAGACCACCACCCTCGGCATCCTGTCGACCCTCGTCACGCCCGACGCCGGAACGGCCACCGTGTGCGGACACGACGTCGTGCGCGAGCCCGATGCCGTGCGCCGCGCCATCAGCGTGACCGGCCAGTCGGCGGCGGTCGACGAGGTGCTCACCGGCGCCGAGAACCTCCGGATGATGTCGCGCCTCTCCGGCCTCGGCCGCCGCGCCGCGAGCGAGCGAGCCGAGGAGCTGCTCGAGCGCTTCGAGCTCGCGGATGCGGGCGGTCGCCGGGTCGGCACCTACTCCGGCGGGATGCGGCGGCGTCTCGACCTCGCGATCAGCCTCATCCGCACGCCCCCGGTCGTGTTCCTCGACGAGCCCACCACGGGTCTCGACACCCGCAGCCGCCAGGGCCTGTGGGACGAGATCCGGAGCCTCACCGCGAACGGCACGACCGTGATGCTCACGACGCAGTACCTCGAGGAGGCCGATCAGCTCGCCGATCGCATCGCGGTGCTCGAGGGCGGTGCCATCGTCGCGTCCGGCACCGCCGCCGAGCTCAAGGCGCGCGTCGGCACCGAGGTGCTGGCGGTGCACGACGCGGCGGGCGCCCCGGTTCTCGAGCTGCCGACCGACGGCACCCTCACGGGCCTGCGCGCGGCGCTCGACGCCCTCCCCGCGGATGCCGACGGTCGGGTCTCGCTCCGCTCCCCCAGCCTCGACGACGTCTTCCTCGCCGTCACGGGCACCTCATCCCCCCGCCAGCTCGCCGACCGGAAGGCCTGACCATGACCGCTCTGACCGCATCCCCCGCCCTCACCACGCCGCCGCCCGCCGCCACCCGCCTCTCCGTGACGGGCGCCTTCATCGGCCGCAGCCTGCTGCGCACCGTGCGCACGCCCGACGCCCTCGTCATGGCGATCGCGCTGCCGACCGTGCTCATGCTGCTGTTCACCTTCGTGTTCGGCGGCGCCCTCGAGGCGGACGGCAGCTACGTCGACTACGTCGTGCCGGGCATCATCCTGCTGTGCGCGGGCTTCGGCGCCGCCTCGACGGCCGTCGACGTCGCGGGCGACATGCAGGCGGGCATCATCGCGCGCTTCCGCACGATGCCGATCGACGCCTCGTCGGTCATCACGGGGCACGTCGTCGCGAGCCTGGTGCGCAACCTGGTGGCCACCGGAATCGTCATCGGGGTCGCCGTGCTCGTGGGGTTCCGCCCGACCGGCACGGCTCTCGACTGGCTCGGCATGGCGGCGCTCGTCGCCGGCTACATCCTCGCGATCACCTACCTGTTCGCGGCGATCGGCCTCGCCTCCTCGAGCCCTCAGGCGGCGAGCGGCTACGGCTTCCTCCTGATGTTCCTGCCGTACCTCTCGAGCGCCTTCGTGCCGGTCGACACGATGCCCGAGTGGCTGCAGTGGGTGGCGCGCAACCAGCCGCTCACTCCCATCATCGAGACCATCCGCGGCCTTCTCCTCGGCACCGACATCGGCGCGAGCGGATGGTGGGCGCTCGGCTGGTGCGCGCTCATCCTCGCGGTCGCCGCGATCCTCACCCGCGCCCTGTTCCGGTCGAGGACCGGCAGCCGCTGACCGCGCCGTCCCTCGCCGAGCAGCCGCGCCCGACCCGACGGGGTCGGATGCGGCTACTCGGCGAGCGAGCGGGCCAGCTGCTCGACCATCCGCCCCAGGATGGGCCGCGGGGTCGCGAAGATCAGGCGGAGGAAGCCGACGCCCGCCTCGCCCGTGGCGGCACCGTCGGTGAGGGCCACCCCGGCTCGCTCGCGGAAGAAGTCGGCGGGCGCGTCGAGCCCCAGCCCGCGCGCGTCGAGCCAGGCGATGTAGGTGCCCTCCGGCATCCGGTACCCGATGCCCGGGATGCGCTCCGCGAGCGCCTCGGCGAGGAACCGCCGGTTGCCGTCGAGGTAGTCGAGCACCTCCGCGAGCCACGCGCGGTCCTCGGAGTAGGCGGCCGTGTTCGCGATCACTCCGAGGTTCGAGGCGCCGTGGGCGGCCATGAAGCCGACCCGCTCCCAGGTCTCGCGATCGGGGTCGTTCGTCACGACGAACTGCGCGGTCTTGAGCCCCGGCAGGTTCCACGCCTTCGAGGCGGAGGTCGCGGTGACGGTGTGCGCCGCCGCCGCGGGCGAGACGGATGCGTAGGGCACGTGCCGCGCGGGCGCGTAGACGAGCGGGGCGTGGATCTCGTCCGAGAACACCCGCCCGCCGTGACGCTCCACGACCTCGCTCACGGCGAGCAGCTCCTCGCGCGTGAACACCCGCCCCACGGGGTTGCACGGGTTGCACAGCACGAGCAGGCTCGCGCCCGCCTCGAAGGCCGCCTCGATGCCGGCGAGGTCGAGCGCGTAGCGCCCCTCGGTCACGGTCATCGGCACCTGGATCACCTCGTGCCCGGCCTCCGGCGGCACCGTCAGGAACGGCATGTAGGCGGGCGTCGGCACGATCACCGGCGCGCCGGGGCGCGCGTAGTGCTCCATCGCGAGCTGGAGCCCGGCGATGACGTCGGCGATCGGATGGATGTCGGATGCCGGCACCTGCCAGTCGTACGCGTCGCGGAACCAGCCCGCCGCGGCATCCGACATGGCATCCGACATCGCGGTCGGCAGATAGCCGAAGAGGCCGTCGTCGACCGCGCGGTGCAGCGCACGGGAGATGCCGGGCGCGACCCCGAAGTCGGACTCGGCCACGAAGGCGCCGATCGTGCCGGGGAACATCGTCCACTTGACGCCCCCGAGCTCGCGCAGCCGTTCGACGCCGATCGCGTCGAACGAGGAGGAGAGCCCCATTGCGTCAGGACTCGGAGGGCGTGCGCGCGAGGGCGTCCTGCGCCTGGGCGAGGTGGCCCGGCTCGAGGATGATCTGGTAGTTCGCCGCGAGCACCTGCGAGATCGACTCGAAGTCGCGGCTGCGCCGGCTCACCGCGTAGCCGATGAGCTGCAGGAAGAGCCCGAGCGCGGCGCCGATGAAGACGGCCGCCGCGAAGAGCTGCCAGGTGAAGGTCGGCGAGATGAAGCTCAGCAGGAGCCCCATGAAGATGCCCAGCCAGGCGCCGGAGAGGATGCCGGAGAACGCCGCCCGGTTCCAGGAGCGCTTGCGGGTGACGATCTCGACGCTCGTCAGGTTGTTGCCGACGATGGCGAGCTTCGCCACCGGGAAGTCGGCCTTGGCGAGCCGGTCGACGACCTTCTGGGCGTCGGGGTAGCTGTCGTAGGTGCCCAGCACGTCGCCGTGCGGCACGGTCAGCGGGGCACCGGGGCGGGAGAACGGCGAGGGAGTGGACACCCCCTCATTCTCGCACCAGCCCGCCAGGTGCGCCGAGTAGGGTTTTCCCGTGAGCGCCGCGAGAGTCTTCGTCGCCCGACTGGCCGGGTGCTCCGTCTTCGACCCCAACGGCGACCGGGTCGGCCGGGTGCGCGACGTGCTCGTCGTGTACCGCAACGCGGGGTCCCCGCGCGTCGTCGGCCTCATCGTCGAGATCCCGGGACGCCGACGCGTCTTCGTCTCGATCGGCCGCGTCACGAGCATCGGCGCGGGCCAGATCATCACGACGGGCCTCATCAACGTGCGCCGCTTCGAGCAGCGCGGCGGCGAGGTGCGCGTCATCGCCGAGCTGCTGGGACGCCAGGTGACGCTGCGCGACGGATCGGGCGAGGCGACCATCGAGGACGTCGCGATCGAGGAGGCCGGCCCCGGCGAATGGGTCGTGGGCGAGCTGTTCCTGCGCCGCCCGCGCACGAGCCCCGCGCCGTTCGGCAAGGGTCCCACCGTGCTGGCTGCGTGGGACAAGGTGCGCGAGAACACCGACACCGGCGAGGCCCAGTCGGCCGAGCAGCTCATCGCCACCTATACCGACCTGCTGCCCGCCGACCTCGCCTCCACCCTCCTCGACCTGCCGGAGGAGCGCCGCATCGAGGTCGCCGAGGAGCTCCCCGACGACCGCCTCGCCGACGCACTCGAGGAGATGCCCGAGCAGGAGCAGATGGAGATCATCGCCCAGCTCGACGACGAGCGCGCCGCCGACGTGCTCGACCAGATGGAGCCGGACGACGCCGCCGACCTCATCGCGCAGCTCCCCGAGGGCCGCGGCGAGGCGCTCCTCGGGCTCATGCAGCCCGAGGAGGCGGAGGACGTGCGCTTCCTCCTCAACTACGCCCCCGAGACCGCGGGCGGCCTCATGACCACCGAGCCGATCATCGTCTCGGCCGACGCGACGGTCGCCGAGGGGCTGGCCCTCATCCGTCGTCACGAGCTCGCCCCGGCCCTCGCGGCATCCGTGTGCGTCACCCTGCCGCCCTACGAGCCGCCCACCGGGCGCTACCTCGGAGTCGTGCATTTCCAGCGGATGCTGCGCTACGCCCCGCACGAGCGCCTCGGCACCCTGCTGGATGCGGGCCTCGAGCCGGTGTCGCCCGACACGAGCGCGGCCGAGGTGTCGCGCATCCTCGCGAGCTACAACCTCGTCTCGCTTCCCGTCGTCGACGAGAAGCACCGCCTCGTCGGGGTGGTGACCATCGACGACGTGCTCGACTACCTCCTCCCCGACGACTGGCGAAGTTCCACCGAGGAACCCGCCCCCGCCCCCGTGACGACCGACACGGCGGCCATCCCGACCCGCGGAAGGAGGACCCCGCATGGCACGCCGTAGCGACGACCGGCTCGACGCCCCCAAGGGCATCCGTCCGGGGTTCGGCTTCCGCCCCTCGGGTCGCGACCGCTTCGGACGCGCCACCGAGGCGATCGCGCGCGGCATGGGCACGCCGTGGTTCCTCGTGGCGCTCACCCTGTTCTGCCTCGTGTGGATGACGTACAACGCGGCCGCCGAGCAGCTCGGCTGGGTGCAGTTCGACTCGATGGCGCTCGGCTTCACGACGCTGACCCTCATCCTGTCGCTGCAGGCCTCCTATGCGGCGCCGCTCATCCTGCTCGCGCAGAACCGGCAGGACGACCGCGACCGGGTGCAGATCGAGCAGGACCGCCAGCGCGCCGAGCGCAATCTCGCCGACACCGAGTACCTCGCGCGCGAGGTCGTAGCGCTGCGCCTCGCGGTCAAGGAGATGGCCACCAAGGACTTCATCCGCGCGGAGCTCCGCGCCCTGCTCGAGGAGCTCGACCGCGAGAAGGAGCCGGAGGAGGCCGCGCAGTGACCTCTCCCGCGCCGGATGCCGCGGCGGTCCGGGCGGCGCTCGCCCGCGTGCAGGACCCCGAGATCCGGCGCCCGATCACCGAGCTCGACATGGTCCGGGCGGTCGACGTCGACGGCTCCGTCGCGCGCGTAGACCTGCGGCTCACGATCGTGGGCTGCCCCGCGGCCGACCGCATCGAGCGCGAGGTGCGCGCGGCGGTGCTCGGGGTGCCGGGCATCGACGGCATCGACCTCGAGGTGGGGGTCATGACGCCCGCCGAGCGCGAGACGCTCGTGCGGCGGCTGCGCGGCCAGAAGCGGATGCCGTTCGGTCCCGGCACGCTCACGCGCGTGATCGCGGTGACCTCGGGCAAGGGCGGGGTCGGCAAGTCGACGGTGACGGCCGAGCTCGCGGTCGCGCTCGCGGCGCGCGGGCTCGCGGTGGGGCTCGTGGACGCCGACGTGTTCGGCTTCTCGATCCCCGGCATCCTCGGCATCCCGGATGCCAAGCCCACCCAGGTGGGCGACATGATCCTGCCGCCCATCGCCCACGAGGTGAAGGCCATCTCGATCGGCATGTTCGTGGAGGACCGCACCCCCGTCTCCTGGCGCGGCCCGCTGCTGCACCGCACGATGCAGCAGTTCCTCTCCGACGTGCACTTCGGCGACCTCGACGTGCTGCTGCTCGACCTGCCGCCCGGCACCGGCGACGTCGCGATCACGCTCGGGCAGCTGCTGCCGAACGCCGAGGTGATCGTCGTGACGACCCCGCAGTCGGCCGCGGCCGATGTCGCGGAGCGCTCCGGGCTGCTCGCCCGGCAGACCGGCCAGACCGTGATCGGCGTCGTCGAGAACATGGCGGGCGGCGTGTTCGGCACGGGTGGTGGGGAGGAGGTCGCGCGGCGGCTCGAGGTTCCGCTGCTCGCCCGCATCCCGCTCACGGCGGCGCTCGCCGCCGCGGGCGACGCGGGCGCGCCCCTCGTGCTCGCGGGCGACGCCGACCCGGCGGCCACCGCGCTCCGCGGGCTCGCGGATGCGGTGGCCGGTCGCGGGCGCGGCCTCGCGGGCCGCTCGCTGCTCTGAGGGGGCGCCTCGGCGGGCCTCGATACACCGCTTCGCGGCTACTCGGCCAGCGAGAGGATGATGTCGCGCCACCCTCCCCCTCCGCTGGTTGAGTAGCGACGCACGCAGTGCGCCGCGTATCGAAACCCCCGGCACGCGTGGGGACGCGGGCGCGGGCCGCACACCTGCTGAGGGTCTCGATACGCCGCTCCGCGGCTACTCGACCAACGAGAGGGAGGGACAGCGAGAGGAGCGCCGCCCGAGAGCGGCTACCCGCGCGGCTCCACGAGCCGACCGAGCAGCTCGACGAGCAGGCGCTCGGCGACGGGGGCCGGGAGCGCCTCGATGAGCGCCACGAGCGGCGCCTGCGCATCCGGCAGCTCGGCTCCCCCGCCGATGCCGACGCCCTGCAGCAGCGCCCACGCGGCATCCGCGTCGAGCGCGGCGGGATCGAGGGGCGGGAGACCCGCGAGCAGCGCCGCACCGTCGACGTGCGGCACGCCGCGCACGGCGTCCGCCCCCGCCACAAGGGCCGCCTCCAGCTCGCCGAGCACGCGCTCGGTGACGGGGGTGACGGTCAGGTGGGTGGTCGGGGGCAGCACGGTGCCGTCGTCCTGGCGCAGGGCGGGCTGCAGCTGCAGCACGAAGCCGGCGCGACGCACCGCGTCCGCCCAGTGGTGCGGGTCGACGCGGCGTTCGACCGGCACCGACTCGTCGCCCGCGACCGCGAAGAGCGGGCCCACCGGCTCCCCCACGACCCGCAGGCCCTCGATGCCGTCGACGATCCCGCGGAGGGCCGCCGTGCCGCGCGCGCACGCCGCCGCGAGCTCCGCGAAGCCGTCGGTGCCGAGCGCCTGCGTGATCGCCCAGGCGGCCGCGAGCGGCCCCGCCGACTTCGAGCCGAGGAGCGTCGGGTTCACGACCGGGTAGCCCGGCCAGCGCGTCGTCGCGAAGAACTGGCGACGCTGCCGGTCGCGCCCTCGCTGCAGGAGCACGGATGCGCCCTTCGGCGCGTAGCCGAACTTGTGCAGGTCGGCGCTCATGCTCGTGACGCCCGGCACGCGGAAGTCCCAGGGCGGCAGCGGGGCGCCCGCGGCATCCGTCCAGAACGGCAGCACGAGGCCGCCGATGCAGGCGTCGACGTGCAGCGGGATGCCGCGCGCCGCGGCGAGAGCCGCGACCTCCGCGACGGGGTCGAGCGCGGCGACGGGGTAGTTGGGGGCCGAGACCACGACGAGCGCGACGTCGTCGCCCAGCCGCGCCGCGATGTCCGCGGCCCGCACCGCGCCGTCCGGTCCCACCGGCACGAGGTCGAGCGCCAGGTCGAAGTAGGCGGCGGCCTTCTGGAACGCCGCGTGCACGGTGGCGGGGGCGACGAGCCGCGCGCGCCCGCCGTCCGGGTGCGCCGCCCGCCAGGCGTCGCGCGCCGTCTTCACGGCGAGCAGGCAGCTCTCGGTGCCGCCGCTCGTCGCGGACCCCACGACGTCCTCGTCGCCGTGCAGCAGCTCGCGCACGAACCCCACGAGCCCCGCCTCGAGCACCGCGACCGAGCCGAAGGTCGTCGGGTCGAGCCCGTTGACGGGCTGCATGGCCCGCACGGCCTCGCCCGCGAGCTCGTCGAGCGCCGCGATGCCGGGGTCGTAGACGTAGCTCAGCACGTGCCCGCCGTGCGCGGGCGGGTCGGAGGCGCGCAGCGCGGCGAGGGTCGCGAGCACCTCCTCCGCGGGACGGGCGAACGCGGTCACGCGGCGGCCTCCCCGTCGATGTCGGAGCGGCGCAGCGGATAGCGGCCGAGCGTCCAGAGGCTCAGGCCGATGAGGATCGCGGGCACGATGCTGAAGCTCATCACGATGCCGGTGACCGCCTCGACACTCTGCTCCATGACCGCTCCGCCGACGCCCTCCTGGTATCCGGTGGCCGCGAGCACGAGCGAGAGCACGACCGCGCCGAAGGCCATGCCGGTCGTCTCGCCCGCGGTCCACATGCCGCCGAACACGCCCGCCTGGCCGGGGCCCGCGGTCTTCGCGTCGTGGGTGATCACGTCGGGCAGCATCGCCATCGGCAGCGTCTGCATGCCCGCGTAGGCGGCGCCGGCCACCGCGACGGGCCCGTAGAGCCAGGCGCCCGGCATCCACACGAGCAGCACGAGCGAGAGCGCCGCGAGGCCGAACAGGATCGAGGCGAGGCCGAACGACCACTCCTTGCCGGTGCGCCTGGCGACCGTCGCCCACACCGGCGCGAAGACGAGCGCCGGCGCGATGAGCGAGAGGAAGAGGAACGTCGTGCCGCTGTCGTCGCGGAGCACCCACTTGGCGATGTAGGCGGCGCCCGCCAGCATCATCCCGGTCGCGAGCGCCTGCAGCATGAAGGTCGCGAGCAGTGCGCGGAAGGCGCGGCTGCGGCGGAGCGTCGCGAGGCCCTCGCGGTAGAACGAGACGAGCGACTGCCGTGGGGGCGGCGCGGTCGGCAGCCCCCGCGGCGCCGACCCCACCGCCACGAGCATCCCCGCGCCGAGCAGCACGCCCGCGACGATCGCCATGCCGAGGTAGCCGGTGAAGCCCTCGCCGCCGAAGAGGTCGCGCAGCTCCGGGCCGCCCGCGCCGAACAGCAGGATCGCGAGGGTCAGCACCACGACGCGGGCCGAGAGCAGGCGCGTGCGCGCGTGGTAGTCGGTGACGAGCTCGGCGGGGAGCGCGATGTAGGGCACCTGGAAGAGGCTGAACGCGGTCGCCGCGAGCAGGAACGCCAGCCCGACCCAGACCCCGCTCACGACCGGGCCGAGGCCCGGGGGCACCGCGAAGGTGAGCGCGAAGAACAGCGGCAGCAGCAGGCCGCCGAGCAGCATGAACCGGCGGCGCGAGCCGGTGAGCGCGAGGCTGCGATCGCTGCGCCCGCCGATCACGGGGTCGATCAGCACGTCCCACACCTTCGCGACGCCGATGATGACGCTCACCCAGATCGCGGCGACCCCGAGGGTGTCGGTGAGGTAGAACGCGAGCACGAGCCCGGGGAGCGTCGCGAAGCCGCCGGTGCCGAGCGAGCCGGCCGCATAGCGGGCGATGACGGATGCGCGGAGCGGCGTGGACGTCGTCGTCATGGCGGTCAGACTATCGGGGTCGCGCGGTGGCGGGGCACCGCTCCCCCCGCTATGGGGCCAGAGACTTGGACGCTCGTCCAAGTTAGACTCGCCCCATGCCCGGCTCGCTTCTGGACCGGTCGCTCGCCGACGAGCTCGCGAAGGATCTCGCCGGACGCGCCGCCGCATCCGTCTCCGTCATCGCCCCCTTCACCGGCGAGGAGCTCTACGCGCTCCCGCAGGCGACCCCCGCCGAGGTGCAGGATGCCGCCCGCCGCGTCCGCGAGGCGCAGCGCGCCTGGTGGGCCGCCGGCCCCGCGCACCGGCGCGCCGTGCTGCTGAAGGCCCACGACCTGCTGCTCGAGCGCCGCGAGCTGCTGCTCGACGCCGTGCAGTCCGAGACCGGCAAGACGCGGGGCCAGGCCTTCGAGGAGGTCTTCAACTCCGCGGCGGCCACGCGCTACGCCGCGCTCACGGCTCGGCGGGTGCTCGCCCGCGAGTCGCGCCGCGGCGGCATCCCGCTCGTCATGCGCGCGCGCGTCACGCGCCGCCCGAAGGGGCTCGTCGGCGTCATCACGCCGTGGAACTACCCCCTCGTGCTCGCCATCATGGACATCGCGCCCGCGCTCGCCACCGGCAACGGGGTGCTGCAGAAGGCCGACGATCAGGGCGCCCTGTCGGTGCTGCTGGCGCGACGCGCCTTCGTCGACGCCGGGCTGCCGCCCGAGCTGTGGGCCGTCGTGGCCGGCCCGGGCGCCGAGATCGGCTCGGCCGTCGTCGACGAGGCCGACTACGTCTGCTTCACCGGATCGACCGCGACGGGCCGCACCGTCGCCCAGCGCGCCGCGGGCCGCCTCATCGGCGCCTCGATGGAGCTCGGCGGCAAGAACCCGCTCATCGTGCTCGACGACGTGGACCCCGAGAAGGCCGCCGCCGACGCCGCGTACAGCTGCTTCTCGGCCGCCGGCCAGCTGTGCGTCTCGGTCGAGCGCATCTACGTCGAGAAGGGCGTCGCCGAGCGCTTCGTGCCGGCCTTCGCCGAGCGCGTGACGAACCTCGCCCTCGGCACCTCCTTCGACTTCACGGCGGATGTCGGCTCGCTCGCGACCAGGGCGCAGCTCGAGCGCGTCACGGCGCACCTCGACGACGCCCTCGCGAAGGGCGCCACGGTGCTCGCCGGCGGGCGTGCGCGGCCCGACCTCGGCCCCTACGTGCTGGAGCCGACGGTGCTGACCGACGTGACCGACGACATGGAGTGCTCGGGCAAGGAGACCTTCGGCCCGCTCGTCGCGGTGACCGTGGTCGACGACGCCGAGCAGGCGATCGCGGCGGCCAACGACACGCCGTTCGGGCTCAACGCATCCGTCATGAGCGGATCGCGGGCGCGCGCCCGTGCGGTCGCCGCGCGCCTGCAGGCCGGCTCCGTCAACCTCAACGAGGGCTACCGCGCGACCTTCGGCTCGATCGACGCCCCCATGGGCGGCGTCAAGCAGTCGGGGCTCGGACGCCGCAACGGCGTGGAGGGGCTCGCGCGCTTCACGGAGTCCACGACCCTCGGCGAGAGCACGGGGCTGCTGCAGCTGCCGCGCACGGGACACGAGTTCTCGCGGATGGTGGGCATCATGCTGCTCGCGCTGCGCGTCTTCAAGGCGCTGCGCCGCCGCTAAACCTCGCGCCAGCGCAGGCGGCTGTCGCCCGGTGCCGTGACACAGCGCATGAGCTTGCCGAGCTTGCTGTATCCGAAGTAACCAGCGAGCTCTCTGGCGCAGAAGGCGCCAGCCGTCACGTAGCCAGAAACCACGGGAGATGGAGGCGGCGGAGGCGGCGGCGGAGGCGGAGGCGGAGGAGCGCAGACGCTCTCGACCACCGGGGTCGAACCGCCGACGGCGTACCGGTACATGAACGCCGCCATCGCATCGCGGGCTACCGCGTCGTAGGGGCGGTACTGGAGGCATCCGTATCCGAGGTTCCACCCCGTCGAGATCCCCTGCGATGCCAGCCACCGGATCTCCATCGAGAAGGCGGTCGCGGAGGTGACGTCGGTGAACGGCGAACCGCCCATCGGCGTATAGGAGGGCGAACCCGAGAACCGGTAGAGGAACGCGGCCATCGCATCGCGCGTGATGGACTGCATCGGGCGGAATTCACGGCCCGCGGGGGTCTCCCACCCCGTCGAGACACCGCTGTCGGCGAGCCACGAGATCTCCAGGTAGAACGGGTGCGACACCGGCACATCGCGGAACCGCGAGTCGCTCGGCGGCTCGTAGTCGGGCGCACCTCCCAGGCGGTAGAGGAACGCAGCCATTGCGTCACGAGCGATCGGTTGAAGCGGCCGGAACGTGCCGTCCGGCCACCCTTGGGTCACTCCGCGATCGGCCAGCCAGGAGATCTCCTGGGCGAACGCACTGCTCGCCGGCACATCGGTAAAGCGCGGCGACGACGCCCACGCGGTTCCTGGACCAACGCCGGCGAGAAGAGCCGACGTCAATAGGAGAACGAGCACCCGACCGCGCATCGATGTCATGCCCCACCCTCCCCAATCGGTCCTCAGGAGTTTAGGGTGGCCTCGTCACGCTCGACACCCCCCGATCGGGCTCAGGTGGCCTCGCCGTCGAACGGCGGCACGGCGCCCTTGCCGAGCTGGCGCTGGCGCTGCTCGTAGGCGCTCGCCGCCGTGCGGCGCGCGGGCGCGGGGGCCGGGGGGCCCGCGGGAACCGGCGCCTTCGGGTCCTCCTCGATGAGGGCGTCGCGGATGATGCGGCGCGGGTCGTACTTGCGCGGGTCGAGCTTCGCCCAGTCGACCTCGTCGAACTCGGGGCCCATCTCCTCGCGCATGCGGTCCTTGGCGCCGTTGGCGAGGTCGCGCAGCGAGCGTGCGAGGCGCGCGAGCTGGGCCGCATAGCCGGGCAGGCGCTCCGGGCCGACGAGGAAGACTGCGACGACCAGGATGATCAGCAGCTTGTCGAAGGTCAACCCGAAGGACACCCGCCCAGGATAACCGGCACGAGCGGGAGGCGGCTCTACGCTGGGAGGCTGGAGGCATCCGTGAGCGACAAGGAACTGAGCTGGAGGTACGCCGAGGAGTTCCCGGTGGAACCCCCCGCGACCCAGCTCGCGCGCCAGCACTCGCTCGAGCTCGGCATCGACCCCGTCTCGCCCGCGGTCGGCGCGCAGCTCGCGCTGCTCGCGGCCGCGATCGACGCGCGCAGCATCCTCGAGATCGGCACGGGCGCCGGCGTGAGCGGCCTGTGGCTGCTGCAGGGCGCCCCCGAGGCGACCCTCACGACCATCGACGTCGAGATCGATCACCAGAACCGCGCCCGCCAGGCCTACGCCGACGCGGGCATCCAGGCGCCCCGCACGCGCCTCATCGCGGGACGGGCCACCGAGGTGCTCCCCCGCATGAACGACGACGCCTACGACCTCGTACTCGTCGACGCCGACCCCGCCTCGGTGCTCGACTACGTGGAGCACGGCCTGCGGATCGTGCGCAAGGGCGGCGTCGTGGCGGTCGCCCACGCGCTGTGGCGCGGCCGGGTGGCCGACCCGGCGCAGCGCGACGAGACGGTCGCCGACTTCCGCGCGCTGCTCACCACGATCGCCGAGTCGAGCGCCGTGACGGCCGCGCTCAGCACGGCCGGCGACGGGCTGCTGCAGCTCGTCTCGACCGGGGACTGAACGACGGCGCCCCGCCGATCCGTGCGGATCAGGCGGGGCGCTCAGAGGGGTCGGCTGGTCTCAGCCCGCGATGACGCTCGCGAGGGCGTCGTGGAGCTCCTTGGCCTCGTCGTCGTTCACCGAGACCACGAGACGTCCGCCGCCCTCGAGCGGAACACGGACGATGATGAGGCGACCCTCCTTCACAGCCTCCATCGGGCCGTCGCCGGTCCTCGGCTTCATGGCTGCCATGAGATGTCCCCTTTCGACGGTTGCTCATCCATTATCCCGTATCCCGCCGACACGGGCGAATCCGCGGAGCCCTCGCATCCTGGAGCCACCCCGCGACGGGCGCGGATCACGGTGGAGACCAGTCCCCCGGGCCCCGCCACCAGCACCAGTGCACCCACAGCACCTGCCCCGCGATCCCGAGCAGCACGAGGCTCACGCGGTACACCCGCGAGCGCGGCAGCGCGAAGGCGCCGAGCGCGGGCGACAGCGGCAGCAGCAGCCGCCAGGTGCTCGACTGCGGGAAGAACACCGCCATGAGGTACACCAGGTAGCTCACGAGCCAGAGCCGCAGCGGCACCCCCAGGCGTCTCGCCCACGAGGTGAGCAGCAGCACGACGAAGAGGGCCGTGAGCACGACGACCACGACCACCGCGAGGGGCATCGCGGCCTGCTCGGGCGCCCCGAGGAAGCGGATCCAGAACGCGATGCCCTGGAACCAGCCCTGGAACGGCACGAGGTGGCCGTACCCGACGTAGCCGGCCCGCCAGGCCAGCTCGGTGTCGGTGTAGGCCGTCAGCCGTCCCGTCGCGATCCACGCGATCGCGGGCCAGGCGAAGCCCGCGACGGCGCTCGTGAGCCCCGCCGTCACGATGCCCGCGACCTCCCGCCGGGGAAGCGGATGGAGGCGCGGCGCCCGCCGGGCGCGCACGATCCGCATCGCGAGGTAGAGGAGCAGGAAGAGCGCGAACGCCAGCCCGCTCGGCCGGGTGAGCGCCATCAGCACGATGACCGGGAGCGCGATCCGGAAGCGGCGGCGCTGCACGAGCAGCAGCGCGAGGAACAGCAGGGCGAGACCCGGCGCCTCCGCGTACGCCACCTGGAACATCGGCGAGAGCGGCGCGGTGCACAGCAGCACCACGCCGAACAACGCCGACCCCGCCGAGAAGCCGTTGTCGCGCAGCAGCCGCTCGAACAGCAGGGCGGCGCACGCGCCGGCGGCGAGCGAGACGATCACCGCGATGAGCGGGAAGGGGAAGCCGACCCGGAGGAACAGCCCCAGGAACAGCGGGTACCCCGGCATGAACGCCCAGGCGTTCTCGAGCACGTGCCCGAAGGCGTCCATCGGCAGCTCGGCCGGGTACCCCGCCGAGGCGATGTACCAGTACCACTGGCCGTCCCAGTTGCTCGCGAAGTCGAAGTAGTCGGGCACCGCCGTCGCGTTGGCGCGCGCCTGCACCACCGCGAAGGCGAGCAGGATCACGGTCGTCACGATCCGCGACAGGCCGAACACGACGAGCACCCGCCCCCACCAGGGGACGAGGCGCCAGCGCACGACCGCGGGCTTGATCAGCTCGCGGAGGTGAGCCATCTGCGCAGCCCGGCCGCGACGCGGTCGATCTGGGACACCGGCACGCGCTCGTCGTCGGCGTGCGCGAGCGACGGGTCGCCGGGACCGTAGTTGACGGCCGGGATGCCGAGGGCGCTGAAGCGCGCGACGTCCGTCCAGCCGTACTTGGGCAGCGCCCTGCCGCCGACCGCGGCGAGGAACTGCCGGGCGAGCGGCGCGTCCAGGCCGGGACGCGCGCCCTCCGCCAGGTCGGCCACCGAGATCGAGGCTCCGAGGCCCGCGAAGAGCTCCTCGAGGTGCGCGAGCGCCTCCGCCCCCG
This sequence comes from Protaetiibacter sp., assembly GCA_030150265.1. GTDB lineage: Bacteria > Actinomycetota > Actinomycetes > Actinomycetales > Microbacteriaceae > Homoserinibacter. Next base: position 19,996 of record JASLGG010000035.1, read on the forward strand.
AACGGCTGGGGGCGAAGCGGTAGTTGACGTGCACGGTGCACTCGTCGGGGATCACGTTGCCGGCGACCCCGCCCGAGATGCGCACGGCCGAGAGGCTCTCGCGGTACACGAGCCCGTCGACCTCCACCTCGCGCGGGACGTAGCCGGCGAGGCGCTCGAGCACGGGCGCTGCGGCGTGGATCGCGTTCTCGCCCATCCAGGCGCGCGCGGAGTGGGCGCGGCGGCCGCGCGTCGTGACGTCGACGCGGATCGTGCCGTTGCATCCGCCCTCGATCTCGCCGTTCGACGGCTCGCCGAGCACCGCGAAGTCCGCCTCGAGCAGCTCCGGGCGCTCGCGCGCGATCCGGCCGAGGCCGTTGAGGGAGGAGTCGACCTCCTCGTGGTCGTACCAGACCCACGTGACGTCGACCACGGGCTCGGCGAGCTCCAGCGCGAGCGCGAGCATGACCGCGCAGCCGCCCTTCATGTCGACCGTGCCGCGGCCCCACAGCACGCCGTCGGCGTCGAGGCGCGCCGGGAGGTTGCCGTTGACCGGCACGGTGTCGAGATGCCCCGCGATCACCACCCGCTGCGCGCGCCCGAGCGCGGTGCGGGCGATCACCGCGTCGCCGTCGCGGATCACCTCGAGGTGGGGAGCCTCGCGAAGGGCCGCCTCGACGGCATCCGCGAGCACCGCCTCATCGCCCGACACGGAGGGGAGGTCGACGAGCTGCCGGGTGAGCTCCACGACGGAGGCGGACGTGTCGAGCGCGGGCACGGCTCCACCCTATCCGCGACACGGGGCCGCTCCGCCCCGGCCCGATAGCCTGGGTGCATGACGACCGCATGGGGACACGGACTCGCCACGATCGCCTCCGACGGCACGGTGCTCGACACCTGGTTCCCGGCGCCCGCGCTGGGGGCGGTGCCCGCCGACGCCGGCGTGCCGGCATCCGTCGCGGAGGGTGTGGGCGCGGATGCGGTGCGCGAGGTCACGGTCGAGTCGCGGCTCGTCGAGATCGACACGGACGCCGCGCCCGCCTCGACCCCCGACGCCTACCTGCGCCTGCACCTGCTCTCGCACCTGCTCGCGCGGCCGGGCGAGGTGAACCTCGACGGGATCTTCGCCCACCTGCCGATCGTGGCGTGGACGACCGCGGGGCCGGCGCATCCGTCCGTGCTGAGCACCGCGCGCACGCGCCTGCAGCGGGCCGGCGTCTCGGTGACGGGCGTCGACAAGTTCCCGCGGCTGCTCGACTACGTCGTGCCGGACCGGGTGCGCATCGCCGATGCCGCTCGCGTGCGGCTCGGCGCCCACCTCGCGCCGGGCACCACCGTCATGCACGAGGGCTTCGTGAACTTCAACGCGGGCACGCTCGGCTCCTCCATGGTGGAGGGCCGCATCTCGCAGGGCGTCGTCGTGGGCGACGGCTCCGACATCGGCGGCGGCGCGTCCATCATGGGCACGCTGTCGGGCGGCGGCACGGAGCGCATCGTGATCGGCGAGCGCGCCCTCCTCGGCGCGAACTCGGGCATCGGCATCTCGATCGGCGACGACTCGGTCGTCGAGGCGGGCCTCTACGTGACCGCCGGCACCAAGGTGACCTACCTGCTGCCCGCCGGCCCGCGCACCGTGAAGGCCGTCGAGCTCTCGGGCGCCCCCGGCATCCTGTTCCGCCGCAACTCGGTGACGGGTGCCGTGGAGGCGCTCCCCCGCACCGGCCACGGCATCGAGCTCAACGCGCAGCTGCACGCCTGAGCCGCCGCCGTCTCTCGCGGCGCCCCCGGCGTCCGTCCCCACCGCTCTGCCCCGCCGCCCCCTTGTCAGAAATGCAGGAGATTCCGCGCAACATCCTCTGAATCATTGAGAGCGCACCGTCGCCACGCGCGACTTCTCCTGCATTTCTGACATGGACGAGTCGCTCACAGGCCGCGGCGCGCTCAGTTCTCCACGAATACGCCTTCTCGGGCCACGAGCGTGGGAGCGCATACGCCACGGTGCCGGGCATGAGCCTGACATCCGACATCCTCGCCCTCGGCGGCCTCGCCCCCGCGCACGCGCTGCTGAAGCTCGGGTGGAGCTACCGCACCCTGAGCTACGCGGCACGACACGGCTGGGTCACCCGTGTGAGACAGGGCTGGTACGCGGTCAACGACACGGATGCCACGCTCGCATCCGCCTGGCGCGTCGGCGGGCTCGCCAGCTGCGTCACCGGCCTCGACAGTTTCGGGCTGTGGGTGCCGCCCGACGACCGGCTGCACGTGGTCGTCGCCCCGCATGACGCACGAATGCGCACCCGCAGCGACATGCGTATCCGCCTCGCCGAGGAACCGGATGAGGGAGTCGTCGTGCACTGGCGCACGGCCGCAGCGCACGACCGCTTCCGTGCGGAGCCGCTCGAGTGCGTCGTCGATCTCACCATGTGCCACGCGCCGGCGTGGGTGCTGGGAACCCTCGACAGCGGACTCGCGCGGGGCATCCTCAACCGCACCGATCTGCGCCGGATGCGGGGGCTGCTGCCCGCACGTTGGAGGCAGACCATCGACATCTCCGACCCGCGCTCCGAGTCGTTTCCCGAGTCGGTGCTGCGGGCGCACCTGAGCGAGGCCGGCATCCCGTTCCGGATCCAGGTGCGCATCGACGACATGCGCGTCGACTTCCTGATCGGCAAGCTCGTCGTCGAGGTGGACGGTAAGAGGCATCACAGCGACCCCGCGGCATTCGAACGCGACCGCGTCCGCGATGCTCGTCTCAGCGTCCGCGGCTACCGGGTGCTGCACTTCAGCTATGCGCAGATCGTCTACCGTCCCGACGAGGTACTCGCCTCGATCGTCGCGGCGATGGCCCGCGGCGACCACCGCTGACCCTGTTCGGCACCATCGCCGCATCCGTGCCGCCGCATCCGTGCCGCCGCGGACTGCCCTCCTCTCGCGTGTCAGAAATGCAGGAGTCGTCGGACGGTGAGGCCGTCGATCCGCGGCGCATCGTGCCTGCTCGGGCGACATCTCCTGCATTTCTGACATAGCCGCAGGGGGCCGCGCCTCGGATGCACCTACGCACCGGATGCGCGGCGGGCCGGGGCGGCTGCGTCCACACGGCGGCATGCACCGCCCCCTCCGCTCGTGCTCGTGCCGGCGCTCGTACCCCGTGTCGGCGCTCACGCCTCGTGTCGGAAATGCAGGAGATCTGTCATGCGGATGCGAGTGAGTCCCTGAAAATCCGGGGAAGAGCCGCCGTAGCTCCTGCATTTCTGACACAGTGCAGTGGGCACGGGCGCGGCGGCGGCGTGAGGCGGCTCAGGCGCGCCGGCGGGCGCGCAACCCGACGAGTGCCGCGCCGGCGAGCAGCAGGAGGAGCGCCGCAGAGACCGGAAGCAGCGGATCGGCGCCGGTCGCCGCCAGGCCGGTGCCCGGCCCGCCCGCGGCGGCACGTGCCGTGAAGGCCACGACCGCGATCGCACCGGAGCCCTGGCCCCGCAGCAGCAGGTGGTGGGAGCCGGGCGCGAGGCCGCTCAGGTCGAGCCCCGTGAGCACGACGCTGCCGCCCACCACCGGGAAGCTGCCGAGGAAGGTCGCCGTCGAGTAGGCGTAGACGTCGACGAAGGTGTCGCTCGGGTCCGACCAGTCGGAGAACACCGCGTCGAACGGGCTGCTCACGTCGAGCTGCGCCAGGTCGGCGCCGGGCACGCCGAAGCTCGCGGTGTCGGCCGCGACGTCGACCGACGCGGAGTCGATCAGGTCGAGCAGCGCATCCGTGTCGGCGGCGGGCACCGGCGCGGGAACCGCCGCCGTCGGCGCGAAGCCGTAGGTGGTGCCGCCGAGCGTGAAGGACTTCAGGTAGCCGTAGGTCTGCGGTCCGGGGGTTCCGCTGCCGATGCCGAAGGCGAAGGCCGTCACCTCGTAGTCGGCCACCTGGCCGAGGTAGCTCGACATGAGCTGGCCGTTCGACACGTTGCCCGGGTACTGTCCCAGGTTCTTCGACGACACCCATCCGCCGGTCGACGTGGAGCTCTGCGCGGCGCGGTCGACGCTCAGGTCGACGTGGGTCCAGGATGCGACGCCCGGCCGCACGTACGGCTCCCACTTGAGCACGGTGTAGCACCACTCGGGGTCGTTCGTGAGGCCCCAGCCGTACCACGTCGAGGCGGGGGTGCACGCCTTCGAGGTGCCGCTGGGCCCGTAGAGCTTGCCGTTGTTCGGCTTGAAGATGACCTCCAGCTGGAGGTTCACGTTGGTGCCGGCGTAGTCGTACGAGGCGCCGGTGAGCAGCGCAGGGATGTCGTGGGGTCGCGAGCCGGCGCCGAAGGCGTCGTAGAGATAGACCTTGTCGCTCTCTTCCGTGACGCCGAGCCGCATCGCGAGGTCGTTGCCCGGCCCGTCCTTCGTGACCTCGAAGCTCGCGGCGCCGGCCTTGTCGAAGAACCAGCCGCCGGACGCCGGGCGGGCGGAGGCGATGTCGCCCACGGTCACGTCGATCCGGGACGGCGCCGCGGCCGCGCCGAGCGAGGCGCCGCTCGCGACGAGGGCGGCGGCGGCGAGGGAGGCCACGCCGAGGCGCGACAGGACACGGGTGGTGGCGACGGGGGTCATCCCTCTAGCAGACCGGAGAGAGAGCGCCGAAGCCAAGGAAAGTGACGCGAATGCGGCCCGCACGGGGGCAGACTGATATGTCTGCCCGATGTCGGCGGGCAGCGCGCGGAGGCGTCTCAGCGCGCGGCGGGCCAGGGACGCTCGGCGGGACCCACGTAGAGCTGCTGCGGACGACCGATCTTGGTCGTCGGGTCGGCGTTCGCCTCGCGCCAGTGCGCGATCCAGCCGGGCAGACGGCCGATCGCGAAGAGCACGGTGAACATCCGCGTCGGGAAGCCCATGGCCTTGTAGATGACGCCCGTGTAGAAGTCGACGTTCGGGTAGAGCCGGCGCTCCTGGAAGTAGTCGTCGCCGAGCGCGATCTGCTCGAGCTCCTTGGCGATGTCGAGCAGCGGGTCCTGGACGCCGAGGTCGGCGAGCACCTCGTCGGCCGACTCCTTCACGAGGCGGGCGCGCGGGTCGTAGTTCTTGTAGACGCGGTGTCCGAAGCCCATGAGGCGGATGCCGTCCTCCTTGGCCTTGACCCGCTCCACGAACTTCGACACCGACTCGCCCGAGTCGCGGATCTTGGCGAGCATCGTGAGCACGGCCTCGTTGGCGCCGCCGTGCAGCGGCCCGTAGAGCGCGTTGATGCCCGCCGAGATGGAGGCGAACATGTTGGCCTCGGTCGAGCCGACGAGCCGCACCGTGGAGGTCGAGGCGTTCTGCTCGTGGTCCTCGTGGAGGATGAGCAGCCGGTCGAGCGCCTTCACGAGCACCGGGTTCACGTCGTAGTGCTCGGCCATGTTGCCGAAGTTCAGCTTGAGGAAGTTCTCGATGAAGTCGAGCGAGTTGTCCGGGTAGAGGAACGCCTGGCCGAGCGCCTTCTTGTGCGCGTAGGCCGCGATCACCGGCAGCTTCGCGAGCAGCCGGATGGTGGACAGCTCGACCATCTCGGGGTTCTTGGGGTCGAGCGAGTCCTCGTAGTAGGTCGAGAGCGCCGACACGGCCGCCGAGAGCACCGACATCGGGTGGGCCGTGTGCGGGAGGGCCGAGAAGAAGTGCTTGAGGTCCTCGTGCAGGAGCGTGTGGCGGCGCACCTTCTCGGAGAACTCCGCGAGCTCGGACGCCGTCGGCAGCTCGCCGTAGATGAGCAGCCAGGCGACCTCGAGGTAGGTGGAGTTGCGGGCGAGGTCCTCGATCGCGTAGCCGCGGTAGCGCAGGATGCCGGCGTCGCCGTCGATGTAGGTGATGGCGCTGCGGGTGGCGGCGGTGTTGACGAAGCCGGGGTCGTAGGTGTTGAGGCCGGTCTGCCGGGCGAACGTGGACAGGTCCACGGCGTCGCGCCCGTCGACGGCCTTCAGCACCGGGAACTCGGCGACGCGATCGCCGAGCTCCAGGGTCACCTTCTCGCTGCTGGTCGCCTCGCTCACCCTGACAGCCTACCGGCGCCCAGTCGGGCCGCCGCCGCGGCCACCCTCTCGTCGGTGGCCGTGAGCGCCACCCGCACGTGGCGGGCGCCCGCCTCGCCGTAGAAGGCGCCGGGGGCCACCAGGATGCCGTGGCGGGCGAGAGCCGCGACCGTCGTCCAGCAGTCCTCGCCGCGGGTCGCCCACAGGTAGAGCCCGGCATCCGAGCCCTCGATGCGGAAGCCGGCCCCCTCGAGCGCCGCCATGAGCGTCTCGCGGCGGCCGCGGTAGCGCTCCTTCTGGGCGATCACGTGCGCCTCGTCGTCGAGCGCGGCGATCATGGCGGCCTGCACGGGCGCGGGCGGCATGAGGCCGAGGTGCTTGCGGACGGTGAGCAGCTCGCCGACGAGCTCCGAGCATCCGGCCACGAAGCCCGCGCGGTAGCCGGCGAGGTTCGACTGCTTCGAGAGCGAGTACACCGAGAGCGTGAGGCGCCGCGAGCCCTGCGTCACCTCGGGGTGCAGGATGCTGGGGGTCGCCTCCTCGGCGCCCCAGTCGAGCTCGGCGTAGCACTCGTCGTTCGCGATCACCGCGCCGAGCTCGCGCGCCTTGACGACCGCACGGCGGAGGAACTCGAGCGGGTGCACCCGGCCGTCGGGGTTGCCGGGGCTGTTGAGCCACACGAGCCGCGTCTCGGCGGGCCACTCCTCGGGGTCGTCGGAGCTCAGCACGGTCGCGCCGACGACGGCCGCGCCGACCGCGTAGCTCGGGTAGGCGGCGGTCGGCTGCACGACGACGTCGCCCGGGCCGAGGCCGAGCAGCGTGGGCAGCAGCGCCACGAACTCCTTCGAGCCGATCGTCGGGATGACGTTCGCCGTGGTCAGATCGGGGACCCCGCGACGGCGCGCGTACCACTCGACGATCGCCTCGCGGAGAGCCGGACTGCCGGCTGTGGCGGGGTAGGCGTGCGCGTCCGTCGCCGCCGCGAGCGCCTCGCGCACCGCGGCGGGCGTCGGGTCGACGGGCGAGCCGACGGAGAGGTCGACGATGCCGTCCGGATGCGCGCGCGCCTCCGCGGCGAACGGCTCCAGCAGATCCCAGGGGAAGTCGGGTAACGCCAGCGTCACGTCACTGACCCTGCGGCGGGAGCGCCGCCACGATGGGGTGGTCTCCCGGGATCACGCCGACCTTCGCGGCGCCTCCCGGCGATCCGATCTCCTCGAAGAACTCCACGTTCGCCTTGTAGTAGTCGGACCACTGCTCGGGCAGGTCGTCTTCGTAGTAGATGGCCTCGACGGGGCAGACCGGCTCGCAGGCACCGCAGTCGACGCACTCGTCGGGGTGGATGTAGAGCATCCGGTCGCCCTCGTAGATGCAGTCGACGGGGCACTCGTCGACGCAGGCGCGGTCCTTGACATCCACGCAGGGAAGGGCGATGACGTAGGTCACGCTCCCATCCTATTCCGTGCGGATGTGCGCTCCTGGCCGCGCGCGCGGCGCCGGCCAGGCGACCGCGACGACCGTCACGACCGCCACGGCGACGACCCAGGCGAGACCGAGGGCGTCATCCGGCACGAGCACCGCCTCGCCGTCGCGGGGCATCGCGAGCACGCCGACGGCGAGCAGCACGCCGAGACCGGCCGCACCGCCCGCGAGCCGGCTCCCCGCGGCGAGCCGCGCACCGGCGACGAGGGCCGCCACGACGAGGGCGCACGCGACGAGCCCCCACGGCGCGAGCCCCCGGCTCGCCAGCGTCGTGACGGCGCCGACGAGCACGCCGACGATCGCGAATCCCCCGGCGACGCCCGCACGACGGAGGGCGCTCATCCGCGGTTCTCGCGTCGACGGTCGGCGGGGCCGACGAAGACGAGGATGCGACGACGCACGGAAGACACTCCAGATGCCGTATCGGGCTGCAGGCAGAGCGCACGAGCGCGTGCGCTCCCCCGGAGCCTAGCAGTGGGGGGAGCGCACGCGGTGGTGGTGGATGCGGTCAGCTGCGGGTCACGACGTAGCTGACCAGGGTGCCCTCGGCCTTGTTCTCGACGGTGAGCATCACGCCGAACTCGGGGGTCTCATACATCCCGACGCCCGAGGTGGCGTCGACCATGCTGAAGCCCGCCTCGAAGCCGGCGCCGAGGAGCGCGGCGTTCACCTCCTCGAAGGCCGCCTCGACCGCGTCCGTGACTCGCAGCTCGATCGTCCACGTCTTGACCCCGTTCAGGGTGATGCCGGCACCCGAGACGAGGGTGCCGTCGATGAGCGGCACCTCAGCCGGGAAATCGGCGGGCATCTCGCCCACGGGAGTCACGTCGTCCACGACGACGCCCTCCCCCACCACCTCGGTGATGCCCTCCCGGAGCTGCTCGACGGGGTTCGGCATGCACCCCGTGAGCAGGAGCGCGGTGGTCGCGAGACCGGCGAGCGCGAGGAGGGGCCTGGGGTGTCGGAATCGGTTCATGCCGGTCACGTTAGGGGTCGCTCTGTGAGTGGACTTAAAGCCGCTAGCATCGCCGGAAGGCTGACGAGGAGGCGACGATCGAGGCGAACGAGACGCCCGGCCGGGCGTTGCTCAGGCAGGCTCGCGACGGCGACCCCGACAGCCTCGACGAACGTCTCGCCGCCGTGCGCCGCGCGATCGCGGAAGCAGGTGCCCGCGGCGATCGCGCGCTCGCAGATGCCGCGCATCCGCTCCTGCTCACCCTGCTGGTCGAGCGTGGCGACCTCGACGCGCTCGAGGCCGAGAACACCACGGGATGGGATGCCGGGAGCGCGCTCGGCGAGACGGCGCGGGAATGGAACCGTCGATGGTTCCGCTTCATCCGCGCCCTGCTCGACGGCCAGCTCGGGCTCGCCGCGGAACTGGAGGCCGCGATGCCCGACGCCGCGGAGCCCGACGTCCGGGGGCTCGACACCGCACGACTCGGCAGGCGCCTCCTCCTCGCGAAGCTCCAGGGGCACGAGGAGCAGGTGGAGGCCGCCCTGCTCGCGGCTCGCCGGGATGACCCGCGCCGCCTTCTCTGGACGGCCCACCTCGCCGCGCTGTGGGCGCGCGGCGGGCGCGATCGCCTCGCCAGGGGCGCCCTCGGCGCGCTCGGCGACCCCCGATCCGTCCCCCGCGACCGCGACTGGCTGCCGACGCTGTGCCTGCTCGCGGAGGCAGCGGTCGCGCTCGAGGACCGTCCGCTCGCGGCCTCGCTGCGCGAGCTGCTGCGCGGCTACCCGGCGCGACTGGTACCCGTCGGCGAGGGGAGCGCCTGCTGGGGCACCGTCGCACAGCCGCTCGCCCGGTTGGCCAGGCTGCTGGGCGATCCCGAGGAGGCGCTCGGGCTCGCCCGGGCGGCTGCCGACGCCGCGAGCCGCGTCGGCGCGCTGTGCTGGCTGGCCGAGTCGCTGCTCGAGCTGGTGTCGCTGCTGCGCGAGCGGGGCGGGGTGGCGGATGAGGTGGAAGCGGATGCGGCCGTCCGCGAGCTGATGTCGATCGCCGCGCGCATCGACGGCGCGGCGCCGCTCGAACGGGAGCTGGCGCAGCTGGCCTCCGCACCGGCGCCCGTGGCGATCCCACCGCCCGCATCCGGGGACCGTCCGCCGCGTATCGAGCTGTTCCAGAGCTTCCGTGTCGTCGGCGCCGACGGCCAGCCGGTGCGCTGGACCTCGCGGAAGGCGCGCGAGCTGCTCAAGCTGCTGCTCGCCCGGCGCGGTGCCGCCGTCACCCGGGACGCCGCCTCCGAGATCCTCTGGCCCGACGATGCCTTCGACGCCGCCAACCGGCTCTCGGTGGCGATCACCGCGGTACGGCGTGCCCTGGACCCCGCCCGACGGCATCCCGCCGACAGCTTCCTCGCGACGACACGAGACACCATCCGCATCCGCCTCGATCGCGTCGAGGTCGACACCGAACTGTTCCTCGCCGCCACGAGCGAACTGGCTCGCGGCACGCCGAGCCTCGGCGAGCTGGTCGACGCGGTGAAGCTCTACCGCGGCGAGGCGCTCGCCGACGAGCCCTACGCCGACTGGGCGGCGCCGCTGCGCGAGGAGTGCGCGACGGCCGCGTTCGCGCTGTTCCACGCGATCGGCGAGCAGAGCCTCGAGCACGGCCGCCCGCTCCAGGCTGTGGAGGCCGCACGGCGCGCCCTCGACCTCGGACCCTGGGACGACGAGGCGCACCGCCTCCACCTGGCTGTGCTCGACGAGCTCGGACTCGGCCGGTTCCGCGGCGCGATCGAGGCCCGCTACCGGGAGCGAGCCGACGAGCTGACGCCGCCCGCCGCGGAGTAGCCGCGGAAGCCGTCAGGCGTTGGCGTTCTGGCGCTTGAGACGCGAGGTGGCGCGGGCGCGCTCGGTCTGGTCGAGCACGACCTTGCGGATGCGCACCACCTCGGGCGTGACCTCGACGCACTCGTCCTCGCGGGCGAACTCGAGGCACTCCTCGAGCGTGAGCTTGCGGGACGGCGTGAGCTTCTCGAAGTTGTCGGCCGTGGAGGAGCGCATGTTGGTGAGCTGCTTCTCCTTGGTGATGTTCACGTCCATGTCGTCGGCGCGCGAGTTCTCGCCCACCACCATGCCCTCGTAGACCTCCTGGGTCGGCTCCACGAAGAACGACATCCGCTCCTGCAGCGCGATCATCGCGAACGGCGTCACGACGCCCGCGCGGTCTGCCACGATCGAGCCGTTGACGCGCGTCGTGATGTCGCCCGCCCACACGTCGTAGCCGTGCGAGATGGCGTTGGCGATGCCGGTGCCGCGCGTGATCGTCATGAACTCGGTGCGGAAGCCGATGAGGCCGCGGCTCGGCACGATGAACTCCATGCGGACCCACCCGGTGCCGTGGTTCGCCATCGACTCCATGCGGCCCTTGCGGGCGGCGAGCAGCTGGGTGATCGCGCCGAGGTGCTCCTCGGGGGCGTCGATCGTGAGGTGCTCGTAGGGCTCGTGCACCTTGCCGTCCACGAGGCGCGTCACGACCTGCGGCTTGCCGACGGTGAGCTCGAAGCCCTCGCGGCGCATGTTCTCGACGAGGATCGCGAGCGCGAGCTCGCCACGTCCCTGCACCTCCCAGGCGTCGGGGCGCCCGATCTCGACGACGCGCAGCGAGACGTTGCCGATGAGCTCGCGGTCGAGGCGGTCCTTCACCATGCGGGCGGTGAGCTTGTGCCCCTTCACCTTGCCGACGATGGGCGAGGTGTTGGTGCCGATCGTCATCGAGATCGCCGGCTCGTCGACCGTGATGGCCGGGAGCGGGCGGATGTCGTCGGGGTCGGCGATCGTCTCGCCGATCGTGATCTCGTCGATGCCGGCGACCGCGACGATGTCGCCCGCGGTGGCCGACTCGGCCGGGTAGCGCTCGAGCGCACGGGTGCGCAGCAGCTCGGTGATGCGCACGTTCGAGGAGGAGCCGTCGTGACGCACCCAGGCGACCGTCTGCCCCTTCCGGACGGTGCCGGCGAAGACGCGCAGGAGCGCGATGCGGCCGAGGAAGGGCGAGGCGTCGAGGTTGGTCACCCAGGCCTGCAGCGGCGCCTCGTCGTCGTACGACGGGGCCGGCACGTGCTTCAGGATCGCCTCGAAGAGCGGCTCGAGGTCGCCGTTGTCGGGCAGCTCTCCGTCGGCCGGGCGGTTCCAGGACGCGGCGCCGTTGCGCCCGGAGGCATAGACGACCGGCACGTCGAGGATCGCGTCGAGGTCGAGGTCGGGCACGTCGTCGGCGAGGTCGGAGGCGAGGCCCAGCAGCAGATCCTGGCTCTCGTGCACGACGGCGTCGATGCGCGCATCGGGGCGGTCGGTCTTGTTGACCGCCAGGATCACCGGCAGCTTCGCCTCGAGGGCCTTGCGCAGCACGAAGCGGGTCTGCGGCAGCGGGCCCTCGGAGGAGTCGACGAGCAGCACGACGCCGTCGACCATCGAGAGGCCGCGCTCGACCTCGCCGCCGAAGTCGGCGTGGCCGGGGGTGTCGATGACGTTGATGGTGACCGCGCCGTCCGTGGCGTGGATCCCGTCGTAGATCACCGCCGTGTTCTTGGCGAGGATCGTGATGCCCTTCTCGCGCTCGAGGTCGTTCGAGTCCATCGCGCGCTCCTCGACGTGCTCGTGCGAGCCGAAGGAGTTGGTCTGCCGGAGCATGGCGTCGACGAGCGTCGTCTTGCCGTGGTCGACGTGGGCGACGATGGCGACGTTGCGCAGGTCGGAACGGTGGGCGGTGGGCATGCGGGTACCTCGCAAGGGTGGAGGGGATCGACGGCGCCGACGGGCGACGTCATATTCTACGCGCTCCGCGGGCGCCTCGCCGTCAGCGCGGCGTGGCGCTCGGAGCGGCGGGGGTCCACTCCCACGCGTTCCACAGCACGCCGCGCGCGAGCGGCGAGCGGCTGACGCCCGTGAGCCGGTCCGACACGGCGGTGAGCGTCGGATGCGCGAAGAGCGGCACGCCGTAGGCGTCGGCCCAGAGGATCGCGTCGAGGCGCGCGAGCGCGGCGGTCTGCGCGGCGGGGTCGTCGGTTCCCATGACCTCGGCGACCCGGGCGTCGGCATCCGGGTCCGAGAAGCGGTTGAGGTTGGCGACCGCGGAGTCGCTGCGGAACACCGCCGCGACCGCGCCGGGGCCGAGCCGGGTGGTGTCCCAGGCGAACAGCGCGGCGTCGTAGGCGCCCGCGACCCCGAGCATGCTCGTCCAGTCGGCGCGCGAGCAGTCCGTGACGCGGAAGCCGGCACGTGCCGCCGATGCCTGGATGAGGCCGAACTCCGCCACGCGACGCTGGTCGGCCGGGTCGTAGAGCACGCACACCTCGGGCGAGGAGACACCGGCCTCGGCGAGCAGCCGCGCCGCGGCGTCCACGTCGGTGGACTGGTAGTCGGCCGAGCCGTTGTCCGCGATCGCCTCCGCGTAGCCGGCGGCGCCCGGGCGCAGCACGAACGAGTCGAGCAGCCCGGCATCCGCCTGAACGGGCCGCACGAGCTCGTCGAGGATCTGCTGACGGGGCACGACGTGCAGGAACGCCTCGCGCACGCGCGAGTCGCCGAAGACACCGCTCTTGGAGTCGGCGAACTGCAGGTCGAGGTGCTCGAAGGTGGCCGACGACCCGGCCGTCACGGTGACACCGGGGATGCCCGCGAGCTCCGCCGCGAGCGCGGCGTCGGGAGCCGGGGTCGCCACGTCGACGGTGCCGGCGGCGAGACGGCGCACGACCTCCTCCGGGTCGCCCACGGTCTGCAGCACGATCGTCTCGATCGCGGGTGCCCGCGGGCCCCGGTAACGCGGGTTGGCGGCGAGGGTGACCGCGCCGTCGGACACGGCGGCCACCCGGTAGGGGCCGTTCGCCACCAGGAGGTCCGGATCGGGCTGGGCGCCCGTGAGGTCGTAGCCGCCGTTCCAGACGTTCGCGATCGCCGAGAGCGCGGCCGTGTCGGCGCCGCGGATCGCCTTCACGAGCGCCGCATCCGCGGCCTTCGCGAGGGCCGGGTCCGCGTCGGAGCCCGGGGCGGCGTCCGCGGCCCGGAGCGGCAGGCCGAGGGCCCGGGCCGCCACGACGTGCGCGGGGAGCCCCGGCGCGAGCGCGGTCTCCCATCCGGGGGTGAAGGCGTCGAAGTGCACGAACAGCGAGCGGCCGTCGTCGCCGGGCTGCGGCGTCTGGGTGGCGAGCTCGAGGCCGCGCCCGCGCGCGCCGTCGAAGTACACGACGTCGTCGGGGAGCTCGCCGAGCCGGCCCGTCTCGGCGTCGACGTGGGCTCCGGGGTCGAACCCGGCGGTGTCGAGCGCGCCGGAGTTCGCGGCCCAGGCGAGCAGCAGGTCGGCGGGGGTCACCGCGACGCCGTCGGACCACTGCGCGTCCTGCGCGATCGTGTAGCGCACCGTCAGCGGGTCGCGAGCGGTCGCCTCGGCGGTGCCGATCCCGGGGTCGCGCACCAGCTCGGAGGAGGCATCCGGATACGCGAACGCCGAGCCCGTGAGATACGCGACGTCCGCGTTGAGGGAGGAGGCGCGGCCGTAAGAGCTGTTCGGATTGAGCGAGGTCAGCGTGCCGCTCACGGCGACCGTCGCGGTGCTCCCGGCGACGACCCGGTCCTCCTCGGTGCACCCCGCGAGTGATATCGCCACCAAGGAAAACGCGATCACAGATGCGAAGGCACGGAGCACCGCCATTCACCACACACTAAGCGAGTCTGCCCTAGGGAGCGACACTTTGGTAGCACCCGCCTCGTATCACGGTGACCGGAGGCGTAGGAAGCGGAAAGCGCCACCCCCGGATCCCGGGGGTGGCGCTTCCGACTACCGCAGAGATCGCCGAGTCAGGGTCACTTGTACTTCCATTCGAAGAACCAGTCGCCGACGATCGAATAACACGAGGTCATCACCTGGTAGCCGCCGTCGTGCGCGTAGACAAGGCGCTCGGCATTGCATGCGCTTAGCGTGCTAAACGGACCCGCCACCATGTAGTCCAGCGTTGAACCTGATGCCGCCCCGGCAGGCGCCACAGTCAACGCGGCGAGCAGGAAGGCACTTCCCCCCAGAGTTGCGTGCCAACGACGACTTGCTACTGGCTTATTGCTCATTGCCTTTGCCATCATTCCCCCTTTGCTAGAGCTGCTCGACTTCCGAGCGACTAACGATCAGCCTGACATGCCCTCATTAATAAGGCAAGACCTTCTCAGGCGCCGAGCGGGATGCTGGCGCCGGGGATCGCCGCGAGCAGTTCGCGCGTGTAGTCCTGCTGCGGGTTGTCGAACACCTCGGTGACCGTGGCCTGCTCGACGATCCTGCCCTTCTGCATCACCGACACGTAGTCGGCGATCACGCGCACCACCGCGAGGTCGTGCGTGATGAACAGGTAGGTCAGCCCGAGCTCGGACTGCAGGTCAGCGAGCAGGTTGAGCACCTGCGCCTGCACCAGCACGTCGAGCGCCGACACCGCCTCGTCGAGCACCACGATCTCGGGCTTGAGCGCGAGAGCGCGCGCGATCGCGACGCGCTGGCGCTGGCCGCCGGACAGCTCGTTCGGATACCGCGAGGCGACGCTCGACGGCAGCGCCACCTGGTCGAGCACCTCGAGCACCCGCGCGCGGCGCGACGTCGCATCGCCCACGCCGTGCACCCGCAACGGCTCGGCGACCGTGTTGCCGATGTTGTGCAGCGGATCGAGCGAGCCGTACGGGTCCTGGAACACCGGCTGCATCCGGCGGCGCAGCGCGAGCAGCGCCTGACCGTTCAGCACGTCCGTATCGTCGCCGTCGACGAAGATCTTGCCGCCGGTCTTCTTCTCCAGACGCAGCAGCAGCTTCGCGGCGGTCGACTTTCCGGATCCCGACTCGCCCACGAGCGCCATGGTGGAGCCCTTGGGAACGGAGAAGGAGACCGCGTCCACCGCCGTGAACGGCGTCGAGCGCAGTCCGCCGCCCCGGATGTGGAACACCTTGGTGACGTCACGGAACTCGATCGCGGGGCGCGTCGCGGCGTCGCCCACCGTCTCGGCGGCCTTGCTCGCGACCACCGCGAGGTCGAGCTCGGGGTCGGCGCCGCGCTCGACGGTCTCGATCGGCTCGGCGGCGTGCACCGCCGACTGGATGCGCTTCGAGGCGAGGCTCGGGGCGGCCGACACGAGGCGCTGGGTGTACGGATGCTGCGGGTTCTGCAGGATCTCGAGCGCCGGGCCCGACTCCACGATCTTGCCGCGATGCATGACGACGAGGTTCTCGGCGCGCTCGGCGGCGAGCCCCAGGTCGTGCGTGATGAAGATCACGGCCGTGCCGCGCTCGCTCGTGAGCTTGGCGAGGTGGTCGAGGATCTTCTTCTGCACCGTCACGTCGAGAGCGCTGGTGGGCTCGTCGGCGATGAGCAGCTTCGGGTTGGACGAGAGGCCGATGCCGATGAGCACGCGCTGGCGCATGCCACCCGAGAACTCGTGCGGGAACTGCCGGAGACGCGTGTCGGCATCCGACAGCCCGGCCTCCTTGAGGGCCGCGATCGCGCGCTTGCGCACGTCGCGCTTCGAGGTGGCGAGGCCGTTGGCGCGGATCGCCTCCTCCACCTGGAAGCCGATCCGGTGCACCGGGTTGAGGCTGTTCATCGGGTCCTGGGGCACGAGGCCGATGAGCTTGCCGCGCACGTCCTCGATGTCGTGGCGCGGCAGCTCGGTGAGGTCACGGCCCTGGAACATGACCCGGCCGCCCGTGATCCGACCGCTGCCCGGCAGCAGGTTGATGATCGCGTGCGCGGTCGTCGACTTGCCAGAACCGGACTCGCCGACGATCGCGATCGTCTCGCCGGGATACACGTCGAAGCTCACGCCGCGCACGGCCGGCACGTAGCCGTCCTGCGTCTTGAACGCGACCTGGAGGTCTTCGACCGAGAGCAGCGCCTCGGATGCGGTGGTGCGGTCGGTCATCGGAGCGCCCTCGCCTTCGGGTCGAGCGCGTCGCGCACCGTCTCGCCGAGCATGATGAAGGCGAGGACCGTGAGCGAGAGCGCGATCGACGGGTAGATGAGGGGCATCGGGTCGGTACGCAGGCGGATCTGCGCCTGCGAGATGTCGTTGCCCCAGGACATGAAGCTCGCCGGGAGGCCGACGCCGAGGAACGACAGGGTCGCCTCCGCCGTGATCGCCGCCGCGAGGCCGACCGTGCTCACCACGATGACGGGCGCGATCGAGTTCGGCAGCACGTGGGCGAACATCGTGCGCACGCGCGACACTCCCAGCGCCTCGGAGGCCATCACGTAGTCCGACTGCTTCACGCGCAGCACCTCGGAGCGCAGG
The DNA here is from genome assembly GCA_030150265.1 of Protaetiibacter sp. Lineage (GTDB taxonomy): Bacteria > Actinomycetota > Actinomycetes > Actinomycetales > Microbacteriaceae > Homoserinibacter. The sequence goes on from JASLGG010000035.1 coordinate 36,698, forward strand.
ATGCGCGCCGTCGAGGGCCAGGCGAAGAAGCCGATCGCGAGCGAGATGATCAGGATGCCGCGGTCGGCGAGGAACACCGACATGATCACGACGGCCGCGAGGATGTACGGGATCGCGAAGAACATGTCGCCGATGCGCATGAGCAGCGAGTCGAGCCAGCCGCCGAAGTAGCCGGCGAAGGCGCCGATCACGATGCCCATGACGGCCACGATGACGGTCACCAGCAGACCCACCGACAGCGAGGTGCTCGTGCCGTGGACGATGCGCGAGTAGATGTCGCAGCCCTGGAAGGTGAACCCGAGCGGGTGACCCTCGGTGGGAGGGTCGTTCGAGAAGTTCAGGTCGCAGGCGCGGGGGTCCACCTGGGTGAACAGCCCGGGGAACAGCGCGACGATCACGAGCAGCACGACGAACACGCCGGCGACCCAGAACATCCAGCGGCCCCGCAGGTCGCGCCAGGCGTCCAGCCAGAGGTTGCTCTTGCGCTCGCTGACGCGCACCGCGTCGACGGCGCCGAGGCCCTGTTCGTCGAACTCCGCCACGAAGTGCGGCACGCGGCGGACGGGAGTGTTACTTGACATAGCGGATCCTCGGGTCGAGCACGCCGTACAGCAGGTCGATCACCAGGTTGACGAGCACGTAGATGACGACGAGCACCGTGACGATCGAGACGATCTCGGGCCCGTCATGCCGGTTGATGGCGCCGAACAGCTCGTTGCCGACGCCCGGCACGTTGAAGATGCCCTCGGTGACGGTCGCGCCGACGATCAGGATGCCGAAGTCGGCGGCGAGGTTCGTGGTCACCGGGATCATCGAGTTGCGCAGCACGTGCACCGGGATCACCCGGCGGGTCGGCAGCCCCTTGCCGAAGGCCATCCGCACGAAGTCGTTCTGACGGGTCTCGATCACCGAGGCACGGGTCAGACGCACCACGTACGCGAAGTTGAGGGCGGCGAGCACGATCGCGGGGAGCATGAGGTCTCCCCATGGCACGCCTCTGCTGACCGTCGGTCTGAACCACTCCAGCTGGATGCCCAGGAAGTACTGCGCGATGAACGCGAGCACGAAGACCGGGAGGGAGATCAGCACGAGGCTGATGAGCATCGACACGTGGTCGAAGAGGCTGTTCTTGCGCAGACCCGCGATGAGGCCGACGAGCACGCCCAGGATGAGCTCGATGAGCACCGCGAGGAGGGCGAGACGCAGGGTCGTCGGGAACTTGGCCAGCAGGATGTCGTTGACGGACTGTCCGCGGAAGGTCGTACCCAGGTTGCCCTGGAAGAGATCGCCCAGATAGATCAGGTACCGCGCGAGGAACGGCTGGTCCAGGTGGAACTTGGCCTGCATTGCTGCGTACTGGGCGTCGGTCGGCGTCTTGTCGCCGAACAGCGCGAGAATCGGGTCTCCCGGCAGCAGGAAGACCATCGTGAAGATCAGAAGAGTCGACCCCAGGAAGACCGGGATGGCCTGGAGCACTCTGCGGATGATGTAAAAGGTCATGAACTTCGATACCTCGGAGTGACGCCGCTCACAAAGGTGGGGCGGTGCATGGCGCACCGCCCCACCTCGTGGTCAGGACGGATCCTGAGATGTTACTCGGACTTCGTCACCGCGAAGAGCACCGGCCAGCTGTCCCAGCCGTACTCGACGTTCTCGACCTTCTTCGAGTAGCCCGCGTTGACCGCGCCGTACCAGAGCGGCAGCACCGGCAGGTCCTTGAAGAGGACCTCCTGAGCCTGCTCGAAGTACTTGTTGGACTCCTCGAGCGACGAGGCCGTGGCACCCTTCTTCACGAGCGAGTCGTACTCGGGGTTCGAGTAGTCGCCGTCGTTCGAGCCGGCACCCGTGATGAAGAGGGCGCCGAGGATGTTGTAGGCACCCGGGTAGTCGAACTGCCAGCCGGACCGCGTGGCGGCCTGGATGGTGCGCGACTTGACCTCGGCACGCAGGGTGGCGAAGTCGGGGTACGAGACGCCCTCGGCGTCGATGCCCAGCGTGTTCTTGATCTGGTTGGTCACCGCGTCGACCCACGGCTGGTGGCCGCCGTCGGCGTTGTAGGCGATGTTGAAGCTGCCGCTCCACGGCGAGATCGCGTCGGCCTTGGCCCACAGCTCCTTGGCCTTGTCGGCGTTGGCCTTGGTGACCTCGGAGCCCGGGATCTTGTCCGACCAGCCCGCGATGACCGGGGAGGTGAAGTCCACGGCCGGGGTGCGGGTGCCCTCGAAGATCACGTCCGTGACCTGCTTGCGGTCGATCGCGTAGGAGATCGCCTGACGACGCAGGTTGCCCTCCTCGTCGTTCGCGAAGTGCGCGAGGCGCGAGGGGATGGTGAGGCCCTGCCAGATCGCCGCGGCCTGGTCGACCGCACGGTCGCCGAGGTCGCTCTTGTAGGTGGCGAGCGCCGAGGTCGGGACCTGGGAGATGACGTCGAGGTTGTCCGACAGCAGGTCGGCGTACGCGGCCTCCTGCGTGCCGTAGGCCACGAGGTCGAGGCCACCGTTCTGCGCCTTGCGGGGGCCGTCGTAGTTCTCGTTCGGGACGAGCGAGATGACCGCGTCGTGCTCCCACTTCTCGAGCTTGTAGGGGCCGTTGCCGATCGGGTTCTGCCCGAAGCCCGCGTAGTCGTCGTAGAACGAGTCAGGCAGCGGCGAGAACACCTGGTAGCCCAGCGAGATCGGGAAGTCGGCCTGCGGCTCGGCGAGCTCGACCGTGAAGGTGGTGTCGTCGACGACCTTGAGGGCGAGCGTGTCCTGCGGACCAAGCGGACCACCGTCCAAGACAGTGGTCTTGTCGACCGCCGCCTCGCCGTCATAGCCGGCGAAGTTCGCGAACCACCACTGGTTCTCGAAGTCGGCATCCGAAGCCGCGAACTGCCACGCCTTGACGAAGGAGTCCGAGGTGACGGGGGTGCCGTCGCTGAACTTCAGGCCCTTCTTGAGCTTGATGGTCCAGTTCTGGTTGTCGCTGGAGTCGATCGACTCGGCCGACTCCATCTTCATGGAGCCGTCCGCCTCGTAGTAGACCAGACCGGCGAAGATGTTCTGGAGCACCAGACCGCCGCCGACCTCGTTGGTCACCGCGGGGATGAGCGCGTTCTGCGGCTCGTTGTTCTGGACGGTCACGATGCCCGTCGACGCCTTGCCGCCTCCGTTGTTGTCGCCCTTGTCGGACGCGCAACCGGAGAGGACGAGCGCCGAGGCGATCGCGATGCCTCCGGCAGCTGCTGCGATGCGAGTGATTCGCACAGTTCCTCCTGTACACAATGTGACGCCATGCGGGCATGCAGCGCGCATGGCGGTGATGCGTGCAACCTTAAGTCGCCACGTCCCCAGCACCAAACCCGAATCGCTGAATCGTTACCCGGCGGAAACCCCACACGCGGGAATCTTGCATCCGGACCCTGAATGCGCACGATTCTCCCGCGATCCGGAGGATTCGTGCGCAGTATGCGCCAGAGCTTCGGCTTCCTCGCATCTCGCGGACGTAACATCGTGAGATGTCCCCGCGCGTGCCCCTCCCCTCCGGACGGCCGCTTCTCGTGTTCGACGGGGACTGCGCGTTCTGCACCACCTGGGTGAACCGGCTGCGCGAGGTCCTCCCCCGCTTCCCCGAGTCGACGCCCTACCAGTGGATCGACTACGCGGAGCTCGGGCTCGACGAGCACGACGTCACGCACTACGTCTGGTACGTCACGCCGACCCGCCAGCTCGCCGGGCACCTCGCCCTCTCGGCGCTGCTGCGCGCCCAGCGCGGCCCCGGATGGCGCTTCGCCGGCTGGATCATCGCGACGCCGCCGTTCTCCTGGCTCGCGGCGCTCGGCTACCGCTTCGTGGCCCGCTACCGGCACCGCCTGCCCGGAGGCACCCCCGCGTGCGCCCTGCCGCCGGCCGCGCACGGATGAGCGCCGTCGCCCCGCCGGCGCCGGCCGCATCCGGCCTCTCCCGGGCACGCCTGTGGTGGGAGATCGCGATCGTGCTCGCCCTCGGGCTCGGGCAGTCGGCGGTCTACGCGATCGTCGCGCTCGTCTACCGGCTCACGAGCGACGTGGCGCTCAGCCAGCAGAGCACCACGCTCAACCCCTCGCGCAGCGACCGCGAGGTCTTCGACCTGATCTACCAGCTGCTCGCGATCGCCTTCGCCCTGGCCCCCGTGCTGCTGGTCTGCTACCTGCTGTGGGCGCCCCGGAGGCCGCGGCTCGGCGCCCTGGGCCTCGACACCGTGCGCCCGGGGCGCGACATCGCCCACGGCGTCGCGCTCGTCGCGGCGATCGGCATCCCGGGCATCGCGCTCTACCTCGGCGGACGCGCGCTCGGCCTCTTCGTGGCGGTCGACCCGGGCGGCCTCGGCGACCACTGGTGGACCGTGCCCGTGCTGCTGCTCTCGGCGGCGCGCGCGGCGCTCCAGGAGGAGGTCGTCGTGCTCGGCTACCTCTTCGCGCGACTGCGGCAGCTCGGCTGGGGCACCTGGCCGATCGTCGTCGCGACCTCGGTGCTGCGCGCGAGCTACCACCTCTACCAGGGCCCGGGCGCCTTCGTCGGCAACCTGCTCATGGGCCTCCTGTTCGGGGCGCTGTTCGCCCGCACGGGACGCCTGGCGCCGTTCCTGGTGGCGCACTTCCTCATCGACGCCGCGGTCTTCGTGGGCTACCCCTGGGCTGCCGGGATGTGGCCGGCCCTCTTCGGGCTGCCCGGATAGCACCCGGATTGGGGGGTGCCCGGATGCGGCACACCGGCGGATCGCTCACCTAGCATGGACGCCATGTCCACGCCCGACCCGGGGGAGTCGGCGGCCGCGTCCGACGACGCGCAGGCTGCGCTCCCTCCCCCGCCCTCCGGCGCCACCCGGTACGAGCTCCCGCCACCGGGCGACGGCGCCGTGCGATTCGACCTGCCCCCGCCGCCCGGCTGAGTGCCGCGGCGCATCGCGGCGCCGCACGAGCTCGTCGACGGTGTCGGCACGCGAGCGGCCGGGCGTTCGCGCACGGCCGGCCGTTCGGCCGAGCGCCGCGGATTACCGCGGCGCCAAAGAACTCAGGCGAACGCCTCCACCGGCGGGCAGGCGCACACGAGGTTGCGGTCGCCGTAGGCCTGGTCGATGCGGCGCACGGGCGGCCAGTACTTGCCGCCGTGCACGAGCGAGTGCACCGGGTAGACGGCCTCCTCGCGTGTGTAGGGGTGCGTCCACTCCCCCGCGATGACGACCTCCGCGGTGTGCGGCGCGTTCACCAGGGGGTTGTCGGCGGCGGGCCAGCGCCCGGCGCCCACGGCATCCGCTTCGGCCCGGATCGCGATCATGGCCTCGATGAAGCGGTCGAGCTCGGCGAGGTCCTCCGACTCGGTCGGCTCCACCATGAGCGTGCCCGCGACCGGGAACGACATCGTGGGGGCGTGGAAGCCGTAGTCGATGAGGCGCTTGGCGACGTCGTCGACCGTCACGCCCGTCGCGTCGCGGAGCGGCCGGAGGTCGAGGATGCACTCGTGCGCCACGAGCCCGCCGTCGCCCGAGTAGAGCACCGGGTAGTGCTCGCGCAGGCGCACCGCGATGTAGTTCGCGGCGAGCACGGCGGCGCCGGTCGCGCGCCGCAGGCCCTCGGCGCCCATCATCCGCACGTAGGCCCACGAGATGGGCAGGATGCTGGGGCTCCCGTAGGGGGCGGAGCTCACGGGGTTGTCGCGGCCGTCCGGCAGGTAGGGCGCGAGGTGCGCCTTGGCCGCGACCGGGCCGACGCCGGGGCCGCCCCCGCCGTGCGGGATGCAGAAGGTCTTGTGCAGGTTGAGGTGCGAGACGTCTCCCCCGAAGTCGCCGAAGCGCGCGTAGCCGAGCAGCGCGTTGAGGTTGGCGCCGTCGACGTAGACCTGCCCGCCGGCCGCGTGCACCGCATCCGTGACCGCGCGGATCTCGTGCTCGTAGACGCCGTGGGTCGAGGGATAGGTCACCATGAGCGCCGCGAGGTCGTCGGCGTGCTCGGCGACCCGGGCGCGCAGCTCGGCGAGGTCGACGTTGCCGAGCTCGTCGCACGCCACGACCACGACGCGCATGCCGGCGAGCACCGCGCTCGCCGCGTTCGTGCCGTGGGCGCTCGAGGGGATGAGGCACACCGTGCGGTGCGCCTCGCCGTTCGCGCGGTGGTAGGCGCGGATGGCGAGGAGGCCCGCGAGCTCGCCCTGGCTTCCCGCGTTGGGCTGCAGCGAGACCGCGTCGTAGCCGGTGACGTCCGCCAGCCACCCGGAGAGCTGCGCGATGAGCTCGCGGTAGCCGGCCGTGTCGGCATCCGGCGCGAAGGGGTGGAGGCCGGAGAACTCGGGCCAGGTCACGGCGGCCATCTCGGTGGCCGCGTTGAGCTTCATGGTGCACGAGCCGAGCGGGATCATGCCGCGGTCGAGCGCGTAGTCCTTGTCGGCGAGGTACCTGAGGTAGCGCGTCATGCCGGTCTCGGAGTGGTGGACCTGGAACACCGGGTGCGTGAGATATTCCGTCTGCCGCATGTGATCGGGGTCGATCGACCGGTGCACGGGCTTGAAGCCCAGCGCGGCCGGTGCCGCCGAGCCGAGCACCGCGCGCAGCACGACGAGCGCGTCCGCATCCGTGGTCGTCTCGTCGGTCGAGAACTGCACGGTGTCGTCGTCCACGCCCCACAGCAGCACGCCCGCGGCGTCGGCGGCCGCGACCACCTCCGCGGCGCGCCCCGGCACCCGCACGCGGACGGTGTCGAAGAACAGCCCGTGCTCAGGCGGGACGCCGCCCGCGCGGAGCGCGTCGACGATCAGGTTCGCCATCCGGTTGGCATGGTGCGCCACGGCCTTGATGCCGCGCGGGCCGTGATAGACGGCATACATCGAGGCCATCACCGCGAGCAGCACCTGCGCCGTGCAGATGTTCGAGGTGGCCTTCTCGCGACGGATGTGCTGCTCGCGCGTCTGCAGCGAGAGGCGGTAGGCGGGGTAGCCCGCCGCGTCCTGCGAGACGCCCACGAGGCGCCCGGGGAGCTGGCGCTCGAGGCCGGCGCGCACCGCCATGTAGCCCGCGTGCGGGCCGCCGAAGCCGAGCGGCACGCCGAAGCGCTGCGTGGTGCCGACGGCGACGTCGGCGCCCAGCTCGCCCGGGGAGGCGATGAGCGCGAGCGCGAGCAGATCGGCGGCGACCACCGCGAGACCGCCCGCCGCCTGCACGCGCGCGATGACCTCCGCGGGGTTCCACAGCCGCCCCGAGGCGCCCGGGTACTGCACGACCGCGCCGAACGCCTCCGGCAGGCCGGTCGCCCGGTCGAGGGCCGAGAAGTCGACGTCGACGAGCTCGATGCCCACCGCCTCGGCCCGGTGCGCGAGCAGCTCGCGGGTGCGCGGCAGGATGTCGGCGTCGACGAGGAAGACGCGCGAGCCGGCGCCGGAGGCCCGCCGCGCGAGCAGCATCCCCTCGACGACCGCCGTGCCCTCGTCGAGCATCGAGGCGTTCGCCGTGGCGAGGCCCGTGAGGTCGGTGACCATCGTCTGGAAGTTGATGAGCGCCTCGAGGCGGCCCTGCGAGATCTCGGGCTGGTAGGGCGTGTAGGCCGTGTACCAGCTCGGGTTCTCGAGCACGCCCCGCTGGATCACCGCCGGGGTGTGCGTGCCGTAGTAGCCGAGGCCGATCATGGGGCGCGTCACGCGGTTGCGGCTCGCGAGCGCCCGCAGCTCGGCGAGCGCCTCCACCTCGGACGCCGCGCGCGGCAGCACGCTCGGCGCATCGGGGGCGAGCCGGATGCCGGCCGGCACCGCCGCGTCCATGAGCGCGTCGACGCTCGGGTACCCGACCGCCTCCAGCATGCGCTTCTGGGCGGCGGAGTCGGTGCCGATGTGCCGATCGGCGAACAGGCCGCTCATTCGGCGGTCAGCGCCGCGTACTCGTCGGCGGTCAGGAGCGCGGGAAGCTCGGCGAAGCGCACGGCGATCATCCATCCGGCGCCGTACGGGTCGGAGTTCACGAGGGAGGGATCGTCGACGACCGCCCCGTTCGCCTCGACGACCTCGCCGTCGAGCGGGGCGTAGAGCTCGCCCACCGACTTGGTCGACTCGATCTCGCCCACGACGCGGCCCGCCACGACCGCGGTGCCGGCCTGCGGCAGCTCCACGAACACGACGTCGCCGAGCTTCTCCGCGGCGTAGGCGGTGATGCCGATGCGGGCGACGTCGCCGTCGACGGCGACCCACTCGTGCTCGGCGGTGTACTTCAGGTCTGCGGGGAGGGTGGACATCAGCTCTTCTTTCTCGAGTAGAACGGCAGGGCGACGACGGTGGCGGGGATGCGGGTCCCGCGCACGTCGATGAGGACGGTGGTGCCGACGGACGCGAGGGAGGGGCGGACGAGCGCCATCGCGATCGGGTGCCCGAGCGTCGGCGAGAGCGCGCCGCTCGTGACCTCGCCCGCCGCGTCCGGATCGGACTCGTCCGCGAACACGGCATAGCCGGCGCGGCCCGCACGGCGGCCCTCGGCCGCGAGGCCGACGAGCACGGGGGCGTCGGGGGCGGGGCCGTCTGCGACCGCCGCCTCGCCCACGAAGCCACCGGGCTTGCCGAGCACGGGCAGGCGACCGAGCCCGACCTGCTGCGGCAGGGTCACGCGGGTGAGCTCGTGACCGTAGAGCGGCATGCCCGCCTCGAGGCGCAGCGTGTCGCGGGAGGCGAGGCCGCACGGCACGAGGCCCGCGCCGGCGCCCGTCTCGGCGAGCGCCTCCCACAGGGCCGGGGCGGCGTCCGGGTCGAGGTAGAACTCGAAGCCGTCCTCGCCCGTGTAGCCCGTGCGCGCCACGAGCACCTCGTGCCCGCGGAAGTCGCCCGTGACGGCTCGGTAGTAGCGCAGGCCGTCGAGGCCGGGGATGTCGAAGCCGTCGACGCCCCGCAGGATCTCCTCGGCCCTCGGTCCCTGCAGCGCGATGAGCGCGATGTCGTCGGACTCGTCGTCGACGACGCAGTCGAAGCCGGCCGCGCGCTCGCGCAGCGCGGCGACCGCCGCATCCCGGTTCCCCGCGTTCGCCACCACGAGGAAGCGGTCGGCGCCGGTGCGGTACACCACGAGATCGTCGACGATGCCGCCGTCCTCCGCGAGCAGCAGGCTGTACTTCGCCTGACCCTCCTCGACCGCCGAGATGCGGCCCGCGAGCGCGTGGTCGAGGGCGGATGCCGCATCCGGCCCGAGCACCAGGATCTCGGCCATGTGGCTCAGGTCGAAGAGGCCCGCCGCCTCGCGCACCGCGTGGTGCTCGGCGAGGTCGGAGCTGTAGCGCACCGGCATCTGCCAGCCGGCGAAGTCGGTGAAGCTCGCGCCGGCCGCGCGGTGCACGGCGTCGAGCGGGGAACGGCGTTCGCCGCCGGGGGCATCGGTCATGGATGAGCTCTCCGATCGCGTGTCGGTGGAACTCCCCCTCTGTCATCGATGCCTGAGAGATTCGCGACGGGTGGTCGCTTTCACCGTGGGCGGCTCCCCGGGGAGCGCTTTTCAGAGCGGCCTGTCGATGCGGTACACGTACCTGAGAGGTTGGCGGGGAGGCTTGCTCCTTCGGTGCCGGCGGCGACGCCCCGGCTCTCCCGCATCGCGTGCGGCCCGGTGTTCGGTTGTGCGGACAGCCTACCCGACGGCCCGGATGCCGGCCGTCAGTCGGTCAGGTCCATCCCGTAGAGCACCGAGGAGGCGACCGCGCCCGCGACCACGATCGCCCAGAGCACGATGCCGCCGGCCGAGGCGAGCGTGCGCGCCGGGGTGCTCGGATACCGCAGCCCGAAGGCGCTGAAGGCGGCGCCCAGCACCCAGGGGATGCCGAAGAGGAACAGGCCGCCGGTGTCGTTCATGTAGCGGCCGCGGCCGCCCGCGAAGAGGGTCTCGAACAGCCCGCCCGCGGCGACGGCCCAGGCGATCAGCGCGACCGCGGCGAAGCCGAGGCCGAGCCAGGGGAACACCCGCGAGGCACGGCTCATGGGGCGCACGAGGGCGATGACGAGGCCCACGACCGCCACGACGATCGTCGCGATCAGGTCGATCCCGATCCCGAACGCCATGACCATCTCGACCGGCGCGTTGCCGGGGAAGTTCGCGAGTCCCAGGAAGTTCAGCACGAGCCCGGCCACCGCGACCCCGCCCACGACGGCGAAGCCCCAGGGCACGCGTCGCGCGGTGGCGGGAGGCACGCTCGCCGAGGCGGCGAGGGGCGGCGTCTCCGAGCTCATGGCACGACCCTAGCGCCCGGCCTCTTCCGCCGGGGCGTCGCGCATGCCAGGCTCGGGGCGAGGAGGCCGCCATGACGATCATCCGCACCCCGGAGCCCGACGAGGTCGAGGGGGAGGCAGCGGCTCTCTACGCCGCGGACCTCGCCTCGATCGGTTACGTCCCCTCGCACACGCGCGTGATGGCCACCAACCCCGCCGCGGTGCGCGCCTTCGAGAGCCTCATCCGCGCGTCCCTGCGCACGATGGACCTGCGCCGCTACGAGCTCGTGACGCTCGCCGCGGCGGGAGCGATCGGATCGCGCGCCTGCCGGCTCGCCCACGGCAAGAAGTCCCTCAAGGTCTTCGACGAGGCCGCCCTCGAGCGGATCGCCCGCGACTACCACGACGCGGGCCTCAGCGAGGCCGAGGTGGCGATGATGGAGTTCGCCGAGCGCCTCTCCCGCGACTCCGCGTCGATGACGGATGCCGACGCGACGCGGCTGCGCGAGCTCGGCTTCGCCGACGACGAGATCGTCGACATCGCGCTCGCGGCGGCCGCTCGCAACTTCTACTCGCGTGCGCTGCACGCGCTCGCGGTGCCGGTGGACGAGCCCCCGCAGCTCTCGCCGGCGCTGCGCGACGCGCTCGTGGCGGGGATCTGACGATGGGCTCCCTCATCTACGGCACCAGCGGGATCGAGATCTCCTTCGACGACCGCGTGCTCGCCCACCTCGAGCTCGTGGTGGGCACGAAGCTGCGGCGGCGCGAGTCGTTCATGCTCAGCTGGCGCGACGCCCCCGACGTCGGCGACGGGCGCAGCTCGATCTGGCTCGACACCGCGATCCCCCTGTACTTCCGTTACTCGGGCAGCCGCGTCCCGCTCATCGACCGGGAGTGGCTCGAGGAGCTGCTGGCGGAGTCCGGATCGACGCGCGGCCTCGTGCTCGGCGAGGACCCCTCGACCGACCAGCCCGTGCGATCGAAGGACAACTCGGTCAAGCGCAAGGACCATCCCGCGCGCTGATCGTCAGCGCGCCAGGCCGAAGCCCACGCTGTCGAGCCGGGCGGCCCGATGACGCAGCACCGCGACCGCGTGCTCCTCGCCGTCGAGCGGCGTCTCGGGCGCGTCGGCCTCGAACACGACGAACGGCGTCGCGGCGGTGACGAGCAGCTGGACGCCCACCGTGCGCCCCCCGCGGAGGACCGGGATCGCGATCCGCTCGGGGGGACCCGTGCGGGGCAGCGTGACGAGGAAGTCGAGCAGCGCGTCGGCGACCCGGTCGGTCGTCATGAGCGCGCATCCCGCGCAGTGCAGCTCTCTCACTGGAATCACCACGGCCCATGCTGGACCCGCGCATCGGATGCCGCGAACCCGTTCCCTCCGGCCGCGGATCGTGCTAGACGCCCGCGACGGCGGCCACGACACGCGGGGCGGTTGAAACCGACCCCGCGGCTCGCGGTAGGGTGACTGCACGCGGTCGCCGCCGACCGCATGACGACGAGGAGACCAGGTGTCTGGATAGGTCGAGGCCATCGCGCGCACGACCCCGCTCGCGTCCCTGGCTGAGACCGTATCCCTTCCGCACCCATCCGTCCCACGGATCGGTACGGCCGGATACCCCGGCCGTGTCGCGCCGTGAGACTCCCTCTTCCGTCTTGGAGTCCCCGTGGCAGACACCACCAGCCCCCGCATCCCGCTCATCGCCGACGTCGACACCGGCATCGACGACTCCCTCGCCCTGCTCTACCTCATGGCGAGCCCCGAGGCCGAGATCCTCGCCATCACCTGCACCGCCGGCAACGTGCCCGCGCGCCAGGTCGCGACCAACAACCTCGCCTGGCTCGAGCTGTGCGGCTACGACGAGGTCGAGGTCGCCCTCGGCGCCGAGGTGCCGATCATCCAGCCGCTGATGACCACCGAGGAGACGCACGGTCCCCAGGGCATCGGACACGCCGAGCTGCCCGCGCCGACCCGCGCCCTCTCGCCGCGGCACGCGACCGAGGTGTGGATCGACACCGTGCGCAGCCGTCCCGGCGAGGTCATCGGCCTCGTCACGGGGCCGCTCACCAACCTCGCCCTCGCCATCAAGCTCGAGCCGGAGCTGCCGCGACTGCTCAAGCGCCTCGTCGTGATGGGCGGCGCCTTCAACCACCCCGGCAACACGAACCCCACCACCGAGTGGAACATCGCGGTCGACCCCGACTCGGCCAAGATCGTGTTCGACGCCTTCTCCGGGCTCCCCGAGGACCGGATGCCGATCGTCTGCGCCCTCGACGTGACCGAGCGCATCGAGATGAAGCCCGAGCACATCGCCGCGCTCGCGGTCGCCGCCGGCAGCGAGCCCGCCGAGGTCATCGCGCAGGGCGACGCGCCGGGGCTGCGCTCGCAGGCCTCGAACAGCGTCATCCGGCACCTCTCGGATGCCGTGCGGTTCTACATGGAGTTCCACCTCGCCCAGGACCAGGGGTTCCTCGCGCACATGCACGACCCCTTCGCCGCGGCGATCGCCCTCGACCCGAGCCTCGGCGTGACGCGCCCGGCCGTGGTCGACGTCGAGCTCGCGGGCACCCTGACCCGCGGACAGACCGTCGCCGACTGGCGCGGCATGTGGGGTCGCCCCGCGAACGCCGCCGTCGTCGTCGACACCGACCCGGCGGAGTTCTTCCGCCGCGTCGTGGACCGGGTCGGCGCCCTCGCACGTCGCGTGGGCTGACCCGCCAACCACCACCCACCCGAAAAAAGGAATGCAAGGAGGCATTCGGATGTCCGACACGACAACCGCGGATCCCAAGCGGGTCCGCAACATCATCCTCATCGCCGTCGGCGCCGCGATCATCGTGGCGACCTACCTCTACCTGGTGCTCGGCCAGCCCGCAGAGGTCGGCGAGAGCAGCACCAGCAGCGCGGGCCTCATCGCGATGGCCGGCTACCTCATCGGCGCCGTGCTCCTCGCGATCGGCTCGATCCACCGCCTGCCGACCGCGACGATCGCGATGATCCCGGTGGCCATCGCGCTCAACATCGTGATCGGCCAGATCGTCGCGGTGATCGGCCTGCCCGTCTACATCGACTCGATCGGCACCGTGCTCGTCTCGGCGGTCGCGGGGCCTGCCGCGGGCGTCGTCACCGGCATCCTGACCAACGTGATCTGGGGCCTGACCCTCAGCCCGATCGCGCTGCCGTTCGCCGTCGTGCAGGTCGTGATCGGCGTGTTCGCCGGCTACGCCGCCCGGTGGGGCATGTTCCGCCGCTGGTACCTCGCGCCCGTCGCGGGCGCTGTGACCGGTGTCGTCGCCGCGATGATCTCCGCCCCGATCGCCGCCTTCATCTTCGGCGGCGCCACCGGCGGCGGCACGGGGGCGCTCGTGGGCGCCTTCCAGGCGATGGGCCAGTCGCTGCTCGGAGCGACGACCCTGCAGGGCTTGCTCTCCGATCCGCTGGACAAGCTCATCACCTTCACGATCGTGGTGATCATCCTCGCGGCGCTCCCGAAGCGGTTCCTGCAGCGCTTCCCGTTCGTGCGGCAGTACCGCGTGTTCGGCAAGGTCGGCACCAGCCCGAGGCTGAGCGCCGCGCCCACCGCCGCGTCGTCCACGAACACGGAGGCCTGAACCGCCATGACGTCGACTCTCTACGTCGATCACCCCACCCCGGTGCACCGGCTCAATCCGGTCACCAAGCTCGTGGCGCTGCTGTCGATCATCGTGATCGTCTTCGCGCTGCCGATCTGGTGGGTGGCGGCGATCGTCGTAGGGGTCGTCATCGTGCCTGCCGCCGTGGTGTCCCGCTGCGGCGGCAGGCTCGCGAGCATCAGCATCAAGATCCTGCTGCCGATCGTGCTCGTGCTCTTCATCGTGCAGGGCCTCACCTTCCCCGGAGGCAAGTCGCCGATCTGGGAATGGGGGGTGCTCGCTCTGACCTCCGAGGGGCTCATGTTCGCCCTCGGGATCGGGTCCCGCATCGTCTGCCTCGTGCTCGCCTCGGTGCTGCTCGTGCTCACGACCCACCCGGGCGACCTCATGGCGGCCCTCACCGAGCGCGGCATGTCGCCCAAGTTCAGCTACATCATCAGCTCGACGCTGCAGCTGATCCCCGCCTTCCGGGACCGCGCCGACGGCATCCTGCTCGCCCAGCAGGCCCGCGGCCTCGCGATCTCGCGCAACCCCCTCAAGCGGGTCGGCATCATGATGCCGCTCATCGGCCCGCTCGTGCTCGGGATGTTCACCGACGTCGAGGAGCGCTCCACCGCCATGGAGGCCCGCGGCTTCGGCTCCACCGCCCGGCGCACCGCCCTCGTGCCGGTGCCCGACTCCCTCGCCCAGCGCATCGCGCGCTGGGTCATGCCCGTGATCGCGGCCGCCGCGATCGTCGTCCCGATCGTCCTGCCGATCCTCACGAAGGCCGCACAGTGATCCGCCTCACCGACGTCTCCTACGCCTACCCCGACGCCGAGCGCTTCGTGCTCGAGCACGTCGAGCTCGAGGTCGAGCGCGCCACGATCGCCGGCGTCGTCGGCGCCTCGGGCGCCGGCAAGACCACCCTCGCCAAGATCATCTCGGGCTTCATCCCGAACGTCGACGGCGGCGAGCTGAGCGGCACGGTCGAGATCGACGGCGCCGACCTGTCGGGCGTCTCGCTGTCGGATGCCGTCGCGCGCGTCGGCCTCGTCATCCAGAACCCCTTCAACCAGATCTCCGGCGCGCGCTACACCGTGCGGGAGGAGATCGCGTTCGGGCTCGAGAACCTCGGCACCCCGCGCGCGGAGATGGCCGAGCGCGTGGCCGAGGTGGCCGAGCTGCTGCGGATCACGCACCTGCTCGACCGTTCCCCCTACGCGCTCTCGGGCGGACAGCAGCAGCTCGTGGCGATCGCCTCGATGATCGTGCTGCGCACCCCCGTGATCGTCATGGACGAGCCCACCTCGCAGCTCGACCCGGCCGGCACCCGGATGGTGTTCGACGTGCTCTCGCGGCTGCGCGAGGCGGGCATCACCGTCGTCATCCTCGAGCACAAGCTCGAGCTGCTGCACGAGCACGCCGATCGGCTGCACGTGATCGCGGGCGGCGGCGTGGCCGCGTCCGGGAGCCCCACCGAGATCCTCGCCGACCCGCGGATGGCGGAGTGGGGCGTCGGGTCCACCCGCTACACGCAGGCGGGGCGCCGCGCGCTCGAGAGGGGGCTGCTGCCCGAGGGCACGCGGGTCCCGGTGTCGTTCGACGAGGCGGCGGCCGTGTTCGCGGGAGGTGCGCGATGAGCGACGCGGTGCAGACCCAGGCGGTGCAGACGCAGGCGGTGCGCTTCGACGACGTGCGCTTCCGGTATCCGGGCGGCGTCGAGGCGGTGCGGGGCGTGAGCTTCGCCGTCGCCCGCGGCGAGCGGGTGGCGATCGTGGGCCAGAACGGCGCGGGCAAGACCACGCTCGTGCGCCACCTCAACGGCATCTTCCGGCCGACGGAGGGCGTCGTGCACGTCGGCGACACCACGACCGCCGACAAGACGATCGCGCAGCTCGCCGCCCAGGTGGGCTACGTGTTCCAGAACCCCGACGAGCAGCTCTTCGCGCGCTCGGTGCGCGTCGACGTCGAGTTCGGCCCGAAGAACCTGGGCCTTCCCGCCGCGGAGGTCACGGCGCGCGCCGAGGAGGCGCTCGCGACGGTGGGGCTCCTGGCGGAGGCGGACGCGCATCCGCACCATCTCTCGCTCAGCGAGCGCAAGCGGGTCGCCCTCGCCGGCGTGCTCGCGATGCGCACACCCGTCGTGGTGCTCGACGAGCCCACGACGGGGCAGGACGCGCGCGGGGTCGAGATGATCGCGGGCATCGTCGAGCGGCTCGCCGCCGAGGGGCGCACCGTGATCGCGATCACCCACGACATGGACTTCTGCGCCGAGCACTTCGAGCGCGTCATCGTGATGGCGGGCGGCGAGGTGCAGGCCGACGGCGACCCGCGCGAGGTGTTCCGGCAGGCGGACGTGCTCGAGCGCGCCGCGGTCGAGCCCCCGCAGCTGCTGCGCCTCGCGGGGAGCCTCGGATGGGCGCCGCGCCCCCTCACGGTCGAGGAGTTCGTCGACGCCTACGCCGGCGGCGGCGCATGACGGGCTTCGCGATCCTCGCGCTGCTCGCCTCCGTGCTGCTCGGCGTCTCGGACTTCCTGGGCGGCACCCTCTCCCGCAAGGTGCCTCTGCTCACCGTGCTCGTGCTCTCGCAGGTGGTGGCGACGATCGTCGTGCTGCCGCGCCTGCTGTGGCCGGAGCCCGGCGGCGATCTCGGGCAGGCGATCCTGTGGGGGGTCGTGGGCGGCGCGGCCGTCTCGGTGGGGGTGTCGTCGCTCTACAAGGCTCTCGCGATCGGCACGATGGGCGTCGTGGCGCCGATCGCCGCGCTCAGCGTGCTCGTGCCGGTCGTGGCGGGCATCGCATCCGGCGACCCCCTCGGCCCCCTGCTCGTCGCGGGGATGGCCGTCGCGGTCGTCGGCACCGTGCTCGCGAGCGGGCCGGAGGTGCGCCGGGGCGGAGCTCGCGGCGGCATGCTGCCGATCCTGCTCGCCCTGCTCGCGGCGGCCGGTTTCGGCGTGTCGAACCTCACGCTCGCCTGGGGCAGCGCTCACAACGTGACCGCCACCCTGCTCGGCAACAGCGTCACGGCGCTCGTGATCTACGTCGTCGCCGCGCTCGTGACCCGCACGGTGCCGCGCGCATCCGGCTGGCCGCTCGTCGGCATCGCCGCGATCGGCGTGCTGGGCTTCGCCGCCAACCTGTGCTTCGCGCTCGCGAGCCTCTCGGGGCTGCTCTCGGTCGTGGCGGTGTTCGCCTCGCTCTTCCCCGCGGTGACGGCGCTGCTCGGCTGGTGGGTGCACAAGGAGCGGCTCTCCGTGCTGCAGGCGCTCGGCGTGCTGCTCGTCTTCGCGGGCGTCGGGGTGATCGCCGCGTCCACCTAGGAGGTGCGGCGGCTGGCAGCACACTCGAGCGGCCCGTCCCCCGGAACGACGGAGGGGCCGTGCCTCACGGCACGGCCCCTCCTCGGTCCGCGGATCAGCCGAGCTTCAGCGGCGGCGTCACGCCGTCGGCGTACACCGGCTGCGGCAGCGGAGTGTCGGTCGTGCCCGCCTGGATCTGACGGAGCGCGTCGACGATGTCGTTGACGTTCTCCGGCACCGGGAGGCCGCACGCGGTCAGCTCCGACTCGAGGCGCAGGGTCAGGCGGTTCTTGCCCGCCGCGATCGCCTCACCGGTCGTGCCGTCCTGCTGCTCCGAGGAGGCGTTCTGGATGTCGGGCACCTCGTTGCACACGTGGTACACGGAGCCGCCGGCGACCCAGTAGACGTGGTCCTGGCCGAGCAGCTGGATGACCGCCGACTGGTCGGCGTTGTACTGCTCCTGCGACGGCGGGTTGTAGTCGACCCCGAGCGCGACCGCGGCGGCCGCGAGCGCGATGCCCACGATGCCGGCGATGCTCTTCTGGCTCTTCGACATGTCCTTGTTGAGGAAGATCATGATGATGAGCGGCAGGAAGGCGACGATCGCGATGATCGCGCCGAGCTGGTTCTGCACGAAGAAGCGGACGGTGTCCTTCTTCGAGGCGGGGTCGAGGCGGTTCGCCTTCTTCCACAGGAACGAGCCGGTGATCGAGAGCGCCGCGATCACCACGAGCAGCACGATGAGCGCGATGAAGGCCCACTGCGGGAACTCGTAGACGGCGCTGCCCGAGCTCAGCAGGCCGGACTCCTTGTCGAGCGTCAGCTCCGTGGTGTCGGCCGCGGCCACCGCTGCCTGCCGCTGACGCAGCAGCCAGAAGATGCCGACCGCCTCGCCCGCGATCGCGACGACCCACAGGATGATCGCGACGATCCGCAGGGTGGTGGCCTTCTTCTTCGCCTCCGCCGTGGGCGTCCAGACCGCGGGCTCCTTCTCGGCGGTCGCGGCGGGATTCTTCTTGGGGGTTGCTGCCATTGTCGGTGGTCCTCCGGGTGTGTGGGGTTGGGTGAAGCGTATCGAGAACGGGCGACCGGCCGGTAGCCGGACGGGGCCGCTCGAGAGGCGTCAGTGCGCGCGACGGATCTCCTCGACCGCCCAGCGGTAGTGGGCGGGGCCGCACTCGTCGGCGAGCGCGGCGAGCGCGTCGCCGACGGTCCAGGGGTAGGCGCCGGGCACGAAGAGCTCCCCCTCGCTGTGCGAGGCGACCATGAGGTCGAGGGCGTCGTGGCTCGCCTCGCAGTCGGCGCGCACCTCGGCGAGGCCTCGACCCGCGTAGCGGTCGCGCAGCTCGAGGTTGAGGGCGTCGAGCTGATCCCAGCCGTAGCCGGGCGCCGGCAGGTCCGGCGTGCCGCCGCCCATCCCCTCCGCGTGCCAGCCGAGCAGCAGGCGGTGCCAGGCGTCGAGATGGGCGAGCACCTCGCGCACGTCGCGGTCGCGTCCCGGATGCGCGAACAGGGCCTCGGCATCCGGCAGGGCGTCGATCTGGGCGAGCAGCGTCGCGAACTCCGCGGCGCTGGCCTCGAGGAGCGCTGCACGGGTGGCGGGCCGGCCCGACTCTGTGGTGGTCATCCCCTCACAGTATGCCGCGCCCGACATGGCCCGCCACGTAGCGTTGCCGGATGCGCCGCCTCCTCGCCCGCCTGTTCTGGGCATGCTCCCGCTGGACGCTCGTGAGCGAGCCCGTGCCGACCCGTCCGACGGTGCTCGTGGGCGCCCCGCACACCTCCAACTGGGACTTCGTGCTGATGCTCGGCATCGCCTGGCGCCTCGGCATCGACATCCGCTGGCTCGGCAAGAAGAGCCTCTTCGCGGGCTGGCGCGGGCCGATCATGCGCGCGCTCGGCGGCATCCCCGTCGACCGCGCGGATGCCAGCCGTGTCGTGGCGGAGGTCGTGGAGCGGGTGCGCGCGGGAGAGGTGTTCAGCCTCGTCGTGACGCCGGACGGCACACGCGGCGGCAACACCCACTGGAAGTCGGGCTTCTTCCGCATCGCCCTCGAGACGGGGATGCCGGTCACGCTCGGCTACGTCGACCGCACGACCATGACGACGGGCCTCGGCCCCACCGTCGAGCTCACCGGCGAGGTGCGCGCCGACATGGACCGCATCCGCGCCTTCTACGCCGACAAGTCGGGCTTCCGGCCCGAGCGCCGGGTGGAACCGCGCCTCTCGGTCGAGCTCGAGGCCGTCGAGACGGCAGAAACGACCCGATAGCTCCCGCGGGACGGGTCGATTCTGCCGTCTCGACGCGCGCTCACTGCTCGCGCGGCGGATTGTGCATGAACTCGATCCGGATGCCGCTGTCGTCCTCCACGAAGGAGGCGTAGTACCGGGGGGTGAAGCGCGGGTAGTCCTTCGGCTCGCGCACGGGCGCCCACCCCGCCGCGAGCGCGATGTCGTGCAGGCGGTCGACCTCCGCGCGGGTGCCGAGGGCGAAGGCGAGGTGCTGCCAGCCGACGCGTCCGTGCCGGTGCGGTGCGGCATCCGGCTCGCGCGCCGGGAACAGGATGAGCTCCGTCTCGCCGTCGCGATCCCACGAGACCGAGCCCTCGGCGTCGTGTCGCGTGTATCCGAGGGCGGCGAGCACGGGGTCGAACTGCGCGATCCCGCGGGCGAGGTCGACGACGCTGATGCCGAGGTGGTCGAGGAGGGGCATCCCCCCATCCTCCCCCAGCCGCGCGCAGGCGGGGAGGGTCAGTCCCGGTCGGGGTCGGGGCCCGCGGCGGGCGAGGGGTCGGGGATCTGACCGGGGCGGTAGCGCGGCAGCCGCGCCGCCGGCACGATCGCGAGAGCGCTCACGCCCGCGAGCACGAGCAGGCCCGTGCGGAGCGCGGACAGGCGCGCGTCCTCGTTGAGCCGCACGAACTCCGCCGTCTGCGACTCGGTGGCGCCGGTGCCCGCGAGGAGCGTGCGCAGCTGGTCGTTGCTCACGAAGTTGGCGTTCTCGAGGCTCACCTCGCCGACCAGCTCGGGCGGCAGATAGGTGTTCTCCAGGAGCGCCCGCCCGATGTTGAACGACAGGATGCCGACCAGCAGTGCCCCCGCCACCGCCGTGCCGACCGCGGAGGCGAGGTTCTGCGTGGTGCCGCGGATCGATCCGACGTCGCCCGCGAGCTCCTTCGGCGCCGCGGTCACGAGCACGTTGAAGACGAGGGTCACGAGCGCGCCCTGACCGACGCCGAAGACGAAGAGGCCGAGGATCGTGGGGAGCGTCTCCCAGTTGTTGGTCACCACGAACGACAGCCAGACGAGCGCCGCGGTGGTCAGCACGAACCCGAACACCCCGATCGTGCGGGAGTTGAAGCGCCGGTAGAAGCGCACCACGAGCGTCGCCGTGACGAACACCGTGAGGTTGAACGGCATCATCGCGAGGGAGGTGTCGAACGGCGTGCGCCCCTGCACGATCTGGATGTAGAGCGGCACCGTGAAGTTGAGCGCCGCCTCGAGCGCCACGACGATGAACATCGCGTAGACCGCCGCGCGCTCGCTCCCCCGCCCGAGCACCGAGAGGCTCACGAGAGGCACCTTGCCCGCCCGGGTGCGGCGCCGCGTCCACAGGAAGAACGCCTGCCCCAGCACGAGGCCCAGCACCACGAGCAGCGGCGCGGGCGAGACGCCGGCGATGTCGAACGGCGCGTTCGGGGTGGCCTCCAGCACGCCCCAGCCGTTGAGGTTGTTGAAGCCCAGCGTGAGCGAGACGATCGCCAGGCCGATGAGCACCGCGGCCACCAGGTCGATCCGGATGCCGACGTCGCCGCGATCCGAGCGCAGCCCGAAGCTCAGCGCGAACACCGCGATCGCGAGGCCGAGCACGATCGCGAACACGGGACGCCATCCGACGAGGGTCCCGAGGGCGCCGCCCGTGAGGAACGCCGAGACGCCCGAGATGGCGCGCGCCGAGCCGAGCGAGCCGATCGCGGTCGCCTGCTGGCGTCCCCGGTAGTTCTCGGCGATGAGGGCCACGAGCGACGGCACGATGATCGCCGCGGAGGCGCCCGCCACCACCTGCGCGGCGATGATCCACTCGACGGTCGGCCCGAACAGCATCATGAGGGCCGACACCGCGAAGGTCGCCACGACCACACGGAAGACGATCACCCAGCCGATCCGCTGTCCGATCTTCGCGCCCACCATCACGAGCGCGGCCACCGCGAGGCCGTAGACGACGATCGCCGTGCTGACGGTCGTCGGCGGCACCCCGAACTCGGCCACCATGCCGCCGATAGACACCGGCAGCGCCGCGACGTTGAACGACATGAGCATCTGGGCGAGGAACAGCCCGATCATGGGCGCCCACGAGCGCCGCTGCTCGGTAGCCTCCTCTGCTCCCTCGACGGTGGTGGTCATGACGTCCGCCCTTCTTCTCTGCTGTACGGGTACGGTCCGTGCTGGTGGGTGCCGGATGCGAACACGTCGAGCCCCAGCGCCCGCGACAGGTAGCGGGTGGCGAGCTGGCCGCGCACGCTGTTGCCCGCGCCGTCGAGCCGCGGCGAGAACACCCCGATGCCGCCCTTGCCCGGCGACACCGTGACGATGCCGCCCGCCACCCCCGACTTGCCGGGCAGCCCGATCTCGAAGAGCCACTGCCCCGAGCGCTCGTAGAGCCCCGTGGAGGCGAGCACCGCGAGGGTGTCGCGCGCCACGGATGCCGAGACCACCCGCTCGCCGGTCACGGGGTTGACCCCGCCATCCGCGAGGGTCGCGCCCATGACGGCGAGGTCGCTCGCGCTGACGAGCAGCGAGCACTGCCGCGTGTAGACGTCGACGGCGGCGAGCGGATCGGCGTCGATGCGCCCGTAGCTCTGCAGCAGCTGCCCGATCGCCCGGTTGCGCTGGTTGGTGTCGGCCTCCGAGGTGTAGACCTCGCCGTCGAGCTCGAGGGGGCGCCCCGCGAACGCGGAGAGGCCCTGCTGGATGGCGGCCCAACGCTCCTCGACGGATGCCGCCGGCACGAGGGCCGTGGTCGCGATCGCCCCGGCGTTGACCATCGGGTTCATCGGATGCCCGTCGTTGAGCTCGATCGCCATGACCGAGTTGAACGCGAGCCCCGTGTTGTCGACCCCGACCCGCTCGCGCACCGCCTCGTGGCCCAGGCGCTCGCAGACGAGGGCGAAGACGAAGGCCTTGGAGATGGACTGGATGGAGAACGTCGTCTCGGAATCGCCCGCGGCGTGCACCGCCCCGTCCACCTCGGCGACGCTCACCCCGAAGAGCTCGGGGTCGACGTGCGCGAGACGCGGGATGTACGTCGCGACCTCGCCGTCCCGGGACCTCAGCCCGGAGGCGTGCGCCTCCGCGACGAGCCGCTCGACGTCATCCCACCCCGGCAGCGACCCGGTGGACACCCGCTGCTCGACCTCGTGCCGCGCCCCCATGGCATCTCCCTCCGCAGAGGTACGCGGGTCACCATAGACCTCGGGGGGTGAGAGGGGAAGGGGGTTGCGTCGACGGCGTCAGAAGTCCGAGTCGACGAGCCCGAGCTCTGCCCACATCCGCGCCGCATCATCCTCGGGCAGCCAGGCGAAGAAGGGGTTCTCCCTCGTCCCGTCGAGCCACACGATGAGGAACCACGGCCAGAGCCCGCGGGACGGAAGGCTGATGCGTCCGACGACCGACGCCAGGTGCCCCATCAGCTCGCCGCCGATCGAGAGGGTGCCGATCCCGTGGTCGTACGCGCGGAGCTCCGGATCCGGCAGCTCGTAGCTCCGCGATCCGCGCGACGCGCTCACCGCGGCGCGTTCGAGATCGCGATCACCATGTAGACGACGAGCGAGACGCCGGGCGCGACGACCGCCGCCACGAGCGCGGTGATCCCGAACGCCCTCCCCCGGTCGGCGGTGATCGCGACGATCCCCTGGGTGAGCGCCCAGAGCCCGAGCGCCGTGCCCAGCAGGATGTGGACGAAGGCGAGCACGGCGAGCGTGAACTCGACCGGGTCGCCGGAGGCGAGGCTCAGGCTGACCCCGAATCCCGTCGGTCCCGCGGTGGCATAGGGGGCCGCGGCGATCCCCATGAGCACGGATGCGAGGAGCGACCCCGCGAGCACGCCGAGCCCGACGATCATCGCCACGCGCCCGAGCGCGGTCGTCCGCGACGGCGCGGCGGGTGCGGTCGCGTAAGGGGCGGGCACGCCGGCCTCCGTGATCTGGGACATGAGGAGAACCTACGACATCCCCACGACCGCGGCTACACGTTGAAACGGAACTCCACGACGTCGCCGTCCTGCATGACGTAGTCCTTGCCCTCGATGCGGGCCTTGCCGCGGGAGCGGGCCTCGGCGAGCGAGCCGGCGGCGACCAGGTCCTCGAAGGAGGTCACCTCGGCCTTGATGAAGCCGCGCTCGAAGTCGGTGTGGATGACGCCCGCAGCCTGCGGGGCCTTCCAGCCCTTGCGGATGGTCCAGGCGCGCGCCTCCTTCGGGCCGGCCGTGAGGTAGGTCTGCAGGCCCAGGGTGTCGAAGCCGATGCGGGCGAGCTGGTCGAGGCCCGACTCGTCCTGGCCGGTGGAGGCGAGCAGCTCGGCGGCGTCCTCGGGGTCGAGGTCGATGAGCTCCGACTCGACCTTCGCATCCAGGAACACGGCCTTGGCGGGCGCGACGAGGGCCGCGAGCTCGGCCTTGCGGGCCGCATCCGTCAGCACCGCCTCGTCGACGTTGAACACGTAGATGATGGGCTTCGCCGTCATGAGCCCGAGCTCCTTGAGCAGCTGCAGCTCGATGCCGGTGGCGCGCGACAGCGGCGTGCCCTCGTCGAGGGCCTTCTTGGCGGCGAGCGCCGCATCCAGCACCGCCGGGTCGGCCTTCTTGCCCTTGACCTCCTTCTCGAGGCGCACGATCGCCTTCTCGAGGGTCTGCAGGTCGGCGAGGGCGAGCTCGGTCGTGATGACCTCGAGGTCGTCCTTCGGGTTCACCGCGCCCGCGACGTGCACGACATCCGCGTCGTCGAAGCCGCGCACGACCTGCGCGATCGCATCCGCCTCCCGGATGTTGGCGAGGAACTGGTTGCCGAGCCCCTCGCCCTCGGAGGCGCCCTTCACGATGCCGGCGATGTCGACGAAGCTCACCGTGGCGGGCAGGATGCGCTCGCTGCCGAAGATCTGCGCCAGGATGCCGAGGCGCTCGTCGGGCAGGTTCACGACGCCCACGTTCGGCTCGATCGTGGCGAACGGGTAGTTCGCCGCGAGCACGGTGTTCTTGGTGAGCGCGTTGAAGAGGGTCGACTTGCCCACGTTGGGGAGCCCGACGATGCCGATGGTGAGAGCCACGGGGCTCAAGCCTAGCGGCGCGGGGTGCGCGCCGTATCCGGGGCGTAAACGGGGGCGTCGGCGCACCGGATCGGCGCGACACGCCCGGGATGCTTGCATCACGTCGGGCGTGCCCGCTACGGTGGGCACTCGCGCCGGATGGCGGTGCGACCACGACGACCGAAGAGAGGAGCCGGACATGAACGCAGCATCGATCGCATGCCGCGAGCGCACGCTCGCATACCGCGCCGGCTTCGTCGGCGTCCTCATCGTCCGGGAAGGCTAGGCGTCTCCGCGCCGCCGTCCCGACGGTGGCGCCGCCCACGAAGCCCGATCCCCCGGATGCCGTCGCGCGTCCGCGGGTCACGCCCCGTCCACGACCCCGCCTGTCGGCGGTGGTCGATACCGTGCCGTCACGAGCGGCAACCTTCCGGCGCACCGCACCCGGCGCGCCGTCCGTCCACCACAACGAGGACATCGATCATGAACACCACGCTGACGCCCACCACGCGTCACAGCCACCCTCCGCATGAGGCCGGCACGGGGACGCGCGCCGCGCATCCGCTCGGCATCATCGACCGCGCCGCGCTGCACCTGGGCATGGCGCTCATCCGCTGGGGCCGCCGGCCCGGGCGCGAGCTCGCCCGCCACGAGCGCCGAGCCAACCGGCTCGAGCTCGCGCTGCTCTACCGCGAGGGCACGCACGCACGCGCCGAGCTGGAGCGCTCGAAGGCGTGGGCGGCCGAGAGCGCGCTCACGCGCGTCCGCTGAGGCGGGACGCGGGCTCGGTTCTCACGCGGAACCACCATCGGGGCCGTCGCCGGATCGCCGGCGACGGCCCCGCCGCGTTCCGTTCCGCGTTCCGGGCGACGCGGCGTGCCCGACGACCGCTGTCGGTGCCCCGTGCGAGAGTCGGATCGTGCCGTTGGACTTCACCGCGATCGACTTCGAGACAGCGAACGGGTCCAGCGCGAGCGCCTGCTCGGTCGGGCTCGTGAAGGTGCGCGACGGGCAGGTCGTCGACCGCATCGGATGGCTCATCCAGCCGCCGCCGGGGCACGACCACTTCGTCGACTGGAACACCCGCATCCACGGCATCCGCGCCGACGACGTGCGCGACGCCGCCGGATGGGTGGAGCAGCTGCCCGACCTCGTCGCGTTCGCCGAGTCGGACATCCTGGTGGCCCACAACGCGGGCTTCGACATGGGCGTCATCAAGGCGGCGTGCGCGGCCACCGGGCTGCCGGTGCCGGCCTACGACTACATGTGCAGCCTGCAGCTCGCCCGCAAGACCTACCAGCTCGAGTCGTACCGCCTGCCGATGGTGGCGATGGCCGCGGGCTTCGAGGACTTCCCCCACCACGACGCGGTCGCGGATGCCGAGGCCTGCGCCGCGATCATGATCCACGCGGCCGACCGGCACGGCGCGATCGACCTGCCCGAGCTCGCGACGCTCGCCGGCATCCGGATCGCGGCCACGGTGCCGCCTGCGGTCGCCGCCGCGTCCTGAGCCGCCCCGACTCGGAGCGCCGGGTCGGATGCTGGTGCTGGCTCTGGCTCTGGCTCTGGCTCTGGCGCGCTGGCTCTCACTCACCGGCACCGGCACCGGCACCGGCACCGGCACCGGCACCGGCACCGGCACCGGCACTCTAGCTGTGACTCGGGCCGCAGGCATCGGCTCACGGCGGCCTGCGAGCTCCGACCCGCACGCCGCAAGCTCAAGCGGCGGGAGCAACTGCACCATCGGCGGGAGCAACTCCACCCCCGGGCGGTGCAACACCTCAGTGGCGGGAGAAATTGCTCCCGCCGCTTGCAGCTTTCCCCATCCGCTACCGGCGCACCCACGCGGGAGCGCAGCAGAGGGAACGGGGCGGGTGCGACGTCCCCGCCGCGACTCCGCACACCGGCGCATCCCGAGACGGCGCTTCGATCGGACGTACCTGAGGCGCCATGCCCTGAGGCGCCGCACCCTACCCCGATCCTGCCCGCCCCGACCTGCGCACCCCATGTGGCGCGGGCGGCGAAACAGTCAGGCGGCGGGAGCAACTGCTCCCGCCGCCTGCGTGCTCTGCCGCCCGGATGCGCGACTGCTCCCGCCGATGGTGCGGTTGCTCCCGCCGCCAGCACCCGAGCCGAGGGGCTCAGCCGTTCTGGGGGAAGCCCAGGTTGATGCCGCCGTGCGAGGGGTCGAGCCAGCGCGAGGTGATGGCCTTCTGGCGCGTGAAGAAGTGGATCGCGTCGGGACCGTAGGCCTTCGTGTCGCCGAACATCGAGTCCTTCCAGCCGCCGAAGGAGAAGTAGCCCACCGGCACCGGGATCGGCACGTTGATGCCGACCATGCCGACCTGCACCTCGCGCTGGAAGCGCCGGGCCGCGCCGCCGTCGTTGGTGAAGATCGCGGTGCCGTTGCCGTAGCGGCCCGAGTTGATGAGTTCGAGGCCCTCGTCGTAGGAGGCGACGCGCACGATCGAGAGCACCGGCCCGAAGATCTCGTCGGTGTAGACCTTCGACGAGGTCGGCACCTTGTCGATGAGGGTCGGGCCGAGCCAGAAGCCGTCGGCCGCGCCGTCCGCCTGCACGCCGCGTCCGTCGACCACGAGGTCGGCGCCGTCGGCGACCGCCACGTCGAGGTAGCCGGCCACCTTGTCGCGGTGCTCGCGCGTGATGAGCGGGCCCATGTCGCAGCCGCGGGTGCCGTCGCCGACGCGCAGGCCCGTCATCCGCTCCCGGATCTTCGCGACGAGCTCGTCGGCCACCGGCTCGACGGCCACGAGCACCGAGATCGCCATGCAGCGCTCGCCCGCGGAGCCGAAGCCGGCGTTGACGGCCGAGTCGGCCACGAGGTCGAGGTCGGCGTCGGGCAGCACGAGCATGTGGTTCTTGGCGCCGCCGAGGGCCTGCACGCGCTTGCCGGCCGCCGTGCCGCGCTCGTAGACGTACTTCGCGATGGGCGTCGAGCCGACGAACGAGACGGATGCGACATCCGGGTGGTCGAGGATCGCGTCGACCGACTCCTTGTCGCCGTTGACGACGTTGAACACGCCGTCGGGGAGGCCTGCCTCCTTGAGCGCCTGCGCCATCCAGATCGCCGCCGTCGGGTCCTTCTCCGAGGGCTTCAGCACGACGGTGTTGCCGACGGCGAGCGCGATGGGGAAGAACCACAGCGGCACCATGGCGGGGAAGTTGAAGGGGCTGATGATGCCCACCACGCCGAGCGGCTGGTGCAGCGAGTAGACGTCGACGCCGGTCGACACGTTCTCGGCGAACTCGCCCTTCGCGAGGTGCGGCGCCGCGCAGGCGAACTCGACGACCTCGAGGCCGCGCGCGATCTCGCCGCCGGCATCCGAGAGCACCTTGCCGTGCTCGGCCGTGAGGATCGCGGCGAGCTCGTCGCGACGCGTGTTGAGGATCTCGCGGAAGGCGAAGAGCACCGCCTGGCGCTTCGCCCAGCTCGCGCCGCCCCAGCCGGGGTACGCGGCCTTCGCCCGCTGCACGGCGTGGTCAACGTCGGAGACGGATGCGAGGCGCACCTCCTTCTGGACGATGCCCTGCGCGGGGTTGTAGACGGGTGCGGTGCGCGTCGACTCGCCGGTGAAGACGGCGCCGTCCACCCAGTGGTCGAGGATCTCGGTAGCCATGCGGCGAGGGTACATCCAGACATTCGCTAAACATTTCCGGCTTTTCGATGCGTTCAGCGGATGCCATCTCGCGCCCCATCCGCGCCCCGCGCCCCGCCGTCAGAAATGCAGGAGATCCCGTCGCAGCCGCCCGTCGCATCCCGGATCCACGCGGTCGCACGCTCGCGCCTCCTGCATTTCTGATCCGCGTTCTGGGGATGCGCGCGGCGGGCCTCGGAGCCCTGTCGGCGGCGGCTGCGACACTGGGCGCATGGACGGACTGCTCCCCCTGCTCATCGGGCTCGCCATCGGGCTGGTGCTCGGCATCGGCGCCACCGCGCTCGTCGCGCGGGCGCGCCGCGGAAGCGGCTCCGACGCGGATGCGGCGGTGCTCGAGGCGCGGCACGCGGCCGTGGTCGCGGAGGTGCGCGCGGCCGAGGCCGCCGCGCGGGCGGAGGTCGAGCGCACCCTCGCCGGGGCGCAGGCCTCGCTCGAGGGGCTGCGCGAGCAGCTCGCACTCGCCCAGGAACGCTACGGCGAGCTCGTCGAGAAGCAGCGCGTCGAGGCGGCCCAGCGCCAGGCCGACGCGGCATCCGAGCACAAGGTGCTGCAGGAGCTCGCACCCGTCAAGGAGACCCTCAGCGCGATGCAGCGCAAGGTGGTCGAGCTCGAGACCCAGCGCGCGCAGCAGCACGGCGAGCTGAGCCAGCAGCTCAAGACGGCCACCGAGTCGGAGGAGCGCCTGCGCCAGACGGCCGAGCAGCTCGCGAGCGCGCTGCGCAACAACGCCACGCGCGGGGTGTGGGGCGAGACCCAGCTGCGCACGCTCGTGGAGTCGGCGGGGCTGCTCAACCGCGTGGACTTCAGCGTGCAGTCCACGATCGAGTCGGAGAGCGGCACGCGCCGCCCCGACATGGTCGTCACGCTGCCGGGCGGCAAGTCGATCCCCGTCGACGCGAAGGTGCCCTACAACTCCTTCATCGAGGCGAGCGCGATCCCCGCCACCGCCACGGGCGAGCAGGAGGCGCAGCGCGGCCGGCTGCTCGCCCAGCACGCCAAGCAGGTGCGCAGCCACGTCGATGCCCTGGCCTCCAAGTCCTACTGGACCGGCCTCGACGCGAGTCCCGACTTCACGATCGCGTTCATCCCCAACGAGCCCCTGCTCGCCGCGGCGATGGAGGCCGACCCCGCCCTCATGGACTACGCCTTCTCGAAGCGCATCATCCTCGCCAACCCCGGAACGCTGTGGGCGCTGCTCAAGACCATCGCGTTCACCTGGCAGCAGGACGTGCTCACCGAGGACGCGAAGCGCCTGTTCGACCTCGGCAAAGAGCTCTACGGCCGCCTCGCCACGCTCTCCGAGCACGCCGACCGGCTGCGCGGCGCCATCGAGTCGACCGTGAACCACTACAACAAGTTCGCGAGCTCGCTCGAGCAGCGGGTGCTCGTGACCGCCCGCAAGCTCGACAGCCTCGACGAGTCGAAGGTCATCGGTGAGCCCCGCACGATCGACGAGACCCCCAAGCACCTCACCCAGAACGAGTTCGCGGCGCTCGACGAGCTGGGCGCGGGCCGCCCCGAGATCGACATCGCGCTCGTGAGCCCCGAGCATGCCGCGGACGAGGGTGACGAGGGCGAGGCGCTGGGGGCCTGAGCGAGGGTCTCGATACGCCGCCTGCGGCGGCTACTCGACCAGCGAGAGGCGCTACCGATCGGGCTACTCGACCGGCGAGGTGAGCACCACCGGCCGGGCTACTCGACCGGCGAGGTGAGAGCTGCCGGTCGGGCTACTCGACCGACAGCGCGGGGGACGCGCGACGCGCCCGGCGACGGCGCACGAGCAGCAGCGTCGCGAGCGCCGCGACCACCACGATCCCGGCCGCGAGCAGCGCGACCGCCCAGGCCGGCCATCCGCCCGCCGACGCCCCCGCGAGCGACCCCGAGGGGTCGTCCACGCGGGTCGCGAGCCACACCGTCACCCAGCTGAGCGCCGAGTTCCAGTTGACGGTCATCTCGTTCGTCGACCAGGAGCGGATGTCGTCGAGGTAGCAGAGCTGCGCGACGCATCCGTCCGGCCAGGCCTGCGCGGCGACCTCGTCCTGGATCGCGCTGTTCGGTCCGCCCGCGACAGTGCCGTCCGACACCCGCGGGAGCGAGGCGTCGAGCGACTGCGCCATCCAGCGATGGTGCTGGTTCTGCGAGAACAGCGTGCCGTAGCCCGTGATGTAGGAGCGGTCGGTGCCGTTGCGTCCGAGCAGATAGTCCATGCCCGCGATCACCGCGTCGCGGTGGCGGCGATCGCCCGTGATGTCGGCGGCGGTCGCGAGCACCACCTGGTTGTTCAGGATGATCGCGTTCGAGCCCCAGTCGTACTCGCCGTTGCGCGGATGGTACGGATGCTCGAAGGCGGAGTCGGCGGCCCGCAGGTAGACGTCCGCCGCATCCACGACCGACATCCGCGCCGCCTCGCGGCCCGGGAAGCCCGAGTCGACCATCGCCAGGTCGAGCCGGCCGAGCGCCGCCGTCGACCGCCAGTCGAAGCCGCCCTCGGCGTCGATCGGGCTGCCGGCGACGGGACTCCTGACGAGCGCATCCGAGAACGACAGCTCCCCGGTCGTGAGGTACAGCTCGGCAGCGGCCCAGTAGAGCTCGTCGCCGAGCTCCCGGTCGTCGTAGGGCCCTCCGCCGTCGTCGCCGTCCGCCGGGCTCGCGTAGAGATCGGGGGTCGCGAGCGCCGCCGCCCACGCGGTGCGCGCCGCCGCCAGGAGCCGGTCGGCGTAGCCGGGATCCCACTCGCGGAAGAGGCGCGCACCCTTCGCGGCGACGGCCGCCAGGTTGAGGGTCGCGGCGGTCGACGGCCGGTGCACCTGACGCGGCTTGTCGTCGAGCCACGGCATCGTGGGGATGCCGGTCCAGCCGTCGTCCTGCACCTTGTGGAACACCATGCCCGCGTACTGCTGCCCCGCGGGCACCTGCATGCGCAGCATCCAGTCGAGCTCCCAGCGCGCCTCGTCGAGGATGTCGGGTATGCCGTCGCCCGCCTCGGGGATCGACAGCGAGCCGTCGCCGAAGGCGTCCTCTCGCCCCGCGATCCGCGCGCGCTCCCAGGCGTCGAGCAGTTGGTGCACCGCGATCCCGCCGTCGACCACGTACTTGCCGTGGTCGCCCGCGTCGTACCACCCGCCGTGCACGTCGAACTCGGCGTCGCACGTCCAGTCCTGGTAGTAGCCGCGGGGCGCCTGGCAACCGACCGCCGAGTCGCCGCGGTTGGGGGCCACGTCGAGGTGACCGGCGGGGCGCGCGTAGCCCGCCCCCGCGTAACGCTCCTCGAGCTCGATGCCGCTGCGCGCGAGATAGAAGTAGTGCAGAGCGTCAACGGCGAGCGGCGCGTAGAGTCCGTCGCGGATGGCGAAGGGGTAGCTCGTCTCCCCGTCTGCCTCGAGGGTGAAGCCCTCGCCGGTGGCCGACACCCCGTCGAACACGATGCGCTGCACGGCGGAGCCGACCGTGCGATCCGTTCCGTAGGGCTCCGCGGTGCCCGTCGCGACGACCGCCCCGGCCACGTCGCGGAGCGTCCAGCCGATGCCGGGCGCCGACGGGTCGTCCACGAGAAGGGTGGCGCGCTTGGGGCCACCCGGCAGGTAGCCGTACTGGTTGACGCGCACCCGCGAGTGCGTCTCGGCGACGTAGGCCTCGGGCGGCGGTCCGGTGCGGAACGAGACGTCGTCGAGGCAGAAGGTCCACGGCTGCTTCGCGCCGCCGATCTGGAACACCAGCTGGCCGGTCGGCCAGTCGAGCGTCGAGGTGAAGCCCCCGGTGAACAGCGTCGCGTCGGCCGCGGTCGTGGGGTTCATCTCGTAGGTGGCGGTCCACGGCGCGCGGTCCTGCTGCGCGAGCGCGCGGATCGTGACGGCCGCGGTGCCGCTGATGCGGAACGAGAAGCGGTAGCTCTGCCCCGCGACGAGAGGGATGCCGTCGATGCCGACGATGGTCGACCACGCGTTCGGTGTGCCCCCGGGCGCGTCGACGCATAGAGCACCCCCGTCGACGACGGCCGTCACGTCCGGCGTCGTCCACCAGGGCACGGTGCCGTCGTCGAAGGAGCCGTTCGGCACGAGTTCGGGGCCGAGCTCGGCATCCGTCACCGCCGGGGATGCGGTCGGGGCACCGGCCGCGGGCGACGCGGCTGAGGGGATGGCGATGCCGGCGAGCAGGACGACCGCGCCGAGGGCTGCGGCGGTGCGCACGGCCGCGGGTCCGCGGCGGACGGCGTGGTGGTGGGACACGGTTCTCCTAGCGTCACGTCGGCGTGAGAGCGCTCCCACGCTAGCGCATCCGGCGCGGACGGAGCCACCGGGGGCCCCGGCCGCGCCGGCGTGGAGTCAGGCCGCGGTGTCGGCGTCCTCGAGGGGGGCCGCGAACTGCGCCTCGTAGAGGCGGGCATAGGCGCCGCGGGCCTCGAGAAGCTGCTCGTGCGTGCCCTGCTCGACGATCGATCCGCTCTCCATCACCAGGATGAGGTCGGCGTCGCGGATCGTCGAGAGCCGATGCGCGATCACGAAGCTCGTGCGGTCCTTGCGGAGCGCGCTCATGGCGCGCTGCACGAGCAGCTCGGTGCGGGTGTCGACCGACGAGGTCGCCTCGTCGAGGATGAGCACCGAGGGCTTCGCGAGGAACGCCCGCGCGATCGTGATGAGCTGTTTCTCGCCCGCCGAGACGTTGCCGCCCTCGTCGTCGAGCACCGTGTCGTAGCCGTCGGGCAGCGAGTGCACGAAGCGGTCCACGTAGGCGGCCTGCGCCGCGGCCATGATCTCCTCCTCCGAGGCGTCGGGGCGGCCGTAGGCGATGTTGTCGCGGATGGTGCCGCCGAACAGCCAGGTGTCCTGCAGCACCATGCCGGTGCGCGAGCGCAGGTCGTCGCGCGTCATCCGGGTCGTGTCGATGCCGTCGAGCGTGATGCGGCCGGACTGCGGGTCGTAGAACCGCATGATGAGGTTGACGAGCGTCGTCTTGCCCGCGCCCGTCGGACCGACGATCGCGATCGTGTGACCGGGGTCCGCCACGAGCGAGAGGTCGTCGATGAGCGGCTTCTCGGGGTCGTAGCGGAACGACACGTTCTCGAAGGCGAGCCGGCCGGTGCCGCCCGCGGGCGACTCGGCGGGCACGGGGTCGGCCGTCTGCTCCTCCGCGTCGAGCAGCTCGAACACCCGCTCGGCCGAGGCGACGCCCGATTGCAGCAGGTTGGCCATCGAGCCGAGCTGCGAGAGCGGCTGCGTGAACTGACGCGAGTACTGGATGAAGGCCTGCACGTCGCCGAGGCGCATCGAGCCGTTCGCCACGAAGAGGCCGCCGACCACGGCGATCGCGACGTACACGAGGTTCCCCACGAACATCGTGGCGGGCATGATGATGCCGCTCACGAACTGCGCGCCGAAGCTCGCCTTGTAGAGCTCCTCGTTCTTGGCGTCGAAGCGCGCCTGCACCTCGCGGTGGCGGCCGAACACCTTGACGAGCGAGTGGCCCGTGTAGCCCTCCTCGATCTGCGCGTTGAGGGTTCCGGTGTGCGTCCACTGCGCCACGAAGAGCTTCTGCGAGCGCTTCGCCACGAGCACGGTGATCACGAGGGTGACGGGGATCGCCACGAGCGCGACGAGCGCCAGCACGGGCGAGATCACGAACATCATCACGATCACGCCGACGACAGTCAGCAGGGAGGTGAGCAGCTGCGAGAGCGTCTGCTGCAGGCTCTGCGAGACGTTGTCGATGTCGTTGGTGACGCGGCTCAGGAGCTCGCCGCGCGGCATCCGGTCGAAGTAGCTGAGCGGCAGCCGGTGGATCTTCTCCTCCACATCGCGGCGCAGCCGCAGCACCGTGCGCTGCGTGATGCCGTTGAGCACGTAGCCCTGCAGCCACATGAAGACCGAGGAGGCCACGTAGAGCAGCAGCACGATGCCGAGCACGACGGCGAGCGCGGAGAAGTCGATGCCCTCGCCGGGTCGCAGGTCCATGCCGCGCAGCATGTCGGCCTGCGTCGTCTCGCCCTTCGCCTCGAGGCCCGCGATGACCTGCGCCTTGGTGACGCCCGCCGGCAGCTGGGCGGAGATGACCCCCTCGAAGATGAGGTTGGTCGCCTGGCCGAGCACCTTGGGTCCGATGACGCTCAGGATGACGCCCACCGTTCCGAGCACGATCACGAGCACGACGCCGAGCCGCTCGGGGCGCAGGCGCCCGATGAGGCGCTTGGCCGAGGGGCCGAAGCTCATCGCCTTCTCGGCGGGCATGCCGGCGCCGCCGAAGGGCCCGCCCCCGCCGGGGCCGCGACGCGGCGGCCCCGCGGGCCGCGCCGGACGGGACTCGTTCTGGTTCTCGCTCACGCCGCATCCTCCGCGCTCAGCTGGCTCTCGACGATCTCGCGGTACTCCGCGGAGCTCGCGAGCAGCTCCTGGTGGGTGCCGAGGCCGACGATGGCGCCGTCCTCGAGCACGATGATCTGGTCGGCCTG
The DNA here is from genome assembly GCA_030150265.1 of Protaetiibacter sp. Taxonomy (GTDB): domain Bacteria; phylum Actinomycetota; class Actinomycetes; order Actinomycetales; family Microbacteriaceae; genus Homoserinibacter. The sequence continues at coordinate 71,206 of JASLGG010000035.1, forward strand.
CAGGATGGTCGACACGCGCTGCGCGACGACGATCATGGTCGCGTCGCCCACCTCGCGCGCGAGCGCCTGGCGGAGCCGGGCATCCGTCGCGGTGTCGAGCGCCGAGAACGAGTCGTCGAAGACGTAGATCTCGGGACGCTTCACGAGCGCCCGCGCGATCGCGAGCCGCTGACGCTGCCCGCCCGAGACGTTGGTGCCGCCCTGGGCGATCGGTGCCTCGAGCCGTTCGGGCATCTCCTCGACGAAGTCGCGCGCCTGCGCGATCTCGAGGGCGGCCCACAGCTCCTCGTCGGTGGCGTCCGGGTTGCCGTAGCGCAGGTTGGAGGCGACCGAGCCGGAGAACAGGTAGGGCTTCTGCGGCACGAGCCCGATGCGGCTCCACAGCAGCTCGGGATCGAGCTCCCGCACGTCGACGCCGTCGACGAGCACGGCACCGTCCGTCACGTCGAAGAGCCGCGGCAGCAGGTTGACGAGGGTCGTCTTGCCCGAGCCGGTGGAGCCGATGATCGCCGTCATCCGCCCGGGCTTGGCGGTGAAGCTCAGCTCGCGCAGCACGGGGGCCTCGGCGCCCGGATACGCGAAGGTCGCCTCGCGCAGCTCGACCTTGCCGGTCGCCTGCAGCTCGGTGACCGGCGCGAGCGGCGCCACCACGGAGGGCTCCGTCGCGAGCACCTCGCCGATGCGGTCGGCCGACACCGCCGCGCGCGGCAGCAGCACGGCCATGAAGGTCGCCATCATGACCGCCATCAGGATCTGGATGAGGTAGCTGAGGAACGCGATGAGCGAGCCGACCTGCATGCCGCCGTCCTCGATCCGGAACGCCCCGAACCACAGCACCGCGACGCTCGACACGTTGAGCACGAGCATGACCACGGGGAACATGAGGGCGAACAGCCGGCCCGCCCGCAGCGCGGTGTCGGTGAGCTCCTCGTTGGCGACGCCGAAGCGGTCCTGCTCGCGCTTCTCGCGCACGAAGGCGCGGATGACGCGGATGCCGGTGAGCTGCTCGCGCAGCACGCGGTTGACGGTGTCGATGCGCGCCTGCATGCGGCGGAACTGCGGCACCATCCGCACGATGATGAGGCCGACGGAGACCAGCAGCACGGGGACCGCGACGACCATGATCCACGAGAGCACGACGTCCTCGCGGAGCGCCATGATGACGCCGCCGATCGAGAGGATGGGCGCCGACACGAGGATCGTGCACGTCATGAGCACGAGCATCTGCACCTGCTGCACGTCGTTGGTGGTGCGGGTGATGAGGGAGGGGGCGCCGAAGCGGGCGACCTCCCGCTCCGAGAACTCCCCCACCCGGCGGAACACCGCGGCGCGCAGGTCGCGCCCGAGCGCCATCGACGCCCGGGCCCCGAAGTAGACGGCGAGGATCGACGCGGCGATCTGGCCGAGCGTGATGAGCAGCATGATGCCGCCGGTGCGCAGGATGTAGCCGGTGTCGCCCTTGGCGACGCCGTCGTCGATGATGTCGGCGTTGAGCGCCGGCAGGTAGAGGGAGGCGATCGACTGCGCCAGCTGGAACACGACGACGCCGATCAGCAGCGGCCAGTAGGGCCGCAGGTGGTGGACGAGCAGTTTGCCGAGCACGGAGGCTTCCTTCGGTTGGCGGATGGGACGGGTCAGACGGAGACGCCATGCACGACGACGGTCGCGAGCTCGGCGGAGTCGAAGCGGCGGAAGTGGTTGAAGGGCTCGATCGAGGCTCCGAAGGCGACGAGTCGCACGTACCAGGCGACCGTGTCGACGGGGACCCCGAGCCGGCCGGCATCGGGGGCGAGCAGGACGCGCACGATCTCGAGCCAGTCGCCGCCACCGGCCTCGCGCACGGGGGGCGGACCCTCGCGGCCGAAGACCGTCATGATGCGGAACACCTCGCGGAACCGCACCTGGAGCGCCTCGATCACCGCGGTGATCTTCTCCTCGAGCGGCAGCTCGAGCGGGATGCGGCGCAGCTCGTCGCGGAAGAGCTCGGGATCGAGGAGCTTGATGAGTCCCGCCTCGAGCAGGCTGTCCTTGTCGCCGAACGCGCGGAAGAGGGTGCCCTCCGCGACGCCCGCCGCCTCCGCGAGCTCACGGCTCGTGACGTCGCGGCCGCGCTCGCGCAGGAGCGGCAGCACGGCCTCGAGGATCGCCTCGCGGCGCTCGTCGGGCGCGAGCGGCCGCGCGCGTTCGCGCACGATCAGGAACTCCTCCGGCAACCCCACCGGGCGAGTGTAAGTGAGTGAGCGCTCACTCCGCAAGCACCTCGCGAGGGGTGGGCTAGCCTCGGAGGCGACACGGAGGAGGGATCGGATGGGCGTATCCGCACCGCGTCATCTCGTCGCGATCGACCAGGGCACCACCTCCACGCGGGCGATCGTGTTCGACGACCGCGGCCGCATCCTGAGCACCGGCCAGCAGGAGCACCGCCAGCACTTCCCGAAGCCCGGCTGGGTCGAGCACGACGCGCTCGAGATCTGGCGCAACACCCGGCACGTGATCGGCGAGGCGCTCGCGGATGCCGCCATCACCCGCCACGACGTCGCGGCGATCGGCATCACCAACCAGCGCGAGACCGTCGTCGTCTGGGACCGGGCGACCGGCAGGCCGATCCACCCCGCGATCGTCTGGCAGGACACCCGCACCCAGGATGCCGTCGACGCGCTGGCCGCGGACGGCGGCATCCGGCGGTTCGCGGCGAAGACCGGCCTGCCGCTGGCCACCTACTTCTCGGCGACCAAGATCGCCTGGATCCTCGACCACGTCGACGGCGCCCGCGAGCGCGCCGAACGCGGCGAGCTCGCCTTCGGCACGCCCGACACCTGGGTGCTGTGGAACCTGACCGGGGGCGCCAGGCACGGCGGCGTGCACGCGACCGACGTGACGAACGCGAGCCGCACCCTGCTCATGGACCTCGAGACCCTCGACTGGGACGACGAGCTGTGCGCGGCGTTCCGCGTCCCGCGCGCGATGCTGCCCGACATCCGCCCCTCCTCGGGCGTCTTCGGGCACGCCGAGTCGTCGAGCCTGCTGCGCGAGGTGCCGATCGCCGGCATCCTCGGCGACCAGCAGGCGGCGACCTTCGGCCAGGCGGCGTTCGAAGCCGGCGAGTCCAAGAACACCTACGGCACCGGCAACTTCCTGATCGTGGGCACCGGCACCGAGATCGTGCACAGCGAGAAGGGCCTCATCACGACCGTCGCCTACCGGCTCGGCGACGAGGCGCCGCGCTACGCGCTGGAGGGCTCGGTCGCGGTGAGCGGGTCGCTCATCCAGTGGCTGCGCGACAACCTCGGCATCATCCGCGAGGCGTCGGAGGTCGAGGAGCTCGCCGCGAGCGTCGACGACAACGGCGACGTCTACGTCGTACCGGCCTTCGCGGGGCTCTTCGCGCCCTACTGGCGTCCGGATGCGCGCGGCGTCATCGCCGGCCTCACGCGCTTCGCGACCAAGGCGCACCTCGCCCGGGCGTCCCTCGAGTCGGTCGCCTACCAGACCCTCGACGTGCTCGAGGTCGCGAACGCCGAGCTCGCCGTCCCCATCACCGAGCTGCGGGTCGACGGCGGCATGGTGCGCAACGAGCTGCTCATGCGCTTCCAGGCGGATGTGCTCGGCATCCCCGTCGTGCGCCCCGCGGTCGTCGAGACCACGGCCCTCGGCGCCGCCTACGCGGCCGGCCTCGCGGTCGGCGTGTGGTCGGGCCTCGACGAGCTGCGCGCACTGTGGACCGAGGAGCGGCGCTTCGAGCCGTCGATCGACGCCGAGACCCGGGCGCGCGGCATCGCGCGCTGGCGCAAGGCCGTCGAGCGCACCTTCGACTGGGTCGACTGAGCCCTACGCCACCGCATCCCCGAGGAGCGCGCGCAGCCCGGTCGCACGGGCGCCCTCCGGCGTGAACGGCTCGAAGACGGCGTCCGCCTCGTCGAGCGCGGCGAGCGCCGCGGCACGGTCCCCCGCCGCGCAGGCGAGCTCCGCGAGCCCGAGCCGCGCACGCCCCGCCTCGAAGGCGAGCTCGAACCGCAGCGCGAGCGCGAGCGCCTCCTCGAACCAGCGGCGGGCGGCCCCCGGATCGCGCTCCTGCTCGACGAAGCCGAGGTTGTTCCGCGCGAGGGCACCGAGCACGGCATCCTCGATGCGGTCCGCCATCTCGAGCGCCTCGAGCTGACGCGACCGCGCCTCGTCGAGCTCGCCGCAGGCGAGGAGCGCCATGCCGAGCAGCGCGACGTTGTGCCCGTAGGCGACGTCGGCACGACCCGCGACGAGGTCGACCCCGAGACGCGCGGACTCGACGGCCGCGTCGACGTCGCCCAGCATCAGCTGCACCTCGCTCGCATTGCCGATGACGGCCGCCGCGTGGTGGGTGTCGCCCCGGGCCGTCGAGTAGGTGTACGCCTCGAGGTGCAGCTCGAGCGCCTCGTCGAGCTCGCCGACGCGGCGCATCATGATCGCGAGGTTGTCGGTGGCGATGGCGTAGAGGTCGGGGACGGCGTCCCGCGCCGCCTCGCGGGCCTCCCGGAAGCGGCGCACCGCCGCATCCGTCTCGCCCGCGTGCGCGGCGACGATCGCGAGGGAGTTCGCGGCGGACACCGCCACCCGCATCCGTCCGGCCCGCTGCCCGAGCCCGACCGCGCGCTCGAGCTCGCCCCGGGCACGGGAGTCGCCGAGTCGCAGCAGCACCTGACCGTGCAGCAGGTGCGCCGCCGCGAGCGCGCCCTCGTCTCCGGCGCGCTCGGCGCACTCGATCGCCGTCTCGTGCACCCGCACCGCGATCCGCAGCAGGCTCTGCCGCTCGAGGTAGACGCCGAGCGCCTGCGCGAGCTCGGCGAAGAGCCCCGGCTGCGCCCCCGCGATCGCGTAGCCCAGCTCGATCGTGCCGCTCAGCTCGCCGACCAGCCAGGTGCGCGCCTCGTCCTCCGCGGGCACGGGCGGCGTCGGCCCTGTCGCGACGCGCGCGCCCAGGTGGCCGGGCACGAGTGCCGTCACCGCCGCCCAGCACCGGGCCACCCGCTCCTCGGCGAGACGCACGAGGGCGTCGTCGCGCTCCGGCTGAGGGTCCTCCTCCCACGACTGCGCCGTCGCGAACGCCCGGACGAGGGCGTGCACGCCGATGCGCCCGCCGCCCGCCCGCTCGGCGCAGTGCCCCGCGATCAGCGCGTCGCGGATGCCGGCTGCCTCCGCGGGGTCGAGGTCGAGCAGCCGGGCGAACGCCGAGAGCTCGAGCGCGTCGCACGGCTGCACCGAGAGCAGCCGCAGCGCGCGACGGGCGGCCGGGTCGAGCGCCAGATAGGAGAGCGCGAACGACTCGCTCACCGCCCGGTCGATCCGCAGGCCGTCCAGCCGGGCCCGCAGCGCGTCGCGGTGATCGGCGAGCGACCAGCCGGGCCGCTCGGCGACGCGAGCGCCCATCAGGGCGGATGCGAGCGGCAGCCCGCCGGTGAGCTCCACGATGTCGCGGGCGGCGTCGGGCTCGGCGGCCACGCGCTCCGGACCGGCGAGCGCACCGAGCAGCTCGAGTCCCTCGTCCGGCGCCCAGGGTCGCAGCTCGACGGCGACGACGCCCGCCGGTACCGCGAGCAGCGACCGGCTCACCAGCACCAGAGGGGTCGCGACGGATGCGGCGAGCACCGAGACCTGTGCGATGTCGACGAGGTCGTCGACGAGCACCGCGACCCGGCGCTCCGCGAGCACCCCGGCGATCCGCCCGACGCGCGCGGCCTGCGCCTCGGCGCCGGTCAGGACGTCCGCGCCCATGCCGAGCGCTCGGCCGATGGCCTCGGCGATCGCCGATCCGTCGGCGGCGGCGACGCCCGACGTGCTCGCCCGGGCGTCGACCGCGACGACCCCGTCGACGACCCCCTCGGCCAGGAGCCGGCGCAGCGCGCGCACGGCCAGCTGCGTCTTGCCCGCGCCCGCCATCCCGGTGACGAGCACGGGCCCGCGGGCGGCGGCCAGCATCCGCAGCTCCTCGACCCGCCCGACGAAGGGCTCGACGAGCGGCGGCAGATCGAGCCGCGCGGGCACGAGGGCCGCGGCCTCGGGCACCCGCTGCAGCAACGAGCACCACGCACGCCAGCGGGCGATCTCGGCGGCGTCGGCCCCCAGCGCCTGCACGATGTCGAGCACGAGCTCCACGTCGAGGCGGCGTCTGCCCTCGCGGAAGCAGTCGTAGACGGTCACCCGGCCGGGGGTGCGCTCACTGGGCCGGACGCCGCGCTCGGCGCGCTGCGCTCCGACCCGGCGGGTGATCTCGCTGAACGACGGCGAGCCCGCCGCCGCCCGCCGCTCCCGCAGCCGGGCGGCGAGCTCGTCGAAGCCCGCGGGCGCGTCGGCTCCGAACAGCCCCTCCGTCGCCACGGTCGCCTCCGCCCCCTCACCGAGCCCCGTGATCCGCTCGCGTTCGGGATCGTTCGGGCTCGCCGTCCTGTCGTGCTGCGACCCTACCGTGTCCCCCAAGCTGGGGTCACCGTCCCCCGATCCCCGGAGTGCTCCCGTGCAGAAGTCCCGCAGATCCCTCGCCGGCGTCGCCGCCGCTCTCACCCTCGCCCTCGCCGCGACCGGCTGCTCGGCGGCCCCCGGCTCCCCCGCATCCGCCATCACCGTCACCTGGCTCGCCGTCGCGGGCGACACCGGGACGACCGGCACGACGACCATCAGCCGCACCTCCCCCGACAAGGCGGGCGACTTCCGCGTGGAGTTCTCCGAGAACGAGGTGGGCGGCATCGGGACGCAGTCGCAGGCGGGCGCCTGGAATGCCGCGATCATCTCCACCCTGCTGCTCGGCGAGCCGCTCGAGGGCGACTTCCGCTTCGAGACCGACGGGCGCATCGACGGCCCGAGCGCGGGCGCCCTCACCACGGCGGGGCTCATCGCCCTCGCGCGCGGCGAGCGGTTCCGGAAGCACGTCACCATGACCGGCACGATCAACGCCACCGGCACCATCGGCCCGGTCGGCGGCATCCCCGAGAAGGTGCGCGCGGCGGGCGACGCCGGCTTCACGACCGTGCTCATCCCTCTCGGCCAGCGGATGACGCCCGACCACACCGGCGAGCTCGTCGATGTGGTCCGCGAGGGCGAGCGCGCCGGGGTCACGGTGCTCGAGGTCGGCGACATCTACGAGGCCTACAGCCACCTCACGGGCGTCGACATCGACGTCCCCGGGGTCTCCCGCGACCCGCGTCTCGACGCCGCCTCCTACGACAAGGTGAAACCGCAGACGGATGCCGCCCTCGCCCGGTACACCGCCGCCGGATCCGCCGTCGAGCGGCTGCCGTACGAGATCCAGCAGCTCTTCGCTCAGACCGGCCTCCTCGACTACGTCGCGGCCTACGCGCAGAAGGCCGGCGATCTGCAGCGACAGGGCCTGCAGGCGGGCGCCTACAACCTGGCGAGCCTCGCGGCCGCGTACCTGGAGGCGATCGCGGCCACCGGCTCCCTCGCCGTGCCGCTCTACACCCAGGGGCTGCCGGGACTCGACACGCTGTTCTCCCAGGCGCTCGACACGAGCACGGCCGACCGCGAGTTCTTCGCCTTCCTCGACCAGCTCTCGACCTACACCCCCAAGACGGTGTCGGATGTCGAGGGACTCGTCACCGCCTACTCCGGGGCCTTCGACGCCTACTCGCTGCTCCTGTTCGCCAAGTCCTCGATCGAGGGCATCAAGCAGGGCTATGAGAGCGGCTCCTACGCGTCGCTCGACGACTTCTTCTCCGCGCTCGTGATGCCCGTGCTGTGGTCGCAGCTCGCCCGCTCGCAGCTCACCTCATCCGCCGCCGCCTTCGAGGTGGGCCGCGACAACCCGGGCGCACCGATCTCGGCGGAGGTCGACCTCGCGCAGGTGGGCGACTTCTTCCGGCGGGGCGCGGATGCCAACCTCGCGGCGTTCACCGAGAACGTCGTCGCGCCGCTCGCCGACGCGCGCGGCATGTCGACCGACCAGGTGCTCAGCCGGCTGGCGAACGCGGATCTCGCGGTCGCCGCCGCCATCACCCAGCAGCAGCTGCAGCCCGCGATCGCCGCCTACATCGGAGCCGACAAGCCGAACGCGGCCTACGCCACGCTCGGCTACGGCCTCAGCAACTACGTGCGCAACCAATCGCTCGTCGACAAGTACTACAACAACGCGATCCTCGACGACGGACTCAACATCGTGGGCGTGCAGTTCGACGCGGTCCTCGGCCGCGCCCTCGACCTCGGACGCCAGCAGCTCGCCGGCGAGGTGGGCGCGCTGCGCGAGCACGCCACCGAGCCCGTGCTGAGCGTCGCGTCGTATGAGGTCGCGGGGCTCCAGCGGAACGGGAGCGTCATGGACCAGTTCGGCGCGATCGGCATGTACGACGGCGGCTTCCTGACGACGCGGATGATGAGCTACCTCGCCGGCATCCAGAAGCCCGGCCGCGACTGAGGTGCGCGGATGCGGGGCGCCGGGGGACGGCATCCCGCATCCGCGCACCTCCCTCTAGACTCGGGATGACGGCCGTCGCCGCCCACCACCCCCGCCCGCGTCGCCAGGAGGATCCCCATGCCCGTCGCCACCCCGGATCAGTACGCCGAGATGCTCGACACGGCGAAGAAGAACGCCTTCGCCTTCCCCGCCATCAACGTCTCGAGCTCCTCGACCATCAACGCGGTGCTCCAGGGCCTCACCGAGGCCGGCTCCGACGGCATCATCCAGGTCACCACGGGAGGCGCGGACTACTTCGCCGGCCAGACCGTCAAGGCCCGCGCATCCGGCGCCCTCGCCTTCGCCGCCTTCGTCACGGAGGCCGCCAAGAACTACCCGATCACGGTCGCCCTGCACACCGACCACTGCCCCAAGGACGCGCTGCCCGGCTTCGTGCTGCCGCTCATCGAGGCCTCCGAGGCCGAGGTGAAGGCCGGCCGCAACCCGATCTTCCAGTCGCACATGTGGGACGGCTCGGCCGTGCCCCTCGCGGAGAACATCGAGATCGCTCAGGCGCTCCTCCCCCGCATGAAGAACATCAACGCCATCCTCGAGGTCGAGATCGGCGTCGTCGGCGGCGAGGAGGACGGCGTGCAGCACGAGGGCTCGAACGAGGCCCTCTACACCACGTTCGCAGACGTCGATCAGGCCGTGCAGGCGCTGGGCCTCGGCGAACAGGGCCGTTACATCGCCGCCCTCACCTTCGGCAACGTCCACGGCGTGTACAAGCCGGGCGGCGTGAAGCTGCGCCCCGAGCTCCTCGGCGAGATCCAGGCCGAGGTCGCCGCCAAGTACGGCACGGGCCCCAAGCCGCTCGACCTCGTCTTCCACGGCGGCTCCGGCTCGACCGACGAGGAGATCGCCCTCGCGGTCGCCAACGGCGTCATCAAGATGAACATCGACACCGACACGCAGTACGCCTTCACCCGGTCGATCGCCGGCTACATGTTCAGCAACTACTACGGCGTTCTCAAGGTGGACGGCGAAGTCGGCAACAAGAAGCTGTACGACCCGCGCGCCTGGGGCAAGGTCGCCGAGACGGG
>JASLGG010000044.1 GCA_030150265.1 Protaetiibacter sp.
CGCCCGCGACCGCGAGCGCCGGCGGGAACGCGCCGACCGCGCCCAGCACCGCTCCCGCGAGGAGGGCGACCGCGCCGCCGAGCACCGCCGCCGGCACCAGCAGGTGGCCGACGAACAGCTCGAGCCGCTCCGCGAGCGGGACCGGCGCCGCCATGATGCGGCGCCCGCGGCGGCGCACGAGCGAGGCCGCTCCCTCGAGGAACTTGAGCTGCTGCACCCGGAACGCGCGCAGGTCGACCGGCGCGTCCTCCTCGCCCATGACATCCGGTGCGAGGACGACGCGGAGGCCGGCGCGACGCAGCTCGACGGTCAGCGCGACATCCTCCATGACGCATCCCGGCACCCCGCCGACGCGGCGCACGGCGTCGGCGTCGAGCAGGGCGACCCGGCCGAGGAACCACGGCGCTGTCCGGCCGCGCTGGCTCACCGCGAGGTGGGTGGCGGGCAGAGCGCCGAGCAGCGCCGCGAAGCGGGTGCGGGCGGCACGCGGCACGGGATGCCCCTGCACGACGGCGACCCCGGGCGACATCCGGTCCCGCAGTCCGCGCGCCGCATGCCGCGGCAGGCTCTGGTCGCTGTCGACCACGAGCCACAGCTCCGGCGCGTCGGTGAGCGTCGCGAGCGCGTGGCTGAGGTTGCCTCCCTTGAAGCCGCTCCGATCGGCGCGCCGCACGACACGGCAGCGATGGATGCGGGCGAAGTCATCGACCGCCGCGCGCCCCTCGGGGGTGCGCGAGTCGTCGAGCACGATGAGCTCGACCGGGATGTCCTGGTCGCCGCAGGCGAGCGCCCGCCGCCCGTCGAAGTCGTCGGCGACGCACATCACGACGGCGACGCGGCGCCGGTCCGTACCGGGCGCCGCATCCGCATCCGGGGCACGGCACGTCGCCGCGCGGATCAGCAGCCCCAGCTGGTGCACCGCCGACGCCCACACGGGCACGAAGCCGCACGCCGCGAGCACCGTCAGGGCGACGATCGCCGGACCGCGGTGCAGGTTCGCGAGCACCAGCAGCACGCCCGCGGCGAGCGGCAGCACGAGCACGGCCGCCCACAGCGGCGACGGGACGGGACGCGGGGACGGTGTGAGGGGGCTCATGGCCACACTCCAGCAGCGGGAGAGCCGTCACGGCGCATCGACGGCGCGATCCCGGGGACGGATCCGGGAGGTCCCCGAGCGCTCGCGCGGGGCGGCATCGGGGCGTCCCCGGACGCGGGCCCGGAGCGGTGTCGGCCGCGGCGCTAAGCTGGAACCATGACCGACGCCACCCCCGCGGACGTCGCCGCGCTCAGCTACGAGGAGGCGCGCGACGAGCTCGTGCAGGTGGTGCAGCGCCTCGAGCAGGGTGCCGCGACCCTCGAGGAGTCGCTCGCCCTGTGGGAGCGGGGCGAGGCGCTCGCCCGCCGCTGCGAGGAATGGCTCGTGGGCGCCAAGGCGCGCCTCGAGGCGGCACGCGCCGCGGCCGAGCAGTCGTGAGCCCGCGCGGCAGCGGCGTCGACGCATCCGGTCGCCCCATCGTGGCGGAGCTCGGGCGCGCCGAGACGCCGCAGGAGACGGCCGAGCGCAAGGCCGCCGCGAGCGTCAAGCGCCGGGCCAACCAGACCATGCTCAACCTCGCGATCGCCACGGTCGTCTCCGCCCTCATCGCCGTCGTCATCGTGGTGACGGTGGGGCTCGTCGACAGCGGATCGCGGATCGCCCCCGTCGACTACCGCGCGGAGGGACAGGCGGCGGCCGGCGCCGTCTCCGAGCCGATCGTCGTGCCGGAGCTGCCCGACGGCTGGACCGCCAACCGGGCGCAGCTCGTGCGCGGCTCCGACGGGGTGACCTCCTGGGAGATCGGCTTCGTGACCCCGGGCGAGCGCTACATCGCGCTCGTGCAGGGCGTCGACGCGAACGCCAGCTGGCTCGCCGCCCAGGTGCGCAGCGCGAAGCCCGGGCCGGTCGTGCCGATCGGCGGCGTCGACTGGACCAGCTACGACCGGCGCCAGGTGGGCTCACCGGGCAACGTCGCCTACGCGCTCGTCACCACCTCGGGGGGCTCGACGATCGTGCTCGCCGGAACCGCCGACGACACCGAGTTCGAGGTGCTCGCCGCCGCCGTCGCGAAGGAGCTGCCATGACCGCCGACCGCCGCACCCCCGCCGACGCCTGGCGCGAGATGGTGCGCGGCAACCAGCGCTTCGTCGCCGGCGAGCCGCGCCATCCCCGGCAGGACGTGGAGCGCCGCGAGGAGCTCGCGGGCTCGCAGGCGCCGCACGCCGCGCTCTTCGGCTGCAGCGACTCCCGGCTCGCGGCCGAGATCATCTTCGACAAGGGGCTCGGCGACCTGTTCGTGGTGCGCAACGCGGGCCACGTCATCACCGACTCCGTGATCGCCTCGCTCGAGTACCCCGTCGCGCTCCTCGACGTGCCGCTCATCGTCGTGCTCGCGCACGACGCCTGCGGCGCGGTGCGCGCGGCCATCGACCTCGACGCCCCCGACGCGAAGCCGCTGCCACCGCACATCGCGGGGCTCGTGGCGGGCATCCGCCCGGCCGTGCGCGCGGCGCCGTCGCGCGCGGCGGAGGATGTGGGGCTCACCCACCTCGGCCGCACCGTGACCGATCTCGTGGCGCGCTCCGAGCTCATCTCCGACGCGATCGCCGAGGGCCGCCTGGCCGTCGTCGGCGCCAACTACAAGCTCCTCGAGGGCGTCGCCGTGCCGTCCGTGGTGATCGGCGACGTCGGCCTCGAGAACTGACCTCCCGCACCGAAAGGCACCCCCATGAGCACCGACGCCGACTACCGGATCGAGCACGACACGATGGGCGAGGTGCGGGTCCCCGCATCCGCCCTCTACCGCGCGCAGACGCAGCGGGCCGTCGAGAACTTCCCCATCTCCGGCACGGGGCTCGAGGCCGCCCAGATCGTGGCGCTCGCGCGCGTCAAGCGCTCCGCCGCCATCGTCAATAAGGAGCTCGGCGTGCTCGACGGGGCGGTCGCGGATGCCATCGTCGCGGCCGCCGACGAGATCATCGCGGGGCGCCACCACGAGCACTTCCCGGTCGACACCTACCAGACCGGCTCGGGCACGAGCTCGAACATGAACATGAACGAGGTGCTCGCGACCCTCGCCACCGAGAAGCTCGGCGCGCCTGTGCATCCGAACGACCACGTGAACGCCTCGCAGTCCTCCAACGACGTGTTCCCCACCTCGGTGCACGTGGCGGTCACCGGAGCGCTCATCGGCGACCTCGTGCCGGCGCTCGACCACCTCGCGACCGCGCTCGAGCAGAAGGCGGCGCTCTGGAAGGACGCGGTCAAGCCCGGCCGCACCCACCTCATGGACGCGACGCCCGTGACCCTCGGCCAGGAGTTCGGCGGCTACGCCCGCCAGATGCGCCTCGGCATCGAGCGGGTCGAGGCGGCGCTCCCCCGCGTCGCGGAGGTGCCGCTCGGCGGCACGGCGGTCGGCACCGGCATCAACACGCCGAAGGGCTTCCCGCAGAAGGTCATCGCCGAGCTCGCGGCGTCGTCGGGGCTGCCGATCACCGAGGCGCTCGACCACTTCGAGGCGCAGGCCAACCGCGACGGGCTCGTGGAGGCATCCGGCGCCCTCCGCGTGATCGCCGTCTCGCTCACCAAGATCTGCAACGACCTGCGCTGGATGGGATCCGGCCCCAACACCGGGCTCGGCGAGCTGCACATCCCCGACCTGCAGCCGGGCTCCTCGATCATGCCGGGCAAGGTGAACCCCGTCGTGCCGGAGGCCGTGATCATGGTCGGCGCGCGCGTGATCGGCAACGACGCGACCGTGGCGTGGGCGGGCGCGACGGGCAGCTTCGAGCTCAACGTCGCGATCCCCGTGATGGGCACGGCGCTGCTCGAGTCGATCCGCCTGCTCGCCAACTCGACGCGCGTGCTCGCCGACAAGACGGTCGCGGGCCTCGAGGCGAACCTCGAGCGCGCGGCGGCCCTCGCCTGCATGTCGCCGTCGATCGTGACGCCGCTCAACAAGTTCATCGGCTACGAGAACGCGGCGAAGATCGCCAAGCACGCGGTGGCGCAGGGCATCACCGTGCGCGAGGCGACGCTCGACCTCGGCTTCGTGGAGCGCGGCGAGCTCACACTCGAGCAGCTCGATGCGGCGCTCGACGTGCTCTCGATGACCCACCCGGGCTGAGCCGCACCTCATCCCGCTGGGCCGCCGCCCCATCCGCACCTCTCCGCGGCCCCCGCCCAACCCCCGCAGAAATGCAGGACGGGTTCTCAGAAATGCAGGAGATCCGGTTCCGTCGGCGCCTATCCGCAGGCGACGTCGGGCGTCTCCGGTCAGGTCTCCTGCAGTTCTGAACCAGGCTCCTGCATTTCTGAGGGAGTTGGGGAGGGGGTCGGCAGGCGGGAGGGCAGCAGGCCGACGAGGGCGGCGGCGATCGCGAAGCCGAAACCGACGAGCCCGAGCAGCGGTCCGGATTCCGCCGCGTCGCCCCCGGAGGTCGCGAAGGCGTCGGCCATGCCCATCCCCATCCCGAAGCCGACGAACCACGAGCCGCCTGCCACGAGGGCGACGCCGAGGATGCCGATGCCGATGAGGCGCCGCGCGGTCATGAGCCGGCGGATGCGCGGATGCGGCAGCGCGGCGAGCACCACGAGCGCGAGCGCGGCGAGCGCCCACAGCGCCGCCCAGCCGATCGGGAGCACGGGACTCGGCAGCTCCCGGGCTGCCGCGAGCCCGGCGTAGATCTGGTCGAGCGTCATGCCGGGCATCCGGGCGAGCGGATTCCAGACGTAGACGTGCAGGAGCGTGCCGGCGAGCATCGCGAGGATCGCGGATGCCGACGCCGCCGCGAGCGCGACCGCGCCGCCGCGCCGCAGGGGCCGCGCCTGCGTCCGCGGGTCCTCGACGAGCAGCACCACGACGAACCCGAGCAGCGCCGCGGCGAGCATCGGCACGCCCAGGAACGGGACGAGCGCCGTGGCCGCCACGGCGAGGGGCGCCGTGATCGCGATCGCCGTGTCCGCCGCCGTCCAGCCGCGCACCGGGCGTGCCCGCCGCCGTGCACGGAGCGCCCCGAGGAGGGCCGCGAGCGTCGCGGCGCCCGCGAGCACCGCGGCCGCGAGGAGCACCCGACCACCCCATGCGGTTGCCGCGCCGCCGATCAGATCGCCCCAGGCGCCCCACCAGAAGCCGGCGAGGAGCAGGAGGAGCGCCGTCGAACCGCTCGCGAGCGCGATCCGCATCCGCCGGAAGGCCAGCCGCCGGGCGGGCACACCGCTCGTCGCGGGGTCCTCCCGGTCGAGACCGAGGGCGAGGCCCAGGGCGCCCGCCACGACGCCCCAGCGCGAGAGGCCCAGGCCGTTCGCCCCCGCGAGGTCGGCCAGCCACTCCTCGCGGTAGCGCTCGCGGACCCCGGCGGGCACGGTGGCGGCGACCGCCCGCACGACGAGCTCGGCGATCACGACGCCGCTCCCGCGATCCGCGTGGCCGCCCGCGCCGGCGCGCGCCGGACGCGCGTCACCGCCTCCCGCGCCGCGGGGGCGCCCTCGGCGGTCAGAACGTAGAGGCGCCGCCGCGGCCCCGACCGCGCCGGGTCGTCCTCCCAGGCGGAGGAGACCCATCCGGCGCGCTCCAGCCGCTCGAGGATCGGGTACACGCTTCCCGCGGGGCGGTCGGTGGCATGCACGACGCGCAGGCCCCACAGGGGCTCCCCCGCGTCGAGCAGGGCGGCGAGCACGTCGGCGGTCGCCGGGGTGAGACGGCTGAGCGGTTCCATGCGCTAAATCTAGCTATATAGAGATAGCGGCGCATCATCCTCCCGGATGATCACCACACGGGCCCCGACGACAGGAGCAGCAGCAGGCACAGTCCGAGCGCGATGAGGCCCGCGAGGTTCAGCCAGCGCAGCCGCTTGTAGAAGGCATCGGGTTGCGGATCCTCCTCGGGCGGGGCGCCCCAGTAGCCGAGCCAGCGCCACTGCATCCGCGGCAGCACGAGGCCCCAGGCGGTCATGAGCAGGCCGAGGATGAGGGGCAGCAGCAGCCAACCGGGCACGCGCCCACCCTATCCGCGCCCGCCGCGGGCGGCTCAGGCGAGCTCGTTCGACTCCAGCAGCTCGGTCACGAGCGCCGCGATCGCCGAGCGCTCGGAACGGGTGAGCGTGATGTGGCCGAAGAGCGCGTTGCCCTTGAGCGTCTCGATCACCGATGCCACCCCGTCGTGCCGCCCCACCCGCAGGTTGTCGCGCTGCGCGACGTCGTGGGTGAGCACGACCCGCGAGTTCTGGCCGATGCGCGACAGCACCGTGAGCAGAACGTTGCGCTCGAGCGACTGCGCCTCGTCGACGATCACGAACGCGTCGTGCAGCGAGCGGCCCCGGATGTGGGTGAGCGGCAGCACCTCGAGGATGCCGCGCTCCACGACCTCCTCGAGCACGTTCTCGGAGACGAGGGCGCCGAGCGTGTCGAAGACGGCCTGCCCCCAGGGGCTCATCTTCTCCTCCTTGTCGCCGGGGAGGTAGCCGAGCTCCTGGCCGCCCACCGCGTAGAGCGGGCGGAACACCATGATCTTGCGGTGCTGCTGCTTCTCGAGCACCGCCTCGAGCCCCGCGCAGAGCGCGAGCGCCGACTTGCCGGTGCCGGCGCGGCCGCCGAGCGACACGATCCCGACCTCCGGGTCCAGCAGCAGGTCGATCGCGAGACGCTGCTCGGCGCTGCGGCCGTGCACCCCGAACACGTCGCGGTCGCCGCGCACGAGCTTGAGCTCGCCGCGTCCCGTGACGCGGCCGAGCGCCGATCCGCGATCGGAGTGGATGACGAGGCTCGTGTTGACCGGCAGGTCCTGCACCTGCCGCGAGACGAGCGCCTCGGCGTCGTACAGCTCGGCCATCTGCTCGGCCGAGATCTCGAGCTCGGCCACGCCGGTCCATCCGGAGTCGACCGCGAGCTCGGCACGGTACTCCTCGGCGGCGAGGCCGATCGAGGCGGCCTTGACGCGCAGCGGCAGGTCCTTGGAGACGACCACGACGTCGAGCCCGTCGTTCGCGAGGTTGAGGGCGACGGCGAGGATGCGGGAGTCGTTGTCGTTCAGCTGGAGGCCGGACGGCAGCACCGACATGTTGGAGTGGTTGAGCTCGACGCGCAGCGTGCCGCCCGCCTCGCCGACCGCGATGGGGAAGTCGAGCCGTTCGTGCTCGACGCGCAGCTCGTCGAGGAGCCGCAGCGAGGCGCGCGCGAAGTAGCCGATCTCCGGATCGTGCCGCTTGGCCTCGAGCTCGGTCACCACGACGACCGGCAGCACGACGGAGTGCTCGGCGAAGCGGTAGATCGAGCGCGGGTCGCTCAGCAGCACGGAGGTGTCGAGCACGTAGGTGCGCTCCCCCTGCTTGCCCTTCGCGACTGCGACGGTCGTGGACTTCTGCTGGGGCTTGTCGAGCGCAGGCACTCCCACTCCATCCCCGGGTGGGATGCCACCCGGATCCTGTCGCGGATCGGCCAGGGGCTCATCGGTGCGAACTTACGTGGCCGCTCCGATCAGGCACGGTGCCTGATGTCCCGACGCTATGCCCGGCATCCGTCATCCGCGCGCCGCGACACGCGAGGCCGGGTGACGCCCCGGTGAACACTGAGGGGTCGCAAAGTGCGCTCACCACGGCGTGTTGAGGACGCCTTGCGACCCCTCGCGCCAGGAGCGGATGCCAGGGTCAGCGCACCCCGGATGCGGTGGCGAAGGAGAGCAGGGCGGAACGGAGCATGCCGAGCGTCTCGGCATCCGTCGACGCGTGCGGGGCGAGGCGCACGGTGCCGCCGCGCACGGTCACGCTCACGCCGTGGTTGTGCAGCGCCGCCGCGAGCACGGTGAGGTGGTCGGGCTCCGGCTCGACCACCACGATGCCGGCGCGCTCCGCCTCGGCGCGCGGCGAGACCACGGGGAGCGCGAACTCGTCGAGGATGTCGATGACCTCGCTCACCCGCTCCGCGATCCGCGCGTTGACCGCGCCGACGCCCACCTCGGCGATCTCCTCGAGCGCCGCGGCGAGACGCGCCATCGCCATGGGGTCGCCGTTCGAGAGCGAGTAGGCGCGCGCATCGGAGGCGGGCGGCAGCACCTCGTCGAGCACGAGACCGTCCTCGGCGGTGCCCGTGAAGCCCGACCACACGGGCGTCAGATGCTCGAGGGCACGGTCGGAGAGCGCGAGGAAGCCGGTGCCCCAGCCCGCGCGCGGCCACTTCTGACCGCCCGCGGCCACGATGTCCGCGACGCCGTAGGGGGCGTCGACGACGCCGAATCCCTGGGTCGCGTCGACGACGAGCAGCCGATCGCCGATCACCTGACGGATGCCCTCGAGATCGGCGAGGTAGCCGGTGCGGAAGTCGACGAGGCTCACGCCGACCGCGACGGTGGAGGAGTCGAGCTGCTCGCGGAGGTTGCCGGGCGTCACGCGCCCGTGGTCGGTCTCGAGCCACAGCGGTGCGAGCACCCCGAGGGCCTGCTGAGCCCGGACCGCGGCGAAGGTGAGCGAGGGGAACTCGGCGGGCGAGACCGCGACGCCGCCCGTGATGCCGAACATCGCGTGCATGAGCGCCTGGCTCGTGTTCGGCTGGAAGGCGACCTGGTCGGGCCGGAAGCCGGTGAGCGCGGCGACGGCCATGCGCACCCGCGCGTTCTGCTCGAAGAGCGGCGCGAAGGAGCCGAAGCGGCCGTTGCCGAGCAGCTCCTGGAAGGCGTCCGCCTCGGCGCGCACGGTGTCGCCGATCGGGCCGACCCCCGCGAAGTCGAGGTAGCCCGGCTCCTCGTGGAAGCGGGCGGCGTAGGCGTCGATGTCGAGCGGCACGGATGCCCTCCTCACTGCCCGAAGCGGCGGTGCCGCGTGGCGTAGGCGCGCAGGGCGCGCAGGAAGTCGACCTCGCGGAGATCGGGGCCGAGAGCCTCCACGAAGTAGAACTCGCTGTGCGCCGACTGCCACAGCATGAAGTCGGAGAGGCGCTGCTCCCCCGAGGTGCGGATGATGAGGTCGGGGTCGGGCTGCCCCTGCGTGTAGAGGTGCTCGCCGATGAGCTCGGGGGTGAGGATGTCGGCCAGGTCGTCGAGGCTGCCGCCCGCCTGGCCGTGGCTGCGCAGGATGCTGCGCATGGCATCCGCGATCTCCCGGCGCCCGCCGTAGCCGACCGCGAGGTTCACGTGCAGGCCCGCGTTGCCCGCGGTGCGGTCCTCGGCGGCGCGCAGCACCGCCACGAGCTGCTCGGGCAGGCCCTCGGTCGTGCCGACGTGCTGGATGCGCCAGTCGGCGGCGCGCGACAGGTCGTCGGCGAGGTCGGCGATGATCTCGAACAGCTGGTCGAGCTCGTCGCTCGGGCGACCGGTGAGGTTGTCGGTCGAGAGCAGGTAGATGGTCACGACGCGGATGCCGAGGTCGTCGCACCAGCCGAGGAACTCGCGCATCTTCTCGGCACCCGCCCGGTGCCCGTGCGCCGTCGTCTCGAGCGCGCGCTCGCGCGCCCAGCGCCGGTTGCCGTCGATGATCATGGCGACGTGGTGCGGGAGGCTCGCGCCCTGCAGCTGCCGTCGCAGGCGCGCCTGGTAGAGCCCGTAGAGGATGCCCGTGCCCCCCGGTCGCTGCCGCTCTGTCACGGAGCTACGGTAGCCGACACCGCCGTCCAGCCGCGATCCAGTCGGCTCCCAGGCTGTGCCGACCGTGCGGGCCTAGGATCGCCGCATGACCGCCGCGCCCGCCCCGACCGAGCCGAGGGGCGTCGGCGACGCCTCCCTCCCCGCCGCGCCGTCCGCGGACGAGGTGGCGGCGGAGCACGAGCCCGCCGCGGGCCTGCCGAACCTGCCGCTGCTCGAGGACGAGCTCGAGCACCACCCCGCCGTCGAGAAGAAGCCGCTGTGGCGCGGATGGATCCACGCGGCCACCTTCCCGCTCGCGATCGCCGCCGGCATCGTGCTCATCTGCCTCGCCGACGGGGCGCCCGCCAAGTGGGCGTCGGCCGTGTTCATGGCGAGCTCGCTGCTGCTCTTCGGCATCTCGGCGACCTACCACCGCTTCAACTGGTCGCCGAAGGT
The DNA here is from genome assembly GCA_030150265.1 of Protaetiibacter sp. Taxonomy (GTDB): domain Bacteria; phylum Actinomycetota; class Actinomycetes; order Actinomycetales; family Microbacteriaceae; genus Homoserinibacter. The sequence goes on from JASLGG010000044.1 coordinate 10,044, forward strand.
CAAGGCGGTGTTCCGCCGACTCGACCACTCGAACATCTTCCTGCTCATCGCGGGCACCTACACCCCGCTCGCGGTGTGCGCGCTGCCGCCCGACAAGGCCGTGCTGCTGCTGTCGCTCGTGTGGGGTGGTGCGCTGCTCGGCATCGGCTTCCGCATCTTCTGGCTCAAGGCGCCGCGCTGGCTCTACGTGCCGCTCTACATCGCGCTCGGCTGGGCGGCGATGATGTACGTCGTCGATCTCGTGCAGGCGAACGTCGCGATGATGGTGCTCGTGCTGGTCGGCGGGGTCGCCTACACGACCGGCGCGGTGTTCTACGCCCTCAAGAGGCCCAACCCGGCGCCCGGCGTGTTCGGCTTCCACGAGCTGTTCCACGCGTGCACGGTGATCGCGTTCCTGTGCCACTGGACCGCGATCCTGCTGATCGCGATGGCGCCTGTGTTTGTCTGACGCCGCGGTAATCCGCGGCGTCGCGCCGCGTGACGGCACGAGCGCGGTCGCGCCGCCACGCGAGTGCGCACCGGGCTCCAGCCGCCTGTCTGACGCCGCGGTCCGCGGCGTCGCGCCGCGTGACGGCACGAGCGCGGTCGCGCCGCCACCCGAGTGCGCACCGGGCTCCAGCCGCCTGTCTAGCGCCGCGGTCATCCGCGGCGTTGCGCCGCGCGGCGGCAGCCTAGGGCCGAGGCGTGCCGTCCTCGCCGCGGACCGCGGCATCCGCGGCCTCCTCGGCGTCGAGCTGGGCGGCGATCTCGGCCCGGCGGTTCACCCGGCGGATGCGGCGGTTCATGCTGACGAGCAGCACGATCGTGGCGACGATCAGCAGGAGGGTCGCGATGAAGCCGACGACGCCCGGCGTCACGAGGTTCGCATCGATCTGCGAGGGCGACGGACTCGGGGTCGCCGTCCAGAGGAGTCGCAGCACAGTCACCCTTCCGCCAAGCGAATAGCCTGGAACCAGCGTAATCCGACCCGGGAGCGATCATGACCGCGAGCAAGCTCGATGCGAGGTACGGGCGCACGCCCGCGCGCCGCACCCGTGCTCGCCTCTTCGCGGCGGTCGCGGCGGCGGGGGTGGCGGTCGTCGTCGTCGCGTGGGTGATGTGGGCCGGGCTGCTCGGCCCCTCGGCCTTGCTCGAGGCGAAGGACCTCGGGTTCCAGACGCTGTCGGACACCTCCGTCGAGGTGCGCTGGCAGCTCACGGCGCCCGCCGACGCGCCCGTCTCGTGCGCCGTGAAGGCGGTGAGCGAGAAGCACGCGATCGTGGGGTGGCGGGTGGTCGAGGTGGAGCCCTCGCCGCAGCTCACGCGCAACCTCTCGGCCACCCTGCGCACGAGCGAGCCGGCCGTCGGCGGCTTGATCTACCGTTGCTGGCTGACCTAGGCTGTCCCGAACGCAACACCCCGCAGAGACCGGCCGAGTGCCGGTCTCGATTGTTTGCTGGGCCTTTTCCACCGATGAGGAGCATCATGCCCGAGACCACGACGTGGCTCACCCAGGAGTCGTACGACCGCCTCAAGGCGGAGCTCGCGGAGCTGGAGGGTCCGGCGCGCGTCGACATCGCCAAGAAGATCGAGGCGGCGCGCGAGGAGGGCGACCTCAAGGAGAACGGCGGCTACCACGCCGCCAAGGACGAGCAGGGCAAGATGGAGGCTCGCATCCGCACCCTCGAGGCGCTGCTCAAGACCGCCAAGGTCGGCGAGGCGCCCGCGAGCCGCGGGATCGTCGAGCCCGGCACGGTGGTCACCGCGACGGTCGCGGGCGGCGAGGAGGTCTTCCTGCTCGGGAGCCGCGAGATCGCGGGCGGCACCGACCTCGACGTCTACAGCGAGGCGAGCCCGCTGGGATCCGCCATCCAGGGCCTCAAGGTCGGCGACAAGACGTCGTACGAGGCGCCCAACGGCCGCTCGATCCAGGTCGAGATCCTGAAGGTCGAGACCTTCGCGGGCTGACCGCATCCGCAGACGACGAACCCGCCGCGCCATCGAGGGCCGGCG
>JASLGG010000005.1 GCA_030150265.1 Protaetiibacter sp.
GACCGGCACGTCGGACCGCACCGGCAGCTCGGCGAGCAGGCGCCTCGCCCAGTCGCCCGCCGGCACCACGTGGCGCCGGATCGCCTTCGGCAGCGCCTTGATGAGCGCCGTCACGAGGTCCTCCCGGAGCCCCGGCACGAGCCAGTCGAAGCCGCGATCGGCCACTCGCGGCAGCACCGCCACCGGGATCACGACCGTCACTCCGTCGTCGTCGGCGCCGGGCTCGAAGCGGTAGCGGATGCGGAACGTCGTGTCGCCCTGCACCCACTCGTCCGGGAACCCGGACGCGTCGCCCGCGTCGTCCTCGAGCAGGTCGGAGCGTCGCATGGTGAGCAGCTCGGGCTGCTCGGCCTTCGCCTTCTTCCACCAGCTCGCGAAGCGCCGCGAGTCGGTGACGTCGTCGGGGATGCGCGCGTCGTAGAAGGCGAACACCGCCTCGTCGCCGGTGAGGATGTCACGGCGGCGGGTGCGCTCCTCGACCTCGGCGAGCTCGCGGCGCAGCCGCTCGTTGTCGCGGTCGAAGCCGAGCAGCGCCGAGCGCTGCAGCTCGGGCGGCCACTCGCCCTCGACGAGCGCGTGGCGGATGAACAGCTCGCGTGCGAGCGGCGGGTCGATGCGGCTGAGCTGCGCGCGGCGGCGCGGCACGATCGGCAGGCCGTAGAGGGTGACCTTCTCCCAGACGAGCGCCGCGCCCTGCTTGCTCGACCAGTGCGGCTCGGAGTGCGACCGCTTCGCGAGCTCGCCCGCGAGGGGCTCCGCCCAGGCCGGGTCGATCGCCGCGACGGTGCGGGCGAACAGCCGGGAGGTCTCCACGAGCTCCGCCGCCATGACGGCGTTCGGCTGCTTCTTGGCGAGCCCGGAGCCCGGGAAGATCACGAAGCGCTGCCCGCGCGAGCCCTGGTAGTCCTTCTTCTCGGGGTCGCGGAGGCCGAGGCGGGAGAGGAGGCCGGCGAGCACGGCGCGGTGGATGGCGTCGGCGTCGGTCGAGCGATCGCCCGGCTTGAGGCCCACCGACTTCGCGGCGCGCAGAAGCTGTCGAGAGAGGTCCTGCCACTCGCGAACCCGCAGGTAGTTGAGATATTCCGCCTTGCACATACGCCGGAAGGCGTTGCCGGAGCGCTCCTTCTGCTGGTCCTCGAGGTGGTTCCAGAGGTTCAGCAGCGACACGAAGTCGGAGCCGGGATCGCGGAACCGCGCGTGCGCGGCATCCGCCTGGGGCCGCTTCTCGAGCGGGCGCTCGCGCGGGTCCTGGATGGAGAGGCCGGCGACGATCGCGGCCACCTCGCGCACGACGCCCCGGCGCCCGGCCTCGACGAGCATCCGTCCGAAGCGCGGGTCGACGGGCAGCCGGGCGAGGTCACGGCCGGTGCGGGTGATCCGCTGCTCGTGGTCGACCGCGCCGAGCTCCGTCAGCAGGTCGAGGCCGTCGGCGATGCCGCGTGAGTCGGGCGGGGTGAGGAACGGGAAGGCGCGGATGTCGCCGAGCCGCAGCTCGAGCATCTGCAGGATCACGGCGGCGAGGCCGGTGCGCAGGATCTCGGGGTCGGTGAACTCGGGGCGGCGCGCGAAGTCGTCCTCCGAGTAGAGCCGGATGGCGATGCCCGGCGAGGTGCGCCCGGCGCGGCCCGAGCGCTGCGCCGCGGAGGCCTGGCTGATCGCCTCGATCGGCAGCCGCTGCACCTTGGCGCGCGGCGAGTAGCGGCTGATGCGCGCCGTGCCCGCGTCGATCACGTAGCGGATGCCGGGCACGGTGATGCTCGTCTCGGCCACGTTGGTCGCCAGCACCACGCGCCGGCGCACCCCGGGTGTGCGGCGGGTGTCGAACACCCGGTGCTGCTCGGCGGCCGAGAGGCGCCCGTAGAGGGGGACGACCTCGGTGTCGGCGTCGAATCGGCCGGCCACGACATCCGCGGCGTCCCGGATCTCGGACTCGCCCGAGAGGAACACGAGCACGTCGCCCGGCTCCTCGCGCCCGAGCTCCACGAGCGCGTCGACGATGCCCTGCGCGACGTCGCGATCGGACGCGGCGGCGCCCTCGTCGTCCGCGTCCTCGCCGTCATCGCCCGCCTCGGCGACGAGCGGGCGGTAGCGCACCTCGACGGGGTAGGTGCGCCCCGACACCTCGATCACCGGCACCTCGGCCCCGATCGCGGCGCCGAAGTGCCGGGCGAAGCTCTCGGGGTCGATCGTGGCGGAGGTCACGATCACCTTGAGGTCGGGGCGCCGGGGGAGCAGCTGGGTGAGGTAGCCGAGCAGGAAGTCGATGGTGAGGCTGCGCTCGTGGGCCTCGTCGATGATGATCGTGTCGTAGGCGTGCAGCTCGCGGTCGCGCGAGAGCTCGGCGAGCAGCACGCCGTCGGTCATGAGCTTGATCGCCGTGTCGGTGCGGGTGCGGTCGTCGAAGCGCACCTGGTAGCCGACGACGGTGCCGAGCTCGACGCCCAGCTCGGATGCGATGCGCTCGGCGATCGAGCGGGCCGCGATCCGGCGGGGCTGGGTGTGCCCGATCCGCTCGCGGCCGAGCTCGAGGCAGATCTTGGGCAGCTGGGTGGTCTTGCCCGACCCCGTGGCGCCCGCCACCACGACCACCTGGTTCTCGCGGATGGCGCGCGCGAGCTCGTCGTGCGCCTGGCTGACGGGCAGCTCGGGCGGGTAGACGATGCGGAACGCGGGGGTGGCCTCGGACATGAGCCCTCCAGACTATTCGCTGGAGGGCTCACGCGCGCATCACGCGACGGGCAGCACCTCGCGTTCGAGGCGGGCGTAGGAGGCCTCCATGCCGTCGGTCATCCCGGTGGCGAGGATCATGTCGCGCTGCGCGGCGTCCGCGTAGGTGACGAGCAGCGTCAGGAGCGTCACGCCGTCGGCCTCGTCGAACGTCAGGTCGTTGACGGTGCCGGGGAGGTCGGTACCCGACATCCGCTCGGTCGTGACCATGCGACGCTCCGGCTCGATCACGAGGTTCTCGCCCTCGAAGCCGAACGGCTCGCCCGGATGCCCCGCCTCGGGCGCCCACGCGGTGCGGTAAGCGCCGCCGACCCGCAGCTCGTTCTCGCAGACGGTCATCGTCCATCCCTCGGGCCCGAGCAGCCAGCGGCGCATGAGCTCCGGCTCGGTGTGGGCGCGCCAGAGGAGGTGGCGCGACGCGTCGAACGCGCGGGTGATGCGCACGTGCGTCTCGTCGAGGATCTCGGTGCGGGTGCCGGCGCCGAGCGCGTGCTCCCGGAGGTCGGCGAGCACGGTGTCGAGCTGCCCGATCGCCTGGGTCATGCCCTCGGCCTGGCCCATGGCGAGCACCTGCTCGAGGGCCTCGGCGGTCGGCGACTCCGACACCGCGGTGAAGCGCGAGCCGGCGGCGGTGCTCTCGAAGACGAGCGTCATCCGTCCGGTCGGCACCGAGGGGTCGATCCGGCCCTCCGCGTCGGCGAAGGAGTCGAGCACCACGATGCGGTGCGGCGCCTCGACCTCGACGAACTCCCAGTGCCCGTAGAACCTCTCGCCCTCGGGCGATGTCATCCAGTAGTGCGAGGTGCCTCCGGGGCGGAGGTCGTAGCGCTCGAAGGTCGCGGGGTAGCCGGGCGGGCCCCAGAACCGCTCGAGCTTGCGCGGATCGGCGAAGGCGCCCCAGAGACGCTCCACGGGCGCGGGGAAGTCGGCCACGAGGGTCATCGTGAGCGCCTCGGGATCGGTGGTGACGGATGTCACGGGCATGGTTTCTCTCCTCGGTGGGATTCGGTGGTCAGTCGTCGTCGGCGAGGAGCGCGTCGAGGCGGTCGACGCGCGCGCTCCAGAGATCCGCGTAGGCGTCGAGCAGGGCCTGCGCGCGGCGGAGCCGCCCCGGATCGGCGCGCACGATGCGGGTCCGCCCGCGGGCCTCCTTCGTCACGAGCCCCGCTCCCTCCAGCACCGCGATGTGCTTCTGCACGGCGGCGAACGACATCGCGTAGTCGACGGCGAGCTCGCTCATGGACCGGTCCCTGAGCAGGGTGCGGCGCACGATGTCGCGCCGGGTACGGTCGGCGAGGGCGTGGAAGACGCGGTCGACGTCCGCCTCGCTCAGCTCGGAATACACAACCATTTGGTTGCATGTTATGCGGCGCGGGGGCGTGCGTCAAGGGTGCGGGCGCTCGGGCAGGGCGGCGATTGAGGAGCAAAGAACTTTGTGATACAAAGTTCTTATGAGCGACACCCGCGACTCCTCCGAGAACGACGGCCCGGAGCTGCGCCCCGAGGAGCTGCTCGCGCTCATCGACGGCGAGACCCGCGGCGTCCGACGCGCCTTCGGCGTGCAGGTGCCCGTCTACTACTTCGTGTGGGGCGGCGCGTGGCTCATCGGCTACCTGACGCTGTGGTCGGCGTGGGCGGACAGCCCGTCGCCCGTGCGGGTGCCGCTGCCCATCGCCGTGGTCGTCTTCGCCGCCCTCATGCTCGGCGCCGCCGTCACCTCGGCGGTGGTCGGCATCCGCAGCAACCGCGGCATCAAGGGCGTGAGCGACTTCGTCGGCACCGTGTACGGGTTCTCGTGGATGATCCTCGGCAGCACGATCGCCGCGATCGGCTACGCCCTCACGGGCGCCGGCGCGGGTCCGGCGATCGCCGCGATCTACTTCACCTCCGCGTACGCGCTCCTCGTCGCCGCGATGTACCTCGCGGGCGCGATGCTCTGGCGCTCCGTCGACCAGCTCGTCATCGCGCTCGTGATGGCCGCCGCGGCCGCCGTCACCGGCTTCTTCGGCGCACCCGGCAACATGCTCGCGATGGCGCTCATCGCGGGACCCGCGCTGCTCGTCGGCGGCGTCATCGCGGTCCTCCGCTTCCGGAGGATGTGATGGACGAGCTCGACCCCGTCATCCACGCCTCGGCGCGGCTGCGCATCACCGCGGCGCTCGCGGCGCTCGACGCCGGCGACCGGATCTCGTTCCCCCGTCTGCAGGAACTGCTCGGCATGACCGCCGGCAACCTCTCCACCCATCTCCGCAAGCTCGAGGAGGCCGAGTACGTGAACATCGAGAAGACCTACCAGGGCAGGTCGCCCGTGACCTACCTCCAGCTCTCGCGGGCGGGGCGTCGCGCCTTCGAGGACTACACCTCCCAGCTGCGCGCGCTGCTCGGGGGCGCCTCGTGAGCGCGCTCGCGAGCCTCTCGGGCGTCACCCGGCGCTTCGGCGACGTCGTGGCGCTCGACGGGGTCGATCTGGAGGTCGGCGGCGCCGAGCTCGTGGGGCTCCTCGGCCCGAACGGCGCCGGCAAGTCGACGCTCATCTCGCTGCTCCAGGGCCTGCGCAAGCCGACCGCGGGCACCGTGCGGATCTTCGGACGCGACCCCCGCGAGCTCGCCGCGCGAGCCCGCCTCGGCTCGACCCCGCAGGAGACGGCGCTGCCCGCCACGCTGCGGGTCGGCGAGGTCATCGACTTCGTGGGCGGGCACTTCCCCGACCGGATGCCGACCGCCGAGCTCGCGGAGGAGTTCGGCCTCGCCGAGCTGCTGCGCCGGCAGACCGGCGCGCTCTCGGGCGGCCAGCGCCGCCGGCTGAGCGTCGCCCTCGCCTTCGTCGGGCGCCCCTCGCTCGTGCTTCTCGACGAGCCCACGACGGGACTCGACGTCGACGGCCGTCGCGCGCTGTGGGATGCCATCCGGCGCCAGCACGCGGCCGGCGCGACGGTCGTCGTCACGAGCCACTACCTCGAGGAGATCGAGGCGCTCGCCCAGCGGGTCGTCGTGATCACCGACGGGCGCATCGTCGCCGACGACGCGCTCGCGGCCGTGCTCGCGCGGGTCGGCTCGCGCTGGGTGCGGCTCACGAGCCCCGAGGCCGACCGCGTCGCGACGCTGCCGGGGGTCATCGCATCCGCTCCCGATGCGTCGGCGCCGGGCGGCGCCGGCATCGCGCTCGCCGTGCACGACTCCGACGCCTTCGTGCGCGCCCTCGTCGCGTCCGGGCTGCCGTTCGCCGATCTGCAGGTGCGCGGCGCGACCCTCGAGGAGGCCTTCCTCGCCCTCACCGAACGGAGCGCCGCATGACCGCCATCCGCCTCACCGTGCTGCACGCCCGCTACACGCTGCTCGAGACCATCCGGGTGCCGATGGCGGTGATCGGCTCGCTCGCCTTCCCGGCGCTCGCGTTCCTGTTCTTCGTGGTGCCGCAGCGCAGCATCGCGGGCGACGCCGGTCTCGCCACCCAGGCGATCGTGCAGATGATGGTGTTCGCCGTCATGGCGAACGCCCTCTTCGGCTTCGGCATCGGGATCGCCCAGGCGCGCGAGACCCCGTGGGACCCCTACCTGCGCACGCTGCCCGCGCCGGGTGCGGCGCGCATCCTCGCCCAGGTGATCACGACGGGCGCGATGGGCCTCGCGGCGCTCGTGCCGGTGCTCGTGCTCGGCGTGCTGTTCACGAGCGCCCACGCGGAGCCGGCGGGCATCGCGCTCGGGGTGCTCGCGCTCGTCGTCGCGTCGCTGCCGTTCCTCCTCGCGGGTGTCGCGATCGGCTACGCCATGTCGATGAAGGCGGCGATCGCGGTCGCCCAGATCGCGATGTTCGGCCTCGCCTTCACCGGCGGCCTCTTCCTGCCGCCCGC
>JASLGG010000031.1 GCA_030150265.1 Protaetiibacter sp.
CTCGACGGGCTCAGCCGGAGCCGGAGCCGGGGCCGCGGGCGCTGGGGCTTCGGGAGCAGGGGCGGGCGCCGCCTGGGCGGGCTCCGCGGGAGCGGGGTCCTCGGCCGCAGGAGCGGCGGGCGCCGCGGCGCCTCCGCCCGAGCCGTCGCCGATGCGCACGAGCGGCGCGCCGACCTCGACGGTCTCGTCCTCGGCCACCAGGATCTCCTCCACGACGCCCGCGACGGGCGACGGGATCTCGGTGTCGACCTTGTCGGTCGAGACCTCGAGCAGAGGCTCGTCGACCTCCACGCGGTCGCCGACCTTCTTCAGCCAGCGGGTCACCGTTCCTTCCGTGACGCTCTCGCCGAGCGCCGGGAGGCTGACGGATTCGCTCATCGGTGATGCTCCTTGTTCAAGGGTGTCGTTCTAGCTTATGCCGCTGCGCTCAGCCGTGAAGGGGCTTGCCGGCCAGGGCCAGGAAGGCCTCGCCGAGCGCCTCGTTCTGAGTGGGGTGGGCGTGGATGTAGGGGGCGATGTCCTCGGGGTAGGCGTCCCAGTCGACGACGAGCTGAGCCTCGCCGATGAGCTCGCCGACGCGCGCGCCGATCATGTGCACGCCCACGACGGGGCCGTCGTTCACCCGGATGGCCTTGATGACGCCCGAGGTGCCGATGATGTGGCTCTTGCCGTTGCCTGCGAGGTTGTACTCGACGGCGGTGATGTTCTCGGCGCCGTACTTCTCCGCGGCCTTGGCCTCCGTGAGACCCACCGAGGCGACCTCGGGGTCGGAGTAGGTGACCTTGGGGATGTTGACGTCCTCGACGCGGATGGGGTCGAGACCGGCGAGCACCTCCGCGACGAAGATGCCCTGCTGGAAGCCGCGGTGGGCGAGCTGGAGGCCCGGCACGATGTCGCCGACGGCGTAGACGCCGGGGACCGTGGTCTGCAGCGTGTCGTCGACGACGACGAAGCCGCGGTCGAGCTGCACGCCGACCTCTTCATAGCCGAGGTTCGCCGTGAGGGGACCGCGGCCGACGGCGACCAGCAGAATGTCGGCCTCGACGGTCTCGCCGTTCTCGAGCGACACGACGACGCCCGACTCGTTCTGGGTGACGCCCGCGAAGCGCACGCCGATCTTGAAGTCGATGCCGCGGCGGCGGAAGGCGCGCTCGAAGTGCTTCGAGATCGACTCGTCCTCGTTGGGGACGAGATGGGGGAGCGCCTCGATGATCGTGACGTCGGCGCCCCAGCTCTTCCACACGCTCGAGAACTCGACGCCGATGACGCCGCCGCCGAGCACGGCGACCTTCTTCGGCACGAAGTCGAGGGCGAGCGCCTGCTCGGAGGTGATGACGCGTCCGCCGATCTCGAGGCCGGGGAGCGTGCGCGAGTAGGAGCCGGTCGCGAGGATCACGTTGGTGCCGCGGATGACCTGGTCGCCCACCTGGACGGTGTTGGGCGAGGTGAGGCGGCCGGCGCCCTCGATCGTGGTGATGCCGCGGCCCTTGATGAGGCCCTGGAGGCCCTTCCACTTGCCGGCGACGATGCCCTCGCGATAGGCGGTGACCGCCGCGATGTCGATGCCGCCGAACTGCGTCGTGACGCCGTACTTGGCGGACTCGCGCGCGACATCCGCGACCTCGGCGGAGTGCAGCAGGGCCTTCGTCGGGATGCAGCCGACGTGCAGGCAGGTGCCCCCGACCTTGTCCTTCTCGATGAGGGCCACGGACTTGCCGAGCTGGGCGTAGCGGAGGGCGGCGGCGTAGCCACCGCTTCCCGCTCCCAGGACGACGAGGTCGAAGGTCTGCTCGGACACCAGAGAAACTCCCTTGCGCTTCACGTGTCGGAGCCCCGCGTCATCGGTGGTGTCGCGGAGCGGGAATCGGCAAGGCGTTCCTTGCCGTTCCGACCCTACTACGGCTGCATGAGGTCCGCCGTCAGGGCCAGCAGGGTGCGCACGGCCACCGCGCTCGGCCCCTTGCCCACGCTCCCGTAGGGCGTGCCGGAGTTGTAGGCGGGGCCCGCGATGTCGAGGTGCGCCCAGCCGATGCGCGCGCCCGGGCCGTCGCCGCCGGGGGTGCCGACGAACGCCTTCAGGAAGTGCCCGGCGACGAGCATGCCGCCCGCGGTGTGACCGGGCTTGGCGTTGGCGAGGTCGGCGACATCCGAGTCGAGCACCGAGCGGAGCTCGGGCGGCAGCGGCATGGCCCACATCGCCTCGTCGGAGCGCTCGGCCGCGGCGAGCACCCGGTCGACGGCGGGCCCGTCGCCCATGACGCCCGTCGTGCGCTCGCCGAGCGCCACCCGGGCGGCACCCGTGAGGGTCGCCACGTCGACCAGCAGGTCGGGGCGCTCGGCGGCCGCGGTCGCGAGCCCGTCGGCGAGCACGAGGCGACCCTCCGCATCCGTGTTGGTGACCTCCACGGTCGTGCCGTTCCACATCCGCAGCACGTCGCCGGGGCGCATGGCGGTGCCGGACGGCATGTTCTCGGCGAGGCACAGCCAGGCGGACACCCGCACCGGCAGCCGCCGCCGGGCGGCGTCGAGCACGACCGCGAGCGCGGTGGCGGCTCCGGTCATGTCGTATTTCATGGTGGGCATCGAGGCCGGCGGCTTGAGCGAGAGCCCGCCGGAGTCGAAGGTGATGCCCTTGCCGACGACGGCGAGATGGCGCTCCGCCTCCTCGGGCGCGTAGCGCACGACGACGAGACGGGGGCCACGGCTCGATCCGCCGCCGACCCCGAGGATCCCGCCGTAGCCCTCCGCGGCGAGGCGGTCCGGCTCGAGCACGTCGAGCTCCACGGGCAGCTCCGCGGAGAGCGCGCGGACGCGGTCGACGAACGTCGCGGGATAGAGGTCGGATGCCGGCTCGTTCACGAGGTCGCGCACCAGGTGGGTGGCGAGCGCCGTGGCCTCCGCGGAGGCGACGACCGCGTCGCCGTCGAAGCCCTCCGGCAGGCGGAGCCCGATCCGCGCCACGGGCCGCTTGACATCGGATGCCGTGCGATAGGCGAGGTAGGCGTACGCACCGCTCGCCGCCGACTCGAGCACGACGGCGGCGCTCGCCTCGTCGGCGACCGGGAGCGCGAGCACGACCTCGTCGAGCCCGGTGCTCAGGCGGCCCACCGCGCCGGCGGCCGAGCGGAGCGCGGATCGCGAGGCCTCCGCCCCGAGGCCGACGAAGGCGATGGGGGACGCCCATCCGGCCGGCACCGGCCCGCGGCGGAACTCGTCGGCCGCGCCGGTGACGCCGAGCGGGGCGAGCAGCGGGGCGAGCCCCTCGGGCACCTCGTCGAGGGCGATCACCGGGCCGTCCGGGCCCCGGCTGACGCCGACCACGACGAGCGAGGCGGAGATCTCGGCGAGGGGGAGGGAGGTGACGGAGAGGGTGGGGACGGCCATGCCGTCAGGGTAGTCGTCGTGGTCGGCACCCGATGCGCGGCTGTTCGCTGTGAGCATCACGCGCGCCCGGCGCGCGCCCGGCGGCGCCCGGTGCCTGCTCCTAGACTCGTGGCATGGATCGGAACCCGCTCTACGAGGTCGTCGGAGACGTCTCCGACGTGCCCGCCGGGCTGCACCTCGTCGCGGGCCTCACGGGCTTCACGGACTCCGGATCCGCGGTCTCCCAGATCACCGCTCTGCTCCGCGGGATGCCCGAGGTGCGCGACCTCGTCGTGTTCGACAACGACGAGCTGCTCGACTACCGCGCCCGCCGTCCGCTCATGTACTTCGAGGAGGACCACCTCGCGGCCTACGAGCCCGCGCGCCTCGTGCTGGCGCTCGCGCACGACGAGCTCCACCGGCCCTTCCTGCTGCTCACCGGGTACGAGCCGGACTTCCGCTGGGAGGCCTTCACGCGCGCGGTCGTCGAGCTCACCGAGCGCTTCCAGGTCGCCGACACCACGTGGATCCACGCGATCCCGATGCCGACGCCCCACACGCGCCCCATCGGGGTGACCGTGAGCGGCAACCGGACCGACCTCATCGACGCCTACTCGATCTGGCGTCCCCGCACGCAGGTGCCGGGCAACGCGCTCCACCTCGTGGAGTACCGCCTCCAGGAGGCCGGGCATCCGACCGCCGGATTCGTGCTGCTCGTCCCGCACTATCTCGCCGACACCGAGCACCCGCTCGCGGCGGTCGCGGCGCTCGAGTCGATCAGCGCCGCGACGGGCCTCATCTTCCCGAGCGACGAGCTGCGCGAGCAGGGGCGCGAGTTCATCCAGAAGGTCGAGGAGCAGGTCGCCGGCAATGCCGAGCTCGAGCGTCTCGTGAAGACCCTCGAGGAACGCCACGACGACTACATGCAGGAGAACCCGCTCCCGTCGCCGCTCGTCGACGAGGACGGCGAGCTGCCGAGCGCGGACACGATCGCCGCCGAGCTCGAGCGCTTCCTCGCGACACGGCGCGACGAGCCGCGCGCGTAGCCTGGGCGGGTGAACTCCGCCCGTTCCTGGCTCGTCTTCGGCGGAGCCGCCTTCGCGTATCTCGTGGCCGTTGTGCAGCGCACCTCCTTCGGCATCGCCGGGGTCGACGCCACCGACCGCTTCGCGGTCAGCGCCGCGGTGCTCTCGACCGTCGCCGTCGTGCAGATCGTCGTGTACGCGGCGCTGCAGATCCCCGTCGGCGCGCTCGCCGACCGCTTCGGCGCACCGCCGCTCATCATCGCGGGCGCGGTCGTCATGGTCATCGGGCAGGGCCTTCTCGCGATCTCGGGCGACATCTGGGGTGCGGCGGTCGCGCGGGTCCTCGTCGGGGTGGGGGACGCGGCGACGTTCGTCAGCGTCATCCGGCTGCTGCCCGGCTGGTTCGAGGGGCCGATCCTGCCGCAGCTGTCGCAGTGGGTCGGGATGACGGGGCAGCTCGGCCAGATCGTCTCGGCGCTGCCCTTCGCGCTGCTGCTGCACCTGCAGGGGTGGACGACGGCGTTCCTGCTGGCGGCCGCGCTCTCGGCGATCGCGGCCGTCGTCGCCGGGGTCGTGGTGCGACGCGGGCCGGAACGCCTCAGCACCGCGGAGATCCGGGCGATCGACCCCGCGGAGATCGGGCTGCGGGCGAGCCTCAATCGGCCGGGCACGCAGCTCGGCGTCTGGGCGCACCTGCTCGCCGGGTCCGTGCCCACCATCCTCGGCATCCTGTGGGGCTATCCGTTCCTCACGGCCGGGCTCGGCTACGAGCCGGGCACGGCATCCGCGGTCTTCAGCCTCATGGTGGTCGGCACGCTCGTCTCCGGCCCGTTCATCGGGCTGCTCATCGCGCGGCATCCGCTCCGCCGCAGCGACCTCGTGCTGGCGATCACGTGGGCGGTCTTCGGGATCTGGGCGCTCGTGCTGCTCTGGCAGCCGGTTCCGCCACTGTGGCTCGTCGCGACGTTCTTCCTCAGCGCGGGGGTGCTGGGGCCGGCATCGCTCGTCGGCCTCGACGTCGCGCGCAGCTCCAATCCGTACCACGCGCACGGATCGGCGACCGGGATCGCCAACACCGGCGGCTTCGTGGGCGGTTTCATCGGCATGCTGCTGGTCGGCGTCGTGCTCGACCTCGTCGACGAGGCACGGGTCGCCGCGGGGCAGCCCTCGCAGCTGTACAGCCTCGACGGCTTCCGGCTCGCGTTCCTGGTGCCGTACCTCATCGCGGTGGTCGGCACGGTCGGCCTGCTCTGGACGCGCACCCGCACCCGGAGGCGCCTCTTCGAGGAGGAGGGAATACAGATCGCCCCCCTGTGGGTTGCACTCTTCAGAGCTCGCGACCGGAGGCGCCCTCCGGGTATGCGAGAATAGACAACCGAGACCCGGTCGAGTCCGCGTGACGCGCACGACGGAGGGGAGCGATCCCCCTCGAAGGCGCGAAGGACTTGACACGGGTCTACGTACTGCCCAGACGCACCTTCCCCACCCGCGAAAGGGGTCAGCATGGCCACCCGCTCCACGCCGAAGGACACGGCCGCGCCCGCGAAGTCGGCGGCGTCCAAGCCTGCCGCGTCCGCCGCGAAGGCCGCTCCTGCCCAGGCCGCGCCCGCCAAGAGCACGACCACGAAGACCACGGCCGCCAAGGCCGCTCCCGCCGCCAAGGCTGCTCCCGCCAAGGCGGCGCCCGCCAAGAGCGCGCCCGCCAAGGCGGCGCCCGCCGCGAAGGCGACGGCGAAGCCGCGCGCCGCGAAGGCGGCACCGGCCAAGGCCTCCTCGGCGGTCGCCGACCCGGAGGAGCTCGACGAGGACGAGGCCGTCGAGGTCGACGAGGAGGAGCTCGACTCCGAGGTCGCCGACGAGGAGGAGGCCGAGGCCCCCGAGGCCGACGACACCGACGAGGCGGCGGCTGCCGACGACAAGGGCGACGACGAGGAGGACGAGGAGGAGCAGACCGGCTCCGACGAGCCCCTTCCGACCGGCGCTCTGCGTCTCTCGATGACCGACGAGGACGACGAGGTCCCGGTCTACTCCGCCGCCATCACCGGTGCGACCGCCGATCCCGTCAAGGACTACCTCAAGCAGATCGGCAAGGTCGCCCTCCTCAACGCGGCGGAGGAGGTCGAGCTCGCGATGCGCATCGAGGCGGGCCTCTTCGCCGAGGAGAAGCTCTCCCACATGAGCGATCAGGAGAAGCGCAGCCAGCTCGGCCGCGAGCTCTCCTGGGTCGCGCGCGACGGGCAGCGTGCCAAGAACCACCTGCTGGGCGCCAACCTCCGCCTCGTCGTCTCGCTGGCCAAGCGCTACACCGGCCGCGGCATGCAGTTCCTGGACCTGATCCAGGAGGGCAACCTCGGCCTCATCCGCGCCGTCGAGAAGTTCGACTACACCAAGGGCTTCAAGTTCTCGACCTATGCCACGTGGTGGATCCGCCAGGCGATCACCCGCGCGATGGCCGACCAGGCGCGCACCATCCGCATCCCGGTGCACATGGTCGAGGTCATCAACAAGCTCGCCCGGGTGCAGCGCCAGATGCTGCAGGACCTCGGCCGCGAGCCCACGCCCGAGGAGCTGAGCCGCGAGCTCGACATGACCCCCGAGAAGGTCATCGAGGTGCAGAAGTACGGCCGTGAGCCGATCTCGCTGCACACGCCGCTCGGCGAGGACGGCGACAGCGAGTTCGGCGACCTCATCGAGGACACCGAGGCGGTCGTCCCGGCCGACGCCGTGGGCTTCACGATGCTGCAGAAGCAGCTCGAGTCGCTCCTCGACTCGCTCTCCGAGCGCGAGGCGGGCGTCATCCGGATGCGCTTCGGCCTCGGCGACGGGATGCCGAAGACGCTCGACCAGATCGGCGACACCTTCGGGGTCACGCGCGAGCGCATCCGCCAGATCGAGTCGAAGACGATGGCGAAGCTGCGCCACCCGAGCCGCTCGCAGTCGCTGCGCGACTACCTCGAGTAGGCCGCCCGTGGCTCACGACGACCTGCATGTCCCCTACGACGAGAACCGCACCCGCCCGCGCGAGGTCGAGGTCGACGGGGTGCGCTACGAGCGCCTGCCGATCAAGACTCACGTGGTGCTGCCGGGGGAGCCTCTCGATCCCGTGATCGAGACGTACGCGCTCGGCGAGCTGCGCGACGGCGACTGGCTGTTCATGACCGAGAAGATGGTGGCGGGCTCGCAGGGGCGCGCCTTCCCCGTCGCGGACGTGCAGGCGCGCCCGCTCGCCGTGTGGCTCGCGAAGCGCGTCGTGCGCACGCCCTGGGGCATCGGGCTCGGCATCCCGGCGACGATGGAGATGGCCATCCGCGAGGTCGGCACGGTGCGCATCCTGTTCGCCGCGGCTGTGTCGGTGGTGTCGAAGAAGCTGTTCCGACGCTCGGGCGACTTCTATCGCATCGCGGGACCGAAGGCGCGCGGCATCGACGGGCCCGGCTATCCCACGATCCCCCCCTACGACGAGATGGTCGTGCTCACGGCGGAGAAGCCGCGGCAGACCTCGGAGCACGTGCGCGACGTGATCGCGGCGCACGGCATCCGGGCCGACGTGCTGCTCGTCGACATCAACGACATCGGCGGCAACGTGCTGGGGTCGACCCTCACGCGCGACGACGAGAGGCTCGTGGCCCGCATCCTGCGCGACAACCCCATCGGGCAGGGGCACGAGTCGACGCCGCTCGGCATCATCCGCCGGGTCGGCTGACCCGGTCCGCGCTCAGTCCTCGAACACCCGCGGGATCCGCCGCGACGACCGCACGAGGATCTCGTCGCCGATCGTGCCGCCCCACGCCGCCCAGTCCTCGACCGTCGGCTCCCCGGCATCGCCCGGGCCGTAGACGAGGGCGCGGTCGCCCGTGACGACGCCGTGGGGCGCCGCGACCGCGATCGTGTCGACCTCCACCCGGAGCACCTTCGCCCGGGCGCCCGCGAGCAGCACCTCGGCGCCCGCGCCCGAGGGGCTGAGCACCGAGGGGGGCAGCCCGTCGGCGGCGCCCACGTCGAGCCAGCTCAGCCCGTCGTCGATCCGCGTGACCTCGGCGCTGAGCGTCAAGGTGCCGCGCAGGCCGAGTCCGCGCCCGTCGACGTCGTCGAAGGGCGAGACGCCGTAGGCGGCGATGCCGAAGCGCACGAGGTCGAACCGCGCCTCGGGCTCGCGGATGCCCGCCGAGCTCGCAGCGAGATGCAGGAGCGGGCGCTCGGGGCCGTCGGCCGGCACGCCGAGCGCCACCGCGGCGTCGATCGCCGCCCGGAACTCGGCGAGCGCGGTCTGGTCGGCCTCCAGCCCGGCATCCGCGAGGTGCGACCAGATCCCGGCGATCCGCACGGTGCCCGCGCGCCGCGCCTCCAGGGCGTCCCGGACGAGCGACGGCCAGTCCTCGGCGGAGGCGCCGTTGCGGTGCAGTCCCGTGTCGATCTTGAGGTGCACGGAGGCCGGGCCGCTCGCTCCGGCGGAGGCGATGCGCCGAAGCTCCTCGCGCGACGACACGCCGAGGTCGACGCCGCGGTCGATCGCGGTGCGGAAGTCGGTGTCGGCGCCGTGCAGCCACGCGAAGAGCGGCGCGGCGATCCCCGCGTCGCGGAGCGCGAGCGCGGCGGGGACCTCGAGCACCCCCAACGAGTCGGCGCCCGACTCGAGGGCCGCCCGCGCGACCGGGAGCATCCCGTGGCCGTAGGCGTCGGCCTTGACGGCGAGCATGGTGCGAGCGGGCGCCGCGATGGCCGCGAGGGCGGCCACGTTGTGCCGCAGCGCCGCGAGGTGGATGCGCAGCTCGGCGCTCATCGGGTCTCCCGTCGGATGCGGTCGCCGAGTCCCGCGGTGAGCGCGAGCGGGTCGCGCTCCGTCCACGAGGACCACTCGCGTGCCGAGGGCTCGCCGCGCGTCGGATCGCCGAAGACCACGACCTCGGAGCCCGTGGGCGGAGCGTCGTCGCCGAGATCGATCACGAGCTGATCCATCGCGATGCGGCCGACGAGCGGATGCCGCACACCGCCGATCGAGAGCTCCGCCCGGTTCGAGCCCGAGCGGGGGATGCCGTCGGCGTATCCGAGTCCCACGAGCCCGAGCACGGTGGGGGTCGTCGTGCGGTGCGTGTAGCCGTAGGAGACTCCTACCCCCGGGGGCACCCGTTTGACGGCGACGAGCTCGCCCGCGACGGTCAGCACCGGACGGCGGGAGCCGTCGAGACCGTATCGTGCCTCGGCATCTGAGCCGGCATCCGGGATGCGACCGATGAGCAGCTCGCGGAAGCCGAGGCGGCGCGCGACCGCCGCATCCGCGTCATCCGACACCCGCAGCACGCGGATGCCGAGGTCGAAGGCGAGCGGGGCGACGTGTTCCAGTCCGTGTCCGTACGCGTTCGCGCGGGCGTCGAGCAGCTCGGCGCCGACGAGGTTCGCGGCGAGAGCGTCGAGGTCGATCAGGGCGCGACGGCGGAGGCCGGCGGGCGCCCCGGAGGCCGCGTCAGCCAGCGACCGACTCCGTGAGGCGATCCGACTCGTCGTGCCAGTGGATCGCCGTCTCGATGAGCTTCGGCTTGTACTCCGTGCCGTGGTGGGCGCAGAACAGCAGCTCGCCCGAGGCGAGCGTCACGCGCACGTAGGCCTGGGCGCCGCACATGTCGCAACGATCGAGGGCGGTGAGAGCGGGGCGCTCCAGCTCGACGGTGTCCTCGGCGATGATCTGAGGCATGTCCTGCTCCTTCCCTCGGGTCGCGGTGTGGTGCGTCTGTCCCATGTAAGCACGAGCGGCGCGGAGATACCGGCTGGAGGCCGGGCATTTCGCCCGTGGCGTACCGCGCGGGCTCCTGCCGTCTACTGTTCTGCCATGGGGGATGGGGATCCGGTCGTCGAGCGTGCCGTCGCGGTGGCGCGCCGACGGCCGTCGCGGAGGCTCATGGCGATCGCCGCCGTCGTGGTCGTGGTGGTGACCGGAGGCGCCACGACCGCCGTGGTCGTCGCCGACCGCGTCGCGCACCAGCAGGCGCTCGATGCCGCGGTGGCGGCGCACGACACGGCGCGGAGGGGCGCCGCGGCGCACCGCGCGGCCGTGACCGCCCTCGAGGTGGCGGTCGCCGACGGTCTGGCCTATCGCGACGCGGTGGCGGATCGCGTCCTCGCGCATCCGGAGTTCCTGGGCGGTGCCGACGCCCTCGCGCCGCTCGCGGTGAGCAACGGGGAGCTGAGCGAGGTGCTCGGGGAGCTGGTTGCCCCCGAGGAGACGGCTGAGGGCCCGGTGCTTCGTGGTGTCGCGGCGATCGAGGCACCCGCCGCGATCGACCCGGACGCCGGCACCGACGAGCTGACGTCGTTCGCCGTCGAGCTGCTGGCGCGCGCCGCGACGACCGACGCGGCGCGCGCCGCCGTCACGAGCAGCAGGGCGGATGTCGAGGCCGCCGTCGCGACGGTGGCCACGCGGCTCGCGGAGCTGACCGCCTCGGTGCCGTCGCTGTGGGCGGAGCTGGCGTCCGGCTATCCGCTCGCCGCCGAGGAGGCAAGGGGTGCTGCTGCTGCCGCTGCGGATGCGCTGGGCGCCGCCCGAGCGGATGCCGGGGCCTTCGCGCTCGTCGACGGCTACCTCGCCGCGGCATCCGCCGTGAAGGCCGGGCACGAGGCCGAGACGGCACGTCGCGCGGCCGAGGAGGCGGCGCGGCAGGCGCAGCGGCGCCCGCGCGGGGGATCCGCGGCGGGCGGGGGCGGCTCGGGCGGCATCGCCGGCACGCCGCAGCAAGGAGTGCTCGGCGAGACCAACGCGCAGCGCTCCGCCAACGGGCTCGGCTCGCTCTCCTGGAACCGCACGCTCGCCTCGCACGCCTGCGCGTTCGCGGGCGAGCTCGCGGCTGCGAACGGCGGCCTGTACCACAGCGGCAGCCCGGGCGGCTTCTCCACGTGGGGCGAGAACGTCGCCTACGGGTACGGGAGCGCGGCGGCGGTGGTCGCGGGCTGGATGGCGTCCGACGGGCACCGGGCCAACATCCTCCGTCCGCAGTTCACGGTGATGGCGGCGTGCTCCGCGACCTCGGCGACCGGCCGCGTGTACTGGGTGCAGCAGTTCGGAGGGTGAGCCGGGTGCGCCTCCCGGATGGCGACGGCGGCCGCCGTTAGGCTCGTTCGGTGACCGACTACTCCGCGCGCCATCTCTCCGTCCTCGAGGGTCTCGAGGCGGTCCGCAAGCGTCCGGGCATGTACATCGGCTCGACCGACTCGCGCGGCCTCATGCACTGCCTGTGGGAGATCATCGACAACTCGGTCGACGAGGCGCTCGCCGGATTCGGCGCGGACATCGAGGTGATCCTGCACGCCGACGAGTCGGTCGAGGTGCGCGACCACGCCCGCGGCATCCCGGTCGACATCGAGCCGAAGACGGGCCTGTCGGGCGTCGAGGTCGTGTTCACCAAGCTGCACGCCGGAGGCAAGTTCGGCACCGGCTCCTATGCGGCCTCGGGCGGTCTGCACGGTGTCGGCGCATCCGTCGTCAACGCGCTCTCCGAGCGGCTCGACGTGGAGGTCGACCGCGACGGCAAGACCTGGGCGATGTCGTTCCACCGCGGCGAGCCGGGCGTCTTCGCGGATGCCGGCGCCCCCACCCCGGACGCCCCGTTCACGCCCTTCACCTCCGGCAGCGAGCTGCGCGTGGTCGGCAAGGTCGCCAAGGGCGTCACCGGCACGCGCGTGCGCTACTGGGCCGACCGGCAGATCTTCACCAAGGGGGCGGGCTTCCAGGCCGAGGAGCTCACCGGCCGGGCGCGCCAGACCGCGTTCCTCGTGCCGGGGCTCGGCATCGAGATCCGCGACGCACGCGGCGAGGGCGAGAGCATCGAGCGCTTCCGCTACGAGGGCGGCATCAGCGAGTTCGTCGAGCACCTGGCGCCGGACGCTGCGGTCACCGACACCTGGCGCATCCAGGGCACGGGCGGCTACGCCGAGACGGTGCCCGTGCTGCAGGAGAACGGGCACATGGTGCCGACCGAGCTGCAGCGCGAGTGCGAGGTCGACCTGGCGTTGCGCTGGGGCACCGGATACGACACGGTGTTCAAGAGCTTCGTCAACATCATCGCGACGCCCAAGGGCGGCACCCACCAGGCCGGCTTCGAGCAGGGGCTGCTCAAGTTCCTGCGTGCCGAGGTGGAGAAGAACGCCCGGCGGCTCAAGGCCGGCAGCGACAAGCTCGAGAAGGACGACGTGCTCGCGGGACTCACGGCGGTGCTGACGGTGCGCCTGCCCGAGCCGCAGTTCGAGGGGCAGACCAAGGAGGTGCTCGGAACCCCCGCGGTGCGCGCGATCGTGTCGAATGCGGTGGTGAAGGGGCTCCAGGAGCGGTTCGCGAGCTCGAAGCGCGACGACAAGGCGCAGTCGGCCCTCGTGCTCGACAAGGTCGTGGCCGAGATGAAGTCGCGCATCTCGGCACGCGCCCACAAGGAGACACAGCGCCGCAAGAACGCGCTCGAGAGCTCCTCGCTGCCCGCCAAGCTCGTGGATTGCCGCTCGAACGACGTGGCCGACACGGAGCTCTTCATCGTGGAGGGGGACTCCGCGCTCGGCACCGCCAAGCTCGCGCGCGACTCCGAGCACCAGGCGCTGCTGCCCATCCGCGGCAAGATCCTCAACGTGCAGAAGGCGTCGATCTCCGACATGCTCGGCAACGCGGAGTGCGCCTCCATCATCCAGGTGATCGGTGCGGGCTCGGGGCGCAGCTTCGACATCGAGGCGGCCCGCTACGGCAAGGTCATCATCATGAGCGACGCCGACGTCGACGGCGCGCACATCCGCACGCTGCTGCTCACCCTCTTCTTCCGCTACATGCGGCCGATGATCGAGGAGGGGCGCGTGTTCGCCGCGGTGCCGCCCCTCCACCGCGTGGTGGTGCCGAACCCCGGATCGAAGCCCAACGACGTCGTCTACACCTACTCGGAGCAGGAGCTCCAGGGCGTGCTCGCGGGCCTCAAGAAGCAGGGCAAGAAGTATCAGGACCCCATCCAGCGCTACAAGGGCCTGGGGGAGATGGATGCCGACCAGCTCGCCGAGACGACCATGAGCCGCGCCCACCGCACGCTCCGCCGGGTGCAGGTGTCGGATGCGGATGCCGCCAGCCGCGTCTTCGAGCTGCTCATGGGCAACGACGTGGCCCCCCGCAAGGAGTTCATCATCGCGGGTCAGGGGCTCGACCGCTCCCGCGTCGACGTCTGATATGCCCCCCGTTCGGGGGGTGGTAGAGGCGGTCTGTTCCGAGGCTAGATGGATCAAAGGATCCGCCTAGGGGGCCCCGATGGACGCAGGTGTCACCGTTCGCCGCACGATGACAGGCATCCTGGCGGGCATCCTCGCCTTCGCAGGGACCGTCGTGAGCGCATCCGCGCCCGCCTCGGCAGACGTTCCCCCTTCGCCGGCCGCAGTGTTCACCGCGCAGGCGTGCCCGGGCAGCACCTGGGCGCCGCCCGAGCAGGTGCGACCCGACGACGTCACCTTCGACACGGGGGACGTCCCCGATCTCACCCTCGTGTTCGGGCGGCGGCTCGCCGACTTCAACGCGGGCCTCCCGGTGGTCCTCTACGACGCGTACGGGACGAACGATTCGCTGCTGGCCGATGGCACGAGCGTCGCGTATCCGCCGCTGTGCACCACCCGCTATGTCGCCGGGCACGGGGCGGTCTCGGAGTGGATGTTCTGCACCAACTATCACTGGCAGGTCTGCGGCGGTACGAACGCGGCCGGGGAGCTGACCGGGTTCCACGGCGAGGTGCTGCCGTCGCTCGGCGTCGTCCCGCGCAACCCGGAGCTCACTCCGGACGGCGTGAAGATCGTGTCGTACCTCGTCGAGAACGGTCACGACTACACGGGAGTCGGCTACTTCGCGTTCGGAGCGCCGGCGGACGCCCGCGCAGACGGAGACAGCTATCAGCGCGCGGCCCTGCAGGTGCTCGTCTGGTGCATCAGCGACCCCGTCCCAGCCGGTGAGACCGACCCGACCGAACTGGACCGCGCCGCCACCTGCGATGCGAACATGGACGCCGCCGAGCAGCAGCGCATCCGCGACCTCGTGCCCGACCCGGTGAGCGCGCTGGAGTTCCGGGGGACACCGGGCCGGGTCGCCGCAGGCACCGTCGCGGAGTTCGCACTCACCACGAACCTCTACGGCGATCCGCTCACCGTGACGGTGACGAAGGGTGCCGGCGCGATCAGCGTGCTGTCCGGCTCGGCGACGCTCGTGGGCGACCAGCTCACGGTCTCGGGCGCGGACCCGCTGACCCCCTCCGTCGTCCGGATCGGCGTCACCGCCTCCGCCACGTCCGACCTCGAGCTCACCGTCTCGGGGGTGCCGTCGCGGCAGCCGCGTCTGTCGTGGTACCAGAGCCCCGGTGCGTCCGCCACCGCGGTGCCGTGCCAGGTCTTCGCGCAGTTCGACGAGTCCACCGCGCTTCGGGTCTCGGCGATCGCGACGAGCGAGATCCGGCTCGCCGCCACCGGCTGGGCCGGATGGATGCCGCTGTCCCTCGGACTGACCCTGCTGGTGCTCGGGGCGCTCGCCGCGGCGCGTGCTTCCCGTGCCGGCCGTGGCGGCGCCTAGAGCGCTCGTCCCACCGAGCCGACGACCGCGTCGAGCGGCGTGCCGGAGGCGTCGCGCTTGGCGCCCGCCTCGGGCAGGGCGCGCGCCGCGCCGTCGGACGAGACGGCGAGGGCGGGCGCCGGGCCCACCCAGGCGAGCGCGAGAGCGTCCTCGCCCTTGAGGAAGGCGTGCGAGCGAACGCCGCCGGTCGCACGCCCCTTGCCGGGGAACTCCGCGAAGTGCGAGACCTTGCCACGCCCCGCGTCGGCGCCCGCGAGCGTCTCGGCGGGCGTGGAGATCGTGACGACCACGGCATCCGCGGGATCGATCGCGCCGAAGAAGATCGCGTTCGCCGTCGCGGCCAGGTTGATTCCGGCCATGCCGCCCGCGGCGACCCCCTGCGGGCGCACCTGCGCGGCGCCGAAGTGCAGCAGCTGGGAGTCTGAGGCGACGAACACGAGCTCGTCGGAGTCCGGCCCCTGGCCGACGCCCACGACCTCGTCGCCGGGCTTCAGGGCGATGACCTCGAAGTCCGGGCGGCTCGGATAGCCGCCGGGGGCGACGCGCTTCACGACGCCCTGGCGCGTGCCGAGGGCGATCGGCTCCTCGGAGTCGAGCGACACGAGGCCCAGCACGCGCTCCTTCTTGTCGGCGATGCCGAGGTAGTCGGCGATGCGTGCGCCGGCGGCGAGCTGCACGGAGTTCGCGGGCACCGACGGCAGGTCGACGGGCGTGAAGCGGATGAGCCGGCCACGCGAGGTGATCGCGCCGAGCTCGCCGCGGGTCGTCGCCCGCACCGTCGACAGGATCGCGTCGTGCTTGCTGCGCCGCGTGGACGGCACCGGGCCCTCGACGCCCTCGGGCAGGTCGACGCGCACGGCACGGCCGGTGGTGGAGAGCACCACGAGCGTCGGTGCATCCGGGATCTCGAGCGAGACGCCCGCGGCCGCCTTGCGCGAGGAGGCGGTCGCCGCGACGCTCGCGCCGGCCTCGGTGAGCAGGGTGCGGCGGGGGGTGCCGAAGCGCTCGGCGACCTCGTCGAGCTCGTCGCCGACCTGGCCGCGGATGCGCGCGGGGTCGGCGAGCAGCGCCTCGAGCTCCGCGATCTCGGCGCGCAGCCTGTCGCGCTCGGTCTCGAGCTCGATCCGGCTGAACCGGGTGAGCCGGCGCAGCTGCAGCTCGAGGATGTAGTCGGTCTGCAGGACGGAGAGGTCGAAGACCTCCATGAGCCGGGTGCGCGCCTGCGCGGTGTCGTCGCTGCCCCGGATGACCTGGATGACCTCGTCGATGTCGAGGATCGCGATGAGCAGTCCCTCGACGAGGTGCAGCCGCTCCTGGCGGCGGGCGAGACGGTATTGGGAGCGGCGCGTGACGACGCGGATGCGGTGGTCGAGGTAGACGCGCAGCATCTCGCGCAGCCCGAGCGTCTGCGGGCGCCCGTCGACGAGCGCGACGTTGTTGATCGAGAAGCCGTCCTCGAGGGGCGTCGCCCGGTAGAGCTGCTCGAGCACGGCCTCGGGGGAGAAGCCGGTCTTGATGCCGATGACGAGGCGCAGGCCGTTCTTGCGGTCGGTGAGGTCGGTGACGTCCGAGATCCCGGTGATCTTCTTGGCGTTCACCCCGTCCTTGATCTTCTCGATGACCTTCTCGGGGCCGACGAGGTAGGGCAGCTCGGTCACCACGAGCCCGGTGCGGCGCGCCGAGAGCTGCTCGATGGCGACCTTGGCGCGCGTCTTGAACGAGCCGCGCCCGGTCGCGTAGGCGTCGCGGATGCCGTCGAGCCCCACGATCGTGCCGCCGGTGGGCAGATCGGGGCCGGGCACGTAGGCCATCAGCTCCTCGAGCGTCGCCTCCGGGTTCTCGAGCAGGTGCCGTGCAGCCCCGGCGACCTCGATGAGGTTGTGCGGCGCCATGTTGGTGGCCATGCCGACCGCGATGCCGGAGGCGCCGTTGACCAGCAGGTTGGGGAACGCCGCCGGCAGCACCTCGGGCTGGGTGAGCTGGTTGTCGTAGTTCGGCACGAAGTCGACGACGTCCTCGTCGAGCGACTCGACGAGCGCGAGCGCCGCCGCCTGCATGCGCGCCTCGGTGTAACGGGGCGCCGCGGGGCCGTCGTCGAGCGAGCCGAAGTTGCCGTGGCCGTCGACGAGCGGCACGCGCATCGTGAAGTCCTGGGCGAGGCGCACGAGCGCGTCGTAGATCGCCGTGTCGCCGTGCGGATGCAGCCGGCCCATCACGTCGCCCACGACGCGCGCCGACTTGACGTGGCCGCGATCCGGGCGCAGCCCCATCTCGTTCATCTGGAAGAGGATGCGGCGCTGCACGGGCTTGAGCCCGTCGCGCGCATCGGGCAGGGCGCGCGCGTAGATCACCGAGTAGGCGTACTCGAGGAACGAGCCCTGCATCTCGGTCGAGACGTCGACGTCCTCGATGCGCTCGCCGGCAGCGGCGACGGAGGCTCGGGTTTCGGGGGTGCCGGAGTCGGGGGTAGCGGTGGGCGGAGTCATAGGATCGTCGCCATGCTACCGGCGGCGAAAACGCACAGGCTGAGCCTCGCGGATGTCGTGCCGAATTGCCTCGACGCGACCGCCGGACGGCGAGGGCGGATGGGGCTGCCGCCCGTCGAGAAGGCGGTGGTGGTGGTGGCCGACGGGCTCGGGCACGCGCTGCTCGCCGGTCACCAGGGTCACGCCCGCACCCTGTCCCGCCGCCTCGCCGACGCGCCCATCGGATCCGGCTTCCCGACGACGACCGTCGCGGCGCTCGCGACGCTCACCACGGGGGAGCCGAGCGGGCGGCACGGGCTCGTCGGCTATCGCGTCTACGATCCGGCGGGGGATCGGGTCGTGGGGATGCTGAACGGCTGGGAGGGCATCGACCCGGCGAGCTGGCAGCGGATGCCGACCCTCTTCGAGCGGGCGGCCGCCGCGGGCGTGCGCCCCACCGCGATCGCCCACCCCCGCTACCGGGACTCGGAGTTCACCCGGGCCGTGCTCCGTGGCGCGGAGTTCGCGGGCGCCCCGGATGCGGCGGCGCGCCGGGCCGAGCTGCGCGCGGCCCTCGCCGCAACCGGTCCCGCGCTCGTCTACTACTACGTGCCCGACCTCGACGTCGCCGGCCACGCCCGGGGCGTCGCCTCCGCCGAGTGGGTCGCGGCGCTCGAGGCGCTCGACGCAGAGCTGGCCGGTCTCCTCCCGCTGCTCGGCGAGCGGGACGGCCTCCTGCTGACCGCGGACCACGGCATGGTCGACGTGCCGCCGCACGCGCAGCGGATCGTCGACGGCGCGCTCCTCGACGGCGTCCGGCACGTTGCGGGAGAGCCGCGCTGCCTCCAGCTGCAGCTCGAGCCGGGAGCGGACGCCGTGGCCGTCGCGGATGCCTGGCGCGCGTCGGAGGGGCGACGGGCCTGGGTCGCGACGCGCGCGGAGGCCGTGGCGGCGGGCTGGTTCGGCGCGGTCGACCCCGAGGTGCTGCCGCGCATCGGCGAGGTGCTCGTGGCAGCACGCGGCTCGCACGCCTACTACACCGATCCGGACGACCGGGCGCGCGGCATGGTGGGGCAGCACGGATCGCTCACCGCCGAGGAGACCGCGATCCCGCTGCTGCGGTTCGGCGCCTTCGCGGGCTGAGCGAGCGCCTACAGGTCGTCGTCGGTGCGGGCCCCGAACACGATCTCATCCCAGCTCGGCATCGATGCGCGGCCGCGGCGCTTGCCGAGCGGTCCCGTCGCGCCGGATGATCCCGAGGCCTTGGCGGTGGGCGCCGGCATCGGCTCGTCGCTCGCGTCGAGCGGCACGTCGACGAGCTTCACGACGCCCGTCGAGGGGTGCGCCGCGAGCCCCTGCTCGCCCTCGTCGAGATCGAGCGGCTCGCGCTCCCCGCGGCGGCGGCGGAGCGCCTCCAGGAGGTCGGCCGTGTGATGCGTGCCGGCGGGCTCCTCCGTCGAGGGGGCGCGGCCGAACTCGATCTGCGCGAACTCGACCGAGGTCACGACCGTGCCGTCGGAGTCCTGCTCCACGGAGAAGGCTCCGGAGTCGAAGCGCGCGTCGTCGCGCTCGTCGAGGGGCACGGCGCGCAGGCGGGGGATGAGGCTCGGCGGGAGCTCGCCCTGCTGCGAGAGCTGCACAGCCTCCTGGTTGAGGGGCTGCAGCGACTGCTTCTTGGGCTCGAAGCCCCAGCGGGCGTCGCGCTCGATGCCGGCCGCCGAGAAGACGAGCTTCACGATCCAGCCGCCGCCCTGCTCCTTCCAGCTCGACCAGCGCTCGCCCGTCGCGCCGGCCTCGCCGAGACGCTCCCGGATGACGGAGCCGAAGGTCGCGCCGGAGGCCAGCGGGTCGGTCTCGACGGCCATGTGCACCGGCACGTTGAGCGCCGACTCGACGACGTACTCGCGCTCGGCGAGCACCGGGCCCTCGAAGCGCTTGATGTACTCGAGGGAGGCTCCCGTGACGCGGGCGACGTCCTCCGCGGTCATCCCGGCGCGGATCTGCGCCTGGATCTCGCGGGGCGCGAGGCGCCGGATGGGGCCGGCGTCGGGCATCGAGGCGCGGAGCCGCGACTGCACGGTCTCGTCGACCTCGACGCGGAACTGCGCGCCGTCGTCTGCGGCGACCACGAGCGCGCCGGCCTCGACTCCGATGACCTTGAGCTCTTGCATGCTGAACGACCTCCAGCCGTCACGATTCGACGCCAGGATGCCACGGCCGTGGCCCGGATCCCGGGAATACGGCGGGCGTGCCGCGAGTTGCATCGGCAGCGGTTCCGAGGGTTTCTGGGAGCCGCCTGGGAGGGTTTGCGCTTCGGCATCCGATGATGCAGACTGACGCCGCTTCACCCGCACGACCTGGATGGATGGGAATGGCTACCGATTACGACGCCCCGCGGAAGACCGACGACGACACCGAGTCGATCCAGGCCCTCCAGGAGCGTGTGCCGGACAAGATGTCCGGCGTTGTGGACGTCGACGACGCCGACAACCCGGGCTTCGAGCTCGCCGGCCAGGATCTCTCCGACCTCGACCTCGACGTCGTGGTGCTGCCCCCGCAGGAGGACGAGTTCACCTGCGTCAACTGCTTCCTCGTGAAGCACCAGTCCCAGTTCGACCACCAGGGCGACCTCGGGCCGATCTGCATCGAGTGCGCGGCCTGAGCCGCTAGGCGTCTAGCGGGCCGCCTCGATCGCGGCGGCCAGCTCGTCGGCGCGCCGGCTCGAGATGAGCCAGTACGGCGTCGGATCGTCGGGGTCCGCGAGCTCGACGCGCACGACATCCGGGATCCAGCCCCGGATGAGCAGCCAGGCGTCGGCATGCAGGCTCACGCCGCGCTCCTCGACGGCCTCCATGCCATGCGCCGCCCTCGCTCCGCTCACCATGGACAGCGGCAGCCGGGCCCGTCCCGCGCGCAGCTCGCCGTCGGCGACCTCGACGCGCGGCGTCGTGGCGAGCAGCACCGCGACGATCGCGCCGTAGAGGCCGATGGCCACGAAGACGCCCGCGATCTCCGAGATCGGCAGGAACACGAGCAGGGACGCGGGGATCACGAGAGCCGTGGCGAGGTACACCCAGACGGCGGGGAAGAGGCGTTCGCGGTAGGTCATCACCCCCATTCGACCATGGACTAGCCTCGTGGGGTGACCGAGACCGTCGAGGTGCTGTTCCGCGGCGACGCGGTGCCCGCCTACGCGCATCCGGGCGACGCGGGCGCCGACCTCGTCGCGGCGGAGGACGTCGTGCTCGCCCCGGGCGAGCGCGTGACGGTCGGCACGGGCGCGGCGATCGCGCTGCCCGACGGCTACGTCGCCTTCGTGGTCCCGCGTAGCGGGCTCGCGGCCAAGCACGGCATCACGATCGTCAACAGCCCCGGCACCGTCGACGCCGGATATCGCGGCGAGATCCGCGTGACCCTGCTCAACACGGATGCGCGCGAGAGCTACGCGGTCCGCGTGGGCGACCGGATCGCCCAGCTCGTCGTCATGCCGGTGAGCCGCGCCCGCTTCATCCCGGTCGAACGTCTGCCCGGCTCCGATCGGGGCGAGGGCGGCTTCGGCTCGACCGGCTATTCGACCCCAGGAGGAACCCCATGAGCGACGTCGACGCTGCCGACCTGCCCGCCGACCAGCCGAAGTCGGCGCCGCAGGATCGTGAGACGGCCGGCCCGTTCGATGTCGACGAGGCCAACACGGTGCGCCCCTACGTCGACCTCGGCGGCGTGAAGATCCTGCCGCGGCCCGAGCTCGCGGTGCGCCTCGAGATCGAGGAGGGCAGCAAGCGCGTCGTCGCGGTGGCCCTCGACTACGCGGACTCGACGCTCCAGGTGCAGCCCTTCGCGGCCCCGCGCACGAGCGGGCTGTGGCACGAGATCCGCGAGCAGATCGTGGAGCAGATCTCCCGGCAGGGCGGCTCGACCCGCACCGTCGACGGTCCCTTCGGGCCGGAGCTGCAGGCCGAGATCCCGGCACCGGACGGCAACGCGCCGGGCGTGCGGATGGCGCGGTTCGTGGGCGTCGACGGCCCCCGCTGGTTCCTGCGCGGCGTCATCAGCGGCCGGGCGCTCGTCGACGCGGATGCCGCGGCGAAGATCGAGGACCTCTTCCGCAGCATCGTGGTGGTGCGCGGCACGACCCCGATGCCGCCGCGTGACCTCATCCCGCTCACGGTGCCCGGCAACGTGCAGCCCGGCGCGCCGGGCGCCTCCGCCTGATGGCCGAGGACGCAACGGAGGGCACCGCTCCCGAGCCCGAGGCGCCGTCGTTCGGCGATGCCGTCGCCGCGGCGGCCCGCCGCTCGGGGCTCGGCCGCGTCGAGCCGGGCCAGGCGCCGACCGCCGGTGCGCTGCTCGCGGCCATCGGCGGTGTGCGCGGGCTCGTCGAGTCGATCCTGCCGCCGCTGATCTTCCTGGTGATCTACACGATCACGCAGCAGCTGGTGCCGTCGGTGCTCGCGCCGCTCGCACTCGCCGTCGTCTTCGTCGCCGTGCGGCTCATCGCCCGCCAGAACGTGACCTCCGCGGTCGTCGGCGCGCTCGGCATCGGCCTCTCCGCGGGCCTCGCCCTGCTGAGCGGACGCGCCGCCGACAACTTCCTGCCGGGGCTCGTCATCAACGTCGTGCTGCTGCTCGTCATGCTCGTGAGCATCGCGGTACGCCGGCCGCTCATCGGCGTGCTCGTCGGCCTGCTGACGGGCGACGCCGACTGGCGGGCGGATGCCGCGAAGCTGCGCGTCGCGCTCGTCGCGACGATCCTGTGGGCCGTGCTGCCCGCGATCCGCCTCGCGGTCGAGGTGCCGCTCTATCTCGCCGACGATGCCGCGGCTCTCGCCGCGACGAAGCTCCTGCTCGGCCTCCCGCCCTACGCGATCGTGCTCTGGGTGACCTGGCTGCTGGTGCGGAGCGCGTGGTCCGGCGCGTCGCGCGCGGATGCCGCGCCGAAGGCGTAAGATATCTCGATGTCAAGATAAATCGACTCGGGTGCGCCGAGGCGGACGGGCTTAGGCTTGCCTTGCTGGAATCGGGCAGGGCGGGGCCGTCAGGATGACGGAGCGCGCATCCGGAAATTCGCCAGAGGAGACGACCGTGTCGAGCATCAACAGCTTTTCCGCGAAGGACACCCTGACCGTCGGCGACACCGACTACGAGATCTTCCGGCTCGACAAGGTCGCCGGGTCCGAGAGGCTCCCGTTCAGCCTCAAGGTGCTGCTCGAGAACCTGCTGCGCACCGAGGACGGCGCCAACGTCACCCGCGCCCAGATCGAGGCGCTCGGCTCCTGGAACCCGGATGCCGAGCCCGACACCGAGATCCAGTTCACGCCCGCGCGCGTGATCATGCAGGACTTCACCGGCGTGCCCTGCATCGTCGACCTCGCCACCATGCGCGAGGCGGTCACCGCGCTCGGCGGCGACCCCAAGAAGATCAACCCGCTCTCGCCGGCCGAGCTCGTCATCGACCACTCGGTCATCGCCGATCTCTTCGGCACCGAGAACGCCCTCGAGCGCAACGTCGAGATCGAGTACGAGCGCAACGGTGAGCGCTACCAGTTCCTGCGCTGGGGTCAGACCGCCTTCCAGGACTTCAAGGTCGTGCCCCCCGGCACGGGCATCGTGCACCAGGTCAACATCGAGCATCTGGCCAAGGTCATCTACGACCGCGAGGTCGACGGCGTCCTGCGCGCCTACCCCGACACCTGCGTCGGCACCGACTCCCACACCACGATGGTGAACGGCCTCGGCGTCCTCGGCTGGGGCGTCGGCGGCATCGAGGCCGAGGCCGCGATGCTCGGCCAGCCCGTCTCGATGCTGATCCCGCGCGTCGTCGGCTTCAAGCTCACGGGCGAGATCCCCGCGGGCGTCACCGCCACGGATGTGGTGCTCACGATCACCGACATGCTGCGCAAGCACGGCGTCGTCGGCAAGTTCGTCGAGTTCTACGGCGCCGGCGTCGCGTCCGTGCCGCTCGCCAACCGCGCCACGATCGGCAACATGAGCCCGGAGTTCGGCTCGACCGCCGCGATCTTCCCGATCGACGACGTCACGCTCGACTACCTCCGTCTGACGGGGCGCGACGAGCAGGCGGTGGCCCTCGTCGAGGCGTATGCCAAGGAGCAGAAGCTCTGGCACGACGCCGCGAGCGAACCCAGCTTCAGCGAGTATCTCGAACTCGACCTGTCGACGGTCGTGCCGTCGATCGCCGGCCCGAAGCGCCCGCAGGACCGCATCCTGCTGTCCGAGGCCAAGGCGCAGTTCGAGCAGGACATCCTGAACTACGCGTCCGCGTCGACCAGCGACGACATCGTGGATCTCGACTCGAAGCACTCCTTCCCGGCGTCCGACCCGGGCAGCGTCCCCGGTGAGGAGACCCCGACCACCCGCCCGGTGCACATCAACAGCGGTGCG
>JASLGG010000039.1 GCA_030150265.1 Protaetiibacter sp.
CCGGGCGCGCGCGGCCGGCACCGCGTCGGGCGGCACCGCGTGCACGAGCGTGAGCCGCGTGCCGTGCTCGGCCGCCTCGCGCGCGGCACGGCGCGCGATGAGCTCGGCCGTCTCCTCGCGGTCGATGCCCGCGACCACGCCGTCGCGGAAGCGCAGGTCCGCCTCCGGCACGACCGCCACATCCCCGTGCACCGCGAGCGCGAACTGCACGCTGCGAGACCCCAGGATGCGCCCCGACACGTAACCGGTCTTGCCCGTTCCGACCACGACCACGTCATCCGGATGCGCGAAGCCGGCGATCGTCCACGCCGGCACCCCGGTCAGCAGCTCGCCGCGCGCCTCCACCCCCGGGAACGCCTCCCGGATGCGCGCCACCGCCTCCGCGAGCACCGCGACCCCGGTGCGGTGCGCCTCGGCCTCGGCGTCGGCCCCCATGAGTCCCGCCTCCGGGTCGACGACGTGCACGAGGTGCAGGGTGGCGCCGTCGCGACGCGCGCGACGGGCGGCCCAGTCGGCGGCCGACGCGGAGGGCGCCGAGCCGTCCACGCCGACGACGTAGCGGAAGCTCATGCTCGAAGGCTCGCACGGCGGCCGCCCGATCGACCGGGCCCAAGGTCCCTCGGACACGCGCCGCGAACCCTGGAAGACTGGAGCCATGCCCGCCCCCCACGCCGACGAGCCGCGTCTCCGTCGGCTCATCGACGCCGTGCCGCACGTGGTCGGCGAGCTCGACCTCGCCCACGTGCTCGAACGGATCGCGCGGGCCGCTGTCGACATCACCGACGCCCGCTGGGGCGCCCTCGGCGTCATCGCGCCCGACGGCACCCTCGAGCAGTTCGTGCACGTCGGGATGGCGCCGCCCGAGGCCGCCGCGATCGGCCACCTGCCGGAGGGTCACGGGCTGCTCGGGGCGGTCATCGACACCGGCGCGCCGATCCGGCTCCCCCACCTCTCCGACGATCCACGCTCGGTCGGGTTCCCCGCCGAGCACCCGCCCATGGACGCCTTCCTCGGCGTGCCGATCCGCGTGCGCGACCGGGTGTTCGGCAACCTCTACCTCACCAACCAGCAGGGCGGCCCCGAGTTCTCCGATGAGGACCAGCGCCTCGTCGCCTCCCTCGCCGCGATCGCCGCGATCGCGATCGAGAACGCGCGGCTCTTCGACGAGCAGGTGCGCCGCGAGCGCTGGTCGACCGCGCTCGCGGAGGTCACCGCGGCGCTGCTCTCCGAGGACACCCCCGACGTGCTCGCGGTCGTCGCGGAACGGGTCGCATCGGTCATCGACAGCGAGCTCGTGTGCGTCATCGTCGCCGACGGCGAGGACGACGGCCACCCCATGCTGCGGGTCGACACCGCCCGCGGGGTCGGCTCCGAGCAGCTCGTCGGCAGGCGCTTCCGGGCCGAGGGAACGCTCTCGGGGCGCGCCATCGCATCCGGCGCACTCGTCTCGACCGAGGCCGGCGAGCCGGGCGAGTCGGTGCTGCGCGAGGGCCCGAGCGCCGCGATGGCGCTGCCCGTGCGCGCGGGCGACACGGTGCTGGGCGCGCTGACCGTCTACCGTGCCGTCGACGCGCCGCTCTTCACGGATGCCGAGCGCACCATGGCCGCCGACTTCGCCCAGCAGACGGGCATCGCCATCGAGCTCGCCCGCGGCCGCGCCGACCGGGAGCGCCTCGCCCTCGTCGACGACCGCGCGCGCATCGCCCGCGACCTGCACGACCACGTCATCCAGCGGCTGTTCGGCACCGGCCTGGCCCTGCAGGCGGTGGGCGCACGCATCCCGGATGCCGCACCCGCCATCGCCGCGCAGGTCGACGCGATCGACGCCGCCATCGGCGAGATCCGCACCGCGATCTTCGCGCTCGCCTCCCGTGCCGGCTCCGACGGGTCGCTCCGCCACCGGCTGCTCGACGCCGCCACGGATGCCGCGCCGGGGCTGCGGAACCCGCCGCTCGTCACCTTCTCCGGCCCCGTCGACCTGCTCGTCGGCGGCGAGCTCGCCGACGACGTGCTCGCCGCCGTGCGCGAGAGCCTCGCCAACGCCGCCCGGCACGCCGACGCCACGCGCGTGGAGGTGTCGGTCGCGGTCGACGACGACGGCGTGCGGGTGACGATCGACGACGACGGGGTCGGCCTGCCTGCCGGCGCCCGCCGCGCATCCGGCACCCGCAACCTCGCCGAGCGCGCCCGCCGGCGCGGCGGCGACTTCGAGCTCAGCGCCCGGCCCGGAGGCGGCACCCGCGCGCGCTGGACCGCCCCCGTCGACGCCCCCGAGAGGAGCACCCCATGACGCGCGTCTTCCTCGTCGACGATCACGAGATCGTCCGTCGCGGCATCGCCGACCTCATCGACGCCGAACGCGACCTCGAGGTGGTCGGCGAGTCGGGCGCCGTGCGCGGCACGCTCGCCAAGATCGAGGTGACGAAGCCGGATGTCGTGGTGCTCGACGTGCGCCTCCCCGACGGAGACGGCATCGAGCTGTGCCGCGCCATCCGCTCCGCCCATCCCGAGGTGCGCTGCCTCATGCTCACCGCCTACGACGACGACGAGGCGAGCCGCTCCGCCGTGCTCGCCGGGGCGTCCGGCTACGTGCTCAAGGACATCCGGGCGCGCGGGCTCGTCGACGGGGTGCGCCGCGTCGCGGCAGGCGGCACGCTGCTCTCGGCGCACGTGAGCGAGCGGGTCGCGGAGTCGCTCGCGACCACGCGCGCCGACGAGCCGGAGCTGACCCTCCGCGAGCGCCAGGTGCTCGACCTCATCACCGAGGGGCTCACCAACCGGCAGATCGGCGACCGCCTCGGGCTGGCCGAGAAGACCGTCAAGAACTACGTCTCGGGTCTGCTCGCGAAGCTCGGCATGGAGCGGCGCACCCAGGCCGCCGTCTACGGCCTGGGACGCCGCGGCTGAGGCGGTAGCCCACCGGCCGCATCCGGTCAACCCCCGGTCAGGACAGCCTTCTCTTCGTTGCGGAATGCCGCGCCCCGAGTAGCGTTGAACCCAGACGGAGGCCGGTGCGCCGGCCGGAAGGAGGCAACTGCCATGACCGATGCCAAGACCCGCGCCATCCCCACCAGTTCGGTCGACCCGGATGTGACCGCCGGCGTCGCCCAGTTCCTGGGCCCCGTCGTGGTCGACCTGCAGGCGCTCGCCGTCGACGGCAAGCAGGCGCACTGGCACGTGCGCGGCGAGAACTTCATCGGCGTGCACGAGCTGCTCGACGACGTGGTGGCGCACGCCCAGGCGTTCGCCGACCTCGCGGCGGAGCGGGTCGTCGCCCTCGGCCTGCCGATCGACGCCCGCATCCAGACGATCGCCGCCAAGACCACGACGCCGAAGATGGAGGCCGGCTTCCAGCAGTCCGGCGACACCATCGCCGCCGTCATCGCCTCCATCGACGCGGCGCTCGTGACCGTGCGCGAGGCGATCGAGGAGCTCGACGACCTCGACCTCGTCTCGCAGGATGTCGCGATCGAGATCGCGCGCGGGCTCGAGAAGGACCGCTGGTTCCTGTTCGCGCACATCGCGAGCTGACTCCGGCGCGCGGGCGTCAGGCCTGGTCGGTGGGGCACCAGTAGAGCTTGCGGCCGCCGAGTTCCTTCATGGCGATGGGGGTGCCGCAGACCCGGCACGGCTTGCCCGTGCGGTGGTACACCCAGTGCCGGTCGTCGCGGGAGGCGAGAGCGCGGCGGTAGGACTCCTCGTCGAGGTCGTCCATGGTGAGCATCTGGCCGGTGTCGACGCCGATGCGCAGCAGGTGAACCCAGTCGCGCCACAGCTCGCGCACGAGCTCCTCCGGCACCTCGCGGCCCGGGCGGAACGGGTCGAGACGCGCGCGGAACAGCAGCTCGGCACGGTAGACGTTGCCGATGCCGGAGACCACCGACTGGTCCATGAGCAGCAGCGCGATCGGGGTCGGCTTGCGGCGCACGACGCTCGTGAAGCGCTCCTCCCCCTCCGCGGGGTCGTCGACGAGCGGATCCGGGCCGAGCTTCGCGATGGTGCGATCGACCTCCTCGACCGTCTGCACCTCGCACGCGGTCGGGCCGCGCAGGTCGGCACAGGCCGTGGCCGTGAGCAGCCGCACCCGCACCTGCCCGACGGGCTCGGGCGGCCAGGTCTCGAGCTCCGGCTCGAGCTTCTCCGACTCGGCCATGCGCAGCCGGGTGCGGCGCGGAGCGCCGATCGACCACGGCGAGTCCTCGTGTGCCCCCACCACGGTGCCGCGCTGGTTGGTCTGCCCGATGCGCCCGTTCGCGGATGCCAGGGTGTCATCGACCGTGATGTCGCCCGCGAAGTCCCACGCGCCGTACATGCCGAGGTGCACGCGCAGCCAGAGCCCGTGGTCGAACTCGAGGAACATCTGCTTGCCGACGGCCTTCGCCTGCACGATCTCGTGCCCGTCGAGCTGCGCGGCGCCGGCCGCGAAGCGCCCCTGCGGCGAGCTCACCGCGACGGGCGCACCGGTGAAGTTCGCCTGGAACTGCCGGGCGATGCGATGGACGGAGTGGCCTTCGGGCATCCGCTACTCGATCTCGTGCCCGACGATGCGGCCGGTGGTCTCGTACTCGGCGAGCTGGGCGATGCGGCGCGCGTGCCGCTCCTCGCCCGAGAAGGGTGTGGCGATGAAGCGGTCGATGAAGGCGATCGCCTCCTCGACGGTGTGCTGCCGGGCGCCGATCGAGATGACGTTGGCGTCGTTGTGCTGACGCGCGAGCTCGGCGGTCGACAGGTTCCAGACGAGCGCGGCGCGCACGCCCTCCACCTTGTTGGCGGCGATCTGCTCGCCGTTGCCCGATCCGCCGAACACCACGCCGAGGGTCTCGATGCCGGAGCGCTGGTCGCGCACCACGGCGCGCGCGGCGTTGATGCAGAAGCTCGGGTAGTCGTCGAGCGGGTCGTACTCGACCGGGCCGTGGTCGACCACCTCATGGCCGGCGTCGGAGAGGTGCTGCTGCAGGGTCCGGCTGAAGTCGAGGCCCGCGTGATCGGTCGCGATGTGGATGCGCACGCCACGAGTCTAGGAGTCTCCTCCGACCCCCTAGCCTCCGCCGACGACGAGGAGCAGAATCAGCACCAGAAGACAAGGCGAGGTGATCACGATGCGCCAACGCACCCCCTTCATCCCCGAGGTCATGCCCCATCTCTCGGCGGGCAGGCATCGCAACCCGCGCCGCGGCGCCTGCTTCATGGAGTTCGCCTCCTACCTGGCGGGCGAGCGCTGGAGCGACCATCCGGCGTGCACCGACCGCACGCTCGCGGCGCTCGCGCGAGGCGTCAACGACCTGGTGTCCGACGAGCGCCGCGACGAGCTGCTCATCCTCATCCCGCGGGTGGTGGGGCTGCGCGGCGGCGACGAGCTCTCGCTCGTGGTGGCGCTGCGCGCGGCGATCGTGGCGCTGCCGATCGCGAACATGGAGCGTCAGCGCGTGCTCGCCGCGGGCGCCTACGCGCTCTGCGAGCTGCTCGAGCAGCGCGGCGTGCCGTCGCACGCGATCCGTGACGAGGCGCAGCGCGCGCTCGACGCGGTGCCGGATGCCGCCCGCTGGGCGCGTGCGCACGTCGCCACGATCTCGCCCCGCTATCCGCGCCTCGACACCCTCAGCTGCGAGGTGGTGGTGGCGACGGCCGTGGTGGGGGCGGCTCGCGCCTGCATCCTCGACCCGGAGGCCGTGCTCGTGCGGATGCTGCGGCTCGCGATCGACGACGTCGAGGCGCTCGTGCGTCCCACCGCCCCCGCCCTGCCGGCCGAGGCCGTCGTGCCGGCGGCCGCGCTCCGCTGAGCGACCGCGCGGAACGTCCTAGGCTGGACGGCGGACACGATCCGCCGTTACGCCGAGCCGAAGGAGCACCCGCGTGCCTGGAGAGAACCTCACCCGCATCGAAGCCCAGGAGCGCGAGGCGCTCGTCACGACCGAGAGCTACGACGTCGAGCTCGACCTCACGACGGGCCCCACGACCTTCCGCTCGATCACGACGGTGCGCTTCACGGCCACGCCCGGCGCCTCCACCTTCATCGACGCGATCACGGCCGAGGTGCACGCGGTGCGCCTCAACGGCGCGGAGCTCGACCCCGCGGTGGCCGACGGGACGCGCATCCGGCTCGACGGGCTCGCCGCGGAGAACGAGCTCGTGGTGATCGCCGACTTCGCCTACACGAACACCGGCGAGGGCCTGCACCGCTTCATCGACCCGGTCGACGGCGAGGTGTACCTCTACAGCCAGTTCGAGGTGCCCGACAGCCGCCGCGTGTTCGCGGTGTTCGAGCAGCCCGACCTCAAGGCCACCTTCCGCTTCACGGTCACGGGCCCCGAGGCGTGGCAGATGGTCTCCAACTCCCCCACGCCCGAGCCCGAGCGCCTGGGCGACGGACGCGCCGTGTGGCACTTCGAGCCCACCGCGCGCATCTCGAGCTACATCACGGCGCTCGTGGCGGGCCCCTACGAGGTGGTGCGCTCAGAGCTCACGAGCTCCGACGGCCGCGTCATCCCGCTCGGCGTCTTCGCCCGCAAGTCGCTCTTCGGCTACCTCGACGCCGACTACGTCTTCGACATCACCCGCAAGGGCTTCGCCTACTTCGAGCAGAAGTTCGGCTACCCCTACCCCTTCGCCAAGTACGACCAGCTCTTCGTGCCCGAGTTCAACGCGGGCGCCATGGAGAACGCGGGCGCGGTGACCTTCACCGAGACCTACGTGTTCCGCTCGAAGGTGACGGATGCCATCAAGGAGCGTCGCGTCGTCACGATCCTGCACGAGCTCGCCCACATGTGGTTCGGCGACCTGGTGACCATGAAGTGGTGGAACGACCTGTGGCTCAACGAGTCGTTCGCGGAGTGGGCGTCGACGATCGCCACCGCGGAGGCCACCGAGTGGACGAACGCCTGGGCCACCTTCCAGGCGATGGAGAAGAGCTGGGCCTACCGGCAGGACCAGCTGCCATCGACCCACCCGGTGGTGGCCGACATCCGCGACCTCGACGACGTGCAGGTGAACTTCGACGGCATCACCTACGCCAAGGGCGGCTCGGTGCTCAAGCAGCTCGCCGCGTGGGTGGGCATCGACGCGTTCTTCGCGGGCGTGGGCGCCTACTTCCGTGCCCACGAGTGGGGCAACACCGAGCTCGCCGACCTGCTACGCGAGCTGGAGAAGAGCTCGGGCCGCGACCTGTCGACGTTCTCGGCGCAGTGGCTCGAGACGGCCGGCGTGAACACCCTGAAGCCGGAGATCGAGACGGATGCGGCGGGCATGATCACCGCGTTCCGGGTGCGGCAGACCGCGCATCCGGACTACCCGACGCTGCGCCAGCACCGCATCGCGATCGGCTTCTACGATTTCGCGTCGGAGGCCGCCGACGCCCCGCTCGTGCGCACCCACCGCCACGAGTTCGACCTCGCGGCCGCGGAGTGGAACGAGGTGGCCGAGCTCGTGGGGCGGCGCAAGCCGGCGCTCGTGCTGCTGAACGACGACGACCTGGCGTACGCCAAGATCCGCCTCGACGACGACTCGTTCCGCGTGGCGATCGACGCGCTCGCCCGCATCCAGGACCCGCTCGCGCGCGCCCTCGTGTGGGGCTCGGCGTGGGACGCCACCCGCGACGCCGAGATCGCGGGCCGCGACTACGTGGCGCTCGTGCTCGGCAACATCGGCGCCGAGACCGAGTCGACCACGATGCGGCTCTCGCTCACCCAGCTCGCGCAGACCGCCCGCTTCTACGTGGACCCGGCGACCCGCGCCGAGGTGGTGCGCGAGGTGGGCGATGGCCTGTGGGCGCTCGCCCAGCGGGCGGAGGCGGGGTCGGATGCGCAGTTCCAGTTCGTGAAGTTCTTCGCGAACGCCGCATCCACGACCGAGCACGCGGCCGCGCTGCAGGGGCTCCGCGGCGGCGACATCCGGCTCGACGGCCTCGAGATCGACACCGACCTCGACTGGGAGCTGCTGGAGGGCCTCGTGCTCGTCGGCGCCGCGGGCGAGCTGGAGATCGCGGCGGCCCTCGAGAAGGACGACACGGCGAACGGCCAGCAGTCGGCCGCCCGCGCCCGCGCCACCATCCCGACGCTCGAAGCCAAGCAGGCGGCCCTCGTGGCGGCGCTCGACGACCACACGATCTCGAACGTCGTGCTGCGCAACATGGCCCTCGGCTTCACCCACGTGAACGACCCGGCGACGCTCGAGCCGCTCGTGCCGCTCTACTTCGAGTCGATCCGCCGCGTGTGGGACGAGCGCAGCTTCCAGCTCGCGCAGTACATCGTGCACGGCTTCTACCCCTCCCCGATCGCGACCCCCGCGCTCGTCGCGGCGACGGATGCGTGGCTCGCCGCGAACGCGGAGCCCCCGGCCCTGCGTCGCATGGTGGTGGAGGAGCTCGCCGGCGTGCAGCGCGCGCTCGCGGCGCAGGAGCGCGACGGGCGCGGCTGAGTCGGGCTACCTGGCGGGCGGCGTGAGGCTGCGCAGCCGCTGGAACTCGGTCGGAGCGACGGACCAGTACTGCGTGTACGAGGTCGTGTGGTGCGTGAACCGCACGACGGCATCCGCGCGCAGCAGGACCGCGATGTAGGGCTCGCTCGGAACGCTCTCGGTGCGCTCGGCCGGCGTCGCGCAGGGCACATACGGCCAGTCGGAGTCGGGGCCCGTGGCGACCACGTACTCCACCCGGTCACCGCTCGCGAAGATCATGGCGGAGAGGAAGGCCGCGCTGTCGACGCGCGGCACCGTCTCGGATTCGAAGCCGAGAGCGCGCGAGACATCGGACTGCCCCGCGCCACGGCACACCACGACGACGCGATCCCAGTCCCCGGCGAACAGCGTTGCGAAGTCAGCATCCATGGTGGTCTCGCGATCGAGCCAGGCAGCCCGCAGCGCATCCTTAAGATCCGCGTCGCGTGGACGCGCCAGGAGCGCGTAGCTCGCGAGACCGACCACCGCGAGCACGGCGAGCATCGGTGCCACGATCAGCAGCCACGACCGGAAGCTCTTCATACCCGTTGCCCGTTCACCGCAGCTGGGTGATTCCGTCGTCGTCGAAGATCACAACGATTCCGGACGCCCGATCGGCCCGCCACATCGCGATGTAGACGTCGCGCCCGTCTCCGGGATCTCCATGGGCGACGCACACCGCAACCTCGGCTGCGTCGTCATCAGGGAGGTGATCGACATCGGCCTGGGGCTTGCCCGGCGGCACGACGGCGATCGCGCGCACCTCGGCTGCGGTGCTGTCGAATGCAGCGACCAGCTCGCCCGTCCCACCTGTCTTGCACTCCGCCGCTGCTCGATCATCGAATCGCGAGTTGTCGATCGCGTCGAGGATCACGGGTGGAACCCCGCCATCTGCGCCAGCGAGCCCATCGTCCGACGCGCATCCGGTGAGGGACCCGAGCGCGAAAGACATCGTGCAGAGAAGAAGAGGCGCAGCTCTCATGTCATTCCGTTCTTGATTGCGGATGGATGGGCCCGGCGCCCCGGCGCCGGTGGCGTCGCTCCGCCAGGAACATGCGAGCGCTCGGGGTCCAGATCGCGACCGCCGCGATCGTCGCAGCGACCACCCCAACCATCGCGCTGACCTTCGGATCCATGACCAGCGGCACCAACGCCCACAACGCGAACACGGACACCGCCCAGCGCGACGCCGAGTACCCCAGCACGACAAGCAGCATCACGACAGCCGTGATCCCGAACAGCATCACACCCGAGACCAGAATCACGGCCAGCGCACCAACATGACCCTGCCCGACCGCAGCCGCCGCCTCAACGAACCGGAACAGATCCACCACAGCAACCACCGCCAACGCCGCTATTGCCAGCCAACCACCAGTCGATGCTCTACGTATCTCCACGTCAACGTCGCCTAGTCAACAGCCGTTGCGATACACAATCGGTCCATCGGAGAAGTGGGTGCAGAAGAGCTACGTATAGCAGCCCTGAGGTCGAGCCGATCGTGATGGTCATGACCAGTGCGACCCACCACGGAGCGATCGGAAGCAAGATCCAGAAAACGCTCTGCACCACGACTCCGGCACCAAACATCACCATGGCCGCGATCCCGCGCGGGCGAAACCGCGACCATAAACCAAGCAA
Source organism: Protaetiibacter sp. (assembly GCA_030150265.1). Taxonomy (GTDB): domain Bacteria; phylum Actinomycetota; class Actinomycetes; order Actinomycetales; family Microbacteriaceae; genus Homoserinibacter. Next base: position 10,069 of record JASLGG010000039.1, read on the forward strand.
CGTAGCCGCCAGCCCTGCCTGCACTAGCCCAAGAGACAACGCGGAAACGATAGCTATCGCGTAGACGAAAAGAAGAGGCATAAACAGCGTACCCAGCACGGGGTCCGAACTCTTCCAAAAAACGACACCGATGACAAAACCAGTCGTCACCGCGATCTCGGCACTCAACACGACCGACAGCGCGCTCCACCTCAATTGCGGATCACCTCGATCTCACCTCCACGGCGCCCCGGCGCCTCCACACGAACCACCGACCCCGCCAACGGCAAGCCGTACGAATTCACACCTCTAAATGCCATAGCGGTTCCCCTTCGGCAGCCCGCCCGTCCTCCACACCTGGGTCGCGATGTACCTCCACAGGTCAGCGACCGAGCGGAACATCGATGCTGATGTCTCTGTCAAGACTCCCAAGGGTTCGCGACGGCGGTGCCGGTAAAACGATCCGCGCCGTCGTAGAAAAAATCGTGCTACCCCGCCCCCGACTCGCCGATACGCCCGCGTGGCCGTTTGGCGCCGGTTGAATTCGAGACCGTCCAGGACCGAACTTCAGCGTCCGCCTCATAGATGGCAGCCCAGAAGGCGCCAGGCGCATGGGAGTCAGGCAATATACGCAACGATGCCACGGTGAGCCCCCGTGAGGTCACCCGTGTTACCTGGTCGCTAAACATCTGACGTTAGATTCATCTGAGTGTCAATTTCCCTGAAACCATACAGAGATGACGATCCAGTAGATTCCCAAGGCGATCATCGCAATACCTCCGAGAGCGTAGAGGCGAGGCGTAATGTGCTTCGCGTTTTCGTCCCCCAACGCCCCGTAGCGGCGACGGAGGACTCGCTCGCCCCGCACCGCAAATCGGCGCCGCAGCAGTACGACCCCAACTCCGGTGAGTACTGCCGCAATACCCATTACGAACTGCATGCAACCCCTGCTCTTACCAAGTAAACGTCAGCCCGGCCGAACAGCCTACGTCAAATCCTCCGCTCATTAGCCCCCCCTCGTACCAGCCTCCCCCAGAAGAACTAATTCCTAGTGCACCTCCGCCATATACACCCCAGCCACCAACACCGAAAGCACAGCTCCCGGTGATGAACGACGCTCCGGGTTCTTGTGCGCCTAGCTGGTGACCCGCCAGTACGCTAACGCCCGCCCTCGCTCCGGCTGCGATCGTGAGTGAACCATGGCCGGGATGTAGCGGATCCCACCCGTAGGAAACGCAACCCGCGACGCAGACATTAACCGTGGTTGCTCTCTGCACGACTACCGGCGGGGCCTCACTCGCCCTACAGGGAACTTCACTTACCAAGAAGCCACACGGGCGGTTATCAAGGGCTATCGGAGTCGTCCGGCCCCCACTTGGCACCCTGGGGGGATTCCGGACGTCACTGTCTGGCGAATTGATGATACCTCTGCTATCAGTGCATCCAAGCCAAAGCACTGTTACGTCACAATATCGCGCGCCTGCTCTATCGGCCGCCCCCGCCCCTCCGCTACCCTGGAGCCGGCGCGCCGGGCCTCCTCGCGACCCGCATCCCGCCTCCTCTGACCCTCGACGACGAAACCCCACCGTGACCGAAGATCGCCAGGTCCAGGCCGGCTGGTACCCCGATCCGCTGGGACTCCCCCAGCTGCGATGGTGGGACGGCCAGGCCTGGGCGGAACACACCTCCGACGCCCGCCGTCCCCTCGTGGCGCGCGGCGCGACGCGGCTCGACTACGCCGAGCCCGCCGACGAGACGGCCGAGCAGGCCGAGCCCGCCGCGACGACCCCGGATGCGCCGGTCGCCGAGAGCGCATCCGTCGTGCCGCCGCGCGAGACGCCCGCCGCGTTCG
>JASLGG010000040.1 GCA_030150265.1 Protaetiibacter sp.
AGATGGTGCAGGACGAGATCTTCGGCCCGGTCATCACCGTGCAGCGGTTCTCCTCGGAAGACGAGGCGGTGCGGCTGGCCAACGGCGTGCAGTACGGCCTCGGCTCGAGCGTCTGGACGCGGGACCACGGCCGCGCGATGCGGGTGAGCCGCCGCCTTGACTTCGGCGTGGTGTGGGTGAACACGCACATCCCGTTCACCGCCGAGATGCCGCACGGCGGCTTCAAGCACTCCGGCTACGGCAAGGACCTCTCGATGTACGGCTTCGAGGACTACACCCGCGTCAAGCACGTCATGTCGTACATCGGCGAGTAGCCGATACGACCGGGGACGGCCCTCACCCCCTCGGGGGGATACGGTCATCCCGTCCGGCAGGCGAGAATGGGATCTCGACGACGGGCGGGGGACGATCGTGCAGGATGACGACCACGACACGGTGCCGCACGCCGTCCGCGAGAGGCTCGCGCGCTCCGGTGTGCTGGAGGACGAGGTGCGCTTCGGCGACACGGTCGCCCGCGGGTCCGTGCGGTCGCCCGCGCAGCCGGATGACGTCGCGCGTCGCGCGCCCGAGCCGCCCCCGCTGCCGCCCGCGCTGCGGCCGCACCACAGCGTGCGGATCGGGGACGCGGAGCCGATCGAGCTCGATCGCCCGGTGCGACTCGGACGCGCCCCGCGCGCGCTGCGGGTGCCGGCCGCGGAGCTGCCGCTTCTCGTGCCGGTCGCGAGCCCCGAGGGCGGCATCTCGTCGACGCATCTCGAGCTCCGCGAGCAGGGCGGCGTCGTCGTCGCGACCGATCTGCGCACCCTCAACGGGAGCGAGGTGCGCGTGCCCGGCTCGCCGGCGCGATCGCTGCTGCGCGGCGAGTCGCTCGTGGTGCCGCCCGGCACGCGCATCGATCTGGGGGAGGGCGTCGTGGTCGAGGTGATCGCGCCCCGCGGCGCGGCGGCGCGCGAGGGGGACCGCGCATGACGCGGCACGGCGCCGACGAGGCGGCCCACCGCTTCGCGCTCCCCGGTCGCCCGGACGAGGCGGTCGTGCTCGCCTGGGCCGCAGTCACCGACGTCGGACATCGGCGTCAGGCGAACGAGGACAGCCTCGTCGTGCAGCCTCCCGTGTTCGCCGTGGCCGACGGGATGGGCGGGCACGCGGCCGGCGACCGGGCGAGCGCCGCGGTCGTCGACCGGCTCTCGGCCCTCGCCGATCGCGAGGACGTCGACGAGGACGCGATCGGAGACGCGCTCGCGCTCGCGGCACGCGACATCGACGAGCTCGCCGAGAACCTCGCGCTCGGCGCGGGCACCACCGTGACGGGCGCCGTGCTCGAGCTGCGAGACGAGCCGCGCTTCACCGTGTTCAACGTCGGCGACAGCCGGGTGTACCGCTTCCTCGGCAACGAGCTCGTGCAGGTGACCCACGACCACTCGGTCGTGCAGGAGCTCGTGGACGCGGGGATGCTGTCGCCCGCGGACGCCGAGCACCACCCCGAGTCGAACGTCGTGACCCGTGCCCTCGGCTTCCGCGAGGAGCCGCGTCCCGACTACTGGCGCCTTCCCCTCCGCACCGGGATGCGGCTGCTGGTGTGCTCGGATGGGCTCACCAAGGAGCTCGGCGCGGAGCGCCTGCGCCTCCACCTCGCGGCGCACCTCACGGCGGCGGAGACGGCCGCGGCGCTCGTCGACGCGGCGCTCGCGGCGGGCGGGCGCGACAACGTGACGGTCGTGGTGGTCGACGTGCTCGAGGCCCCCGAGGCATCCGGCGCCTCGGAGCCGTCTGTCTACAATGAAGGCTCGGCGGGGACGAGGGGGTAGACGTGACGCGACGCCTGCCCTCCCAGCCACCCGTGCTGCCGGGCTTCTCCTACGTGCACGTGCTCGGCTCCGGCGGCTTCGCCGACGTGTTCCTCTACGAGCAGAACATGCCGCGTCGCCAGGTGGCCGTGAAGGTCATGCTGAGCGAGGTCGTCAACGACCAGGTGCGGCAGATGTTCCAGGCCGAGGCGAACCTCATGGCGCAGCTGAGCGCGCATCCCTCGATCCTCACCGTCTACCAGGCGAGCGTGTCGAGCGACGGGCGCCCCTACCTCGTGATGGAGCTCTGCTCGGCGTCGCTGTCGGAGCGCTACCGGCGCGAGCCGATCCCGGTCCCCGAGGCGCTGCGCATCGCGGTGCGGATCGGATCGGCGGTCGAGACCGCGCATCGGGCGGGCGTGCTGCATCGCGACATCAAGCCGTCCAACATCCTGCAGACCGCGTACGGCCATCCGGTGCTGTCGGACTTCGGCATCGCCTCGACGCTCACGGCGCCGCGCGACGAGGAGTCGGTGGGCCTCTCGATCCCGTGGTCGGCACCGGAGGTGCTGCTCGACGAGACCCCGGGGACGATCGCCTCCGAGGTGTGGTCGCTCGCCGCCACCGTCTACTCGCTGCTGGCGGGGCGCTCGCCCTTCGAGGTGCCGGGCGGCGCGAACTCCTCGAGCGACCTCATGGGGCGCATCACGCGCGCGAAGCCGCAGCCGATCGACCGCGCCGATGTTCCGGCGAGCCTCGAGGCGCTGCTGAGGCGGGCGATGTCGCGGCGGCCGGAGCTCCGTCCGGCCAGCGCGCTCGAGCTCGTGCGCGAGCTGCAGCTCGTGGAGTCGGAGCTCGGGCTGCCGCAGACCCCCGCCGAGATCGCGATGGACGACTGGGCTCTCGGCACGGTCGCCGACCAGGAGGACCGCACCCGGCTCCGCCCGGTCGGCACGGGGGCGTCGTCGTCCTCGCGCGGTCCCCGTCGTCGCCGTCGGCCCGCCGCAGGCGAGCCCTATGCCCCCGTCGGCACCGTCCGCGAGCAGCGGAGCGCTCCCGAGCGTCCGTCGTCCCGCAGCTCGACGCACGAGGTGGGCCCCGGCTTCCGGCGGCTCGCCTGGGTGCTCGTCGGCGCCGCCTCGCTCGTGATCGTGCTCGGCATCGTCGCGCTCGTGGTGCTGCTGCGCACCGTCGGCGGCGGCATCCCCGTGGTGTCGGGGATCGAGGCACAGCTGTCGGCCGGCGGGCGGATCGAGTTCAGCTGGCCCGACCCGGGGGTCGCGGGGGGCGACCGCTACCAGATCACGGTGAGCGAGAACGGCGTCGCGCAGACCCCGAGCCTCCAGGAGAGCACGCGCTTCATCGTGGACGCGGGCGGCGGCGACACGATCTGCCTCTCCGTGGCGGTGAACCGGAACGGCACGGTCGGCGATGCGAGCGCCGAGAAGTGCGTCGACGTGACCGAGGATTGAGCAGTGCCCCGCTGGTTCGCCGCCCACCGATCGCTCGTCGCCACCGCGACGAGCGCGACGGTGGTGGCCGCGGTCGTGGCGACGCTCGCGGTCGTGTCGACCGGCTACACGGCGCAGCGGATGGACCTCAGCGACCCCTCGGTGTGGGTCGCCGGAGCCGAGCGCCAGGCGATCGGGCGTGCCAACACGGAGGTGTTCGAGCTCGACAGCGTGCTCGCGGTCGGCACCGAGACGCCGTCGGTCGTGCAGTCCGGCTCCACGGTGCTGCTCGTCGACGCGCCGGGCGCGACGATGCGCCGCGTCGACCCCGCCGCCGCGACGCTCGGCGACGACATCGCGCTGCCCCCCCAGCGGCCCGAGGTGCTGCTCGCCGGTGATCGGGCGATCGTGGTCGCGCACGCGACGGGCGAGCTCTGGTTCGTGCCGCTCGCCGAGCTCGACTCCTTCGATGCCGCCTCGCCGCCCGCGCTGAGCCTGGGAGCCGACCCGGTCGTCGCGGTGACCGAGAGCGGCGCCGTGCTCGCCTACCTCCCGCAGACCTCCGAGGTGTGGCGGGTCGAGGCGGGCGTCTCGACGGTCGGCGCGAGCTGGTCGGTGCCGTGGGGGGAGGCCGCGCGCCCGGCCGACGCGGTGCAACTCACCGCGGTCGGCGAGCGCTGGGCGGCGCTCGACACGGCCACCGGCGAGCTCGCCACGGAGGCGGGCGTACGCGCGCTCGGATCGGCGCTCGCGGGCGGCGGCGCCGTGCTGCAGGCGCCCGGGCCCGCGAGCGGCCGGGTGCTGATCGCCGACACCGCGGGACTGGTGGCCGCCGACCTCGGGGGCGGGGAGCCGGCCGTGCTCGTCGACGACGTCGCGGGGGCTCCCGCACGCCCGGTCGTCGTGGCCGGCTGCCGCTTCGCCGCGTGGAGCTCCGGCGCCGCGTGGCGGCGATGCGGCTCCGACGACGCCGTCACCCGCACCCTTCAGGGCGTGCCCGGCACATCCGAGCTTTCCTTCGCGGCCAACGGCGCCCGCGTGGTGCTGACCGACGCGGCGCGGGGCGCCAGCTGGGCGGTGCAGGCCGAGGGCGAGCTCATCGACAACTGGGATGCGCTGCTCACCACCGACCAGCAGCAGCAGGAGCGGCCGCAGGCCGACGACGAGGTGCCGCCGGAGCTCGAGGAGCTGCAGAAGCCGCCGGTCGCCGTCGACGACGCCTTCGGGGCGCGCCCCGGCCGAGCCAGCGTGCTGCCGGTGCTGCTCAACGACTACGACCCGAACGGCGACGTGCTCGTCGTGGTGGCCTTCGACCAGATCGACCCGGCGCTCGGGCACCTCGACCTGGTGAGCCGCAACCAGCAGCTGCAGCTGACGCTCGCCCCCACGGCATCCGGCACGCTGCACTTCGGCTACACGATCAGCGACGGACGCGGCGGTACCTCGAGCGCCACCGTCACGGTCACGGTGCGCTCGCCCGAGGAGAACTCCCCGCCGCGCCAGGTGCGCACCACCAAGACGACCGTCGGCCAGGGCGGCCGGGTCTCGACGCAGGTGCTCGGCGACTGGATCGACCCCGACGGCGATGCCATCTACCTCACCTCCGCGACGACGGCGGGAGGCGACCAGGTCGGCTTCAAGCCGGACGGCGTCGTGGTGTTCACGGATGCGGGTGAGAGCACCGGCACCAAGACCGTCGCGCTCACCGTCTCGGATGGGCGGGAGGAGACGTCCGGGACGTTGCAGGTCGTCGTCCGCGCGCGCGGCGAGGTGCCGATCCTGACCGAGCCCTGGGTCGTGCTCGCCGCGGCGGGCGACGAGGTCACGGTGCGGCCGCTGCTGCACGTGAGGGGCGGCAACGGTCCCATCCGCCTCGGCGGCGTGCCTCCGCGAACCGGCACCACCATCGTGCCGAGCTTCGAGGCGGGCACCTTCACCTTCCTGTCCGACCAGGTCGGCACCCACTACGTCGAGTTCACGGTGACCGACGGGACCCAGACCGTCACGGGCACCGTGCGGGTCGACGTGACCGCACCGGCGGACGCCTCGACGCGTCCCGTCACGGTGCCCAAGACGATGTTCATCACCTCGCAGAGCTCGCGCACCGTCGATCCGCCCACGAGCGACATCGACCCCGCGGGCGGGGTGCTCGTCGTGACGGGCGTCATGAACGTGCCGGCGGCATCCGGGATCCAGGTCGAGGTGCTCGAGCAGCGTCGGGTGCGCGTCACCCTCACGGCCCCCCTCGACGCCCCGGTGATCTTCAACTACCGCATCAGCAACGGCCTCGCCGAGGCGGAGGGCACGATCACCGTCGTCGAGATCCCCCGCCCGCTGAGATACCAGCCGCCGATCGCGACCGACGACCAGGCGACCGTGCGGGTGGGCGACACCATCGACATCCCGGTCCTCGACAACGACGAGCAGCCGGACGGCGAGGACATCACCCTGCTGCCCGACCTCGCCCAGCCGCTCCCCGGCGACGCGGGCCTCCTGTTCGTGTCGGGCGACCGGCTGCGCTACCTCGCGCCGCAGACCGCCGGCAACTACACGGCCGTGTACACGATCGCCGGCAGCGACGGGCAGACCGCGCAGGCGCGCGTCACCATCTCGGTGCGCGAGCGCAACGCCTCGACCAACAGCCCGCCCGTGCCGCGCACCGTCACGGCGCGCGTGCTCGCGGGGCAGACCGTGCGCATCGACATCCCGACGAGCGGCATCGACCCCGACGGCGACACGGTGCAGCTCATCGGCCAGGCGACGAACCCCGAGAAGGGCAGCGTGCTGCAGGTGTCGGGCAGCACGATCGAGTACCGCGCGGGCGACTACTCCTCCGGCACCGACGTCTTCCAGTACACCGTCGTGGACGGCCTCGGCGCGCGCGCCACCGGCACCGTGCGGGTCGGCATCTCGGCGCCCCTCGAGGGGGTGCGCAACCCGGTCGCCAACGCCGACACGGTGACGGTGCGCCCCGGGCGCACGGTCTCCGTCAAGGCGCTCGCCAACGACTCCGACCCCGACGGCTCGCCGCTGCGCATCCGCCAGGTCGAGCCCAACACCGAGGGTGTCGAGGCGGAGGTCGTCGGCGACGACATCGTGCGGATCACCCCGCCGCCGACCCCCGGCGACTACAGCGTGATCTACACGATCGAGAACGCGACGGGCGGCACGAGCTCCAACTTCATCCGCGTCACGGTCGCCGAGGACGCGCCGCTGTCGCGCCCGACCGCCGACGACACCGTGCTGAGCGTCACCGACGTGCTCGACCGCACCACGGTCGACGTCGCCGTGCTCGATCGCGTGTTCTTCGCCGACGGCGAGGTGGGCTCGCTCGGCGTCGAGCTCGTGCCGGGCTACACCGAGTCGGCGCAGGTGCTGCCCAACAAGCGCATCCGCGTGCAGATCGGCGACCGCAGCCAGATCATCCCCTTCGCGCTCGTGCACCCCGACAACCCCGCCATCCGGGCCTACGCCTTCATCCGGGTGCCCGGATACGACGACGCGCTCCCGCAGATCAACTCCAAGGCACCGCCGCTCGTCGTGAAGAGCGAGTCGACGCTGCGCATCCCGCTCTCCGAGTACGTCGTCGCGCTCGGCGGGTCCCGGGTGCGGCTGACCGACTCGAGCACGGTGCGCGCGACCCACTCGAACGGCGGATCGCTCGTCGTCGACGAGAGCACGCTGCAGTTCACCTCGGCCGACCGGTACTGGGGTCCCGCGTCGATCACCTTCGAGGTCACCGACGGCGCCTCGGCCACCGACCCGCGCGGGCACGTGACGACGCTCTCGCTGCCGATCCGGGTCGACCCCCGCGACAACCAGCCTCCCGTGTTCACGGGCGGGGTGGTGGAGTTCGAGCCCGGCCAGGACAAGGAGCTCGACCTCGTCAAGCTCACCAAGTACCCCTACGACAACGACATCGACGAGCTCGCCTACCAGGTGCTCGACCCGCTGCCCACCGGGTTCAGCTACCAGATCAACGGGCAGCGGCTGCTGCTGCGCGCCGACCCCTCGGCGGTCAAGGGCACCGTCACGAGCATCACCCTCGGCGTGCGCGACGCGCTCAACACGGGTCAGAGCGGACGCATCGAGCTGCGGGTCGTGCCGTCGACGCGACCCCTCGCGCGTACCGCACCCGACCAGGCGATCGTCCGCCGCGGAGAGACCACGACGGTCGACGTGCTCGCCAACGACGCCGCCACCAACCCGTTCCCGGGCGTGCCGCTGCGTGTCGTCGACATCCGCGGTCTCGGCGCCGCCTCGCTGCCCGCGGGGGTCACCGTCACCCCGAACGCCGACCGCTCACGGCTGACGGTGTCGATCGCCGCCAACGCCGACCCCGTCGACACCACCCTCCAGTACCAGGTCGCCGACGCGACGGGCGATGCCGACCGGATGGTGTGGGGCACCGTGACGATCTCGGTGCAGGACGTGCCCGATCCGGTGAGCAACCTGCGCGTGATCGAGTTCGGCGACCGCACGCTGCGGCTCGGCTGGTCGCCCGGACCGTTCAACAACTCGCCCATCACCGAGTACCGCGTGACCCTGACGGATGCCGGCTCCGGCTCCGTGCTGTCGACGACGAGCTGCACGCTCACGGTGGGCTGCGCCGTCACGACACCCGGCAACGGGCCCGACGCCGCGGTCCGGATCTCGGTCGTCGCCGTCAACGCCATCGGCGCCTCCGACCCGACCCAGCTCCCGGGCACGATCTGGTCGGATGTGATCCCGCCGGCGCCCGTCGCGGTCTCCGCGACCCCCGTCGACCACGGCCTGCGCATCACCTGGAAGAAGCCGACCGTGGGCGCGGGGAGCCCCGTGGACAGCTATGTCGTCACCGTCGGCGGCGTCGCGGTGACGGTCAGCGCGCCTCCGTCCGATCCCGCGGGCACCTCCTACGCGCGGATCGTGACCAACCCCGGGCTCGCGAACGGCACGACCGTGCCGTTCAGCGTGAGCGCGCGCAACAAGGCGCCCAACTCGCTCGCCACCTGGAACGAGGCGGGTGGCAGCGGCACGCCCGCGGGGCCGCCGCTCGTGATCGCGAGCCCCACCGCATCCGCCTCGACGACGGACGGCACGACCGCGAGCGTCGCGTGGAGCGGCGTCTTCGCCGACAACGGCAAGCCGGTCTCGGCCTTCTACGCGGTCATGCACACGGGCGCCCCACCGGCGTGCACCGTCACGGGCGTCGACGCCGGCGCACCCGTCGTGACCCCGCCGAGCGGGCCGGGCGTGCAGACGCTGTCGGGCAGCGCGACATCAGCGACCTTCTCGGGCCTGTCCGCCAACACGAGCTACACCTTCACCGTCTTCGCCTACAACGGACAGGGCTGCACGGCATCCGCGTCGGTCACCGCGACGCCGCGTGCGGCGCCCGGCGACGTCACCGCGATCAGCCTCACGGGACCGCTGTCGAGCGGCAACGACACCTGGGACTACCGCGTCGCGGGCCTCACGATCGCCTCGGGCTCGGCGGATGTCGACGGCTTCCAGTACCGCCTCGCCGGCGGGACGGTCGACGGCTCGGAGTACTCGGGGACGCCCGGCGCCGGGTACCTCGCCGCGGGCGGGACCCAGTACGGCAACGTCGTGACGGTGCGCGTCAAGGCGTGCAAGCAGTACCCGGAGGTGCGGCTCTGCAGCGCGAACTGGTCGCCCGCGTTCGAGGTCGGCCGGCCGATCGCCGTGCGGCTGACCGGGCTGCGGGCGATCGAGACCACGGCGCCCGAGGAGGGCGTCTCGACCGGCGAGGGCTACTGGTCGTGGACCAGCGGGCCCGTGGTCGCATCCGGCGGGGCCCCCGGATACGACGAGGTGGTCTACAGTTGCGGTTCCGGCCCGGTGGCGGTGCCGCCCCTCAGCTGCGCCGTGACGGGCGACGGGCAGCCCGGCGGTTATCCCCAGCTCACCGTCGCCGTCACCTCGGCCGGGCAGACGTATACGCGAACATACAACTGGGCGGATACCCCGCATTGACCCGGCCGAGAGGAACACCATGACGATGACGCCCGAGCAGGCGAGCGCCTTCCACGAGACGTTCGGCCGCCTCGTGTCCGGCGTCGAGCAGGTGCTGCTCGGCAAGACCTTCGTCGTGCGTCTCGGCTTCATCGCCCTGTTCAGCGAGGGGCACCTGCTGCTCGAGGACTTCCCCGGGACCGGCAAGACCTCGCTCGCCCGGGCGATCGCCCAGAGCGTCGACGGCACGAGCAACCGCATCCAGTTCACCCCCGACCTGCTGCCGGGCGACATCACGGGCGTGAGCGTCTACGACCAGCGCGCGGGGGAGTTCGACTTCCACGCGGGTCCCGTGTTCGCCAACATCGTGCTGGCCGACGAGATCAACCGCGCGAGCCCCAAGACCCAGGCGGCGCTCCTCGAGGTGATGGAGGAGGGGCGCGTCACCGTCGACGGCGCCACCCACGACGTCGGCTCGCCGTTCATGGTGATCGCGACCCAGAACCCGATCGAGCAGGCGGGCACCTACCGGCTCCCCGAGGCCCAGCTCGACAGGTTCCTGCTCAAGGCGTCGATCGGCTACCCCGACCACGCCTCCACCGTGCGCATCCTCGAGGGCGCCGCGGTGCGGGCGCACGACACCGTCATCCCGGCGGTGATCGAGGCCGAGCGGGTGGTGGAGCTCGCCGCGCTCGTGCGCACCGTGCACGTCGACCCGTCGATCAACGACTACGTCTCGCGCCTCACCGAGGCCACGCGCTCGACGACCGAGGTGCGGCTGGGCGCGAGCGTGCGCGGCGCGCTCGCCCTCATCCGCGCCGCCAAGACGCTTGCCGCCGCGAGCGGGCGTCACTACGTCGTTCCGGACGACATCAAGTCGCTGGCGGAGCCCGTGCTCGCCCACCGGCTCGTGCTCGATCCCGAGGCGGAGTTCGACGGCGTCACCGCGTCGAGCATCGTCGCCCAGCTGCTGCTCGAGACCCCGCCGCCGAGCGACCGGCAGGCCGTGTGATCTCCACGAGCGGCGCGGCGCGCAGCCGCGAGGCCCCCACGCAGACGGACCCGGCGGCACTCGGGACCACCCGGGCCCGCCTCGTCGGCGCGCGCACCGGGGTGCTCGCGGAGGCGGTCGTCGGCACCGTGCGCGGCGTGCGTGCGCTCGGGCGGCTCCTCGCCCGCGTCGGCGACCGGCTCGGAGGCGTCGTGACGCCGCTCGGCTGGGTCCTGATCGCGCTCGTGCCCGCCGCTCTCGTCGCCGGCTACTCGCTCGGCTGGCTCGAGCTCGTCGCGGCGGGCTGGGCGGCCCTCGTCCTCGCGGTCGTGGCGGTGCTGTTCCTCGTGGGGCGCGCGCCCTACCGCATGACGCTCGCCCTGCCGCATCGCCGATCCGTGGTCGGCGAGGATGCCGTGGCGACCGTGACGGTCGACAACGCCGGGGGTCGACGTCTCATCGGGGCGATGCTCGAGGTGCCGGTCGGCGACCGGATCGTGGAGCTGCCGATTCCCGGCCTGCGTCGCGCCGCCTCCCACCGGCAGGACTTCGCGGTGCCGACCGAGCGCCGCGGCGTCGTGGCCGTCGGTCCGGTGCGCACGGTGCGCGGCGACCCGCTCGGTCTCGTCCGCCGCGAGCTGGAGTGGACGGAGCGGCTCGAGCTCGTGGTGCATCCGCGCATCGTGAGCGTGCCGTCCACGAGCACGGGGCTCATCCGCGACCTCGAGGGCGCGCCCACGCGCGACCTCACCTCGAGCGACGTCGCGTTCCACGCGCTGCGCGAGTACCAGTCGGGCGACGACCGCCGCCACATCCACTGGCGCTCCACCGCGAAGACGGGCACCTACATGGTGCGGCAGTTCGAGCAGACCCGCCGCAGCCATCTGGTCGTCGCGCTGAGCCTCTCCACGCACGACTTCGCCTCCGACGCGGAGTTCGAGCTCGCCGCGAGCGTCGCCGGATCGCTCGGGGTGCGCGCCATCCGCGACGGGCGGACGGTGTCGGTCGTGGTCTCGACGCTGACCCCGGAGTTCGCGCGACGGCGGGTGTACGCCGTCCGCCCCCTCGCGACCCATCTGCCGGACCGCCTGCTCGACGACCTGGCGCTCGTGGAGGCCTCGGCCGCGGCCCTCCCGATGCGCGACGTCGCCCGCATCGCCGCAGACGGCACCCCCGGGATCTCTCTCGCGTTCCTCGTGTGCGGTTCCCGCACCTCGCCCCAGGAGCTGCGCGCCGCCGCCGCGTCCTTCCCGCCCGACGTCGAGGTCGTCGCGGTGGTGTGCGACCCGGAGGCGATGCCCGGGATGCGGCGGCTGGCCGGCCTCCACGTGCTCACCATCGGCTACCTCGAGGAGCTCCGGCTGGCCCTGGCGCGCTCGGCGGCGACCACATGAGCGCGCCCCGCGGATGGCTCGCGGCGCTCGTCGACGTGCTGCAGCTCTGGCTGCTGATGGCGCTCGCCGCCACGATGCTGTGGCCGATCTACGCCTCGACCGCGTACCTGCTGCTCGCGGGCACGGCCATCCTGCTCGGCACGGGCATCGCGGTGCTCGGCGCCCGGTTCCGCTGGCCGGCGTGGCTCGTGCTCACGGTCACGGTCCTGGTCTTCGCGCTCGTCGGCGTGCCGCTCGCCGTGCCGGCGAAGGCGTTCGCGGGCGTGCTGCCGAGCCTCGACGGTCTCGTCGACCTGTTCTCCGGCGTCGCGCTGGGCTGGAAGCAGCTGCTCACGATCACCCTCCCGGTGGGCGACTACCAGGCGCTTCTCGTGCCGGCGCTCGTGCTGCTGCTGACGGCGACCGTCGTGGCGGGCAGCCTCGCGTTGCGGGCGCGGCGCGGGGAGCTCGCGGTGATCCCGCCCGTCCTGGTCTTCCTCGTCGGCATCGCCTTCGGGCCGAACGCCGCGCAGCTGCCCGCCCCGCTCGGCGTCGCGATGCTCGTGGCGTGCGTGGCCTGGATCAGCCTCCGCCGGCACCGGCGTCGGCGCGCGCTCCTCCGCTCGTACGGGACGGCGGGTCCCGAGGTCCGCGTCGGAGCGGAGGCCCGCACGCTCGTCGCCGCGGTGCTGATCCTCGGCCTCGCGGGTGCGGGATCCATCGCGGTCGCGCGGACGCTGACGCCCGCGGGAGACCGGGAGGTGCTCCGGAACGCGGTGGCCCAGCCGTTCGACCCCCGCGACTACGCGAGTCCGCTGGCCGGCTTCCGCAGGTATCTCCGTGACGACGCCGCCGACGAGGTCATGCTGCGGGTCACCGGATTGCCCGCCGGGGCGCGCATCCGCATCGCGACGCTCGACAGCTACGACGGCGTCGTCTACGCGGTCGGCAGCGCGACGGTCGACTCGGCGTCCGGCACCTTCGTGCGGCTGCCGTCGCGCATCGACCAGTCCGCCTCCGGGTCGGTGCGCGCGCGCCTCGAGATCGAGGTGGAGGGCTACTCCGGGGTCTGGCTGCCGACCGTCGGGATGCTCGAGCGCGTGCGTTTCACCGGCGGCCACCTGACGGATCTCGCCGACGGATTCGCCTTCAACGGCACGAGCGGCACGGCGGTGGACCTCGCGGGGGTCGCCGCGCCCGACGCCTACCGGCTCGACGCCGTGCTGCCCGAGGCGCCCGCCCTCGAGTCGCTGCGGAGCGCCGTGCCCGGGTCGGCCGCGGTGCCGCACGGAGCCGAGCCCCCCGAGGAGCTGACGACGACGCTTGATCGGTACATCGAGGGCGTCTCGGGCGCGGGAGCGCAGCTCGTCACCGCGATCGACCGTCTCCGCGCGGAGGGGTACATCAGCCACGGGCTCAGGGCGGACGAGCCGCCGAGCCGCTCCGGTCACTCGCTCGACCGCATCGCGGAGCTGTTCTCGGGCACGCGGATGATCGGCGACGCCGAGCAGTACGCCGTGGCGGCCGCGCTCATGGCGGGCAGGCTCGGGTTCCCGGCGCGTGTCGTGATGGGGTTCGCCCCCGAGTCGGCCGGCGCGGATGCGACCACTGTCGTGCACGGCTCGGACGTCACCGCGTGGATCGAGATCGACACCGCGGGCTCCGGCTGGGTCGCGATCGACCCGGTGCCGCCCGTCCGCCCGATCCCCGAGGCGCAGCCCGACGAGCCGCGCCCGGCATCGCGCCCCGAGTCGATCGTGCCGCCGCCCGTCGACCGCGCCGATCCGCGCGAGGAGCAGGTCGCGCCCGACACCACCGCGGACGAGCCGGTCGCGCCCGACCCCACGATCGAGGCGCTCCTCCAGGCGGCCCGGATCACGGGGGTCGCTCTGCTGGTGATCGCCTGCCTTCTCGCCCCCTTCCTCCTGGTCGTCGGGGCGAAGGCGCGTCGGCGGCATCTCCGGCGCTCGGCGCCGACGAGCCTGGGCCGCATCCGCGGCGGGTGGGACGAGTTCGCCGACCTCGTGGTCGATCACGGCCTCGCGGTCCCGGCCGCTGCGACCCGCTCGGAGCTCGCGGGCGCGGTCGGGACGCTGCCCTCCCGCGTGCTGGCCGCGGTCGTGGACCGCGCGGTGTTCGCCCCGGATGAGCCGGCGGACTCGGATGCCGACCGCGTGTGGGTGGCGGTCGGGGAGCTCCGCCACTCGCTCGACACGGGGCGCACCCGGCGCGAGCGCCTGCGGGCGCGCGTGTCGCTGCGCTCGCTCGGCGGCGGCGCGGTGCGGCGACTGCTGCCTCATCCGAGGGGTGGTGCGCGATGAACTGCAGGTACTGCGGCACCCCGCTGCAGCCGGGTGCGCTGTTCTGCGTCGAGTGCGGCCGATCGGTGGGTGCCGAGGAGCCGGTGGCGACGCCGGTGCCGAGGGGCGTGCCGGTCGCGCAGCGCCCGCCCGTGCCGCACTGCCCGCAGTGCGGCAGCGCGATCGAGGAGGCCGACATCTTCTGCGGGGAGTGCGGCTTCGTGCTGCGCCCCGTCACGGCGGAGCTGGGGATGCCGGTGCGAGATCCCGAGCCGGAGCCGGAGCCGGAGCTTGTGCCCGAGCCCGAGGAGGTGCCGCTGCCGCGGACCGACCTCCTCGGCGGTGCGCCCCTCGAGGACATCGAGAGCACGCGGATCGTGGCCCGCCCGCCGGCGGGCGAGCGCTACGTGCTGCAGTTCAGCACCGGGGAGAGCATCGTCGTGTCGGGGACCGGGCTCATCGGGCGCAACCCCGCGGCCGAGCCGGGGGAGTACGTCGACGAGCTCGTGACGGTCTTCGACGTCGGCAAGTCGGTGTCGAAGTCGCACATCGAGTTCGGCCAGGAGTCGGGGCGGTTCTGGGTGAGCGACCGCTACTCGACGAACGGCACGATCATCCGCCAGCCGGACGCCGCCCCGATTCGCTGCGAGCCCGGCAAGCGCTATCTCATCTCCCGTGGCAGCCGGGTGGAGATCGGCGAGCAGTTCTTCGTCGTGAGCTGATCCTCCCCGGCTCGTGGGGAGCGCGATCCGTCCCCGGATGTGAGGGCCGACGAACACGGTGGCGGCCGCGTCCGGTGTGATCGGGACATGACGCCCACGCCCGAACGGATCCCCTTGCCGACCCCCGCTCCGGCTCCCGCCCGTCGCGGCATCCCGCTCGTCGCGGCGGCCGCACCGCTCGCCATCGCGCTCGTGCTGTGGATCACGACCTCCTCGCCCACGGCGCTCCTGATCGGCCTGTTCGGGCCGGTCATCGTGGTCGCCGGCGCGCTCGACGCCCGCCGAGCAGCGCGGCGGAGCCGTCGCCGCGAGATCGCCACGGTGCGCGAGCGGATGACGCAGCTCGTCCCGGAGCTGCAGCGACGACTCGCCGAGCGTGCCGCGGAGCTCGCGGCGACGGCGCCGTCGCTCGTGGAGCTCGTGGGCGCGCCGCTGCCGGGCACGGTCGGCGTGTGGCGGCTCGGGACGGGTGATCTGCCCTCGGGCATCGTGCTCGTCGCGCCCGACGAGGCTCCCGAGCTCGTCGACGACGTCGAGCGGCTGCGCTCGCTCGCCGCCACGATCGCGGATGCGCCCGTGGTCATGCGAGACGTGGCCGTGTTCGCCGTGGACGGGCCGGACGCCGCGAGGCGCTCGCTCGCCCGCAGCCTCGTGCTGCAGGCGGTCGCCCGATGCGCACCGGGCACGGCCCGGGTGACCGTGCCCTCCGACGAGGAGTGGGCGGAGCTGCTGCCCTGTGCCGTCGAGACCGCGGCTCTCGAGAGCGGGATGCCGTGGGCCGTGACGGTCGAGGGTCGTGTCGTGCTCGAGGTGGGGCCGATCCGTTCGGGTCCCGAGGCGGTCGCCGTGGAGCTGAGTGGGCGGGGAGACGAGCCGAGGATCGACGGCGTCGCGGCGTCGCGACTGCGGCTCGCACTCGTCTCGCGCGCCGAGGCGGGTGCGCTCGCCCGCGGCATCGCCGAGGCGTCGCGCGCGGCCGGCTGGCGCCCGGGACCGTCTCTGCCCGGACGGGTCGAGCTCGCGGAGCTGCTCGAGGCGCATCCGGACGGGTCGGCCATGGCCGCGCCGCTCGCCTGCGATGCCGCCGGGGTCGTCGAGGTCGACCTCGAGGAGCATGGGCCGCACGCGCTCGTGGCGGGCACGACCGGCGCCGGGAAGAGCGAGCTGCTGATCTCGTGGGTGGTGGCACTCGCCGCCCGGCACCCGCCGGCAGCGCTCGCGTTCCTCCTCGTGGACTTCAAGGGCGGCGCCGCCTTCGCGCCGCTCACCGTGCTTCCGCACGTGATCGGCGTCGTGAGCGATCTCGACACCGGCACCGCCTCGCGCGCGGTGCGGAGTCTGCGCGCGGAGCTGAATCGCCGCGAGCGCGAGCTGGCGCGCCACGGCGCCCGCGAGGTCCGCGAGCTGCCCGGGGGCGTGCTCGCCCGGCTCGTGATCGTGGTCGACGAGTTCGCCGCGCTCGTCGCGGCGGATGCGGAGCTCCAGCAGGTCTTCGCCGACATCGCCGCGCGCGGGCGGTCGCTCGGACTGCATCTCCTGCTCGGGACCCAGCGCCCGACGGGCGTCGTGCGCGACGCGGTGCTCGCGAACATCTCCGTGCGGCTCTGCCTGCGGGTGCTCGACGCGGGAGAGAGCGTCGCGATGACCGGCGGGCCCGACGCAGCGGCGATCCCGGTCGAGTCGCGCGGGCGTGCCGTGCTGCGCGACGCCGGGGCGGGGCGTCCCGTGCAGATCGCACGCACGGATGCCGCGCTGGTCGCCCGGGTGGCGCAGCGCTGGGCGGACGCCCCGGTGCCCGAACACCGTCCCTGGCTCGACGCCCTGCCGGCCGCCCTCCGCGCCGCGGACCTCGCCGGGGTGCGGGGCGCCGGTGACGGATCGGCGATCGTGGGGCTCGTGGACGTGCCCGAGCGGCAGCGTCGTGAGCCGCTCCGACTGGATCCGTGGCACGCCGGAGCTGCGCTCGTGCTCGGCGCCTCGGGCACCGGACGCACCACGGCCCTCGCGGCGCTCGCGGACGCTGTCGACGCCGAGCTCCGCTGGGCCGACGAGCCGGCGGAGCTCTGGCAGGCGCTCACCCTCGCGCCGATCGGGGAGCGTGCGCTCGTGCTCGTCGACGACCTCGACCGCGTGCTCGCCCTCGGCGACGCCGAGCAGCGCGCGGAGCTCGCCGAACTCGTGGTGCAGACCGCGCGCGACACCCGCCGCAGCGGGATCGCCGTCGCCGCCAGCGCACGCGGCCCGGCGGGGGTCCATCCGGCACTCGCCGCCTTCGAGCAGCGCCTGCTGCTGCGGCTCGCGAGCCGTGAGGAGCATCTGCTCGCGGGTGGTGAGACCCGGGATCACCGCCCCGATCGTCGCCCGGGGTCGGCGAGCTGGCACGGGCACGAGGCGCAGCTCGTGCTCGCCTCGACGCCGCCTCGGGCCTGGCGCGCCGAGATCGGCGCGCCCCGCCTCGATGAGGGCCGCTGGGCGATCGCCGCGT
Organism: Protaetiibacter sp.; assembly: GCA_030150265.1. Lineage (GTDB taxonomy): Bacteria > Actinomycetota > Actinomycetes > Actinomycetales > Microbacteriaceae > Homoserinibacter. The sequence continues at coordinate 17,068 of JASLGG010000040.1, forward strand.
CGCGGCCGGGGGAGTGGATCCGGCGGCTGAGGGCGGCGGGAGTCCGCGCGGCGCCGCTCGGGGAAGGCGAGGCGGATGTCGTGGTCGCCGACGTCGACGCCTGGCTCGGTGAGCATCAGACGCTCGCGCGTGTCCGTCGAGAGGGTCGTCTGCTCGTCGAGGGAGGCCTCCGCGCCGATCACCGCGCGCTGACCCGCTCGCGTGCACCGCTGCCGCCGCTCCGGGGGCACGAGGAGGCCTGGCTCGTCGAGGGTGGCGTCACCGCCCGCGTCCGGCTGGTCACCCCGGCGCCGCGGCACACCGAGAGCCGAGCCACGACGGAGGATATCGACGGAGAACCCCCTCGCACGACACTGATTCCGTGAAATCTCGCGTACGAAATGGCTGTTTCTGCCCGTGATGGTCGAGACGGAGGCACCTGATATGCGAGTATCGTCGCACGGCAATGCGGCCGTCGTTCGCGCACGATGATGAGGAGCACATCCGATGTCCCGGTCTCTTCCCGAAGATCCCCTGATCCGCAGCCTCGTCATCCAGGCCCGTCGCGCCCAGCTGAGCCGTCGCACCCTGCTCCAGGGCACGGGGATCGGCGCGGCCGCGCTGACCCTCGCGGCCTGCTCGAGCGGCGGCGGCGCCCCCAAACCGAGCGCGGCGACCGACAACTCGGCCAACGACCCGACGCTCACCTGGGCGAACTGGGCCCTCTACCTCGACGAGGACGACGCGGGCAACCACCCCTCGCTCGAGCAGTTCACCAAGGAGACCGGCATCACGGTCGACTACCGCGTGGACGTCGACGACAACAACTCGTACTACGCCAAGGTCAAGGACCAGCTCGCGCTCGGCCAGGACATCGGCGCCGACGCCGTCTGCCTCACCGACTGGATGGTGAGCCGCTGGATCCGCCTCGGGTACACGCAGGAGCTCGACGCGTCCAAGATCCCCAACCTGAAGAACCTCGAGCCCTCGCTCGTCGACGTGGACTTCGACCCGGGTCGCAAGCAGTCGGTCCCGTGGCAGGGCGGCTTCGCCGGCATCTGCTGGAACAAGGAGAAGATCCCGAAGGGCCTCAAGAGCGTCAAGGACCTCTGGAAGCCCGAGCTCAAGGGACGCATCGGCGTTCTGAGCGAGATGCGCGACACCATGGGGCTCATCATGCTCGACCTCGGCATCGACCCCTCGGGCGACTTCACCGCCGACCAGTTCTCCTCCGCGATCGACGTGTTCCGCAAGCAGGTCGAGGTGGGCCAGATCCGGAACATCAAGGGCAACTCGTATGCCGACGACCTCGCCAACGAGGACACCCTCGCCGCCATCGTGTGGTCGGGCGACGTGACGATGCTCAACGCCGAGAACGGCGACAAGTGGGAGTTCGCGATCCCCGAGGCCGGTGGCACGATCTGGAACGACAACTTCGTCGTCCCCATCGGCTCGCCCCGCAAGGGCAACGCCGAGAAGCTCATCGACTTCTACTACGACCCGGAGATCGCCGCCGAGGTCGCGGCGTGGGTGAACTACATCACCCCCGTCGTGGGCGCCAAGGAGGCCGCGGTCGCGATCGACCCCGCGCTCGCCGACAACCAGCTGATCTTCCCGAACGAGGAGACGCTCTCGACCGTCAAGCGCTTCCGCACGCTCACCCCGGCTGAGGAGCAGTCGTTCGGCGCGGAGTTCCAGTCCGTGCTGCTGGGCGCCTGATGGCGGGCTTCGACGAGGCGGGAGCCGACCTCGAGCTGGTCGGCGTCACGAAGCGCTTCCCCGGCTTCACCGCGATCGAGAACCTCAACCTGACCATCCCCGCGGGCTCGTTCTTCGCGCTCCTCGGGCCGTCCGGATGCGGCAAGACCACGACGCTCCGCCTCGTCGCGGGACTCGAGGAGCCGACCGCCGGCCGCATCCTGATCGGCGGCAAGGACGTCTCGCGCACGAAGCCGCATCAGCGTCCGGTCAACACGGTCTTCCAGAGCTACGCGCTGTTCCCGCACATGTCGGTGCTCGCGAACGTCGAGTTCGGGCTCAAGCGCCGCGGCATCGCGAACGCGCACGCGCTCGCCCACGAGGCGCTGCGGCTCGTCGAGCTCGACCACGTCGCGACGCGCCGGCCGTCCCAGCTCTCGGGCGGGCAGCAGCAGCGCGTGGCGCTCGCCCGCGCGGTCGTCAACCGCCCCGCCCTCCTGCTGCTCGACGAGCCGCTCGGCGCGCTCGACCTGAAGCTGCGTCGGCAGATGCAGCTCGAGCTCAAGGCGATCCAGGGCGAGGTCGGGCTCACCTTCCTCCATGTGACGCACGACCAGGAGGAGGCCATGACGATGGCCGACACCGTCGCCGTCATGAACAAGGGCCGGATCGAGCAGATGGGCGCGCCCGAGGAGCTGTACGAGCTTCCGCGCACCGCGTTCGTCGCGAACTTCCTGGGGCAGTCGAACCTCTTCACGGGCGAGGCGGTCTCCCAGGGCTCCGACGCGATCACCGTCGGGGTCGCCGGCCGGGGCATCGTCGTCCCGAGCGAGCGCGCGCAGCGCCACACGGGAGAGGTCACCGTCGGCGTGCGCCCCGAGAAGCTCACGCTGCACCCGACGCGCCCCGAGGAGCGCGCCGGCGTCAACGTGCTCGGCCCCGGAACGGTCACGGATGTGTCGTTCACGGGCGTCAGCACGCAGTACCTCGTGGAGATCGCGGGCCTCCCGACGATCACGGTGTTCGCCCAGAACATGGCGTTCGGCCCCGTCGTGGAGCAGGGCGCCGAGGTCTGGGTCTCCTGGCGGGTCGAGCACGGCTTCGGCCTCGCCGAGGAGCCGGCGCTCGAGCCCCGCTTCGCCGACGACGACGACACGCGGTCGATCGCCGTGCAGCGACGCCAGGATCTCGAAGACGAGCTGAGCGAGGCCTGAGGTGGCCTTCGGAGCATTCGCCAACGCGGGCCCCGAGCTCTCGGGGGCCGCCACCCGGCGCCGCAGCTACGTGGCGCTCATCCTGCTGCTGCCGGGCGTCATCTACCTCGTGGCGACGTTCGTCGCGCCGCTGGTGTCGCTCGTGCTCACGAGCTTCAAGGCGCCCGACGAGACCTCGTTCGACATCGGCCAGTACGTCTACGCGTTCCGCTGGGAGAACTACGCGGAGGCGATCGAGCGCTTCGGCGAGATCTTCCTGCGCACCTTCGGGTACTCGCTGCTGGCGACCGTCCTCGCGCTCTTGATCAGCTATCCGCTCGCATACTTCATCGGCGTCGTGCTGCGGCCCCGTCCGCTGCTGCAGAGCCTGACGCTCATCCTGGTGATCGCGCCGTTCTTCATCAGCTTCCTGCTGCGCACCCTGGCCTGGAAGGCGGTCTTCGCCGACGAGGGCCCCGTGGTGACCTTCCTGCAGGCGGTGGGCATCCTGGGGCCGGAGAACTACCTCAACGGCACCGCGTTCACGGTCGTGTTCGGCCTCACCTACAACTACATCCCGTTCATGACGCTGCCGATCTACGCCTCGCTCGAGCGCCTCGACCTGCGGTACGTCGAGGCGGGCGGCGACCTCTACGCGGGACCCGTCCAGCGCTTCTGGCGGATCATCCTGCCGCTGTCGCTTCCCGGGGTCGTCTCGGGCACCCTCCTGACCTTCATCCCGGCCTCGGGCGACTACGTCAACGCGAGCAAGGACTTCCTCGGGTCGACGAGCACGGTCATGGCGGGCAACGTCATCAACGACCAGTTCTTCGTGGGCTTCTATCCGACGTCGGCGGCGGTGTCGATCATGCTCATGATCGCCATCCTCATCCCGGTCGTCGCCTACGTCGCCAAGAGCGGATCGGAGGACCTGCTGTGAGCACCCAGGGGGCGGCCGTGCTCGGCGCCGTGGAGGAGACCCCGCGGCCCCGAGGGCGCGTGCGCGGCGGTCGCGGCGGCGCGGGTGCATGGATCGTGGGCGTCTACTCGGTGGTCGCGCTCGCCCTCATGATGATCCCGATCGCCTACACGATCGTGTTCTCGTTCAACGACGCCCGCCGCAGCAACGTCGTGTGGCGTCAGTTCACGCTCGACAACTGGCTCGGCGTCTGCAACGACGCGCGCGTCTGCGAGTCCTTCGGCAACAGCATCGTGGTGGGCGTCACGGCGACGATCGCGGCGACGATCCTCGGCACCATGATCGCCATCGCGATCGTGCGCTACACCTTCCGGATGCGCACCCTCGTGACGATCCTGCTCTTCCTCCCGATGGCGACCCCCGAGGTCGTGCTCGGTTCGGGTCTCGGCTCGCAGTTCGTGAACATGGGGGTGGAGCGCGGGCTCTGGACGATCATCGTCGCGCACATCATGTTCTGCATCAGCTTCGTCGTGGTGACGGTGCGCGCGCGCGTGGCGAGCCTCGATCCGGCCCTCGAGGAGGCCGGCCGCGATCTCTATGCGAGCCCGGGGCAGGTGTTCTGGCGGGTGACGCTGCCGCTCCTGATGCCCGGCATCCTGGCGGCGGCGCTCCTGTGCTTCGCGCTCAGCTTCGACGACTTCATCATCACGAACTTCGTGTCGGGCAACGCGGAGACCTTCCCGAAGTTCGTCTACGTGGCAGCCGCGCGCGGCATCCCCCCGCAGGCCAACGTCATCGCCTCGGCGGTGTTCGTGCTCGCGATCGTGTTCGTGGTGGTGGCGCAGGTGTCTGCGGGCATCCGTCGTCGGAGGCTCGCCCGCTCCTAGCGGGCGGCGCCGCTCAGAAGCCGACCCGGAGCGCCGGGTCGGAGACCGCGGCGAGGGTCTCGTCGACGAGCTCGCGGGCCAGAAACCCCTCGCGGGCGAGCAGTTCGAGACCGACGGCCGTCGTGGCACGGTGGGCGCCGTCGAGCGCCTTGACCGCGACGGCCTCGCCCGCCGGGGTCACGAGCACGAGCACGCCTTCCGCGCCCAGCTTGGCGACGAGGCCCGTCCGCTCGATCGTGACGGTGTTGGCGCGCCCCGGGCCGTCGAGCGCCCACGGATGCGCGCGGATGGCGTCGCCGAGCAGGGTGCCCGCCCGGGTCGTGCGCGAGGCGGCACGGGCGAGCGCCACGAGGCTCACGAGCGGGATCGGGGCGCCGCATCCGTCGACCCCGACGTGGGCGGGCGTCTCGGCGGTGAGCTCGGCGAACAGCGCGAGCACCTGCCGCTGCACGGGATGCGCGGGGTCGAGGTAGCGCTCCGGATCCCAGCCGTGCGCCGTCGTCGCGGCGAGGAACGCGGCGTGCTTGCCGGAGCAGTTCATCGTGAGGGGGAGCGGCTCGCTCGCGGCGGACCGTGACGCCGGATCGGATGGCCAGTCGGCGGGGCAGCGCAGCGCCGAGGCGTCGAGGCCCGCGTCCGCGAGCATCCGCTCGACGACCGCGACGTGGGCGGGCGTGCCGGCGTGGCTCGCCGCGGAGAGCACGGTCGCCTCGGCGTCGAGCACGACGCCGAGCAGCTGGACGGCTGCCGCCTGCACGAGCTTGAAGGTCGAGCGCGGGTAGACGAGCGCCGACGGATCGCCGAGCGCGCGGATCACCGCACCCTCGGCGTCGAGCAGCACCGCGGCGCCGAGGTGGCGCGACTCGGGCACGCCCGAGCGTTCGAGCACGGCGAGCTCGACCGAGGCCGCCGCATCGAGCGGTCCCGTCATGCCGGCCGGATCACGCGCCGGCCGCGGCGAACGACTCCGCGAGCACGCCCATGGCGTCGGCCAGCAGCTCGTCGGAGAGCGCGAGGCTCGGCAGGAAGCGCAGCACGTTGCCGTAGGTGCCCGCGGTGAGCACGAGCACGCCGCGCTGAGCGGCCTCCGCGGCGATCGCGTTCACGAGGTCGGCGCGCGGCTCGTGGGTCGCGGGGTCGAGCAGCTCGATCGCGACCATCGCGCCGATCCCGCGCACCTCGGCGATCACCGGGTAGCGCTCGCGCAGGGCCTCGAGGGCACCGCGCAGCCCGGCCTCGATGCGCGTCGCCTCCGCGAGCAGCCCCTCGCTCTCGATGCGCTCGAAGACCGCGACGGCGGCCGCGCAGGCGACGGGGTTGCCGCCGAAGGTGCCGCCGAGGCCGCCGGGCTGGGCGGCATCCATGATCTCGGCGCGCCCCGTGACGCCCGCGAGCGGCAGACCGCCCGCGATGCCCTTGGCGGAGAGCACGAGGTCGGGCACGAGACCGAAGTGCTCGCTCGCGAACCACGCGCCCGTGCGCGCCATGCCCGACTGGATCTCGTCGGCGATGAACACGATCCCGTTGGCCGTGCACCATTCCTGGAGCGCGGGCAGGAAGCCCTCGGCGGGCACGACGAAGCCGCCCTCGCCCTGGATCGGCTCGACCACGAGGCACGCGAGGTCGGATGCGCCCGCCGTCTTCTCGAGGTAGGCGATGGTGCGCGCGGCCGCGGCCTCGCCCGAGAGGCCGTCGTGCAGCGGGTAGGAGTTGGGGGCGCGGTAGACGTCGCCCGCGAAGGGGCCGAACCCGGTCGCGTACGGCGCCGCCTTGAAGTTCATGGCCATCGTGAGGTTGGTGCGCCCGTGGTAGGCGTGCTCGAGCACCGCGACGCCGCGGCGGCCGGTGGCCTTGCGGGCGATCTTCACCCCGTTCTCGACCGCCTCCGCGCCGGAGTTCACGAGCACCGTCTTCTTCGGGAAGTCGCCGGGGGTGTGCTCGGCGAGCAGCTCGGCGACGCGCACGTAGCCCTCGTACGGCGTGACGGTGAAGAGCGTGTGGGTCAGCTCGCCGAGCTGACGGGATGCGGCGTCGACGACCGCGTCGTCGGTGTGGCCGATCGTCGTGACGCCGATGCCCGCGCCGAGGTCGATGAGCTGGTTGCCGTCCGCGTCGACGAGGATCGCCCCGTGGGCTCGCTCGACGAAGACCGGCAGGGTGGTGCCCACGCCATCCGGGACGACCTGGCGGCGACGCTCCTGGAGGGCGATCGACCGCGGTCCGGGGATCGCGGTGACGAGGCGGCGCTCGGGCACGAGCGGCGCTACCGTGGGGGGCGTCAGCGTGTCGGTCATGGCTGCGATCCTACTCCGGCGGGCTGAGCCGCCGACCGTGCTGATTCCGCAGCGGTGGCCTGCTCCGGGGAGGGGAATCCAATGGATCACCGTCATCATTACGCGGTTTCCGTCGAATGGACGGGCAACCGCGGCACCGGCACCTCGGGCTACCGGGCCTACGGACGCGACCACGTCGTCCGCTCGGACGGCAAGCTCCACGAGCTCGCAGGCTCGGCCGACCGCACCTTCCACGGCGACCGCGAGCGCTGGAACCCCGAGGAGCTGCTGCTCGCGGCCCTCGGCCAGTGCCACATGCTGAGCTACCTGCACGTGGCCGCGAGTCGCGGCATCGTGGTCGTCGCCTACACGGATGCCGCCGACGGCGAGCTGCTGCAGACCCCGGACGGAGGCGGCCGCTTCGCCCGCGCGACGCTCCGGCCCGTCGTGACGATCGCGGCGGGGGACCCGGGGGACGCGCTCGACGCGCACCGCGAGGCCGCCGAGAAGTGCTTCATCGCGGCCTCGGTGAACTTCCCGGTCGAGCACGAGCCGACGATCGTGCTCGCGGACGATCCGGCGAGCTGAGCGGCGGCGGGTGGCGCGCTACGGCGCGGAGTGGCTGTCGAGCTTCGAGAACAGCTCGGCGCGCTCGGCGTCGAGCGTCTGCAGCTCGGCGAGCTTCGCGTTGTAGGCGTCGACGTCGGCGTTGAGCGCCAGGCGGCGCGCCTCGAGGTCGTCCTGCCGGGCGATCAGGGCGGCGCGCTCGCGATCGAACTGCTGCTGCGAGGGGAAGTCGCCCGAGGCGGCCCGCCGATTGAAGTCGTCGACGGCGGCGTCGATCGCCGCCGCATCCGAGTCGTAGGCGGACGCGCGCGCCTCGAGGTCGCGCGAGGCGGTCTCGAGCTCGGTGCTCAGCTGCTCGATCCGGCTCCGGTAGTCGTTGAGCTGGGCGATCGACCCGGTGGCGAAGCCGACCACGCGCGAGCGGTCCGCGAACACCTCCGCATAGTGCTCCTCGAGCGCCGCCGGGAGCGTCGCGTAGTCCGTGCCGAGGCGGGAGTGCCACTCGTTCGCGCGCTGCGCCTCGGGGTAGCCCGCCACCACGAGCACGTTCTGGTCGTCCGCGGGCAGGGTCGCCACGTAGGCGGCCACGAGCGCGTCGATGCGACGCGCATCCTGCGGGCTCATCCGCTCGTAGACGGCGTGCAGCAGCTCGTGGGCCGCGGTCGCCTCCACCGTGCCGGCCAGGCGCTCATCGGTGACGTCGTAGACGTAGATGCGGCCGCGGTCGTAGCAGCCGAGCACGACATCCGCCTCGATCGGGCAGTGCTCCTCGAAGGAGCGGGCCTCGTCGACGAGCGGCCGCGAGGCGAAGAACACCCGCCTGCCCGTCTCGGTGAGCTCGAGCCGGTCGGCGAGCTCGGCGATCCGTGCGGGCGGCGGCTCGGTCCACACGATCCATTGGTCGGCGTAGGCCTGGCGGCGCTGGGCGTCCCACGGGGCGGCGGCCACGAACGCGCCGACGAGCAGCAGCACGACGACGGCGGCGACCCATCGACCCCAGCGCGGGCGGCGACGCCGGGGGCGCAGCGTCTCGGGGTCGTGGATCCGGGCGATCTCCTCGGCGAAGCCGCGCTCGGGCGGGTAGGGGTCGACGACGGGCTGCCCCCAGCGATCCCTCAGCTCCTCCGACATCGGCGGCTCAGAGCGCGGCGAGCGCCTCGTCGAGCACGCCGATGGCGTCGTCGAGCAGCTCCTCGCTGATGACGACGCTCGGCAGCAGCCGCAGCACCGAGTCCCACGATCCGGCATCGAGCGGGATGACGCCGTGCGCGGTCGCGTGCCGGATGACCGCCGTGAGCGCCTCGGGGTCCGGGGTCGTCGTGCCGGGCTGCACGAGCTCCACGCCGAACATCGCGCCCTTGCCGCGCACCTCGCCGACGACGCCGTAGCGCTCGGGCCAGTCGCCGATCCGGGCGAGCAGGGCCCGCTCGACCCGCTGCGCCTCGCCGATGAGATCGTCGCGCTCGATGATCTCGAACACCTTGAGCGCGGCGGCCGTCGAGACGGGGTTGCCGCCGAAGGTGCCGCCGATCCCGCCGGGCTGCACGGCGTCCATGATGTCGGCGCGGCCCGTCACGGCGGCGAGCGGCAGCCCGCCCGCGATGCCCTTCGCGCTCGTGACGAGATCCGGCACGACGCCGTGGTGCTCGATCGAGTACCAGGCGCCGGTGCGGGCGATGCCGGCCTGGATCTCGTCGGCGACGAAGACGATGCCGTTCTCCTCACAGAAGCGCTTGATCGCGGCGAAGTAGCCGGGTGCCGGGATGACGATGCCGCCGTCGCCCTGGATGGGCTCGGCGAAGAACGCGGCGACCTCGGTCGCGCCGATGTGCGTCTCGATGTAGTCGATCGTGCGGGCGGCCGCCGCCTCGCCGCTCAGGCCGTCGCGGAACGGGTACGAGATCGGCACCGAGTAGAGCTCGCCGGGGAACGGCCCCATGCCCGCGCGCTCGGGCCACGGGCGATAGGTCATCGCCATCGTGAGGTTGGTGCGCCCGTGGAAGGCGTGGTCGAGGCTCACGATCGCCCGGCGGCCCGTGAACCGGCGGGCGATCTTGACGGCGTTCTCGACGGCCTCAGCCCCCGAGTTCACGAGGATCGTGTGCTTCTCGAAGTCACCCGGCGTGATCTCGGCGAGCTTCTCGGCGACGCGCACGTAGTTCTCGTACGGCGTGACGGTGAAGAGGGTGTGGGTGAGCTTGGCGGCCTGCTCGGCGACCGCGGCGGCGACCTCCGGATGCGCGTGGCCGATCGTCGTGACGCCGATGCCGCATCCGAGGTCGATCAGCTGGTTGCCGTCGACGTCGACGAGGATCGCGCCCGATCCGTGGTCCATGTAGATGTTCGCGAGCGTGCCGGCGCCGCGGGAGACGCTCGCGACACGGCGTTCCTGCAGCGCCCGGGACTTGGGGCCGGGCAGTTCGGTGAGGAGCCTGCGCTCCTGGGGCACGCTGAAGGAGGCCATGTCCCCGAGTCTATGCACCGCGCGCCAAGCTTCGATGGGGCAGGATGGAGCGTCCTGCATCGCATCCAGAGGAGTTCCGTCGTGCCCCGCGCCCTCCCCATCCTGACCGTCGCCGCTCTCGCGGTCGTCCTCGCCGGCTGCGCCGCGGGTGAGCCCGCGCCGACCGGCACGCCGACCGACGGCTCCACGCCGGTCGCGCGCGAGTGCGCCGCTGCGGGACCGCTCTCGGATGCCGTGAAGGTCACCGGCGAGCTCGGCGCGCAGCCGACCGTCGAGTTCGCGGCGCCGCTCGCGCCCGACGCGACCCAGCGCACCGTCGTCGTGGAGGGCGACGGCGAGGCGACCCCCTATCCCGCGGTCGTCTCGGTCGACTACAGCTTCTACGACGGCACCACCGGCAAGCTCGTCGAGGCCACCAAGTACGCCGAGGGCGAGCAGGCGGTGTTCGTGCTCGACGACTCGAAGCTGCTGCGCGGACTCCTCAAGACGGTCGAGTGCACCCCGGTCGGCTCCCGTGTCGTCGGCGTCGTGCCCGCGTCCGACGGCTTCGGCGACGCCGGCCTCGCCCAGTTCGGCATCTCGGGCGGCGACTCGCTCGTGTTCGTGGTGGACGTCGTGGACGCGGCGCGGCGTGCGACGGGCGAGGCGCAGACCGCGCCCTCGGGCCTGCCCGCGGTGACGCTCGCCTCCGACGGCACGCCCGCGATCGCGATCCCGGACGGCTACCAGGCCCCGACCGAGACCGAGTCGGCGACCCTCATCCGCGGCGCGGGCCGTGAGGTGCAGGCGAGCGACACGGTCTACATCCAGTACCAGGGCGTCAACGCCGCGACGGGCAAGATCTTCGACCAGACCTGGGACAAGGCCCCCTACAGCGGATCGGCCTCCGGCTTCATCACCGGGTTCACGAACGCGCTCGTCGGGCAGACCGTCGGGTCCCAGTTCATCGTCGTGATCCCGCCGAAGGACGGCTACGGCGAGGCCTCCGACTCCAACACCAACACCCTGGCCGGGCAGACGCTCGTGTTCGTGGTCGACGTGCTCGCGGCGGTGCCCGCCGCCTGACCGCGACGGATGGCTAGGCTCGGCGCATGAGCCGTCGTCGTGTCATCGTGCTGGGGTCGACGGGGTCGATCGGGGTCCAGGCCCTCGAGGTGATCGCCGCGAACCCGGAGCGCTTCGAGCTCGTCGGGCTCGCGGCGGGGCGGAACGCGGATGCCCTCGCCCTGCAGGCGGCCGCGACCGGTACGGCGCGCACGGCGCTCGGCATCGACGAGGCGGTCGCGCTCGTGCGCGGGACGCCGGCGGATGTCGTGGTCAACGGCATCACGGGATCGGTCGGTCTCGCCGCCACCCTCGCGGTGCTCGAGACCGGGGCGACGCTCGCTCTCGCCAACAAGGAGAGCCTCATCGTGGGCGGCGAGCTCGTGCTGGCGGCGGCGGCTCCCGGTCAGATCGTGCCCGTCGACTCGGAGCACTCCGCGCTCGCGCAGGCGCTGCGGGCGGGGGAGCGCGGCGAGGTGCGGCGGCTCGTCGTCACGGCATCCGGGGGCCCCTTCCGCGGGCGCACGCGTGAGCAGCTCGCCGAGGTGCGCCCCGAGGACGCGCTCGCCCACCCGACCTGGGACATGGGCCGCGTCATCACGACCAACTCGGCGACCCTCGTCAACAAGGGGCTCGAGGTCATCGAGGCGCACCTGCTCTTCGGCATCCCCTACGACCGCATCGACGTCGTCGTGCACCCGCAGTCGATCGTGCACTCGATGGTGGAGTTCGTCGACGGCTCGACGATCGCGCAGGCCTCGCCGCCCGACATGCGGCTGCCGATCTCGCTCGCCCTCGACCGGCCCCACCGGGTGCCGGGCGTCGGCGTGCCTCTCGACTGGACGCGCGCCCAGCAGTGGACCTTCGAGCCGCTCGACGACGAGACCTTCCCGGCCGTCGCCCTCGCGCGGCACGTCGGGGAGCTCGGCGGCACCTACCCCGCCGTCTACAACGCCGCCAACGAGCAGGCCGTCGACGCGTTCCACGCGCGGCGCGTGCCGTTCCTCGGCATCGTGGAGACCGTCCGGCGCGTCGTCGAGGCGCACGAGCCGGGAGAGCCGACACTCGAGGGGGTGCTCGCCGCCGAGCGGTGGGCACGCGACGAGGCGGACCGGCTGCTCGCGGGAGGGGCGAACGGATGACGAAGCGCGTTCTCGCGGGGACCTCGGCCGCCGCGCTGCTCGCGGCGCTGCTCACCGCCGCCGGCATCGCCCAACCCGCCTCGGCGTGCGCGTGCGGTGCGCCCGCGCCCCCCGGCGGGATGAGCGTCTCGGTGGGGTCCGAGCACGCGCTCGTGACCTTCGACGGCACGACCGAGCGCATCGACATGGTCCTCGACATGCTGGCCGACGGCGCGGACACCGGGCTCGTGGTGCCGACGCCGGCGCCCGCGACCGTGAGCCTCGGCGATGCCGGCCTGTTCGAGGCGCTCGACCGTCAGACGGCGCCCGTCGTGGAGGTCGTCGAGGACTGGTGGGGCAGCGCGGGCGACGGGGCATCCGCGGGGGCGCCGCCGCAGGTGCTCTCGGAGGTCGACCTCGGCCCGATCCAGGCGGTGACGCTCGCCGCATCCGACGCCGCGGGGCTGCAGGAGTGGCTCGACGCGAACGGCTACGGCATCGACCCGGCCGTCCAGGCGCACTTCGCCGACTACATCGCGCGCGGCTGGTCCTTCGCGGCGCTCAAGCTCACCGGGAAGGATCCGCTCGACGGGACGCTCGATCCGGTGCGGTTCGAGTTCCCCACGACCGAGGCCGTGTACCCGCTCCTGCTCTCGCAGGCGGCGCGGTCCCCGCAGACCGTGCGCCTCTACCTGTTCGGCGACGACGGGATGCAGGCCGCCTTCCCCGACGGCACGGTCGCCGGGTATGTGAGCTGGGCGGGGCCGGTGAGCCAGCCCGGGCTCTCCTCGCTCGGGGCCTACCTGACCGTCGTGGAGGCCTACTTCGCCGACCCCGCGAGCCAGATCACGGGCGACCTGACGATCTCGTCGACCGGTGAGCGCCACGACTACGTGCCCGTCGAGACGCGCACCCGGTACATGCAGATCGGCGGTGTGCCGCTCGGGCTCGCCATCGCGGGCGCGGGTGCGGTGCTCGGCGTGATGCTGCTCATCGTGATCGTCGGGGGCATCGTGCACCGTCACGGCGAGAGGCGTCGCCGACGCACCTGGTGAGCGCTCAGCCCGGCCTGGGCGCGCTCCCAGCGCCGGTGCCCTAATCTGACGCGGTGGAAACCGTGCTGCTCTACGTGCTCGGCATCGTCGTCGTGGCCGTGGGTCTCGCGCTCTCGATCGGCCTGCACGAGCTCGGCCACCTCATCCCGGCGAAGCGGTTCGGGGTGAAGGTCGGACAGTACATGATCGGCTTCGGGCCGACGCTGTGGTCGCGGCGCAAGGGCGAGACGGAGTACGGCGTCAAGCTCATCCCGCTGGGCGGCTACATCTCGATGGCCGGCATGTACCCGCCCGCCAAGGACGGCACGGTGCGCACGGCCAGCACGGGATTCTTCGACACCCTCGTGCAGGATGCGCGCGAGCAGTCGGCCGAGACGATCGGGGAGGGCGACGAGGAGCGCGTGTTCTACCGGCTCCCGGTTCTCAAGCGCATCATCATCATGCTCGGCGGCCCGGTGATGAACCTCCTCATCGCGATCGTGCTCTATGCGGTCGTGCTGTGCGGATTCGGCATCCCGCAGTACTCGACGACGCTCGGCAGCGTCAACGCCTGCGTCGCGACCGACGCGGCGCAGACCGAGTGCACGCCGTCCGACCCCGCGGCGCCGGCGGCTGCGGCCGGGCTGCGGCCGGGCGACCGCCTCGTGTCGATCGGCGGCACCGCCGTCACCAGCTGGGATCAGGCGTCCGAGCTCATCCGCTCCCACCCGGGCACCGCGCTGGCCTTCGTGGTGGAGCGCGACGGGACGCGGCTCACGCTCGAGGTCACGCCGCTGCTCACGGCGCGCCCCGTGGTGGGCGCGGATGGCAACGCGGTGACGGATGCCGACGGCAAGCCCGTCACGCAGGACGTCGGCTTCATCGGCGTGGGGCCGGCCACCGAGAAGGTGCAGCAGCCGGTGACCGCCGTGCTTCCCGCGGTGTGGGACAACAGCGTGCGCGTCGGCCAGATCATCGTGACGCTGCCGCAGCGGCTCGTCCAGGTGGCCCAGGCGGCCTTCGGAGGCGAGCAGCGCGACCCGAACGGGCCGATCAGCGTCGTGGGCGTCGGCAGGCTCGCGGGCGAGATCACGGCGCTCGACGCGGCGCCGGTGGCGGACCGTGCGGCCGCGCTGCTGCAGATGCTCGCGGCGCTCAACGTGGCGCTCTTCGTGTTCAACCTCATCCCGCTCCTGCCGCTCGACGGCGGCCATGTCGCGGGTGCGCTGTGGGAGGCGATCCGCCGTCGGTTCGCGAAGCTCGCGGGCAAGCCCGACCCGGGGCCCGTCGACATCGCCAGACTCCTTCCGCTGACCCTCGCGATCGTGGCGATCCTGGGGGTCTCGAGCGCGCTGCTGATCTACGCCGACATCGTCAACCCGGTCACGCTGCGCTGACCAGCGGCCGGCTGGCCTGCTGTCGGCGGGCGGTGCCATCATGTCGCCATGACGGAGCGGCTGCGGGTGGTGCCCGCCAACGAGGTGAGCTGGGAGCAGCTCCAGACGGTCTTCGGCACGCGCGGGGATGCGGCGCATTGCCAGTGCCAGTGGGTGCTCGCTCCGCGTGAGGAGTACCGGCACATCCCCGTCGAGCAGCGACGGGAGCGCCTGCGCGAGCAGGCGGCGTGCGGGCATCCGGAGTCCGGCACGACCTCGGGCCTGGTGGCCTTCGCGGGCGACGAGCCGGTCGGCTGGTGCGCGGTTCAGCCGCGGTCGCGGTACGTGCGGCTGCGCTCGGCGCGCGTGCCGTGGGCCGGGCGCCACGAGGACCGCGACGACGACGGCGTGTGGGCGGTCGTGTGCTTCGTGGTGAGGCCGGAGCATCGACGGCAGGGCGTGTCGACGGCGCTCGCGACGGCGGCGGTCGAGCACGCCCGATCGCGTGGTGCGCGGGCCATCGAGGGGTACCCCAAGGAGCTGGCGCCCGGCAAGACCGACGTCTGGGGCGAGCTCTTCGTGGGGACTCCGGCGATCTTCGCCTCGGCGGGCTTCCACGAGGTCTCCCGTCCGACACCGCGTCGCCTCGTCATGCGTCGCGAACTCGACTGATCGACGGGTCCGCGGCGGCGCTGCGCTCCGGCGGCATCCAGGCGGCGGCTCTAAGCTGGGGCACGTGCCTGCTGTGAACATCGGGATGCCCAAAGCCGCGCCCGAGACCCTGGCCCCGCGCCGTGCGTCCCGTCAGATCCGCGTCGGCAAGGTGCTCGTGGGCGGTGACGCCCCCGTGAGCGTGCAGTCGATGACGACGACGCCCACGACCAACATCAACGCGACGCTGCAGCAGATCGCCGAGCTCACGGCATCCGGCTGCGACATCGTGCGTGTCGCCGTGCCCAGCCAGGATGACGCGGATGTGCTGCACATCATCGCGAAGAAGAGCCAGATCCCGGTCATCGCCGACATCCACTTCCAGCCCAAGTACGTGTTCCAGGCGATCGACGCGGGCTGCGCCGCGGTGCGCGTGAACCCGGGCAACATCCGCCAGTTCGACGACAAGGTGGGCGAGATCGCCGCCGCCGCGAAGGCCGCGGGCGTCTCGCTGCGCATCGGCGTCAACGCGGGCTCGCTCGATCGCCGACTGCTCGAGAAGTACGGCAAGGCGACCCCGGAGGCGCTCGTCGAGAGCGCCGTCTGGGAGGCGAGCCTCTTCGAGGAGCACGACTTCCACGACTTCAAGATCTCGGTCAAGCACAACGACCCGATCGTGATGGTGAAGGCCTACCGGCTGCTCGCCGAGCGCGGCGACTGGCCGCTGCACCTCGGCGTCACGGAGGCCGGCCCGGCGTTCCAGGGCACCATCAAGTCGGCGACGGCGTTCGGCATCCTGTTGTCGGAGGGTATCGGCGACACCATCCGGGTCTCGCTCTCGGCGCCGCCCGTCGAGGAGGTCAAGGTGGGCCTGCAGATCCTGCAGTCGCTCAACCTGCGTGAGCGGCGCCTCGAGATCGTGTCGTGTCCCTCCTGCGGCCGGGCGCAGGTGGACGTCTACACGCTCGCGGACTCGGTCACCGAGGGGCTCAAGCACCTGACGGTGCCGTTGCGCGTCGCGGTCATGGGATGCGTCGTGAACGGTCCGGGGGAGGCCCGCGAGGCCGATCTGGGCGTGGCGTCCGGCAACGGCAAGGGCCAGATCTTCGTGAAGGGCGAGGTCGTCAAGACGGTTCCCGAGTCGGAGATCGTCGAGACGCTCATCGCGCAGGCGAGCCGGATCGCCCAGGAGATGGGTGCCGATGCGCCCGTCGGGGCCCCCGAGGTCATCACCCGCTAGAGCCCGGTAGCACGTACCCCGAATAGGGGGTAGACAGGTCTGTGCACTTCGGGCGTAGCATTCCTCAAAAGGATCAGGGCAGCGGCGCCCGATCTGCGCCCGAAGCCCTGAATCCCGGAAGGGAATCAGGAGAGGGAGCATGACCGCAACCAGAGTGGATGCGCGCCGATCGCGCACCCGGAACAGGGTCTTCGCCATCTCGGCGGCCGGCGTCGTGCTGGTCGCGGGGATCACCGTCCCGTCGCTCGCGGCGTGGACGGACATCGAGTGGATCACGGGCGGCGTCGGGAACGTGCCGGGCGTCGGCACCTCGACCTTCAACGTGCAGCAGTTCGCGGCGGGAGACGTCGACTGGGGCGACTACCCGACCCAGGCCGGAGCGAATGTCGTCGACTTCAGCGCCCAGGCGGCAGCCCTCACCCCGGGCGACACCGTCTACGGGTACGTGAGGCTGCGCACGGTGGCCGGCTCGGTGGGCGGCGACCTGGAGATGAAGGCCGACACCGTCGTGACCCCGTCGACGCTCTCGGCCGCGCTCACCTACGGCGCACGGATCGTCGCCACCGCCGGCGACTGCACCGCGGCCGGGTACGCCGCGTCGACGACGGTGCTGCAGGCCGCGGGCTCCGCGCTGAACGCCTCGAGCGCCACGAGCTTCCCGCTCGCGGCGGCCGCCAACGGGAGCACGCCGGGCGTGGAGAAGGTGGTGTGCATCGCGATCACCTTCCCGTCCTCCTACGCGGGATCGACCGCCCTGCAGGGCGCCACGGCGACGCCTGTCTGGCACTTCGACGCGGTCTCGTCCTGAGCTGACGGGCCGGTCATGTCGCGGCGCGCGCCATCCGCTGACGCGGGGCGGGGCGGGAGATCGGGCTCCCGCCTGTCGCCCCGCCGGATGGCGCGCGCCCTCCCCGGCGCCCTCGTCGCCGTCGTCGGAGTGGCGGGTCTCCTCGTGCTCGCGGCGGTCGTGGCGCAGTCGGCGGGATTCCGTCTCGTGAGTCTCGCGACGGGGTCGATGTCGCCGGGGTTCCCCGCCGGATCGGTGCTGCTCGTGCGCGACACCGATGCGCGCGAGGTGCACCCCGGCGACATCGTCACGGTGCTGCGACGCGACGGCCGCCCGGTCACGCACCGCGTCGTGGCCGCGACGCCCGAGGGGGACCGGATGAGGCTCCAGCTCCACGGGGATGCCAACGCCCAGCCGGACCCCGATCCGTATCTCGTGACACGGGTCGGCCTCGTGATCGGGGGGCTCCCGGTGGGCGGGCAGCTCGCCGACCTCGCTCGGCATCCGGCCGCCCTGCCGGTCCTCGCCGCGGGCGTCAGCCTGCTGGTGCTGTGGGCGTGGTGGCCGGAGCGTCGGCGTCCCGCGCATCGCGCGGTCGGAGGGGAGGGGACGGCGTGAACCTCGATCGAGGCCTGCTCGCGGCCGCTGCGGGAGCGCTGCTCGTGCTCGGGGTGGCATCGCCCGCCTCCGCGGCTCCGAGCGACGTCGTCGACGGCGGCACGCCCGGTCTGCTGTGGCTCGAGATCGATGCGACGGCCGACCATGTGGACCTCGACCCGGGGGAGTCGGGATATCGGCTCATCACGCTCCATCTCGACACCGAGCCCTCGTCCGCGCTCGCGGTGCAGGTGTCCTCGAGCGGCTCGCTCGCGACCGACGCGAACGGGCTTCGCATCGGGATCGACGAGTGCTCGACGGCCTGGGCCGCTCCAGCCGGCCCGGGGGATCCACCGGACTGCCCGGGAACGGTCACCTCGCCGCTCTCGCCGGTCGCGTTCTCGGCGCTCTCCGCGACGAGCTGGCAGGCGCTCGGAACCCTCGTCGAGGGCACTCCGCGATACCTGCGCATCACCCTCACACTCCCCGACCCGCTGCCGGTCGCGCTTCGCGGCGGGACCGCCGGCTATCAGATCTCGTTCGCGGCGGCGGGCGACGTCGTGCCCGTGGACGGACCGCCCACCGGCACGCCGCAGGGTCTTCCCTGGACCGGTGCGGCGATCGCGGTGCCGCTCGCACTCGCTGTGCTGCTGGGGGGAGCGGGCGCGCTGTTGCGCGCATCCGACCGGAGGAGGGCGGGATGATGCCTCTCGTTCCCCGTCTCGGCAGGCGGATCGCAGCCACGGTGGCCACCGCGGCGCTCGGATCGCTCGTGCTGAGCCTCACCGTCACCTCGAGCACCGCGTCGTGGACCGACCGCGAGTGGGACACCGGCGGGCTGCTGGCGCTCAACTGCGCCGCCCCGGGCGCCGTCGATGCACGCGCCTGGGGGCGAGTGCTCGCGGGCCAGCTGCAGGGCGCGTCGCTCGATCCGATCGCAGCGACCGACGGCATCACGGTCACCAACCTGGCGCCCGCGACCTCGAGTACCGGAGCCAGCCTCGCGGCGCCTGTCTCCTCGCTCGGCTCGGATGCCTGGTCGGCGGCTCTGGGGCTCTCGGCGCTCTCCTCGCTCAACCTCGGCGCCGGGCTGCTGCTGCCGCTCGACGCGGGAACAGGTGTCTACACGCAGTACGGGCGCGCGGCGAGCACCGGTCAGCAGGTGGGGGCCTCCGGCGCGGTGACGACGCAGTCCGGCGGTCTCGCCTCCCTCGACCCTCCGACGTCCTCGACGCCGCGCCTCGGCACGCTGCGCCTCTCGAGCGTGCTCGACAGCCTCGTGGCCGGCTCGGGCACCCCCGTGGGGCGCCTCTCGGACGTCGCGCTGCAGATCGGCGCGGTCGGCTCGATCGCGGCCTTCGACGGATGCGGCGCGCTCTGGAGCCCGGCCACCACCTCGAGCCGGCTCAGCCGCGAGTACCTCGTCTCGGGCCTCGGTCTCGGGTTCACGAGCGATCTCGTGTCGGGGTTCGGCACCTCGCTCCAGGGCACGCTCACGACGCTGCAGTCGACGCTCAACACCACGCTCAACGCGGCGGTGTCGGCGAGCGTGGTGTCGGCGGTCGCGGCGAAGCTCACGAGCGCGCTCACCGGCATCGCGGGCATCGGGCTCGGCAACGACCCCGTGCAGGTCACCGTCGCGGGGACCGTGAACCTCGCGCCGGTCACGGCGCTGCTCGGCTCCGACATCAGCGACGGCGTCGTGACCCTCAACCTCGCGAGCGGGCGGGTGACCGCCGATCTCGCAGCGCTGCTCGGCCAGAGCTACGCGGACAGCAACGGACTGAACGGGCGCGCGGCGAACACCTCGGTGCTGACGCCCGGGGTCATCAACGCGCTGCTGACCCGGATCAGCACGCTGCTCACGAACTTCGTGACCAACACCATCCAGCCGGCCATCGCGAAGGTGATCCTCGACACCGCGATCACGATCCGGGTCGTCGCGCACCTCGACGCGACCGTGACGGTGCTCACGCTCGGGCTCATCACGGTGCCGAACATCATCGAGGTCGACTCGCTGTTCAGCGGCACGATCGGGGGCTTCACGGGTGCGTCCGGGTACGCAGCCCCCACCGTCGGCACGCAGGTGAACCTGCTGCCCGGGGGAGGTCTCGCGACGGCGGCGCTCAACACACTGCTCGGCGTCGTCACCGGGCCGATCGTCTCGGGCATCGCCACGACGCTGCTTCCCGCGATCGGCGGGATCGTCGTCGCCCCCCTCCTCACCTCGCTGTCCGCGATCGTGACCTCGACGCTCGCCGGCGTCACCGGCACCACCATCCCCGCGCTCATCACGGCCCTCGCACCGGTGCTGAACCTGCTGGCCCAGCTCGTGAAGCTGACGCTCAACGCGCAGCCGGACCAGCCGGGGTCGGTCGGGCCGCCCGTGGCCTCGGTCGCGGGACGGTACTTCGTGAGCGCGCTGCAGGTCGGCGTGGTGAACGGCGGCACCTCGGTGCTCGCCCTGTGGGCCGCATCGTCGTCGGTGGGGCCCCAGGCGCGACGCTGACGACGCCGGTCACCCCGGCAACGTTGGGTCGCGGCATCCGGCGGCGCGTCCTAGCGTGAGGGCATGCGCTCCCGTCTCCGTTCGATCGCCTGCGCCGCATCGGTGCTCGCGCTCACGGGATGCGCGAGCGCCGTCCCGCCGATCGGCCTGCCGCTGCCGGAGGGCGAACGGCAGACGTGCGTGAGCTGGGTGTCGTTCGCGGACGCCCGCGCCGCATACGAGGACGCCGCCCTCGTGGTGGTCGGGGTCGCCGATCCCTCGGCGAGGCAGGTCGAGCTGCTGTCGGGCGTAGGGGAGCTCCATCGGGTGGCGGTCGAGAGCGTGCTCAAGGGCGAGCTGGAGGGGGACGAGCTGTACGCGGCGGCACCGCGCGACTACTGCGTCGCCGAGCCCCCGCAGCCGGCGGAGGACCCGATCCCGACGGGGGAGCGGATGGTGCTGCTCCTGAACCCGGCGGGAGACGTCGAAGGCCGGCGCCTCGCGGAGGAGCGGCTCCTCGGCATCCGGATCTGGAGCACGCTGACACCCGAGTGGGGCGCGCTGCCGCTCCCGGCGGGCGAGGAGCCACCGTTCGACACCGCAGCGGCCGGAACGGAGGGGTGACGCACCCCGACTATCCTGAACGGGTGCCCACGCTCCTCTCCCAGCTCTTCGTCCGCACCCTGAAGGAGGACCCGGCCGACGCCGAGGCCACGAGCCACAAGCTGCTCGTGCGCGCCGGGTACATCCGCCGCCAGGCCCCCGGGATCTTCGCCTGGCTGCCGCTCGGGCTGCGGGTGCGCGCGAAGATCGAGCGCGTCATCCGCGAGGAGATGGCCGCCGCGGGCGCGCAGGAGGTGCTGTTCCCCGCGCTCCTGCCGCGCGAGCCCTACGAGGCGACGAACCGCTGGGAGGAGTACGGCGACAACCTCTTCCGCCTGCAGGACCGGAAGGGCGCCGACTACCTGCTGGCCCCGACCCACGAGGAGGTCTTCACGCTGCTCGTGAAGGACCTCTACTCCTCGTACAAGGACCTGCCGCTCACGATCTACCAGATCCAGGACAAGTACCGCGATGAGGCGCGGCCCCGCGCCGGCCTGCTGCGCGGCCGCGAGTTCTCGATGAAGGACGCCTACTCCTTCGACTACACGGATGCGGGGCTCGACGCCTCCTACCAGGCGCAGCGCGACGCCTACGAGCGCATCTTCACCCGCCTCGGGCTCGACTACGTGATCGTTCAGGCGGACGCGGGCGCCATGGGCGGCTCGCGCTCGGAGGAGTTCCTGCACCCGACCCCGATCGGCGAGGACACCTTCGTGCGCTCCGCCGGCGGCTACGCGGCCAACGTCGAGGCCTTCACGACCGTGACGCCCGAGGCGCTGCCCCTCGGCGGACAGCCGGATGCCGTGGTGCACGACACCCCGGACACACCGACGATCGCCGCGCTCGTCGAGTTCGCGAACGCGCAGCACCCGCGCGACGACCGCGCGTGGACCGCCGCCGACACCCTCAAGAACGTCGTGCTCGCGCTCACGCACCTCGACGGCACGCGCGAGCTCGTGATCGTCGCGCTGCCCGGCGACCGCGAGGTCGACATGAAGCGCGCCGAGGTGGCGTTCTCGCCCGCCGAGGTGGAGCCCGCGACCGAGGCCGACTTCATCGCGAACCCCGTGCTCGTCAAGGGCTACATCGGACCGTGGTCGCCCACCGGGGCGGTGCTGGGCGAGGAGTCGGCGTCCGGCATCCGCTATCTGGGCGACCCGCGCGTGGTCGACGGCACCTCGTGGATCACGGGGGCGAACGCCGACGGCGCGCACGTGTTCGGGCTCGTGGCGGGGCGTGACTTCGCCGTCGACGGCACCGTCGAGATCGCCGAGGTGCGCGCGGGCGACCCCGCCCCCGACGGCTCCGGCCCGGTCGAGCTCGCGCGCGGCATGGAGATCGGGCACGTGTTCCAGCTCGGCCGCAAGTACGCCGAGGCGCTCGACCTCAAGGTGCTCGACGAGAACGGCAAGCTGGTCACCGTCACGATGGGCTCCTACGGCATCGGCGTGACGCGCATCCTCGCGGCGATCGCCGAGACGACGGCCGACGAGCGGGGTCTGCTCTGGCCGCGGGGGATCGCGCCCTTCGACGTGCACGTGGTCGCGACCGGCAAGGACGACGTCGCCTTCGAGCTCGGCGCACGGCTCGCGGCGGAGCTCGAGGCGGAGCGCTTCGAGGTGCTCTACGACGATCGCCCGAAGGTCTCGCCGGGCGTGAAGTTCGGCGACGCCGAGCTGCTCGGGGTGCCCACCGTGGTCATCGTGGGGCGTGGCGCCGCCGACGGCCTCGTGGAGCTGTGGGACCGCCGCTCCGGCGACCGCACCGAGGTCCCCGCCGCGGAGCTCGTGGAGCGCTTCCGCGCCTCGCTCGCCTGACGTTCGCGCTGGATACACCGAAGGGCGGCTCCGCCGAGGAGCCGCCCTTCGGCGCGCGTGCAGCGAATCGCTACTGCACCTCTGCGGGGAGCGGCTGCACCTCGACGGGCTCGGGGAGGCGGATGACGCCCTCCACGAGCGAGACCACCGCGTTCCAGAACCCGCCGTCCGGGTTCTCGAAGGCGTAGCCGGGCACGAGCCAGGCGTTGCCGTCGGCGTCCCAGAGCAGCAGCAGGGTCGACTCGGCGTGCTCGAGCGTCACGGTCACCGTCTCCGGCGTTGGCGCGGGGAGCGGCTCGGGCTCGGGCAGCGGGTCGGTACCGGGGTCCGTGGTGGTGCCGTCGCTCGGCTCCGTGCTGGGAGCATCCGTCGGCGTCTCGGGCGCCGGCTCGGTCATGCCGTCGGTCGGGGCCGGCGCGTCGGACGCCTCGGCGCCGCGCGCCATCATGCCGTCGGCCGCATACATCACGGCGTTGTTGTTCACGTAGTCGGGTCCGGCGGCGCCGAACCAGCGCCAGTCGCTCAGGCGGTCGACCGCGGCCGCGGTCGAGACGGTGTCGAAGCCGCCGCGCTCGACGACCTCGATCGAGTGGCCGGCGGCCCAGGAGATCGTGCCGAGCGGCGACCAGGCGACGCTCCACTCGAGTGCGGTCTTCGTGCCGCCCACCACGAGATTCGCGGTCGCGATCGTCTGCCAGGAGTCGGCGGTGACGCGGATCTGCGCGGGGTCGACGTCGAGGCCGGTGGCGGCGAAGAGGCGGGCGGCGAGACGCCGGGCCTCCTGCTCGCCGGGCGCGCGCGACTCCGACGCGGGGATCTCGGGCTGCGTGCAGTCCTGGTAGCTCGCGTCCGATCCGTCCTCGGCGGTGGCGGGCACCTCGACGCACACGGGCTCGGGGTAGGCCTTCGGGTCGTTGTACCACCAGTCGCCGGTGCCTGCCCAGGTGAGGGTGAGCGAGGCGCCGCTGCCGTCCTCGGGGCCGATCAGGGAGCTCGGGTAGTCGGGGCTCGAGTAGCTCGCCGGGCGCGGGTCGCCCGCGAGGCCGAGCGCCTGCGCGGTCGTGCGGAGCACGCCGTTCGCGTCGCCCGTGCGGCGCAGCTGGTAGACGGTGCCGCGGCCGCCGTCGGTCGAAAGGCCCTCGCCCGCGAGGTAGCGGTAGTCCACCCACATCGCGATGCGGCTGTCGGTGGCGAACGCCGCGGACTCGCCGCCGCCGCCGGCCGATGCGGCGGCCGTGAAGAGCGGCGCTGTCGGCGCGAGCACGTTCCCCACGACGAGGGCGCCCGCCGAGACGGCCGCGGTGGCCGCCAGCACGGCGCCCGCGCCGCGCACGACGCGACCGGGGCGGATGAGACGCGGCGCACGGCGATCGGCGGCGCTCGAGACGATGCCGGGGTCGAGCTCCGGCGCGGAGGGCGTGTCGGCTGCGGCTCGGTGGAGGCGCGAGACGGGGTCGAGATCGTTCATACCCTGTCTATGTCGCGGAGGGCACGGATCTTTCTGCCGCGGCGCCCTCATCCGGCGCGGATGACGTCCCCAGCTCGTCGGCGAGGGCGCGCTTGGCTCGGTGGAGGCGGATGCTGACCGCGTTCGGCGTCGCGCCCAGCGCGATCGCCGCCTCGCTCACCGCCATGCCGTCGACCACCACGAGGGCGAGCACCTCGCGGTGCCGCGGAGCCAGCCTCCGCCAGGCCGCCGCCAGCTCGGGGTCGCCGCCGAGCAGGGCGTCGGCGGCCGGCGCCGAGTCGGGGACGCTCAGGATGCCGAGCAGACCCGCGCGCGTCGCGAGCCGGCGACGGTGGTTCGACACCTGGTAGGCGGCGATGCGGTACAGCCAGGGGAGCTCCTCGCCAGCGGCGACCGAGCGGCGCTTGCGCCAGGCGATCGCGAACACGTCGGCGGCGAGGTCCTCGACGTCGTCGCGGTCGACGCGCCGGGCGAGGTACGCGCCCACCGCGGGCAGGTACTGCCGGTAGACGGCCTCGAAATCGGCGCGCGCGTCGGGCATGGCCAACAGTCTGCCCGGTCTCGGGATGTACGTCCTCCCAACGTTTCGCGCCCATGGGTCGTCGGATGCCGATCCATGCCAGGCTCGACACATGACCGACGTCCCCCCGCCCGGCGAACTGTCCGACGACGAGCTCCACGTGCGCATCGCCTCCCTGCTGGACGACGCAGGTGTCGCCGAGGAGCGCACCCTGGTGGAGCGCATCGTGCGGACCGCGATCGGGCTCGGCCAGGACGACACCGACCGGCTCGACCTGAAGATCGCGGCGGCCGCGGTGGCGGAGATGCGCGACGCCTTCCGACTGTTCGCGCCGCTCGCGGGCGTGCCGAAGGCCACGATCTTCGGATCGGCGCGCACCCGGCAGGACGACCCGCTGTACCGGCAGGCACGCGACACCGCGGAGGCGCTGGCGCGCGACGGCTGGATGGTCGTCACGGGCGCCGGGCCCGGCATCATGCAGGCGGCCGCCGAGGGTGCCGGCCCCGCGATGTCGATCGGCGTCTCGATCCGG
Source organism: Protaetiibacter sp. (assembly GCA_030150265.1). GTDB lineage: Bacteria > Actinomycetota > Actinomycetes > Actinomycetales > Microbacteriaceae > Homoserinibacter. The sequence goes on from JASLGG010000040.1 coordinate 42,326, forward strand.
CTGCCGTTCGAGGAGAAGCCGAACGCGGCGATCGGCCCCGACGCGCACCTCGTGTCGATGAAGTACTTCTTCACCCGCAAGCTCATGCTCATGAAGGAGTCGCGCGGCTTCGTCTGCCTGCCGGGAGGCTTCGGCACCATGGACGAGATGTTCGAGCTGCTCACCCTGCAGCAGACCGGCAAGGCCGAGCCGATGCCGATCGTGCTCCTCGACGAGCGCGGCGGAACGTTCTGGAAGGGGCTCGAGTCGTTCGTGCACGGTCACCTGGTGGCGGGCGGCTACGTGGCATCCGACGATCTGGAGCGCGTGCTCGTGACCGATTCCGTCGAGGAGGCCACGGCGGAGATCGTCGGGTTCTGGCGCAACTACGACTCGCTGCGCTGGGTGGGCGATCGTCTCGTGCTCCGGCTGCGGAACGCCCCGACCGATGCCGAGATCGACGCGCTCAACGCGGAGTTCTCGACGCTCCTGCTTCAGGGCCGGATCGAGCGCTCCGCGCCCCTCGGCCCCGAGGTGACGGACGGCGACCGGATCGGGCTGCCGCGCCTCGCGCTCACCCTCAACCAGTTCATGGTGGGGTCGCTGCACCGCCTCATCCGGGCGATCAACGCGCTGCCCTCGGCATCCGGCGACGGGCCGGAGCCGCACGTCCTCAGCCGGCCCTGACCTCGAGATAGGCGAGGATCGCGCGCACGCGCCGGTTGCCGTCGGGCGACTCCGGCAGCTCGAGCTTCGCGAAGATCGAGCCGATGTGCGTCTCGACGGTGCGCGCGGAGAGGAAGAGCCGCGCCCCGATCGCCGAGTTCGACCAGCCCTCGGCCATGAGCGTCAGCACCTCGAGCTCGCGCGGTGTGAGCGCGTCGATCGGCGTCGTGGAGCGCGCGGTGCCGAGCAGTCTCGCCACGACCTCCGGATCGAGAGCGGTGCCCCCGGCCGCGACGCGCTCGAGCGCCGCGAGGAACTCGTCCACGTCGAGCACGCGGTCCTTCAGCAGGTAGCCGATCGAGCCCCCCGCGACGAGCTCGACCGTGCGGCGGGTCTCGATGTGCTGCGAGAGCAGCATGATCGGCAGCCGCGGCATCCGGCGCCGCATCTCGAGCGCGGCCTCGATCCCCTCCTCATCGTGGGGCATCCGGATGTCGAGGACCGCGAGATCGGGCGCCTCCGCGACGACCCGGGCGACCGCCGCCGGTCCGTCGGATGCGCGTCCGACGATCTCGTGCCCCGCGGAGGCGAGGAGCGCCGCGAGTCCCTCGCGCACGAGCGCCGAGTCCTCGCCGATCACGATGCGCACGGGATCACCGCCTCCACGGTCGTGCCGACCCCGGCGGGTGAGTCGAGGCGCAGCCGACCGCCGAGCGCCTCGACACGGTCGGCGAGCCCCGCGAGCCCCGATCGCGCGCTCGCGCCGCCGCATCCGTCGTCGATCACGCGCAGGCGCACGCGGTCGGCGTCGCGCGCGAGGTGCACCCGGATGCCGCCCGCGTCGGCGTGCCGGATCGCGTTCACGATGGCCTCGCTCGCGACGAAGTAGGCGGTCGTGGCGACCGCATCCGGGAGCTCCGCGTCGTCGATGTCGAGCTCGATCGGCACCGGGCTGCGGCGCACGAGATCGGCGAGAGCGGGTGCGAGCCCGTCGTCGAGGGTGCTGGGGCGGACGCCGTGCGCGAGCTGCCGCAGCTCGGCGACCGCCAGGCCCACCTCCGCGACGGCGGCGTCGAGCTCCGCCGTCAGCGCGTCGTCGTGGGGCCGGCCGCGCTGCAGGACCCGGAGCGCCATGCCGAGCGCGACGAGCCGCTGCTGTGCGCCGTCGTGCAGATCGCGTTCGAGACGTCGGCGCTCCTCGTAGCCGGCGCGCAGCAGCCGTTCGCGCGAGGCGCCCACCTCGCGCAGCGCCTCCGCGAGCTCGGCGCGCATCCGAACCGCCTCCACGAGCGGTCCCGCGAGCTGTGCGGTCTCCCTCGGGGGCGCCTTCGCCCGCCCGGGGGAGGCGATGAGCACGCCGATCTCCTCGCCGCGCAGCACGATGGGCGTCGCGGGACCGGCAGGCCGTCCGCCCTCGAGGCCCGCCAGGCCGCCCGAGATCCGGCGGTAGACGACGCGGAGGCCGGGATCGCGCAGCGCCCGCCGCAGGACGTCCTGGAGCGCCTCCGGCGCCGCCGCACCCGCATCCACGGCGCGGCGCAGCACCCGGATCGCGGTGGCGGCGCGCTCGCGCTCCCGGTACAGCATCCGTCCGACGATGCGCCGCACGGCCCGGTAGGCGGCGACGGCACCGAGCGTCGTCGCGACGGCGGCCGCGATGACGGCCGGCAGCGGGAGGTCGACGGGCAGGGCGCGTACCAGCAGCGTGCCCGCGGTGAGCAGGAGGAGCGCGGCCGTCGCGAGCGCCGCGACCGTGGTGACGGCCACCAGCAGCCGGTCGACGTCGAAGCGGGCCGGGGCGAGCAGGGCGGCCGCGGTGGCGAGCGGGAGGCTCAGGTACATGAGGGCGAGGCCGATCGCGACCAGGTCCGGGCCGCCGAGCAGGAGCATGCTCGCCCAGCACAGCAGGAGCGTCGCGGGCAGCGAGAGGCCGGCCAGCAGCACCCAGCGCAGCTGCACGCGGGCGTGCTCCGCCATCCGGCGGTAGCGGGCGGCGAGCGCGGCGACCGAGGCCACCAGGCCGAGAGCGAACAGTGCGATCAGCACGAGTCCGACGACCCTCGCCGCGGGAGCGGGCCCGGGAGCGACGGCCACCCAGCCGGCCGCGACGAGGAATGCGAGCGCGACGGCGGGGAGCCCGATCACCAGTCCGCGCCGGAGCCGCCCCTGCGGAGTGCCCTCCGGCAGCACGAGCAGCAGCATCGCGAACGGCGTGTACAGCAGCATCCAGTCGCCCGCGAACGGCGTGCGCGAGACGTCGCCGGGGACGAGGGTGAGTGCGGCGATCGCGCCCGCGGCGGCGATGAGCGGACCCGCCGCGTGCTGGGGGAGCCGAGCGCTGAGCAGGGCGCCGACCACGACCGCCACGAGCGCGAGAGCGACCGCCACGAGCAGCTCCACCGTGACGGCACCGCCGACCACGAGCGCGATCGCCGTCGTCGCGGCGACGACGAGGGCGCAGAGGGCGACGACGCCGCGTCCGAGTCGCATGAGGCCACGGTAGCCAGGCCGGCCGTCCAGCGGAATCGGTGCGAGCACGGATGCGGATCGGGGGGCGGCACGGATGCCGTCGCCGCGCGTGCCCGCGAGGGTCGTGGCATCCGCTCGATCCCTGGAGGAGACCATGACCGCGACCGCCACCCCTGCCGATTCGACCACGCGCATCGCGCCGGACCCGACCGTGGGCTTCCGCCGCCGTCTCGCCGCCGTCGCCCTGCCTCTCGCCTTCGTCTGCCAGCTCGTGTGCAACGCCCTGTACGCCTCGGCCTCGACGTCGAGCGGCATGAGCGACACCGGGAGCTCGGCCGACGCCCTCGCCTTCTACGCCGCGTTCCCGGGCGAGATGGTGACCGCGATCATGTTCGCGCTGGTCGGCTCGCTCCTCGCGATCGCCGGGCTCCCGGCGGCGCTGCGCGTGCTGCGCCCGGCACTACCTCGGCTCGCGATGTGGGCCGTCGGGCTCATGATCGCCGGCTATGCGAGCTACTTCGGCATCAACTTCTCGGGCTTCGGCGACCTCGCCCTCGCGACGGGAGGCGTCGACGCCGGCCCGGCCCTGGACGCGGCGCCCGGCTGGGGCGCGCCGTTCTTCCTGCTGTTCGTCGCCGGCAACCTCGTCGGCACGCTTCTGCTCGGCCTCGCGGTGCTGCTCGCGGGGCGCACCCGCGGGATCCGCGTGCCGTGGTGGGCCGGGTTGCTCATCATGGGCTGGACGGCCGGGCACCTCGTGAACATCGTCGTCGGCAACGAGTGGTTCGCCGTCGCCGGCGGGGCGCTCGAGGTCGCCGGCCTCGCGCTCGTCGCGGCTGCGGCGCTGCGCACCTCCGACGCCGACTGGGCCTCGCGCGGCTGAACCGACCGGGGGGGCGGACCGGCGCGCCCGGTCCGCCCTCCGTCGTGTGCGGGCTCCGAGGCGGCTCGGGTAGAGTGGGCGGTTGCTGCGGCCCCGAGCGCCGCCGCGAGATCTGAATAGTCGGAGGCTGACGTGGACATCGACCTCGCCGTACTGCGGCTCATGGAGCGCGAGCGGGAGATCCCCTTCGACGAGCTGGTGCAGATCATCGAGCAGGCGATCCTCACCGCCTACCTCAAGCACACCTCGCAGGCGCCCGAGTCGGGTGCACGCGCTGAGCTCGACCGCAAGTCGGGCCACGTCACGATCTACGTGCCGGAGCTCGACGACGAGGGCGAGGTCGTCGGCGAGGCGGTCGACAGCCCCGACGACTTCGGGCGCATCGCTGCCTTCGCGGCGAAGCAGGTGATCAACCAGCGGCTGCGCGACATCGGCGACGACAAGGTGCTCGGCGAGTTCAGAGGCAAGGAGGGCGACATCGTCGCCGGCGTCATCCAGCAGGGGCCGAACCCCCGGATGGTGCACATCGACCTCGGCTCGGTCGAGGCGATCCTGCCGCCCGAGGAGCAGGTGCCGGGCGAGGACTACGCGCACGGCAGCCGCATCCGGGTGTACGTCACGAGCGTCGCCAAGGGGCTCAAGGGCCCGTCGATCACGGTCAGCCGCACGCACCCGGGGCTCGTGCGCAAGCTCTTCGCCCTCGAGGTGCCCGAGATCGCGTCGGGCGTCGTCGAGATCGCCTCCCTCGCGCGCGAGGCGGGCCACCGCACCAAGATCGCGGTGCGGGCGACGCAGCCGGGCATCAACGCGAAGGGCGCCTGCATCGGCGAGCTGGGTGCGCGCGTGCGCGCGGTCACCTCGGAGCTCAACGACGAGAAGATCGACATCGTCGACTGGTCGGATGACCTGCCGACCTTCGTGGCGAACGCGCTGAGCCCGGCCAAGGTCACGAGCGCGTTCGTGGTCGACCCGGCGCTCAAGGCCGTGCGGGCTCTCGTGCCCGACTACCAGCTGTCGCTCGCGATCGGCAAGGAGGGGCAGAACGCCCGTCTCGCGGCCAAGCTCACGGGTGCGCGCATCGACATCCAGCCCGACTCCGTCATGGAGTCCTGATCTCGCTCCGGCTCGGTCTGATCGGACCCGGGCTGGAGCCGAGTCGGAAAGCAGTCGAGGGGAGGGGTAGGATGGAGCCCGTCAGAACCTGCCTGGGTTGCCGGCAGCGCGCTCCCCGCTCCTCACTCGTGAGGGTGGTCGCGCGCGACGGACGGGTCGCGGTGGATGCCGCGAAACGCCTCCCGGGCCGTGGTGCGTGGGTCCATCCGGACCCCGGCTGCGTCGGGACGGCCGTCCGTCGCAACGCCCTCGGGCGAGCGCTCCGGATCGCCGGGCCCCTCGACGCCACGGAGCTGACGAACCTCTATCCAGTCCCTGAAGAACAGGCTGAACGGCACATGGACAACTAATGAGCGGCTCGAAATGAGACCCCTCCACCCATAACGTCCGCTCCTGCCTGGAGCGGAACCAGACAGGAGAATTGTGGCCAACCCCCGCGTGCACGAGATCGCAGCAGAGCTCGGCATCGAATCCAACATCGCCCTTGAGAAGCTCAAGGAGATGGGCGAGTACGTGAAGTCCGCGTCCTCGTCGATCGCGCCCCCCGTGGCGCGTCGCCTCAAGCAGCAGCTCGAGGCCGACGGCCTCGCCAAGCCGCAGTCCGCTGCGGCGAAGCCGGCCCCCAAGCCCGCCGCCGCGAAGCCGGCTCCGGCGCCCGCGCCGGCCCCGAAGGCGGCGAGCGAGGCCCCCGCCGAGTCGGCGCCCGCTCCGGCAGCCCCGGCCCCGGCCCCGAGCCCGGATGCCGGCACCGACGAGCGTGCCGCCGCCCCGCGTCCCGGCGGTCCCCGCCCCGGCGCGCCGCGCCCCGGCAACAACCCCTACGCGCCCAGCCAGGGCATGCAGCGCCCCGGTGCGCCGCGCCCCGGCAACAACCCCTTCTCCTCGACGCAGGGCATGCCGCGTCCGGGCGGAGGCGCGATCCCGCGTCCCGCGGCTCCGCGTCCGGGTGCTCCGCGCCCCGGCGCGCCGCGTCCCGGTGCGCCGCGTCCCGGTGCCCCGTTCCAGCAGCGTCCCGGTGGCCCCGGTCGTCCCGGCGGCGCCGGCACGGGCGGTGGCTTCCAGCGTCCCGGCGGCGGTTACGCCGGTCGTCCGGGTGGCGGCGGAGGCCGTGGCCGCGGTCCCGGCGGCGGCACCGCGGGTGCGTTCGGCAAGGGCGGCGGCAAGTCCCGCGCCCGCAAGTCGAAGCGGACGAAGCGCGCAGAGTTCGAGATGCGGGATGCCCCGCAGCTCGGCGGCGTCAGCGTCCCCCGCGGCGACGGCTCGCGTGTCATCCGGCTGCGTCGCGGCGCATCCATCTCGGACCTCGCCGACAAGCTCGAGAGCCTGACCGGCTTCTCGGTGCAGCCCGGCGCGCTCGTGACCGCCCTGTTCCACCTGGGCGAGATGGCGACGGCGACCGAGTCGCTCGACGAGGCGACCTTCAAGATCCTCGGCGAGGAGCTCGGCTACAACATCCAGGTCGTGAGCCCGGAGGACGAGGACAAGGAGCTCCTCGAGGGCTTCGGCCTCGATCTCGAGCAGGAGCTCGAGGACGAGGACGACGAGGACCTCGAGATCCGCCCGCCGGTCGTGACCGTCATGGGTCACGTCGACCACGGAAAGACCAAGCTCCTCGACGCCATCCGCCAGGCGAACGTCGGCGCGGGCGAGGCCGGCGGCATCACCCAGCACATCGGCGCCTACCAGGTGTGGACCGAGCACGAGGGCATCGAGCGCGCCATCACCTTCATCGACACCCCGGGTCACGAGGCGTTCACCGCCATGCGCGCCCGCGGTGCGCAGGTGACCGACATCGCGATCCTCGTGGTCGCGGCCGACGACGGCATCATGCCGCAGACGGTCGAGGCGCTGAACCACGCGCAGGCCGCGGGCGTGCCGATCGTGGTCGCGGTCAACAAGATCGACAAGGAGGGCGCGAACCCCGCCAAGGTGCGGCAGCAGCTCACCGAGTTCGGTCTGGTGGCCGAGGAGTACGGCGGCGACACGATGTTCATGGACGTCTCGGCGCTCAACAACATCGGCATCACCGAGCTGCTGGATGCGGTGCTCCTCACCGCCGACGCCGGTCTCGACCTGCGCGCCAACCCCAACAAGGACGCACGCGGTGTCGCCATCGAGGCGAAGCTCGACAAGGGCCGCGGCGCCGTGGCGACCGTGCTCATCCAGTCGGGAACGCTGCGCGTCGGCGACGCGATCGTGGCGGGCACCGCCTACGGCCGTGTGCGTGCGATGCACGACGAGAACGGCGACCCGGTCGAGGAGGCAGCCCCCTCGCGCCCCGTGCAGGTGCAGGGTCTCTCGACCGTGCCGCGCGCGGGCGACACCTTCCTCGTCACCGAGGAGGACCGCACCGCCCGCCAGATCGCCGAGAAGCGCGAGGCCGTCGAGCGCAACGCGCAGCTCGCCAAGGCGCGCAAGCGCATCAGCCTCGAGGAGTTCACGCGCGCTCTCGAGGAGGGCAAGGTCGACTCGCTCAACCTCATCATCAAGGGTGACGTCTCCGGTGCCGTCGAGGCGCTCGAGGAGTCGCTGCTCAAGATCGAGGTCGACGACTCCGTGCAGCTGCGCATCCTGCACCGCGGCGTCGGCGCGATCACCGAGTCGGACGTGGATCTCGCCACGATCGACAACGCGATCGTCATCGGCTTCAACGTGCGCCCGGATGTCAAGGCGCGCGAGCGGGCGGCTCGCGAGGGCATCGACATCCGCTTCTACTCCGTGATCTACACCGCGCTTGACGACATCGAGGCCTCGCTCAAGGGCATGCTCAAGCCCGAGTACGAGGAGGTGCAGTCGGGTGTCGCCGAGATCCGCGAGGTGTTCCGCTCCTCGAAGTTCGGCAACATCGCCGGTGTGCTGGTGCGGAGCGGCACGATCACCCGCAACGCCAAGGCACGGGTCATCCGCGACGGCGTCGTGGTGGGCGACAACCTCGCGATCGAGTCGCTGCGTCGCTTCAAGGACGACGTCACCGAGGTCAAGAGCGACTTCGAGGCCGGTATCGGGCTCGGGAAGTTCAACGACATCCAGGTCGGCGACGAGATCGAGACCATCGAGATGGTGGAGAAGCCGCGCGGCTGAGTTCCACTCGACGGGAGCTCGGGGTCGGGTATCCGACCCCGAGCTCCCCGACCGGAACCAGGCGTGAGAAGAGGAGAAGGCCATGGGGGAGAACCCTCGGGCGGCCAAGGTCGCCGACCGCATCCGCGAGATCATCGCGCAGCGCCTCGAGCGCGGCATCCGCGATCCCCGGCTCGGCTTCGTGACCATCACGGATGTTCGGGTCACCGGCGATCTGCAGCACGCGAGCGTCTTCTACACCGTCTACGGCAGCGAGGAGGAGCGCACGGACTCCGCGGCGGCCCTCAAGGCCGCCACCGGCATGCTGCGCTCCGAGGTGGGTCGCAACCTCAGCCTGCGCCTCACGCCGTCGCTCGAGTTCATCGCCGACGCGATCCCGGAGAACGCGGCGGCGATCGATGCGCTGCTGCGCGAGGCGAGCGAGCGCGACGACGAGGCGCGTGCCCTCGCCTCGAACGCGCAGTACGCGGGCGACGAGGACCCCTATGTCAAGCCGCGCGAGCTCGACGAGGACGACGACGAGGACTGAGCTGTCGGCTACCGCAGCAGCCGGTCGAGCACGCGGTCGCTGAGCTTCTTGCCGCCGGTCTGACACGTCGGGCAGTACTGGAAGGTCCGGTCGGCGAAGATCACCTGCTGGATCGTCGTGCCGCAGACGGGGCAGGGCTCGCCGAAGCGGCCATGCACCCTCAGGTTGGCCTTCTTCTCGCCCTTGAGCTCGGACGCCGCCACGCCCTCGGCGCGTGCCACCGCCTCGGTCAGGGTCGTGCGCAGCGCATCGTAGAGCGCGGCCGAGTCGGCGGCGTCCATGGCGGCGGGCTTGTAGGGCGACATCCGTGCGAGGTGGAGGATCTCGTCCGAGTAGGCGTTGCCGATGCCGGCGATCACCGACTGGTCGCGCAGCACCCCCTTGATCTGCGCCCGCCCGGCCGACGCCAGGATGTCGCGGAAGCGGTCGAGCGTGAAGTCGTCGGAGAGCGGATCGGGGCCGAGCCGCGCGATGCCCGGCACCTCGGCGGGATCGCGGACGAGGTGGATCGCGAGGCTCTTCTTGGTGCCCGCCTCGGTGACGTCGAAGCCGCTACCGTCGTCGAGCACGAAGCGCGCGGCGAGCGGTCCGGATCCGGGCCGCCCGGACGCCTTCGGCTCTCCGGCGCGCCACCTGATCCAGCCGGCGCGGGCGAGGTGGATCACGAGGTGGAGTCCGGATCCGGTCGCGATGTCGAGGAACTTGCCGTGCCGTGCGACGTCGGCGACCCGCTCGCCCGCGAGGGCCTCCACGGGCGGGTCGTAGCTCTTGAGCGCGGGGAAGGCGACGATCTGCAGGCGCGCGATGGTGCGCCCGCGCAGGCGCGCACCGAGATCGGCGGCGAGCGCATGGACCTCCGGCAGCTCCGGCATGCGACCAGTGTGCCGCAGACCGGCGACGGGCGCAGGCGGGAGTCAGCCGCCCGCGACGACCCGCGGGTGATCGCGCCACGCCGGCATCGTCGCCATGTAGGCGAGCGTCGCGCGGGCGACCTCGTCATCCGACTGCTCCGGATGCGAGCGGCGCTGCCAGGAGGTCATGCGCGCGAAACGCGCCTCGAAGTCCTGCAGCTCGCCGTGCTCGTCGACGCAGTGGGCGCAGTAGCGCCCGGTCTCGATGGGCATGCCGCAGCTCTCGCAGTGCTGCTGCTGGTCGGTCATCTCGGTTCCTTTCCGGCGGCGTGTGCGGCGTCGAGCAGACGCCCGAGGGAGTGGAGGAGCGTGGCGCGCTCCGCGGCGGAGAGCTGCGCGAGTGCGGGCTCGAGGAGCTCGATGCCGAGAACCGCCTCGTCGCGGCGCAGGGCGAGCCGTCCGGCGTCGCTCAGCCACACGAGCGTGCGGCGCGCGTCGGCGGGGTCGGTGCGGCGTTCCACGAGCCCGCTGCGCTCGAGCTGGGTGACGAGCTCGCTCGTCGCGGACTGCGCACGGTCGAAGTGCCTGGCGGCCTCGCCGATCGTGAGCGGGCCGGAGAGGGCGAGATGCGTCAGCACGCCGCGGGAGGCGCCCGACAGGCCCCGTGCGGTGCCATCGCGTCGGTGGAAGCTCGCGTACACGCCGCGGAACAGCGCGTCGAAGCGCTCCGCGGCCGCTTCGGGATCGTCGGAGGGCTCGCTCGCGCTGCCGTTCGTCACGCCTTCACTCTCCGCCGGGCCGCATGCATCGTCAATCCCGATGCATCGCTACGCGGAGGGCAGCGCATAGCCGTCGCCCTCCGCGACGACGAGCCCGTCCGCGAGCAGGCCGACGAGCGCCTGCTCGCGCTGCGCGGCGTCCGCCCACAGCTCGGCGATCCGCGCCGCCGGGATCGGCAGCTCGCTCGCGCGCAGCTCGCGCAGGATACGGCCGCGCACCTCGCGGTCGGAGCCCGCGTAGGGCTTCTGCCGCGGCGCCGCGGGGCCGGTGTAGGCCGGGTACCCGGCGGCGCGCCAGGCGCACAGCTCGAGGACCGGACAAGCGGCGCAGTCGGGCGTGCGTGCCGTGCAGACCGTCTGACCGAGCTCCATCATCCCGGCGTTGGCGAGCCGGGCGCGCTCGGGATCGCTCGGCAGCTGGGCCTCCATGAGCGCGAGCTCCTCGGAGACGCGCGCCGGTCCCGGCTCGCCGACCCCGCGGACGGCGCGCGCGAGCACCCGCCGGACGTTGACGTCCACCACGGGCACGCGGATGCCGTAGGCGAACGCCGCGACGGCCCGCGCCGTGTACGGCCCGACCCCCGGAAGGGCGAGCAGGGCCTCGACGTCGGAGGGCACGACGCCCCCGTGCCGCTCGGCGATGGCGACGGATGCGGCGTGCAGGTTGAGCGCGCGCCGCGGGTATCCGAGCCGGTCCCAGGCGCGCACCGCCTCGCCCGGCGGGACGGCGGCGAGCGCGGCGGGTGTCGGCCAGCGCGCGAGCCAGTCTTCGAGGCGCGGGATGACGCGTGCGACGGGGGTCTGCTGCAGCATGAACTCCGACACGAGCACGCCCCACGCGGGGAAGCCGGGGGCCCGCCAGGGGAGCGGGCGGTGACCGGCGGCGAACCAGGAGGCGACGCGGTCGCCGATCGCCGCATCCGTCCCGCTCCGCATGCTCCCAGCGTAGGCTGACCGGCATGGCGAGATGGGCCCCGCTGCGGCGCGACGTGATCGCCGCGACGGTCGACGAGATCCTCGGCAACTACCGCCGCGGGAGGATCGCGATCGGCGTCGACGGGCGCATGGGCTCGGGACGCGCCGAGTTCGCCGACGACCTCGCACGCGAGTTCGAACGGCGGGGAAGCGCGACCGTGCGCGCGTCGATGGAGGACTTCCTGAACCCCGCCGAGCAGCGCCATCGCCGCGGCCGGTTCTCACCCGAGGGCCGCTACCGCGACGCCTACGCCTACGACGTGCTCCGCCGGGTGCTCATCGAGCCGTTCCGACTGGGCGGGTCCGCGGGCTTCCAGACGAGCGCCTACGACCACGTGCGCGAGGCGCCGGTCGAGTCGGCGTGGCGCACGGGACCCGCCGACGTCTTCCTCATCGTCGACGGCGGCTTCCTGCTGCGTCCCGAGCTCCGCGGGGTGTGGAACTACGCGATCTGGCTCGACGCCGAGGATGTCGCGCGCGCCGAGCGTCTCCGCGCGCGCGACGGCGTGGAGCCCGGCTCCGAGCTGGCGGCCCGGTACGCGGGCGCCGACGAGCTCTACGAGCGCGACGCCCAACCGCGTCAGGCCGCGACGGCGATCATCGACAACACGGATGCCGACCATCCGCGCCGCCGTTTCGCCGACTCCTGCTGAAACCGCTCGGCGGAGCTCCTCGACCGGCGGGCGGGCGGCGCGCAGCATGGGTCACGCCGGGATGCGCTCCGCGAGCTCGACCGGGGTGAGGAACGCGCCGGTGCGCTCGACCTCGTGCACGAGGTCGACGATCGCCGCGTTGACGGGCGATGGGAGCCCGTGCGCGCGGGCCACCTCGACGACGGCGCCGTTCAGGTAGTCGATCTCGGTGAGCTGGCCGCGCCGGATGCTCTGCAGCGTCGATCCGGGGTTCGGCACCGCGCCCATCCGGCGTGCGAGCAGCCGCGGGAACGCGGCCCCGAGCGAAAGCGGCAACACGCCCAGCAGCCCGAGGACCCGACCCGAGACGCCCTGCACGCGACCGAAGCGGATGCCCGCGCGGCGCGCCACCCGCACCGTCTCGCGCATGCTCGCCGTCATGATCCGGCGGAGACTCCGGTCGGCGACGACCTCCTGCACGCTCAGGCCCGTGATCGCCGGGAGCGCGTTGACGTGGTTGATGAGGAGCTTGGTCCATTGCGCTCCCTCGAGGTCGTCGGTGATCTCGACGGGCATCGCCCCGCCGATCTCACGGGCGACGCGCTCGAGGAGCGCGCGGTCGGCGCCGGGGCCCGCGCCGATCACGACGGGGTTGGCGCCGGTCACCGTCACGTGCCCGGGCTCGAGGTAGGAGGCGGCGAAGAGCGCCAGCGCGCCGAGCAGGGGAGAGGCGGGCAGCTCGCGCTCGGCGACGCGCAGTCCCCCGAGCCCGTTCTGCACGACGAGCAGCGGCACGCCGTCGAGGCGCGTCGCGTTCGCGGCGAGGGCGGTCGCCGCATCCTGGGCCTTGGTCGCGAGGATCGCGAGCTCGGGGCGCTCGGCGAGGGTCGGGCCGGCCGCGATCCGCACGCGATGCTCGCCCCATCCGCCGTCGAGCAGCAGGCCGTTCGCCCGGATGGCGTCGAGTTGCGCGCCGCGCGCCGTCACCTCGACCTCGTGCCCCCGCGCCGCCAGGAGCGCCGCGAAGGTGCCGCCCACGGCCCCCGCTCCGATCACGCCGATCCGCATGCCTCGAGCCTATGCGTCGCCTCCGCGGCCGGCGATGGCAGGTCGTCGAAGCCGAGGCAGCCTCGGACGTGTTTGTAAAGCGTGCTAACATACGCCCACGCGAATGATGAGGTGAGCGGAGGGCGGATGACCGTGGCGTTTTCCCCGGAGCGCCGCCTGTCGGCCGCCGGGCTCGCCGCGCGCGAGGGGATGCCGGAGCTGCACGCGACCCTCGGCCTGCTCGACTCGCACGGGCTCGCGGTGGCTCCGCATGTCGCCCAGCGGCTCTCCCTCGCGCTCGCCGGGGATCCGGTCGCGGTCGTGGAGATGGCCCGTCGGCTGTGCGAGGCTCAACGACTCGGGACGGAGGCGCTGCCCGATCCGCTGCCGCTGCTCGAGAGGGTGGAGCGCAGCCTCGGAGGCGTGCGGCTGCGCGACTGGGAGAGCGAGGTGCTTCTCGTCGCCGCTGTGTGCGTCGACGACCGCGTCGAGGTGCTGCTCGACGCGAGCGGGCGCGGGATGGCCGAGCTCATCGAGAGCGAGGTCAGCCGCCACCTGCGCTTCACCGCCGGCCACTTCGCCTTCGCGGACCCGCGGATGCGCATCCTCGTCCACGGTCGTGCGACCCTCGCCGAGCGCACCGCCGCGCACCAGAGCCTCGACCGCCGCTACGCCGCGGCGGGCGACCGCCTCCGCGCGAGCTGGCATCGGGCGCTGAGCACGCTCGAGGGCGACCCGGCGCTCGTCGTCCCGCTGCTCGAGCTCGCCCGTGAGGCGTTCGCCGCGGGCGATGCGGACTGGGCGCACGCGGTGGCGCGGGAGGCGACGAGCCATGCGGTAGCGCCCGCGAGCCGCGGAGAGGCCCAGCTCGCCGCGGGGCTCGCGGCGTTGGGCGCAGGTCTCGTCGACGACGCGGTGCGCTGGCTCGCCGCGCTGCCGGCGTTCGAGACCGAGGTCGCCGCGGAGTCGTTGTCGGCCACCACGCTCGCCCTGACGCTCGCGCGCGGGGGCGTTCCCGGGGCCGACCTCGAGGGCTGGCTGCGGCATCCGTCCGGCTTCGCGCCCGAGCCGGCCATCCGCCGCGCGGCCGTCGTCGCCGCGATGCTCGCCGCGGAGCGCGGCGAGGTCGCCGCCTGCCGATCGTGGGCGGCACGCGCCGACGACGGTGACGACCGGCCGCCGCCCTGCGGCGTCGCCGAGCTCGCCTGGGTTCCCGCGAGCGTGCGCTCCGCGTTCGGCCGGGTCGGGGAGGCGATCCTCCTGGGGCTCGAGGGCGATCCGTCCGCGGCGCTGCGTCTCCTGTCGGGCCCGCCCGTGACGGGAGCCGACCACCTCGAGCTGCTGCTGCCGGGGGGCTCCCGCACGCCGTTCGTGCTCGCCTACCGCAGCGTGACCGAGGCCGTGCTGCGCTTCTGGGCGGGCGACGTGCGCGGGGCGCGGGCCGAGCTCGCCCGGGCGGCCGAGACCCAGCCGATCGCGCTGCCGCTCGCGGGTCTCGGCGTCGTGCTCGCGCGCCGCCTCGAGCTCGCGGTCGTCGGCGACACGACGCCCTTCTCCCGGGCCGTCGCCGCCGCGCAGCCGGGCATGCCGCCGGGTGACGAACTGCTCGACCGCGCGATCGCCGACTACCTCGCGGGGCGCGTCGACGAGGCGTCCACGCTGACCCGGCTCCACGGCGAGCGGCATCCGGCGGTGCGGGTGCTCGGCGTCCCCGGCATCGACGAGGTCGGCCCGCCGGACGCCTCGGCGGGACTCCTGCCTCCGGATGCGCGCCTGGCGACCTCGGTGCGGCGCGCGGTGCGCGGCGAGTGCGAGCCCGATGACCTCCTTCGCGCCGCCGAGCGCTCGCGCGGCATCGCGTCGTCCTTCGAGCGGGGGCGCACGGAGGCGGCGATCGCGGCCGCGTGGGCGGCCGCGGGGGAGCCCGCCGCCGCCCGCCGTCACCTGCTCGCGGCCGACGGGCTGCTGGCGGAGTCGGGCGCGGATGCGTGGCGCGCGATGGCGGCCGAGCGGCTCGCCCAGCTCGGGCCCTCGACCGCGACCGGCGAGCTCCCGGTGGTGACCGCTCCCGTGCCGGTGCCCGAGGTGGGCCGGGAGCGCTGGGCCGAGGTGCTCACCGAGCGGGAGCTCGAGGTGGCCCTCCTCGTCGCCGAGGGCGCGAGCAACCGGGAGGCCGCCGGGCGACTGTACGTCTCGGTGCGCACCGTCGAGGTGCACGTCGGACGGGTGCTCGCCAAGCTCGGCGTGCGCAGCCGCGTGGAGCTCGCGGTGCTCGCCCACCGCGCTCGCGCATCCACTACGTAGTCCTACGTATCAGTGCTTCTGCGGACGCGCGCGCTGCGTGCGCGTCGTTAGCGTCGCAACGTCGCCGGATGGGTGACGTCTGTCCGATGAAGAACAGGAGCAGCATGTCTGGATCCGGGCGCATCGCGCGCATGCGCGTCGCGGCGATCGTCGCGACCGCGATGGTCGCGATCGGCATGGTCGATGCAAGCCAGGCGGTGGCGGATGCCGCACCGTGCGCACCCGGGTGGTCGTCCACCGCGGTGTACACCGGCGGCGCCGAGGCGTCGGCGAACGGGGTCAACTACCGCGCCAAGTGGTGGACGCAGGGCGATGCGCCCGGCGCGAGCGAGTGGGGTCCCTGGGCGTCGCTCGGGGCCTGCGGCACGACGGATCCCACGGACCCGACCGACCCGACCGACCCGACCGACCCCGCAGACCCCGGCCAGGCCTGGACGAGCAACCCCGACGAGAAGTGCCGCCCCGACGGCCTCTACCAGACCCCGGGCGTCGACGTGCCCTACTGCACCGTCTACGACGAGGCGGGTCGGGAGATCCTGCCGAACGGCCTCGAGCACCGCGTGATCGGCTACTTCACGAGCTGGCGCACGGGTGCCGACGGCACTCCCGCGTACCTCGCGAGCGACATCCCGTGGGACAAGCTCAGCCACATCAACTACGCCTTCGCGCACATCGACGCCGCCGGCAAGGTGTCCGTGAACCAGACCGCTGCGGGCAACCCGGCGACCGACATGACCTGGCCGGGCGTCGCGGGCGCCGCGATGAATCCGAGCCTCCCGTACCGCGGCCACTTCAACCTGCTCACGAGCTACAAGGCCCAGCATCCGGGCGTCAAGACGCTCGTGTCGGTCGGCGGATGGGCGGAGACCGGCGGCTACTTCGCCCCCGACGGCAGCCGGGTCGCCGACGGCGGCTTCTACACGATGACCGAGAGCCAGGCGAAGATCGACGCCTTCGCCGACTCGGCGGTCGCCTTCATCCGCAGCTACGGCTTCGACGGGGTCGACATCGACTACGAGTACGCCAACAGCAACGGCAAGGCGGGCAACCCCGACGACTTCTCCTTCTCGGAGCCGCGGCGCGCGGCGCTCTGGAAGAACTACGTCGCGCTCATGAAGACGCTGCGCGAGAAGCTCGACCGCGCGAGCGCCGCCGACGGACGGCACTACCTGCTGACGGTCGCGGCCCCGGCATCCGGATGGCTGCTGCGCGGCGCCGAGGTGCACCAGGTCGTGCAGTACCTCGACTACGTCAACATCATGAGCTACGACCTGCACGGCTCGTGGAACAACTACGTCGCGGGCAACGCGCCCCTGTTCGACGACGGGCACGACCCGGAGCTCTCGGCAGCGGGTGTCTACAACGCCTACAGCAACATCGGATACCTCAACACCGACTGGGCCTACCACTACTTCCGCGGCGCGATGCCGGCCGGGCGCATCAACGTCGGCCTGCCGTTCTACACGCGCGGCTGGGACGGCGTGCAGGGCGGCACCGACGGCTTCGGCGGCAGCGCGCCGCTCGCGGACCAGACGAAGTGCCCCGCGGGCACCGGTCCCTCGCTCGGCGGCACCTCCAAGTGCGGCGCCGGCGCGACCGGCATCAACAACCTGTGGCACGACCTCGACAAGAGCGGCGGGGAGGTCGGCGCGGGCGCCAACCCCATCTGGCACGCGCTGAACCTGCAGAACGGCGTCGCGGGCGACTACCTCGCCGCCTACGGCGCCCCCACGCAGATCACGGGCGGCTACGTGCACCGCTTCGACCCGGTCACGAAGACCGAGTGGTGGTGGAACGCGACCACGCGCACCTTCCTCTCGGGCGACGCTGCGCAGGCGGTCGCGGCCAAGGCCGACTACATCGCCGACCGCGGCATCGGCGGCGCGATGATCTGGGAGCTCGCGGGCGACTACGGCTACGACGCGGCGAAGGGGCAGTACGGGATGGGGTCGACCCTCGTGACCCTGCTGCACGACCGCCTCGCCGCATCCCAGCCCTACGGCGCCACGAAGGCCGGCGTGCCGATGCCGTCGAAGGCGATCGACCTCAAGGTCGCCTTCAGCGACTTCGCGCTCGGCGACAACAACTACCCGATCAACCCCAAGGTGACCTTCACCAACAACTCGCACACGGCGATCCCCGCCGGAGCGACGATCACCTTCGACACCGGCACGAGCGACACCGGCGCGATGGGCGAGCAGAACGGGTGGGGCATCGTCAAGGTCGCGAGCGGCCACACGGGCGACAACATCGGAGGCCTCGACGGCGATTTCCACACCTACACGATCAAGGTGCCGTCGGGGGGCATCGCGCCGGGAGCATCGGTCTCGACGAAGCTCAGCTGGAGGCTGCCGATCGCGCAGATCTCGAACCTGCGGGTGACGATCGGCACCGAGAGCTACGCGACGCTGTACGACCTCCCGCGCGGGGTCACGCTCGTGGAGCCGAGCGGCGGCACCACGGGCAACCCCGGGGGCGGCACGGGCGGCACCTGCACCGCGGCCGCCTGGAGCGCGAGCGCCGTCTACACGGGAGGCGCCGTCGTCTCCTACAACGGCGCGCGCTACACCGCGAAGTGGTGGACGCAGGGGGAGACCCCGGGTGCCGCCGCCGTGTGGGGTGATGCCCAGAGCTGCTGACCTCGACCTCCCTCACCATCGAACGACACGAAGGATTCAGATGAGAAGAGAACGCACTCGCGCGCGCGGCATCGTCGCCGTGCTCGCCACGATCGCCGCGGGACTCCTCGTCGCGACGGCCACCACGGCCACCGCGACGGCGGCACCCGCCGAGGCACCCGCCGGAAACGCCGGCGGGGTCATCAACGGCTACCGCAACGTCGGCTACTTCGCGCAGTGGGGCGTCTACGGACGCGACTACAAGCTCGGTCAGCTCGAGAAGTCGGGAGGCGCCGCCAACCTGACGCACATCAACTACGCGTTCGGCAACATCCACTACCAGACGCTCCAGTGCTTCATCGCCAACAAGGCGCAGGGCACCGGGCCGAACGGATCGGATGGCGCGGGCGACGCGTGGGCCGACTTCGGCATGGGCTACACCGCCGCCAACTCCGTCTCGGGTGCGGCCGACGCCTGGGACCAGAAGCTCGCCGGCAACTTCAACCAGCTCAAGCAGCTCAAGGCGAAGCACCCCGGTCTCAAGGCGATGATCTCGATCGGCGGGTGGACCTGGTCGAAGAACTTCTCGGCCGCGGCCGCCACCGACGCCTCGCGCAAGAAGCTCGTCTCGAGCTGCATCGACCTCTACATCAAGGGCAACCTGCCCGTGATCGACGGTCGGGGCGGCGCGGGCGCGGCGGCCGGCGTGTTCGACGGCATCGACATCGACTGGGAGTGGCCGGGATCGCCGAACGGCAACGAGGGCAACATCGTCGACGTGCAGAACGACCGGAACAACTTCCGGCTGCTGCTGAAGGAGTTCCGCACCCAGCTCGACGCGCTCGGCGCGACGACGGGCAAGCACTACGAGCTCTCGGCGTTCCTGCCGGCGAACCCGGCGGACATCGCCTCGGGCGGCTGGAACGACCCGGAGATCTTCCACTACCTCGACTTCGGCAACATCCAGGGCTACGACCTGCACGGCGCGTGGGACCCGGCGCTGACGGGCCACCAGGCGAACCTGTACGACGACCCGGCCGACCCGCGGGCGCCCGCGAAGCGCTTCAGCGTCGACAAGGCGGTGAACGCCTACCTCGGCGCCGGCATCGACCCGGCACAGCTCGGGATCGGGCTCGCGGCGTACGGCCGTGGCTGGAAGGGCGTCGGCTCGGCGACCCCGTGGAGCGCCGCGAACGGCGGCGCCCCGGGCACCTGGGAGGCCGGGATCGAGGACTACTACAAGCTGAAGTCCGTCGGCACCGAGCACTACGACGCCCGCATCGGCGCCGCGTGGCGTTACGACGGCACCAACTGGTGGAGCTACGACAACACGCAGACCACCAACCAGAAGGTGCAGTACGTGATCGACAAGCGTCTCGGCGGCACCATGTGGTGGGAGCTCGACGGCGATCGGTCGAGCGAGCTCATCACGACCGCGGCGAACGCGCTCCGCAACGGCGCGCCCGGCACGGTCGATCCGACGGATCCCACGGATCCGACCGATCCGACCGACCCCACCGATCCCGGCACCTGTGCGGCGGCGGCCTGGAGCGCGACGGCGGTCTACACGGGCGGGGCGAAGGTGTCGCACGCGGGCGCCGAGTACACCGCCAAGTGGTGGACGCAGGGCGAGACGCCCGGTTCCGCGCAGGTCTGGGCGCTCGTCGGCCCGTGCAGCGGCACGACGGATCCCACCGATCCGACGGACCCGACCGACCCCGGTCACTGCACGGCGGCCCCGTGGGTGACCACCGGCGTCTACGTGGGCGGCGACCTGGTGAGCTACCAGGGCAAGCAGTACAAGGCGAAGTGGTGGACGCAGGGCGACACCCCCGGGGCCTCCGAGTGGGGACCGTGGGCGCTGCAGTCCA
Source organism: Protaetiibacter sp. (assembly GCA_030150265.1). Lineage (GTDB taxonomy): Bacteria > Actinomycetota > Actinomycetes > Actinomycetales > Microbacteriaceae > Homoserinibacter. The sequence continues at coordinate 62,123 of JASLGG010000040.1, forward strand.
GCTGCTGAGCTGACAACCGCGCGCGGGCGCTCCGGAGCGATCCGGGGCGCCCGCGTCGTGTCGTCGTCAGGGGAGGGTCGAGGCCGGCGTCGGCTCGGCGGCCGCTGCCTCGGGGCGCCGGATGCGCTCGAGCCGCCCGGAGGGCAGCAGCAGCGCGGCGAGTGCGGTCACCGCGACGACCGCGGCGCCGACGAGGACCGCCGGGATCGCGGCGTCGACGTAGCCGGTGGGGGTCAGCTGGCCGCCGGCGCCCGTGAACACCGCGGTCAGCACCGCGATCCCGAGCGCGATCCCCACTTCGCGGATGGTCGAGTTGGTGCCGGATGCCTTGGCGGTGTCCGCGGGGGAGATGTTCGCGAGCACCGCGGTCGACGAGGGGGCGAAGACGAGCCCCATGCCGATCCCGGCGAGCACGAAGGCGCCCACCATCTCGCCATACGACGCCTCGGCCGACATCACGAGCCCGATCCAGAGCAGCGCACCGGCCTGGCTCGCGAGGCCCGCCACGATGAGGGTGCGCGTGCCGACGCGGGGCGCGATCGCCCCGGCGAGGGGTGCGACGACCATGGGGGCCATGGTCCACGGCATGGTGAGGACGCCGGCCTCGAGCGGCGAGTAGCCCTGCACGATCTGCAGGAACTGGATGAGGATGAAGACCGAGCCGAACATCCCGAAGCTGAAGCCCAGGCCGACGATGTTGGCGATCGAGAACGAGCGGTCGCGGAACAGCCGGAGCGGAAGCAGCGGGGCGGAGGTGCGCCGCTGCCAGAGCAGGAAGATCCCGAGCAGCACGGCCCCGCCGATGAGCGCGGTGAGCACCTCGGCGCTGTCCCAGCCGGCATCGTTCCCGCGCACGATGCCCCACACGAGCCCGAGCACGCCGAGCCCGGCGAGCAGCACGCCCGGCACGTCGGCGCGGAGCCGCTCGCCGAAGGGGTTCGGCAGCACGAGGAGCACGATCGGCACCGCGATCACCCCGATCGGCACGTTGAGCCAGAAGATCGCGTTCCAGTCCCAGCCCTCCACGACCGCGCCGCCGACGAGCGGGCCGAGCGCGACCGCGAGCCCCGAGACGCCGCCCCAGACGCCGATCGCGAGAGGGCGACGGCGCTCCGGAACCGCTCCCGCGAGCAGCGAGAGCGACAGCGGCATGATCGCCGCGCCGCCCACGCCCTGGAAGGCGCGGGCGACGATCAGCTGCGTGGGGTCGCTCGCGAGCGCGGCGGCGGCCGAGGAGAGGGTGAAGAGCGCGATCCCGACCGCGAACACGGTGCGTCGCCCGTAGCGGTCGCCGAGGGCGACGGCCATCAGGATGAAGCTCGCGAAGGCGAGCGTGTAGGCGTTCATGAACCACTGCAGCTCCTCGATGCTCGCCCCGAGGTCGAGCCGGATCGCCGGCAGGGCGTTGGTCATCACGAGGTTGTCGAGCGTGGCCATGAACATCGGCAGCCCGGTGGCGAGCAGCACGAGGCCGAACGGGATGCGCCGTGCCGCGCGGGTCGGCGCCGCCTGGGCGGGGGAGGTGGTCATGATGGCTCCGTGCCTCGAGGAAAGAGTTGGTAATCGGATGATTACAAAACGCGAGACTAGTAATCGGTTGATACCATGTCAAGCATGACGACGATCGTGCCCGAGACGAGCGGCACCCGCATGCGCTCCGAGGAGCGCCGGGCGCTCGTGCTCGAGGCCGCGACGTGCGTGTTCGGGGAGCGCGGATACCACGGCGCCACGACCGACGCCGTGGCGCGCGCCGCGGGTGTCAGCCAGCCGTACGTCGTGCGGATGTTCGGCAGCAAGGAGGCGATGTTCCTCGCCGTTCTCGACCGCACCCTCGACCGCATCGTCGAGGCGTTCCGGGAGGCGTACGCCGAGAACCGCCGCACGGCCGACCCCGACGACCTCGAAGCGCTCGCGGCGTGCATCGGCCGCAACTACGTCGACCTCCTGCACGACCGCGGTCTGCTGCTGAGCCTCATGCAGGCGTTCATGCTCGGCGCGGATCCCGTGATCGGCCCGCAGGCCCGCGCCGGCTTCCGCCGGGTGTACGGCTACCTGCGCGAGGAAGCGGGCCTGCCCGCCGCCCAGGTGCAGGAGGTGCTCGCGCAGGGAATGCTCATCAACACCGTGGTGGGCCTCAAGATGGTCGACGACATCGACGACGACCCGGTCGCGGCGGAGCTGCTCGGCGAGCTGTTCCCGAGCAAGCTCGACGTGCTCCTCGCGATGCGGGACCCCGCCTCGTGACGAGCGGCGTCCTGCTCGTCGACAAGCCGCAGGGCGTCACGAGCCACGACGTGGTGGCGCGCGCCCGCCGGCTCCTCGGAACCCGCAAGGTCGGGCATGCCGGCACGCTCGATCCGATGGCGACCGGACTGCTCGTGCTCGGCGTGGAGAGCTCGACCCGGCTGCTCACCTACCTGGTCGGGCTCGACAAGGAGTACGAGGCCACCATCCGGCTCGGCGTCGCGACCGACACCGAGGACGCCGACGGCGAGGTCGTCGCGACCACCGATGCGTCGGCGGTGACGGATGCCGCGGTCGCCGCGGGCGTCGCCGCGCTCACCGGTCCCCTCGCACAGGTGCCCTCGTCGTTCAGCGCCATCAAGGTCGACGGTCGCCGCGCCTACGACCGGGCACGTGCGGGGGAGGAGGTGGCGCTCGCCGCCCGCCCCGTCGAGATCACGGCCTTCGAGGTGCTCGCGACGCGACGCGACGGCGCGCGCGTCGACCTCGACGTGCGCGTCGCCTGCTCGTCCGGCACCTACATCCGCGCGCTCGCGCGCGACCTCGGCGCGGGCCTCGGCGTCGGCGGGCACCTCACGGCGCTCCGCCGCACGCGCGTCGGGCCCTTCGCGGTGTCCGACGCGACGAGCCTGCCCGACCCGCGGGAGCATCCGGATGCCGTGGCGCCCGGACTGCTCGACCCCGCCGCGGTCGCGTCCCGGCTGTTCCCCGTGGTGCGGCTCGACGTCGAGCGCACGCGCGACCTCGCGCACGGCAAGCGCGTGGAGGGGCTGGATGCGCAGGACGCCCCCGTCGTCGCGGCCCTGACCCCGGAGGGCCGGCTCGCGGCCCTCGTCGAGCTGACGGGCGGACGCGCGCGCGTGCTGCTCGGCCTGCCCACCTCGGAGGTGCTGTCGTGATCCTGCCGTTCACCCTCGTCCAGCTCGCGATCGCCTGCGTCGCGGGTCTGCTGTGCGTCGTGCTCGGTCTCGTGGGGCGCAAGCCCAACGACCTCACGGTGCTCTCGCTCGGCCTCGTCGAGATCCTGCTCGTCACGCAGATCGTGACCGCGATCGTCGCGCCGGCCGCGGGGAACCCGCCGAGCGGCAACCCCCTCGAGTTCTGGCTCTACCTGATCGCCGCCGCGATCATCCCGCCGCTCGCCGTCGTGTGGGCGCTCGTGGAGCGCACGCGGTGGTCGAACGTCGTGCTCGGGGCCGCCGCCTTCGCGGTGGCCGTCATGCTCTGGCGGATGGAGCAGATCTGGAGCGTCCAGCTCCATTGACGCGGCACCATGGCCGAGGGCCGGAACGGCCGTGCCCGCCGCACTAGTCTGGAAGGCGATGTCCGCCTCGTCCCGCCCGCGCGCATCCGGCATCGGCCGGGTGCTCGTCGCCGTCTACGCGATCCTGGCGATCGCCGCGCTCGGCCGCTCGGTGTTCCAGATCATCGACCGCTTCGACGAGGCGCCCGTCGCGTTCTCGCTCTCGGCGCTCGCCGCCGTCGTCTACCTCGTGGCAACCCTCGCGCTCGCGCTCGGCTGGCATCGCGTCGCGTGGGCGACCGTGAGCTTCGAGCTGCTCGGCGTGCTGCTCATCGGCGCCGTCTCGGTGATCGCGCCGCAGCTGCTCGGCCTGCAGGACGCCAACCCGTTCGGCAGGGAGGCGACCGTGTGGAGCGCCTTCGGGGCCGGCTACCTCTTCGTGCCGCTCGTGCTGCCCGTGCTCGGCATCCTGTGGCTGCGCGCCCGATCCCGTGCCGCGGTCGCCTGATGGAGTTCTTCGCGGGACTCGACGCTGTTCCTCCCGGGTTCGGGCCGAGCGCGGTCACCGTCGGCAAGTTCGACGGCGTGCACACGGGGCACCGTGCGGTGCTCGCCCGCCTGGCCGAGCTCGCGGCTGAGCGGTCGCTGACGGATGTCGTGGTGACCTTCGACCGCCACCCGCTGTCGCTGCTCGCTCCGGAGTCGTGCCCCCGGCCGCTCGTCAGCGTCGAGCAGAAGCGCGAGCTGCTGGCCGCCGCGGGCGTCGAGGCGACCCTCATGCTGACCTTCGACCGCGCCCTCGCCGAGCTCGAGCCCGAGGAGTTCGTGCGGAGCGTGCTCGTCGACGCCCTCGGCGCGCGCGCCGTGCTGGCGGGCAGCGACTTCCGCTTCGGCCGGAAGGGTGCGGGCGACGTCGCTCTGCTGCGCGAGCTCGGCGCCCGTCACGGCTTCGACGTCGTGCTCGTCGATGACGTGCGCTCGACGGGCCTCGGAAGCTCCCCGGATGCTCGGCGCGCCTCGTCCACGTGGGTGCGGGAGGCGCTCGACGCGGGCCGCGTCGCCGAGGCCGCGCGCGTGCTCGGCCGAAGGCCGACGGTGCGCTCGGTGGTGATCGCGGGCGAGCGGCGCGGACGCGAGCTCGGCTTCCCCACGGCGAACCTCGACCCGGCGCGGCTGGAGGGGTTCCTGCCCGCCGACGGCGTGTACGCCGCGTGGGCGGAGGTCGACGGGGTCCGGCATCCGGCCGCCGTCTCGATCGGCAACAACCCCACCTTCGACGGCGTGCCGCAGCACCAGGCGGAGGCCCACCTGCTCGACGTCGACGCCGACCTCTACGGCCGCACGATCGAGCTCGCCTTCGTGGACCGGGTGCGCGGCATGACGCGCTTCGACTCGCTCGAGGCGCTCGTCGCGGCGATCCGCGACGACACCGCCGCGACCCGCCGCATCCTCGCGGACGCCCGGTGACCCGCCGCGGGCTGTGGGCCGGGCGGTCGCTCGCCCTCCTCGGCATCGTGCTCGTCGCGCTGAGCCTGCGCACCCCCGTCGCGGCGTTGTCGCCGATCCTCGATCGGATCGGCACCGACATCCGCCTCGACGCCGTGGTGCTGGCGATCATCGGCGCAGCGCCCCCGCTCGCCTTCGCCGCGAGCGGGCTCCTCGCCCCGACCGCGGCCCGCCGGCTGGGGCTCGAGGGCGCGCTGCTGGCCTCGCTCGGCGCGATGGTGCTCGGGCACCTCGGGCGTGCCATCGCGCCCGAGGCGGTCTCGCTCACCCTCGCGACGGTGCTCGCCCTCGTGGGGGTGGGAGTCGGCAACGTGCTGCTTCCGCCCGTCGTGCGCAAGTACTTCCCCGACCGGGTGGGCCTCGTCACCTCGCTGTACGCGACGCTCATGTCGATCTCCACCGCGCTTCCGGCGCTCCTCGCGGTCCCGGTGGCGGATGCCGCGGGCTGGCGCGTGTCGCTCGGGATGTGGTTCCTGGTCTCGCTGGTCGCCGCGCTTCCGTGGGCGGTCATGCTCCTGCGCGGGACGCCCGCGCCCGTGGCCCTCGTCGAGGAGGTGCGCACCGGTCCCATCGAGCTCGGTGCCGTCGAGGTCGGCGACGCGCAGGCGGCGGCCACGGAGGCCGCGGTCGCCCCCGGAGCCTCCCGTCGCGCGCCCCGCCTCGGCATCCGGATGCTGCGGTCGCCCACCGCCTGGGCGGTCGCCGTGGTGTTCGGCTCGTCGAGCCTCGGCGCCTACGCCTGCTTCGCGTGGCTCCCGAAGCTCCTCGTCGAGCACGCGGGGATGGATGCCGCATCCGCCGGTGCGCTGCTCGCGGTGTACGCGTTCATGGGCTTCCCCGCGGGGCTCGTGGTGCCGGTCGTGGCGGCGCGGTTCCCGCGCAGCGCGGCGCCGATCGCGCTGCTCGGTGCCGTGTTCTTCCTCGTGGGCTACCTCGGCCTGCTGCTCGCGCCCTCCGCCGCGCCGCTCGTCTGGGTGGCGAGCGCGGGGCTCGGCCCGGTGCTGTTCCCGCTCGCGCTCGTGCTCATCAACCTGCGGTCGCGCGCGCCCCAGACGACCGTCGCGCTGTCCGGTTTCGTGCAGACGGTCGGCTATCTGCTCGGCGCCGTGGGGCCCTTCGCGGTCGGGCTGCTGCACGAGGCGAGCGGCGGCTGGTCGGTGCCGCTGCTCTTCCTGGCGGGGGCGGTGGCGCTCGTGCTGCCGGCGTCGCTCATCCTGCTGCGGGGGCGCGCGGTCGACACGGAGCTCTGACCTGCGGCGTGTGCGTCGGAGCCCTGGCGTAGCGTGAGGGTGTGGACGGCGTCGAACTCGAGCGCGAGATCGATCTCCCGCGCGGGATCGTGTGGGAGGCTCTCGTCGACCCGTTCCTGGTGGCGGGATGGCTGCACCCCGCCGAGAAGCTCGTGACGGGGACGACCCCGGTGCTGTTCGCCGAGCCCGACACGCCTCGGATGCCCGCCGTGCTGCACGTCGTGTCGCCCGTGTTCGGCGATCTCCGTTTCGAGCTCCGTGCGCGATCCGGGGGCACGCGGGGGGAGCGCACGGTCCTGACGCTGCGCCTGCCGGGCCGGGGCGCCGCCGACGGGACGGCCCTCTGGGAGCTGCGTCTCGACGCCCTCTCCGAGCTTCTGCGCGGTCACCCCGTGGAGTGGGACGCGTCGGGGGCGACGGCCGCGCGCCCGGAGGCGGCGGGCTGATCCGCCGCCGCGCGGGTGCTCATCCGCGCGGCTCGAAGCTGCTCATCTGAGCGCCCCGTTGACGGCGGGCCGACGCCTCCGTATTGTCTCCCCTTGTACAGCTTTGTACAGCTTTGTTCACAAGGTGGTGAGAGAGTGATCGCAGTCGTCGGCGGCTACGGCCAGGGACTCACGATGCGCGTGCCGCGGAGCCCGGAGGCCGGCGAGACCGTGTCGGGCGGTGTGCTCTCCTCGAGCCACGGCGGCAAGGGATCCAACCAGGCGATCGCCATCCGCAGGCTCGGCGGGGAGGCTCTCCTGGCGTCGGCGGTCGGCGACGACGAGGCGGGCGCCGCGGGGCGAGGGCTCTGGTCCGCCGAAGGCGTCGTGGACCGCGTGATCACCATCCCGGGCACGCGCACGATGGCGGGGTTCATCCTCGTCGAACCGTCCGGGGAGAACCGCATCTGCATCGCGGATGGGGCCCTCGGCGGGATCCGGGCGACGCACGTCGAGGAGGCGCTCGTCGAGCTGACGAGCGCCGACACCGTGCTCGTGTCGCTCGAGATCCCCGTGGACGCGGCCGCGGCGGCGCTTGTGGTGGGACGCCGCCGCGGTGCGCGGACCATCCTCAACCCCGCTCCCGCGGGCGAGGGGAGTGCGCGACTCGTGGCCTACGCCGATGTGCTCACCCCCAACCGCTCCGAGCTCGGAGCGCTCGTCGGCCGCTCCGCTCCCGAGACGGAGGACGAGCTCGCCGAGTGCTGCCGGCTCCTCCGCGTCGAGCTCGGCTTCGGCGGGATCCTCGTCGTGACGCTCGGCGCCGACGGCGTCCTCGTCGACGACGCCGAGGGTCGCAGCCGCATCCCCGGCCTCCCGGTCGACGTCGTCGACACGACGGGGGCCGGCGACACCTTCTCGGCCGCTCTCGCGGTCCTGCTCGCCGAGGGCGCCGACGTGCGCACCGCCGCCCGCTTCGCGAGCGTCGCGGGCGCCCTCGCCGTGACCCGCGCGGAGGTCATCCCCGCGCTTCCCAGCCGTGCCGACGTCGAGAGTCGGCTGACCCCTACCGGAGGAGATCACCCATGACGTCACCCGACGAGCCGCAGGGCGACCTGGCCCTCGCCGCGAGGATCCAGCACACCCTCATCGAGGCGGGCGTGACGCGCGACCGCATCGTCGCGCACGCCCAGGAGGCGATCCGCTACGGCTTCGCCGCCGCGATGGTGCCGGGTTCATGGGTCGACGTGGTCGCGAGCGAGCTCGACGGCACCGGCATCCCCGTGGCCTCCGCCCTCGACTTCCCGACGGTCGGCGTCATGAGCTCGCTCGGCAAGGCGCGGGAGGCCGCGGAGCTCGTGCGGCTCGGTGCCGACCAGCTCGACATCGGTGTGCAGATCGGCTGGCTCAAGTCGGGGGATCACGCCCGGTTCCGCGACGACATCCGCGGCGTGGTCGATGCGGGCGTGCCCGTCAAGGTCATGCTCGAGCTGCCGCTCCTGACCCCCGCCGAGCGCGAGGCCGCCGTCGAGCTGAGCATCGAGGCCGGTGCGGCCTACCTCAAGAACGCCAGCAGCGGGGCCGTCGAGATCGCCAACCCCGACAGCATCCGCTTCCTCGTGGAGCGCGCTCCCGAGGGCGTCGGCGTCAAGGCGTCCGGCGGCATCACGAGCGCCGTCCAGGCCCGCGCGCTGCTCGACGCGGGCGCCCAGCTCCTCGGCACGAGCGCCGGCATCGCGATCATCACCTCCGGGTCGGGCGAACGCAGCTACTGATGGCGACCTTCGAGCTCGGGCGGGACAGCGTCAGCCGCGACAACGGCGAGGCGCTGCACGTCCAGATCGCGGATGCGATGCGGATGCGCATCGAGACGGGCGAGTGGCCCCCGGGTCACCGTCTGCCGCCCGAGCCCGCCCTCGCCGAGGAGATCGGGGTGAGCCGGGGCACGCTGCGCCGAGGCCTCGCCGCGCTCCTCGCGGACGGGCTGCTCGCGCAGACCCCGGGTCGGGGCACCTTCGTCGCGACGCAGAACGCGGTGCCGGCCGCGGCCCAGCGCCTCTCGACGCTCGCCGAGGACATCGTCGGGCAGGGGGCCGAGCTCGAGACCGTCGTGCGGGAGGCCGGGTACGTGCGCCCGTCGGCCGAGATCGCACGCAGCCTGCGGCTCGCGCCCGGCGCGGAGGTCTTCCGCCTGGTCCGCGTCCGCGGCACCTCCGACGGCCCCATCGCGCTCCTGCACAACTACGTCTCGCCCGAGCTCGCTCCCGGCATCGAGCGGCACGACTTCACCCGCGAGACGCTCTTCGGCATCCTCGAGGGCGTCTACGGGCTCGACATCGCCGGCGCCCGGCGGCGCTTCAGCGCGGTCCTCGCCGAGGGCGAGGCGGCCGCCGCGCTCGGGACCCCGGAGCCGGCCGCCCTGCAGTACCTCGAGCAGCTGACCTTCCTCGGCGACGGACGCCCCGTCGAGTACTCCGACGTGTGGATCGACAGCCGTCGGCTGCGCGTCGCCATCCACCTCTCACGACACGACAGGAGCACCTTGTGAGCACCACCCCGACCCGCGTCTGGCTCGACTGCGACACCGGGAGCGACGATGCCGTCGCGATCATGTCGGCGGCCCTGCACCCCGAGCTCGAGCTCGTGGGCGTCAGCTGCGTCAACGGCAACGTGACGCTCGACCACGTCGTCGACAACACGCTGCGCGTGCTCTCGCACATCGGCGTCGACGTCCCCGTGCACCGTGGCGCCGACCGCCCGATCGTGCGGCCCGACTTCCCGGTGCCCCGTCACATCCTGAACCCCGAGGGATCCAAGTTCCACAGCGACACCCTGCCGCTGCCGGAGCCGACCCTCGTCGAGTCGCCCGTCGGCGCCGTGCAGGCGATCATCGACGTCTTCATGGCCGAGGGCGGCGACGAGATCGTGCTCGTGCCGACCGGTCCGCTCACCAACATCGCGCTCGCGCTGTCGAGCGAGCCGCGGCTCGCCGCGCGCATCAAGCGCCTGGTGCTCATGGGCGGGTCGCGCGGATGGGGCAACGTCAGCGGTTCCGCCGAGTTCAACATCTGGGTCGACCCGGAGGCGGCGGAGGCGGTGCTCTCGGCCGGCATCCGCGACGTGCTCGTGGTGCCGCTCGACGCGACCCACGACGCGCCGATCTCGGCGGCCGCCTGCGACCGTCTCGAGGCGCTCGGGACCCCCGCCGGCATCGCCTCGGCGGGCCTCATCCGGCACCGCATCGACGGCTACGACGGCGACCCGACCTCGCGTCCCGACGCCGCACCGGTCCACGACGCGCTCTGCCTCGCGGCGATCGTGCACCCCGAGGTCATCACCTCGTCCGTCGAGGCGACCGTGAGCGTCGAGACGCGCGGCGAGCTGACGATCGGCGCGACCGTCGTCGACGCCCGCCCGTGGCGCACCAGGCGCTCGAATGCGCACTTCGCGCTGCGCGCGGATGAGCAGCTCTTCGCCCGTTTCCTCGCAGATGCGTTCTCGTCTTGAAGCGCGTCCACCCCTCGGCCACTCTGGCGATCACACCCCTGATCGTTCGAGCTGAACCCCCGCGCGACGCGGATCGCCCCAGAAGGGCATCGCGCAGTTCGCAGCCGCGTTCGCGGAACACCGGGGCGGCAATGTCGCCGTCCCTTCTCTCACCCTGAAAGGCATGTCCATGTCCAGTGCTGCACCTGTGGCGTCTTCCCCGAAGAAGAGCCGCTCCCGCTCGAAGATCCCCACCACGCTGATCGTCACGCTCATCCCGGTGTGCGTCGCGCTCAACATCGTGGGCGGTCTCATCGCGCACACCCTGAAGCTGCCGGTCTACCTCGACATGATCGGCACCGCCATCTCGGCGATCGTGCTCGGCCCCTGGTGGGGTGCGCTCGTCGGCGTGCTCACCAACTGCGGCTCGTCGCTCATCAACGGCCCGACGAGCCTGCCGTTCATGCTCGTGAACGTCGTGGGCGCTCTGCTCTGGGGCTACGGCGTGCGCTCGTGGAAGCTCGGACGCACCATCCCGCGCTTCTTCCTGCTCAACGTGATCGTCGCGATCGCCTGCACCATCGTGGCCGCCCCGATCATCGTCATCGTCTTCGGCGGCGCGACCGGCGCCGGCGCCGACGCGCTGACGGGAACCTTCCTCGCCGTCGGGCAGAACCTCGTCGGCTCGGTGCTCTCGTCGAACATCCTCACCTCGCTCGCGGACAAGATCATCGGCGGCTTCGTGGCCCTCGCGATCATCGAGGCGCTGCCGAAGTCGCTCACCCAGAACGTCGACATCATCAAGGCGACGCCGCTCAAGGGCATCCTGCTCGCCGTCGCCGGCATCGTCGTCGGCGTGCTCGTGGTGGTCATCTTCCTCGCGATCAACGCGGGCGCTTCCGCCTGAGTCCATCCCCAAGAACCGGGGGGCGGCATCGCCGCCGCCCCCCGGCTGGAGCATCATCATGACTGAACCCATCGTCAGCTTCCGCGGCGTGAGCTACACCTACCCCAGCGGGGAGGGCCTCGCGCTCGATTCCATCGATCTCGAGATCCAGCCCGGCGAGTACGTCGCCATCCTCGGCCTCAACGGCGCCGGCAAGACCACCCTCGGCCTGTGCGTCAACGGCGTGGTGCCGACGATGCTCGGCGGCGAGCTCGAGGGCACCGTGACCGTCGCGGGCCTCGACGTCGCCGACTACCCCGTGCGCGAGATGGCCAAGGTCGTCGGCATGGTCTTCGACAACCCCGAGTTCCAGATGAGCCAGATGTCGGTGGCCGAGGAGGTCGCGCTCGGCCTCGAGAACTCGGGCGTCTCCCACGAGGACATGCTGCGCATCATCCCCGAGACCCTCGCGATCGTCGGCCTCTCCGGCTTCGAGGAGCGCTCGCCGCTGGGGCTCTCCGGCGGGCAGCAGCAGCGCCTCGCGATCGCCTCCGTGCTCGCCATGCAGCCGCAGATCCTGATCATGGACGAGCCCACCTCCAACCTCGACCCCATCGGCAAGCAGGAGGTGTTCGACATGGCCGCCCGCCTCAACCAGGAGCGCGGCATGACGGTCATCGTCATCGAGCACGAGGTCGAGGTGATGGCCCGCTACGCCGACCGCGTCGTCGTCATGGACGGCGGCCGCATCGTCATGAACGGCACCCCCGACGAGATCTTCGCGCGCGTCGACGAGCTCGCCGCGCTCAAGCTGCGCGTCCCCGAGGCGGCCGCCGTGGCCGCCCGGCTGCGCGAGCGCGGCCTCTGGGACGGCCCCATCCCCACCCGAACCGAACCCGCCATCGAGGCGGTCACCCGACTCCTGGAGGCGCGTCGTGGCTAAGAAGGCCCTCACCCCCCAGCTCATCGACCCGGCGACGGGCCGCAGCCCGTACGCGATCGACGTCGAGAACGCGAGCTTCGTCTATCCGACCGGCAACGTCGTGGCCCTCAACGGCGTCGACCTCAAGGTCGAGCACGGCGAGATCCTCGGCATCATCGGCCAGAACGGCTCCGGCAAGACGACGCTCACGAAGCTCTTCAACGGCCTGCTCAAGCCGACCGGCGGATCGGTCGTCGTCGACGGCGTCGTGACGGCCGAGCGCACCGTGCAGCAGATGGCCGCGCACGTCGGCTACGTGTTCCAGAACCCGAACCACCAGCTCTTCGCGCGCAGCGTCGCCGACGAGCTCCAGTTCGGCCCCCGGAACATCGGCATGCCGGAGGAGGAGATCGCCGAGCGCGTCGCGCACGCGATCGAGTTCTTCGGCCTCCAGGACGTCGTGGAGGAGCACCCCTACCGGGTGAGCTTCCCGATCCGGAAGCTCGTCGGGATCGCGTCGATCGTCGCGATGAAGCCGTCGATCCTCATCCTCGACGAGCCGTCGACGGGACAGGACCACGACACGACCCACATCATCAACTCCCTCATGCGGCGACTCCGCGACGAGGGCACCACGGTGATCTGCGTCTCGCACGACATGCCGCTGCTCGCGGACGTCGTCGAGCGGGTCATCGTCATGAAGAACACCGAGATCATCGCCGACGCGTCGCCGCGCGAGGTCTTCGCGGACAAGGCGCTCATGGCGCGCACCAACCTGCAGGCTCCCCAGGTGACGGAGATCGCCCTGCAGACCGTCGTGCCGCTCGGCGACCCCATCGCGCTGACCCCCGACGAGCTCGCCGACGACATCACCGCCCGGCTCGGCGCCGTGCAGCCGGCCGGGAACTGAGGAGAACGACCATGTCCATGCAAGGAGCACTCCCCATCGCGATGATCGCGGGCAACTCCGTGATCCACCGCATCCACCCGCTCGTGAAGATCATCTGGGTGGTCGGCTACGTCGTGCTCGCGTTCTCGACGCAGAACACGATCATCCTGTACACGATGGCCGCGCTCGCGTTCCTGTTCGCGGTGCTCGGCGGCGTCGTGCTGCCGCTGCTCAAGGCGCTCATCATCATCGTGCCGACCGGCGCGTCGCTGCTGGCGCTGCAGATCATCGCCCCCGCGGCCGAGAAGCCGTGGACCGAGATCGGCCACATCGGCCCGCTCGTGCTCTACGGCGACGGCCTGTACTACGGCTTCGTGCTGCTCGGGCGCATCCTGTGCTGCCTCATCCTCGCGCTCGTGATGGTCATGACGACCCACCCGAGCGACCTCTTCACGACCTTCGCGCGCCTCAAGGTGCCCTACACCTTCAACTTCATGCTCGCCATGACGCTGCAGCTCATCCCCGTCTTCCAGCGCGAGGTCGGCATCATCATGAGCGCGCAGAAGTCGCGAGGCATGAAGGGCAGCGGATTCGCGGCGGTGCTGCCGAGCTTCGTGCCGGTCTTCGTGGGCGCCATCGAACGGGTGCAGCAGCTCTCGATCTCGCTCGAGTCGCGCGGCTTCGGCTCCGACGGCGCGAAGACCAGCTACCGCCAGGTGCACGGCCGCCCGATCGACTGGGTGTTCGGCATCGTCGGCGCGGCCGGCATCGCGACGCTCGTGACGCTGTCGTTCATGCACGGCTTCTGGAGCCTCGCGCACCAGGTGCACTTCGACCCCGGGTTCGTCTTCGTCACCTTCATCGTGGCGGCGACCCTCTTCCTCGGGATGATCGCCACGGCGCTCGTCCTCTCCCTCAAGCGCTGATCGCCCCGCGACGCGCACCAGACACAACGAAAGGCACGCACGACATGTCGATGAACAGCGAGCGTCAGCATCACATCCAGGTGGCGGCGGGGGAGGTGGGGCGCTATGTGCTGCTCCCCGGCGACCCGGGGCGCTCGGAGCCCATCGCCCGGCTCTTCGACGAGCCGCGGCTGGTGGCGAAGAACCGCGAGTACGAGACGTGGACGGGGTTCCTCGACGGCGAGATGGTGTCGGTCACCTCGACGGGCATCGGGTGCCCGTCGGCGGCGATCGCGATGGAGGAGCTCGCGAAGGTGGGGGCTGACACCTTCATCCGCGTCGGCACCTCCGGATCGATGCAGCACTGGATCCAGCCCGGCGACCTCGGCGTCATCAACGCGGCGATCCGCGACGAGGGCACGAGCTCGCACTACCTGCCGATGGAGTTCCCCGCCGTCGCCGACATCGACGTCACGCGCGCGCTCGCCATCGGCGCGCGCTCGGCGGGCAAGACGGTGCACATCGGCGTCAGCCAGTCGAAGGACTCCTTCTACGGCCAGCACGAGCCGGGACGGATGCCGGTGGCCAAGCGCCTGCAGGACCGCTGGGCCGCCTGGATGGCGGGCGGCGCGATCTGCTCCGAGATGGAGGCGGCCGCGCTCTACATCGTCGCGGCCACGCTCGGCGTGCGGGCGGGAGGGATCATGATGATCCTCGGCAACCCCGACATGCGTCCGATGACGCCGGAGGAGGAGGCCCGCGGCTCGATGGACAACTTCCTGCCCGCGGCGGTCGCCGGCCTCCGCGAGCTCATCGCCCAGGACCGGGCGGTCGCGGCGTGACGATCGAGCGGGTGCTCAGCACCGAGCGTCAGCATCACATCCAGGTGGCGGCCGGGGAGGTGGGGCGCTATGTGCTGCTCCCCGGCGACCCGGGACGGTGCGAGCCGATCGCGCGCCTGTTCGACGAGCCGCGGCTGGTGGCGAAGAACCGCGAGTACGAGACCTGGACCGGCTACCTCGACGGCGAGGCGGTGTCGGTCACCTCGACGGGCATCGGATGCCCCTCCGCCGCCATCGCGATGGAGGAGCTCGTGAAGGTGGGGGCCGACACCTTCATCCGCGTCGGCACCTCGGGCGCCATCCAGCTCGACTCGCAGACGGGCGACCTCGCGATCGTCACGGCCGCGATCCGCGACGAGGGCACGAGCTCGCACTACCTGCCGATGGAGTTCCCCGCCGTCGCGCATCCGGCGGTCGTCGACGCGCTCACGCGCGCCGCCCGCACCACGGGCGTGCGCTCGCGGCGCGGGGTGTCGCAGTCGAAGGACTCCTTCTACGGGGAGGTCGAGCCGCAGCGCATGCCGCTCGCCGGCGAGCTCGCCGACCGCTGGCACGCCTGGCAGGCCGGTGGGGCGATCTGCTCCGAGATGGAGGCCGCCGCGCTCTTCATCATCGCGTCGATCCTGGGTGTGCGCGCCGGCGGCGTCATGCACATGCACCTCGACGGCACGGAGGACAACGACCCCGAGCGCACGGGGCTGCTCTCGACCTCGGTCGAGGCGCTCCGCGAGCTGATCCGCGCCGACCGGGACGGCGGGGCATGGCCCTGATCCAGGCGCCGGTCGAGGCGTTCCAGGAGCGCATGCGGTCGCACGAGCGCCGCAACTTCCTGCTCATCGTCTTCGACTCGGCACTGTTCGCGTTCGCGATCTCGCTCCTCTCGGAGGCGACGATCATCCCCGCGTTCGTGCAGTCCCTCACCGGGAGCGCCGCGCTCGTCGGGCTCGTGGGCGCCACCTACGCGCTCGGCCGCTACCTGCCGCAGCTCGTCGGCGCGCACCTCGTGCTGGGCAGGCCCCGGCGCAAGCCCGTGCTGTTCTGGATCGTCGTGGCCGAACGCGGCGGCATCCTGGCGCTCGCGATCATCGCGCAGCTCGTGGGGATCTGGGACGCCTCCGTCGTCGTGCCGCTGTTCTTCGTGGCGTTCGGGGCCTACGCGGTCACCACGGGCCTCATCGGCCCGGTGTACGGGGACTTCCTCGCGAAGGGGCTGCCGCGCACCCGCGGCTGGTACTACGGGCTGTCGCAGCTGATGGGCGGCGTGCTGGGCTTCACCTCGGCGCTCACCGCCGAGCGCATCCTCGCGAACTGGGCGTTCCCGGTGGGCAACCAGATCAGCTTCTGGCTGTGCTTCGGGCTGTCGTTCCTCTCGATCCCGCTCGTGGCCTCGCTCAAGGACGAGCCCTACCCGGATGTCGAGCCGCGGCACTCGCTGTTCGCGACGCTGCGGCGCATCCCGGGTCTCGTGACCGGCGACCGGGCCTACCGGCGCTTCCTCGGCACACGGGCGGTCCTCGCGCTCGCGACGGCGGGGATGGGCTTCGTGGTGGTGCACGGACTCGCCGAGGGCTACATCGGCGCGTCGGATGCCGCGCTGCTCGCCGCGGTGTTCATCCTGTCGCAGGCGGGCGGCGGCTTCCTGCTCAGCATGCTCGGCAACTACCTCGGCTGGAAGACGGTCGTGGTGATGGGCGGCGTCATGCTGCTCGCCGGGATGGGCGGGGCGCTCCTCGCCTCCGACCTCGTGGGGCTGTGCCTCGTGTACGCGGCGCTCGGCGTCGCCAACGCCGCGACGATCATCGGCGATCCCAACATGTCGATCGAGCTCGCGCCGGCAGCCCGCACGAGCCTGTACCTCGGCACCACCTCGACGCTGCTCGCGCCGTTCTTCGTGGCGGGCCCGCTCCTCGCGGGCGCCGTCGCGGCGATGTCCGGCTACCTGCCGGTCTTCGTGGGCGCAGGCGTGCTCGCGGCCGTGGGCATCGTGCTCGCATTCGGCGTGCAGGAGCCGCGCACGCGCGTCGAGGTCGCCCCGGTGGGCCAGCCCGGCGTGCTGCCCTGACCCGCCGCATCCGTTCGAACCAGAAGAAGCAGAAGAGGGACCCATCGTGACCGTCCGCATGATCATCGACACCGACACCGCCGCCGACGACAGCTTCGCGCTGCTCATCGGGCTGCTGCATCCGAACGCGCAGCTGGAGGCCGTGACGATCGTCAACGGCAACGTCGGCTTCGACCAGGAGATCCAGAACGCGCTCATCACGATCGAGGCGGCGGGGCGCGGGGGAGAGGTGCCGGTGCACCCGGGCGCCCGCGTGCCGCTCTCGCGTCCGTGGATCTCGGCGAGCGCGCACGGCGACGGCAAGGGCAACCACGACTTCCCGGTGCCGGCGCAGCAGCCGAGCGCCGAGGGCGCGGCCGAGGCGATCGTGCGCATCGTGAACGAGAACCCCGGCGAGATCGAGATCCTCGCCATCGGCCCGCTCACGAACATCGCGACGGCGCTGCTGCTCGACCGCGAGCTGCCGAAGAAGGTCAAGCACCTGTGGATCATGGGCGGCTGCGACAACTCGGTCGGCAACATCACGGCGGCGGCGGAGTACAACTTCTACGTCGATCCCGAGGCGGCCGACATCGTGCTGCAGGCCGGCTTCGACACCTCGATCGTCACGTGGACGCTGACGCTCGCGCAGGCGTGGTGGGATGCCGCGCAGATCGCCCGGATCGAGGAGATCCCCACCTCGCTCGCCGAGTTCTTCCTCATCCTCGACGCCCCGACGACCGAGCACAACGCGAGCGTGGGAGTCGCGGGCAGCTCGCACCCCGACTCGCTGACCGCGATGCTCATGGTCGAGCCGGAGCTCATCCGTCGCGCGTCGCCGCGCTACGTGCGGGTCGAGGCGGGGAGCGAGCTCACCCGTGGGTACTCGCTCATGGACGACCGCGCCGACCGCAACGCGCCCAACGCGCGGCTCATCGACGAGGTCGACGCGGAGGGCTTCTACGAGTCCTACTGCCGCCTCCTCGCGGCCGGGGCGCGCTCGCGCGGCTGACGCCGACGCAGTTGCGCATCTGAGCAAAGAGGTCCACGGATGTTGCAGACGTGGCGTCGTCCCTCTACCGTCGAAGAAGGAGGCGTGATGGACGACGAACTGCTCTCCGTCCGTGTCGCGGAGCTCTACTACGACGAGAACAAGACGCAGGACGAGATCGGCGCACTCCTCGGCATCTCCCGATGGAAGGCCGGGCGACTGCTCTCGCAGGCGCGCGAGCGGGGCATCGTGCGCATCGAGATCGTGCACCCCCGCGCACGCCGGCTCACGACCGAGCGGATGCTGCGCGAGCGCTTCGGGCTGAGCGACGCGGTCGTCGTGCCGAACCCGGACAACGAGGGTGCCGTGGTCCCGCGGGTCGCGCAGGCGGCCGCCGACTTCCTCACGAGCATGCGGCCCGTGCCGCGCGTGCTCGGCGTCAGCTGGGGCCGCACCCTCACCGAGGTGGCGGACCGGCTCCCCGAGGGGTGGGCGACCGGCGTCACCGTCGTGCAGATCAACGGCGGGGTGAGCCTCAACCGGCGCCCCGGCACCGCCGCCTCCCTCGCCTCGACGATCGCCCAGCGCGGGCGCGGCCACGTGCTGCTGCTCCCGAGCCCCGCGATCCTCGAGAGGCTCTCGACCAAGCGCGCGATCGAGAGCGACCGCACGGTCGCCGAGGTTCTCGCGCGCGCGGCCGGAGCCAACGCCTACCTGTTCAGCGCCGGCGTCGGCGACGAGAAGTCCGCGCTCGTGGAGAGCGGCTACCTGCACGCCGAGGACGTCGCCGAGCTCGCCCGCAAGGGCGCCATCGGCGATGTCGTCGGCCGCTACATCGACGCGAACGGCAACATCGTCGACCCCGCGCTCGACGAGCGCACGGTGGGTCTCGGACTCGACAGGCTCCGCGCCGCGAAGACGGCGATCTTCGTGGTCGCGGGCGAATCCAAGCACGACATCGCGCGTGCGGTCGTCATGTCGGGGTTGTGCACCGTGCTCATCACCGACGAATCCACCGCCCGGGCACTCCTGGAGGACGAATGACCATGCAGAGCACCGCGCTGGCACCCGCCGAGCGCGCCGTCCGCCTCCTCGGCGGCGATCTGACGGAGCGCAGCCTCCGCCAGCACCTCGAGGGGCTGAGCGGGGTCGACGCCGTCGGCCTCGAGCAGCGCGCCGCGGGTCTCGCGACGCGCTCCATCAAGACGAGCTCCAAGGCCTGGGCGCTCGACCGCATCATCGAGCTCATCGACCTGACGACGCTCGAGGGCGCGGACACGCCCGGCAAGGTGCGCTCCCTCGTCGCGAAGGCGCTGCATCCGGATGCCTCCGACCCGACCACGCCGCGCGTCGCCGCGGTGTGCGTCTACGGCGACATGGTGCCGGCGGCGGTCGAGGCGCTGGGCTCGGCGCACGGCGACCCGGATGACGGCCTCGTCTCGGTCGCGGCCGTCGCCACCGCCTTCCCCTCGGGCCGCGCCTCGCTCGCGGTCAAGCTCGCCGACACCCGCGACGCCGTCGCGGCGGGGGCGGACGAGATCGACATGGTCATCGACCGCGGCGCATTCCTCGCCGGCCGCTACGGCAAGGTGTTCGAGGAGATCGTGGCCGTCAAGGAGGCCTGCCGCCGCGCCGACGGCACATACGCGAGCCTCAAGGTGATCCTCGAGACCGGCGAGCTCAACACCTACGACAACATCCGCCGCGCCTCCTGGCTCGGCATCCTCGCCGGCGGCGACTTCATCAAGACCTCGACCGGCAAGGTGACGCCGGCCGCGACCCTGCCGACGACGCTCCTCATGCTCGAGGCCGTGCGCGACTGGCACCGGCTGACCGGCGAGTACGTGGGCGTCAAGCCCGCGGGCGGCATCCGGGCCTCGAAGGACGCGGTGCGCTACCTCGTGACGGTCGCCGAGACCGTCGGGGAGCAGTGGCTGCAGCCGCACCTGTTCCGCTTCGGCGCCTCGAGCCTGCTCAACGACGTGCTCCTGCAGCGCCAGAAGCTCCGCACCGGCCGCTACTCCGGCCCCGACTACGTGACGATCGACTGAGGCCCATCATGAAGGACATCACCCCCACCAGCGGCCGCGGCTTCCTCGAGTACGCCCCGGCGCCCGAGTCGACGGCGATCCTGCACCTCAAGGACTCCTACGGCCTGTTCATCGACGGCGAGTTCCGCGACGGATCGGGCGGATCGTTCACGACGATCTCGCCCGCCAACGAGAAGAGGATCGCCGAGATCGCGATGGCCTCCGAGGCGGACGTCGACGCGGCCGTCGTGGCCGCGCGCCGCGCCTACACGAACGTCTGGTCGAGGATGTCGGGCTCGGAGCGCGGCAAGTACCTCTTCCGGATCGCCCGCCTCGTGCAGGAGCGCTCGCGCGAGCTCGCCGTGGCCGAGAGCCTCGACAACGGCAAGCCGATCAAGGAGAGCCGCGACACCGACATCCCGCTCGTCGCCGCCTGGTTCTTCTACTACGCGGGCTGGGCCGACAAGCTCGACTACGCGGGCCTCGGCGCGAACCCGAGGGCGCTCGGGGTGGCCGGCCAGGTCATCCCGTGGAACTTCCCGCTGCTCATGCTCGCGTGGAAGATCGCGCCGGCCCTCGCCGCCGGCAACACCGTCGTGCTGAAGCCGGCCGAGACGACGCCGCTCTCGGCGCTGCTCTTCGCCGAGATCCTGCAGCAGGCCGACCTGCCCCCCGGCGTCGTCAACATCGTGACGGGCGCGGGGGACACGGGCGCGGCGCTCGTGCGGCACCCGGATGTCGACAAGATCGCGTTCACCGGCTCGACGGCCGTGGGCCGCGCCATCGCGAAGACCATCGCGGGCACCCACAAGCGCGCCACGCTCGAGCTCGGCGGCAAGGCCGCGAACATCGTGTTCGACGACGCGCCCATCGACCAGGCGGTCGAGGGCATCGTCAACGGCATCTTCTTCAACCAGGGGCACGTGTGCTGCGCCGGCAGCCGCCTGCTCGTGCAGGAGAACATCCACGACGAGGTCGTGGAGCGCCTCAAGCAGCGCCTCACGACGCTGCGGCTCGGCGACCCGCTCGACAAGAACACCGACATCGGGGCGATCAACTCGCGCGAGCAGCTCGACCGCATCCGGGCTCTGAGCGAGATCGGCGAGCAGGAGGGCGCGGAGCGCTGGAGCGCGCCGTGCGACATCCCCGAGAACGGCTTCTGGTTCGCGCCGACGATCTTCACCGGGGTCACGACCTCGTCGACGATCGCACGCGAGGAGATCTTCGGGCCGGTGCTCTCGGTGCTCACCTTCCGCACGCCCGCGGAGGCGATCGCCAAGGCCAACAACACGCCCTACGGGCTCTCGGCCGGCATCTGGTCGGACAAGGGCGCCAAGATCCTCGCGGTGGCCGACCAGCTGCGCGCGGGCGTCATCTGGGCCAACACCTTCAACCGCTTCGACCCGGCGAGCCCCTTCGGCGGCTACAAGGAGTCGGGCTACGGCCGCGAGGGCGGCCGCCACGGCCTCGGCGCCTACCTGCGCGCGGGCGGCCCGGCGGCCGAGCGCGCCGAGATCGCCGCGCCCGCCAAGCGGAGCGCACGTCAGACCAAGGGAGCCAAGAAGTGAGCCGCCTGACCATCCCCAAGACCTACAAGCTCTACATCGGCGGCAAGTTCCCGCGCAGCGAGTCGGGGCGCTCCTACGAGGTGCTCTCGGCATCCGGCGGCTTCCTCGCGAACGCCGCGCTCGCCTCGCGCAAGGACGCCCGCGACGCGGTCGTGGCCGCGCGCGCGGCGGTGTCCGGATGGGCGGGCGCGACCGCCTACAACCGCGGTCAGGTGCTCTACCGCATCGCCGAGGTGCTCGAGGGGCGTCGCGCGCAGTTCGTGGACGAGATCGCGGCGGCCGAGGGCGTGAGCGCGGCAGCCGCCGCGCGTCAGGTCGACGAGGCCATCGACACCTGGGTCTGGTACGCCGGGTGGGCGGACAAGTTCGCGCAGGTCGCGGGCGCCGGCAACCCGGTCGCGGGTCCGTTCTTCAACCTCTCGGTTCCCGAGACGATGGGCGTCGTGGCGATCGTCGCACCGCAGGGCGAGGCGAGCCTGCTCGGCATCGTGAGCGCGATCGCGCCGGCCCTCGTGGCGGGCAACACCGTCGTGGTGGTCGCCGACGAGGCGCATCCGCTCTCGGCGATCAGCCTCGCCGAGGTGCTCGCGACGAGCGATGTGCCCGGCGGCGTGGTCAACGTGCTGACGGGCTCCGCGGCCGAGATCGTGCCGTGGCTCGCCTCGCACGCCGATGTCAACGCGGTCGACCTGACCGGTGCGGGCGCGCTCGACTGGGTCGACCTCGAGATCGCCGCGGCCGACACCCTGAAGCGCGTGCTGCGTCCCGAGCCGGGCGTCCCGGCCCGTTCGCTCGACCGCATCCTGGTGTTCACCGAGACCAAGACCGTCTGGCACACCAAGTCGCTCATCTGAGCGATCTCGTCGGGCGCACCGGCGGCGGAAGAGGCATAACGAACGGGTAACAGAACGATAACGAACGTGCTACAGTCGGCTCACCCCGCGACGAGGCGGGGAACCCGAGTCGGAAGTGGACGTGTCGATGGTGACGCATCCGGTGAGGCGGGCGCTGGCATCCGCCGTGGTGACCCTCGCCCTGGTGGCGGTGCTCCTGCTCGTGCCCGACGCCGTGCGGGTCTACGCGAGCAACCTGATGGGCCCGCTGCGCGCCCCCGGTGAGCCGGCCTTCATCGCGGGGCATCGGGGCGATCGCGCATCCGCCCCCGAGAACACCATGCCGGCCTTCGCGGCGGCCCTCGCCTCCGGCTTCGAGTTCGTCGAGACGGATGTGCGGCTCACGCTCGACGGGGAGCCGGTGCTCATGCACGACGACACCGTCGACCGCACGACCGACGGCACGGGCGCCGTCGATCGGCTGACACTCGAGCAGATCCGCGCGCTCGACGCCGGCTCCTGGTACTCGCCGGCCTTCGCGGGCACGCGGGTGCCGACGCTCGGGGAGTTCCTCGACGCCCTCGCGGGCTCGCGCAGCAAGGCCATCGTCGAGCTCAAGGGCGTCTGGGCGCCCGCCGGCATGGGCACCGTGATCGACGCCGTCTACCGGCGCGGGGTGCAGGACCGCGTCGTGTTCGCGAGCTTCGAGCTCGAGACCGTCGCGCTGCTGGCGCAGGCGGCGCCGGCGATCCCGCGCATCCTCATCCAGCGCACCCTCCCGGCCGACCCGGTGGCGCTCGCCCGGCGCTACGAGGCGATCGCGATCCTCACGACCCCGGCGGCGCTCGAGGCGCGCCCCGAGGCGGTCTCACGCATGCACGCGGCGGGCCTCGGCATGATGCTCTACACCCTCAACAGCAAGAAGCGCTGGTCGGATGCGCTCGCCTCCGGCGTCGACGGCATCGTCACCGACAAACCGTCGAAGCTCGACGGCTGGATCGCGGCGACCGCGCCCGGCACCTGAGGGGCTACAGCCGCCCCACGAGCGCATCGAAGAAGGCGATCGCCCGCCGGTAGGTCGACACCCGGATGCGCTCGTCGATCCCGTGGATCGACTGCAGCTCCTCCTGGCGCAGGTCGAACGGCAGGAAGCGGTACACGCGGTCCGAGATCGCGGCGAAGTGGCGCGAGTCGCTCGCCTGCAGCATGACGTAGGGCGCGACCGCGGCGTCCGGGAAGGCGTCGGCGATGCTCGCCGAGATGGCCTCCCACGCCGGGCCCTCGGCGGGCGAGAGCGGCGCCGGATCCGAGCCTTCGAGGAGCCGCACCTGCACCGCGGGATCGTCGATCACGCGCTCGATGTCGGCGAGGGCGGACTGCACGGTCGCCCCCGGCAGGATGCGCACGTTGAGCGTCGCGCTCGCGCGCTCGGGCACGACGTTGCGGCTCGAGGAGCCGCGCAGCTGGGTCACGGCTCGCGTCGTGCGGGTCATCGCGGCGAGCTGCGGGCTCGCGGCCGCGAGCGTTCGGGCGAGGGGGCCGCGCAGCAGCCGGGCGTGCCGGAGCGCCCACCCGCGCGCGCCGCCCATCCGCGCGCCGAGAGCCTCGAGCAGCCCGATGGTGGGCTCGATGAGACGAGGGCGCTCGGGCTGGTTCTCGAGGCGCAGGATGGCGCGCGCGAGCAGCGCCGTGGAGCCGCCCGGCAGGGGGATCGCGGCGTGGCCGCCCGACTGCTCGACGGCGAGCTCGACATCCATGATGCCCTTCTCGGTAACGCCCACGACCGCGGTCGGGCCGAGCCCCGGCATGAGGCCGTCCATGACCGCACCGCCCTCGTCGATCACGAGCCACGGCCGCACGCCGCGTGCGCGCAGCAGCTCGACGATCGCCGCGGCACCGGTGCCCCCGGCCTCCTCGTCGTGCCCGAACACGAGGTAGACGTCGGCGGCCGGGGTGAAGCCGGCAGCGAGCCGCGTCTCGACGGCCTCGAGGATCGCGCCGAGCGCGGCCTTGTCGTCGAGCGCGCCGCGCGCCCAGATCGCGGCCTCGTCGCCCTCGCCCGACACCTCGGCGGCGAACGGCGGATGCGTCCAGCGCGTCGCGTCGTCGACCGCCACGACGTCCTGGTGCGCCATGAGCACCGCGGCGGGACCGTCGCCCGACCCGGGCCAGCGGAACAGCAGCGAACGGCCGGCGACGAGCTCGCGCTCGAGGCGCTCGTGCACGAGGGGGAAGCTCGCCGCGAGCGTCTCGTGGAGGCCGTCGAAGGCCTCCTCGACGCCGGTCGCGCCCTCGTGGGAGAAGGTGGCGTGGCGCAGCAGCGCGCGGAAGCGGTCGACGGCGGCATCGCTCATGCCCCGATCCTAGGGCGGGGCGTGCGCTCGATACGCTGGGCTGGTGAGCTCATCGCGTCCCTCCTCCCGCTACGGCGACCCCGGCTTCCGCCGCCTCGCACTCGCCCCGGGGCTGCTCGCGGCCGTGGTGCTCTTCGTGGGCATCGCGCTCCTCGAGGAGGAGGCCTTCGTCTACGTGAGCTGGGGCGTCGCCGTGCTCGCCCTCATCGTGCTGGTGTTCGCGTTCCAGGCGCGGCACTGGTGGTGGCTGCCGGTGTTCGCGGCGGTCGCCGTGATCTGGAACCCCGTCATGCCGTTCGGATTCTCGGGCATCTGGTGGCTCGGTGCGCAGTACCTCGCGGCGCTCGCCTTCATCGCGGCGGGGGTGCTCATCAAGGTGCCCCTCCCGGCCGGCGAGAGCAGGCGATGAGGCGGCGCGGAACGCTCCTCGTCGGCGGCTCGATCGCGCTCGCCCTCGCGACCGCGGGGGTCGTGGCGATCCCGCTGGGCGGCTGGGACACCGTGGCGCTCGAGAGCGCGAGGATCCCCGAGCTGGCCGCCGGCGAGAGCTATCACGGCCGTCACTACTCGGTGCGCGTCGAGGAGGCCTGGGTCGGCGCGGTCATGCCCGACGACTACGACGTGCCGGACGACGGGATGACGTTCCTCGTCGTGCGGGCGGTCGTGCGCAACGAATGGCGCGAGCCCGACGGCGCGATCACCGGCCTCCTGAGCTTCGACGCGCTCGACGGGCTGCCGCGCCTCGCACGGGGCGCCCAGGTGCGGGTCGCCGCCGACGGCAGCTTCTCGTCGTCGATGCCGCCCGGGGTCGAGACCGAGGTGCTGCTGCGCTGGGAGCTGCCCGCCGGATCCGTGGCGGCGGGTGAGCCTCTCGTGCTCGGAGTGCTCGACGGGCGCCCCGAGGCTGCGGTGCTCTACAGCGGCACCGCGTGGCGCGACGAGCACGTCGCGGTGCAGGCCACGGTGGTGCCGCATCCGTCCGAGGAGCTGGTGTACCCGTGGCGCGGATGACGCGGCTCGCGGCGGGTGCGGGCGCCGCCGCGCTGATCGTGCTCGCCTTCGCGGTCGCGCGCACCGAGCCGGGGGAGGGCGTGAGCTTCGCCCCGTTCGTCTCGCGGGTCGAGCAGGGGCAGCTCGGCGAGGGGCGCGACGTCCAGGCGGTCGTCGACCGGGCGGTGCTCGCCGATGTCGTCGAGGTCGGCAGCTGGACGGGCGAGACGACGGGCGTGTGGCTCGTGGTCGACGCCCGGATGGCGACCACCGAGTCGCCCGGCCTCGCGGCCGCCGAGCTGCGCGTCGGCGATCGGATGTGGCGGCCGAGCACGCGCCCCTCCTCCGGCGCCCTGCAGATGACGGCCCTCGCCGCGGGGCTCCCGATGCGCGGCTCGTTCGTCTTCGAGCTGCCCGCCGAGCTCCTCGCGGAGCCGGTCGCCGCGCACGCCGTGCTGCAGCTGGCCACCGACACGGACTCCCGCCTGCAGTCCGTCGTCGAGCTCGAGCTCGACCTCGTGGCGATGCCGCACGAGCACCGGCTGGAGCTGAACCGGGCGGAGCGCGTGCGATGGTGAGCGACGGGATCTCGTGGTGGCGCCGCTCGCGGTGGGCCCTGCTCGCGCTCGTCGTGCTCGTGCCGGCGGCCGTCGCCGCGTCGCTCAGCATCGATGCCGTCGACTACGGGAACGCCCAACCGCGCGAGGTCACCACGGTGGCTCTCGGCGACATCGCCCGAATCGGCGATGCGACGCTGCGCGTCGTCGACACCTGGACGGCGGTGGCCGGTTCCGCGGAGGGCGTCGAGTACGGGGTGCCGGAGGGCACCGCCCTCGTGTCGGTCACCCTCGAGCTCGACGCGACGGCGGCATCCGAGGGCTTCTCCTGCTCGATCGAGCTGCTGCAGCCGGACCGCGGCCGGCGCTGGACGAGCTCGCCGTCCGGGACCGACTACTGGCCGGGTCGCGGGCTGCCCGACGACGTGCCGACCGGCTGCACGGGAGCCGAGGTGGCGTTCCCCTTCGAGCTGACCTTCCTCGTGCCGGAGGACGCCGTGGGCGAGGTCGCCCTGGAGGTCGTCAACGGGCCTCTGCTGCCGCGGGCGTTCCGTCTGCTCCTGGCGTGATCCCCTCGCCGGGCGACGGCGTCGCGGCCGAGCGCCGCAGGGCGGTGTCGTAGGCCGCTCCCACGAGCGCGAGCTGCACGGGCACGACGAGGGCGACGACGAGCAGGTTGACCGGGTCGTCGACGGCCTGCCAGAACCCGAACTTGTGGGGCCCGAGCGCTCGCAGCAGGCCGGCGGCGAGCCACTCGCCGGCCGCGTGGACCACGGCGTAGCCGAGCAGGAACCCCGCCAGGGTCAGCACCCCGGCCGACCAGATGAGGCGGATCGAGCTCGCGATCGGGAGCCAGCGCTCCTGGAAGCCGCCCGTCACGGAGGTGAGCGCCGCGCGCAGCCAGCGCGGCATCCGGTTCCATCGCGCGGCGACCGTGGCGCGGGCGCGAGCGGCGCGTGCACCCGGTGCCGCGCTCCGCCGGAGCTGCCCGCCGGCGTACACGACCGCGGCGAGCGCGACCCAGGCGAGCGGCTGGAAGACGACATCGCCCAGCTGGGTCATGAGCCAGGATGCGGCGTCGCCCAGCCAGCGGAACCAGCCGTTCCCGTCGCGCCAGCCGGCGACCGCGTCGACGAGCGGCGCGAACATCCGGCGCGTCGCGAACCACTGCGGCACGCCCGCGAGCAGCGTGCGCAGCACGAGGAGCGCGACGAGCACCCACACGGCCTCGAGGTAGGCGGCGACGGCCGCGGTCCAGCCGGGCAACCGGCTCCGGAAGCGCTGCAGGAGCCAACGCGCGGCGAAGGCAACCACGACCGTCCCGAGCGACCAGACGTCGAGGTCGACGTCGAGCGCGCGGCTGGTCTGGCCGTTCCAGAAGTCCGTCTGGTCGAGCGCGGCGGCGGCGTAGTCGCGGGAGTCCTCGGCGACCATGCCCCACGCGGCGTAGATGACGAAGAAGGGCAGGATGGCGCTCGAGATCGCGTCCCCCCAGCGCGCCGCGAAGCGGCGCCGGGCACCGGCCGCGGGGTCGGCATCCGCGACGTTCGGGAGTGCGCCGCGCAGCACGAGGAACATCGCCACGTAGCTCGCGAGCCGCGCGATGACCGCGAGCGGCAGGATGAGCTGGCCGAGGAGCGGGAGGTCGTTGCCGATGGCGGCCGCGAGCCGCAGCAGCAGGAGGCGGGCCGTCCATCCGGCGAGGAACCACGCCAGCAGCGCCGGCCAGCTGCGGGCGAGCGCGCGGGCGGCGGTGGACAGCACCGTCTCACCCTATCCGGCGGTGACGCGGGCTCATGAGTGCGGTGTGCGCTAGACTGGATGCGCCCACCGCCCCGCCGGCCAAGCCGGATCAGGGGATCGACGGGGGTGATCTGCACCGAGAATCCGGTCCGGCGCACCGTCGGATCGCACGTAGACGCGACGGATGCCGTCGCGATGGGGCCGAGCCCCCGAGGAGAACGATGGCCACATCGGGCCAGAAGACGCGCACCGGCGCGAAGTCCGGTGCGAAGAGCACGCAGCGCCGCCGCGCGCACCAGGACGAGACCGGCATCATCCCGGTGCTCGCCCGCGTGGTGCGCGGCATCGAGAACGCCGCCGAGCGCGGCAAGGTCAACCCGGCGAACCGGATGCGCTACCGCGTCGTGGCGGTGCTCGCCCGCGAGGAGCGCGCGCGCATCAAGGCGGATGCGAGCCTCGGCGACGCCGAGCGCACCAAGGAGCTCACGCGGCTCGACGGCATCGCCACCATCATGGCGAAGACCGCCGCGCGCGACGCGAGTCTCATCCAGCTGCTCACCGACACCGCCCCGCTCAGCCCCGCCGCCCAGGAGGTGCGGCGCACGCTCCTGCTCGAGGCGGGCACGCCGCTCGCCCCCGAGGACCTCGTGGTCGTCACGGCGCCCGAGCCGAAGCCCGCCGTCGAGGAGCGCCAGGTGGTGCCGCAGTCGGTACGGCAGTACCAGATGTCGAACCCGTTCCTCGCCCCCGACTTCGCGGCCTATCAGCAGCCGAAGCCGGTGACGAGCGGGCGCCTCGACAACTGGGAGCTCATCGAGCCGCTGTTCCGATCGTTCGAGGTCGGCGCGGGCGGGGGAGCCGCGAGCATGGAGCTGCCGGAGGCGCGCTCGCTCGCGACCCCGGGCGGGCTCGAGCTCATGCGCCACCAGGCCCGCTTCGTGGAGTCCGCGCGTGCCGGCCACCGCAGCTATCTGCTCGCCGACGAGCCGGGCCTCGGCAAGACCGCGCAGGCGCTGCTCGCCGCGGACGTTGCGAAGGCCTACCCGCTGCTCGTGGTGGTGCCCAACGTCGTCAAGGTCAACTGGGCGCGCGAGGTCGAGAAGTGGACCCCGCACCGCTCGGTGACGGTCGTGCACGGCGACGGCGACGACGTCGACGCCTTCGCCGAGATCGTCGTGGTCAACTACGAGATCCTCGACCGCCACGTCGCCTGGCTCTCGCGGCGCGGATTCCGCGGCATGGTCGTGGACGAGGCGCACTTCATCAAGAACAAGGAGTCGCAGCGCTCCAAGAACGTGCAGGCGCTCGCCGCCGCGATCCGCCAGCGCACGGCCGATCCGCTGCTCGTGGCGCTCACGGGAACGCCGCTCATCAACCAGATCGAGGACTTCCGGATGATCTGGCAGTTCCTCGGCTGGATCGACGAGAAGAAGCCCCTCCCGCGCCTCATGGAGGCGCTCGAGGAGACCGAGCTCACGCCCGTCGACCCGGGCTTCTTCGCGGCGGCGCGTCGCGCCGTGGTCGGCATGGGCATCGTGCGCCGCAAGAAGGTCGACGTCGCCGCCGACATCCCCGCGCGCCGCATCGCCGACATCCCGGTCGAGCTCGACGGCGAGGCGGGGCGCTCGATCCGCGACGCGGAGAAGGCGCTCGTGGCGCGGCTCGTGGAGCGGTTCCGCCGCCTGCGCGCGACGCGACCCGACTCGGATGCGGCCGACCTCATCCGCCTCGTCGCGGCCGCCGAGCTCGAGGAGTCGAAGCAGACGGACGCCTCGGGCGACAACGTCTTCACGATGGTGCGCCGCATCGGCCAGGCCAAGGCCACCCCGGCGGCCGACTACACGGTCAACCTCGCGCGCAACGTGGGCAAGGTCGTGTTCTTCGCCAAGCACATCGACGTGATGGACGTGGCCGAGGAGCACTTCGCCAAGGCGGGGCTGCGCACGGTGTCGATCCGGGGCGACCAGAGCTCGAAGACGCGCCAGGCGGAGATCGACGCCTTCCAGAACGATCCGGAGGTCGCGGTCGCGGTGTGCTCGCTCACCGCGGCGGGCGTCGGTGTCAACCTGCAGGCGGCGTCGAACGTCGTGCTGGCGGAGCTCAGCTGGACCAACGCCGAGCAGACGCAGGCGATCGACCGTGTGCACCGCATCGGACAGGAGCTGCCCGTGACGGCGTGGCGGATCATCGCCGCGCAGACGATCGACGGGCGCATCGCGGAGCTCATCGACTCGAAGGCGGGGCTCGCGGCGCGCGCCCTGGACGGCGAGAACGTCGAGACCGCGGAGGGCTCGGTGCAGCTCGAGGCGCTCATCGCGCTGCTGACGGATGCGGTGCGCGAGCTCTGAGCGGGCTCGTGACCTTCAACCATCTAGCGAGACTTGACGTCTTGCGCGCCGTTCACGGCTGAGTAATCTCTTCTTCACCGGAAGGCACGAACCCCTCGGGGAACGGCCTCAGGTGACAGAAAGGCCCTCGGGGCTCGACGAACCCCGGCGCTCAGGCGCCGGAGGAACGCGGCGACCGGGGGCCTTTCGTCGTGCTGCCCGGCACGTGGCGGGCGCCCTGTGCGCGTCACCCGTTGTGGGGGGAGCGCTCCCACGGCTCGTGACCATATCGTGATGTCACTGGTTCGGGGGGACTGGTCGGCGGCGGTGATCTGCGAAGGCCGCGATCCGGTACGGGGGTACGTCGGATCGCGGGCAGCATCACCGCCGCCCGTCTCTGCAGCGGGGCCGCTCAGGCGGTGCGGCGACGCGTGGGCTCGCCCTCGAGCATCGACCAGACGGCCGTGCTGAGCGGCGGATAGGCGAGCGCGATCTGGCGCAGCATCCGGTAGTCGACCTCGGCGCTCGGGCGCCGCTCGCCGTCGGCGCGGATGAGCTCCGCGCGCAGCATGAGCACGACGAGCTCGTCGAGGCTCGGCAGCTCCTGCATGAACTCCCACGGGTCCTCGCCCGCCCGCAGCCGCTCGAACACGACCGTGGCGAGCTCGTCGGCTGCCTCCGCGCGCAGCACCTCGAGGCTCGCCCGTCGGGGGATCCCGACCTCGTCCCGGATGCTCACCTCACGAGCCTAACGGCGCTCATGGGCCGCCGTCCGGCCGTACGATCGATGTCGTGCCCGACAGTCCCCTCGCCGCGTCCCCGTACGAGGTGCTCGGCGTCCCGGCGACGGCGAGCGACGACGAGCTCCGCCGCGCCTACCGGCGGCGGCTGCGGGAGACGCATCCGGATGCCGGAGGACTCGCGATCGACTTCCATGCCGTGCAGGAGGCGTGGGAGCTCGTCGGCAGCCCCGACGCGCGGGCGGGGTACGACGCACGCGGGAGGGCGCAGACCTCGGCCGAGCCGGCCTTCGCGCCACGGGCGCCGCGTCCGCGGGCCGACTCGCGACCGCGTGCTCGCGCGAGCGGGCATCCGGGCGGCTGGAATCGGGAGCGCTACCTGACGGAGCTGCGCGAATGGGTCGGGCGCGGCGCCGAGATCCGCGATCCGTACGACCCCGCGCTCGTGCGGTCCGCGCCGCACGAGGTGCGGCATCTGCTCGCGGCGGCGATCGCGGAGGAGCGTTCGGCGCGCGAGCTCGCGGAGCTCGGCATCGGCTACACGATCTGGCACGACGTCGAGACGCCCGCGGGCAAGCTCGACCACATCGTGCTGGGTCCGAGCGGCCTCTGGGCGCTTCTCAGCGAGGACTGGGGAGGCGAGGTGCGCACGAAGGGCACGGAGCTCGTCGGCCCCGCGATCGCGGGCGAGCGCCCCGTGCACGAGCTCTCGACACGGGCGCGGTCCTTCGCCCGGCGCGCTCGCGTGAAGTTCTCGGCGCTCGGGGTGGTGGTGCCGGAGGCCGATGCGCCGCGCGCGATCGAGCTCGGTTCCCTCCGCGGCTCGCGGGTGCTGCTCATCCCGCAGCCGCAGCTCGCGCACATCGTGCGCACCGGCATCCCGGGGGTCGCCACAGGCGGCACCGACCTCTTCGAGCTGCGCACCCGCATCCAGGCGGCCGTCACGTTCGTGTGAGTGGCACCCGAACCGGTCAGTACGTCGTGGGGGCCGCGAAGCCGCTGCCCGGCTGCACGAAGCCGCCCGCCGGGGGCGTGGTCGGGATCGCCGGCTGGGGCGCGGCCTGCTGAGGCGGGAACGGGGCGGCGGGCTGAACCATGGCCGGCTGAGCGGTCGGCTGCACCATCGTCGGCTGCCCCGCCGCGGGCTGGGCCATGGCGGGCTGAACCATGGCGGGCTGGGCCGTCGGCTGCACCATCGCGGGCTGAGCCGAGAACTGCGGCGCCGCGGAGGCGGTGGCTGCCGGGAACGCGGCCGGGGTGCGGCTGTATCCGACGCGGGCGGCGTACTCAGCCTGGGTCGAGCTCGTGACGCCGGACGGCACCGCGCCCGACGGCACGCCGTTGCCGCTCAGCGCCGATGCGTTCGAGACGCCGATGCCCTTGCTGGTGCGGGTGTAGGCGAGGGTGCTGCGCAACTCCCGCATCCGCGAGCCCTGGATGAACAGCACGCCGACGAGGAGCACGACGATGCCGCCGAGTCCCGCGACGGGGACGAGCCAGGCGCTCGTGACATATGAGGCGAGGCAGGCGTTCGATGCGGACGGCCCACCGGAGAGCAGCGTCAGCAGGAAGCCGCCGCACTGCCCGTCGCCGTCCAGGACACCGGGCAGCACGCCGAGCGCGACCGCCCCGGCGACGGCGAGAACCCCGACGACCACCAGAAGCACACCGAAAGCCTTCACAACGCCCCCCATTCGCGTATCGGATCGATGCTATCGAGCGGTGGCGATGCGGATGGCATCCCCCGAACGGGGGCGCAGCGATCGCTGGTGCGGGTCGTTCTCACACCCGGTGCATCGGGGCGCCGAGGTCGCCTCGTCCATCGGGGGTGAGGTCGAGGCCTCGCTCAGGCTGCTGCGGCAGGGGCAGCGCCGTGGCAGGCGCGGGGCTCAGCGGTCCGCCGTCGTGCGGGAGCGCCACCGGCTGGGGGCCGGTCGTGGGCGCCGGGCTCTCGGCTCCGCGCTGCGCCGGAGCACCGGGAGCCGTGATCCCGAGGGCGGCGAGGTAGGCGGAGTTGGCATCCCACGAGAGGTCGGAGCCGGTGGCGCCGGAGATGGGCTGCGACACCGACGTGGGCGTCGCCGAGGGCGCCGTCGTGGGGTGAGGCGTGTCAGAAGTCGGCGATGCTGACGGTGCCGCAGCGGTCGTGGACGCACCGAGCATGGCCGGCAGCGCGAGGATGGTCGGGGCCGGCGTGAAGCCCGGGATCGGCGGGTGGGCCGACGGTCCCGCCTCGAGCGCCGGCGCGGGGGCGGACGGCGCGGGGGCGGATGCGTACAGCGAGGCCTGCGGGGCGGCCTGGTACGAGGGGGCCGCACCGGGCGGCGCGACGCGCGGAAGCTCCGCGGCGGGTGCGACCGCGGGAGCGATCGGCGTGGGCGAGGTGAGCACCGTCGGCGTGACGACGGGGGTCTCCGCGGCCGCGGGCGGCGCCTGGCGCGCGAGCAGCTCGGCAGGGACGGTCGGGAGCCGGGGCTGCGACGGCTGCTGGGCGTCACCGGCGGGGGCCGGCTGACCGAGATACGCGGGAACATCCACGGGCTGCGGTGCCATCGTCTGCGGTGCCGTCGCCTGCGCTGCGGGGGCGTCAGGAGCCGAGGCCGGAGGCGGGGGCGCCGAGACCGGGGGTACGGAGACCTGGTGCGCCGGGGGCTGGTGCGCCGGGGGCTGGGGTGCCGAGACCAGAGGCTGGGGTGCCGAGACCGGAGGCTGAGGAGCGGCAGCCGGGATCTGCGGTGCGGCGGCCGGGAGCGGGGGTGCCGAGACCGGAGGCTGAGGAGCGGCAGCCGGGGCCTGCGGGGTTGCGATGGTCTGCGGCATCGCGGCAGGCGTCTGCGGCGCGACGTGAGCCTGAGGAGCCGCCACGGGCGACGGGGGAGTCGTCACCGGCATCTGAGGAGCCGCGGCGGGTGCCGGTTCCGGTGCGACCGGGGACTGGACCGCGGGCTGCGCGGGGGCGACGGGCTGCGGGATGCCGACCGACGGCGGCACCACCGGCGCGGGCATCGAGGGCATCGGCGGGGGCGGCGGGATCGGCGTCGTGTACGCCGTCCAGGCGCGCCCGTCCCACCAGCGCTGCATATTCGCATCGCTGGGGTCGGGGTACCACGCCGCGCGCGGCGACGCACCCATGTAGTCCGACACGTTCAAAGCCCCCACAGCGTCCGTGATCCTTCGAGCCTAGGCATCGAAGCTATCATCGCTCAGTCCCCCGTTCGGGGGTAGTGGGGGCCCGCGCCGGTCAGCTGAGCTTCGGCAGGTGCCAGGTGCGGCCCTGGGCGTCGACCTGCTGGTCGTCCTGCGGGGCGTCGGCGGCCGCGGCCTTCGCCTTCGCGGCGGCGGCACGTGCGGCGGCGACCGACACGGGACGCCCGTCGTCGATGGCCGAGAGCGCGGTCGGGGCCGCGGGCTTCTCGGGCTCGACCGGCTCGGGCGTGCTCGCCCCGCTCTCCGCGGCGCGCTTCGCGGCGAACGCGGCACGCGCCTGCGCAACCGAGGTGAAATGCTCCTCGCCGCCGCCGGCCACCGGAGGTGCGGGTGGGGCGGCCGGGGCGGCGGGAGTCCTGGCACCGGATGCGGCCTCGGCGGCGGCGAGGCCCGCTGCGGCCTCGGCCGCGACGGCGGCTGCGGCCGCAGCGGCTGCGGCTGCCTTCTCGGCCTGCGCGGCGGCGAATGCCGCGCGCGCGGCAGCGACGGACTGGCTCTCGTCGACCGTCGGCGCGGGCGCCTGCGCGGCGGGCTCCGGTGAAGCGGTGGGGAGGGTGCTCGCGGGCGGCGGAGCGGCGGCGATCCCCGCGGTGCC
>JASLGG010000048.1 GCA_030150265.1 Protaetiibacter sp.
TTCTCGCTCGCCGGCAGCCCCTTCCTCTACTACGGCGACGAGATCGGGATGGGCGACAACATCTGGCTGCCCGACCGCGACGCGTCCCGCACCCCGATGCAGTGGACCCCCGACCGCAACGCCGGGTTCTCCACGGCCGACCCGGGCAAGCTCTACCTGCCGGTCGTGCAGTCGCTCGTGTACAACTACACGCTCGTCAACGTGGAGTCGCAGCTCGCGCAGTCGCGCTCGCTCCTGCACTGGGTGCGCAACGTCATCCACGTGCGGAAGGGACATCCGGTGTTCGGCCTCGGGTCGATCCGGGTGCTGCGCACCAACCACGAGTCGGTGCTCGCCTTCGTGCGCGAGTACGAGGGGTCGGGCACCCAGTTCGGCGACGCGCCGGAGCGGGTGCTGTGCGTCTTCTCCTTCTCGCACAACCCCGTGTCGGTGTCGATCGAGCTGAGCGGCGACGAGGGCGTCACGCCCTACGACCTGTTCGGCGGCGGGGCCTTCCCGACGGTCGGCGACGACGGCGTGCTGACGCTGACGCTCGCCACCCAGGGCTTCTACTGGCTGCACCTCGGCGAGCCGCAGAGCGTGCTCCCGCGCGCCTTCTGAGGCGTGTCGGCGGGCGGTCCTAGGCTTCGAGCATGACCAGCTGGGCCGACCGTCTCGGCGTGTTCGACCTCGAGACGACGGGTGTCGACGTCGAGACGGCACGCATCGTCACCGCGTGCATCGCGATCCTCGACGCGGACGGCCAGGTCGTGGACCGCTGGGACTGGCTCGCCGATCCGGGCGTCGAGATCCCGGATGGCGCGGCCGCCGTGCACGGCATCACGACGGAGCGGGCGCGCGCCGAGGGGCGGCCGAGTGCGGTCGTCGTGGCCGAGATCGCGCAGACCCTTCGCACGCTGTTCGGACTCGGCATCGCGGTCGTGGTCTACAACGCGCCCTACGACCTCTCGCTGCTCGACCGCGAGTGCCGGCGCAACGAGCTGGAGCCGATCGCCGATCCCTCGCCGATCGTCGACCCGCTCGTGATCGACAAGCAGGTCGACACCTACCGCAAGGGCAAGCGCACGCTCGAGGCGGCCGCGGCGCACTACGGGGTCGTCCTCGACGACGCGCACGACGCGGGAGCCGACGCGATCGCCGCGGGCCGCGTCGCGCAGGCGTTGCTCGCCGCGCGCCCGGAGGAGCTCGACATCCCGCTCGCCGACCTCCACGGCCGTCAGGAGATCTGGTTCGCGGAGCAGGCACGCAGCTTCCAGGACTACATCCGCCGGCGCAAGGG
Organism: Protaetiibacter sp.; assembly: GCA_030150265.1. Lineage (GTDB taxonomy): Bacteria > Actinomycetota > Actinomycetes > Actinomycetales > Microbacteriaceae > Homoserinibacter. The sequence goes on from JASLGG010000048.1 coordinate 1,280, forward strand.
CGATGAGAGCTTCACGGCGTCGACCGCGTGGCCGATCAAGTACCCCGTGCATCCGGGTGCCTACCGCGACACGCAGCCCATCCCGCCGCTCGAGCCGCGCCTCGGCCGGGTCCCGGTGCTCGACTTCAGCCGCCCGCTCGGATTGCAGCTCGCGCCCGCTCCGGAGGCCCCCGCGGCGCTCGACGCCGCGCCGCCCGACCCGCGGGAGGCGTATCCGGGGCCGCTCCCCGGGGCCGAGGCCGAGCCCGCGTCGGGGCCCGACACCGGGTTCGCGGAGACCCTGGACGCAGAGCCTCCGGTCACCGAGCCTCCGGTCACCGACTCACCGGTGCAGGAGCGCACGGGAGGCCGCCCCGCGGTGCTCCGGGTGGCGGCGGCCGTCGTCACCGACGCGGCGGGCCGTACTCTGCTCGTGCGCAAGACGGGCACCACGCACTTCATGCAGCCCGGCGGCAAGATCGAGGAGGGTGAGAGCGCCATCGACGCGCTCTCGCGTGAGCTCGTGGAGGAGATCGGCGTCGAGCTCGACGTCTCGACCGCGGAGTACCTCGGGCTGTTCCGGGCGGTGGCGGCGAACGAGGCCGAGACGGTCGTGCTGGCCGCGGTGTTCGCGATGACGGTGCACCACGAGGTGCTCGCCGCGGGCGAGATCGAGGAGCTCCTCTGGGTCGACGACGCCGAGCTCGATCTCGCGGGCCTCGACGTCGCGCCGCTCACGCGCGACGAGCTGCTCCCCCTCTGGGCGCGCCGCCGCCTCACCGTCGGCTGAACGGACGCCCGGATGCCGCGGGGCCCGGATACGACGAAGGCCCCGTCCGTGGACGGGGCCTTCGTGCGTGGGGCTTACTTGCCGAAGTTCTTGTAGCGCGTGTTGAACTTCTCGACGCGGCCGGCGCTGTCGAGGATGCGCTGCTTGCCCGTGTAGAACGGGTGCGAGGCGGAGGAGATCTCGACGTCCACGACCGGGTAGGTCTCGCCGTCCAGCTCGATGGTCTTGTCGCTCGTCAGGGTCGAACGGGTGAGGAAGGTCTCACCGCTCGCCAGGTCGCGGAAGACGATCGCCTGGTAGTCGGGGTGGATGTCGGTCTTCATGAGGTACCTCAGTCGGAGTGGAGTGGAAAAGTTCGCAGGCCTAAGGGCCGACTGTCGAGTCTAGCAGACCGAGCGTCAGCTCCAGCGCGCGCGAGCCGCGAAGCGGCCGTCCTCGCTCGTCGAGACCACGAGCGGGAGTCCGAACGCCTCGGAGAGCCGCTCCCCCGTCACGACCTCGGCGATCGGGCCGGCCGCGTGGATGCGCCCGCCCGCGAGGAGCATCGCGTGGGTGAATCCCGCGGGGATCTCCTCGACATGATGGGTCACCATCACCATCGCCGGGGCGTCCGCGGTACCCGCGTACTCGCTGAGCAGCCGCACGAGCTCTTCGCGCGCGCCGAGGTCGAGGCTCGCCGCCGGCTCGTCGAGCAGCAGCAGCTCGGGGTCGGTCATCACCGCGCGCCCGATCTGCACCCGCTTCTGCTCGCCGTCGGAGAGGGTGCCGAACCTGCGGTCGCGCAGCTCCTCGAGGCGCCACTCGCGCATGACGCGTTCGGCGCGTCGCTGGTCGACGTCCTCGTACTCCTCGTTCCACCGGCCGGTGACGGCGTAGGCGGCGGTCAGCACGACGTCGAAGACCGTCTCCCCCGGCGGGATGCGTCGCGCGGACGAGGTGGAGGCGATGCCGATGCGGGGGCGGAGGTCGAACACGTCGACCTTGCCGAGCTGCTCGCCGAGCACCGTCGCGGTGCCCGAGCTCGGATGCATCGCCGCGGCGGCGATGTTCAGGATCGTCGTCTTGCCCGCCCCGTTGGGGCCGAGGACGACCCATCGCTCGTCGGACTCGACGGTCCAGCTCAGCGAATCGAGGATCGTGTTCCCGTCGCGGACGATCGACACGTCCTGGAGGTCCAGCACTCGCACCATGATGCGTCCAGCCTAGCCGCGGTCCTCGACGAGGCTCTCGTACACCGCGCGGGTGCGCTCGGCGATGCTCGCCCAGCTGAACTCGGCCTCGGCCCGAAGCCGACCTGCCTCGCCCATGAGCCGCGCCGTGGCCGGATCGGCGAGCACCTCCGAGAGGGTCGTCGCGAGGTCGGCCACGAAGCGGTCCGGGTCGACCGGCGTGCCGGTGCCGTCATCCGCCTGCTCGATCGGGACGAGCCGGCCGGTGAGGCCGTCGGCGACGACCTCCGGGATGCCTCCCGTCGCGGTGCCGACGACCGGCAGCCCGCACGCCATCGCCTCGAGGTTCACGATGCCGAGGGGCTCGTAGACGGAGGGACACACGAACACCGTGCCGGAGGTGAGCACGGCCGCGAGCTCGCGCTGCGGCAGCATCTCCTCGATCCAGACGACGCCCTCGCGCTCCTCCTGGAGCACACGCACGCCCTCCTGCACCTCGGCCATGATCTCGGGGGTGTCGGGCGCACCCGCGCACAGCACGAGCTGCACGTCGGGGTCGAGCCGGCGCGCCGCGGCGAGCAGGTACGGCAGGCCCTTCTGGCGGGTGATGCGTCCGACGAACACGACGCTGCGCCGCTCGGCATCGATGCCCAGGCGTTCGAGCACCGCCGCATCCTGCGTGGGCTGCCAGCGATCCAGGTCGATGCCGTTGTGCACGACGTGCACGCGCGCCGGGTCGATCGCCGGGTAGCTGCGCAGGATGTCGGCGCGCATCCCCGCGCTCACGGCGATCACGGCATCCGCCGCCTCGAAGGCCGTCTTCTCGATCCAGCTCGACACGCGGTAGCCGCCGCCCAGCTGCTCGGCCTTCCAGGGCCGCAGGGGCTCGAGCGAGTGCGCCGTGACGACGTGCGGGATGCCGTGCAGCAGCTTCGCGAGATGGCCGGCCGCATTCGCGTACCAGGTGTGCGAGTGCACCAGGTCGGCCCCCGCCACGTCCTCCGCCATCTGCAGGTCGACGCCGAGGGTGGCGAGCGAGGGGTTCGCCGAGGTGAGCTGCGGTGGCACGAGATAGGCGTAGACGTGCGGCTCGTCGCGGGGCAGCCCGAAGCAGCGCACCACGACGTCGACGTCGCGTCGCAGCGCGGCGACGAGCTCGGCGACGTGCACGCCCGCCCCTCCGTAGACCTCCGGCGGATACTCACGGCTCAGAACATCGACTCGCATCGTCATCGACGCTAGTACACCCCGGGAGCCTGTCCTACTGTGGTGCCATGGCAGCTGCGCCCAAGATCTTCGGCATCGTCCTCGCCGGCGGAGAGGGCAAGCGGCTCATGCCGTTGACCGCGGATCGGGCGAAGCCCGCCGTGCCGTTCGGCGGCGTCTACCGCCTCATCGACTTCGCGCTGTCGAACCTCATCAACTCGGGGCTGCGCCAGGTCGTCGTTCTGACCCAGTACAAGTCGCACTCGCTCGACCGGCATGTCTCGCAGACCTGGCGGCTCTCCGGGATGCTGGGCGCCTACGTCGCCTCGGTGCCGGCGCAGCAGCGGCTCGGCAAGCGCTGGTTCTCCGGCTCGGCCGACGCGATCCTGCAGAGCCTCAACCTCATCCGGGACGAGAAGCCGGACATCGTGGTCGTGGTGGGCGCCGACCACGTGTACCGCATGGACTTCAGCCAGATGATCCGCGCGCACATCGAGTCCGGTGCGGGCGTGACCGTCGCGGCGATCCGGCAGCCGCTGTCGCTCGCCGACCAGTTCGGCGTCATCGAGCTCGACCCCGCCAACCCCGCGCGCATCGCGGCGTTCCGCGAGAAGCCGAGCGATGCGGTGGGGCTCGCCGACTCCCCCGACGAGATCCTCGCCTCGATGGGCAACTACGTCTTCGACGCCGACGTGCTGATCGACGCCGTGCAGCGCGACGGCGCGCGCGCGGACTCGAACCACGACATGGGCGGCGACATCGTGCCCGACTTCGTGGCGCGCGGCGAGGCGGCGGTCTACGACCTCAACCGCAACGAGGTGCCGGGCGCGACCGATCGCGACCGCTTCTACTGGCGGGATGTCGGCACGATCGACTCCTTCTTCGAGGCGCACCAGGACCTCATCTCCGCACTGCCGGTCTTCAACCTCTACAACCAGGACTGGCCGATCTACAGCCAGCAGCTGAACTCGCCGCCCGCGAAGTTCGTGCGCGACGGGCGCAACACGGTGGGCACCGCGATCGACTCGGTGGTGTCGCTCGGCTGCGTCGTGTCGGGCGGTCATCTCGAGCGTGTCGTGCTCGGCCCCTGGGTCACCATCGAGTCGGGGGCCAAGGTGACCGACTCCGTGGTGTTCGAGCGGGTGCAGATCGGCGCGGATGCGACGGTGCAGCGCGCTATCCTCGACAAGGACGTCGTCGTCGCGCCCGGGGCGAGCGTCGGCGTCGACCACGATGCCGATCGCAACCGCGGCTTCACCGTCACCGAGTCGGGCATCACGGTCGTGGGCAAGGGCGCGCGCGTCGACTGACACCCCCGCCACCACCTGTTGGGAGATCACCGCCCCATGGCTCGCTTCCTCGTCGTGCTCGATGTCGACTCCACCCTCATCGAGGACGAGGTGATCGAGCTGCTGGCGGATGCCGCGGGAACCCGCGAGGCGGTGGCCGAGGTCACCTTCCGGGCGATGAACGGCGAGCTCGACTTCGCGGAGAGCCTGCGCGAGCGGGTCGCGACGCTCGCGGGGCTCCCGGCATCCGTGTTCGCCGAGGTGGGCGCCCGGGTCACCGTCACGCACGGCGTGCCCGAGATGATCGCCGCCGTGCATGCCGCGGGCGGCCGGGTGGGCGTCGTGTCCGGCGGCTTCCACGAGGTGATCGACCCGCTCGCCGAGCGGCTCGGCCTCGACCACTGGCGTGCCAACCGGCTGGAGGTCGCCGACGGCGTGCTGACGGGCCGTGTGCTGCCGCCCGTCGTCGACGCGGCGGCCAAGGCCGAGGCTCTTCAGGAGTGGGCGGATGCCGCGGGCATCCCGATCTCCCAGACGCTCGCGGTGGGCGACGGCGCCAACGACCTGCCGATGATGGCGCTCGCCGGTCTCTCGATCGGCTTCGACGCGAAGGCCCCCGTGCGCGACGTGGCCGACGTGCTGCTCGACGCGCGCGACCTCTCGATGCTGCTGCCCCTCATGGGGCTCACCGCGCCGGCGTGAGCACGACGGGGATCGTCGTCTCCAGCCAGCCCGCAGGGGTCGGGAAGTCGGTCTCGTCGCGGCTGCGCACGAGCAGGTAGACGACGCCCTTCTCGAGTGACGCCGCCGGGACCACGAAGGTCGTGCTGGTTCGTTTCGGGACGCCCACCTCGAGCTGCAGGATCCCGGTGGTGTCCTGGTCGGGGGCGAACTGCACGTACCCGTCGTCCCGCGAGAGGAACACCTGGCTGGTCGGGTTGAAGAACAGCGTGCGCTGGCTCGCGTCGGACGAGGTCGTCACGTCGTAGGAGATCTCCAGCTCCACCTGCCCCGGCTTGCGCTCGGTGCCGGTGAAGGCGCCGACGCGGTAGCTCCGCACCTGGATGGCGAACTCACCCGCGTTGCTGCGCTCGGCTTTCGCGTCGAGCCACTCGGGGACGGCGGGTGCCGACGCGCCGTCGCCGAGCGAGATGCGCGCGTTGTTGCCGATGAGGAGGGTCGCGGCGTGCAGGTCGAAGTCGTCGGGCATGCCGTTGTACGCGAGGGTCGTGCGGATCGGCTCGTTGCCGGAGGCGCCGGCGGCGACGAGCAGGCTGCCGCTGGTGCGGTGCGCGAACTCGAGGACGGTGCCGACGGTGAGGCTCGGCGCCCAGCTGAACTCGCCGTCCGCGACGGCGCCCAGGTAGCGGGCCTCCACGTCGAGCGTGAGCTGATGGCTCGCGGGCGAGAAGGTGCCGCCGGTCACCCGCACGGCGTAGCCCGAGACGTTCACCTCCGCGGCTTCGAGGGCGAACGGGGCATCGGCCGCGGGCTCGGGGGGCGCGGTGCCGTCGGGCGCGGGACGGGCCGGGATGAGGGGCAGCGGGAGCTTCCCCTCCTTCGGCTGCTCCGAGGGGCTGACCGGGGCGAGTGCGGCGTCGTCGATCGTGAACGGGAGCGCCACTGAGCTGTTCCCCTCGACGTCGCCCCCGAGGAGCCCCGGGGCGCGGCGGAACAGCAGCAGCTGGTAGTCGCCGGCGCCCTCGTCGGGCACCTCGAACTCGGCCCACGCCCCCTCGACGACGCTCCAGGTCATCTCGCGTGAGTCCACCCCGTCGCGCGGCTTCACGATCGTGCCGTCAGGGAGCTTCAGCGCGAGGTAGTCGCCGGTGACCCAGCCCGCCCGCCGGGCGGTGCTGATCCACACGTCGAAGTCGAGATGCAGCACGCGATGGCTCGCGTCGGCCTGCGTGTTGTCGCTGAGGTGCCCCGCGCTGAGCAGGGCGTTCGTGACGTGGATGGTGTGGGCGCCGAGATTCGCCCAGGCGTCGAGAGGAACGGGGCGCGCGGCGAGCTGGTTCTCGCCCGCGCCGTCCGCGAGCGCGATCGTGGTGAGCCGACCTCCGTCCTGACCGATCACGAGCTGTCCGTCGGCGAGCGGGTTCGCCTCGAGGTAGCTCCACACGAAGCTCAGCTCGCTGCTCTCGCCCGCCGGAACGGGCGCATCGCTCGGCCCCACCGGGTCGCCGCTCACGGGGTCGGCATCCGGCGTGCGCAACCGCATGATCCCGAAGCCCGACGGCGCCGTGGCATAGCCGTCGGAGAGGTTCGTCCAGCGCGTGCTCACGGTGAGGGACTTCCCGACCTCGTCGTAGACCGCATATCCGACCTCGACCGTGAAGGCCCCGTACTGCAAGCTCCTGTCGATCGTCACGGCGTGCTGACCCGTGAGCAGCGGGAAGGGCTGCGCGGCCGCCGGAGGGGCGCCCGTGCACGCGCTCAGGGCGAGAGGCAGCATCGCGAGCGCCGCCGTGGCGGCGAGTGCACGCCGGAGTCCGTGCGGCGCCATCAGATGTTCCCGTCGCTCGGCGTCGGGCTGGGGGTCGGCGCAGGCGGACGCGACGGCTCGCTCTTGCAGCGATACGCGATCGGCCGGCCGCGGCTGTTGGTGCCCGGATGGCGGGGGTCGGGCTCGAGGTCGCACGCGACCTCGCTCGGCGGCGGCGCCGTCGAGCCGCTGGGCTGCTTCGGCCCCGGCATGGGGCCCTCGGGTGCGCCGTCACCGGTGAGGTCGGGGTTGGGCGACGTGGGGTTCTCGACCGCCTCGGTCGTGGGCTTCTCGGGCCGGGGCCTCGGAGTGGTCCCCGGTCCGGGGACCGGCCGCGCGCCGGCCGCGGTGAAGGGGTCGTTGTCGGTCTGCCGCGGCTGCACGGGCGGTGTCTCGGTGGGGGCGGTGTCCGCCGCCATCGCGCCCGGGCACATCGGGACGCCCCGCGTGCGATTGACGATGTCCTTCATCCGCTCGACGAGGGTGACGCCGACCGTGAGCTTCTTCAGATGGAGGCGCTTCTCGAGCGCGCTGGTGAATGCGGAGGGGAGCTGCGCACCGATGCCGCCGCCGCCCTCGATGCGGACCGTCCCCTGGCACGGCACGCCCCATGGCGAGGTGAGCGCCGACCCGCGGATGATGCCCACCGAGTAGACGATCTTCCCGTACGGGCCGATCGAGGCGACCGGGAGGCCGAGGCCGAGGTCGAAGCGCGCTTCGATCGCGAAGATCGCCGAGTCGATGCCGAGCGACATCCCCGAGATCGAGTCGACGAGGGACTGGACCACGCCGAGCGTGGGGACGACAGCCTCTCCATCGCGCACGCCGAGCTCGCCGCTGAGGGAGTAGCTCGCGCTGGCGGCGAGGGTCGCGTTCTTCGCGGAGAAGGCGGTGACGAAGTAGTACTTGAACTTGGCCTTGAGGGTGAGGGGGATCTCCCCGACCCACAGCTGCTTGCTGACCTCGATCGGGATGTCGAAGCGGAACTTCGTGTTGTCGACGAGGCCGTTGGCGGAGCCTCCCCAGAAGCCGAGCTTCACGCCGGTGAGCCCGGTCAGCACCATCGTCGGCGAGCTCCGCCACGACCCGTCCCGGATGCTCGCCGCACCCGAGACCCGGAGGTCCTGGTAGCTGAGCGTGGTGTCGATGCCGCCCTTGAGGCCGTTCCTGCTGATGGCGGCCTTGAAGCCGAGCGAGGAGCGCGTCGCCTTCATCTCGACGGACCACGGCTCGAAGGACACGGTCACCGGACCGCGATTCCATCCGGTGTCGGTCGGAGAGGGGGTCGGGGCGGCGGCGGCTGCCGCGAGCGGTTCGCGGAAGGAGACGGGCGCGAGCTGTGCGCTGAAGGAGCCGGCGTCGGCGGAGGGCGTGGTGGAGGCCGCGGGCGTGGGGGCCGGAGGGTCCGTCGGCGACGTGGGGGTCGCGATGTCGGAGCCGAGGCCGTCGTCCGGCTCCTCGCTCAGGACGACCGTGCGATCGTCGAGCATGCCGGGGTAGGAGTCGTCGGTGCGCACCGCGAAGTCGCCCTCGGAGATGGACTCGTCGATGTCGAAGTCCGCCGTGCGCAGCACCTCGGGAAGGTCCACGGGGACGAGCACGACGTCGACTCCCCCGCCCTTCGGATGCTCCAGAGCGGCGACCCGCCCGACGACCCTGCTCGTGAGGAACAGCACGGAGCCCTCGACGATCCGGTCCACGCCCGGGTACCGCTCGTCGAGGCGCCAGGTGAGGCCGTCGTCGAGGAGCTTCTCGATCGCGACCGCCCCGTGCGACAGCACCACGACGTCGGGCTGGTAGTCGGCGTGGGCGTCGGGCTTCGGCGAGAGGCCCCAGCGCGCCTCGGCGTCCGCGATCTGGGCGGCGCTCGGGCCGCCGAAGAACTGGATGCCGACCACGACGCCCGTGGTGACGACCAGTGCGGCGACGACGGCGATGGCCGCGATCACGATCCGGCGGGGGCGACGATGCGCGGGCGCTGCGGCCGGCGTGGTGGTGGTCACGCCGCGATGCTAGTGGCTGTGCCTCGTCCGGGGGTAGAGGCGTGCGACGCGGATCCGCCGGCCGTCGCTCAGTGCCCCATCCCGAGACCGCCGTCGACCGGGATGACCGCGCCCGAGATGTAGCCGGCGTCGTCGGATGCGAGCCAGGTGATGACGCGCGCCACCTCGACGGGCGAGGCGAAGCGGGCCGCGGGGATCTGCGCGAGGTACTGCTTCTGCTGCTCCTCGGGCAGCTCGGCCGTCATGTCGGTCTCGATGAACCCCGGCGCCACGACGTTCGCGGTGATGCCGCGCGAGCCGAGCTCGCGCGTGAGCGAGCGGGCGATGCCCACGAGGCCCGCCTTGGAGGCCGCGTAGTTCACCTGCCCGGCGCTGCCGAGCAGGCCGACGACGCTCGAGACGAGGATCACGCGGCCGAAGCGCGCCTTGAGCATGCCCTTCGAGGCCCGCTTCACGACGCGGAACGCGCCGGAGAGGTTGGTGTCGAGCACCTCGGTGAAGTCCTCGTCGCTCATCCGCAGCAGGAGTGTGTCACGCGTGATGCCGGCGTTCGCCACGACCACCTCGACCGGGCCGAGCTTCTCCTCGACCTCCGTGAAGGCCGCGTCGACGGATGCGGCGTCCGTCACATCCGCGCGCACCGTGAGCGCGCCCGCCGGACCCTCCCCGGAGCGGGCGGTGACGGCCACGCGGTGGCCCTGGGCGAGGAACTCGGCGGCGATCGCGTAGCCGATGCCGCGGTTGCCGCCGGTGACGAGGACGGTGCGAGAGGTCATGGATCAGGAGCCTATCGGGCGGGCGACGTAGGCTGGACGCATCGTCCATCGTGCATCCCATGTCGCCACCGAGCTCCCGCCGTCGCCCGACGAGGAGCGGCGATCGCGCATGCGCCAGTACACGATCGCGATGGCGGTGCGCCTGGTGTGCGTCATCCTGTGCTTCTTCGTGCGCGGCTGGTGGCTGCTGCTGCCGGCGCTGGGCGCCGTGTTCCTCCCGTACTTCGCGGTCGTGATCGCCAACAACATCGGATCGGGAGCCCGCGGGCGCGTGCAGCGGCCCGGGGCGATCGAGCGGCGACGCACCGGGGGCAGGCAGTGATCGGGATCGGCGCCCCGGGCATCCGCTGCTCCGCGGCGGGCTGCACCCGGGACGCGGAGTTCCGGGTCAACTGGCGCAACCCCCGCATCCACGGACCCGAGCGGGTCAAGGTGTGGCTCGCATGCGCGGAGCATCGCGACACGCTCGCGTCGTACCTCGGCACCCGCGGGTTCCCCGTGCAGGTGACCCCGCGCGATGTCGAGCTCGACCGGGTCGCGGATCCCGCATGAGCGCGGACGATCCTGTCCGGCCGCACGGCTGGCGTCGCTGGGGCGGCTATCTGGCGCTGACCGTCGCCTTCGCCGTGGCCTGCGGGCTGCTGTCGTGGTGGCAGTGGGCCCGGCGCGATGAGGCCGTCACCGAGATCGCGCGCGTCGAGCGCAACTACGATGCTGAGCCCCGGCCGATCGAGCAGGTGCTGGGCGCACCGGATGCCTGGACCGCCGACGACGAGTGGGTCCCCGTCGCGGTGCGTGGCGAGTATCTCGTCGACGAGCAGCTGCTCGTGCGCAACCGCGTGCTGGGCGGCAGCCCGGGTCTCGAGCAGCTCGTGCCGCTGCGCCTCGACGGCGGCGGCGTTCTCGTGGTCGACCGCGGCTGGCTGCCGGTGGCGGACACCCCGGACTCGGCTCCCGCGGACGTGCCGGCGCCGCCGTCGGGCGAGGTGACGGTGACCGTCAGGCTGCGGCCCGCCGAGCCCGCGCTCCCGGGACGCACGGCGCCTCCCGGGCAGATCCCGTCGATCGACGTGCGCACGATCGTCGACCACCTCGGCGAGGGCGGCTACACGGCCGCCTACGGCGTGCTCGCGAGCGAGGATCCGCCGATGGGCGACATGCCCGTCGCCGCACCGCGTCCCACCGAGGACGAGGGCCCGCACCTCTCCTACGCCCTGCAGTGGATCGCGTTCGGCGTGCTCGCCTTCATCGGGCTGTTCTGGGCCTGGCGGCGCGAGCGCCGGATCGCGGCCCTGCCGCTCGAGCAGCAGGCCGCCGCTCGCGCTCCGAAGCGCCGCCACGAGGACGCCGACGTCGAGGACGCGATCCTCGACCGCCTCGAGCGCTAGCTGATGCTGATGAGGTCCGCGTAGTCGGGGTTCCAGTGGTCCTCGACGCCGTCGGGCAGGATGAGCACGCGCTCCGGGTTCAGCGCCTCCACCGCCCCCTCGTCGTGCGAGACGAGCACGACGGCTCCTGAGTAGCCGGCCAGCGCGCCCAGGATCTCCTCGCGCGAGGCGGGGTCGAGGTTGTTGGTGGGCTCGTCGAGCAGCAGCACGTTGGCGCCGGAGACGACGATCATCGCGAGGGCGAGCCGGGTCTTCTCGCCGCCGGAGAGCACGCCCGCGAGCTTGTGGCCGTCATCGCCCGTGAACAGGAACGAGCCGAGCACCTTGCGTGCCTCGGTCTCGGTGAGGTTCGGGGATGCCGCCACCATGTTCTCGAGCACGGTGCGCTTGACGTCGATCGTCTCGTGCTCCTGGGCGTAGTAGCCGATCCGCAGTCCGTGCCCGGGCTCGACCTGCCCGGTGTCGGGCTTGTCGATGCCCGCGAGGATGCGCAGCAGGGTCGTCTTGCCGGCGCCGTTGAGACCCAGCACCACGACCTTGGAGCCGCGGTCGATCGCGAGGTCCACCGCGGTGAAGATCTCGAGTGAGCCGTAGGACTTCGAGAGATCGGACGCCTGCAGCGGGGTGCGACCGCACGCCACGGGCTCCGGGAAGCGGAGCTTCGCGACGCGGTCGGCGACGCGCTCCTCCTCGAGGCCCGCGAGCATCTTCTCGGCGCGCGCCACCATCTGGTGCGCGGCGGCCGCCTTGCTCGCCTTGGCGCCGAACCGGGCGGCCTGCAGCTGGAGCGCGGTCGCCTTCTTCTCGACGTTCGCGCGCTCCTTCTTGCGACGCTCCTGGTCGGCCTCGCGCTGGCGCAGGTAGTGCTTCCAGCCCATGTTGTAGATGTCGATCACCTGGCGGTTGGCGTCCAGATAGAAGACCTTGTTGACGACCTCCTCGACGAGGTCGACGTCGTGCGAGATCACGATCACGCCGCCCGGGTAGGCCTTGAGGAACTCGCGCAGCCAGACGACCGAGTCGGCGTCGAGGTGGTTGGTGGGCTCGTCGAGGATCATCGTCTCGGCGCCCGAGAACAGGATGCGCGCGAGCTCGATGCGTCGGCGCTGGCCGCCCGAGAGCGTCTTGAGCTGCTGGTCGAGGATGCGGTCGGGCAGCGCGAGATTGGAGGCGATCGCCGCCGCCTCGGCCTCGGCGGCGTATCCCCCGAGCGCCAGGAAGCGGTCCTCGAGGCGCCCGTAGCGCGCCATCGCGGCCTCGGAGACGGCGGGGTCGTCGCTCGCCATCTCCTCGGTGGCGCGGCGCAGCTCGGTGACGACGTGCCCGAGCCCGCGCGCGTCGAGGATGCGGGTGCGCGCGGTGTCCTCCGGGTCGCCGGAGCGCGGGTCCTGGGGCAGGTATCCGATCTCGCCGGTGCGGTCGATGCGCCCGGCGTTCGGCTGCGTCTCCCCGGCGAGCGTCTTGGTGAGGGTCGTCTTGCCGGCGCCGTTGCGGCCCACGAGGCCCACCTTGTCGCCCTTGTCGACGCGGAAGCTCACGTCCTCCATGAGGAGCCGGGCGCCCACGCGGATCTCGAGGTCTTGCACGGCGAGCACAGCAGGGATCCGTTCTGAGGGAGGCGGGTGACGGCCGATGGGCCAGCTCACCAGTCTACGACGCCGACGGAGGCGATGCCGCGCTACTCGACACCGCGCGCGGAGAGCGCGTCGGCGACGTCGTCCGCGTGACGCAGCGCGAGCACGAGGATCGGTACGACGGCCCTGTACCCGAGCCGCACCCCGCGCGCCTGCTGCGCCTCGCGCACGCGTCGCGCGATGCCCGCGACGACCGGGATCATGCTGAGCGCGAGGGTGAGGGTGAGGCCGACGCGACGTGGATCCACGCCGAGACGCCGCAGGGGGCCGAGCGCGCGCTCGAGGGCGGCCAGCAGGTCCTCGCTGCGGGTCGTGAGCGTCAGCAGCGCGGCGAGCAGCACGATCGCGACGACGCGCACGGTGTTGACCGCGGCATCCCACGGGGTGAGGAAGATCAGCTGGGTCGCGACCATCAGCACGACGATCCAGCGGGCGAGCCACAGCTGCCGGCCGAGTGCGCGGCCGCCGAGCCCGGCGACCAGGTAGGCGAGGGCGACCAGCGCGAGCACGGCGGCCAGCGTCGCCAGGCCCCACGGATAAGGCGGGTGCGGGAACAGGGAGATGCCGAGCGCGAGGACGAGGAGGCCGAGCAGCTTGGCTCCCGCGGGGGCACGGTGCAGGACGCTGTGGCCGGGCAGGTAGAGAGCGATCACGCGTGCTCCGCGCGGTAGCGGGCGATGACCTCCGTCGGCTCGCCGATCTCGGCCAGCCGGCCCTCGTGGAACCTCAACGCGACCTCGCAGCGGGCCGCGAGCTCGAGATCGTGGGTCACCAGCACCAGCTGCGCGTCGAGCTCGTCGATGAGCAGCCGGCCCATCCGACGCGCGTTGCCGAGATCGAGCAGCGTCGTGGGCTCGTCGGCCACGACGAGCCGCGGCTCCCGCACGAGCACGGAGGCGAGGGCGAGCAGCTGCTTCTGGCCGCCGGACAGGCTGTAGGCGGGCGCGTCCGCGTGCCCTCCCAGCCCGTACCGCTCGAGCACGGCCGCCGTGCGGGCGGCGAGCTCGGCGCGGTCGAGGCCGCTCTCGCGGAGCGAGAAGCGCACGTCCTCCGCGACCGTGGGCATCAGGATCTGGGCATCCGGGTTGGTGAACACGAAGCCGACCTGGGCACGCACCCGCCGCAGCTCGCGCGCGACGTCGAGCCCGTGCACGCGCACGGCCCCCGCCGTCGGCGTCACGAGCCCGTTGAGGAGCCGCGCGAAGGTCGACTTGCCGGAGCCGTTGGCGCCGACCACGGCGATCCGCCGCGCGGCGGTCGTCAGGGTGAGCTCGTCGAGCACGACGCGGCCGTCGAGCACGACGCGCACGCCGTCGAGCGCGATCTCCGCACTCGACGGCGGCGCACCGGGGTCGGGCCTCACGGCGCGGGCTGCTCCACCGGCTCGGCGGCCCGGATGCGGCGGGCGCCGAACACGGGCGGGTACGCCTTCCAGAGCGTGAGCGTGAGCACGGTCGCGACCGCCACCTTGATGAGGTCGCCCGGCAGGAAGACGAGGCTCGTGAGAGCCGTCTCGGCGAGCGGAAGGCCCATCACGGCAGCCTGCACCGGAATGCCGAAGGCATAGACCACGAGGATGCCGCCGACGATGGCGCCGAGCGCCACGCGCCACCAGGAGAGCCGCCCGCTGCCCGAATGGGCGATGAGGCCCGTGACGAGGGCGCCCGGGATGAATCCGATCAGGTAGCCGGCCGTGACCCCGACGAACACCCCGGCGCCACCGTGGCCGCCCGCCAGCAGCGGCAGGCCGATGAACACCAGCACCTCGAACACCGTGACGGCCGCGGCTCCCCGCACGCCGCCGAGCACCGTGCCGGCGAGCATCACGCCGAGAGTCTGCAGGGTGATCGGCACGGCGAGTCCCGGCACGGGGATCGGGCCGACCAGGCTGAGCGCGGCGATGATCGCCGCGAAGACGGCGATGCGCGCGATGTCACGAGTGTCGAAGCGGCGGGGGCGGGTGTCGGTCATGGCGGTCCTCGAGGTCGTGGCTGAACGCTGTTCAGGTGAACGCCGTTCAGTATAGTGATGACCATGAGCGCCGAGCAGCATGTGCGACACGACCGCGACTCCGTCGTCGACGCCGCCCTGCGCATCCTCGACCGCTGGGGCCTCCCCGAGCTGACCATGCGCCGCCTCGCGGGCGAGCTCGACGTGCAGCCGAGCGCCCTGTACCACCACTTCGCGAACAAGCAGAGCCTGCTCGCGGCGGTCGCCGACCGCATCCAGGACGCGGCGCGACCCCTTCCCTCCCCCGAGCTCGGCTGGCAGGAGGCGACCCTCGCCGAGGCCGTCGCCGTGCGCGACGCGCTGCTCGCCTACCGCGACGGCGCGGAGGTCGTGCTGAGCACGCGCGCTCTCGGTCTCGGCACCGACACGGCGCACGCGCGCCTGGCTGCCGCGCTGCGCCGGCAGCACGACGCGGAGACCGCGGACGTCGTCGCGACGGCGCTGCTGCACCTCGTGCTCGGCGACGCCTCGCTCGTGCAGCAGCGCATTCAGGCCGACAGCCTCGGGGTCACCGCGCCCTCGGTGGGCATCGAGTCGCAGCGCGCCGACGAACGGCCGGCGGATGCGGCGTTCCGCACCGGCGTCGAGCTGCTGCTCGCGGGCCTGTCGGCTGGTTTCGACGCGCCGCTGCGCGGCTGCTCAACCAACGGCACATGCACCCACCCCGCCCCGCTGGTTGAGTAGCGCCCGCGGGGCGCGCATCGAGACCGCGTCAGATCGAGAAGCCGATCGCGCGCATCATGTCGCGACCGTCGTCGGTGATGCGCTCGGGGCCCCACGGCGGCATCCACACCCAGTTGATGCGGAAGCGCTCCACGATACCGTCGAGCGACTGCCCGGTCTGCTCCTCGATCACGTCGGTGAGCGGGCAGCCGGCCGAGGTGAGGGTCATCGAGATCACGAGCGCGTCGTTCTCGTCGTCCCAGGCGAGGTCGTAGACGAGCCCGAGGTCGACGATGTTGACCCCGAGCTCGGGGTCGATCACATCCTTCAGCCCCTCCTCGACCTTGTCGAAGAGCGCGGGCTCGAGCGAGGTGGCCATCGGTGCTCCTTCCCTCCTGGCAGGGTACGCCGTCGTGCGGGCTTACGCCTGGGCGGCGACGTAGCGGTCGTAGCCCTCGTCCTCGAGGCGCTCGGCGAGTTCGGGGCCGCCCTCCTCGGCGACGCGGCCGTCGACGAAGACGTGCACGAAGTCCGGCTTGATGTAGCGCAGGATGCGCGTGTAGTGCGTGATGAGCAGCACGCCCAGGCCGGTCTCCTGGTGGGCGCGGTTGACGCCCTCGGAGACGATCTTGAGCGCGTCGACGTCGAGGCCCGAGTCGGTCTCGTCGAGGACGGCGAACTTCGGCTTCAGCAGCTCGAGCTGCAGGATCTCGTGGCGCTTCTTCTCGCCACCGGAGAAGCCCTCGTTGACGTTGCGCGCGGCGAAGGAGGAGTCCATGCGCAGCTTGCCCATGGCATCCTTCACGGTCGCACCCCAGTGGCGGATCGAGGGCTCCTCGCCGTCGATCGCCGTCTTCGCGGTGCGCAGGAAGTTGGTGACGGTCACGCCGGGGATCTCGACCGGGTACTGCATCGCGAGGAACAGGCCCGCGCGAGCGCGCTCGTCGACGCTCATCGCGAGCACGTCCTGGCCGTCGAAGCTGATCGAGCCGCCCTCGACGTGGTAGCGCGGGTGGCCCGCGATCGTGTAGGCGAGGGTCGACTTGCCCGAGCCGTTGGGGCCCATCACGGCGTGGATCTCGCCCTCGGCGATCGTGAGGTCGACGCCCTTGAGGATGTGCTTGGTGCCCTGGTCGGTCTCGATGGAGACCTTGAGGTCGCGGATTTCCAGAGTGGACATGATGGTGGCCTTTCAGACCGCGAGCCGGACGGCCGGGTCGATGTACACGTCGCCGTCGACGATCTCGACGGCGAAGACGGGAACCGGCTCGTAGGCCGGGAGGTTCAGGGGCTTGCCGGTGGTGAGCGAGAACTTGGAGCCGTGCGCCCAGCACTCCAGCCCGTCCTCCTCCACGAAGCCCTCGGAGAGCGAGATGTCGCCGTGGGTGCAGGTGTCGCCGATCGCGTGCACCTCGCCCGCGGAGTCGCGCACGACCGCGATCGGCACTCCGTCGAGCACGACGCGGCGCGCGGTGGCGGGCGAGAGCTCCTCGACCGCGCAGACCTTCTGCGCGCTCATCGGGTGCCGGCCAGCTCGGCCTCGAGCGCCTCGAGCAGCCGCGCCTCGAGACCCGGCTCGCCGATCCGCTGCACGATCTCGCTCAGGAAGCCGAGCACCACGAGGCGTCGAGCCTCGTCCTCGGGGATGCCGCGCGCCTGCAGGTAGAAGAGCTGCTCGTCGTCGAAGCGGCCGGTCGCCGAGGCGTGCCCCGCTCCCTCGATGTCGCCGGTCTCGATCTCGAGGTTCGGGATCGAGTCGGCGCGCGTGCCGTCCGAGAGCACGAGGTTGCGGTTCTGCTCGTAGGTGTCGGTGCCGGTCGCGCTGCGGCCGATCAGCACGTCGCCCACCCAGACGGTGCGCGCGCCTTCGCCGTTGAGCGCGCCCTTGTAGGTCACGCGGCTGCGGGTGTGCGGCGCGTCGTGGTTGACGTAGACGCGCTGCTCGAGGTGCTGTCCGGCATCCGCGAAGTAGACGCCCAGCAGCTCCGCCTCGGCGCCCGCCTCCGCGAGGTGCACCGAGGGGTTGACGCGCACGACGGCCCCGCCGAGCGAGACCACGATGTGCTTGAGCGTCGCCCCGTGGCCGACCCGCGCGAACTGGCTCGCGAGGTGCAGCGCGTCGGCGTCCCACTCCTGCAGGGACACGACCGTGACGTTGGCGTCGGCGTCGAGCACGATCTCGAGGTTCTCGCTGAGGGTCGCGGCCCCGCGGCTGTCGAGCACGATGAGCCCGGTCGCGCCCTTTGCGGCGCTGATCACCGTGTGGGCGGCGCGGGGGGCTGCGCCGAGTGCCGCGCGGGTCACCGTGATCGTCTCCGCGTCGCCCTCCAGGCGGATGTGGAGGGCCTTCTCGAAGGAGCTCCAGGCGTTCGCGGCGGCGCGCTCCTCCGGGATGCCCGCGACCCCGATGAGCTCGTGCCCACGGTCGATCCACTCCACGGTCGCACCCGCGGCATCCGGATGCTCGATCGCGTAGGGCGAGCCGTCGAGGGCGTCGTCGATGAGCGTGCGCACCGCATCGACGGGCGTGAGCTTCCACTCGGCCTCGTGACCGGTGACCTCGGCGAAGTCGCCGTGCGCGGTCGAGGCGAAGCGCTCCGAACGGGTCTGGACGGGAACCGTGGCCCATCCTCCGTGGGAGTGCTCCGTCAGGCCGTGCTGTGCAGTCTGAACGGGGGCGGACACTATCCCACGGATCCTTCCATGCTCATCTCGATGAGCTTGTTGAGCTCGAGCGCGTACTCCATCGGCAGCTCGCGCGCGATCGGCTCGATGAAGCCGCGCACGATCATCGCCATCGCCTCGTCCTCGGGCATGCCCCGGGACTGCAGGTAGAAGAGCTGCTCCTCGGAGACGCGCGAGACGGTCGCCTCGTGGCCGAGCTGCACGTCGTCGACGCGGATGTCGATGGCCGGGTAGGTGTCGGAGCGCGAGATCGTGTCGACGAGCAGCGCGTCGCAGCGCACGGTGTTGGCGGAGTGGTGGGCGTTCGCCTCCACGCGCACCTCGCCGCGGTAGCCGGCGCGGCCGCCGCCGCGGGCGATGGACTTGGACACGATCGAGCTCGTCGTGTACGGCGCCATGTGGATCATCTTGGCGCCGGCGTCCTGGTGCTGGCCGGGGCCCGCGAAGGCCACCGACAGCGTCTCGCCCTTGGCGTGCTCCCCCACGAGGAAGATCGAGGGGTACTTCATCGTCACCTTGGAGCCGATGTTGCCGTCGATCCACTCCATCGTCGCCCCCTCCTCGGCGCGGGCGCGCTTCGTGACGAGGTTGTACACGTTGCTCGACCAGTTCTGAATGGTCGTGTAGCGAACGCGAGCGTTCTTCTTCACGATGATCTCGACGACGGCCGAGTGCAGCGAGTCGGACTTGTAGATCGGGGCGGTGCAACCCTCGATGTAGTGGACGTAGCTGTCTTCGTCAGCGATGATGAGCGTGCGCTCGAACTGGCCCATGTTCTCCGTGTTGATGCGGAAGTAGGCCTGAAGCGGGATCTCGACGTGCACGCCCTTGGGGACGTAGACGAA
>JASLGG010000050.1 GCA_030150265.1 Protaetiibacter sp.
GGGCCGATGCCGTGGTCGAAGCCCGCGGCGGCGATGTCGGTGACGACCTCCATGCGGCTGCGGGCGGCCTCGATCGAGGTCACGTCGGCATCGAGAGCACGGATCGCGTCGATGACCACGCCGAACTCCGAGTAGCAGAGGTGCGTGTGCACCTGCGTGGCCGTCTCGGCACCGGCGGTGGACAGACGGAACGAGGCGACGGACCAGTCCAGGTAGGCCGGCTGATCGGCCTTCTTGAGCGGCAGCAGTTCGCGCAGCGCCGGCTCGTCGACCTGGATGACGCCGATGCCGGCGGCCTCGAGGTCGGCGATCTCCTCGCGCAGTGCGAGCGCCACCTGGAACGCGGTGTCGCCGAGCGGCTGGTCGTCGCGCACGAACGACCAGGCGAGGATCGTGACGGGGCCCGTCAGCATCCCCTTCACCGGCTTGTCGGTGAGCCCCTGCGTGTACGTCGACCAGCGCACCGTGATCGGCGCCGGACGCGACACGTCGCCCCACAGGATCGAGGGCCGGGTGGCGCGCGAGCCGTAGGACTGCACCCAGCCGTTACGGGTCACCGCGAAGCCGTCGAGGTGCTCGGCGAAGTACTGCACCATGTCGTTGCGCTCGGGCTCGCCGTGCACGATCACGTCGAGGCCGATGCGCTCCTGGAGGGCAACGACATCCGCGATCTCCTTCTTCAGGAACTCGTCGTACTCGGCCTCGGCGATCTCGCCCGCGGCGAAGCGCGCCCGCTCCCGGCGGATGTCGCCCGTCTGCGGGAAGGAGCCGATCGTGGTCGTGGGGAGCGGCGGCAGCCGAAGCGCCACGTCCTGGGCGACACGGCGCCGCGCGTAGTCGCCGCGCGAGAACGCCGAGTCGGCGAGGCCCGCGACGCGCTCGCGCACGGCCCCGTCGCGCACGCCCGCGGCGGTGCGGCGATCCTCGAGGGCGGCGGATGCGGCGTCCAGCTCCGCCTGGACCGCCGCACGACCCTCGCGCAGCCCGCGGGCGAGCGCGGCCACCTGGCCGACCTTCTGGTCGGCGAAGGCGAGCCAGCTGCGCAGCTGCGCGGAGAGATCGGGCTCGTCGTCGACGTCGTGCGGGGTGTGGAAGAGGTTCGTCGAGGTGGCGGCCGCGACCTGCGGCGCAAGCTCGCGCAGGCGCTCGAGCTTCGCGAAGGCGGCCTCGAGGTCGCCGCGCCAGATGTTGTGGCCGTCGATCACCCCGCCCACGAGCACCTTGTCGGTGCCGGCGCCCGACGGCACCTCGCCCTTCACGAGGTCGAGCCCGATCGCGTCGATGGGCGCCTGCTCGAGCACGGGGAGCGCATCGTCGAGCGGGCCGTAGGGCGCCGCCACGAGGATGCCGAGCGGGCGCTCGGCGCCGAGCGCCGTGTAGGCGGTCTGCGCCGCAGCGAGCACCTCGCCGCGATCCACGCCGAGCGACTCCGACACGAGGGCGGGCTCGTCGAGCTGCACCCACTCGGCGCCCGCCGCGGCGAGCCGGCCGAGCAGCTCGCGGTAGACGGGGAGCAGGTCCTCGAGGCGCGAGAGCGGCTGGAAGCCGGCCGGCGCATCCGTGCTCGCCTTGGAGAGCAGCAGGAAGGTCACCGGTCCGACGACCACGGGACGGGTGGTGAACCCGGCCGCGACCGCCTCCTCGACCTCGCGCACGATCCGGTCGCCCGCGAGGCGGAATGCCGTCTCGGGACCGATCTCGGGCACGAGGTAGTGGTAGTTCGAGTCGAACCACTTGGTCATCTCGAGCGGAGCGCGGTCGCCCTCGCCGCGCGCGATCGTGAAGTAGCCGGCGAGATCGACGGAGCCGTCGGCAGCCGCGAGGTGCGCGAAGCGCGCCGGGATCGCACCGACCGTGACGGCGGCGTCGAGCACCTGGTCGTAGTAGGAGAACGACTCCGGGATGGAGGAGTCGCCCCGCCCGAGGCCGAGCTCGACGAGCCGCTCGCGTGTCGCCTGCCGCAGCGCGGCCGCGGTGCGCTCGAGCTCGGCGGCATCGATGCGCCCCACCCAGAACGCCTCGACGGCGCGCTTGAGCTCGCGGCGGCGCCCGATGCGCGGGTAGCCGAGGATCGTGCCGGTGGGGAATGCCGTGGTCATGGTGAGGTGTCTCCGATCGATGCGGTCTGGGGAAGGAGCCCGGCGCGCTCGAGCACCGCGAGGGGCGCCGCGTGCCGGTTGAAGGTGTAGAGGTGCAGGCCCGGGGCGCCCCCGTCGAGCAGTGCGCGGCCGAGGGCTGCCGCGTGCGCGACCCCGACCGATGCGGGGTCGTCGCTCGCCTCGAGCTCGCGCAGCAGCGCGGTCGGCTCGCGCTCCCCCGTGAGCTCGAGGATGCGGCGCAGCCGCGGCACGCTCAGCACCGGCATGATGCCGGGCAGGATGCGCATCGTCACGCCCGCCGCACGCGCGTCGGCGACGAAACCCAGGTAGTCGTCGGGCTCGAAGAAGAGCTGCGTGATGGCGAGGTTCGCGCCCGCGGCCTCCTTCGCGAGCAGGGTGTCGAGATCCTGCGAACGCGAACGCGAACGCGGATGCCCGTTCGGGAAGGCCGCGACCGCGATCGTGACCTTCTCCCCCGCGGCGAGCCGCTTCGCACCGGGTGAACCCGGCACGTCGAGCTGCCGGAACGGCACGCGCTCCTTCTGCACGCGGTGGATGAGCTGCACGAGCTCGCCCGCGCTGCCGAGGTCGCCGAGGAAGGGGTCGTCCTCGTCGGCGCCCGCGGGCGGGTCGCCGCGCAGCGCCAGGAAGCTCGTGACGCCCGCGTCGAGGAACTCCCGGATGAGGCGCCCGGCCTCGACGTAGGAGGAGCCCACGCAGGTGAGGTGCGCCATGGGCTTCACGGGGGTCGCGAGCAGGCGGCGCAGCACGTCGAGCGAGACGCCGCGCGTCGATCCGCTCGCCCCGTAGGTCACCGAGATGAACTCGGGCCCGGCCGCCACCAGGGCCGGCAGGGTCTCCGCGATCAGCGCGGCCTCGGCCGCCGCGTCCCGGGGCGGGAACAGCTCGAAGGAGAAGGTCGGGCGACAGTCGCCGGATGCCTCGCCGGTCATCGCTCCTCCGTTCTCGGCCGCACAGGGCGTGCGTGATCACGGGGCAGATGCCGGGCTCGGCTGTTGCTCCAGCCGCACGGGATGCGCGACGGATCCAGGCTAACCCCGCCGTCGCGGTGCATGACGGCGCGTTACGCGCGCGCGACGAGCCTCCCGGACTACGCGGCCCCGGCCCGGGAGCGATAGGCTGCGCAAGCCGACGTGGCAGCGCAGCCGCATCTCGAGCCGTGGCCTCTCATGCGCGTCGGAGCACCATCCACCAGGAGAAGAGAAGGTCAGATCATGCGCACGAAGTACGTGATGCCGGCGATCGTCGCGGCGGCAGCGTTGCTGCTCACCGGATGCGTCGACAACAGCACGGGAGAGCCCACCTCCGGGGGCGACACGCCCTCGGTCGGCGTCGACCAGGCGGCCGTCGCGCTGCTGCCCGAGGAGATCAAGAGCGCAGGCAAGCTCGTCATCGGCATCGACCCCACCTACCCGCCGAACGAGTACAAGGACGACGCGGGCAACCCCATCGGCTGGGAGGTGGAGCTGGGCGACGCGATGGCCGCGAAGCTCGGCCTGAAGACCGAGTACCAGATCTCGTCCTTCGACAAGATCCTCCCGAGCATCACGGGCGGCACCTACGACATCGGCCTCTCCTCCTTCACCGACAACGAGGAGCGCGAGAAGAAGGTCGACTTCGTCAACTACTACAACGCCGGCATCCAGTGGGCGCAGCCGATCGGCAAGAACGTCGACCCGGCGAACGCGTGCGGCCTGACCGTCGCCGTGCAGGCCACCACCTACGAGGAGACGGACGAGCTGCCCGCCAAGTCGAAGGAGTGCACCGACGCCGGCAAGCAGCCGATCAACATCCTCAAGTTCGAGAAGCAGGAGGAGGCGAGCAACGCCGTCGCCCTCGGCCGCGCCGACGCGATGACGGCCGACTCCCCCATCACCCAGGAGGCGGTCTCGAAGCTCAAGGACAAGATCGAGCTCGCGGGCGACGCCTTCGACGTGGCCCCCTACGGCATCGCCGTGAACAAGGGCTCGAAGCTCGCGCAGGCGGTCCAGGCCGCGCTGCAGTCGCTCGTCGACGACGGCACCTACAGCACGATCCTCAAGAAGTGGGGCGTCGACGCGGGCGCGGTCCAGAAGATCACGATCAACGCGGCGACCGCCGGCTGACTCGATGTCCGCGCAGGACCCTGACCGTCCGGCGGCACGGGAGACCGTGCCGCCGGACGGTGCCGCGGACCCGATCCGCGCCATCCGTCTGAAGCACCCCGGCCGCATCGTCTTCGCCGCCGTGCTGCTCCTCGCGCTCGCGCTGTTCCTCATCGACGCCTCGCAGCGCTCCGCCTACGGCTGGGACAACTTCGCGAAGTACATCTTCGACCGGCGCATCTCGCAGGCCGCTCTCAACACCCTGCTGCTGACGGTCTACTCGATGGCGATCGCGATCGTGCTCGGCGTCGTGCTGTCGGTCATGCGGCTCTCGGGCAACCCCGTCGTGAAGGGCGTCGCCTGGCTCTACCTCTGGATCTTCCGCGGCACGCCGGTGTACGTGCAGCTCGCGTTCTGGGGCCTCTTCGCCACCATCTACGCGACGATCGACATCGGCATCCCGTTCACGGCGCCGTGGCTCACCTTCCAGACCAAGAACGTCATCGACGTGTTCTGGCTCGCGGTGATCGGCCTCGCCCTCAACGAGGCGGCGTATATGGCCGAGATCGTGCGCGCCGGCATCCTCTCGGTCGACAAGGGCCAGGAGGAGGCGGCGACCGCGCTCGGCATGGGCTGGCTGCTCACGATGCGGCGCGTGGTGCTGCCTCAGGCGATGCGCATCATCATCCCGCCGACGGGCAACGAGGTGATCTCGATGCTCAAGACGACCTCGCTCGTGGCGGCCGTGCCGTTCAGCTTCGACCTCTACGGGCGCGCCCGCGACATCTCCGTCGAGATCTTCGACCCCGTGCCCCTGCTGCTCGTGGCGTCGGCGTGGTACCTGCTCTTCACCTCGATCCTCATGGTGGGGCAGTTCTTCCTCGAGCGGCGCTTCTCGCGTGGTGTGGGGCAGGCCCGCAGCAACGGCCGCAAGCCGGATGCCGCGACGGGCTCCATCCAGGCGGTGACCGGCTCGGTCGCCACGACCGACGAAGGGAGCACCGTATGAGCGCCGCGACGGCCGAGGTGCCGATGGTGCACGCCGACCGGGTGTCGAAGAGCTTCGGCTCGAACGAGGTGCTGAAGTCGATCTCGCTGACCGTGAAGCGCGGCGAGGTGCTGTGCCTCGTGGGGCCGAGCGGATCGGGCAAGTCGACCTTCCTGCGCTGCATCAACCATCTCGAGGTGGTGGACGCCGGTCGGCTGGAGGTCGACGGCGAGCTCATCGGCTACACCGAGCGCGGCGACCGGCTCTACGAGATGCACCCGAAGGAGGCTGCCCGCCAGCGTCGCGACATCGGCATGGTGTTCCAGCGCTTCAACCTGTTCCCCCATATGACGGCGCTCGAGAACATCATCGAGGCGCCCATGCGGGTGAAGGGCGTGAAGAAGGATGCCGCCGTGGCACGCGCGCGCGAGCTCCTCACCCGGGTGGGACTCGCGGCCAAGGCCGACGCCTACCCCGCGCACCTCTCGGGCGGCCAGCAGCAGCGTGTGGCGATCGCCCGCGCCCTCGCCATGGACCCCAAGCTCATGCTCTTCGACGAGCCGACCTCCGCGCTCGACCCCGAGCTCGTGGGCGAGGTGCTCGCGGTCATGAAGCAGCTCGCCGAGTCGGGCATGACGATGATCGTCGTGACCCACGAGATGGGCTTCGCGCGTGAGGTGGCCGACTCGCTCGTCTTCATGGACGGCGGCGTCGTCGTGGAGTCGGGCGACCCGCGCGAGGTGCTCAGCAACCCGCAGCATCAGCGCACGAAGACGTTCCTGTCGAAGGTGCTGTAGCGGTCAGCGCCGACACGCGATCTCCATCGCGTACTCCCGAGCCCCTGAACCCACCGGGGCCGGCAGCGGGAAGACGCCCACGACCCCCTTGTCGACGGCACGGTGTACGACGGCGTCGGGTGCGCGCTCTGCTGCGCTCTGACACCAAAGTGCTATAGCCGCAACTCTGCCGAAGCCGACACGATGGCGAGCAGGAGCCGAGATATTGCCGTCGTCGGCGACGGTGCGTCCCGGAGTCCATCGCTCGTTCACAGTCAGGGGATACGTGATGCGACTGTTCATTCGGTCGGGGGGAAGGATCCCCCGGGGGGTCGCGATCGCGGTCGCTGCGGGTGTGGCGCTGTCCGGAGCCAATGTCGCCGCGGCACAACCGTGGGCTTCGGTATCGGATTCGCCGCCGACAGCGGCCGAAGGCATTGATGCAGCAGAGGGCGTCACTTCCGAGTCACGCGACGCGGTTCTGGGAAGCGGGTGGAAGCGGAGCGGCGACACAGTCCATGTGGTCGTCGGGGGCCGCGATGGCCTCGCCGTGTTGGGAGCCGCCGAGGTGGATGGCTATGCGTGGAGCCAACTGGCAGCCCTCCCCACCAATGATCCTGAGGCCGATCTCTGGATCTCCAACAGCTGTGTCACTTCCAGCGGCCGCTACATGGTTGTCGTCTACGGGGCCCGCACGATCACGAACTCGGAGGAGGGTTTCGGATCCGGTGCGAGCGCGGTCGTCGTGGACCTGAGCGACGGCGCGATCCGAGATCTAGGAACCGGGTATTCGATCGCGTACCACAACCCCGGTTGCGGCGCCGGCGACACTGTCGCTCTCTCCGCCAAGTCACCGGAAATTGCAGGCACTCTCGTCGCGGCGATCGATGCCGCCTCAGGCAAGGTGCTCAACAGCGGAACCGTGGAAGGGCAGGCCACGTCGGCAGTGTCTGATCGAGACGGGACGATCTACGCGGTGGCGTCCGACGGGATCATCGCGATGCGTCCCGAAGCTATGCCGAGATTGCTCACCGCGACAAACGGGATCGCGTACGACGTTTCCATCGACACCGCGGGGAGGCTCGGATTCGTCTCCTCCGACGGCTCAACCGCCTCCGCCTACACGATGCTGCCGCGCGAGAAGACGAAGCCGACTCGTATCGCTACCGGCTCGGTCACTGAGCTCGGGATCCGAAGCGCCGAAGGGGGCGGCTTCTACCTCGCAGGTGCGGGTGTGAGAGTCACGACCTCGGACGCGTCGATCCACGCCGTTCCTGTTGCCGCCCCGGACTCGGCGATCTCCAGCACGGGACGCCTCGTAGTCACCGCGGTGAAGCCGGCCGGCATCGCCCCGGCCAAAGATGGCGTGAGCGAGAGCGAACTGCAGGCGAAGATCGAGGCGGTCGCCACGGAAACCGGCCGCGAGCTGATGTTCGATCTGGGTGCCTACGAGCCCGTCTCTACGATCGGAAACGCAGACGTGAACGTGCGCGGGCCGTTCGGGTTCGCGCGCTCGGCACGTCAGCCGCATATGTCTGCCCTGGGAGACCCCCACGACCCGGTGGAGAGCGAGCGTTGGTGCTCCGTGCCGCGCAACGACCCGGCGAACCAGGCGTACCAGCCGAAGCCGCGCCAGGTCGAGTGGGCGGTTGACCGCGCGGTGAAGGGGGAGCTAACGGACGCACGTCCGAATAATTGGCGAGGCCTGGGAATGCCGAGCTACACGCCTCAGACGCTGTTTCCCCGCGTCGCGCTGTCGGGTGGCGGAACCATCCCACCGCAGCTCGTGCTCGGGGTGCTCATGCAGGAATCCAACATGTGGCAGGCATCCCGCTACACCGCGCCCGGCAACACCGGGAACCCGCTGATCGGCAACTTCTACGGCAACTCCAGCACCAACATCTGGGGGATCGACTTCAGCAAAGCCGACTGTGGGTACGGCGTCGGCCAGATCACCGACGGGATGCGGATCTCCGGCCACGACGGAGGCACCGCGCTCCCCTACGACCAGCAGCGCGCGATCGCGCTGGATTACACGGCGAACATCGCCATGTCCGTTCGTATGCTCGGACAGAAGTGGAACCAACTGAAGGCCCTCGGTATCACCGTCAACAACGGCTCCGCGAGCAACATCGAGAACTGGTTCGCCGCAGTCTGGGCCTACAACTCTGGGCTGCAACCCTCCAGCCCGGCCTATGGGAACACCACGGGTTGCTCACCCAGCCCGACCTGCCTGTCATCCGATGGAACCTGGGGACTCGGATGGCACAACAACCCCATCAACCCCGAGTACCCGATATCTCGTCTCGGCTTCCTCCAGGACGACAACGCGATCGACGCAGCAAATCCTCAGAGATGGCCGTACCCGGAAAAAGTGATGGGTTTCGCCGCGTGGGGTCTGACGCTCGTCGAAACGCAATGGACCGACTCGACCACGCGGACCTATCCCACTCGTGTTGTCTCCTCCTACACGCTGTCGTGGTGGACAACGGATGGGAATCGGTACACCGTGAAACCCCCGAGAGGAACCTTCTGCAAGCCTTCAGTCAATTCCTGCGCTGAGGGCAGCGCGAGCCCATGCAGTTTCACCAGCCTGTACTGCTTCTGGCACGGCAACGCCACATGGAAGGACTGCGGCAACAACGAGTGCGGCTTCGGGAACGAGCGCTTCTCTTCGGCGTCATACCCACACGAGAACGACAGTATGTCCAGTTCTGCGCTGCACCCGAAGACGAAGGAGTCCAGCTTCCTGCCAGACTGCTCGACACCGCCAGTGGCGATGCTCGTCGTCGACGACACATCACACGTCGACGCACGCAATGGAAGCTCAGACGCGAGCGGGGACGAATGCATCCAACAAGCCCGCACGGGCTCCTTCCAGTTCACCTTCGGATCCGCTGACGCCAACGGCAGCTACCCGGCCAAGGTCGACCTGCACCAGCAGGGAGGAGGGTTCAACGGACACTTCTACTTCGCTCATACCCAGGATCCCACCTACCTGTCGCGGAAGGTGACTGGAACCTGGTCATTGGGACAATCGCTGACAAACCAATGGACGCGCGTGTGGATCCACCTCCCCGACTACGCAGCATGGACCGATAGCGCCGCCTACACCATCACCTACGCGCCCGGTCAGTCGCAGACCCGCTACCTTCCGCAACGACGCTACGCCAATGAATGGGTGCCGATCGGGGTGTTCCAAATCAACGGGGTTCCCACCGTCTCGCTCTCCAACCTCGGGTCATACAACGTCGGTTTCGACGACGTGGCATGGGACGCGGTCGGTTTCCAGCCGCTGCCAGGCAAGCCGACAGATTTCGTCGTCGCGCTTGGGGATTCCTTCTCGTCCGGTGAGGGCGCCGGGGCGTACCTTCCATGGTCGGATCACGACGGAGCCTCGGTGGCGTCCGGTGAAGCAAAGCGCAATTCGTGTCATCAGTCCGCAAACTCCTGGATCGGCAAGACCACCCTCCCAGGCTCCAGCTCGACGATCGCGGCGCGATCCAACCCGACATCTCCGAACGGTTCCCTCGATTTCCACTTCTTGGCGTGTTCCGGTGCGACGGTTAAGAACCTGTTGCCCAAGCAGACGGCGCTCACCGCTGATGGCGCCAACAATCTCGATGGGAGGGGTGACGCCGGTGCCACGCAAGCAGGGATGCCTACGCAGCTCGATGCCGGGTACCTGGACGACAACACGACACTTGTCACGCTCTCGATCGGCGGGAACGATATGCGGTTCGCAGACATCGTGGCCACGTGTGTAGTAGCGCCTACGAGCTGCGATTGGATACCTCTCAGCGGCGATACTCAAGGCGCATACGCTGCAAGCCTTACCCGTCTGCAACACCCCGACGGTGAGATCGATCAGAGCCTTGACCACTTGCTTTACCTCATCAAGCAACGGGCAAAGAACGCGGTCATCGTCCTGATGGGTTACCCCAAGCTTTTCGACTACGGCACATTCTGCGTGAACATCAACCCATCGAACCAGCCCTGGCTCAACGATGTGGCGGAAGAGCTGACCGAGGCGATGGGCGATGCAGCCGCGCGGGCCAGCACCTCAACCCAGACCGTCGTTTTCGCGGATCCGCAACCGTTCTTCTCCGGTCACAACCTTTGCGAGGCGAGTACCGCGATCCTGCCGCTCTGGCCATTCATGACGCCCGGCGACCTCCCCCGGGGGATATTCGGAGACGATGTCGCCCCGTTGTCGCAGCAATCGGTTCACCCGAGTTCCTATGGGACCACTTTGTACTCTGAGACCCTTGAGGATGCGCTGAATGGTGTCTACCCGTAAACGACGGCGTGGCCGTGCGGCCGCGCTGGGTGCGTGCCTCGTCGTGACGCTGGCGCTCACCGGTTGCGCCCACCCAAGTCTGAGGGACGGCGCTATCGACGCGGCGCGCGCGAAGTTCGAGCAGACCCGCGACGGGTTGCAGGCGGAGTTGCCGCAACTCCCCGCCACGGACCTCCGGAGCTACATCATCTCCTCGTACGGCCTCGGAGGTGCTGGCTCCTTGATCGGCTGGACTCAGGAGGAGCTCCGCACCGCAGGCCTCCAACAGTGGATGGCCTACGTGCTCGACGCCGACACAACGGGAGACATCGCCACCGTGTTGTTCTTCGTGAGCGGGTTCCACACGGCGGGCAGCGGAGATCTCTACAAGCAGGAATCCGCCTTCACCTGCTTCACCGCCAAGATAGACCTCACAGAGAAGGCCGTGCTCGGCTACGAAGGCGCACACTGCACAGATGATGTCTACGCCCTGCTCGCTCGCCGCACAGAGTTCGACTTCTCACTGATCGCGCAGTGAAACCCCTACATTCGTTCAAAAGTCAGATCGGCACCTCGCTCACTGGGTCGTGTACCAGATCGGCTGGGTTGAGGCCACTTGGCAAAGAGCCACCATGTCCTGCTCGGTGATCGCACTGCTGCAGCGCCCGCGGCGACCTCGGGATATCACCAAAGTTGTATTGCGGCATCGTTTCGACACCTGAACCATGAGAGCAAGTTGGGTTAGGTGACTCGAAAGGAACCGACAATGAGAGGTCGTCGAACGAGCAAGGTGCTTGGAGGCATCCTCGTCGCGGGGGCACTTGTGGTGCTTCCTGTGGCGTCCGCGCAGGCGGCGTCCGCATCCGTCACGGGAACGGTGAACGCGGCCGGTATCGTCTATTGGGGTACCACCTTCCGATACCACGCCGCCGCAGGCACAGTGTCGATGTCGAACGTGAACTACCCGACGTGGTGTTCGAGCGGTTCTGGCTTCGAATGCAACTGGCTCAACGCCGGTTTGCGGAACACGTCCAACACCCAGATCACGCAGACCGGCTACTACTTTCCGGTGAACACCTACGCTAAGAACTTCGTATTGCCCGGAGGATCGACTGCGATCCCGGCCGGCTCATACGCGATCAACTACGCCGCGACGTCGTCGAGCACGGGGCCGTTCCCATGGAGCTGGACCGCGACCTACAACTATTGACCGTCGCGAGCTTCGCGTGTCTACGATGGGCGAGCCGCAGCGCACACGAAAGCGAGACACCTTGCCCCAGCACCCCCGTATGGTTTCGCGCCTCCTGTGCAGTGCGCTCGCGGTGATCGGCGCCATCGGCATGACGGGCTGCTCCGATCCGCAACCGCGGTACGCCGACCCGCAGGCGGTGCCCGACGGCTACCTGGGCGGCAGCGCGATGGAGCAGGAGTACGAGGCGACGATCGACGCCTTTCCCTACGCTCTCCCCGAGGGATACGAGTTTCCGGCCTCATTGCCGGATGACATGCTCGCGGGGGTCGGCGAAGGATCCGGAGTTCCGCAGAGTCAGGCGTACTTCTACTGGTTGTGCGCCTGGGAGGCCGACTACCTGCGGGCATTCGATGCGCGAGATGGCGAGGCGCAGTCCGCGGCGATCGCGATGATCGAGAAGTTCCCGGAGACGTCCTTCGCCCAGAAGTATTTCGAGGATCCCGACAACGCGTGGTACCAGAACGTCGTCGCCACGGCGAAGCTCGGCGACCCGACAGGTGTTCGCAACGACCTTGTGGGATGCGCCGGGTTCGGGATCACAGCCCCGTGAGCCGATCGTCGTCGGCGCGTGCGATTCTGGCCATGCCGATCCTCATGGCCGTCTTGCTGGTGGCATGCTCGCCGCTGACGCCCGCCGAGAACGACGCACCGACCACACCCCCTGCCGAAGAGCCCACCGTGGAGGCGGCGATCGGCGACATTGTCCCCGTGGTGACCTTCGACGCTGTGGTCATGTCGCCCACCGTGTTCCAAGTCACCGCGTGGGCCGACGGTCGGCTCACGACCGAGGCGAAGCAGCTTGCAATCCAGCCCGAAGACGGCGACCTCATCACCATCAGCTTCGACGAGCGGTATCAGGATCTCACCCCGTTCCTCGACGACGGCGCGACGGTGGCACGGGGCCAGCCGATCGCAAGCATCTCGTTCGGCGGCCTCGTTCTTCGAGCGGCCGTCGCACCCGCCGACGAGCTACGGTTTCTCGAGCATCCGGTATCGGCGCGCGCGGAGCTGACAGGTGCCAGCGGCCCATTCGATTGCAGGCTGCTGGACCCGGTCCCCTCGCTCGAATCCGGTTCGGCGTTCATCGCATGCGCCATCCCCGCAGATGTGAGGGCGATCGCAGGCCTCTCGGGAGTGCTGGCAGTCCGGTTCGCGAGCGTCGAAGCGGTGGTCACGCTCCCGCTCTCGGCGGTCTCCGGGGGCCAAGACCGCGGCGAAGTGCTCAAGAAGACCGCCGACGGATTCGTCGTCACCCCCGTCGAGCTCGGGGCAAGCGATGGCTCCCGAATAGAGATCGTCTCCGGACTGACCGCCGGCGATGTCGTTCGTGTTCCCGGGCCGGGCCTTCTCGATGGGTGACGACACACGTAGCGTGCCGGTGATCGAGGCCGCAGGGGTAGGGAAGCGACAGCCGGATGGGCATCCCATTCTTCGGAGCATCGACCTTACGATCGATACGGGTACCTCCGTCGCGCTGGTGGGGCGTTCGGGCTCGGGCAAGACGACTCTGCTCAGCTGCCTCGGTCTTCTCGACCACTTCGACCGTGGTGACTATCGACTGATGGGGCGATCGATCGCGTCAGCAGGTCGATCGGAACGCGACCGCATCCGCGGGCGTGACATCGGATTCGTCTTCCAGAAGTTCTTCCTCTTGCCCCACCTCTCGGTACTCGAGAACGTGGTGGCGTCGTTCCGCTTCCTCGACGACCGGTCTATGCGTCTCGCACGCCGACAGGCCCGCGATGCGCTCGCGACCGTCGGCCTCGCCGCCCACGTTCATCGTCGCCCGGGGCAGCTCTCCGGAGGCGAGCAACAGCGGGTGGCAGTCGCGCGCGCGATCGCCAAAGAACCGAAGCTGATCCTTGCCGACGAGCCGACAGGATCGCTCGACCAAACCACAGGCGCCCTCGTCATCGAGTTGCTGATGACGCATGTGCGCGAGCACGGTGCGGCGCTGATCACTGTCACCCATGACCCGGTGCTCGCCCGAGGTTTCGACCGCACGCTCGAACTGCGCAACGGCGAGATCGCACCCATAACCATTGCAGCGCCGTCGATATGAAGCTCTCAATTCTCGTGATCGCCTTCCAGGGCGTGCGCAGTCACCCGCTCAGAAGCGCGCTCGCGATCGTCAGCCTGGGCATCGGCGTCGTCGGGGTGGTGACTATGGCGGCCGCCGCGTCGACGGTTGCCGACTCCATCCAGCAAAAGGCGCTGATGGCGGGGGGCCCGGTGGCTACGTTCGAGGTCACAGTGGAAGCCAAGGGACGATTCGTCCCCGACCTCCTGACCGCGGTTGCGAACGACCTCCAGCAACAGGACCCGAGCATCCGCGTCTCGCGAGGCGGGACCGCTGACGGCCTCACTGCTCTCATCGATGGCGAGCCGACCTCTGCAGAGGTCTCCTTCATCGAAGCAGGCCTCCGTGAGATCCGTCCAATGGTTCTCACCAGTGGCAGCTGGATCGACGACCAACCCCGCCTGGTGCCGTTCGCCGTGGTAAATCGGGCATTGGTGCTGCACGGAACAGGGCTGGGCGAACACGCGCTGCTCTCCGGTGCCGACCATACACCGCTGCCTGTCGCCGTCGTAGGGACGGTCGACGACGGAACGACGACTCCGCGGATGTACATCAGCATCGCCAGCGCACGAGACTGGGTCGCCATCCGAGGAGCCTCCTTCCACGAGTCGCTCACGGTTTCCGCGCCGGGTCTCACGCCGGAAGCCACCCGCGCACGACTGAACGAGCTCAGCGCCATGACGGACGTCCCCGCCGCCTGGGCGGTGCGCCGAACCGACACCCTCAGCGATTTCGCGGACTCCCTCAGAGCAACACGCTCCAGCTTCGCGATCGTCGGGTACCTCGGGCTGCTCACGGCAATCATCGCGATCGGCAACCTCGGCCTCAGCACGGTGAGAGAACGCGCCGCAGAGCTGTCGGTCCGTCGCGCATTGGGCGCCGGCAGCTCCGACATCCTGCTGATCATGCTCGTCGAATCGGGAATCATGGGGGTGCTTGCGGGGCTCCTCGCGATCCCGAGCTCGATGCTCCTGTACTCCACGATAGGGAACGCGTTCAACGCGCCGTTCGGCGTCGCCCTGCCGCCGTACCCTCTCGAGTACGCGGTCGTGGGCTTCGCGGTCGGACTCGGCGCCTCTCTACTCGCGGGAGCCGTGCCGGCGATACGCTCGGCAACGCTCCCCATCGCGACGTTCAGCCGCGAGTGAGCAGCCCGAACCCCCACTCCACGAGCGATTCTCCACCTGCTGTTACATTTCGCTCGTATCCGCAACTACTCATATATGGGCGCAGAGAGCGGCAGATCGGACATCGGTGGTCGAGTGGGGCTGCTGGTTGCAAACGACATCGTGAGGGCGGGCATCCGATCGGTGCTCGATGGCGCACGGGAGTTCGACGAGGTCTGCGTCATCGACGACACTCGAACACCTCGTGATGCCGTGGATACCGACCTCGATGCCATCATCGTGGATCTGGAGCTCCCCGGATCGACCCTCACCGAGCTGCTCACCCGGGCGCGTGAGACAGCGCCGGATGCCGGTGTTCTGGGGCTGTGCCGGATCGCGAATCCACGACTCACCGGAACGCTCACGACGCGGGGTTTCCGTGCCGTCATCGATCTACGGACAAGCGCCAGCGAGCTGGTCGACGCGGTGCGCAACGTCATGTCGCCGAAGGAACTCGCTTCTCTGCCCTCGAAAATCGGCTCAACTCGCGAGGCGGAGTTGAGTGTGAAGGAGCACGAAGTGCTCCTTCACCTCGCCGCCGGCAAGACGAACAAAGCGATCGGGATACTGCTCGACATTGCTGAGGGCACGGTCAAGCGCCACACCAACAGCATCTACCGGAAGTTGAACGTGATCTCCCGCACGCATGCTGTGCTCGAAGCACAGCGCCGCGGATACAGCTGAGTCGTGCACGGGGCCGCTAGAAGTACGTGCGCACGACGTCGACGATGCGATATTCGGCGTCGACGAGCGGGATCGCGCGCCACTTGTCGAAGGCCGTGCACGGGTGCGAGATGCCGAGGCACACGAGGTCGCCGGGGCGCAGCTCGAGACTGGGCTCCGGGTGCAGGTAGGCGTGCTGGTCGTCGAGCCTCGCCACCTCGACGAGTCCCCGGATGTCGCGCTCCTGGCCCGGGCTCGCCGCGGGGCGCAGGCGCAGCGGCACCGGCATCCCGGAGTCCGCCGGTGCGTCGCGACGACCGAAGCCGGCGAGGGCGAGCCCCGGCTCGGGTGCCGACACCACCTGCGCCCACAGCTCGAGCGCCGCGTCGAGGCGCCCCTCCTCGGGGATGCGGACGAAAGGCGTGCGCTCGCGGTAGATGCCGTCGTCGTGGCTCAGATAGGCGCCGCTGCGCAGCACGGCACGGACGCCCACGGATGCCGCCCAGCCCGCGTCGAACGCCTCCGCCACGAGGTCGAACCACGCGCTGCCGCCCGCCGTGACGATCGCGCCCTCGGCGAGCAGGCCGGCGCCGCGGAGCTGCTCGGCGATCGCGCGCACGCCGCGCAGGTAGGCGCGCACGGCATCCGGCTCCGTGAGACCGCCCTCGTACCCGGAGACGCCCGCGAGCGCGACGCCGACGGTTCCCGCGACGAGCTCGGCGAGCGAGCGAGCCCGAGCGGCGTCGCGCACGCCGGTGCGACCGCCGGGGTAGCCGATGTCGAGGAGCACGGGCAGCCCGCCCGCGAGCCCCGCGTCGCGTCCGGCGCGCGCGGCCGCCTCCACGCCCTCCGGCGAGTCGACGAGGCACGCGAACCAGAACCCCGGGTCACCCGCGAGCTCGCCCGCCGCCCAGGCGAGCGCCGTCGCATCCAGCAGCTCGTGCGCGAGCAGCACGCGCCGCACCCCCGCGGCCCGCGCCACGTGCGCCTGCTGCGCGGTCGCGACCGTGATGCCCCAGGCGCCCGCCGCGAGCTGGCGCGCGAACAGCGCGGGCGCCATGCTCGTCTTGCCGTGCGGCGCGAAGTCGAGCCCGTGCCGCGCGCAGAACGCCGCGAGCGAGGCGAGGTTCGTCTCGAGCGCATCCTGTCGCAGCACCATGGCGGGCCAGCTGATCGATCCGTCGAAGAGCGCGTGCCCCTCCCGCACGTACTCCTCGGCCGTGCGCGCGCCGCCCACGGGCCAGAGCGCCTTGTCGTGCGGTGCCACGGTGTCCTGCATCAGTCCTCCTCGGATCCGGGACGACGCACCGCGCGCCCCGCGAGCGCCGACGTGCGCGAGCCGTCGCGCACCGCGAACTCGCCGTTCACGAGCACGTGCGGGATGCCGGTCGGCGGCAGCGTCGGATGCTCGTAGTCGGCGGGCGAGCCGATCGTCGCCTCCTCGAACACCACGAGATCCGCCCAGGCGCCCGGCCGCACGACGCCCCGGTCGGCGAGCCCGAGCCGGCGTGCCGGCGCCCCCGTCACGTGCGCCACCGCCTCCTCGAGCCCCAGCACGCCGAGCTCGCGCACGTAGTGGCCGAGGAACCGCGGGAAGCTTCCCCAGCCCCGCGGATGCGGCTTCGCGCCCACCAGGATGCCGTCGGTGCCGACGGTGTGCGCCGGGTGCCGCATGATCTCGCGCACGTTCTCCTCGTTGCCGACGTGCATGAGGCATCCGGTGCCGAGATCGTCGGCGAGCAGCAGCTCGCAGAACAGCTCGCCCGGCTCCGTGTCCCGAGCGGCGGCGAGCTTGGCGATCGACGAGCCGACCGCCCAGGCGTTGGCCGGGCGCGCCACCGAGGAGACGACCGTCGTGCCCCAGTCGATCGGCACGCCGTGCTGGCCGTCGCTGCCCACGACCTCCAGCTCGTGCAGGAGGCCGGCGCGCCCCGCCGGGTCGGCGAGCGCCCGGCGCAGTTCCTCCGGCCCGCCCGTCGTGCTGCGGCTCGGCAGCACCGAGGCGAGGTAGGTGGCGCTCGCCGTGTAGGGGTAGGCGTCGAGCGTCACATCGCGACCCTCGGCGCGCGCGGCGTCGACGAGCGCGAGCACCTCGCCCGCACGCCCCCTGTTCTGCGGGAAGTTCACGTGGCAGTGCGCGAGGTGCAGCGGCACCCCGGCGCGCGCGGCGAGCTCGAGGCAATCGCGGTAGGACTCCACGACGCGGCTGCCGTAGTTGCGGTGGTGGGGGCAGTAGTAGCCGCCGAGCTCCGCGAGCGGCGCGATGACATCCGCGATCTCCTCGTCGGAGGCGAACATGCCGGGCACGTAGCTGAGCCCGGCCGAGACGCCCATGGCGCCGTCGCGGAGCCCCTGCGCGACGATCTCGCGCATCCGGGCGCGCTCCGCGGGAGTCGCGGGGCGCGGGGCGGTGCCGAGCACGCTCCTCCGCACGGTGCCGTGCGGCACGAGGGCGGCGACGCCCAGCGGGGCACCCGCGTCGACGCGGTCGAGATAGTCGCGGATGCTCCGCCACGCGTAGTCGAGGGGCGGCTCGCCGTTCCAGCCCGCCAGCTGGGCGCGCATCGCGGCCATCGTCTCGTCGGTCACCGGGGCGTAGCCGAGGCCGTCCTGGCCCACCACCTCGAGCGTCACACCCTGCGCGAGCTTCGCGGAGTGGTCGGGGTCGGCGAGCACCGCGAGATCGGAGTGGGAGTGCAGATCGATGAAGCCGGGGGCGACGACGAGTCCCGTCACGTCGACGTCGTGCGCGCCCAGCACCCCGGATGCGGCGCCCGGCTCGACGAGCGCCGCGATACGCCCGTCGGCGATCACCACGTCGGCACGGATGCGCGCGGCGCCCGTGCCGTCGATCACCTCCGCACCGCGGAGCACGAGGGCGGGCATCCGGCTCCCTGCGGTCTCGGGTCGTCGCGAGACGACGGGCCTGGGTCGTGTGCGAGTCTAGGGCTACCCCGCGGCCGTCGGCCGCGTCAACGCCGCCCGAAGGAGATCCATGCCCCGCACCGCCGTCACCGCCGCGTCCGCCCCCACCCCCGCCGGGCCCTACAGCCACGGCGTCGTCGCGGGCGGGTTCCTCTTCACCGCGGGATTCGGCCCGCAGGACCCCGCGAACGGCAACGCGATCGCCTCGACGGTCGGCGAGCAGACCCGGCAGGTGCTGCGCAACATCCAGGCGGTGCTCGCGGAGGCGGGCGCCACCCTCGACGACGTCATCAAGACGACCGTGCACCTGCAGCACCTCGACCGCGACTTCGCCGAGTACAACACGGCCTACGCCGAGTTCTTCACGGCGCCCTACCCGGTGCGCACCACGGTCGGCTCGACGCTCGCCGGCATCCTCGTCGAGATCGACGTGGTGGCGCAGCTGCCCGCCGCTGGTTGAATAGCGCCGCACCTGCCGCTGGTTGAGTAGCGCCCGCAAGGGCGCGTGTCGAAACCGACTCGCGTGCCACGAGAGCGCTGGTTTCGACACGCCCGCTGGGGCGGGCTACTCAACCAACGGGGTGCGGGAGGCGCGGCTGCTCAACCGGCGGGGGCAGCGACGGCGGACTCGAGCTGGTGGGCGACTGCCTCGCTCGCCTGCACGCGCATCCGCGTGCCGCCCTCCTCGTAGCTCGTCTCGAGCACGTGGCCGCGGTCGTGGGCGAGCGAGACGAGGTCGCCGCGATCGTACGGGATGACGATGTCGAGCTCGACGTCGGGCACCGGCAGCCGCCGCGCGATCTCGTCCATGAGCTCGTCGACGCCCTCGCCCGTGCGCGCGGAGACGAACACCGAGTCGGGCTCGAGGCCGCGCAGCAGCACGCGGCGCTCCGGATCGATCAGGTCGGCCTTCGAGAAGACGATGAGCTCGGGCACCTCGCGCGCGCCCGCCTCGCCCAGCACGTCGCGCACGGTCGCGATCTGCGACGCCGGGTCGGGGTGCGAGCCGTCGACGACGTGCACCACGAGGTCGGAGCCGGCGACCTCCTCGAGCGTCGAGCGGAACGCCTCGACGAGCTGGTGCGGGAGGTTGCGCACGAAGCCGACCGTGTCGGCGATCGTGAACACGCGCCCCTCGGGCGTGCGGCTGCGGCGCACCGTCGGGTCGAGCGTCGCGAAGAGGGTGTTCTCGACGAGCACGCCCGCGCGCGTGATGCGGTTGAGCAGGCTCGACTTGCCGGCGTTCGTGTAGCCGGCGATCGCGACGGCCGGCACCTGGAAGCGGTCGCGGTTGGCGCGCTTCGCCTCGCGGGCGGGCGCGAAGCCGCGGATCTGCTTGCGGAGCTTCGCCATGCGGGAATGGATGCGGCGCCGGTCGAGCTCGATCTTCGTCTCACCGGGTCCGCGCGAGCCCATGCCCTGACCGCCGGCCGCCTGGCCGCCGGCCTGGCGCGACATCGACTCACCCCATCCGCGGAGCCTCGGCAGCAGGTACTCGAGCTGCGCGAGCTCGACCTGGGCCTTGCCCTCGCGGGACTTCGCGTGCTGGCTGAAGATGTCGAGGATGACGGCCGTGCGGTCGATGACCTTGACCTTGACGGCGTCCTCCAGGGCGCGCCGCTGGCTCGGGGCCAGCTCGGCGTCGGCGACCACGGTGTCCGCGCCGAGCGCCTGCACGATGTCGGCGAGGTCGGCCACCTTGCCGCGCCCGAGGTAGGTGGCGGGGTCCGGATGCGGGCGCCGCTGCAGAACGCCGTCGAGCACCACGGCGCCCGCGGTCTCGGCGAGCGCCGCGAGCTCGCGCAGCGAGTTCTCGGCGTCCTCCAGCGACTCGGACGGCGTGTAGACGCCCACGAGCACGACGTTCTCGAGACGGACCTGCCGGTACTCGACCTCGGTGACGTCCTCGAGCTCCGTCGACAGGCCGCCGACCCGGCGGAGCGCCGCGCGCTCCTCGCGGTCGAGCTGCTCGCCGTCCCGGTCGCCGCCGTCGGCCGTCGTCTCGTCCTGCAGGGCCGCGGCGCGGCCGCCGAAGACGCGCACGCCGGCGCGCGCCTCCTCCGTCTGGAGGATGCGCTCGATCGCGGCGCCGGCATCCTCGCCGCGCGTCGTCTCGATGTCCTCGTGGTGTCCGGTCATGATCCGCTTAACCCTAGTCACTCGTTTTCGATAGGTTCTCTGCATGTCGTCCGAGCACTACTTCTCGACGTCGCCGTCCGGCGATGCGGTGCTCAGGAGCATCTCCGTGCGGCTCGCCGGCCGCGACCTCGAGGTCACCACCGCCAACGGCATCTTCAGCCCGGAGCGCGTCGACACGGGGACCCAGGTGCTCCTCGCCCACACGCCCGCTCCGCCGCCCGGCGGCGACTTCCTCGATCTCGGCTGCGGCTGGGGGCCCATCGCGCTCACGCTCGCGCTCGAGTCGCCGCACGCCACCGTGTGGGCCGTCGACGTCAACGAGCGCGCGCTCGACCTGGTGCGCCGCAACGCGGAGGCGCTCGGCCTCCCCAACGTCAACGCGTGCCGGCCCGAGGATGTTCCCGCCGACGTGCGCTTCCGAACGATCTGGTCGAATCCGCCCATCCGGGTCGGCAAGAACGAGCTGCACGCGATGCTCGCGCACTGGCTGCCGCGCCTCGACACGGGCTCCGACGCCTGGCTCGTGGTGGCGCGCAACCTCGGCTCCGACTCGCTGCAGCGCTGGCTGCAGGCCGAGCTGCCCGCCGACTTCGCGGTCCTCCGCGCCACCACGAGCAAGGGCTACCGCGTGCTGCGCGTGCGGCACCGCTCGGGCACGGGGATGACCGAGGCGATCGAGGTCATCCGGTAGCGCGTCGGCTCAGCCGAGCTCGCCGCGGAAGAACGCGTCGGCGCAGGCCCGCACCTCGGCGGCGTCTCGCGACGGCGGAGCCTCCTCGAAGGCCTGCGCGCGCTCGAGCTCGGCCTCGACGAAGCGACGGAGCGCCGCGGGCGGCTCGCCGTCGCCCAGCTCGCGCGTCACCGCCTTGAGCGCGACCAGCTCGCCGACGGCGTCGCGGATGCCCGCCCCGACCGCGCTCTCGGCGACGAGGGTCGGCAGGTCCATGGGCGGCAGCGCCGACTCCGGATGCTCGTGCAGCCAGCGCAGCGCTGCCGCGGGGCGCAGCACGTAGAAGAACCGCTTGAGGGACGGTGCGCCCGCCTTCTGCTGCCGGGCGACGTGCAGGTAGTGGCGCCCGATCGCGGCGCGCTCGGCGACCTCGCCCGCGAAGGCGAGCAGCCGGTCCCGGAAGCCCTCGTCGCCGGAGTAGACGATCGGCGAGCGCAGCCATTCGATCGCGGTCGCGTTGCCCCTCGCGACGAGTCGGACCGTCTTGGCGAGGTCCCAGCCGTTGACGTCGAAGACCCTGTCGAGCGGCGTCTCGATCACATCACGTGCCGGCCACAGCGTCAGGTACCGCTCGCGCGGACGCACGAAGACGAAGCGGCAGTCGTAGTCGCTGTCGGGCGAGGGGAATCCCCAGGCACGGCTGCCGCTCTCGATCGCCCAGCGGATGTCGACCCCGTGCTCGGCCTCGACGCCCGCCAGTCGCGCGTCGATCGCCGCGACGATCGCGGCATCGAGGCCCGACGGGATCGCGCGCATCTCAGAGCGAGACGTTGCCGTCGAAGACGAGCGCCGCGGGGCCGCTGAGGAACACGTGCGGACCGTCGGCGGCGTCGGCGACGCGCACCCCGACCTCCCCGCCGGGCACGCGCACGCGCCAGACGTCGGGCGCGCCCTCGCCCGCCCAGGAGCGGGTGGCGAGCGCCGCCGCGGCCGCGCCCGTGCCGCAGGAGAGCGTCTCGCCGCTGCCGCGCTCGTGCACGCGCATCCGGATGCGGCCGAGGCCGCCCGAGATCGACCCGGGCACCACGAACTCGACGTTCGCGCCGGCGGGCGGCGCGGGCGCGATGACGGGCGCCTCGCCGAGGTCGAGCGCCTCGAGCTCCGCGTCGTCGGCGAGCGCCACGACGACGTGCGGGTTGCCGACGCCGACCGCGAGACCGGGCCGGTCCACGTCCAGGCGTCGGGCCGACACCATCGCCTCCCCGGCGATCGTGAACGGACCGAGATCCACCTCGAAGCCGTCCTCGGTGCGGGTGAGCTGCCGCACTCCCCCGCGGGTGCCGATGGCGACGGTCTCGCCGACCGCCAGCTCGAGCAGGCCCTGGTCGATCAGGTAGGCGCCGTAGACGCGGATGCCGTTGCCGCACATCTCGGCCGGGCTGCCGTCGGCGTTGTGGTAGTCCATGAACCATTCGGCGCCGGCATCCTCGGCGAGGGCGGCCTCGCCCTCCGGAAGCCGCGCCGAGCGGACGGCACGGATGACGCCGTCGCCGCCGACCCCGACGTGCCGGTCGGCGAGCGCCGCGAGCTGCGCGGCGTCGAGCTCGACCGCGCCGTCCGGGTCAGCGAACAGCACGAAGTCGTTGCCGGTGCCGTGGCCCTTGGTGAAGGCGATGTCGATGCTCACCCGGAAAGCCTAGCGACGGCCCCTCCCCTCGTCAGACGGAGTCGGAAGCCAGCCACTCGACGCCGGGATAGCGGCGGAACCACGAGACCTGGCGGCGCGCGTAGCGGCGGGTGAGCCCCTGGGTCTCGGCGATCGCCGCCCGCTCGTCGAGGACTCCGTCGAGCTGGGCGAGCGCCTGGGCGTAGCCGATCGCCCGCCGGGCTGTCGTGCCGAGCTCGACGCCCGCCGCCCGGAGCCCGGCGACCTCGGCCACGAGACCCTGCCCCCACATCCGCTCCACCCGCGCATCGAGCCGCGCCACGAGCTCGGCGCGGTCGAGCCGCAGCCCCACGATGCGGGTCTGCGGCTGCCAGAGCACGGGCGCCTCCGGCAGACGCGCACCGTGCGTCTGCTCGCCCTGCGCGAGCACCTCGAGCGCGCGCACCACGCGCCTCCCGTTCTGCGGGTCGACCCGCGCGGCGGTCATGGGGTCGGCGGCACGCAGCCGCTCGAACAGCACGCCCGGGCCGTGGGCTTCGAGCTCGCGCTCGAGAGCTTCCCGGACGCCGGGATCGCGCGGCGGGAAGCGGAAGTCGAAGACCACGCTCGAGACGTAGAGGCCCGACCCGCCGACCAGGATGGCGGTCGCGCCGCGGGCCTGGATGTCGAGGACCGCCTCCCGCGCACGCGGCTGGTACTCGGCGACCGCGGCCTCCTCGCTCGGGTCGAGCACGTCGAGGAGGTGGTGCGGGACGCCTCGGCGCTCGGGCGGCGCGAGCTTCGCGGTGCCGATGTCCATGCCGCGATAGAGCTGCATCGCATCCGCGTTGACGATCTCGGCGGAGCCGCCGGCCGCGGCGAGCTGCTCGGCGAGCCGGAGCGCGAACTCGGACTTGCCGGTGCCGGTGGCGCCGACGACCGCGACGAGCGCCGGATGCGGGGGCGCGGTCATGCCGGGCGCAGCCCCGGCAGACCGAGGTTGACGGCGCGGACGCCCGAGCCGGACGGCGCGGGGACGGCGCACGACTCCGCCTCGGCGCGGTCCCAGGCGTCGCCCGCGCGCGTGCGGCGGATCGGCAGCTCCCCGTGCGCCGGGGCGGCGATGAGGTAGTGCGGCGTCGCGCGCGTGACGGTGACGCTCACCACATCGCCGGGGCGGGGCACGGCGCCGCCCTCGGGAACGTCGAAGTGCACGAGGCGGTTGTCCTCGGCGCGACCCGAGAGCCGGCGGGTCTCCTCGTCGCGACGCCCCTCGCCGGTGGCGACGAGCACCTCGATCGGGGTGCCGACGAGCTTCTGCGCCTCCTCGCCCGAGATCCGCTCCTGCAGCTGGATGAGACGCTCGTAGCGCTCCTGCACGACCGCCTTGGGCAGCTGCTCGGGCATCGTCGCCGCGGGTGTGCCGGGGCGGATGGAGTACTGGAAGGTGAAGGCCGAGGCGAAGCGCGCCTGCTCGACCACGCGGAGCGTGTCGGCGAAGTCCTCCTCCGTCTCTCCCGGGAAGCCGACGATGATGTCGGTCGAGATGGCGGCGTGCGGGATGCGCTCCCGCACCCGGTCGAGGATCCCGAGGAAGCGCTCCGAGCGGTACGAGCGACGCATCGCGCGCAGGATGCGGTCGGAACCCGACTGCAGCGGCATGTGGAGCTGCGGCATCACGTTCGGCGTCTCGGCCATGGCGTCGATGACGTCGTCGGTGAAGGCGGCGGGGTGCGGGCTCGTGAAGCGGATGCGCTCGAGCCCCTCGATCTCACCCGCCGCGCGCAGCAGCTTGCTGAACGCCTGGCGGTCGCCGAACTCGACCCCGTAGGAGTTGACGTTCTGGCCGAGCAGGGTGACCTCGATCGCGCCGTCGGCGACGAGCGCCTCGATCTCGGCGAGGATGTCGCCCGGGCGGCGGTCCTTCTCCTTGCCGCGCAGCGACGGCACGATGCAGAAGGTGCAGGTGTTGTTGCAGCCGACCGAGATCGACACCCATCCGGAGTAGGTGTTCTCGCGACGGGTCGGCAGGGTCGAGGGGAACACCTCGAGCGATTCGAGGATCTCGAGCTGCGCCTCGCCGTTGTGGCGAGCACGCTCGAGGAGCGCCGGGAGCGAGCCCATGTTGTGGGTGCCGAACACGACGTCGACCCAGGGCGCCTTCTCGAGGATGACGCTCTTGTCCTTCTGCGCGAGGCAGCCGCCGACGGCGATCTGCATGCCGTCATGCTCGCGCTTGGCGCTCGCGAGGTGACCGAGGGTTCCGTAGAGCTTGTTGTCGGCGTTCTCGCGCACCGCACAGGTGTTGATCACGACGATGTCGGCCTCGCCGTCCGTCGCCCGCACATAGCCCGCCGCCTCGAGGGAGCCCGACAGGCGCTCCGAGTCGTGCACGTTCATCTGGCAGCCGAAGGTGCGCACCTCGTAGGTGCGCGGGGCGGTCTGCCGGTTCTCCGGGGCGGCGTCGAGCAGCGTCATGGTGCGGACAGTCTACGTCGGCGGCTCGGCGACCTGCCGCTCAGCGGAAGCGGACGGATGCCGTGGGCCGCAGCGGAAGGGCGTCGTCGACCGCCGCGC
This sequence comes from Protaetiibacter sp., assembly GCA_030150265.1. GTDB lineage: Bacteria > Actinomycetota > Actinomycetes > Actinomycetales > Microbacteriaceae > Homoserinibacter. Next base: position 25,365 of record JASLGG010000050.1, read on the forward strand.
GCACCGTGCTGCCCGAGTAGCCGCGACGGGCGAGGTACCCGCTCAGCCGGCGCACCGCGGCGTCGCGATCGAGGCCCGAGAGCTGCCCCGCGCGCTTGCGGGCGAGCTCTCGTGCCCGCGCGAGCTCGTCGCCCGTGTCGACCAGGTCGAGGGCGTATTCGATCGCGGCGGGCGCGAGCATGCGACGCGCGAGCTCGGCGGCGATCGCGGTGCGCCCGAGGCCCTTGCGCTCCTGCAGGGTGGCGACGAGCGTCTGCGCGAGCGCCGCGTCGTCGAGCAGCCCGACCCGCGCGAGGCGATCGCACTCTCGCGCGATCCCCGCCTCGTCGACGCCCGCGTCCCGCAGCATCCGCTCGAGCTCGCGGCGCGACACGGCACGGCGGCCCAGTGCCTTCATCGAGATGCGCTCCGGGTCGACACCCTCGGGGTCGTCGGCGCTGCGCGGCGCGGATACGGCGTCGCTCACGTCATCGCCCCACGCGTCGTTCCAGGCCGGCTCGGCACCGTCACCCTCCGCGGACGCGAGGCCCGCCTCCGGCACAGCCGAGACCGACGGCCGGGCGCCGAACAGGTAGCTGACGGGCGCGAGGCGGCCGTCGGTCTCGTTCATGTCGGGCTCCCCGGCTCTTACTCGCCCGAGGCCTTGCGGGCCGCGAGCTTGTCTTCCAGGGACTCGACGTTCGACGCCTCGGCCTGCGCGGCCTTGCCCGCCGCCCCGATCCCGAGCTTCACGAGGATCTTGCGCTCGATCTCGTCGGCGATGTCGGGGTTCTCGAGCAGGAAGCCACGGGCGTTCTCCTTGCCCTGACCGAGCTGGTCGCCGTCGTAGGTGTACCAGGCGCCCGACTTGCGCACGATCTCGTGCTCCACGCCGTAGTCGATGAGGCTGCCCTCGCGCGAGATGCCCACGCCGTAGAGGATGTCGAACTCCGCCTGCTTGAAGGGCGGCGCCATCTTGTTCTTGACGACCTTGACGCGCGTGCGGTTGCCGACCGCCTCGGCGCCGTCCTTCAAGGTCTCGATACGGCGGATGTCGAGTCGCACCGAGGCGTAGAACTTGAGGGCCTTACCGCCCGCGGTGGTCTCGGGGCTGCCGAAGAAGACGCCGATCTTCTCGCGCAGCTGGTTGATGAAGATCATCGTGGTCTGCGTCTGGTTGAGGCCACCGGTGAGCTTGCGGAGCGCCTGCGACATGAGGCGGGCCTGGAGCCCGACGTGGCTGTCGCCCATCTCGCCCTCGATCTCGGCCTTGGGCACGAGCGCGGCGACCGAGTCGACCACGATGAGGTCGATCGAGCCCGAGCGCACGAGCATGTCGGCGATCTCGAGGGCCTGCTCCCCCGTGTCGGGCTGCGACACGAGGAGGGAGTCGATGTCGACGCCGAGCTTCTTGGCGTAGTCGGGGTCGAGCGCGTGCTCCGCGTCGATGAAGGCGGCGATGCCGCCGGCGCGCTGCGCGTTGGCGATCGCGTGGAGGGTCAGGGTGGTCTTACCCGAGGACTCCGGACCGTAGATCTCGACGATGCGCCCGCGCGGGAGCCCGCCGATGCCGAGGGCGACGTCGAGTGCGATGGAACCCGTGGGGATGACGGCGACGGGCGCGCGCTCGTCGCTGCCGAGCCGCATGACGGTTCCCTTGCCGAACTGGCGGTCGATCTGTGCGAGGGCGGTCTCGAGGGCCTTCTCGCGGTCTGCAGGTGTAGGCATGTGCCCGGTCTCCTTCTGTGTCGTGTTCCATGCGCCCATCGGCTGCCGTTCCCTCGTCGACCGGTGAAGCAAGGTCGGCGCCCTCACGACAGGGCTGGTGTCTCCCTCTCGAAGACGAGGCCGACGCTACGCCCGTCCACCGACATCCGGTGGGACCGACGGGCGAGATGTCGACAACGCCTCTTCGACGGATCCTGTGCAGGAGACTACAGAGAATCGAAATGATGTTCGAGAGGCACGCGGCGTGTCGCGCCCGGAAGGCCTCAGCGCCGAGGCGGCTCGGCGAGCCCCGCACCGTGCCAGCGCTCGCGCGGCACGTCCTGCGAGCGGCACAGCGCCACCCACACCTCGCGTGCCGGCACCCCGGCCGCGAGCGCCTCCGCGGCCGTGCGGTTGCCCACCTCGACGAGCACCGTGTCGCGCACGAGCACGGCCCCGAAGGCGCCGAACTCCGCGGTCACGGCGCGCTGGAACTCGGTCGACCTCACCGTCTCAGGGTAGAGGGGATGCCTCCCCCGCCGCTGCGCGCGCCTCGAGCGCATCCGCGATCTCCGTCACACCGCCGAGCTCGGCCAGCTCCTCGCCGACGCGTGCCGCCGCGGCGCGGAACGCCGGGTCGGCGAGCACGCGATCCACGGCGCGCCCGACCGCGGCGGCCGTCGGGCGGCCGGTGCGGAGGTCGACGCCCGCCCCCACCCACTGCACACGGGTCGCGATCTCGGGCTTGTCGAGGTCGCCTCCCGCGATCACGAGCGGCACCCCCGCCGCGAGCGCCGCGAGGGTGCCGCCCCATCCGCCGTTCGTGACGACGGCGTCGAGATGCGGCATGAGCTGCTCGAAGGGCACGAACCCGGCGATCCGGGCGTTCGCCGGGATCGGACGATCCCAGGCGGCGCCCTCGCGGCCGAGCGTCGCGACGACGAGCACCTCGCGCTCGGCGAGCGCTTCGAGGGCCGGCACGAGCAGCTCCTCGGGATCGGTGTTGAAGGTTCCCTGCGTGACCAGCACCACGGGCCGGTCGGAGCCGGTGACCTCGTCCCACCACTCGGGAAGAGGACGGTCGGGCGCCGGCGCGCCGGCGATGCGGCCGACGTATCGCACCCACGCCGGTCGCGGAAGCGGCGCGAAGTCGAGCAGTGCGCCGCCGGTCGCGAGCGTCAGGGTGTCGGAGTGGCTCGCCTCGGCGTAGGGGCGCGATGCCGGTCCCAGCCCGGCCAGCGCACGCTCGCGCGCATAGGCGCGCTCGAGCCGGCCGATCGCGATGCCCATCGCCGCCCACAGCGCGCGGTCGCGCATCCGCCCCCCGATGCCGTGGGCGGGCACGAGCCCGAGACCCGGAGGCGGACGGTGCCCTCCCGGCAGCATGAGCGGCACGATCGCCACGGTGGCCCACGCGGCAGGGAACCGCTCGGCGGCGAGCGGGGCCGACACGCTCGTGGTCTCGCTGACCATGAGGTCCCACGGCTCGGACCGCCACTCCGCCTCGAGATCCGCCAGCTGCCGCGCGGCCGTGCCGATGAAGACCTGCTCCATGTTCGTGATCACCTGGCGGATGCCGTGGCGCGTGCCGAGGTCGGGGAACACGTCGGCGAGGCGGTGCTCGTCGAAGTCCGGCGCCTCGCGCCACGGCACGTGCCGCGCACCGACGCTCTCGAACGCCTCCGCGTAGGCGGAGCCGGTGTAGGCGCGCACCTCGTGCCCGCGACGGACGAGCTCGCTCGCGATCGCGCGCATCGGCGCGACGTGACCGGCGAACGGCATGACGACCAGGAGGATGCGCGACATGCGCCCAGTGTGCTCCCCCGCGGCCCCCGGCGTATCCGTGCTCTCCCCCAGAACACCCGCTCCCGAATCAAGGACTCGAGCTCCCGAATCAAGGAAGGCGTGTTGCGGATGAGGCGGATGAGGCGCACCAGCCTCATCCGCCTCATCCTCTCCTTGATTCGGGAGACGGAGACGGGGCGCGGGACGGAGGAACGGAGACGACGACGCCCCCGGCGGGATGCCGGGGGCGTCGTCGATGCGGAGGGTGCTCAGCGCATCGCGAGATCCGCGTCGAACTCCGCGACCAGCTCGTCGGGAAGCGTGTCGGGCACCGCCGACAGCCCCTCGATGACGGCCAGCCGGTCACCGACCTCGCGCATGATCACCGACACGGGGGTTCCGAGCGCGTCGGCCACCGAGGCGAGGATCTCGGAGCTCGCCTCCTTCTGGCCGCGCTCCACCTCGCTGAGGTAGCCGAGGGCCACGCTCGCGCGGCCCGCGACCTGGCGCAGCGTCATCGCCTTCTGGAGGCGGAAGTCGCGGAGCACGTCGCCGAGTTCCTGTCGAACCAGAACCATGTGATGCTCCTCTCCGTGCTGCGGGTGCCGAACGGGTGGCCCACGCTACCCGTTCGTTCCCCAAACTCTAAATCCTCCGGCTTGGATACCGCCGTGAAGACATGACATGTAACGCGATCGAGACGGCCGGGTATTCCCGGACGTCAGCCTGCGAGGCCGAGCCGTCGCGCGAGCAGCCCCAGCGCGGCATCCACCGTCGCCTCGCGGATGGCGGCGCGATCGCCCGCCAGCCGGAGCCCCTCGGCCTGCGCGCCGTCGCGCGTCGCGATCCCGATCCACACGGTGCCCGGCGGATGCCCGTCCTGCGGGTCGGGGCCGGCGGCGCCCGTCGTGGCGAGGCCGTAGTCGGCCGGGAGCCCGTCGACCGCGAGCCGCTCGCGCGCGCCGCGCGCCATCCCGCGCGCCACCTCGGCGTCGATCGCGCCCCGCTCGGCGAGCAGCCCCGCATCCACCCCGAGGAGCGATGCCTTGAGCGGCGTCGCGTACGCCACCACTCCCCCCGACACCGCCGCCGACGCACCCGGCACGTCGACGAGGGCCGCCGTCAGCAGCCCGCCGGTCAGCGACTCGGCGAGCGCCACGCGCTCCCCGCGCCGCACGAGCTCCGCGACGATGCGCGTCGCGAGCGGCCGCGGTCCGGTCATCGTGCGGGGCGTGCCGCGCGGGTCACCCGCCACGCGTCCCACAGGTACTGCACGCCGCTCACGACCGTGAGCAGGAGGGCGAGGCCCATGAGCGCCCAGTTCACCCACAGCATCCAGTCGCCGAGCACCGTCCACAGCGGCGTGAGCGCGAAGGCGACGGCGATCGCCTGGACCACCGTCTTGACCTTGCCGAGGAAGCCCGCGGGGATCACGTGGTCGCGCAGCATGAGGAAGCGGAAGAGCGTGATGCCGAACTCGCGCACCAGGATCACGATCGTGACCCACCACCACAGCTCGCCGAGCGCCGAGAGGGCCACGAGCGCGGCGCCCACCAGGATCTTGTCGGCGATGGGGTCGACGAGCTTGCCGAAGTCCGTGACGAGGTTGCGGCGCCGAGCGAGCAGGCCGTCGACCGAGTCGGTGGCGATCGAGAGGACGAACAGCGCCGCGGCGACCCAGCGCCAGACTCCCAGCGCCCCGTCGTCGAGCACCATGAGCCAGATGAAGACCGGCGCGAGCAGGATGCGCAGCACGGTCACGATGTTCGCGATGTTGCCCATGCTCGCCGGCGTCTCGCCCGCGCTCACGACGCGGCCGCGCATCGGGTTCGGGCGGCGCTGAGGCACCGGATCCGGAACGGGATCGGTGACTGCCACGTCTACTCCCTGCCGGTCAGCCCCCAGGCGTCCTCGTCCGAGTCGCCCTCCTCCACAGGATAGCCGTCGAACTGGGCCTCCACGGGATCGTCGTCCACCGACGCGGATGCCGGGGGCGCGGATGCCGCACCGGCCGCCGCGGGAGAGGGCTCGCCGCGCAGCTGGGCGAGCACGCCCGGCAGCTGCTCCGGCGCCACGAGCACGTCGCGGGCCTTCGACCCCTCGGAGGGGCCGACGATCTCGCGCGACTCCATGAGGTCCATGAGGCGCCCGGCCTTCGCGAACCCGACGCGCAGCTTGCGCTGCAGCATCGAGGTCGATCCGAACTGGGTGTTCACGACGAGCGTGACCGCCTCGAGCAGCAGCTCGAGGTCGTCGCCGATGTCGGCGTCCACCTCGCGCTTCTCGACCACCGCGGCGACATCCTCGCGGTACTCGGGACGCGCCTGCTCGGTCACGTGCTTGACGACGGCATGGATCTCGTCCTCGGTGACCCAGGCGCCCTGCACGCGGATGGCCTTCGAGGCGCCCATCGGCAGGAAGAGCCCGTCGCCCTGGCCGATGAGCTTGTCGGCGCCCGGCTGGTCGAGGATGACGCGGCTGTCGGTCATCGACGAGACGGCGAAGGCGAGGCGTGAGGGCACGTTGGCCTTGATGAGTCCCGTGACCACGTCGACCGAGGGGCGCTGGGTGGCGAGCACGAGGTGGATGCCGGATGCGCGCGCGAGCTGCGTGATGCGCACGATCGAGTCCTCGACGTCGCGCGGGGCGACCATCATGAGGTCGGCGAGCTCGTCGACCACGACGAGCAGGTAGGGGTAGGGCTGCAGCACGCGCTCGGAGCCGGCAGGCAGCACGATCTCGTCGGCGAGCACCGCGCGGTTGAAGTCATCGATGTGGCGGAAGCCGAACGACGCGAGGTCGTCGTACCGCATGTCCATCTCCTTGACGACCCACTGCAGCGCCTCGGCCGCCTTCTTCGGGTTCGTGATGATGGGCGTGATGAGGTGCGGCACGCCCTGGTAGGCGGCGAGCTCGACGCGCTTCGGGTCGACGAGCACCATCCGCACCTCGGCGGGCTTGGCCCGCATGAGCACCGAGGTGATCATCGAGTTGATGAAGCTCGACTTGCCGGAGCCGGTGGAGCCCGCGACGAGCAGGTGCGGCATCTTGGCGAGGTTCGCCACGACGAAGCCGCCCTCGACGTCCTTGCCGAGCCCGATCGTGAGCGGGTGGTTGCTCTTGGCCGCCGCACCCGAGCGCAGCACGTCGCCGAGCGAGACGATCTCGCGGTCGCGGTTGGGGATCTCGACGCCGATCGCGCTCTTGCCGGGGATCGGCGAGAGGATGTTGACCTCGTTCGAGGCGACGGCGTAGGAGAGGTTGCGGCTGAGCGCCGTGACCCGCTCGACCTTGACGCCGTGGCCGAGCTCGATCTCGTAGCGGGTGACGGAGGGACCGCGCGTGAAGCCGGTGACCTTCGCGTCGACCTGGAACTGGGTGAGCACGCTCGTGATGGCGGCGATCATCTCGTCGTTCACGGCCGTGCGCGCCTTGGGCGGCGTGCCGGCGCCCAGCACGGATGCCGCGGGCAGCCGGTAGGGGCGCTTGGCCGTCGGGGCGGGGCGCGCGGCGGGCGAGGCCTCGAGGGGCTCCCCGCCGAACTCGCCCGCGGCCCCGCGCTCGCTCGCGGAGTCGGGGAAGCCGGGCAGCAGCCCGGAGTCGTCGCGCAGCGCCGTCGCTCCGGCGTCGACCTCGCCCGTGAAGCGCTTGACCGCATCCTCGGCGCGCACGAGCTCCTCGAGCAGGTCGATGTCGAAGTCGGACTCGGACGCGGGCTCCACGACCTCGGTCTCGAGCTCGCGCCCGATCACCGGGGTGTCGAAGGCCGGCGAGTCGTCCTTGGGCCTGCTGCGGCGCCACCACGGCATCGACTCGGGGTTCTCGGGCTCGAAGCCGAGATCGGACATCGTGCCGAAGTCCGTCGTCTGCCCCTCGGTCGCGCCCTTGCGCGCCTTCGAGGGGCGCTCGGCGGGGTCGGGCAGCTCCGCGCCGAACAGGTAGGCGTAGAGCTCGCGCAGTCGGTGACCGATGCGGTTCGGCGGGGTCTTGGTGAGGATGAGGAGCGAGAGCGCGAGCACCACGACGCCGAGCACCGCGGCGAGCCAGGGCGCGCCGATGGCGACGAGCGGCCAGACGACGACCCAGCCGACCACCCCGCCGCCCCCGGCGAGCGCGGCTGCGCCGTCGGCCGGCTTGGGCAGACCGCCGAACACCTGGCAGAGCGCCGCGAGGCTCGTGAGCAGGAGGCCGAAGCCCACGCCGATCCGGCCGTTGTCGTGCACGCTCGAGGGGTGCCGGAACAGCCACACCGCGAGCACGAGCAGGATCACCGGCAGCGCGAAGGCGACGCGCCCGAGCAGGCCGCCGAAGCCGAAGTTGTCGAGGGCTCGCGCGATGTCGCTCGCGGGCGCGAACCACTCCACCACCGCCGTGGCGATCGCGAGCAGGAAGAACAGGAACGGCACGCCGTCGCGGCGCTCCTCCTTCGCGAGCCCCTCCTTGCCGAAGAGCCGCGCGGCGCCGCCCACGACGTGGGCGAGCCCCATCCAGGCGACCGTCAGGAGCCCGGGCTTCTGCGCCGGTGCCGCGGGCAGCCGCTTGGTGCCCTGCGGCCCGCGCGCCGACGAGCCGCGCGAGCCGCCGGTGCGGGCGCGCGAGGATGTCGACCGGGTGCTCGTGGCCATGGGTTCACGGTATCCGCGGCGACCGACGGCGCCGGGGAGCGACACCCTCGACCTGCCGCACCCGTCAGGGCGCGACGACGACCTTGTGCGCGGTGGGATCCGCGGAGACCGCGGCGAGCGCCTCGCCGAACTCCTCGAGCCCGAAGCGGTGCGTGATGAGGCCCTCGGTGCGCACCCTCCCGCTCCGCAGCGCGCTCAGCGCATCCGGGAACGAGGTGTTCTGCGCGAACGACCCGGTGACGGTGATCTCGCGCCGGTAGATCTCGAAGGGGCTGAGCGAGACCCTGTCGTCCGGCGAGGTGACCCCGTAGACCAGGAGGGTTCCGCCGTCGCGCACGTGCCCGAACGCCCGTTCCGTGACGGCGGCCGCGCCGGTGGCGTCGACCACGACGTCGTAGCCGTCGGGTGCGGCCTCGCGCAGCTCGCGGTACTCGGACTCGTCGCGCCCGATCCGCGCGACGGCGTCGATCCCGAGGGAGCGGGCGAGCTCGAGCTTCGGCGCGGACGGCGCGGCCACCGTCACGTGCGTCGCCCCGCCGCTCGCGAGCAGCTGGGCGAGGATGAGGCCGGTCGGGCCGGCCCCGAACACGAGCGCGCTCGACCCCGGATGCACCCGCAGGCGCTCGAGGCCGTGGATCGCGCAGGCGGTCGGCTCCGCGAGCACCGCGACCTCCGGGGTCAGGTCGTCGGCGTCGAAGCACCAGGCGGCGGGGGCGACCATCTGCTCGGCGAAGGCCCCGGGCCCGGTCACGCCGAGCGCCGTCAGGGAGGTGCAGAGCAGGCTGCGGCCGCGACGGCAGTTCGCGCACAGCCCGCATCCGCCGACGCCGTTCGCGACGATCCGCTGGCCGATCCGGAACCCCTCGACGCCCTCGCCGATCGCGTCGACGACGCCGACCGGCTCATGGCCGGGCGTCAGCGGGAACGACGCGAAGAACGAGCCGTCGTGGACGTGCTGGTCGGTGCCGCAGACCCCGGCGAGCTCGACCCGGAAGCGCACCTCCCCCGGCCCGGGCTCGGGGGTCGGGATCTCACGCACCGCGAAACGCTCGGGTGCCTCGTAGACGACGGCCTTCATCCTGCTCCTCCTTCTTCCTGCGGTCTTCTTCGTGCGATCAGACGCCGGGTCCGTCGAGCACCGTGCGGTCGAGATGGCGCGGCAGCCACTCGCCGTGCGACGCGCTCCCAACGAGCTCGCCGCGGTCGACCACGACCTCCCCGCGGACGATCGTCGTGACGGGTCGGCCCGTGCAGTCCCAGCCCTCCCAGATGCTGTAGTCGCCGTCGTGGTGCAGTTCGTCGAGGGTGATCGGCCTCCGCACCGACGGGTCCCACAGCACGATGTCGGCATCCGATCCGACCGCGACGGCGCCCTTGCGCGGGTAGAGCCCCAGCACCTTGGCGGGGCGCGTCGAGAAGACGTCGACGAACTCCGCGAGCGAGAGCCGGCCGCCCGCGACGCCCTCGGTGTAGGCGATCATGCCGCGCGTCTCGATGCCGGCGTGGCCGCCGCACGCCGTCTCGACCGTGCGGCCGCCGACCTTGGTGGCGTAGTCGGTCGTGTACTCGTCGGTCGCCACCGTCGTGAGGTGGCCGTCGATGAGCCCCTGCCAGAGCGCCTCGCGGTCCTCCTCGGTCTTGAGCGCCGGGTAGGTCTGGATCTTGCCGCCGTCGGGCTGCTTGTAGTCCTCGGCGGTGAAGCACAGGTAGTTGTGGAGCACCTCGCCGTAGATCGGCTGGCCCGCCGCACGCGCCTCGGCGATGACGCGGGCACCGGATGCGCCGGTCACGTGCACGAAGTACACGGCCGTGCCGTTCTCGCGCGCGAGCCGGCACACCTTCTGGAAGGCGAGCTCCTCGGAGGCCGAGGAGTGCACGAGATGCAGGTTGTACCACTGGTCCCGGTGCTCGCGCTTGAGCTTGGCCTCCATGTGGGTCACGAGCTCGTCGCACTCGGCGTGCACGAGCAGCATGCCGCCCGCGGCGCTCAGCTCCGCCATGAGGTCGAGCATCGGGCCGTCGTCCATCTTGACGCCCTCCTGGGCCGTCGTGACGCACGTCGTGAACGCCTTGAAGGTCGGGATGCCGTGCTCGACCGCGGCCGCGACGTTGCCGAGCAACGCATCCGAGGGGTTGCCGACCACGCCCGGGTGGAAGGTGAAGTCGACGTAGGACTTGCCCTGGAACAGCTCGATGCGGCGCTCGACCGCGGCGATCGGGTCGTCGCTGTCCTCGTCGTGCACGCCGAGGAAGGCGAACGAGGCGACCGTGGTCGTGCCGCCGAACGCCGCGGCGCGGCTCGCGCCCTCCGGCCCCTGGAGCCAGACCTCTCGCCCCTCCGTCCAGCCGCGGTGCGCGGGCTCGAGGATGTGGGCGTGGGCCTCGACGCCGCCCGGGAGCACGAGCAGGCCGCTGGCGTCGATCACGCGGGTCGCCTCGGCGTGCGTGCCCGGGGCGCTCACGTCGACGATGCGGCCGTCCCGCACCCCGACGTCGGCGACCCCCTCGAAGCCGGGGGTGACGACGTGGCCGTTCTGGATCAAGAGGTCGAACATGCGGGCTCCTGGGTGCTGTGGATGGACGCGGATGCGGGGAGAAGGGGCAGCACCTGCGCCGCCCAGGCGTCGGGCCGGCGATGCAGCTCGCCGGGGGCGGAGTCGTTGGCGCAGTCGTGGCGCAGGGCGCCCGCCTCGGCCGAGGCGAGCACCTGCCCGGCGCACTCGGCGGGGGTGCCGGCGATCGTGAAGCGCGACACGAGGTAGTCGGCGACGCCCGTGCGCCTCGCCACCTCGCGGTACTCGGCGCGGGTCTCGGCGCTCGGGGCGCCGTGCGACAGCAGGTCGTAGCTCCGGCCGAGCTCGAGCACGCCCTCGGCGTAGCCCTCGGGGATGAACTTGCCGGCGACGCCCGAGCGGCTGATGTGGTGCGCGAGGCTCGCGACGTGCCACAGCGCCTCCTCGCGCGCGGCGTCGCCGTCCTCGTCGACGTACCAGGGGGCCGTGAACCAGCTCTCGATGACGGACGGGTCGCGGTTCGCGGCCTCGGCGCCGACGGCGAGCATGGCGAGGCAGGAGTCGACGACCTCCGGGTCGACGCCGAGGCCGAAGATCACGCCGTCGCCGACGCGGCCGGCCGTGCGGATCGCGCGCGCGCCGTGCGCGGCGACCCAGATCGGCACCGGATGCGCGGCGGGCGTCATGCGCAGCTCGCCGCCCTCCCAGCGGGCGCGCCCCTCGGTGAGCAGGCCGCGCACGGCGGTGACGTAGTCGGCCAGCTGCTCGAGCGGCGCCGCCGAGCGCGCGAGGTTGTACACGCCGCTGTCGCCCGTGCCGATGCCGAGCACGACCCGGCCGGGCGCGAGGGCGTCGAGGGTCGCCGCGGCGCTCGCGGTGACGACCGGATGCCGGGTCAGCGGGTTGGTGACCCAGGTGCCGATGCGGAGCGCGGATGTCGCCTGCGCGACGGCCGCGAGCGTGACCCAGGGCTCCCGGAAGAGCGCCGGCGAGTCCCAGACGCCCACCCGGTCGTAGCCCGCGGCCTCGCCCGCCGCAGCGACGCGCGCGGCCTCGCCGACATCCGAGGGGTTCATGCTGAACCCGAATCTCAGCTCCACGGGGCTCCTCTCCGAGCCGGTTTAGTAAAACGCTTTTGCACACCATAGTGCGGGTCCGGGCCGTGGTCTAGTGTTTTGCCGAGCCCGCGTGGCGGGGGGGGGTGAAGGAGCGAGATGGCCGAGGGCAAGCGACCGACCATCGTGGACGTCGCCCGCGAGGCGGGCGTGTCGATCTCGACGGCGTCGAACGCGCTCACCGGCGTGCGCCGCGTGAACGCCGACACCCGCAAGCGCGTGCGCGCCGTCGCCGACCAGATGGGCTACGAGCCGAACCTCGTGGCGCGCTCGCTCGCGAGCAAGAAGACCGGGATGATCGGCATCGTGCTGCCCGACATCACGGACAGCTTCATGACCGCCTTCGTGCGCGAGCTCGAGCGCGCGGTCGCGGCCCAGGGCCTCGGACTCATGATCGGCGATTCGAGCAACGACTCCCCCGCCGAGGAGCGGAACCTCCGCGCCTTCAAGGACCGGCGCGTCGACGGGCTGCTCGTGATCCCCACCGCCCGCACCAAGCTCGCGAAGCTCACCGCCGTGGCCGACCAGATCCCCACCGTCGTCGTCGACCGCGAGGTCTACGGCTGGACGGGCGACTTCGTGAGCTGCGACCACCGGCGCGGCGCCGAGATGCTCGTCGACCACCTGGTGGGGCTCGGGCACACCCGGATCGCCCAGCTCGCGGGCGATCAGGAGCTCTCGAGCTCGCGCATCCGCCACGCGGCGACCCGCGCACGTCTCGCGGACCACGGGCTCTCCTCCGCGACCGAGGGCTTCAGCAGCTTCACCGTGGAGGATGCGCTCGACCAGGCGACCCGCATCGTGGGGCGCGCGCACGAGTTCACGGCCCTGTGCGCGGGCGACGACCTGCTGGCGCTCGCGGCGGTCGGGGCGGCGCACCGGGCCGGCATCCGCATCCCCGACGATCTCAGCATCGCGGGCTTCGACGACATCACCTTCGCCTCGCTCGCCTGGCCCGCGCTGACGACCGTGCGGCAGCCGGTCGAGCTCATCGCCGCGGAGGCGGTGCGGCTGCTCGGCGAGCGGCAGGTGGGACCCGGACGGCACGTGCTGCTGCAGCCCGAGCTCGTCGTGCGCGATTCCACGACCACCGCCCCGCGCTGAGCGCGGCGCGCCTTGACATCCGTGCGGGCGCCCTGTTCACTACTCCCGAATGCAAAAGCGTTTTGACAGGAGATTGCCATGCGCAAGGGAAGCCCCCTCTACAACCAGCGACTCGCGGCGGTCGTGACCGGCCTGCGGTTCGACGAGCTCATCGTGGTCGCCGACGCGGGGCTCCCGGTGCCCGACGGCGTCGAGACCCTCGACCTCGCCCTCACCCAGGGCAAGCCCTCGGTGCGCGACGTGCTCGAGGTGCTCGCCCACGAGCTCGTGATCAACGAGGTGATCGTGGCCGCGGAGACGGCCAAGGTGAACCCGAGCGTCACCGGCACCGTCGACGAGCTCTTCCGCGCCCAGGGCGTCACGGTGAAGGCCATCCCCCACGACGACGTCGAGAAGCTCCTGCCCACCGCGAAGCTCATCGTGCAGACCGGCGAGACGACCCCCTACGGCAACGTGCTGCTGGCCGGCGGGCTCGACTTCTTCGAGCTCGGCATGGCGGACTGACCGGAGCATCCGGATGCCACGGCCGCGCACCACGGACCTCGGCCTCGCCGTCGGGACGCTCCCCCGCGGCCCCTGGAACGCCATCACGGATGTGGCGGGGGTCGAGGTCGGCCACGCGACGCTCGTGAGCGGCACGGGGCCGCTGCAGATCGGCGGCGGCCCCGTGCGCACGGGCGTGACGGTCATCCGCCCGCATCCCGGCGACCCGATGGCCGAGCCGCTGTTCGCGGGCGTCCACCGCCTCAACGGCAACGGCGAGATCACCGGGGCGCAGTGGATCGAGGAGTCGGGCCTGCTCACGAGCGAGATCGCGCTCACCAACACCCACTCGCTCGGGGCGGTGCGCGACGCGCTCGTCGCGGAGGCCGCGCACGCCCGGGGCTCGCGCGGCGACGAGTGGTACCTGCCGGTCGTCGCCGAGACCTGGGACGGCATCCTCAACGACATCGTCGGCCAGCACGTGAGCGCACGCGATGTCCGGCGCGCGCTCGACGACGCCCGCAGCGGCCCCGTGGCCGAGGGCAACGTGGGCGGCGGCACGGGGATGATCTGCCACGGCTTCAAGGGCGGCATCGGCACGAGCTCGCGGATCGTCGAGATCGCCGGCGCCGTCTACACGGTCGGCGTGCTGCTGCAGGCCAACCACGGACGCCGCGAGCGGCTGACGATCGACGGCGTGCCGGTCGGCCGCCTCGTGCCGCACGAGGAGGTGCCGGTTCCGAGCCTCGACGTGCCCGGCGGCGCCGGATCGGTGGTCGGCATCGTCGCGACCGACGCGCCCCTGCTCCCCCACCAGTGCCGGCGCCTCGCGCAGCGCGTGGGCCTCGGGCTCGCGCGGGCCGGGGCCGCGGGCGAGAACTCGAGCGGCGACCTGTTCCTCGCCTTCAGCACCGCGAACCGCGGCGCGATCCCCCCCGACCACAACCGCGCGGACGCCGCGCCCCGCTACGCGGTGACCGCTCTCGGCGGGCCCGAGACGGGGGCCCTCTTCGACGCCGTGATCGACGCGAGCGAGGAGGCCGTCGTCGGCGCTCTGCTCGCCGCGGAGACGATGGACGGTCGCGACGGCCACGTCGCGCACGCGCTCACCGCCGAGCGGCTCACCCGCGCACTGGCGCAGTACGCGCGCTGAGCTACTGCGTCGGTCGCAGCATCCGCCGCTGCACCGGGTCGATGCCGCGCCGCGCCGTCCAGGACGCCGCCGCCAGCACCACGAGCGCGAGCAGGTAGGGCACCATCTGCACGAGGGCCTGCGGGATGCCGTTCGACACGAGCTGCACCCGCAGCCCCACCGCCTCCACGACCGCGAAGAGCAGACAGCCGAGCACGGTGGACAGCACCGTGGCGCCGATCATCGCCGCGACGATCGCCGTGAAGCCCCGCCCGTTCGTCATCCCGACGGAGAAGCTCGTCGCGGGCCCGAGCGCGAGCTGCGCCCCGCCGAGGCCGCACAGCACGCCGCTCGACGCCGCCACGACGACCCGGGTCCGGGCGACGCTGATGCCCGCACCCCCGACCGACTCCACGCTCTCGCCGAGCGCCCGGATCGCGAGACCGGTGCGCGTGCGGCGCAGCGCCCACGCGAGGAGCCCGATCGCCACCGGCGCGAGCAGCACGAGGGGCGTCTGCCCGCCCAGCAGCCCGTCGACCGGCGGGATGCCGGTCAGCTCGCGCGGGAGGCGCGGCAGGCGGCCGTCGGAGACGACGATCGAGCTGCTGCCGCCCGAGAGCTGCCGCGTGAGGATCGCGGTGATGCCCGCGGCGAAGAGGTTGGCGGCGATGCCCGCGACGATCGCGTCGACGCGCAGCACGTAGCTCAGGAACGACACCAGCCCGCCGAGCAGCACCGCGCAGGCGCAGGCGCCGAGCACCGCGAGCAGCGGATCGCCCGTCGCCTTGGCGACCAGCACGCCGCCGAACGCGGCCACGAGCACCTGCCCCTCGATCGCGATGTTGAAGAAGCCCGAGCGGAAGCAGACGAGCGCGCCGAGCGCCGCGAAGGCGAGCGGGGCGAAGGTGGTCAGCGCCGAGGCGAAGAACTGCACGTCGATCACGGGACCGTCTCTCCGATCTGCCGCCGCGCGGCGCGCGCCCCCGGCGGGCGGGGCCGCTTGCGGAGCCCGCCGTCCTGACGGATCCGGATGAGCAGCGGGATGCTGGTGGTGACGATGATGAGCGAGATCATCACGTCGACGAGCTCGGCGGGCACGCCGAGGGTGATCTGGGCGACCTCGCCCGCCTGACGCAGCAGCGCGAACAACGCGGCCGCGAAGGCGAGCCCGCCGATCGAGAGCCCCGCGACGAGCGAGACGGCGATCCCGTCGAAGCCGAGGCCGGGGTTGAAGCCCTTGGCGAGGCGGTGCTGCACGCCGAGCACCTCGCAGGCGCCCACGAGCCCCGCGATCCCGCCGCTCGCGAGCATCGCGCGGAAGAACACCGCGGTGTTCGGGATGCCCGCGAAGAAGGCGAATCGCGGGGAGGCCCCGAAGATCCGCGACTCGAAGCCCCAGCTCGTCCACGCGTAGTAGACCCCCGCCGCGACCAGCACCCCGAGCGCGATGAACACGGCGGCGCTCGCGAGCGATCCGTCGCCGAGGGGAGGCAGCCAGAGCGAGGAGCCGAGCGGCGCGCTCGACTCGGTGTTGCCTCCGGCGCTCGACGCCGCGAGCGGGCCGTCGACCAGCCAGACCACGAGGAGCGTGCACAGCGGGTTCATGACCAGCGTCGAGATGACCTCGGGCGTGCCGAACCAGAAGCGCATGAGGCCCGCGACCCCGGCGACCGCCGCGCCCGCCACGACGCCCGCGAGGGCCGCGAGCAGCACGACGAGGGGTGCCGGGAGCGTGCCGCCGAGGCCGAGCGCGACGGCCGTGCTCGCGGCGCCGCCAACGAAGATCTGGCCGTCGAGGCCGAGGTTGAGGGCGCCGTCGCGGAAGGCGATCACGCCGGCGACCCCGGCGAGCAGCAGAGGCGCGAACCAGCGGAGGGTCGAGTCGAGGCCCGGCCCGAGGCCGCCGCCGATCGCGCGGAGGAACCCGGCGACGTCGGAGCCGGACGCCCACATGACGAGCGCCGAGAGCGCGAGCCCCGCGAGGACCGCGACGAGCCGCCAGGCGAGGCGCGCGACGCGTTCAGCCCTCATCGCCCGCCGCCTCCCCGGCGCGTGCGCCGGTCATGTACTCGCCGATCTCGGCGATGCCGGTGGCCCGCGGGTCGAGCTCGGCGACCACGCGCCCGCGGAACATCACGAGCAGGCGGTCGCTCACCCGCAGCAGCTCGTCGAGCTCGCTCGAGAGCAGGA
This sequence comes from Protaetiibacter sp., assembly GCA_030150265.1. GTDB lineage: Bacteria > Actinomycetota > Actinomycetes > Actinomycetales > Microbacteriaceae > Homoserinibacter. Next base: position 41,998 of record JASLGG010000050.1, read on the forward strand.
GGATCGCGGCGCCCCGCTCGCGGAGCGCGAGCAGGTGGCGGTGGATCCTGTCGATCGCGAGCAGGTCGACGCCGCGCGTCGGATGCGCGACCACGAGGAGCGCGGGCACGTCGCGCGTCTCCCGCGCCACCACGAGCTTCTGCATGTTGCCGCCGGAGAGGCGGCCGATCGGGCCCGTGGGGCTCGCGCCGCGCACGTCGAAGCGCTCGATCGCGGCGGCGGCCTGGGCGCGCATCCGGCGTCCGCCGAGCAGCGGTCCGCGCGCGAGCGCCCGGTAGTTCGTCGCCGCGAGGTTGTCGGCCACCGGCAGCCCCGCCGCGGTGCCCATCGCGAGGCGGTCGGCGGGCACGTGCGCGAGCCCGGCGGCGCGGAGCCGGCGCGGACTCCAGCCGGTGACGTCGTCGCCGCGCAGCCGGATGCGGCCCGCGGTCACCTGCCGGAGGCCCGTGATCGCCTCGACGAGCTCGTCCTGGCCGTTCCCCTCGATCGCCGCGATCCCGACGACCTCGCCGGCACGCACCTCGAGGGCGGCTCCCTCGAGCGTGACCGCCCCGACGTCGTTGCGGGCGGCGAGCCCCTCGACGCTCAGCACCACCTCCCCGCCGCACGGCTCGCGCTCGGGGAGCTCGGCCACGTCCTCGCCCGTCATCAGGCGGGCGATCTCGGCCGGCGTGCTCGCCGCGGCCCGCAGCCGTCCCGCGAGCGCGCCGCGGCGCAGCACGGTGACGTCGTCGCAGGCGTCGATCACCTCGCGGAGCTTGTGCGAGACGAACACCACGGTGGTGCCGGATGCCGCGAGCGTGCGGACGGTGCGGATCAGCTCCTCGATCTCGCGCGGCGCGAGCACCGCGGTGGGCTCGTCGAGCACGAGCACCTCGGCGCCCGCCTGGAGCGCCTTGACGATCTCGACCCGCTGCCGGACGCCGACCGAGAGCCGCCCGATGCGGGCGCGGTCCTCGAAGGAGAACCCGAGCGAGTCGGCGACGGCGTGCGCGTTGCGGGAGATCGCGCGCAGGTCGAGGGGGCGCACGCCCCGCCCGCGCCTGGCGCTCGCGAGCGCCAGGTTCTCGAGCACGGTCATCGAGTCGGCCTGGGCGAAGTGCTGATGCACCATGCCGACCCCCGCCGCGCGCGCCGCCGGGGTGGAGCCGAGGCGGAGGGGCGCGCCGTTGACCACGACGCGCCCCTCATCGGGCCTCACGAGCCCGTAGAGCACCTTCATGAGGGTCGACTTGCCGGCGCCGTTCTCGCCGACGAGGCCGTGCACGGTTCCACGCGGGATCTCGAAGCCGACGCCGTCGAGCGCGCGGACCTCGCCGAACGACTTCACGACGCCCTCGAACGCGACCGCGGCTCCCTGCGCCATCCGTGCTCCCGGTGCCCGCTCGTGCGATCAGCCGTTGGCGGGCTCGTCGGCGACGACGGCGACCGTCACGGCGCCGCTCTGGATGTCGGCCCACGCCTTCGTCACGGCGTCGATCGCGGCCTGGCCGCGATCCGACCCGGACGCCTTCGCCCAGGCGGTGACCTCCGCGATGATCTGCTCGGCACCCTTCTGGGAGAGCGGGAACACCGTGTGCTCGCCCCCCGCGAAGTCGCCGGCGCAGGCGTTCGCGAGCGGCTCGCCGAAGGTCAGCGGCATCGTCGCGACCACGGTCGCCGGGCTCTCGGTCGGCGCGTTGCCGATCACCAGCGCGCCCGACTCGGAGGCCTTGTCGATGACGCCGATGTTCGACTGGTCGGCCATCGCGATGATCACGTCGACCCCGCTGTTGATGAGCGCCGCGGCGTTCTCGCTGCCCTTGGCCGGGTCGGTGTAGCTGTTGGTGTACGTGATCGTGAGCGCGGCGCCCGGGTCAGTCGCCTTGGCGCCGGCGATCGCCCCGTTGATGACGGTGTTGCTGCTCGGGTCGGGCATGCCGTTGATGACGCCGATCCTGCCGCTGCCGCTCAGCGTCGCCGCCGCGACACCCCAGAGGTAGCCGGTCTGCTCGTAGGAGAACGAGCTCGAGGCGACGTTCGCGTGGGTGTCGCCGTCGGTGTTGCTGAACTGGTAGATCGCCACGAACTTCGTGTCGGGGAACTTGTCGGCCACCGCGAGGGTCGCGTCGCTCATCGGCGGGAAGGTCGTCGCGATGATGTCGTAGCCCTCGCGCGCGGCGGTCGACAGCGTCGACTCGAACTTGTTGACGTCCGACACCACGATGGAGCGGGCGTCCCAGCCCGCGGCCGTGCAGGCGTCGAGCCCGTCGGCGACGATCTCGCCCGCGGCGGTGCCGGGGTCGACCGGCTGGTTGGAGACGAGCAGCACCTTGCGGGCGGCGGTCGTGCCGTCGCCTCCGGTGCCGGGGGTGGTCGAGCATCCGCTGACCAGGACCAGGGCGGCCATGATCGTCGCGCTCGCCGCAACGGTCTTCGATCGCATCGCGAACTCCTTCAGTGCCTCGTTCGGCGGTGCCGCTCCGTTGCGACGCCGCTCACGCTAGAAAAGCGTTTTCGCAACTGTACGGCCTCCGCGGGGTCAGCGCTAGAGGCAAGCTGCGACGATGCGCGGCACAGTCTCGGGAAGCCGGTCCCGGGTGGTGCAAGAACGCTTACGCGGTCAGCGGCGCCCGGTGCGCTCCGCGACGAAGCGGCGGAGCTCGGCCGCGACCGCCCCCTCCTCCGGCGCCGCCCCGAAACCCGCGTGCGGGCGCGCGTCGATCACGTGCAGCTCGGCGTCCACACCGGCGTCGCGTAGCGCGCGATGCATGCGCACCGTGTTGGACAGGAACAGGTCGCGCGTGCCCGCCACCAGGATCGTCGGGGGGAAGCCGCCGAGCACGCCGAACAGCGGCGACAGGAGCGGATCGTGCAGCTCGCGACCCGCCGCGTAGAGGAGGTTCACCTCGCGCAGGCTCTGCAGCCCGACGCTCACGTGCGCGAGGGTCGCGAAGGTGTCGCCCGACTCCGTCAGGTCGACCTCGGGCGTCTGCAGCACGAGACCCGCCGGCATCGGCAGCCCCTCGGCCTCGAGCCTCAGCAGCAGCGCGGCGGCGAGACCGCCGCCCGCGGAGGTGCCGCTCACCACGATGCGGTCCGGGCCGCGACGCTCGAGCAGTGCGCGGTAGACCGCGACCAGGTCGTCGAGCGCCGCGGGGAAGGGGTGCCGGGGCGGCATCCGGTAGTCGGGCGCCCAGTGGACCGCACCCGTCGCCGCCGCGTCCGGCTCGCACATGACCCCCGCGAGCGCGCCGCCGCCGAAGATCAGCGCACCCCCGTGGACGTCGAGCACGATCGGGCCGTCGGCGTCGGCCTCGTGGGGAGTGAGCACGTACGTGGGTACGCCGCCCATCGCGTCGAGCACCGAGGTCACGGGGAACGCACCGAGCGCCCGCTGGCGCGCCATGATGTCCGCGTCGACGTCGCGCACCAGCGCGAGCCAGCCGTCGACGTCATCGGGCGCCGGGAAGGCGTCGCGCACGATCGGCTGCTCGATCGCGGCGCGCGCCGCGGCGCTCAGGTGGGCGGGCGCGGGCAGCGGCAGGAACGGCTCGGGCAGCACGGTCATCTCCTTCGACGTCGGAGACGATACCGGCACCGCCCGGGCCGCGCCCGGCGCGTCACACCCGGATCGCGTCGATCACCTTCACCCGCACCGCGATGAGCGCCGGCAGGAGGCCCGCGAGCGCGCCCACCACGGTCGCCGAGCCGAGCCCGATCACGACGGCCTCCCACGGGAACGCGGGGGTGTCCTGGGCGCCCTGCAGCAGGTACTCGCGCACGATGTCGAGCCGGCTGATGAGCACCGCCGCGAGCACGCCGACGCCTCCCGCCACGAAGGTCGCGACGACCGACTCCATCATCACGGCGAAGAACACCCGGCCCCCGGTCGCCCCGAAGCTGCGGCGGATGCCGATCTCGCGGATGCGGTAGCGCACCGTCACGAGCGAGATCGTCAGCAGCCCGAGCGCGCCGAGCAGGAGGATGAGCCCCGCCACTCCCCCGACCATGATCTTCAGCGGCAGCAGCGGGTCGTAGTCGCCGCCCCACGCGAGGTAGTCGTTGCGGTTGACGCTGGTCTCCCAGCCCTTGCCGAGGGTGCCCGAGATGTCCGCCTGGAGCAGACGGCTGAGCTCGTCGGAGATCGCCGGCGGCACCCACGCCTCGTACGTCGGCGGGCCGAACATCTGCATCTCCTGGGGCGTCATCCGCGAGGCGTAGTCGTCCCACAGCACGTACATCGACATGTACTGGTCCCACTCGGCGGACGGCGTGACCCCGATGATCACCCCGGTCGCGGGGATCGAGCCCGGGAGCGCGATCGTCGGATGCGAGGAGAGCGGCGGCGAGCCGAGGCTCTTCCACATGAACTCGTTGACGATGACGGCGGGCGCGAGCCGCTGCCGGTCGCGCTCGGTGAACCAGGAGCCCTGGGCGAGTTGCACGCGGTGCATCGTCCCGTAGGCGGGGTCGACGGCCTGGATCTGCACGTCGGTGACGCCGGTCGGCAGCTGGACACGCCAGTTGTTGTACGCCATCCGCGAGGTGTAGGTGATCTGGTAGCGCTCCGTCGCCGCGAGGAACGCGTCCTGGAGGGCGATGGGGTCGGGGCTCTGCCCCGTGAGCGGGTTGTAGACCGACACGCTGAGCATCGCCGGGCGCCCGCTCTGGCGCTCGAAGGTCTCGGTCTGCGACTGCTGCACCATCGCCCCGAGCGCCGCGACGAGGGTGAGGGCGGCGATCGCGATGCCGACGCCGATCAGGCTCAGCAGCACCCGCATCCGGTGGATGCGCAGCTCGGACGACGCCTCGACGAGCGCGCCGACGAATCCGGTGACGACCCTCATGCCGGCACCCCCACGGGCGCGGGCGCGACCACGGCCGGGCTCAGCACGCCCTGGTCGAGGCGGTAGTGGCGACGGGCGAGGGCTGCCACGTTCGGGTCGTGGGTGATCGTGATGAGCGCGGCGCCGGTCTGCTCGGCGATCTCGTCGAGCAGCGCCATCACGCGGCCGCCGGTCTCGACGTCGAGCGCGCCGGTCGGCTCGTCGGCGAGGATGAGGCGCGGGCCGCGCACGAGGGCGCGCGCGATCGCGACGCGCTGCTGCTCACCGCCCGACAGCTGGGTCGGCATCGAGTACAGCCGGTCGCCGAGGCCCACGCGCTCGAGCATCTCGGCGGCGAGCCGCTCCCGGCGCCAGAAGCCGCGGTCGTGCGCGTAGAGCAGCGGCGTGGCCACGTTCTCGAGCGCCGTGCGCCCCGGAAGCAGGTTGAACTGCTGGAAGATGAAGCCGATGTCGCGCCCGCGGCGGCGGTCGCGCGCGGCGCCCCGCAGCTTCTCGAGCGGCACCTCGTCGAAGAACAGCCGACCGGAGGTCGGGGCGTCGAGCAGGCCGAGCAGGTTCAGCAGGGTCGACTTGCCGCTGCCCGAGCGGCCGACGATCGAGACGTGGTCCCCGACCTCGACCTCGAGGTCGATCGACCTCAGGATCTCGAGCGTCGAGAGGTCGGGCAGCTGCACGCTCCGCGCGACGCCCTCGAGACGCAGGAGCGTCATCCGCCGATCCCCGAGAGCATGATCGGGCCGCCGTCGGTCGGCATGCCCGGATCGGCGGGCGCGCCGGGCACGAACTGCAGCACGAGGTCGCCCTCGGCGACGCCGCCCGTGATCTCGACGTTGATGCCGTCGCTCAGCCCGAGGGTCACCGGGGTCGCCTCGGTGGAGCCGTCGGGCTTCACGAGGTAGACGACGCCGTTGCCCGAGGCGCCCTCGACCGCCGTCGCCGGCAGCACGAGCACGTTCTCGGCGATGCCGCCCGCGATCGTGACCTTGGCGGTGAGGCCCGAGAACACCCGCACGTCGGAGGGGACGGCGCAGCGCACCGTGGGACCGGATGCCGTGCCCTGCCCGTCGCCGCCGTTGCCGGAACCCGATCCGGGGAGCGCCGCCGTGATCGTGAGGCCCGTGCAGGTGAACGGCGCCGGGCCGCCCGTGATGGCGACCTCGGCCTCGGTGGGCTGCTGCAGCAGGCGGTACTGCTGGGCGGGCTCGAGGGTCGCCGTGACGCTGAACGTCGGCGGGGCGATCTGGGCGAGCGCGTCGCCGAGGCCCACCTGCTGGCCGACGAGGAGCTGGAAGGAGGTGAGGGTGCCCGAGATCGGGGCGCGCAGGATCGACCAGCGGTTGCTGCCGTCCTCGTTCATGCCGCGGATCTGGGCGAGCTCGGCGCCCTCGTCGACGTACTGGCCGGCCGCGACCGAGATCTTGCGGACCTCGCCCGAGACCGCGGCGCGGGCCGGGACCGCGGGGTCGGCGGCGATCGAGCCGTCGAGCACGACGTCGTTGCGGATGGTGCCGGTGGTGACCGGGATCTGCGGCTCGGTGACCTGCCCGGTCGGGTCGAGGCCGTCGGTGCCGCTCGCCTCGACGTCGGGGAAGAACGCGATCTTCACGAGCGCGGCCCCGATGACCGCGAAGATGACCATCCAGATGATGGGGAACACCCACCTGCGTGCGACGCCCACGCGTCCTCCTGTCGACGTGCCGATGGCCGCACCTGCCGGCGCGGCCTCCTCCAGCCAAGCAGCGACCGCATCCGGACGCATCCCAACGTTCGGGGCGCATCGAGCGTCGCTCACCACGACGCTAGAGGATGCGGACGCCGCCCGACGTCATCCTCGGGGACGATTCGGGGTCGGGTCGGGGTTCACCCCGACCGCTCACGCCTCGATGACGACCGGGATGATCATCGGGCGGCGGCGGTGCTGGGTGTTGACCCAGCGCCCCACCGTGCGGCGCACGGTCTGGCTGAAGCCGTGCTGGTCGTTGACGCCGTTGCGCGCCGCCTCGGCGAGCGCCGCCACGATCTGGGGCCGCACGTCGTCGAACACCGACTCGTCCTCGGCGAAGCCGCGCGCCTGGATCTCGGGACCCACGATGACCTTGCCGCTCGCCCGGTCGATCGCCACGAAGATCGAGATGAAGCCCTCCTCGGCGAGGATCCTCCGATCCTTGAGGTCGGCGTCGGTGATCTCGCCCACGGTCGACCCGTCGACGTACACGTAGCCGACGTCGAGTTGCCCCGTGACGCGCGCGACGCCGTCCGCGAGGTCGATCACGACGCCGTTCTCGGCCACGATGGTGCGCTCGCGCGGCACCCCCGTCTCGACGGCGAGGTCGGCGGAGGCCGTGAGCTGCCGGTACTCGCCGTGCACCGGGAACACGTTCCGCGGGCGCAGGATGTTGTAGCAGTAGAGCAGCTCACCCGCCGCCGCATGCCCGGAGACGTGCACGCGCGCGGTGCCCTTGTGCACGACGTTCGCGCCGAGCTTGGTGAGCCCGTTGATGACGCGGTAGACGGCGTTCTCGTTGCCGGGGATGAGACTCGAGGCGAGGATCACGGTGTCGCCCCGGCCCACCTCGATGCGGTGGTCGCCGTTCGCCATCCGCGCGAGCACCGCCATCGGCTCGCCCTGCGATCCGGTGCTCATGAACACGACGCGGTCGTCGGGCAGCTCGAGCGCCGTCTTGAGGTCCACGAGGACGCCCTCCGGCACCCGGAGGTAGCCGAGGTCGGCCGCGATGCCCATGTTGCGCACCATCGAGCGGCCCACGAGGGCGACGTGGCGCTCGTTGGCGGCCGCCGCATCCAGCACCTGCTGCACGCGATGCACGTGACTCGAGAAGCTCGCCACGATCACGCGCTTGGGGGCCTTCGCGATGACGCGCTCGATCACGGGGCCGATCTCGCGCTCGAGCGCCGTGAAGCCGGGCACATCGGCGTTCGTCGAGTCGGGCAGGAAGAGGTCGACGCCCTCGTCGCCGAGGCGGGCGAAGGCGCGCAGGTCGGTGATGCGGCCGTCGAGCGGCAGCTGGTCCATCTTGAAGTCGCCGGTGTGCAGGACGGTGCCGGCCGGCGTACGCACGAACACGGCGAGCGCGTCCGGGATCGAGTGGTTGACCGCGACGAACTCGCAGTCGAAGACGCCGAACCGCTCCCGCATGCCCTCGCGTACGCCGAAGGTGTACGGGGTGATCCGGTGCTCCTTGAGCTTGGCCTCGACGAGCGCGAGGGTGAGCTGGGAGCCGATGAGTGGGATGTCCGGACGCAGCCGCAGGAGGAACGGCACGGCGCCGATGTGGTCCTCGTGGCCGTGGGTCAGCACGACGGCCACGACGTCGCCCAGGCGATCGGCGATGTAGTCGAAGTCCGGCAGGATCAGGTCCACGCCGGGCTGGGACTCCTCGGGGAACAGCACGCCGCAGTCGACGACGAGCAGCCTCCCGTCATACTCCACGACCGTCATGTTGCGCCCGACCTCGCCGAGCCCGCCCAGTGGGACTACCCGCACACCGCCCTTGGGCAGTGCCGGGGGCTCTT
>JASLGG010000055.1 GCA_030150265.1 Protaetiibacter sp.
TTTTGATTTCTCTATAGAGGAAAGGCCGAAGCCGATGGTCGATAGACTAATTTCATGCCACTCGCGAAGGAAAACCTCATTGCAGCCAGTAGCCAATCCTTGTCTGGGGGCAGCGATTTTCCCAAATGGCTCTCCTGTTTCAAATGATTGCCGTACTTTAGATCCAACCCAATATGCAATCGGACTTCCAGAAATTTTCCTGAAATCCTCTGCCGAAGCACGATAAAAATAGTTTTCCGTACCCAGCCCCCGGATGCTGTTCTGTTTTCCACTCATTCGTTCTCTCCCGCCGGCAACACCCTGCGGCCAAAATCAATCTCGAACCCATCCGGCACTTGGTAGCTGCGCTGGAACTGGGCCTGGCTGTCGATTCCGCCGATCACGCAACAATTGGTGACACCGTCCTTGACCCGCAACATATCGTGCTTCCAACCGTCCTTGAATGCGGTGCGGATACGGCTGTCTCGGGCTTGACGATGATTAAAGTGAATGGCAATCATCGGGTGGCCCTTGCAATTGCTTCGACAGGCGCTTCGCGTCGCACCTGCCACTCCGGAAACTGCTGATTCCATGATTCAACCGAAAGCACTACACAGTCAGCAATGTGCTTGCGCTTCCAGGCTTCGAACGATTCCTCCCGGATGTCAGCCATCAAACGATCTTTGAAGCCAAACATAAGTGCTTTCTGGAGAGCCGGGTCAAATGCATCCAAGCCAAGCAAAACCACATACTTAAACGGCTTGTTGTCTCGCTCCATCAGGTGAAGGTAGATGTAAGAGTCACGCGCCTTGGGTGTTAGCTCCTGAGACAGCACGGAATTATTTTGCAGTCGTTTCAGATAGGAATTCCGCTCCTTTTCTGGAGACGTTGAGATTGATGGATCTTTTATCTCAACAAGCAAAACATCCGTTTCACGCTCAATCACAAGATCGACGAACTTCATCCGCACGGGCAGCTTGACGCCTTGTTTATCAAGTTCCCTCCAATTCAATTCATCAGGAAAACTAAACAGAAGCTCAGCGTTTTCTTCAGCACGGTAGGTCAGCATTAATCGCTCCCCAGTGCGCGCTTAACGTCTTCGTCGTATAGCTCTGCGAAAGCGCTGCTGATAGCGCTTCGAGCAACAATGGCGTAGTCCGACTGACTTTCTCGCTGAATATCACCATTGCCAGAATCGCGGTACAGGCGATGGAAGGTAACCTGATCTCCCTTGCCCTTTTCCATCAACAGGTCAAACCACTTGAGCAGGACATAGTCATGGGTGGCAAGGATGATCTGCTGGCCGTTGCGGGCCAGCTCCAGCAGAGCCAGCACCAGATCCTTCATCAGCTTGGGATTGAGGTTGGATTCGGGCTCATCCCAAAGCAGCGGGCCGGTGGCGCCGGGGTTAAGGCTGCCATTGCTGAGCAGGCGTTGCAGCACGCCAATCTTGCGGAAGCCCTCAGCCGTCATGCCGCAGGACAGGCGTTGTTTGCTGTCGGGCACGAATTTCCATTCGGTGCTGTCCTGGTACATCTGCGCGTGCTGGGCCTTGCTGCGCGTGGCGGCGTCCTTCTCCACGTAGCGGCCAGCCTCGAAGACGAAGCGGCCGTTCTCCAGCAGGTATTGCCCGCCGATCAGATTGGTCAGGCGAGGCACGATGCTGGCAAAGCGTGGATCGAGTTGAACTTTAGCGTCCAGGTCGGATGTGCCTTCTTTGGCCAACTGTTTGGCCAGATCCAGATAGCCGTCGTCAAGGATGCGTTCGATGGTGGGCAGGTCTGGCTGCTCAGCCGTAAGGCCCCGCACGAGCGACAACACCTCTTTGGTCGGAATGAAGATGGCAGGAGAAGCGTCGCCTTGTGCGTTGGTATCGACTTTGACCACCTCGGCGCTGCCGCTGAACTTGGCAGTGATTTCATGGCCGGATGCAAAGGTGGCGCTCAGCATGGCCTCGCCGCGTTCGCCAGCGCGGCGCAGTTCGCCGACTTGATCGCGCAGCGGGTGATAGAGCCGACACAGCTTGCGGGCGAGCTGTTTGTCAGCAGCTTCCCCACGGGCTTCCGGCCCACTTAGCGCCAGAATGGCCTTGAGCAGTTGGGTTTTACCGGTGCCGTTTTCGCCGATAACGATGTTGATGCCTGGCGAGAAGTCAATGCTCAGGTCGGTGAAGGCGATGAAATTTTTGAGGTATAGCTTGCTGATCATTTCGTCTTTCCTTGTTCGATAGCCTTGGTCAGCATTTCCATCTTCTCCGCTTCCGAGTTGCCATCCACCAGCCGTAGGTAGGCACCGCGATAGTCCGGCTTGTGCGAGTTTTCCAGCACAAACGCCGTGGTGGAAACAACCTCGCCACCGATGCTGTCGAAGGCCCGTGCGCCCAGATGTGCCATGGAGAGAATGGTGTGCTGGTTGAGGATACGGCTGCGCAAAGCTTCGAACGACGACAGGAACATCCAGCTCTGCATGGTGATCATCGCCACCGCCCCCTCCGGCAATGCCATGTCCAGGCTGCGCTCGATGAACATCGCAAACAGGTCGGACTTGCTGCTGGGGTAGTTCTCCTTGGCCCACGCGCTCAAGCGCCCATTCATGCCCTTGCCGCCCATGTACGGCGGGTTGGCGACGACTACGTGATAGCGCGGGCTCAGATACTCGGCCATGCGCAGCACGGTCAGCACCTTGCGGTGGGTTTCGGCCAGGAACAGGTTGCCGCCCATGTCCTGAGCTTGCAGCGTCGCCAGCGCATCGGCCGCGCTGGCCAGCCGGGGCCGGATCAGCGAGCCGAAGTTGTCGGCCTCGTTGAACTGTTGCAGGGTTTCGCGCAACTCATGGGTGAACAGGTCGCGGCCTGTAACGCTCATGTACTCGCCCAGCTCGTCGCGCTCGAAGCTGACCTTTTCCAGCACGCAGATGTTGGGCTTGATGCGCTTGTTGAAAAAGCGCCGCTGGCGGGCGCGTGCCTTCATGCTGAGCGCAAAGGCCGCCAGTTCGCCTGCGCGCTCGTCCAGCTCGATGCCGTACAGGTTGTGGGTGAGGATCAGCTCCGGGATCTGTGCCGGATCGAAACCTTCCTCTTCGTACATGGCGTAGAGCAGGTCGAAGGCGTAGGTGAGCATGTGGCCGGAGCCGCAGGCCGGGTCGCAGACCTTGATGTCCTGCGGGCCGTTGATGCGGAGGAAATCGGTCTCGGGTTTTTCCGGCGGGATGTAGTACGCCATTTGCTCGGCCAGCTTTGAGGCGGGGCGATTGAGCAGCCACAGGCGGCCCAGCGCGTTGTCCACCAGATAGCGCACGATCCAGTGCGGGGTGAAGAGCTGGGTGGCGGCCGGGATGTTTTCCGGCGTGATCTTCTGGTTCTTCTTCAGCCCCTCGAAGACCGCGTCCTTCTTCTCCGAAATGTAGAACTGGTAGAGCCAGCCGATGACTTCGACGCTTTCGCAGGCATCGGGTGTCATGGCCTCGCGGGTGTAGGCCAGGATGGAGCTGCCCGACAGCAGATCGTCGGGCATCAGCAGCTCGGTGTAATCGTCGATGCGCTGGAACAGGAAGGGCATGGCCTGGTTCCAGGCATTGCAGGAGGCAACCACCAGCAGGCGGTAGGCCTCGCCCTGGCCGTCATGGCTGGGTGCGCGGCCTGCCAGCAGATCGGCGATTTTCTGCCGCGCCTTGGGTGGCACCATGTCTTCGTCGAAGTGGCCCATCTTGGCTTCGAGCAGGATCTCCGGCTGGAACTGGCCTTCGGCGGGCGACACCACGCCAATGCGCGTGTAGCGGTTCACGTCCATGAAACGCAGGGCGCAGAAGCGGTTGAACCAGGTGTAGGCCACGCGCTCGATGACCGGATCCTGGCCACCGCTTTGCGCAATGGCCTCTTCCAGTTTGTTCACGGCTTGCGGGCTTTCCCGCCGGGCCGCGCTATTGGGCGACAGCACCAGGGCGAGCTTGGCGCTGACCTGCTCACGCAAGGTGCGGCGGGCAAACTGGGCGAATTTCTTGAGTTTGCTGGTGTCCATCAATCGGCCTTCTTGCCCGGCAGCTTGCCCGAGCGTTTTTCGAGTTTCTTTTCATCGGACTTCACCCGCCGCTCCAGCTTCTTGATGTCCTCTTCCGCCGGCAGGTGTTCCGGTTGGATGCCGCGCTGGCCAAGCATGCCGCGCACGCTGAGGTTGTTCTGCACGTGTTCGTCGGCGATGCGGGTTTCGCCGTGCAGATTCGCCTGTTGCACGTTGTGGTTGGTCATCTCCGTGGCCAGGTTCTTGGCCGCGATGGTGAGGGTTGGCAGGAAGTCCGCCAGCGGCCGGGCCGGGGCAACCCCCAGGCGGTCTTTCATCTTCTGGGTGCTATTGCCGCCGAACAGGGCGGTATCGCCCCTGGAGCGAATGCGACCGAAGCCGGCGTCGTCCACGCCCCGTTCGTAGATGTTCTGGGACAGGGCTTTTTCCGATTCGCGCAGGCGGTCGCGCGCGTCCAGGCGAGCCTGCAGACGCATGCGCTCCTCGATCAGCTCCTGCTTGCGGGTCTGGGTGGCGAAGTAGCTCTGGGCGAAGGCGATGGCTTCCTTGCGAGGGTCGCCGTTCATCGCTACGAGGTAGCAGGCGTAGCGGGTGAGCATGAAGTCGTCGACCGGGCGCTCGGCACCGCTGCCAAGAGGGACCATTTTCGTGACGCCACGAAAATGGTCGTCCACGCTGTAACCCGTTGATTCACAAGCCTCCATAGCCCGCCGGATGGCGGTCATGAAGTTCTCCCAGCGGGCATAGCCGAGGGGTTCCTGCAGGTCGCGGGCGTACCAGAACTCGATGTTTTCACCGGGAACACCCTGCGTAATTGCATCGAGGTGGTGTTGCATGCGCTGGATGACTTCGTTGGCCATGTCGCTGTCTCCCTTTGCCTCAGATCTGTACCCGATTGCCGGCCTGGATTTCCTTCAGCCAGGCTTCGCGCTGCTTTCGCAGGTAGTCGTCCAGTTCGGCCTCCGACGCTAGCCACGGCTTGGCATAGCCGACCTTGATGGTGCGTGCGGCCACCAGCTTGGGTTCGGGTGCTTGCACAGGCGAGGGAGTCGCCCCGCCGGAGCTGGTCGGTGCGTGTTCCGGCGCAGAATCGGGCGGCGCAGGCCGGGCCAGTTGCTCCAGTTGCAGCAGAAGCCGGGGGTAGTCCTCGTATTCGAACCGGCGCAGTTGGTCGCGGATCATGGCGATGCGCTTGTAGGCCTGGATACCCTGCCGTGCGTCGCCGAAGGGTTTGGTGATCCGTTCGCGGTCGGTCGGGCTCAGCAGACCGAATTCTGGCGCGTCTTGCAGGCGCTGTTCCAACTCCTGGAGGTGCTCGCTGGCTTGCGCCTTCTCTTGGCCGAGCTGCTGCTCAATGGCGTGCTGCAGGGCGTCCAGCTGTGGCTTGAGCTGTTGCAGGCGATTGCCTTGCCAGGGGCTTTTGTCATCCAGCAAACCGCGCACCGCATCGACTTCGGCAGCGCCAACGTAGGCGAAGTTATCTTCCTGCTCGGCAACCAGCTGGCGTGCCTGGTCGTAGATGGCTTTTTGCGGGCTGCGCATGAAGCGCCGCAGCGGGTCGATGGTGTTCTCCTTCGTGTCCAGCAGTGCATCTTCGGCCCGGGCCAGATCCGTCAGGAACCAGTTCGGGTTCTTGCTGGCCATGTCCTTCAAGGTGGTCAGCACCGGCGCCAATGCGCTCAGGAAGGGGTATTGCGCTTTTTGCCCGTGCAGGACGCTCAATTCGGTTTCCAGCGCTTTCAGTGCATCGACCGTTTCACGGGCCAGTGCCCGGGCTTCGTTGCCGGCGGCGGGCTGGTCGAAGAACTCGGCGTAGAACTCCTTGAGCGTGCGCACCTGCGAGGCGCTGAACTCGATCTGTGGCTCCAGTACCAGCGAGGGATGGGCATGGGTATTGAGCAAGCCGCGCTCCAGCGCATCGTCTTCAAGCGGATTGCTGTCCTGCCGGATCTCGACCTTGCCGCGCGCGCACAGCAGGGCCAGGTTGCACAGGATAGCGGCGTGATACCAGCCGTAGTTCTTGCGCTCGAAGCGCTCAAGCAAGCTCTTGACCGTGGTGCGCACGCCGCCACGGGCATTGCTCTGGATGAAGGCCAACAGTTCCTGCTCCGGCTCGGTCAAGCTGGCGGCGTCGTTGGCCAGCAAGCCGTCCTTGGCCATGCGCAGGTGTTTGCCGATGTCGGCTTCCGCAAACACCACCTCATCGCGCAGCATGCGCAGGTTGGGGTAGGCGGTCTGCACCAGTTGCTCGAAGCCCTTGAGCACGCGGGTCTGGCCATCTTCGCCGCCAACGTCCACGTCTGACGCGTTGATGATGAGCCTGGCTTTGCCCAGCAGCGCACGCGCACGAACCTGTAGATCGTTCAGGCGCTCGGTATTCTGGGAACCCTTGGCGTCGAGAATGCGTTTGACGGTTTCTTGCTGGGTATTGCTGTTCTGGCGGATGTATTTCTCGGTGCGCTTGTGCATGGCCAGGTCTTGCATGAAGCGCACATCGGCCGGCAGGACTACCCGCAGCTCATCGCGCCCCATGCTTTGCATGCGCTGCTGCGTGAGGAATCCTTCGGAATCGTCAAAGCCATCGGTCAGCGGCGTGACCAGATGGATGGCCAACTCATGCTCGCGGCTGAGCACGCGATCGTCGAGCTTGCGGGTATAGGGATAGTCCTGTCCGTGGCTGTGGCGGATCTTGCGCTGCTTGATGACGCCATCGAACAGCAGCTTCTCCAGCTCCTTGGCCAGGTCGGTGTTCTCGATGTCGGTGTTTTTGATTTCCTGTTCGACGTCTTTTTCTTCGTCGGTCAGGTATTCATAGACATCACCATTGCGCTGAAT
>JASLGG010000051.1 GCA_030150265.1 Protaetiibacter sp.
AGAGCCTCAGCCGGCCCCCGGCCTGACCCGCGCCGATGGGGGGGCCGCGCTGGGGCGGGGCACCCCCCGACCTCGGGGGCGCGGGGCGGACCGCCACCCCAGCGGGGCCGCACGCCCCGTTCATGCCCGCCGGCGTCGTCGGACGACGACCAGCAGCAGCCCGCCGAGCCCCATCACGACCAGGGCGGCACCGCTCGCCAGCAGGAGCCCCTCGGCACCGGTCGATGCCAGCAACTGCACCACCGACACCGTCGTCGCGGTGCGCGACGCCGGCGTGCCGGTCGCGGTCAACGACAGCAGGGTCGGGTCGGTCGTGACCACGTTGGTCAACCGGGTGCCCACCGGCGCACCGGATCGCACGGTCACCGAGTAGGTGATGGTCGCCACCTCGCCCGCCGTGAGTCCCCCGCTCCACGCGATGCGCCCGCCGGTGTCGACGACATCGCCGCGATCGGCGTGCGCGTCGCCGCGGTAGTCCGCGGCGGTGAGCACGCCCGAGAGGTCGTCCTCGACGGCCACCGGGTCGCCGGCGGGGATGTCGACGGTGCCGGTGTTGGTCACCCGCACCGTGTAGACCACGACGTCGCCGGGCACCACACGCGAGGTGCTCGCGGACTTCTCCACCTGCACCGCGGGAAGGCCCGTGCTGGTCGCCGAGCAGTCCGCGGCCGCCGCGCAGTCGCCGACCGCGGGAGCCGCGGGGTCGACCGCCAGAGGCTCGGCAGCGAAGGCGATGTTGTCGAGCACGCCGTCGCCGCCGTCGCCGATCGTCACCTCGTAGCTGAGGGTGACCGTCGCGCCGGAGAGGAGCGCACCGCGCCACGAGATCCGCTCGCCGCTCGCGGTGACCGCGCCGACCGCGGGGTTCGCCACGGGCGCGCCGGTCACCGTCGCGTCGTCGAGCACGCCCGAGAGGTCGTCCCAGACGACGGCCGGGTAGAGCGCCGTGAAGTCGCCCTGCCCCACGTTGCGGATCACGATCTCGTAGCTCGCCGTGGAGCCGATGCGCGGCACCGCGTCGGTCACGACCGACTTCTCCACCTCGAGCTCGGGCACGAGCAGGTCGGCGGCGGCGCGCGCGTCGCTCGTGACCACCCCGTCGACCCCCGAGGAGACGGTCGCGGTGTTCGCGAAGCCCTCCGCGACCGAGGTCTGCCCGGCGGCGAGGCGCACTCGCAGCGTCACGTCGAAGATGTGCACGGCCGACGCGGGCAGCTCGGTGCCCTCGGCGACGAGCTGCGTGCGACCGCGGCCGTTCCAGTCGGACAGCACGGCCGGGCCGCCGGAGCGGGCCGCGGACGACACCACGCTCACCGCGGAGCCCGCGGGGAAGTCGAGCGCGTCGACGAGGCCGTAGCGCAGGGCGACGGCGGACGGGTTCGCCACCGACACGGTGTACGACACGAGCCACGAGCCATCGGCCTGCAGCACGGGCACCCCGTCGACCGTCTTGGCGACGGACGGGTCGTACAGCGTCGCGCAGGCCTCGGCATCCGCATCCGCCACCCCGGTCGTGAGGCTCGCGCGGTTCAGGAAGCCGGTGCCCGTCTCGCCCGCGTCGAGGGTGCAGTCGGCAGCCGCATCGGTGCCGCGCAGGCTGCCGGTGTCGACGACCGCGCGCACGGTGTAGCTGTGCGTGGCACCGCCCGGCAGCAGCATGTTCTCGACCAGGGTGCCGGAGCCGTTCCAGGCGGGGTCGACCGGGGCGCCCGAGGGCGCGGTCACGGTGGGCTGCCCGACGAGCGACATGCCCGCGCCGAGCGCCAGGTCGTCGGCGAGGTCGTAGCGCACCGCGGCGGTCGCGGAGGGGTTGCCCACCTGGATGCCGTAGACCACGGCCCACGTGCCGTCGGCCTGCTGGGTCTGCGAGATCACCGTCTTGGCGATGCCCGGCATCGGCACGTCGGGCACGTCGGCGCACGCCGTGGCCCCCGTCTTGCGCGAGCCGACGATGATCTCGGCGACGTTGAGCAGGCCTCCCGCGGTGTCGGTCGGCGAGCACTGCACGTCGGCGGTGAGACCACCCGGCACGCGGAACGTGACCGTCACCGTGTAGCGGTGGCGCGTCGGGGTCGCGTCGTCGACGGCCGCCGCGATGGCGCCCGTGCCGAGATCGGTCGCGGTGACGCCGTCGAAGGCCGGGTTCACGGCCCCTCCGACGCTGCTCGCCGCCACCGTCAGCACCTCGACGCCGGTCGGCAGCTCGAGCTGGTCGGACACCGCGTAGGGGATGCCGCCCGCGACGCTCGTGGTCGAGCGGTTGGTCACCACGATCTCGTACGACATCGTCCAGACGCCGGTCGCGGGGTCCTGCTGGGGTGCGCTCGAGACGGCCTTCACGACGCTCGGATCGGTGGCCGGCTCGCATGCCGCGGCGACCGCGCTCGTGGTGCCGGATCGCACGGTGGCGAGATTGCGCAGGCCGGTGCCCGTCTCGCCCGGGTCGATGCGGCAGTCCGCCGCGGCCGAGTCGGTGTCGACCGCGCCGAGATCCACGACCGCCGTCACCTCGAAGGTGTCGACCGCGGCCGGCGCCAGCATCCGGCCACGCACGAGCGCGGGATCGGCCGTGCCGTCCCAGGTGGAGAGCACGGGCGCCTCGGTCGAGGTCGCCGTCGAGCTCTGCACCGCCGCGCCGGCGGCGAACTGCAGCTCGTCGTCGAGGTCGTAGACGGTCGAGAACTCGGCACTCGGGTTCGTCACGACGATCCGGTAGCGGATGGTCCACTCGCCCGAGCCCGCGTCGATCGAGGTCGAGACGACGCGCTTGGTGATCGTGGGCGTCGGCAGCGGCGTCACCGGTGCGCACGCGGATGCGGAGCCCAGCTGGGTCGTGCTCGTGCCCGCGAACAGCGTCACGGCGTTGGCGTAGCCGCCCGTGCCCGCGGGGGCGCAGGCGAAGCTCGCCGCGGTGCCGGCGCCCGCCGGCACCTGCGCGTGGAGCGTCACGATGTAGACCCGGGTCGACGGGGAGCTCGAGGACCCGGCCGCGGGGATGCGGTCGACGCCCGTGAGGAGCGCCCGGCTGCTCGTGCCGTCGAAGCCCGCGGACACGGGTGCGCCGGCCGGTCCCGCCGCGGTCACGCCGAGCACCTGCACGCCGCTCGGGAGGGTGAGGTGGTCGTCGAGCGTGTAGGCGAGACCGCCCGCCGGGGCGGTGCTGCGGTTCGTGACCGTGATCGTGTAGCTCACGATCCACGAGCCGTCGGGCTGCTGCACGGGAGGGGCCACGGTCTTGGTCACGGTGGGCGCGACCGGCGAGGCGCAGGCCTCCGCCTTCACGGGTGCCCCGCCCGCGGGGGTGAGGGTCGCCACGTTGGCGAACCCGCCCGCGACGCCCGTCGCGCACGCCGCGGCGGCGGTGCCGGCCGTGCCCGCGGCATCCGCGATCACGGTCACCTGGTAGCTGTGCGTGCCGCCCGCCGGCACCTGGGCGTTCGCGATCGTGCCGCTGCCGCTCCAGGCGCCGGGGGTCACCCCGGACGGGGCCGAGGTCACGGCCGCGCTCGCGACGGCGATGCCGCTGCCGAAGGCGAGGGCGTCGTCGAGGCGGTAGCTCGCCGCGGCGTCGTCGTCGAGGTTGGTGACGTCGATCGCGTACACGATCGTCCAGCGACCGTCGTCGCCCTGCGTGATCGACGCGACGCGCTTGTCGATCACGGGCGCGAACGCGGAGCTGGTCGTAGCGCACGACGCGCCCTGCGGGTCGAGGCCGTCGGTGCAGCTGGAGACGCTCCCCGACGCGTAGGCGGTGTTGACGAGGCGGCGGTCCCCGGTGGTTCCGTCGCCGACCTTCACGCGGTAGCTGAGCACCGCCTGGCCGCCCACGGCGAGCGCACCGGACCAGGTGAGCAGGCCGCTCACGGGATCGGCGAGCGCCGTCGAGGAGGCCCCGATCGTGACCGTCGCGGAGCCGGCCACGAAGCTCGCGTCATCGAGCACACGGGTGAGGTCGTCCACGACGGTGGCGGGGCTGCCGGACGTGTAGGCGACGGTGCCCGCGTTGACGATCGTCACCGTGTACTCCACGAACTGGCCGCTGCGCACGCCGGCCGCGGGGGCGTCGCTCGCCTTGGTGACGACGAGCTTGCGCAGCCCGTCGACGTCGGTGCCGACCGCCTGGAGCGGCGTCGCACCGCCGGCCGGGTCGGGGGCCGTGGCGCGGGCCAGGTTCTCGACCTGGCCGATCGCGCTCGGCAGCACGCGCACCGTCACGGTGCGGGCGAATCCGGTTCCGGTGCCGCCCGCCGTGGCGGATCCCCCGGCGCTCGCGGTGCCGGTCGGCGCGAGGTCGACCGCGGGCCAGGTGACGACCCCGCCGGAGCCGTCGGCCGCGGCGCCGCTCAGGGTGCCGCCGCCCGATGCGCTCACGAACACGAGGCCGGCGGGCAGCTCGTCACGCAGCACGACGCCGGTCAGGCTCTCGCCCACGAGCAGGCTGTCGACCTCGATGACGTAGCTGTACTGGTCGCCGACGCCGACGACGGTGCGCGCGTCGTCCTTCTGCACGCGGAGCCCCGCGGTGAACGGCGCGACCGCGACGCATCCCTGGGTCTCGTTGTTGGCGAGCTGCGGGTCGACCATGCGGCTGGTGACCTCCGCCGGCACGCACAGCGAGGCCGCGGCCGCGTCGACCACGACCGGGAGGTCGAGACGCAGCGGGGTGCCGAGATCGATGGTCTTCACCGCGCCGAGCGCGTCGACCGGCTGACAGCTCAGCGTGCGGGGTCCGGCGACGGGCGCCGAGGCGCCGCTCGCCGTGCAGCTCCAGCCCTGCGGCGCGAGCGAGGCGACGGTCACGCCCGAGGGGATGTCGACCGTCACGACCGCGGGCGCGTGCGCCGATCCGCCGTGGTTGGTCACGAGGAACGGGATGCTGCCGGGGCGGCCCGCCTGCAGCGGCAGGCGGTCGGGCACGGTGATCTCGAGGTCGGCCTCGGCCGTGAGCGCGCACACGGCGGGCGGCTCGGAGGTCACGGTCTGCGCGGTGCGGATCGCGATCGAGTTGCACGCGATCGCATCGGCGGACGAGCCGGTGGTGACCCCCGCGGTGTACCCGAAGCTCACCTTCTGGCCGGGCGTGAGCGTGCCGCTGTAGGCGGCGCGGATCGCCCGGGCCCCGGCGGCCGTCGCCCCCCACGAGCCGGTGGTGGAGCCGCTGTACACCTCGGAGCGCGGCGGGTTGGTGGAGCTCGAGTAGCTCAGGGTGAGACCCGCACCCACGTTCTGGGTCGACACGAGCGTCTCGTCGAAGCTCGAGCCGCGCGGGGTCGTGGCGGTCAGGTCGCTCACGCCCGTGTCACCGACGTAGGGCAGCACGTCGTAGGCGACGACGCCCGTGAGGTTCGCGTTGCCCGTGTTCTGGATGGTGACGCGGTACTTGATCGACGACTCGGAGGTCGACACTGGAACCGGCCGCGTCGGATCGCTCAGCCACTCGCAGCCGTCGGCCGCGGTCGCATCCGGGCGGCAGATCTCCTTGAGCACGGATGCGGCGGAGATGCCCGAGACGAAGACGCCCTGCGTCGCGGTCGCGAAGCCCTCGGTGGTCGAGCCGTCGCCATCGACGTCGGCGACGTCGGCACCGCCGGCGGTGAAGGTGGCGTTGCTCGGGGTCCAGACGTTGCGGGAGTCGCCGATCCACGCCGCAGCCTGGCTCGTGGTGCCCGAGGGGACCGCATAGGTCGGGGTCGCCACGACCGTCATGGTGGGCAGGGTGACGTTCTTGCCGAAGGTGACGTCCGGGGGCCAGGAGGCGATCACCACCTGCCGCGGCGCGCCCGAGATCGTCACGGTGCGGTAGGTGAAGGTCACGCCGGCCGGGACCGCACCCGGCGCGAACGCCGCCGAGCCGTTCTTGATCGTCCAGTCGACGGGGGCGATGAAGATGTACTGCGGTGCGAAGTCGTTCACCCCGCCGAAGCGCGACGTCGATCCGTTGATCGAGAAGGTCACCTCGCGTCCCGGCACCGCGAGGCCGCCCCCGTCGACGACGGGGGCCACGGGGAAGCCCGCGGCGATCGCCGGCTTGACGTTCGCCATCGGGTATCCGCGCAGGTTCACCTGGCGACTGGTGGTCTTCGTGAAGGTGTCGGTGATCTCCGGGTAGCCGGGATAGGTCATCGTCGCCGACATCGTGTTGGTGCGCACGCCCGGCGCCGTTCCCGCGACCACCGTGTAGTAGTAGTTGACGCGGAACAGGTTGCCGATCCCGGTATCGCTCGGACGGATGTTGCCCGGCGCGATCGCCGTGTTGCTGGTGGCCGTCGCGGTGGTGAAACGGCAGTCGGTCGCCGAGCCGACGAGCGCGCTGAGGAGCAGCACGGTGCCGCTGTAGCTGCCCGACACGGGCGTGCTCGTGCCGCACTGGTAGGTGTACGCGATCGTGGCCGCGGGAGAGGCGTCGATCCTCGTCACCGGCATGCCGGGCTGGTCGAGGTCGTCGTCGGTGATCGTGGCGATGCCGGGCACGTTGCCGGCGTTGTAGGCCGAGTTGAGCCAATAGCGGGTGTTGGCCGGGAACGGCGCGAGCGGCTGCCCGGGGGTGCAGGGCCGCCCCCAGTCGTCATATCCGGAGGAGTCGCACATCATTCCGGTGACGACGGGAGGCACGTAGACCTGGCGCACCGCGGTGGAGGTGTCGTCGGCGTTGGAGTCCTTGCCGACGTTCAGACGCCCGAAGGGCTCGTAGCAGGAGACGGCGTGGGTGTTGCTCGTCGTCGCCGAGCGGCGGGTGCGCGCCGTGTCGAGGTAGGTCACGTCGACCTTGACGCTCGGGGAGACGTTGACGTCGAAGTTGCAGCCGTTGGTCGCCTCGGGGAAGTTCGCGGCGGGGTAGTTCACGACGACGTTGTGCGGCGCGTAGCACGGAGGGGTGACGTTCCAGGTGTTGGAGTTCGCAGCGGTCGAGCCCCATCCGCCGCCCGCGCAGAAGGTGGGCACGGCCTCGGTTCCCTCGGTCCACGTGACGGTGTGGTTCACGGGGTCGTAGACCCCGCCGTAGTCGGCGCTCACGAAGACCGCCTGCGGGGCCAGCTGCAGGGTCACCGCATAGTTCCCCGCCGCGACGAGCGTCGACATGCCGTAGATGTTGCCTCCGCCGAGGCCCATCGATCCGCTGTTCATGCGGATCTGATAGTTCACGTTGACCCCCGGCTTGATGCTGCCGGGACCGGCCATGACGATCGCGGGACCGTTCGGCGTGCCGATGTTCCAGGTGACGGGAGCCGCGGTCGCCGCCACCGGCGCCATGGCGCTCGGCGAGTCGATCGTGGCCGTGTGCACGATCTGGAAGCCATTCGGGTAGAGCTGTGTCGGAACGGCCGTGCGATTGATCGAGGGCGGGAAGGCGTACGACACCCGGAACTGGCCCGAAGATCCCGCCGGCACGGTGCCGAGCGTGACGAGCTTGCCCGTCGTGTCGTCGCCGCTGATGGTGCCGCCCGCGGTCGGAGCCGTCCACGTGTTGTAGGTGAGGAGCTTGGTGCTCCAAGGACCGAGGTAGCCGGATGCGACCGCGATGCCGTAGGGGTTCGGCTGCGGCGCGCTGAGGCGCACCGTCGTGCCGGTGCAGTCGGCGACCGCGCACGCGTAGTCGACCTGGTAGGTGACCCGGTTGCTGTGCTGGCCGACTCCCGCGGTGGTCTGCGGGTTGCTCAGGTCGGGGTTCGTGAAGTCGACGGGGGTGATCTTCACCGTGAGCACGCCGGAGCCCGCGGCGACCGCGGGCGCGGCGGGCGCGGTGAGCAGCGACAGCGCGGTCAGCGGCACCGCGACGGCGGCGAGCAGCCTCCGCCCGTTCCTCGTGCGGTGCGTGCGTGCGCGGAGGCTCGTCATGTCTGCATCTCCCGGTGGCTGGGCAGCGTCCTGGGGGCGAGGACGCGTGAAGCGCCGACCGCGAGCGGTCACGCCTCATTCAGGACTCTGGCAGCGACTTCTCATCAGCTATCCGGAAATCACCCCGGCATATCACCCGTTCGTCACCGGCGTGTCGGCGCACGTGGCCGTGGGGCGGACAGAATGGTCGGGAAAGACTTTCGTGCGGCGTCGAAGCCGCGCACCGGGGAGTGGTCGGCGCGTGATCGAAGACGGTTCCGGCGTGCTGACGATCGGCGCGCCGATGCTGACGGGCGTGCCCACGCTCCCGACGCGGTTCCTCAGCCGCCCGCGGCTCCTCGCCCGCCTCGACGCCGCCGCCGATGACCCGCTCATCGTGCTCCGCGGGGTCGGCGGCTCGGGGAAGTCCGCCCTCGTCGCCGACTGGCTGAGGCGGCGCGGCGGCGACGACGGACCGGCGGTCTGGGTGTCGCTCGACCACGGCATCGGGTCGCGCGCCGCGTTCTGGCGGCTCGTCGCGCGCGCCCTCGCGCGCGCGGGCGCGCTCGCTCCCGGCAGCGCGCTCGCCGGCGACGAGCCGGCGAACGACGAGACCCGGCTGCGCGCCCTGGTGGTCGACGAGCTGGCGGACGGCCCCGCCATCCGGCTCGTGATCGACGACTTCCACCACACCGATCCCGCGATCGCGCAGGATGTCGCGTGGGTGCTCGAGCGCTGCTCGCGCCTCCGCGTCGTCGCCTCGACACGGCGCCGCGAGCACTTCGAGGACGAGCTCGTGCGCGCGCGCGTCGACGTGACCGTGCTCACGACCGACGACCTCGCGTTCACCGCGGAGGAGTCCGCGGAGCTCGTGCGACAGAGCGCCGATCGCTCCGACCCGGTGCTCGTCGGGGCGATCCACGACGCGACCCGCGGGCATCCGCTCGCCCTCCGCCTCGCGATCACGGCGATCGGGAGCCGGCCCGACGAGGACGTCGAGACGCTCGCGGGCCACATCCTCGGGCAGACCGTGCGCGACTTCCTGCCCACCTTCCCCGATGCGGGGCGGCGCGCCGCCGCGCTCCGGCTCGCGATCGCCCCCTACGCCGACGTCGAGCTCGCCCGCGAGCTCACCGTTCGCGACGACGTCGACGCCCTCGTCGCCGAGTTCGAGCGCGAGGGCATCGGGAGCCGGCGCGTGGTGAACGGGGCCTGGTGGTTCTCCTTCCATCCTCTCGTCTCCCAGGCGCTGGGCCACGAGCTGGGCGAGCTCGACCCCGAGGAGCTCGTGCGGATGCGGATGCGCACCGCCGAGTTCCTCGAGACGGTCGGCGACCCCATCGGCGCCGTGCAGCAGTTCCTCGCGGCCGAGCAGTTCGACGCCGTGTGGCCGCTCGTCGCGCGCAACTTCTCCGAGCTGTGGAACCACTTCAGCACCGAGCTCGAGTCGGCGCTCATGGTGGTGCCGCGGCAGACCCTACGGCGGCACCCCACGCTCGCGGTGTCGCTCATCGTCATCCGGGCCCACCGCGAGGGGGTGCCGTCGCACCTCACCCGCGCGATCGCCGACGAGGCGCTCGTCGTGCTGCGGGGACGGCTCGAGAGCTGCGCGCCGCAGGAGCGCTTCCTGCTGCTCACGGCCGTGCTCGGCGCCCACCGCGCGGTGCGCCGCTACGCCGAGGCGGCGGAGGCGGCGGAGACGCTGCTCGCGATGATCGACCGCCTGCCGCTCGACGAGGGGCGACGCGCGATCGCGACGATCGACGTCGTGCTCGTGCAGATCGCCGTCGGCTCGATGCTCAACGGCCGGCTCGACGACGCCCTCTCCGCCGCGCGACGGGTGTCGCTCGACGGCAACCCCTGGCGAGCCGTGCACGCGACGAGCCTCGCCGCGCTCGTGGCATCGATCCAGGGCGAGACCGCCGAGGCGCGCCAGCTCGCCGGATGGGTCGCGGCCCGGCCGCGACCGCACGCGTGGCGAGGGAGCTACGGATCGGTCGGCTGGCACGTCGCCGAGGCCGTGTCGGATCTGGACCGCTTCGGCACCGTGCACGCCGACGAGGTTCTGCGCGAGCTCGACCCCGAGCTCGACCTGCTCGACCTGTGGCCGTACCCCGTCTGGGCGCGGGCGCTGCGGCATCTCGTCGCGGGAAGCGCGGAGGCGGGGGCACGTGAGCTCATCGCCGCGCTCGCGCAGCACGCGAGCCGTCCGGCGAGCGACCACGCGCGCGATCTGCTGACGGGGGTCTGCGCCGATCTGCTGCTCGCCTCCGGGCAGCCGGCGCGGGCACGACGATCGCTCGGGCGCCAGGGGCTCTCGAGCCCGCCCCTCCTGCTGTCGCGGAGCCGGCTCGCGCTGTCCGACGGGACGCCCGAGCGGGTCGTCGCTCAGCTCGCACTCGTGGACGGGGACGAGAACTGGACGTCCCGGCAGCGCACCGAGGCCCAGCTGCTGCGTGCGGTGGCCTCCGCACGGCTCGGCCGGCGCACCGACGCACACACCGACCTCGACCGCGCCCTCGAGACCATCGACCGCACGGGGGCGCGGCTCCCGCTCGTGATGGTGCCGCATGACGAGCTGCTGACCCTGCTGCCCGCCGGTAGCGGTCGCGCGCTCGTCGAGGCGGCACCGGCGCCCTTCGACGAGCCGCTGCGGGTTACTCGTCTCACGTCACGTGAGCGCGAGGTGCTCGAGATGCTCGCCTCCTCCACGAACCTCGAGTCGGTCGCCGGCGAGCTGTTCGTGTCGATCAACACCGTCAAGACGCAGGTGCGGGCCATCTACCGCAAGCTCGGCGTCTCGTCGCGCGCGGACGCCATCCGGGTCGCCCGCCGGCGGGGGCTGCTCGACGACTGAGGCGGGCGCGTTCAGCCTTCCGCCCCGGCGGCGACCGTCGCGGAGCGGAGCTCGTGCGCACCCGAGCCCAGAGTGCGGGCCGAGCCGTCGGGCAGCAGCACCTCGCACGTGGTCGAGACGGGCACCTCGACGCGCAGCCGGAACCCTCCCCCGTCGAGCTCCCACGCCGCGGACGCCCGCCCATACGGCGTGCGCACCGACGCGGACGCCGAGGTGAGCCCGCCGCCCGGCATGGGCGCGACGCGGAATCGGCGGTACCCGCCCTCGATCGGCTCGATGCCCGCGACGCGCCGGTACAGCCAGTCGCCGACCGCGCCGGCCGCGTAGTGGTTGAACGAGACCATGCCGCCGTCCCCGGAGTCGCCGCCCCCGCCGTGCAGCTCGCTCGTGTTCACGCTGCCGTCGGGCCGGAGGGCATCCCACCGCTCCCAGATCGTGGTGCCCCCGGCGACCACCATGTAGAGCCAGGAGGGGCACCCGGTCTGCAGCAGCAGCCGGTAGGCGTCGTCGAGGCGTCCGCTGTCCGAGAGCGCGAACAGCAGATACGGCGTTCCCGGGAACCCGGTGGCGAGGTGGCCGTCGTTCTCGTCGATGAGCCGCGCGAGGTTCGCCGCCATCGCCCGGGTCTCCTCGCCGGATGTCATGCCGAAGTGCAGCGGGAGGGCGTAGGCCGTCTGGAACTCGGTCGTCAGAGTGCCCGCGCCGTCGGTGAACACGTTCCGGTAGGCCCGAACGATCTCCTCGCGCAGCGCGCGGAGCTCGGCGGCGCGCTCGGTGTCGCCGAGCAGCTCGGCGATCCGCGCGACGATGCCGCACGAGTTGGCGAGGTAGGCGGTGCCGATCCACGGCCCGCGCGCGATCCACTCCTTCGCGCCGAGCCCGGGCGCGGTCCAGTCGCCGAAGTGGAAGGGCCGGCTCCAGATCCGGCGGCGATCGCGCCGCACCGATCCGAACCTCGCCCACCAGCGCGCCGCCTTCAGGAAGCGCACCATGGTCGGGTACTGGCGCCGCAGCAGTTCGAGATCCCCGCGGGCCAGGTACTCGGCCCACGGCGCGAGGACGCACACGTCGCCCCAGCATGAGGTCGCCATCGTCGGGAAGGGGTTGCCCGCCTTCGGCACGACCATGGGGATGCCGCCGCCGCGCCCCTGCTCGGCGCTCACGTCGCGCAGCCACTTGTCGGCGAAGCGGCTCATGTCGAAGGTGAAGGCGGCGGTGGATGCGAACACCGCGTAGTCGCCGGTCCATCCTTCGCGCTCGTCGCGCTGCGGGCAGTCGGTCGGGATGTCGACGAAGTTCGAGCGGCCGCCCCACTCGATCGCCGACTGGAGGCGGTTGAGCAGCTCGTTCGAGCTCGTGAAGTGCCCGATCTGCTCGAGATCGGAGTGCAGCACGAGCGCTTCGAGCTCCAGCTCGTCGGCGGCGATGCCGCGCACGCCGACGTAGCGGAACCCCATGTAGGTGAGGCGTGGCGAGTAGCTCTGCTCGCCGTCGACGCAGGTGTAGCTCGCGGTGGCCTTCGCGGTGCGCAGCGAGGTGACGAACAGCTCGTCGTCCACGAGCACCTCGGCGTGGCGGAACACCACGAGCTGACCGCGGCGCCCGCGCAGGCGGGCGCGGACCACTCCCGCGAAGTTCTGCCCGAAGTCGTAGACGAGCTCGCCGCTGGGGCTCACGGTGCACGACACGGGCGCGAGGACGCGCTGCGCGCGCACCGGGGGGCCGTACTGCGCGACGATCCGCGGGTTCCCCGCGATCTCGGTGAGGTCGGCGGGCCTCCATGCGAGGTCCGCGAGCTCGACGGTCGCGTCGAAGGTCTCGCCGTCGTACCACTCGGCCATCCGATACGGGCCGTCGGTGGCCACCTGCCACGCGGCATCCGTCGCGATGAGCTCCGTGCTGCCGTCCTCGTACTCGAGATGCACCTCGCACAGCAGCGCCTGCCGGTCGGCGTAGATGCGGTTCCTGCGCTTGTGCGTGTACGACCCGACGGCCCAGCCGCCGGCGACGGTCACGACGAGCTCGTCGTCGCCCGTGACGGCGTCGGTGATGTCGTGGCTCTGGTACTGCAGGTGGTGCCGGTAGGAGGTGAACCCGGGCGCGAAGTACTGGTCGCCGACCTTCTCCCCGTTGAGCGCGAGCTCGTAGACGCCCATCGCGGTGGCCTCGATCCAGGCCCTCGCGATCGGCTTGCCGGCGGCGAATCGGCGGCGGAAGACCATGGGCGAGGGCGACGCCTTGTCGGGTGTCCGGGAGGCGGCATCGGTGATCCAGCGTGCGGCCCAGGGGATGCCCATCCGCCCGGTGCGGAACGAGGTCGCCGCTTCCGCGGTCTCGCCGCTCGTGCCCACGGCCCGCACGCGCACCGGGTAGGAGGTGTACGGCTCGAGGGGGCCTCCATAGGGGATGCCCACCTGCTCGCTCGTGACGACGGTCCAGTCGCCCACCTGCACGGTCGCCTGGGCGAGGCTCTCGCCCGGGATGTCGGAGTCGAGCGCGAACCCGATGCGGGGGGCCTCGTCGGTGATGAGCCCGTCGGTCACTCCGCCGACGGTGAGGCGCGCGATCTCCACGTCAGCGCCTCCCCGCGAGCATCGTCCGCAGCCCGCGGATCGGGTGCCCGGCGGCGATGTCGGCGAGCCCCGCGGCGAGCTCGTAGGGGAACCGCCCGTTCGACGACATGACGAGGCTGCGCATCGAGGCGGTCGGCATCATCCGGAGCAGGAAGTGGGTGTTCGTGACCCGGGCGTCGCGTTCGAGCGAGTCGGGCATGGCGAGGGCGCGGCGGTGGTCCTTGCGCACGCGCCCGACGATCGCGGCGTAGACGAGGGCGCCGAGCAGCGAGCCGCGCGCGTCCTCCAGGCGCGTCTCCATCGTGAGGCGTCGAGGGTGCCGGACGCGCGGCGCGGCCGCAGCGCCCGCCAGCTCGCGGAAGCTGTCCGGGACGGCCGCGGGCGGAGCGGCATAGTCGCGATCGATCGCGTCGGAGTAGGGCGACCGCGACCCGACCCCGTTCGTCACAACGAGCGGGGCGCGCAGGCGGATGTCGGCGGCGGATGCGGCGACGAGGATCTCGTACCCGCCGTTCTCGAGGCGCCAGCCCCCGTCGGCGACATCCCAGTACGCCAGATCGTGGAGGGCGAACCGCAGCTCGACGCGCCGGCTCTCTCCCGCGGGCACGTGGACCTTGGCGAAGGCGCGCAGCTCCTTCTGCGCCTTGAACACCGCACCCGCGTTGTCGCCCACATACAGCTGCACGACCTCGGCTCCGTCGCGCTCGCCCGTGTTGACGACCTCGAGGCCGACGGCGACCTCCCCGTCGACGGTGCCCACGGTGAGGTCGCGATAGGCGAAGCTCGTGTACGAGAGGCCGTGGCCGAAGGGGAACAGCACGGGGATGCCTGCCTTGTCGAAGCCCCGATAGCCCACGTAGATCGACTCGTAGTACTCCGCGGTGGCGCCCCGGTCGTAGTCGGCGAAGTCCCCGACATCACCGACCTCGAGCGGCCAGCTCTGCGCGAGCTTGCCGGAGGGGGCGACCTCGCCGAGCAGCAGAGCCGCCGCGGCCTCCCCTCCGTGCATGCCCGCCAGATGCATCAGCAGCACCGCGGCGACCCGGTCGACCGCCGGCAGCTCCACCGGGGCGCCGGTGTGCAGCACGAGCACGACGGGCGCACCGGTCGCGGCGAGCGCGTCGATGAGCTCGGTCTGGGCCCGGCTCAGACGCAGGTGATCGCGATCGAAGCCCTCGCTCTCCTCGAGGTCTCCGAGGCCGCCGAAGAACAGCACGACGTCGGCGCCCCGCGCCGCCTCGACCGCGGCGGCGGCGAGACCCGCATCCGGAACGGCGTCGAGCACACGGTAGCCGCGCGCGTAGCGATACTCGACGCCACGGCGGTCGAACGCATCCTTCGCGCTGACGACCTCTGTGGGCGTGACGAGAGACGAGCCGGCGCCCTGGAAGCGCAGCCGCTCGAACATCTCTCCCACGACCGCGATGCGGGCATCCGCCGCAACCGGCAGCACGCCGTCGTTGCGCAGCAGCACGGCGCTGTCGACGGCGACCTCGGAGGCCAGACGCGCGTGGTGCGCGGCGTCCGTCTCGGGGCGGGACTCGGCTCGCTCCGCGGTGAGGCACCGGTTCACGAGCCCGAGGACGCGCCGCACCGCCGCATCGAGCTGCCGGGAGGGCAGCGAGCCCTCCTCGCGCGCGGCGACGATCGCGGCGCGGTTGTGCGGCACGCCGCCCGGCATGTCGAGGTCGAGGCCCGCGGCGACCCCGGCGACGCGGTCGTGGGTCGCGCCCCAGTCGGTCATGACGAGCCCGTCGAACCCCCACTCCTCACGCAGGATGCCGGTGAGCAGTCGCCGGTTCTCGCTGCAGGAGGTGCCGCCGAGCTTGTTGTAGGCGCACATGACGGTCGCGGGGGCCGCCTCCGTGACGATGCGCTCGAAGGCCCGCAGGTAGATCTCCCGCAGCGCGCGCTCGTCGACGACGCTGTCGCCCACGAACCGGTAGTTCTCGTTCGAGTTGGCGGCGAAGTGCTTGACCGAGGTCGCGACGCCCTGCGACTGCACCCCGCGCACGAAGGCGGCGCCGAAGACGCCGGCGAGGAGCGGGTCCTCGGAGAAGTACTCGAAGTTCCGCCCGCACCGGGGGTCGCGCATGATGTTGACGCCCGGTGCCAGGAGCACGTCGACGCCGTGCCAGTTGCACTCCCGGCCGATGGCCTCGCCGATGCGCCGGGCGTTCTCCGGGTTCCAGGATGCGGCGACCGCGGACGCCGTCGGGAACGCGGTCGAGGGCACGTTGTCCCCGATGTCGAAGCCGCCGCCCGCGTCACGCGCCTTCCGCACGCCGTGCGGTCCGTCGGTCAGCAGGATGGACGGGATGCCGAGCCGCTCGATCGGATGGGTGTGCCAGGAGTCGCGGCCCTCGACCAGCAGAGCCTTCTCCTCGAGGGTCAGCTCGGCGAGGAGCTGCTCGACGTCGAGCCCCGCCGTGGTGGCAGCGCCGGTCATGTCAGCGGACCCCGCGGATGAGGAAGGTCACGGCGCCGGTGCCGAGCGCGACCACCGCTCCCGCCAGGTAGAGGGCCGTGTAGTTGGTGCCGTCGACGGAGCCGAGCAGCAGCAGCGCCGAGCCGAGCAGCGGCGCGATCGCGGTCGGCAGGGTGGCGGCGAGGTTGTAGATCGTCATCCAGCGGCCGGCGTGCGCACGGTCGGGCACGAGGTCGCTCGCCATCGCGACGTCGACCGCGCCGAACATGCCCGCGGCCCCGAGGATGCACAGCACCGCCGCGAAGAACAGACCGAACCCGTCGGTGAAGGCCATGAGCGCGAGCCCCGTCGCGGTGAGCACCGCGGAGATCAGGATGAACAGCCTGCGCCGCTTGAGCCTGTCGGAGAGCAGCCCCGACACGACGGCGAACGTCATGGTGACGAGGATGCCGATGCCGCCGACCAGGGCGAGCTTCTGGCTGGCGTCCTCCGGCGTGAAGCCGAGCCGGTCGCCGAGGAAGTAGAGCTGGTAGGTGCTGAGGAAGGCGAGCGCGATCTGCATGAGCAGCTTGCCGAGCCACACGAAGGCGAAGTCCCGGTGCTGCCGCGGGTCGAACACCATGAGCCGGAAGGTCTCGGCGAGGCCCGTCTGCGGCGCCTCCACGGCCTCCTCGCGCACGGCGAGCGACCACACGACGGCGAGCACGGCGAGCAGCACCCACGGCACGCAGAACAGCACGAGCAGGCTCCCGGTGAGCAGCCCGCCGATCGTGTAGCCGAGCACGCCGGCGAGCTGGGTCGCGACGCCGACGATCGCCCCGACGAGGCCGCGCTGCTCCTCGGGAACGCGCTCGGCGACGATCGGGGTGATCGCGGCCGAGCATCCGGATCCGCCGATCGCCACGACGACCCAGGCGATGATCGCGAGGGGCATGTTCGGGGCGACCGCGAGCAGCGCCGAGCCGAGCAGCGCCACGACGACCCCGCCGAGCAGCCAGGGCCGACGCCTCCCCCACCGGCTGCGCGTGCGGTCGCTCAGCACGCCCGCGGCGGGGCCGGCGACGAGCGAGACGACCGCGCCGATCGTGGCGATCACGCCGAGGCTGAGGGCCTTGCCGCCCGGATCGAGCGTCTGCACCTTGTAGGGCAGGCTGAACAGCGCGGGCATCATGACGGTGAGGTACAGACCGAAGTTCAGCAGCCCGAACAGGACGAGGAAGCCCTTGCCCACCCGCTGCTGCGGCTCGGGAGCGGATGCGGGGGCTGCGGTCGCCGCGGCCGGGGTCAGATCGTCGTTGAGGGTCATGGGACTCCGATGTCGCCGTCATGCCTAGCCATCGTCAGCTAGCGCGCGTTAGTAGAAGATAGCCGGGGCTCGCACGACGCGCAACCGCCGCCGTCAGGTGCTCTCGCGGGCGACCAGCTGCACCTCGGCGGACGGCCCCGCCGACGGCGGCTCGCCGCCCTCGGCCGCGCTGAGCGCCAGGAGCGCCAGATAGCGGCCGAGGCCCGCCGAGTCCACCCGGATGCTGGAGAGCGACGGCACGAGCAGGCGCGCGAGCGGCGCGTCGTCGTGGCCGACGATCGCGATCCGCTCCGGAACGGCGATCCCCTGGCGCAGGGCTGCCGCGAGCACGAGCGCGGCGACGTCGTCGTTGTAGGCCACGACCCCGTCGACGCCGCGACCCGCCCAGTCCGCCACGAGCGCGGCGACGTTCCCCTCGTCCACCTCGGCCGCGCACGCGAGACCGGCGCCGGTGCGGTCGCGCAGCGTCCGATCCGCGAGCTCGCGGCGCTGGCGGGCGAGCTCCGCCAGCCGGGCATCGGAGGGGCCGGCGAAGGCGATGACCCGCCGGCCGCGCTCGAGGAGGTGCTCGACCTGCACGCGGGGGCCGTCGGCGAACCGGCGGTCGGCATCCGTGTCGGTCCCCCCGCGGCCGGGGACCAGCACGGCAGCCCCGCTCGCGGCGATCTCCCGGTAGCGCTCGTCGGACAGCGGGGTCATCGAGAGCACGACATCCGGGCTCAGGCTCTGCCACAGCGGCACCGCCTGGCCGTCCGGATGCGGCGTCGTCGTGACCAGCGAGTAGCCCGCGCGATCGAGGGTGAGCGACGCCTCGTCGATGTTGGTGCGCATCGAGTGCTCGAGGGGCCAGTCGGGCAGCACGAGCAGCACGATCCGGCTGCGCCCGCTCGCGAGGGCCCGGGCCGCGGTGTGCGGCCGGTAGCCGAGCCGCGCGGCCTCCGCCAGCACGCGCTGCCTGGTGGCCTCGGAGATCGTCTGCCCCGGGGTGTTGTTGAGCACGAAGCCGACCGTCGCCCGCGAGAGCCCGAGCGAGCGAGCGACGTCGGCCGCCGTCACGCGCTTGTCCGCGCGCGGAGGATGCGTCGTCATGTGTGCTCCCGTCGGCTCGCCCTCGCACTCTATCCGGCGGGTCGCGCGGGGAGCGGGCCTACTCGCGGGGAGCGCCTCCGGCGCCCGCCCCGCTGGAGGCCCGCGCGACGAGCTCGGGCTGGAACACGAGCTGCCGCGGGGCGAGGCCGGGATCGTCGGCCTCCTCGAGGAGGATGCGCATGGCCGTCTGCCCGATGAGGCGGCTGGGCTGCCGGATGGAGCTGAGCGGCACGATGGTGGAGCTCGCGAAGTCGATGTCGTCGAACCCGACGATCGCGATGTCGTCGGGCACCCGGATCCCGTCGCGCATCACGAGCGCCTGCAGCAGGCCCACCGCGAGCAGGTCGTTGGCCGCGAACACCGCATCCGGCCGCGCGGTCGCCGGCCGCGCGGCGAGCCGCTCGCCCAGCCGCCGGCCCTCGAGCACCGAGAGCGCGGACCCCTCGAGCACCTCGAGCGCGGACCCGGGCACGGCGTCGACCGCCGCGCGCGCGCCGGCGAGCCGGTCCCCCACCTGACGCAGTGCGAGCGGACCGCCGACGAAGGCGATGCGCCGCCGTCCCGTCCCGAGCAGGTGGGCGACGGCCGTGCGGCCTCCCGCCACATCGTCGACCGAGACCGAGCTGAGCGTCGCGGCCTCCGCGATCCGGTCGACGAGCACGACGGGCGTGCCGAGCGCGCGAAGGCGCTGCAGGCGGTCGCCGATGTCTCCGAGCGGCGACACGAGCACCCCGCGCACCCGGTGCTCCTCGAAGAGGTCGAGATAGGCGGCCTCGCGCTCCGGCTTCTCGTCGCTGTCGCCCAGCAGCACGGCGACGCCGTGCTCGGCGCCCTCGTCCTCGGCGCCGCGCGCGACATCCGTGAAGAACGGGTTGCGGGCGTCGAGCACGACGAGGCCGACGGAGCTCGAGCGGCCGGCCCGGAGCTGACGGGCGGCGTCGTTGCGCACGTAGCCGAGCTCGCGGATCGCCTCCTGCACGCGCGCCACGACGGCGTCGGAGACCCGGTCGGGGCGGTTGAGCACGTTCGAGACGGTGCCGACCGCCACCCCGGCGCGCTCGGCGACGTCGCGGATCGAGACGACCATCCGATCCCCCTCCGCGCACTTGACGCTCACCGCGCCTCGGCCTACTGTACCGACATTGAATCGTTTCATAGAAGGATGACGATGACCGACCTCACCGCGATCGCCCCTCTCCTCGACGAGCAGGCGATCGAGCTGCCCTCCTGGGCCTTCGGCAACTCGGGCACCCGCTTCAAGGTGTTCGCGCAGCCCGGCGTGCCGCGCGACCCGTACGAGAAGATCGCGGATGCGGCCCAGGTGCACCGCGTCACGGGCCTCGCGCCGACGGTCGCCCTGCACATCCCGTGGGACAAGGTCGACGACTACTCCGCGCTGCGGGCGCACGCCGAGGACCTCGGCGTCGCGCTCGGCACCATCAACTCGAACACCTTCCAAGACGAGGACTACAAGCTCGGCTCGGTCACCCACTCCGACCCGCGCATCCGCCAGAAGGCGATCGACCACCACTACGAGTGCATCGACATCATGGGCGAGACCGGCAGCCGCGACCTCAAGATCTGGCTCGCCGACGGCACCAACTACCCGGGCCAGGACGACATGCGCGCCCGCCAGGACCGGCTCGCCGACTCGCTCGCGAAGATCTACGAGCGGATCGGCGCGGAGCAGCGCCTCGTGCTCGAGTACAAGTTCTTCGAGCCGGCGTTCTACCACACCGACGTTCCCGACTGGGGCACCGCCCACGCCCAGGTCGCCGCCCTCGGCGAGCGCGCCGTCGTGTGCCTCGACACGGGGCACCACGCCCCCGGCACCAACATCGAGTTCATCGTCATGCAGCTGCTGCGGCTCGGCCGGCTCGGCTCCTTCGACTTCAACTCGCGCTTCTACGCGGATGACGACCTCATCGTGGGTGCCGCCGACCCGTTCCAGCTCTTCCGCATCCTCGTCGAGGTCGTGCGGGGCGGCGGCTACGGCCGCGACTCGGACGTCGCGTTCATGCTCGACCAGTGCCACAACATCGAGGACAAGATCCCGGGACAGATCCGCAGCGTGCTCAACGTGCAGGAGATGACGGCGCGGGCGCTCCTCGTCGACCGCGAGGCGCTTGCGACCGCGCAGGCCGCCGGCGACGTGCTCGCCGCGAACGGCATCCTCATGGACGCCTTCTCCACGGATGTGCGCCCCGGCCTCGCCGCCTACCGCGAGTCCCGCGGGCTCCCCGCCGACCCGATGGCCGCCTACGCCGCATCCGGCTACGGCGCCGCGATCGCCGCGGCACGGGTCGGCGGCGCCCAAGCCGGCTGGGGGGCCTGAGCGGATGACGTCCGGCACCATCGCCGCGGTCGACCTCGGTGCCACGAGCGGCCGGGTCATCCTCGCGCACCTCGACGGCGGCTCGCTGCGGCTCGAGGAGGTCGCGCGGTTCCCGAACGCCCCCGTGCGCACGCCCGACGGGCTGCACTGGTCGATCACCGAGCTCTACCGGCATGTCGTCGAGGGGCTCGCGGAGGCCGTGCGTCGCGCCCCGGGTCTCGTCTCCATCGGCATCGACTCGTGGGCCGTCGACTACGCGCTGCTGCGCGACGGCCGGATGCTCGGCGAGCCCTACTCCTACCGCGACGAGCGCAACCTCGCGGCGGTCGAGGCGGTGCACGCGCGGGTTCCGGCGCCCGAGCTGTACGCGCGCAACGGCCTCCAGCACCTGCCGTTCACCACCCTCTTCCAGCTCACCGCCGACCGCCTCGCCGGCACGCTCGCGCAGGCCGACTCGTTCCTGCTCGTGCCCGACCTGCTCGCGTTCTGGCTGACCGGCCGCAGCGTCGCCGAGCGCACCAACGCCTCCACGACGGGCCTCGTCGAGGTCACGAGCGGCGACTGGGACACGGCGCTCATGGAGCGGCTCGACCTCCCCCCGCACCTCGCACGCGGGCTCGTCGACCCCGGCACCGTGCTCGGGCCGCTGCTGCCCTCCGCGCTGCGCGGCACCGGGGCGACGGATGCCGTGGTGACGGCCGTCGGATCGCACGACACCGCATCCGCCGTCGTCGCCGTCCCCTCGACGGATCGCGACATCGCCTACATCTCCTGCGGCACCTGGTCGCTCGTGGGCGTCGAGCTCGACCGCCCGGTCGTGACCGAGGCGAGCCGCCTCGCCGGGTTCACGAACGAGGGCGGGGTCGACGGGCGCGTGCGGTTCCTGCACAACGTGATGGGCCTGTGGCTGCTCACCGAATCGGTGCGGGAGTGGGAGCGCAGCGGCGAGCGCGTCGACCTGGCCGCCCTCCTCGCCGCGGCCGAGGCCATCACCGGCGAGGTGCCCGTCTTCGACGCCGACGACCCCGTCTTCCTCGCGCCCGGGGGGATGCCGGATCGGATCGCCGCCTGGTTCGGCGAGCGCGGCCTGCGCGCGCCCGCCTCGCGCGCCGAGCTCGTGCGCTCGATCCTGGTGAGCCTCGCCGAGACCTACGCGCGCACGATCCGCACCGCATCCGAGCTCACGGGCGTCGACATCCGCACGGTGCACCTCGTGGGCGGCGGCTCGCAGAACGCGCTGCTCTGCCGGCTCACCGCGGATGCCACCGGCCTGCCCGTCGTCGCGGGTCCGGTCGAGGCGACCGCCATCGGCAACGCCCTCGTACAGGCGCGGGCGCACGGCCTCGTCACCGGTGACCTGGAGACGCTCCGCGCGCTGGTCGCACGCACCGCGGCGATCCGACGCTACGCGCCTCGCACCGGCACGTCTCGCGATGAAACTGAAGTGCGCCCGGAGGGACTCGAACCCCCAACCTTCTGATCCGTAGTCAGATGCTCTATCCATTGAGCTACGGGCGCATGCCGACGCGAAGTCAACCTGACGACTATATCAGGGCGCCGGAGCTCCTCCGACACGGATGGCCGGGCCCGGGGACTCGCCCGGACCCGGCCACGCTTCGACCGTCAGCCGACGCCGTCGGTCTCCGGGTTCGCGTCGCGCACCGGGTCGGGGTCGAGCCCGGGGTCGGATGCCATGTCGGCGTCGGACTCCTCCCGCATCCCGTCGCCCTCGGGCTCCCCCTCCATCGAGTCGCCTCGCCGATCCGGGTCGATGCCCGGCGCCGAGGTCTCGCCCTCCGGGAGCTGCGAGCCCTCCATCATGTCGCTGTCGTCGTCCATCGCGCTTCCTCCTTCGCGACGACTCTGCGCCGCGCGCGCCGTCGCGGCACGGGGATTGACAGCCCCCGGCACAGCACCTACCGGCGGTGCGACACGAGGTGTCACGTGACGTCGTGGAACGTCGCAGGCCGTCGCACTATGTCACCTCGATGGCCGACGGCCGCGCGACGGGTCAGACTCGATCACGTGAACTGACGGCACCGTGTCCCCTCGCGGTGCGCGCGAGAAGAGAGGCCGATGTCCGCCGAGTACGTCGCGATCCCCTGGGAGGGCCGCGCGGGTGACCCGTCTCCGGGCATCCGCACCCCCCGGGGACTCGGACTGCGCGGCTTCGGCATCTACGTCGGCCTCGACGAGGGCGCCGCGGATGCCGCGGGCGTCGACATCGCGGCGCTCGTCGGCGAGGTGCAGCGCGCGATCACCGACATCCCGGGCGCCCAGACCTTCGCATCCGTCGTGCTCGCGCCGGAGACCGCCCCCGAGCCGCCCCTCGAGGTGGTGCGCGCGGCGCTCGGCGAGCCGTCCCTGCGACAGGGGGCCGCCCGGCGCGTGACGCGCACCGAGGGCGTGGTCGTCGACCTCGCGCGGCACCGCGTCACGGTCGACGGGCGGCCGGTCACGTTGAGCTTCCGTGAGCACGCGCTGCTGACGTTCCTCGTCGAGCACCAGGGCGAGGTGCACGACCGTCGGCGCCTGCTCGCGGCTCTGCTCGGGGAGACGGAGGGCGAGCCGATCGGCGAGCGCACGATCGACGTCTACCTGCAGCGGCTGCGCCGGCGGCTCGAGCCGTACGGCGACGTCGTGCGCACGGTGCGAGGACGGGGCTACCGGCTCGACCCGCACCCCGACGTCACAGTCGTGCGATCGACGGCAGCCGGCTGAGGAGCGGACAGCTCAGAAGCGCAGGGGCGCGAGCGGGGCGTCGAGGTTCGCGCCACCGCGGTAGCGCGCCGCCGGATGCGCGTCGGGCAGGCGCGGCCCGCCTCCGAACAGCGTCTCGCGCAGCGTCCGCGGGTTCGCGGGTCGCTCGTCGAGCCGCCCGCGGCGGCGGAGCTCGGGCACGACGAGCTCGGCGAAGTCGCGCGCGGTGTCGAAGGAGTGGTACTGCCGCAGGTTGATGCCGTCGACGCCGTCGTCGTCGAGCCAGCGCTCGATCTCGTCGGCCACGACCGTGGGCGTGCCCGCGACGAAGTAGCGCCCCTCGCGCTGCGTGCGCAGCGACTCGAGCGCGACCCCGACGGTCGTCGAGGGATCGAGGAACGGCACGGCGGAGGCGGGCAGCCCCGCCTGCGCGAGCGCCTCCGCGATCGTGAGCTCGCGCGGGAGCGCCGGCAGGTCGAGCGGGAACCCGGAGTGCGCGAGGATGCCGTCGATGCTGGTGCGCTCCTGGTAGAGCCGCCACTTGTCGGCCGCCTCCTCCTCGGTGCGCCCGACGACGACGCCCGCCTGCACGATGAACCGCAGCCCGCGCCCGTCGCGACCGTGCCTCCCCGCGGCCTCGCGCATCCGCTCGGCGTTGCGACGGAAGTCCGAGGCCGTGCGCCCGCCCGTGAAGACGAGCTCGGCGTGGCGCCCGGCGAACTCGATGCCCGCGGGCGAGCCGGTCGCCTGGTAGAGCACGGGCGTGCGCTGCCGCGACGGCGCGCTCAGGTGCGGGCCCGCGACGCGGAAGCTCTCGCCGACGTGGTCGATGTAGCGCACCTTCGCGGGGTCGCTGTAGACCCCGCGCTCGCGATCGGCGACGATCGCGTCGTCGTCCCACGAGCCCTCCCAGAGCTTGTAGACGACGTCGAGGAACTCGTCGGCGATCTCGTAGCGGCGGTCGTGCGGGATCTCGTCGTCGAGGCCGAAGTTGCGCGCCGCGTTCGGCAGGTACGAGGTCACGATGTTCCAGCCGACGCGGCCGCGCGTGAGGTGGTCGAGCGTCGACATGCGCCGCGCGAAGGTGAACGGCGGCTCGTAGCTCGTCGAGAAGGTGACCCCGAAACCGAGGTGCTGCGTGACGGCCGCCATCGCGGGGATCACGAGCAGCGGGTCGTTCGAGGGGATCTGCAGGCCCTCGCGGATGGCCGTCTCCGGTCCGCCGCGGAAGGTGTCGTAGGCGCCCACGACATCCGCGAGGAACACGCCGTGGAAGCCGCCGTGCTCGAGCAGCCGCGCGAGCTCGAGCCAGTAGTCGATGTCGTCGACGCGGTGCCGGTTGTTGCCGGGCAGCGTCCAGAGCCCGTGGGTGATGTGGCTCACCGTGTTCATCTCGAACAGGTTCAGGATGAGCTTCTTCTTCTCGGTCATGTCGTTCCTCAGGAGGTCTCGCCGCTCGTCCACCACGACGTGACAGGCGTCTCGTTGACGAGGTGGTCGCCGACGATGCGGGCCTTGTAGCGGGCGGGGTTGTGGGATGCCACGGTGCGCGCGTTGCGCCAGTGGCGGTCGAGCGCGAGCGAGGCGGCGACCGCGGATGCGCCGCCCACCTCGAAGAGCTCGGTCGTCGCCCGCAGCACGTTCGGCAGCACGACGAGCTGGGCGCGCGTCACCGCGAGGTCGACGTCGGCGACGCGTCGCGCGCGCTCGTCGGCGGAGGCGCCGTCGCGGATCGCGTCGCTCGACGCCTGCAGGACGCCCACGGCATGGGCGAGGGCGGCATCCGCGGCGTAGGAGGCGGCCGACAGCTCGCCGACGACCTCCTGCACGATCGGGTCCTCGCGCGGTGTCGCGGCCGTCGCGTGCGAGTAGCCGCGGGTGCGCTCGCGCACGTAGCGCACGGCGTCGTCGACGACCGCGCGGCCGATGCCGGTGACGACCGCGAGCAGCACGAGCTGCACGAACGCGCCGCCGTGACCCGGTGCCTCGTCGCGCTCCAGCACGTCGTGCTCCTCGAGGCGCACGCCGTCGAACACCGTCGTGCCCGAGCCCGTCATGCGCTGGCCGAAGCCGTCCCAGTCGTCGATGCGGTCGACGCCCGCGGCACCCGTGCGCACGAGCACGCTCACCGGCTCGCCGTCGTGGTCCGCGAGAACCGAGACGAGGTCGGCGAAGAGGGTGCCCGTGCTGTAGAACTTGCGGCCGTCGAGGCGCAGGCCCGCCTCGTCGCGCGCGACGCGCGTGGCGTAGCTGCCGACCCGCGCGGACCCCTTCTCGAACGTCGCGTTGCCGTGGATCGCGCCATCGGCGAGCAGGCGCAGCCGCCGCGTGCGCGCCGGCGAGTCGGGCGCGTGCCGGGTGCGGTCGATGAAGGAGAAGTGGGAGCGGAAGAGCTGGGCGAGGTTGGGGTCGCGGCGGGCGAGCTCGGCGAGCAGCTCGAAGAGCTCGCGTTCGTCGGCGCCGTCGCCCCCGAGCTCGACGGGCAGGGTCACACGCGTGAAGCCGGCCTCGCGCAGCCGCTCCACCTCGGCGAAGGGCAGCCGGCGTTCCCGCTCGCGAGCCACGGCATCCGCGCCGACCTCGTCGAAGACCGGCGCGAAGCGCTCGACGAGGGCGCTCATGCGCGCGCCTCCGCGAGGCGCTCGCGCCCCTGCGAGATGTCGTCGACGTGACGCGCGCGGTCGCCTGCGACACGCGCGCCGAGCGGCTCGAGCGCCGCGAGGGCCGCCGCGCTCAGCCGGATGCCGGCCGCCGCGAGGTTCTCGTCGACGCGTTCGGCGCGGCGCGTGCTCGGGATCGGCACGACGGGGATGCCGAGCGCCCGCCCGCGTTCGGCGAGCCAGGCGAGCGCGAGCTGCGCGGGCGTGATGCCCTCTCGCGCGGCGACGGCGCGCACGGTCTCGCCGATCGGGGCGTTGGCGGCGAGCCGGTCGGCGTCGAAGCGCGGGAAGCTGCGGCGCAGATCGCCCTCGGCGAGCGCGGCGATCGGTGCGGCGAGGAAGCCGCGGCCGAGCGGCGAGTACGCCACGAAGCCCACCCCGAGCCGCGCCGCGGTCGGCGCGACTCGCGTCTCGACGTCCCGGCTCCAGATCGACCACTCGGACTGCACGGCCGTCACAGGATGCACGGCGTGCGCGCGCTCGAGCTCGCTCGCCGTGACCTCCGAGAGCCCGATGCGATCCACGAGGCCCTCGTCGACGAGCTCGGCGAGCGCGCCCACCGACTCCTCGATGGGCACGCGGGGGTCGACGCGGTGCAGGTAGTACAGGTCGATGCGCCGGACGCCGAGCCGCTCCAGGCTCGCGCGCACGGCCGCGTGCAGGTAGGCGGGGTCGCCGCGGAAGCGCGGCCCGCCGGGCTCCGGGTCGGCGACGAAGCCGGCCTTGGTCGCCACCACGACCTCGTCGCGTCGCTCGCGCAGCAGCCTGCCGACGAGCCGCTCGTTCGAGCCCCTGCCGTAGATGTCGGCCGTGTCGATGAGGCGGATGCCCGCGTCGACGGCGTGATGCAGCGTCGCGAGGGCGCTCGCCTCGTCGGTCGGGCCGTACACCTCCGCGAGCGCCATGCCCCCGAAGCCCTGGTCGCCCACGTCGAGGCCGCCGAACTCGGTCATGCGCCGGGCGCCTTCCACTCGGGCAGCGTGCCGAGCAGCTCGAACTGGCCGAGGGCGCGCGTGCGCTGGATCACGGGGTTGTGCGAGGCGATCGTGCGCACGTTCCGCCAGTGCCGGTCGAGCGCGAGCCCCGTGCCGACGGCGGATGCGCCGCCCACTTCGAAGAGCCGGGTCGCGGCGTCGAGCACCAGGCGCGGCACGAGCTCCTGCAGCCGGAACACCTCGAGCTGCAGCCGCTGCAGCGCATCCGCGCCCTCCCCGGTGTCGGCCGCGTGCCCGAGCTCGGCCGCGAGCGAGAGCACGAGGCGCCGCGAGGTCGCGGCCGCGACGCTCAGCTCGCCGACGACGAGCTGCACGAGCGGGTCCTCCCGCGGGAGGGTCTCGCCCACGAAGCCGAAGGTGCGTCGCCGGGGGCGCACGAACGCGACGGTGTCGTCGAGAGCGCGCTGGGCGATGCCGGCGACGACCGCCACGAGACTCAGCTGGAAGACGGAGCCGAGCAGGTGCCAGCGCGCGGCATCCGCGTCGCCCGGGACGACGTCCTCGGGGTCGACCGGCGCGCGGTCGAAGGTCGTCGTGCCGCTTCCGGTGAGCGGCTGCCCGAAGCCGTCCCAGTCGTCGATCGACTGCACGCCCGGCGCGCGGGCCGACACCGTCACGGCGACGCGCTCCTCGCCGTCGAGTGCCGCGAGGTGGATCCAGTCCGCGTAGATGCTGCCCGTCGTGTAGTACTTCGTGCCGCTCAGCAGAAGCGCGTCGCCCTCGCGCTCGAGGCGCGTCTCGAGGCGCGCGGTCTCGCGGCGCTCGGACTGCGCGTTGCCGACGAAGTCGCCCGCGAGCACGCGCGCGAACCACCGCTCGGATGCCGCACCCCCCTGCACGCGCAGCGACTCGACGAACGCGACGTGGCCGCGCCACACGTGCCCGAGGCTGGCATCCGCCGCCGCGAGATCGATGAGCAGGGCGAACAGCTCCTCGAGCGGCACGTCGGGACCGCCGTGCGCGGCGGGCACGCGGAGCGCCCCGAAGCCGAGCGCCCGCAGCTCGGCGAGCTCGGCGTTCAGAAGGCGACGCTCGCGCTCACGGCGGGCGGCATCCGGGCCGACGCGGGCGAGGAGGTCCGCGAACGCCTCGCGGGAGAACGGCGGGGTCAATGCATCACCTTCCGGGCGATCGCGTTGCCGAGCGCCTGAACGAGCTGGACGAGGAGGATGAGGGCGATCACGACGATCACGATCACCGTGTAGTCGAAGCGCTCCCAGCCGTACTTGAGGGCGAGGCTGCCGAGGCCGCCCGCTCCGAGCGCGCCGGCGACGGCGCTCGCGTCGACGAGCGCGACGACGATGTAGGTGAGCCCGAGCGTGAGCGGCCCGAGCTGCTCGGGGATGACGATCGTGAAGAGCACGCGCACCGGGCTGGCCCCCATCGCCGCGCCCGCCTCGACCGCGCCGGGGTCGACGGCCACGAGGTTCGACTCGACCACCCGCGCGATGGCGACGCTCGCCACGATCGCGAGCGGCAGGGTCGCCGCGAGGGCGCCGAGGCTCGTGCCGAAGATGAGCCGGGTGAGCCCCACGACGGCGATCGCCACGATGATGAACGGCACCGGTCGCACGATGTTGATCAGGAGGTTGAGGGTCGCGAACACCACGCGGTTCTCGAGCAGGTTGCCGGGGCGCGAGGCGTAGAGCCACAGGGCCAGCAGCACGCCCACGACGGCGGCGATCGCGAACGAGACGCCGACCATGAGCAGGGTGTCGCCGATGGCCTTGACGAAGCGCGGCAGGAACGCGTCGAGGTCGAACTCACGCATGCACGACCTCCCGCTGCGGCGCGCCGAGCTCGCGCACGGTGGTGACCTCGCCGAGTCCGGCGATCGCGGCGTCCACCGCGTCGTCGT
The DNA here is from genome assembly GCA_030150265.1 of Protaetiibacter sp. Classification (GTDB taxonomy): domain Bacteria; phylum Actinomycetota; class Actinomycetes; order Actinomycetales; family Microbacteriaceae; genus Homoserinibacter. The sequence continues at coordinate 28,617 of JASLGG010000051.1, forward strand.
CGCCGAGCAGCTCGAGCGTGAGGCTGCCGAAGCTGCGGGCCTGCAGCTCGTCGATGCCGCCGTAGACGATGTTGACGTCGACGCCGTGCACGCGGGCGATGCGCGAGAGGAACGGATCGTTCGACTCGCGGTCCTCGACGTGCAGCTGCACGATCCGGCCGCGGTGCACGGCGCGGATGCGGTCGAGCGTCTGCGCGGACGGCACGTGATGCAGCACCGACGAGACGAAGCGGCGCGTGGTCGGGTTCTGCGGGTTCGAGAACACGCGGTAGACCGATCCGTGCTCGACCACCCGACCGTCGTCCATGACCGCGACGCTGTCGGCGATCTGCCGCACGACGTCGATCTCGTGGGTGACGAGGGCGATCGTCACGCGGTACTCCTCGTTGACGCGCTGCAGCAGCTCGAGCACCTCGCCCGTCGTCTGCGGGTCGAGCGCGCTCGTCGCCTCGTCGGAGATGAGGATGTCGGGGCGGGTCGCGAGCGCCCGCGCGATCCCGACGCGCTGCTTCTGCCCGCCCGAGAGCTGCGAGGGGTACGCGAGCGCCTTGTCCGTGAGCCCCACGAAGGCGAGCAGCTCCTCGACGCGGTCGAGGGTCTCGGCCTTCCCGACGCCCTCGAGGGCGAGCGGATAGGCGATGTTCTGGTAGACGGTGCGCGAGTGCAGCAGGTTGAACTGCTGGAAGATCATGCCGATGCCGCGTCGCGCCGCCCACAGGCGGCGGCCGCCGAGCGCCGAGATGTCCTCGCCGTGCACGACGACCCGGCCGCTCGTCGGGCGCTCGAGCGCGTTCACGGTGCGCAGCAGCGTCGACTTGCCGGCGCCCGAGTAGCCGACGATGCCGAAGATCTCGCCACGCGGGATCTCGAGGTCGATGTCGCGCAGGGCGTCGACCCGGCGGCCGTCGCGCTGGAAGGTCTTCGAGACGCGCTCGAAGGCGATGGCGGTGCTCATGCTGTCTCCTTGCCTCGATGCGGGGCCGCGCGGATCGTGTCCGCTGCGGCCCCGCATCCGGGTGTCGCGGTGGGGCCCGCTACCCGTTCTTCGCCTCGGCCGACTTCTGCAGCTCGGCGAGCTTGTCGCGCAGCGTCGTCACGGGGATGTCGACGAGCACCGTGTTGCCGAACGACTCCTTCTTGAGCGCCTCGGCGACCCGCGGGTCGGCGTAGACCTTCTTGAGGATCGCCCAGGCCGGGTTGTCGACATCGTCGGCGGTGGTCGCGACCACGTTGATGTAGGGCAGGTTCTTCTCGTTGAGCGAGTCGTCGAGGTAGAGCGCGTCGTCCGCACCGACGCCCTGGCTGGGGTCGAAGTACGAGGTGCCCACGACGACGGCCGAGAGGCTCGGGTCGTCGAACTGCTGCGGGATCGTCTTCGCGGCGATCGGCACGAACTCGAGCTTCTTCGGGTTCGCGGTGACGTCGTCGGTCGTCGGGAAGTCGCCCGCGTCGCCCGCGAGCTCGATGAGCCCGGCCGCGGCGAGGATGTTGAGGGCGCGGCCGCCGTTCGACGGGTCGTCGGGGATCGCGATGCGACCGCCCTCGGGGATGTCGTCGGTCGACTTCAGGGTCGCGGAGAAGATGCCCCACTGGGTGATCACGGTGGAGAAGACCGGCGTCAGGTCGGCACCGTTCGCCGCGTTGAACGCGGAGAGGTACAGGATGTGCTGGAAGGCGTTCGCGTCGACGTTGCCGGCCACGAGCTCGGTGTTGGGCAGCACCCAGTCCTCGGTGTTCACCCACTCGATGTCGAGCCCCTGCTCGGCGGCGACCTTCTTGATCTCATCCTGGAACGCGGAGTCCTCCGAGACCGCGATCTTGACGTGGATGGGCTCGGCGGCCGCGCCGTCGCTGTCGGCCTCGGCCTTCTGGCCGCCGAGGGTGTGCGCGAGCACGATGCCGCCGGCGGCGAGCACCGCCACGACGACGACCGCGATCACGGCGATCAGGATGTTGCGCTTCTTCTTGGCGGTGGACGCGACGGCCGAGCGCAGCTCGCTCTGACTCTCCGGCGTCGACTTCTGGTCGGACACGGTGGTTCCCTTCGTGATGGTCTCCCAGGTGCGGGAGAGGCCATTGAACGGGGCGGGACCCCGGGCGGGCAAGCTGATCGCGTCACGTTCGCGTCGCGTACGTCACGGGGTGTGACGAGCCGTTGCAGAGCGCCTCGCGGCGTCACACAGACTGGCCCGATCAGATTCCTTCCAGAAAATGTAGTATTTACTACATAAAATGAAAGCGACAGTTCCCACCATCGCACCGCTTCTGCGCTCGGACGTGCAGGGCACCCTCCTCGCGGTGCTGCTGCTTCATCCAGATCGCGAGTTCACGCTCACCGAACTCGTCCGACGCAGCGGTTCCACCATGCCGACGCTCTCACGCGAGGTGGACCGCCTCGTCGTGTCCGGCTTCGCGCGCGAACGCAGGTCTGGACGCAATCGGTACATCAGTGCTGAGCCCGCACACCCGCTCCATCGACCGGTGAGGCAGATCGTCGAGTACGCGTACGGGCCGCTGTCGGTCCTCCCGGATGCGCTCGAGGGCGTACCCGGCATCGCCGAGGCCTATCTCTACGGGTCGTGGGCCGCGCGGTACGCCGGACGAGAGGGACCTGAGCCGGCGGATGTCGACGTGCTGCTGATCGGACGGCCGGACCGCACGAAGGTCTTCGCGGCAGAGGCGCGAGCGCGTGCACTGCTCGATCGCGATGTCAACATCCAGACACTCTCCACAGAGAGCTGGCAGTCCGCGACCGACCCGTTCGTCGCGACGGTACGCTCGCGACCCATGATCAGGCTCCAACTCGAAACGGGTGCGTGACCGCGCGTCACTGGGCGCAAGGTCGCGCCCGGGTCGACTCTTTGATGCTCCGCGGCGAGCTCGAGTCGGTCAGCGCGTCGACGGCGCACGCAGAGCTCCTCCTCGACCAGGCCGCACGGCACCTTCGGTCCGCGCGGACGCTGCGCGGAGACGACGACGTTCTCGCCTTCTGCGCCGCCTACGACGCGGCTCGCAAAGCGTTGACATCCGTGCTCGCGACACAAGGGCTCCGACCCACGAGCCGGGGTGGGCACCGTGCCGTGTTCGACACGGTTCGCGCGCAGCTCGATCCGCCGCTGGGCACGACCATCACCCCGTTCGAGTGGATGCGGCGCACCCGGAATTCCGGTGAGCACCCGACGCCCGAGGCTCCCGCGATCACCGCGGCAGACGTCGACGAGGCAACCGGCTATGCCGCGGCGATTCTCGACATGGCCCGGCGGGTGATCCCCGAGCTTCCGCCCTATCGCGTCTGAGCGCAGCGCCCGGGCGGCCCCTAGCCCCGACGCGCCCGCAGCACCCCCGCGAGCAGCTCGAGCTGCGCCGGGTCCTCGAGGGCCGAGCCGACCGCGGCGACGCGCACGCCCGCATCCAGGTACTCGGCCACGTTGGAGGCGTCGAGGCCGCCGGTGGCGACGAACGCCACGTGGGGGAACGGCCCGCGGATATGCCGGAACCAGGACGCCCCGAGCCAGGTCGCGGGGAACGCCTTCAGCCAGTCGAGGCCGAGCGACACCGCGAGCTGCACCTCGCTCGGGGTGGCGACGCCGGGGAGGATCGGCAGCCCGGCAGCCCGGGCGGACTCGACGACGCGCGCATCGAGGCCGGGCGAGACGAGATAGCGGGCACCGGCGTCGCGGGCGATCGCGACCTGCTCCGGCGCGATGATGGTGCCCGCCCCCACGACGGCTCCCCGCTCGGCGCCGAGCCGCACGAGCTCGCGCAGCGCGCGCTCGTCCTCGGGGGTCTGCAGCGGCACCTCGACCGCCTCGACGCCGAGGTCCCACGCGGTCGTGGCGAGCCGCGTCGAGCGCTCGACGCCCATGCCGCGCAGGATCGCCATGAGCGGCGCCCCACGGAAGATGTCGTCGAACCCGCTCATGCGCTGTGCTCCTCGATCGTGTCGCTCGTGGTCTGCAGCACGAGCGCGGCGCGCTCGTGTCCCGCGCGCAGGCGGCTCTCGGCATCCGCTCCGTCGAGTCGAGCCGCGAGGTAGCCGCCCGCGAAGGCGTCGCCCGCCCCCACCGCCTCGAGAACCTCGACGGGCAGCGCGGGCGCGAAGTGCGCGCCGCCGGCGTCGAAGAGGGTCGCCCCGACGGCGCCGTCCTTCACCACGAGCTCCGCCGGATCGCCGAGCAGGTCGCGGATGTCGGCGGCGGTCGCCGTGCCCCACAGAACCTCCGCCTCATCGCGGCCCACGAACACCAGGTCGGCCCGGGCGGCGAGGGCGAGCAGGCGGGGCGCCGCGATCTCCCGGGGCCACAGGGCGGCGCGGTGGTTGACGTCGAAGCTCACGACGACCCGCGCGGCGTGCGCCCGCGCGATGAGCGCATCGAGGAACGCGGAGGCCGTGGCCGAGATCGCCGCCGTGATGCCCGACACGTGCAGCACGCGCACGCCGTCCAGCGCGACGGCCGCGGCATCCGGGGCGTCGAGCTGGGCCGCGGCGGAGCCCGCGCGGTAGTACCGCACGCCGTGACCGGGATCCTTCACATAGAGGCCGGTCGGATGCGCGGGGTCACGCTCGACGCGCGACACGTCGACGCCCAGCGCGGCGAGCTGCCGCAGGATGCGGTCGCCGAGCGGGTCGGTGCCGAGCCGGCTGAACCAGGCGGCGGGATGCCCGAGCGCGGCGACGTGCACGGCCACGTTCGACTCGGCGCCCCCGGCGTCCATCCGGAACCCTCGGGCCTCGGCGAGACGCGAGCCGTCGAGCGGCGCGACCATCGCCATCGTCTCGCCGACGGCGAGGAGCTCGGCGGGCCGGGCGGGCGGGGTCACCCCTCGAGTATGCCCGTGCCGCGCCCGTCGAGCCGTCAGCCCTCCGGCGTCTCGCCCCGCGCGAGCGCCTGCAGCAGCGCGGTGAGCCGCCCGATCGCCTCGAGCGGCCAGTCCGCGAGCACCTCGGTCAGCCTGCCCTCGTAGGGCATGCGCGCCCTCTCGAGCCGGCGCAGGCCCTCGGCGCTGACGGCGATGAGCTTGATGCGCCCGTCGTCCGGATCGGGGGTGCGCTCGACGAGGCCGAGATCCTCGAGCTCCGAGACGGCGCGGCTCACCTGCCCCTTGTCGGCGGTCATCCGCTCGGCGATGCCGGATGCCGTGATCGAGCCCGCGCGCTGGATCATCGAGAGCACCTTGAAGGTGCCGGGGAGCATCCCCGGGCTCACCGACTCCGCGGCCTGCACATAGAACCGCCGGAACTCGCCCATGAGCTCGCCGAACGCGCCCTCCAGGCCGCGCACGGCCTGCTGGCGGGCGTCGTCGTCGACCACGGCGCGCCTCCTACTTCCCGGACCGACCGCGGTCGCCCGCGTCGCCCTCGACCACGGCGATGCTGCCCGTCGCGGTGAGCGCCTCCATGCCCTCCGGCACCGAGACGGTGGCGAGGTCGGCCTCGGAGGCCCGGATGCGCTCGCTCGTGGTCATGCGGGTGAGCGGCTTGTTCGGCAGGAAGAGGATCGCGATGAGGCTCAGCACCGCGAAGGGCACGGCGATGAGGAAGGAGTGCGAGATGCCGGTGGCGTAGATGTCCTCGATCACGATGCGCAGGGCGTGCGGCATGTCCGAGACCTTCGGCAGCGAGCCGGACTGCAGCTGCTCGGCCCACTTGGGTGCGTCGGCGCCGAGGCTCGCGATCGCGGCGGCGATGTCGTCCTTGCGCTCCACCACCAGCTCGGTCACGCGGGCGGCGAGCGCCGCACCCATGACCGACACGCCGATCGTGCCGCCGAGGCTGCGGAAGAAGGTGACCCCGGAGCTCGCGACGCCGATCTTCGCCGGCTCGGTCGTGTTCTGCACGACGAGCACGAGGTTCTGCATCGTCATGCCGACGCCCGCGCCGAGCAGCACCATGTAGAGCGACACGAGGGTGAAGTCGGTGTCGTAGTGGATGGTCGACAGCAGGTACGAGCCGGCGGTCAGCAGCACGGCGCCCGCGATCACGTACGGCTTCCAGGTGCCGAAGCGGGTGATGAGCGCGCCGACGCCGACCGAGGAGATGAGCAGGCCCGCGATCATCGGGATGGTCATGAGCCCCGCCTCGGTCGGGGTCGCCCCGCGGGAGAGCTGCATGTACTGGCTGAGGAACACGGAGGCGCCGAACATCGCGAGACCGGTCGCGATCGAGGCGATGACCGAGAGCGTGAAGGTGGCGTTCTTGAACATCGAGAGCGGGATGAGCGGCTCCTTCGAGCGCAGCTCCACGATCACGAACAGCACGGCCGCGAGGATCGCGCCGCCCACCATGAGCACGGTGGTGAGGCTCCACCAGTCGAAGGAGTCGCCGGCGAGCGACACCCAGATCAGCAGCAGGGAGACCGACACCGAGAGCAGCACGATGCCGAGGTAGTCGATGGTCACCTTGCGCCGCTCGCGGCCCGGCAGGTGCAGCGTGGACTGCACGATCACGAGCGCGAGGATCGCGACGGGCAGGGCGACGTAGAAGTTCCAGCGCCAGCCCCATCCGTCGGTGATGACCCCGCCGAGGAGCGGGCCGCCGACGGTCGAGACGGCCATCACGGCGCCGAAGAGGCCCATGTAGCGACCGCGCTCGCGGGGGCTGATGATGTCGGCCATGATCACCTGGCTGAGCGCCGCAAGACCACCCGCGCCGATGCCCTGCACCGCACGGAAGGCGATGAGCATCTCGGGGTTCTGCGAGAAGCCGGCCGCCGCGGTGGCGAGGATGAAGATCACGATCGAGAGCTGGAACAGCAGCTTGCGGTTGAACAGGTCGGCGAGCTTGCCCCAGATGGGCGTGGAGATCGCGGTCGTGAGGAGGGTCGCGGTGACGACCCAGGTGAACGCCGTCTGGTCGCCCTGGAGGTCGTGGATGATGACCGGCAGCGAGCTCGACACGACGGTCGAGGCGAGCATCGACACGAACATGCCGAGGATGAGGCCGGAGAGGGCCTCGAGCACACGGCGGTGCTGCTTCGGGTCGGCGGGGGCGTCGGGCGACGCGGGGACGGACGTGGACATGCGGACCCTTCGGGGTGGTGATGGGGGGGTGGCGCGACGACGGCGGCGCGGTGGTTGAGAGAACTCAACCGTTGAGAGAGGTCAACCATACGCCGATCGTTGATTCGCGTCAACCATTGAGCCGGTGGGCTTCGAGAGGGGTCGATGCCGGAGTCGATAGGGTGCACGGGTGACCCGCAGCGAGCCGACCGCGAGCGGTCCGGTCGCGCCGCTCTACCTCGCGGGGTTCACGACAGCGTTCGGCGCCCACGGCGTCGCCACCGTGCTCGGCGCCGAGTCCGACGACCTCGGGATGTCGCTGCTCGGCCTGGGCGTCGTGCTCGCGCTGTACGACGTGTCGGAGGTCGTGCTCAAGCCCCTGTTCGGCGCGCTCAGCGACCGCATCGGGATCAAGCCGGTCGTCGTGGGCGGGCTCCTCGCCTTCGCCGCCGCGTCCCTCATCGCGCTCGTGCAGCCGACGCCGCTCGTGTTCGGGATCGCCCGGCTCGCGCAGGGCGCTGCCGCATCCGCGTTCTCCCCCGCATCCTCGGCCGCCGTCGCGCGGCTCGCGGGGTCGGAGCGCCTCGGCCGGTACTTCGGCCGCTACGGCGCCTGGAAGAGCCTCGGCTACGTCGCCGGGCCTCTCATCGGAGCGGGGATCGTCGCGATCTCGAACGTGCAGACGCTCTTCGTCGCGCTCGCCGGCCTCGGGGTGCTCGCCGCAGCCTGGGCCGCGATCGCCGTGCGCCCGCTGCCGGTGCTGCCGCGCCCCCGGTACACCCTCGCGGACCTCGTGCGGCAGACCACCGAGCGCGGCTTCCTGCTCCCGACCCTCCTGCTCGCCACCGCCACCGCGGTGCTCGGCGTCGCCGTGGGTTTCCTCCCGCTCCTCGCCACGCGCCTCGGCCTCGGAACCCTCGCGGGGGCGGGGGCGGTCGCGCTGCTCGCCCTCACGTCCGCCGCGATGCAGCCGTTCGTCGGCCGGCTCCGCGACCGCGGGCGCATCACGACCCCGGCGGGAGCCGCCCTCGGTCTCACGCTCGCCGCGGCGTCGATCGTCCTCGTCGCCTGGATGCCGCACGCGGCGACGCTCGCCACGGCCGCCCTCGCGATCGGCGCGATGACCGGCACCGTCACACCGCTCGCCTTCGCGCACCTCGCATCCGCCACACCGCCGGAGCGGATGGGGCGCACGATGGGCAACGCGGAGCTGGGCCGCGAGCTCGGCGACGCCGGCGGCCCGCTGCTCGTGGGCGCGGTCGCCGCCGCGGCGACCCTCCCCCTCGGGCTCACGGTGCTCGCGGCGATCTGCGGGGCCGTCGGGGTGGTGGCACCGCTGGGGCTGCGCGGCGCGACCTCGCCGCCCTCGGCAGCCGGGCCCGCCGCATGAGCGCGGCTGAGCGACGAGACACGCGACGCGCCTCCCCGCCGGGGGTCAGCGGTGCGATGCCCGGCGGCGGAGCAGGAGGAGGACGCCGCCCGCGAGCACGGCCAGCAGTGCGGCGCCGGCCAGGCCCCGCGTGTCGTCGGTGCCGGTCGCGCCGAGCGGGTCGCCGAAGGTGTTGACGGCGCGGATGACGAGGCGCTGCGGCTCCACGAGCCCACCCGGCGTCACGACGGCGCCGGATGCGTAGTCGGCATGGTCGATCTGCACGCGGTCGGCGCCGCCCGTCTCGACCTCGCTCGCGAAGCAGCGGGCACCGACGGGGAGCAGCACCGGGTCGCCCCCGGCATCCAGGACCGGGGCCGGGGACCCCGCGGTGACGGTCGTGCGGCCGGCGTAGAGGGTGGTCGTGGCACCCAGCGGGTCGCGTGACTCGCAGGTGACCTCCACGACGAACGCGTCGTGCTCGTGACCGGCGGCGAGGGTTCCGGTGACCGTCTTCTCGATCAGCACGGTGCCCGCCGAGAAGCGGTTCTCGACCTCCGCCGTGACGGGGGTCTCCGTCGTGCCCTCGACGATGTGCACGGTCACCGGCGCGGGGGCCGCATCCGCTCCCCCGTCGTCGACCTCGGTCACGGTGCAGGCCGCACCCACCGGCAGGGGACCGACCGGCGCCGAAACCGCGGGGCCCGCGGCATCCCCCCTCACGGTCACGCGCTCCCCGACGAGCACCTGCTGACCCGCGAGCACGCAGTCGACCCGGAAGACGAAGTCGACCTGGCCGAACGGGGCCGCGCCGATGCCCGCGATCGTCTTCGACACCGTGAGGTAACCGGCGTCGAAGGTGTTCGTCGCCGTCACGACGACCGGCGTGGACGAACCGATCGTGGCGGTCTGCGGCGGCGCCGGCGTGCTCGCCCCCGCGGCATCCGTCTCGGTCACGGTGCACTCCGACCCGACGGGCACCGTGACCGGGGCGCTCGTGCTGCCGCCCGCCACCGTGAAGGTCGCGTCGGCGACGGTCTGCCCGCCGGCGGTGCACACCACGTGGAACTCGAAGGTGCTCGGGGCCGATGCCGCGGCGTCGCCGTCGACGAGCTTGCGCACCGCGATCGATCCGGGCGGCACCTCGACGGTCACGCAGGTGGCGTCGGGGTCGTCCTCGCACGGCGGGGTCACGATGATGGTGCCGGGACCGGTGAACACGTTCCGGAGGTCGCCGACGACGCCGTCGTCGATCACGGCGGTCACCGTCCAGCTCGACTCGGTGCGGGGAGGCACCGGGTAGTGGTCCCAGACGATCGCGTGCGTGCCCGAGTCGTAGTCGAGGAGCGGCGGATCGAGGGCCGGCGTGATCGAGGTGAAGGTCAGCCCCACCGGCAGCACGTCGCGCGCGTCGACGTCGACCGCGACGGCCGAGGGGTTGGCGATCGACAGCACATAGCGCACCTCGTCGCCCGGCTTCAGGTCGGAGGCGTCGAAGCCGGGGGCGAGCTGCTTGCTCAGCATGGGCAGCGCCTCCGCGGTGATGCCCACCTTGGGCGGTGCGCTCGGCTGCATCCAGCTCGAGTCGGGCAGCTGCGCGTTCGCGGCGATCGAGTTCCAGGCGACGTCGCCGCGCGCGATGCCCGCGGGGACCGTCATCCGGATCGCGAAGCCGTAGCCCTCGCCGAAGGCGTACGGCCCGGCACCGACCGCCTTGAGCGCGGTCACGGTCGCGAGGTCGGCGGGCGGGGTCGTCGACCAGTCGTCGACGCATCCGGGGTTCGCGACGTCGGGGAAGACCTCGTCACGGCACGGGTTCCCGGAGGTCGAGTAGAAGACGGTCACCCCGGCCGGCACCTCGGTCACCGCCACGAGCACGGCGTCGAAGTCGCTGCCGCGCGGCACGCCCGCCGAGCTGCCGCCGACGCCCACGTCGCCGACCGCCGGCAGGATGTCGTAGGTGACGGCGTCGTGCAGGCTCGTCGCGCCGGTGTTCGACCAGCCGACCCGGAACACCGCGACCCCGCCGTCCGTGCCGACGGTGCCGATGCCCGGGTACGACTGCGGGGCGGCGTCGTCCTCGCCCTGCACCGTCTTGGTCGAGATGAAGCTCGCCGAGCCGGGGGCGGGCACGATCCGCAACGCGTCCGCGTCGAAGCAGTGGCGGTCGTCGAGCCGGCCGTTGCCGTTGTAGTCGATGTCCTCCACCGTCTCCTGGGTGTGGGAGACGTCCTGCTGGCACTGCGCCGAGAGATCCGGGCTCGTGTAGTAGACCTGTGCGCGGTTGTCGTAGACGGCGGGCACGTCGGCGGGCACCTGCACGCCGAAGTCCATCGCCTGCGTCACGAGACCGATGCTCCCCGGATGCGCGCCGATCGTCGACGCGAGCCAGGTGACGCGGATGAGCTGCCGCCCGCTGTTGAGGTAGTTGTCGATCACCTCGATCGAGTCGGCGGGGAACAGGTACTGCGTCTGCGCGCCGTCGAGGGTGACGAGGGCGTCCGCGGTGATCGTGGCGGGCTGCGAGGTGAGGGTCATCCCTGCGGGCAGGAGGTCGGCGACGACGAGGTCCTCCGTCGCGGCGGTGGGGCTGCCGAAGCGGGCGCTGAGGCGCAGCGTCGCGTTGCCGCCCGACTGCCCGACGAAGTTCTTGTCGATGCCGGTCTGCGGCTCGTTGATGACGTAGATCTCCGCGGACTGCTCGGCCGTGCCGATGACGTCGCCCTGCCAGCTGACGGTCGCGTGCCCGGTGTTCTGGACGACGTCGAGGCTGTCGACCGCGGCCGCGACGTGGCCGAAGATCGCCCAGCGCACGATCTGGCCCGACAGCCCGGGATCGCCGGGGAAGACGAGCTCCGCCACCGGTGAGGCGAGCCCCGACGGCACGCGGTAGCTCGAGGCGTTGCGACCGTCGAGGCCGACGTGCGTGAGGTCCACGACACTGCCGTCGGCGAGGCGCGCCTGCGGGCGGTACGCCGCCGCGTCGAAGGGGTCGATGCCGGCGCTCGACGACCATACCGACACGATCGTCGGGATGAAGGCGGGCGTCTGGCAGAGATCGCCCGGCGCATTCGAGCGGTGGTAGACCCCCGAGGGATCGAGGCAGGGCACGGGATCGACGACGCCGATCTGCGCGCCGGAGCCCTGCGCGACACCGCTGTCGTACTGCATCTTGTAGCCGGACTGCAGCATCCCGCTGTCCTGGTTCGGCAGGTAGCGGGCGAGCACGTCGGCGTCCTGCGTCGCGAAGTCGGGGCCCCAGGCCCCGGGATAGGTCGTGTGGGAGTTGGCCTCGGTCTGCGTCTCGTCGGAGCCGGCATCGCGCAGCTGGGCGAAGGAGTCCTTGCGGAAGGAGCCGATGCCCGGGGCGGTGTCGTGGAGCACGGTGACGATCGCGTCGTTGGTCTTCTCGGGGATGTCCTGCCCGTCGGTGGTCGTCGCGGTGACGCCCGCCACGTTCCGGAGCTGATCGACGCCGTCGAGCGGGTCATCGAGGTGGGCCACCACGTGGATCGTCGCCGTGCCGGAGGCGCCGGGCGTCGTGCAGCTCGGCGGGAGCGGGCTGAGGTTCCAGCTGAGCGGTGCGGCCGAGGGGTCGACCGGCGCGGGCACGGCGCTGTCGAACACGAGACCCGCGGGCAGGGTGTCGGTGACGGTCATCGACGCGGCCAGGATGTTGCCCGCGCTCGTCTGGGTGCACTGCACCGTGATGTCGTACTCGACGGTGTCACCCGGATGCCGGAAGCCGCTGCCGACGACCGTCTTCGAGATCTGCGGGGTGAGCGTCGCGGTCGCGGTGTTCGTCGCCGTCGTCGGGCTCGTGGCGTCGGGGATCCCCGCGCCGGAGATCACGGGCGTCATCTCCCAGGTGGTGCCGTTCGGCGTGATGTGGTTGGGCGGCGTGACCACGAGCGGGAACGAGCCCGAGGACCCCGCGGCGAGCTCGCCGAGCTCGATCACGAGCTCCCCGCCGACGACCGACCAGCCCTGCACGGGCGTGGGCGCCGGGAACCCGATCATCGCGGCGATCTCCGCGTCGGTGAACGGGACGGCGGCGAGGCCGGCGAGCGGGACCCGGATCGTCACGTCCTCGCAGGGCGTGACGTCGCCGGCGAGCGCCGAGCATCCGAAGCCGATCGTCGAGACGAAGTCGCTGCCGGATGGCCGCGTCTGGGTCGCGGGGCCGATCGTGACGGTCGCGCCGTCCGCCGCGAGCGCAGGCGCGACCGGGATGGCGATCGCCGCGACCACGAGGCCGGCGGCGATGATGCAGCCCAGTGCTCGACGCATGAGGACCCCCCTCGGCTCGAGGCCTCGGAAACCCGACCTTCCCTTCGATTATGTCCCGATGAGGGCCGAGATGGGAGGGTCGTGTGCCCCGAAAGGGGGCCATCGGCGTAGAACGTGCCGCTGACCGGGAGAAACCGCGGAAGCGGAGGAGGCCCGAGGGCTACTGAGATGCGGAGACGGAGGGATTTGAACCCTCGGTCCCCCGGAGGGGACTCCACCTTAGCAGGGTGGTGCACTCGACCGGACTATGCGACGTCTCCCGGTACTGCCTGCCCATCATACCCACAGGCGGAGGGGCTCCCGTGACGGGCTCAGCCGTGGAAGCCGACCGTGCAGGTCTGGTCGGCAGCCGTCTGGCCGTTGATGCCCGAGATGACGACCTTGTCCGGCAGCACCGGGTCGGTCGTGGGCGTGCCGCTCGGGTCCGGGGTCGCCGAGGGGCCGGTCGGAGTCGGCTCCGTGGTGGCGTTCGGGTCGACGATCGAGCCGCGGCCGTCGCCCACCTTGTCGAGGCCGATCGGCTGGTCGGCCTTGATCGCGGCGAAGAGCGCGTCCGCGATGCCCTTCTTCGGCTGCACCTTGCCCTCGTACATGCCCGTGCCGCCCGTCGATCCGGGGTACTGGACGAAGGTGATGCGGTCCATCGGGATCTTGTTGAGGGCCTTGGCCATGGCCACGATCGTCGCGGGCTGCGTGAGCTCCTTGGAGAGCACCATGTTCGCGGCCGCGGTCTTCGTGAGGCCGATGAGCTTGCCCACGTTGGTGAGGGTGTCCTCCGACTTGAGCTTGCGCAGCAGCGACGACATGAACACCTGCTGCGAGCTGATGCGCGTGAGGTCCGATCCGTCGCCGACGCCGTGGCGGGAGCGGAGGAACTGGAGCGCGTCCCAGCCGTCGAGGTGGTGCGTTCCCGGGTCGAGGAAGGTGCCCGTGTACTTGTCGGCGATCTTGGTGGCCGTGCAGACGTCGACGCCGCCCACCGCGGTCGCCATCGCCGCGACGCCCTCGAAGGTGATCATGCCCGCGTAGGTGATGTCGAGGCCGGTGAGGTTCTCGACGACCGTCACGGCGCACGGCAGGCCGCCGTAGTAGAGCGACTCGTTGATGGGGCGACCCGACATCGGCGAGGTCGGCTTGCCGGTCTTCTCGTTGACGCACGACGGGAACGGCACCACGAGGTCGCGCGGGATGCTCACCGCGACCGCACTCGTCTGGTCGGCCGAGACGTGCACGAGGATGTTGACGTCGTTGAGCACCGTGTCGCGGTCGTAGAACGCATCGGACCCCACGACGAGGATGTTGAAGCCGCCCTCGTAGGCCCCGATCTCCGGGATCGGCGCCTCCGTCTCGTTGATGTCGACGGCGTGCTGCTCGAGCTCGCCCTTCAGCTGGTACGCGGCGATCGCCACGACGGAGCTCGTCGCGACGAGCACCACCGCGACCGTCGCCCCCAGGAAGCCGAGGACCGTCTTCCAGGCGCTCGAGCGGGGAAGCCGTCCGTGCCGGGCGATCCCGACCGGACGCGGGGCGCGCGCGGAGCGCGAACGGTCGCGCAACGGCTCCTGCTCGGACATCGGCACCTCGTTCCCCTTCGGGGCTCGCAGCCCACGGCTTCTTCACACGGATTAGCAGCGGAGGGCGTGGGATTCGAACCCACGAGACATCACTGCCCACCGGTTTTCAAGACCGGCTCCATCGGCCGCTCGGACAGCCCTCCTCGGTTGACCGAAGCCCTAGCGTAACGGAGAAGAAAGCCTCAACCCTGGAAATACCGTGCGAGAGCTGTGGCGACGCCGCCCTCGCGGTCGGTGTCGGTGACATCCGTCGACACGGCGCGCACCTCATCCGGGGCCTGGCCCATCGCGATCGCGGCTCCGCCGCCGGCCGCCGCCCACTCGAACATGTCGATGTCGTTGCGGCCGTCGCCCATCACCATGACGTGCTTGCGCGGGATGCCGAGGCGGGCCCGCACGTACTCCATGCCGGTGCCCTTGTTCACGCCGTCGGGGGCGATGTCGAGCCACGCCGTCCAGCCGACGTTGTAGCTGACCTTGTGGAGGCCCATCTTCTCGACCACCGAGAGGAAGTCGTCGATCGCGTGGCCGGGCGAGAGCACCACGACCCGGGTGGCCGGGCCGTCGAGCAGCTCGTCGAAGGCCACCTGGCGGCGCCCCGCGGCGGCCGCCGCATCCGGGAAGTCGCCCGTGTAGCGGAAGGTGCCGTCGGGGTCCTCGACCGCGAAGCTCGCCGTGGCGAGGTAGCTGCGCACCCTCTGGAGCACGTCGCGGGGGTTGAAGGTCTCCACGCGGTCGGGCACGTAGCCCGCGGTGGCCGAGCGGTCGCGGCGCATCACGATCGCGCCGTTCGCCGACACGACGTACTCGGATGCGATGCCGAGCCGGTCGAGGATCGGCAGCGTCATCGACACCGAGCGGCCGGTCGACAGCATGACCTCGTGGCCGAGGCCCCGCACGCGCTGCACCTCGTTCACGACCGCCTCGTCGAGCGTGCCGTCCTCGTGGAGCACGGTGCCGTCGATGTCGAGGCCGATGAGCCAGCGGTCCGCGCCCGTCGCCGCGCTCATCGGACAGGCTCCAGAACCTCGAGGCCCAGGAACGGTCGCAGCGGCTCCGGCACGAGCACCGAGCCGTCGGCGCGCTGGTGGGTCTCGAGCAGCGCCACGATCCAGCGGGTCGTCGCGAGGGTGCCGTTGAGCGTCGCGACGGGGCTCGTGCGACCGTCCTCGCCGCGCTGGCGGATGTCGAGGCGGCGCGCCTGGAAGGTCGTGCAGTTGCTCGTGGAGGTGAGCTCGCGGTAGGCGCCCTGCGTGGGCACCCAGGCCTCGACGTCGAACTTGCGGGCTGCGCTCGTGCCGAGGTCGCCCGCGGCGGTGTCGATCACGCGGTACGAGAGGCCGAGGCTCTGCAGCATCCCCTCCTGCATCGCGAGCAGGCGCTCGTGCTCGGCCTCGGCATCCGCCGGGTCGATGTAGCTGAACATCTCGAGCTTCTGGAACTGGTGCACGCGGATGATGCCGCGGGTGTCCTTGCCGTGGCTGCCGGCCTCGCGTCGGTAGCACGTCGACCATCCGGCGTAGCGCTTGGGGCCGGCCGACAGGTCGAGGATCTCGTCCTTGTGGTAGCCGGCGAGGGCGACCTCGCTCGTGCCGGTGAGGTAGAGCTCGTCGTCGGGGAGGTAGTAGACCTCGTCGGCGTGCGCGCCGAGGAAGCCCGTGCCGGCCATGATGTCGGGGCGCACGAGGGTGGGCGTGATGAGCGGCGTGAAGCCGGCCTCGACGGCGCGCTGCAGGCCGAGCTGCATGAGCGCGATCTCGAGGCGCGCCCCCACGCCCTTCAGGAAGTAGAAGCGGGCCCCCGAGACCTTCGCGCCGCGCTCCATGTCGATCGCATCGAGCAGCTCGCCGAGGGCGAGGTGGTCGCGCGGACCCTCGGGGAAGTCACCCGGGTCGAACTCGGGCCGGCCGCCGACCTCGCGCAGGGTCACGAAGTCGTCCTCGCCGCCCGGCGGCACCCCGTCGAGCACGAGGTTCGGGATGGCGCCGGCCACCTCGGCGAAGCGGGCCTCGGCATCCGAGGCGGCGCGCTGCGCGTCCTTCACGCGCGCCGCGAGGTCCTGGGCCTGGGCGACGAGCGCCGCCTTCTCGTCCTTCGGCGCCTGAGCGACGGTCTTGCCGAAGGCGTTCTGCTCGGCGCGCAGCGTCTCGAACGCGGCGATCGCGGTGCGCCGCGCGACGTCGGCCGCGACCGCCTCGTCGACGAGGGCGACGGATGCCCCGCGCAGCTCCTGCGAGGCTCTCACGAGGTCGGGCGTCTCACGCAGCAGCTGGGGGTCGATCACATCCCAAGTCTAGGAGGCCTGCCCGGGCCGCGGCCCATGGCCTAGCGTGGTGCCATGGCGCCGCAGACCGAGCCCCGTCCGCGCCGGGCGGGGGTCGTCTACAACCCGGTGAAGGTCGATCGGGAGAAGCTGCGTGCCGCGGTCGCGTCCGCCGAGAGCGCCGCGGGCTGGGCCAAGAGCGTGTGGCTCGAGACGAGCGTCGAGGACCCGGGGCTGGGCCAGACCCGCGAGGCGCTGGCCGCCGGCGTGGACGTCGTGATCGCGGCCGGCGGCGACGGCACGGTGCGTGCCGCGGCACAGGCGCTGCAGAACACCGGGGTGCCGCTCGCGCTGCTGCCGTCGGGCACCGGCAACCTGCTCGCCCGCAACCTGGGGCTCGACCTCAACGCCTCGCACATGGACGCCTCCGTCACGACGGCGTTCACGGGGGTCGACATCGCGATCGACGTCGGCGTGATCGAGATCGACCGTCCGGAGGGGCCGAGCGAGACGCACTCCTTCGTGGTGATGGCGGGGCTCGGGCTCGACGCGAAGATGATCGCCAACACGAACCCGGAGCTCAAGAAGCGGGTCGGCTGGCTCGCCTACGTCGACGCGATCGGACGCTCGCTCGTCGACAAGGAGGTGCTGCGGCTGCGCTACCGCCTCGACGGCGGCGAGGAGCGCGCGGCGCGCGTGCACACCATCCTGATCGGCAACTGCGGCTCGCTGCCCGGCAACATCACGCTGCTGCCGGACGCGGAGATCGACGACGGCCTGTTCGACATCGTGGCGCTGCGCCCCGAGGGATTCGGCGGATGGGCGCGGGTGTGGGTGGGCATCGTGTGGGAGAACGGGGTGCTGCGCCGCAGCTCGATCGGCCGCAAGCTGCTCGACCTGCGCCAGCGTCCGGTGCGCGCGCTGCGCTACCTGCGCGGCCGCCGCATCGAGGGGCGCCTCGACCGGCCGGAGGAGTTCGAGCTCGACGGCGACGAGTTCGGCCTCGTCACCGGGTTCCGCGCCCGCGTCGACCCTGCGGCTCTCATCGTCCGCATGCCCCGGACATAGGGGCACGCCAGCTGGTTGAGCAGCCGCCGGAGGCCGCGTGTCGAAGCTAGTTCACTCGTCGAGGGGCGCGCCCGAGAGGATGTCGCGCAGCCAGTCGCGCGCGTCGATGAAGACCTGGTCGTCGTGGCGGCTGGTGACCACGATGTGCTGCTTGTCGGCCCGCGGGTAGGAGCCGAGGAACTGCACGCTCGGGCTGAAGCGCTTGAGGCCGAGCAGGGCGTCGGCCACCCGCTCGTCGTGCACGTGCCCGTCGAGGTCGACGATGAAGCGGTAGCGGCCGAGGGCGTCGCCGATGGGCCGCGACTCGAGCAGGCTGAGGTTCACGCCGCGGGTGGCGAACTGCTCGAGCATCTCCACGAGCGCGCCGGGCTGGTCGACCGGCAGCTCGACGATGACGCTCGTCTTGTCGGCGCCCGTGCGCGGCGGGATCGCCCGCGAGCGCGAGACGAGCACGAAGCGCGTGACGGCATCCGGGTTGTCGGCGATGTCCTCGGCGAGCACCTCGAGCGGCAGGTGCTGCGTGATCCCGGGGGGCGCGATCGCCGCATCCGCGATCGTCGACTCGAGCAGCTCGGCGGGCGCCGCCACGTTCGAGGTCGAGGGGATGTGGCCGTGCTCGGGCAGGGTCGCGTCGAGCCACAGGTGGCACTGCGCGTAGGCGACGGGATGCGCGTTGATCACGCGCACCTCCTCGAGCCGGGTGCCGGGCCGGCCCACGAGCTGGAAGTTGACGGGCACCAGGTACTCGCCCACGATCCGGATGCCGGGGATGTTAGCGAGCGCGTCCTGCGTGGCGCTCACCCCGCCCTCGACGGAGTTCTCGATCGCGATCATCGCGGCGACGCTGCGCCCCGACACGACGTCGTCGAGCGCCTCGCCCACGTTGTTGACGCTGCGCCACTCCTCGCCCGCGGCCTCCGGCACCTGCGCGAGCGCCGCCCACGTGAAGGTGCCCGCCGGGCCGAGGTAGCTGTACACGCAGACGACCCTATCCCTCCTCGCGCGATGCCGGCGGTCGCACGATTCGGCGCGGATTCCTGCCACAGCCGGCATCTCGCGGGGGGAGGATGGGGGTATGAGCTCGCGGGCAGGCACACCGGCACAGGCATCCGATCTCGTCGACGTGCACGAGCTCGTCGACGCGTACTACACGCGCACGCCCGACATGGGCGACCCGGCGCAGCGCGTCGTGTTCGGCACGAGCGGCCATCGCGGCTCGAGTCTCGACGGCGCCTTCACCGAGACGCACATCGCGGCGATCACCCAGGCGATCGTCGAGTACCGGGCGGCACAGGGGGTCACCGGGCCGCTCTTCGTGGGGGCCGACACGCACGGGCTCTCCGCGCCCGCGCAGACCACCGCGTTGGGGGTGCTCGAGGCGAACGGAGTGCACGCGGTCGCCGACGCCTACGACGACTACGTGCCGACGCCCGCGCTCAGCCGCGCCATCATCCGGCACAACACCGACGACCCGGGTGCCCCGCAGGCCGACGGCATCGTCATCACGCCGAGCCACAACCCGCCGCGTGACGGCGGCTTCAAGTACAACCCGCCGCACGGCGGACCCGCGGACTCGGATGCCACGGGCTGGATCGCCGCGCGCGCCAACGCGATCATCGAGGGCGGCAACCGCGAGGTGCGCTTCGCCGAGCCGAGCGCGGTCGACAGCTACGACTTCCGCGGCGCCTACGTCGACGACCTCGCGAACGTGCTCGACATGGACGCCATCGCATCCGCGGGCCTGAGGCTCGGTGCCGATCCGCTCGGCGGCGCGAGCGTGCACTACTGGCAGCTCATCGCCGAGCGCTACGGGCTCGACCTCCAAGTGGTGAACCCCGCGGTCGATCCGCAGTGGGGCTTCATGACCCTCGACTGGGACGAGAAGATCCGCATGGACCCGTCCTCGCCCTCGGCCATGGCATCCGTCGTCGCGCGCGCGGGCGACTACGCCATCCTCACCGGCAACGACGCCGACGCCGACCGGCACGGCATCGTGACGCCCGACGGCGGGCTCATGAACCCCAACCACTACCTCGCCGTCGCCGTGCAGTACCTCTACGGGAACCGCCCCGGCTGGCGCCCGGATGCGGCGATCGGCAAGACCCTCGTGTCGAGCTCGATGATCGATCGCGTGGCGGCCTCGCTCGGCCGGCGGCTGTGGGAGGTGCCGGTCGGCTTCAAGTGGTTCGTGCCGGGGCTCGTCGACGGATCGGTCGGCTTCGGAGGGGAGGAGAGCGCGGGTGCGAGCTTCCTCACCCGCGACGGCAAGGCGTGGACGACCGACAAGGACGGCATCCTGCTCGCCCTGCTCGCGGCCGAGATCCGCGCGGTGACCGGCAAGAGCCCGAGCGAGCTGTACCGCGAGCTGACCGCCGAGTTCGGCGACCCCGCCTACGCGCGCGTGGATGCCGCGGCGACGCCGGAGCAGAAGGCGCGCCTCGGAAGGCTCTCGGGCGACGACATCACGGCGACCGAGCTCGCGGGCGATCCGATCACCGCGAAGCTCTCGCACGCGCCGGGCAACGGCGCCGCGATCGGCGGTGTGAAGGTGCAGAGCGAGCACGCCTGGTTCGCGGCGCGCCCCTCCGGCACCGAGAACGTCTACAAGATCTACGCCGAGTCGTTCCGCGGCCCCGAGCACCTCGCCGAGGTGCAGGCCGAGGCGAAGCGCATCGTCGACGCCGCTCTCGCCTGACCCCCGCGCCGCATCTCGGCGGGAGCGATCGGGAGTCAGGGGTAGGTGGGGGCGGGCGGGTAGCCGAAGAACTCCTCGAGGGTGGAGACGCCGCGGTCGTGCATCTCGGTCGCGAGCTCGACTCCCACGTAGCGCACGTGCCACGGCTCGTACTGGTAGCCCGTGACATCCGTCTTGCCGTCGGGGTAGCGGATGATGAAGCCGTACTTCCAGGCGTTCTCGGCGAGCCATTGCCCCTGCGGCGTCTCACCGAAGCAGATCTGCAGGGAGCACTTCGCGGGCAGCGCCGAGATGTCCATGACCCATCCGGTCTGGTGCTCGCTGTAGCCGGGCCGCGCGGTGAGCGTGTCGTTGCCCTGGTAGACCCCGACCTGCGTCTGGTAGCTGCGGTAGGCGGACTGCGACTGCATCTGCAGCCCGGTCTCCGACTGGAAGGCGGCGAACATCGCCTCGATCGCGTCGGCGGCCTCGGGGCGCATCCGGGGCTCGTAGACGTAGGGCACGTTCACGACGCGCAGCTCGGGCGCGTAGTCGAGGGGCTGCAGCGGGTTGAGCTTGTTCACGATCACCCACGGGCTCGTGGGGTCGGTGAGGGAGTAGCGCGTCATGTCGAAGGTGGGTGTGGGCGTGGGCGTCTCGCTGGGTGTCGGCGTCTCGGATGCGGGGGGTGCGCTCGTGGGCGGCGCCTCCGGCTCCCCGGGGTTCAGCAGCAGCGCGATCGCCGCCACGAGGCCCGCGACGAGGACGAGCGCGACGAGCATGAGCACGACGAAGCGACGGCGACGACGCACGCGCTCGGAGGCGCGGCGGCGGGCGCGCGTGGGGGTGGCCGGATCGGGTTGCGACATCGTCGTTCAGCCTAAGACCACCCTGTCCTCCCCCGTTCGTGGGAGCGCTCTCTCGATGTCGAGACGTATCGATTACCTGTGCCTGACCAGGTATTTATGGCCGTGATCCATTCGTTGCCGAAATTCGGGTTGACACGCCTCGTCGGGTGTGCGTAACGTTGCCCCCGATTTCGTGGGAGCGCTCCCATGACCCGAACGTGAGAGCGCTCCCACCGAGATCTCATCCCATCCACGCACACAAAGGAGTGACCGTGAAGTTCTCACGACGCACCGCCACTGCTGCTGTGATCGCCGGCACCGCCTCCCTCGCCCTGGTCCTCACCGGATGCCAGACGAGCGACAACGGCGGTTCGAGCGACGAGCAGATCACCCTCACCATCACCACGTTCGGCACCATGGGCATCGACGCGAACTACGCCGCGTACGAGAAGGCCCACCCGAACATCAAGATCGAGGCGACCAACCTCGAGAACGGCGGCGCCGCGCGCGACGACGCCTACGCGAAGATCGCGGCCGGCACCGGCCTCAGCGATGTCGTGGCCATCGAGGAGGGCTGGCTGTCGACCATCGCCGAGGTCTCGAACGCCTTCGTCGACCTGCGCGACTACGGCATCGAGGACCACAAGAGCGACTGGCTCGACTGGAAGTACGCCCAGGGCACCACGACCGACGGCAAGGTCTTCGCCGCCGGCCTCGACATCGGACCCCAGGGCCTGTGCTTCCGCGGCGACCTGCTCGCGGCGGCCGGCCTGCCGGGCGACCGCGCGGGCTTCAAGGAGGCCATCGGCGGCGACAAGGCCACCTGGCAGTCGTTCTTCGACTTCGGTCAGAAGTACACCGCCGCGACGGGCAAGCCGTTCTACCACAACCCCACGTTCTTCTGGAACTCCTTCGTGAACCAGCAGGCCGAGGGCTACTACAAGAAGGACGGCAAGACGCTCAACGTCAAGGACAACGCCGCCCTGCAGGGTCAGCTCGACCTCATCGTCAAGAACGCCAACATCGGCGCGGGCCTCGACGCCTGGGGCGTCGCGGACCAGGCCAAGGCCGGCGACTTCGCCGTCTACGTCTGCCCGTCGTGGATGCTCGGCGTCGTGAAGAGCTACTACGACGCGGGCACCACCGGAACCGGCTGGGACTTCGCAGACGTTCTCCCGGGTGGCGCCGCCAACTGGGGTGGCTCGTTCCTCGGGGTCGCCGACTCCTCGGAGCACAAGAAGGAGGCCGCCGACCTCGCGCTGTGGCTCGCCCAGCCCGAGCAGCAGGCCGCCGCCTTCGAGGCCGCGGGTCCGTTCCCGTCGACCCTCAAGGGTCAGGACCTCGTGAAGGGCGCGACCGACGCGTTCTTCAACGACGCCCCGACCGGCGAGCTCTTCGCGAACAGCTCGAAGGGCGTCATCGCCCAGGTCAAGGGCCCGGAGGACTCGGTCATCCAGGACAACGTCTTCGGACCGGTCCTGACCGACATCAGCCAGGGCAAGTACACGAGCGGAGCCGAGGCCTGGGCCGCGGCGATGGATCTCTTCGACCAGCTGGTCAAGCAGTAGCCACCACCTGACCCGAGCGGCCCCCGGAACACTCCCCCGGGGGCCGCTCGACACCCGGAACCGCATCCCACCCGCACCACACGCGCCACCAGATAGGCATCACGATGAGCACACTCCAGGCAGGACGCCGCGGCGGGGGCCTCACGACCCGGCAGAGGCTCTCGAAGTTCGACTACAAGGCCTCGCCCTACTTCTACGTCTCGCCGTTCTTCATCCTCTTCGCGCTCCTCGGCGCCTTCCCCATCATCTACACGGTCAACGTGTCGCTCTACGACTGGAACCTGCTGAAGGGCCAGGGGGACTTCGTGGGCCTCGAGAACTACGCGACGACGCTCACCGACCCGTTCTTCTGGAACGCGACGTTCAACACCTTCAGCATCTTCCTGCTGTCGGCCGTGCCGCAGCTCATCCTCGCCACGATCATCGCGGCGCTGCTCGACCAGGCCATCCGTGCCAGCACCTTCTGGCGGATGAGCATCCTGCTCCCCTACATCGCCGCACCCGTCGCGGTCGCGGTGATCTTCACCCAGATCTTCAACCAGTTCGGCGGCCCCATCACCGGCATCCTCGACGCGCTCGGCCTGCCGCCCATCAAGTGGGGCTACGACGTCTTCCCCTCGCACATCGCGATCGCCACGATGGTCGACTGGCGCTGGACCGGCTACAACGCCCTCATCCTGCTCGCCGCGATGCAGGCCATCCCGCGCGACATGTACGAGTCGGCCGCGCTGGACGGCGCCGGCCGCGTCCGCCGGTTCTGGTCGATCACCATCCCGATGATCCGCCCCACGATGATCTTCGTCATCGTCACGGCGACCATCGGCGGACTCCAGATCTTCACCGAGCCCAAGCTCTTCGACGGCCAGTCGAACGGCGGATCGAACCGCCAGTTCCAGACGATCGTGCTCTACCTCTACGAGATGGCGTTCCCCCGGCGCGACTTCGGGCGCGCGGCGGCGACGGCCTGGATCCTCTTCCTCATCATCATCCTGATCGGCCTGCTCAACTACGCGATCTCGCGGACCATCGCCTCGCAGGACATCAAGCGCAACGTGCGCGTGCCGGGCAGGCGACGCGTCGTCACGAACGGGAGCAGCAAGTGAGCACCACGATCGAACGTCCGGCCACCGGCCAGGGCGGACTCCACCTGCCGAGGCAGGAGGAGCGCGTCGTCCGCAAGCGCAAGGCCCGGTTCTACGACCGGCCCGGATGGCTCACCTACGGGCTGCTGTCGGCGTTCTTCCTCGGCGCGGTGTTCCCGCTCTGGTGGTCGTTCGTCATGGGCTCGCGCCAGGCCTCCGACATCAACGCGGTGCCGCCCGTCGTCATCCCGGGACCGAACTTCCTGAGCAACGTCGTCAAGGCCTTCCAGACCGTCGACTTCGCCAAGGCGCTCGTCAACAGCGTCATCATCTCGCTCGTCATCGCGGTGTCGGTCGTCTTCTTCTCGACGCTCGCCGGCTACGCCTTCGCCAAGCTCAACTTCCGCGGGCGCAACGGCCTCATGGTCGCGGTGATCGCCACCATGGCGATCCCGACCCAGCTCGGCATCATCCCGCTGTTCATGCTCGTCGCCGAGTTCAAGCTCACCAACACGCTCGGCGCCGTCATCATCCCGGGACTCGTGAGCGCCTTCGGGGTGTTCTTCATGCGGCAGTACCTGGTCGACGTGATCCCCGACGAGCTCATCGAGGCGGCGCGCGTCGACGGAGCCTCGATGTGGGGCACCTTCTGGAACGTCGCGATCCCCTCGGCGCGGCCCGCGATGGCGGTGCTCGGCCTCTTCATGTTCATGGCCGCCTGGACCGACTTCCTCTGGCCGCTGCTCGTGCTCGGCCCGAAGAACCCGACGGTGCAGACCGCGCTCGCCGCGCTCGCGGCATCCGGCGGCCACGCGCCCGACTACTCGATGGTGCTCGCCGGCACGATCGTGTCGATCATCCCGCTGCTGATCCTGTTCCTGTTCGCGGGCAAGCAGCTCATCGCGGGCATCATGTCCGGGGCGGTGAAGGGCTGATGGCGCTGTCTCTCCCCGACGGCTTCGACTGGCCGGCCGGGTTCCTCTGGGGTGCCGCCACGGCGGCCGCCCAGATCGAGGGAGCCGGTCACGAGGACGGCAAGCTCGACTCGATCTGGGACCACTTCGCCCGCACCCCCGGCAACGTGGCGCGCGGCGACACCCCCGAGGTCGCGGTCGACCACTACCACCGGATGCCGGACGACGTGCAGCTCATGCGGAGCCTGGGCCTCGACTCCTACCGCTTCTCGGTGAGCTGGGCGCGCGTCAAGCCCGCCGACGGCCCCGTCAACCCGAAGGGCCTCGACTTCTACAGCCGGCTCGTCGACGAGCTGCTCGAGAACGGCATCCTCCCCTGGCTCACGCTCTACCACTGGGACCTCCCCCAGGCGGTCGAGGAGACCGGCGGATGGGCGAATCGCGACACCGCGCAGCGCTTCCTCGACTACGCGATCGCGGTGCACGAGGCGCTCGGCGACCGCGTGACGCACTGGACCACCTTCAACGAGCCGCTGTGCTCCTCCCTCATCGGCTACGCCGGAGGCGAGCACGCCCCCGGGCGCCAGGAGCCGCACGCCGGCCTCGCGGCCCTGCACCACCAGCACCTCGCGCACGGACTCGCCGTGCGGGAGCTGCGGGAGCGCGGTGCGCAACAGCTGGGCATCACGCTCAACCTGACCAACGCGATCCCGAACGACCCGGCCGACCCCGTCGACCTCGACGCCGCCCGCCGGCTCGACGCGCTGTGGAACCGTGCCTACCTGGAGCCGATCCTGCTCGGTGCCTACCCGGCCGACTTCCTCGAGGACGTCGCCGCCCACGGCTTCGACCGCATCGTGCACGACGGCGACCTGGCGACGATCCACCAGAGGATCGACTTCCTCGGCGTGAACCACTACCACGACGACAACGTGTCGGGGCATCCGCTGCCCGCCGGGCACCCGCGGGGGCTCGCACCGACCGACAAGCGCACCTCCTCGTGGTTCGTGGGGTCGGAGTTCCTCACGAGCCCCACCCGGCACCTGCCGCAGACCGCCATGGGCTGGGAGATCAACCCCGACGGCCTGCGCGAGCTGCTCGTGCGCCTCGGCCGCGAGTACCCCGAGCTGCCGCCGCTCTACGTGACCGAGAACGGCTCGGCGTGGGACGACGTGGTCGCCCCCGACGGCGGCGTGCACGACGCGCAGCGCGTCGACTTCCTCGAGCGCCACCTCGAGGCCGTCGCGCGGGCGGTCGAGGCGGGGGCGGATGTGCGCGGCTACTTCGCGTGGTCGCTCATGGACAACTTCGAGTGGGCCTGGGGCTACGAGAAGCGCTTCGGGATCGTCTACGTCGACTACACGACGCAGGAGCGCATCGTGAAGGACTCGGGGCGGGCGTTCGCCGCGATCGCCTCCTCGGCGCGAAGCCTCGCGCCGTAGGATGTACGGGCCGACACCGGCCAGGAGGACCTCCCCATGACCCCGGAACCGCACGGAACCGTGCCGACGCTCGAGATGGTCGCGAAGGCGGCCGGCGTCTCGCGGTCCACCGTGTCCCGCGTCATCAACGACTCCCCCAAGGTCACGCCCGAGGCCCTCGCCGCCGTGCAGAAGGCGATCGAGGAGCTCGGCTACGTGCCCAACCGGGCCGCCCGCATCCTCGCCAGCCGGCGCACGCTCTCGGTCGCCCTCGTCATCCCCGAGAACACCGCCCGGTTCTTCGCCGACCCGTACTTCGCGACGGTCGTGCAGGGCATCGCGATGTTCCTCTCCGACACCGACTACACGCTGAGCCTGCTCATCGCCTCGGAGAAGGACGGCGAGAAGACCCGACGCTACCTGCAGGCGGGCAACGTCGACGGCGCGCTCATCCTCTCCCACCACTCCGACGACCGCTCGTACACGCAGCTCGCCAAGTCGATCCCCGTGGTGTTCGGCGGCCGGCCGATGAGCCAGGAGGGCTCGGACGCCTACTACGTCGACGTCGACAACGTCGCCGCGGCCCGCTCGGTGACCCGTCGGCTCGTCGAGCGCGGGCGGCGGCGGATCGCGACGGTCGCGGGACCGACCGACATGTCGGCCGGTCTCGATCGCCTCGCGGGCTGGCGCGAGGAGCTCGCCGCGGCGGGAGTCCGCGACGATCTCGTGGAGCACGGCGACTTCAGCCCCGCGGGCGGCGAGACGGCCATGCGCCGGCTGCTCGCGCGCGACCCCGAGATCGACGGGGTGTTCGCGGCGAGCTCGCTCATGGCATCCGGCGCCCTCAACGTGCTGCGCGCCCACGGCCGCTCGGTGCCCGACGACATCGGCCTCGTCACCTTCGACAACGACTACGCGGCGCAGTCGTCGATCCCCCCGCTCACGACGGTCGAGCAGCCGACCGTCGAGCAGGGTCGCCGGATGGTGGACGTGCTGCTGCGGCTCATCGACGGTCAGACGGTGTCG
The DNA here is from genome assembly GCA_030150265.1 of Protaetiibacter sp. Lineage (GTDB taxonomy): Bacteria > Actinomycetota > Actinomycetes > Actinomycetales > Microbacteriaceae > Homoserinibacter. The sequence goes on from JASLGG010000051.1 coordinate 55,713, forward strand.
CAGGTCACCATGATGCCGACGCGCGTGATCGAGCGCGGATCCGAGTGACCGCGTAGCGTCGAGGCATGGATCAGGTCGTCGACGTCCCGGAACGCAGCCGCTTCGTGCTCGAGCGCGACGGCGAGGTGATCGGCAAGGCGCTGTACCGGCGCGAGCCCGGCGTGATCACCTTCTTCCACACCGAGGTCGACCCCACCATCCAGGAGCGCGGGCTCGGCTCGATGCTCGCGAAGACGGCCCTGGATGCGGTGTCCGCCGAGGAGGGCACCCGCGTCGTGGCGCAGTGCCCGTTCATCGCCGCCTACATCGAGCGGCATCCGGAGTACCAGCCGCTGCTCACGCGGTGACGCGTCGCGCGAGCAGGACGCGCAGGCCGAGACCCGCCGCCGCCACGAGCAGCGCCGCGACGAGCGGCCACACGGCGAGCTCGGGCATCGTGGCCGCCATCCGGAGCACCCCCCAGCCGTAGTCGAGCAGCTCACGCGGGTCGCGCAGCAGGGCGCGTGAGCCGACGGCCGCCTGCACGGCCGTCGCGATGAGGGGCACGATCCACAGCAGAAGCAGGCTCACGGCGGCGGCGACGATCCGGCCACGCGTGCGCACGCCGCCCCAGGCGATCGCCACTCCGACGAGCACCGGCGGAGTCCAGGTGACGAGGGGCGCGAGGGCGTACAGCAGCGGCGACGACGTGCCGAGCGAGACGAGCGCTCCCGAGATCCACCAGCCGACCGCGATCGCCGCGAGCGTCAGCGCGACGACCGCGAGGGGCCGTGCGCCCCGCGCGACGAACCCGAAGACGAGCAGTCCGCCCAGGATGCCCAGCACCGCGACCGCGACGCACGCGGCCAGGTAGAAGCTCGCCTCGTCGCCCTCACGGAGGCCCGAGCCGATGACGCCCACCGCCTGCGCCGTCGCCACGATCTGCACGAAGAGCAGCCCCGCCGCGATCGACACCGGCGCGGCGCGGGGCAGGCGGTCCCGGAGGGCGCGCGCCGCGATCCCCGCGAGGGCGGCGCCCACCACGAGGAGGCCGAGCACGTAGGTGGTCGAGTACTGGCTGAGCGGCAGCCAGGCCACCGGCATCCCCTCCGGCGGCGTCGGCAGCGCCCACAGGCTCTGCGCGGGCAGCCGCATCCCGGTGGCGATCCAGGGAAGCAGCCCCAGGAGGGCGCCGCCCGCCCCGAAGCCGACGCTCGCGAGGGCGGCACCCCAGCGCGGTCGGCGCAAGGCGGCGGGTCCGGAGGGGCTGGGAGGCAGAGGAGCGACGGCGGGGCTCACCCGTCCACGCTACGTCAGCGCCGCTCCGAGACGTCGATCCGCACCCGGCCGCCGTCGAGGTCGAGCGGCCCGTCGCCCGGGACCGGCGCGGGTGCCGGCAGCTCGGCCTCGGAGGCGAGCGCCTGCTGCGCCTCGTGCTTGGTCGGGTGGAACACCTCGTCGGCGAAGCCGAACGCGCCGTTGCCGGAGCCGCGACCCTGACTCGTGCCGCGCAGCTCGATCCAGCCCCGCCACTGGGCGAGCGCGATCGCGCCCACGAACACGGCCCCCAGCACGACCCAGCCCCACCACGGCATCTCCCCAGGCTAGCCGGACGACCTCAGTAGCGGGCGGAGAAGGCTCCGTCGGCGTGGAGCAGCTGACCGCTCACCCAGCGGCCCTCGCCGGAGAGGAGGAAGGCGACGAGCCCCGCGACGTCGGCCGGCATCCCGAGCCTGCCGCCCGGCTGCGCGGTGGTGAGCTCGGCGCGCACCGCGTCGGTCATCCATCCGGTGTCGATCGGGCCGGGGTTGAGCACGTTGGCCGAGATGCCGCGCGGCGCGAGCTCGCGAGCCGCCGAGATGATGATCCGGTCGAGCGCGCCCTTCGAGGCGCCGTAAGGGAGGTTCCCGGTCGTGTGGTCGCTCGTGAGCGCCACGATCGCGCCGCCCGTCGCGGGCGCCTGCCGCGCGAAGGCCGCCGTGAGCAGGAGGCTCGCCCGCGCGTTGACCGCGACGTGCAGGTCGAAGCTCTCGGCGGTGGTGTCGAGGATGCCGGACTCGACGTCGTGCGCGTGGCTCAGCACGAGTGCCTCGATGGGCCCGAGCGCCGCCGCGACCTCGTCGACGAGCCGCGCGGGGCCCTCCGGGTCGGAGAGGTCGCAGGCGAAGTCCGCGCCGTGCAGATCGGAGGTCGCGACGGTCCAGCCGTCGGCGCGGAGCCGGGGGACGATGCCGGCGGCGGCGATGCTGTCGGCGCGCGCGGCACCGGTGACGAGGGCGACGGGCATGGCGACGACGCTACCGTGCCGAGCGCGGCACGCGGCGCTACCGCCGCGGGATCACGAGCGGGCGGCCGTCGCGCACCAGCACCTCGACGGCGAGCCCGTACACCTCCGAGACGAGCTCCTCCGTGAGCACCTCGGCGGGGGCGCCGAGGGCGCGCATCCGTCCGTTCTCGAGCAGGGCGACGCGGTCGGCGTAGGCGCCCGCGAGCGAGAGGTCGTGCAGCACCACGACGACCGTGCGGCCCTCGGCGGCGAGCTGCCGCGCGATCCGCAGAACGTCCTCCTGGTGACGCAGGTCGAGCGCCGCGGTCGGCTCGTCGAGTAGCACGATCGGGGTGTCCTGGGCGAGCACGCGGGCGAGCGAGACGCGGGCCCGCTCTCCGCCGGAGAGCTGCGTGAACCGCCGCCCCAGCAGGTGCGTGACATCGGCGCGCTCGAGGGCCTGCGAGATCGCCTCGGCGTCCTGCTCACGCTGCCCCGTGCGCAGCCAAGGGCTGCGACCCATCTGCACGACCTGGCCCACCAGGAACGGGAAGCTCACCGCGTTGTCCTGGGTGAGAACGGCGCGCAGGCGCGCGAGCTCGAGCGGCTCGATGTCGCGGATGGGGCGGCCGTCGAGCGTCACACGTCCGGTCTCCGGATGCCGCTCCCCCGAGAGCGCGGACAGCAGCGTCGACTTGCCCGCCCCGTTCGGCCCGACGAGAGCGAGCAGCTCGCCCTCCGGTACCGCGAGCTCGACGTCGTGCACGACGCGGCGGCCGGAGAGCTCGACCGAGACGCCCTCCGCGCGGATCACGCCCAGCCCCCGGACGCCCGCCTCTGCCGCCAGAGCAGCACGAAGAAGAAGGGGCCGCCGATGAGCGAGGTGAGCAGTCCGATCGGCAGCTCCGCGCCCACGACGAGCGTGCGCGAGAGCAGGTCGGCCACCACGATGAGCAGCGCGCCGCCGAAGGCGCTCGCCACGAGCAGCGCGCGGTGCGCGGGCCCGAGGATCATGCGCATGAGGTGCGGCACGACGAGGCCGACGAACGAGATGATGCCGACGAACGCGACCGCCGCGCCCGTCAGCAGCGCGACGAGCACGATCGACCACAGGCGCAGCCGCTCGACGTCGATGCCCAGGTGGCGGGCATTGCGCTCGCCGAGCGCCAGGATGTCGTATCGCCGCCCGAAGGCGATCGCGACGAGGGTGCCGACCGCGGCGACGCCGAGCACGAGGAGCGACTCGCGCCAGAGCGATCCGCTGAGCGACCCCAGCTGCCAGAACACGATCTGCTCCCGGCTCGCGCTGCCCGCGAGGAAGAGCAGGAAGGCGAGGCCGGCGCCGCCGAAGGCGTTCACGGCGATGCCGGTCAGCAGCAAGGTCACGACCTCGGTGCGGCCGTTCGCGCGTGAGACGCCGTAGACGAGGAGCGTCGCGGCGAGACCCCCCGCGAAGGCGAGCAGCGCGATCGTCCACTCGCCGAAGGCGATCACGCCCGTGACGATCGCGAGCGCCGCGCCCACCGCGGCGCCCGAGGAGACCCCCACGACGCCCGGCTCGGCGAGCGGGTTGCCGAAGATCGCCTGCATGACGGCACCGGCCACCGCGAGCGCCGCGCCCACCGCCATCGCCATCACGATCCGCGGGAAGCGGATCACCCAGAGCGCCGCCTCGGTCGTGGGGTCCTCGGGTGCCCATCCGTTCGGGATGCCGACCGCGCGCAGCAGCGAGCCGATGACCTCCGGGATGCTGACCCCGAACTGGCCCACGACGGCGGACACGAGAACGGCCGCCACGAGCAGGGCGGCGAGGACGATCCCGACGATCGTGCGGCGCCGGGCGAGATGGGCGGCGCGGTTCACGGGACCCGGTACAGCCACTCGTCGGTCGCGAACTTCTCGCTCACGAGCTGTTCGGCGCGCGCGTACTCCTCGGGTGTGATCTCCCCCTCGTGCAGGCCGTGCAGCGAGCGGAAGGTCTCGACCATCCGCTCGATGATCGCCTCGCGCGGCAGGCCCGTCTGGCTGCGCAGCGGGTCGACGCGCTTCTGCGCGGACGTGGTGCCCTTGTCGCTCAGCTTCTCGCGTCCGATGCGCAGCACCTGCACCATCTTCTCCGCGTCGATGTCGTACGACATCGTCACGTGGTGCAGCACGGCCCCGTCGGCGAGGCGCTTCTGGGCGGCACCGCCGATCTTGCCCGCGGGGCTCGCGATGTCGTTGAGCGGCTGGTAGCTCGCCTCGATGCCGAGCGAGCGCAGCGCGACGAGCACCCAGTCGTCGAGGTAGGCGTAGCTGTCGGCGAAGCTCATCCCCTGCACGAGGTCGACCGGCGCGTAGAGCGAGTAGGTGATGATCGAGCCGGCCTCCATGAACATGGCGCCGCCGCCCGAGATGCGACGCACCACCGGGATGCCGAACCGCGCCGCCGCCTCCGGGTCCACCTCGTTCCTCACCGACTGGAAGCTGCCGATGACGACGGCCGGCTCGTCCCACTCCCAGATGCGCAGCGTGGGTCGACGACGGCCGGCGCCGACCTCCTCGGCGAGCACCTGGTCGAGGGCGAGGTGGGTCGCGGGGCTGAGCGGACCGGGGTGCACGAGCTCCCAGTCGTAGTCGCGCCACGTCGTGGCCCGATGCAGCGCCCGGCGTACGGCGGTCGCGACGGACTCCGGCGAGAAGCCGAGCAGCACGGCGCCCTCGGGAAGCGCGGCCTGCACGGCGGCGGCGATCGCCTTCGCGTCGGCATCGGCGGGGAGGCCGGTCAGCGCGGCATCGATGAGCGGAAGCGCGTCGTCGGGCTCGAGGAAGAAGTCGCCCGAGAGCCGCACCTCGGCGAGGCGCCCGTCGACGACGTCGAGATCGACCACGACGAGCTTGCCGCCCGGCACCTTGAACTCGCCATGCACCCCTCCACACTAGTCGCGCGGAGTTAGGCATGCCTTACCGAGTGACCGGCTGCGGCCCGCGGCGCTCACCGCGGGCCGCATCCGCTCAGCTGCTCGCGCAGACCCCGCCGTTCAGGAAGAACAGCAGCGGCTCGCCCGAGCCCCCGCGGTCCGCCCCGATGAAGCCGATCGTGATCCGCTCGCCCGGCCGGATGACGCGGTTCCACGACAGGTTCGAGGCGAGCTGCCGCCCTCCCGCGGTCGTGTAGTCGGCGCTCCAGCCGTTCGCGACCGACTGACCCGCCGGGAACGTCCAGCGCAGCGTCCATCCGTCGATCGGCTTCGTGCCCGTGTTGGTGATCCACAGCTGCGTGTTGAACCCCCCGGGCCAGCTGCCGTTCACGATGTACTCCACCTTGCACGCGGGTCGCGTGACCGCCGGCTGCGCGAGCCGGATGAGCTCGGCAGCCTGCTCCGGGAACCACTGACCGGCCGGCGGGTCGACGATGCCGCGAGCCGGATCGGTGGGTCCGGCGGTGCCGCGGTAGCACTGACCGTCGGATTCACCGGGCACCTTGATCCACACGTAGGCGTCGACGATCGCGTCGCCAGTGTCGGCGGTCGGCGGCAGGCCGAGACCCGCGCCAGGCGGGTTGCACCAGGCCTCGGCATCCGGGTAGGCGCCCGCGGGCGGCGTCCACGGTCCCGTGCCGTTGCGGCTCGTGTCGATGATGACGTGCGGCTGGCGCGCGGGGTCGCGCACGAGGCCGGTGTCCGCGAACGCCTTGTCGAAGGCCGCGTCGCTCTGCGTCCAGGTCGAGAAGTCGTCCGGGTTGGCCGGGTAGTACTGGCTCGCGCACCACTCCCGCTGCCACCAGCTGTTCCGGTCGAGGTAGACGCAGTCCGAGATCCAGTGGCCGTACTTCACGAGCCGCTCGGTCTGGACGTAGTTGGACGCGTTGAGGTACAGGCCGTCCGCCTTCTCGACGCCCGCCTTGATGAGCCGGTCGGTCGCGTCTCCGACCCCCAGCCAGCCGCTGTGCGTTCCGTCGAGGTAGACCGCGGTGCGCGGAAGCGCGGTGAGCGCATCGACGGCGTAGTTCAGCTGGGCGAAGCGGTCGCTCGCCGCGGTCGCGGGGTCGGCCTCGGCCGGCTGGCACCAGTCCTGGGTCCCGTTGATGGTCGTGTACCAGGGGATGATGCCGAGCCCGTCGGGCTCGAGCACCACGACGGCGTCACGGGAGCCGATGCCGGCGACGGCTCCGTCGATCCACGCCTCATACGCGGCGGTGCTCGTGGCGCCACCCGCCGAGTACTGCGCGCAGTCCCGGAACGGCAGGTTGTAGAGCACGATCACGGGCACCTCGCCGGCTGCGCTCGAGCCGTCGAGCAGGGCGCCGACCCCCGCCCGCACCTCGGCGGGGGTGCCCTTGGTGAACCAGGTGGCGGACGGGAAGGACGCGAGCAGCTGTGCGTCCGCGCGCGCCGGGCCGGTGAGAGCCGCGGCCGCGGCGGCGGTCGTGCTCGCGGGGTCGACGTAGAAGGTGGTGGTGGATCCGACGACGTCGTTCGCCGCAGGCGCGGCGAACGCGGGGAGGGTGGTGGTGAGCACAAGGGCTGCTGCGGCGATGGCCGCACCGGCCGCTCGTCTCGTCGTTGAGGCGTGCATGATTCCTCCAGGAGGAGTGGGATGTGGTGGCGGCCCTCCCGTGGGAGCGCTCCCACGGCTCGAGCCGTGGGGCTATAGTGCCGTGTCGCGCCGGTGCGGTCAAGGGCGCGCGGCGCGGTACCCCTAGCCCGCGGCCAGGTGGCCGTCGAGCCAGGCGATCACGTCGGCGCGCACCTCGGCCTGGTTGGTCTCGTTGAGCATCTCGTGGCGCCCGCCCGGGTAGACGGTGACCGTCACGTCCGTCAGGCCGCCCCGCTTCTCGTAGGCGGCGGCGAGCTTGCGGATGCTCGCGGGGCCGCCGAGCGGGTCCTCCTCGCCGATCATGATGAGCATCGGCAGGTCGCGGTTCAGGTGCTTCGGGGTGCCGAGCAGGCGCAGCGCATCCGCCAGGCCGAAGAGCTTGATGACCGTCGCGTCGAAGGTGAGCGGGTCGGCCGCGAACGCCGCCCACACCTCCGGGTCCCGCGAGAGCCACTCGTGCCCGGTGGTGCCGAGGTGCTTGTGCCTCGCGTTGAGGTCGCCGCCGTTCATGTCGAGCAGGGTGCGGTAGGCGGTGGCCGAGAGGATGACGGCGTCGTAGCGCGCGGCATCCGTCCCGATCATCTTCTGGGCGAACAGCGAACCGAGGCTGTGGCCGAAGAGCGCGAGGGGCAGCCCCGGGTTGTCGTCGCGGATGATGCCGGTCAGCTGCTCGACGGCCGCGATCGCGCCGCGCACCCCGCGCGGCCCCAGCCTGCCGAGCCGGGAGCGGTCGCCGCCCCACTGGCCGAGCCCCGTGGCGCCGTGGCCGCGGTGGTCGTCGGCGTAGACGGTGTAGCCGGATGCGGCGAGCGCCTGCGCGAAGCGCTCGTAGCGGGTCGCGTACTCCCCCACGCCGTGCAGCAGCTGCACGACGCCGCGCGGCGCATCCGCCTTCCACACGTAGTAGTGGATCGTGACGCCGCCTGCGTCGACGAAGGTGTGCTCGGTGCGGGTCGCATCGCTCATTCGGGGCCTCCTCGCCGCCTTCGAGCGTAGCGGCGCCCAGCCTCCGTGCGGAGGAGAGGGGCATGATGGATGGGATGAGTCAGATGTTCCGCTCCTTCGCGACGCGGAACTACCGCATCTGGTTCGCGGGCGCGCTCGTCTCCAACGTCGGCACCTGGATGCAGCGGGTCGCCCAGGACTGGCTCGTGCTCGCCGAGCTCACGGACGACGACGCGGTCGCGGTGGGCGTCGTGATGGCCCTGCAGTTCGGCCCCCAGCTCGTGCTGCTGCCGGTCACCGGATGGGTCGCCGACCGCTTCGATCGACGGCACGTGCTCGCGGTGACGCAGGGCACGATGCTGCTGCTGGGACTCGGCCTCGGCCTCGTGACGCTCACGGGCGTCGTGCAGCTCTGGATGGTGTTCGGCTTCGCGCTCGGCCTCGGCGTCGCCGCCGCGTTCGACGCGCCCGCCCGCCAGGCCTTCGTGGGCGAGCTCGTCGACGACGCCTCGCTCGCCAACGCGGTGGCCCTCAACGCCGCCTCGTTCAACGGCGCCCGGCTCATCGGCCCCGCCGTGGCCGGGATGCTCGTGGCGGTCGTCGGATCGGGGTGGGTGTTCCTGATCAACGCGGCGTCGTTCCTCGCCGTGCTCGTCTCGCTCGCGGCGCTGCGGCCGAAGGACTTCACACCCTTCACCCGCAAGGCCCGCGGGCGCGGCCAGATGCGCGCGGGCTTCCGCTACGTGCGGCGGCGCCCCGACATCCTGCTGGTGTTCGCGATGGTGTTCCTCACGGGAACCCTGGGCTACAACTTCCCGATCTACACGGCCACCATGGCGCGCGTCGAGTTCGGCGAGGGGCCCGAGGAGTTCGGATGGCTGTCGTCGGCGCTCGCCGTCGGCTCGGTCGCGGGGGCGCTGCTCGCCGCGCGCCGGGAGCGCCCCAGGCTGCGCACGGTGACGCTCGCGAGCCTCGGCTTCGGCCTCTCGCTCGGCGCCGCGGCGCTGGCGCCCGAGCCGATCAGCTTCGGCGCGGTGCTCGCGGTGGTCGGCTTCGCGGGCATCACGATGATGAACACCGCGAACGCCTACGTGCAGACCACGACGGCACCCTCGATGCGCGGGCGGGTGCTCGCGCTCTACCTCGCGATCTTCATGGGCGGCACGCCGCTCGGCGCGCCGCTCATCGGCGCGATCGCGGATGCCGCGGGGCCGCGCTGGGCGATCGTCGTCGGCGCCGCATCCGGGCTCGCGGCCGCCGGGCTCGCCGGGGTGTTCTACCTGCGCACGCGCGGCGTGCGGGTCAGCTGGGAGCGCAGCCGGCGCTGGCCGCTGCGGATCTCGTCGGCGACGCCGGCCGACCGCGACACCGCCACGCAGGAGATCGCGATCGTCGAGGCCGGCACGCAGCGCTGACCTGCCCCGCCGCAGGGAAGGCGATGCAGAATGGCAGCATGCCGGTCGTCGCCAAGGACACCCCGCTCGTCGCCCGCATCGGCGCCTCCGCCACCACCACGGAGTCCCGCGCGCTGGTCGTGGCCGTGGCGGCCTTCGTGCTCGCCTTCCTCGTGGCGCTCGTGGGGGTGCGCGGTCCCCTGCAGCTGTCGGGCGCCTGGTCGCTCGGCGCGTGGGCATCGGCCGTCGCGGCGGTCGCGGCGGCGGCGGCCTTCGTCGCCGGATACCTGCTGCCCGCACCGGGTGCGACCCGGCGCGACCGGCCCGAGCGGTCGACCTGGCGGCTCGTGCTCGACATCGTGGCCCTCGCGCTCGCCCACGGCTTCACGACGCTGCTGCTGCTCGAGGGCCTGTCGATCGTCGTGGCGCAGGCCTTCCTGGGTGCCGAGGTGTACTCCTTCAGCTCGATGACGCTCATCGCCGCCGCGGCGGCCCTCGCGGCCTACGTGTCGTTCCTCTCGGCATCCGGCATGACCACCACCCGCGTGGCGACGGTGCTCGCGGTCTACCTCGTGGTGGGCGTCTTCGCGGCGATGCTGTCGACCTCCGACGCCGACTGGTGGGAGAAGAACATCTCGGCCCTCGGCATCGGCGACGACTTCTCGAGCTGGGTCTTCAACATCACCCTGATCGTCGCGGGCGCCATCATCACCGCGATCGCGAGCTACCTCGTGGTGGAGCTCGCGGCGAGCGGGATGGCGCGGGCGCGTGGCGAGCGCGACGACGGCCGCGAGCGCCTCCGCATCGAGGTGCTGCGCGGGGCGCTCCTCGCCCTCGGCACCTTCCTCGCCCTCGTCGGGGTGTTCCCCGTGAACTGGGTGGAATGGGTGCACAACACCTTCGCGACGGGCCTCGTGGTGATCTTCGCGGCGATGGTGTTCGGCGTGCGCCACGTCGTGCCGCGGATGCCCGTGGTGTTCGTCGCCGTCGGCTTCGTCTTCCTCGGCGTCGTGCTGTTCGCGACCGTGCTGTTCGCGACCGGCGCCTACAACCTGACCGCGGTCGAGATCATCGGCTTCGCCCTCATCTTCACCTGGCTCATCGTGCTCATCCGCAACATCTCGGCGGGCGCGCACGACACCGGGCGCCCCTGAGCGTCAGGCGGCGTCGGCCGCGAAGGCGGCCCGCAACGAGAACCGGCCCGCGGAGGGGGGAATCTCAGCGGGCCGTCTCAAGGGTGCGTGGCACCCGAGGGGGTCTCCCGCGGCGGCGACCACCACAGCGCCGCCGCGGGATGCTCCCATGCTAAGCAGAGAGGCTGGATGCGAGCCGCGCGCATGCTGGGAACTCCGCATCCCGCCTCACAGGTAAGGCTCACCTAAGTTCCTTCTAGGATGGAGGGGTGACCCGAGCCCTTCGCGCCGCCACCGCGGCGGCCCTCTCCTGCGCTCTGCTCGCCGGATGCGCGATGCAGGCCCCCACGGGGTCCGCCACGACCGCCCATCCGGTCGACACGCGCCCGCTCTCGCAGCTCGAGCTCTACCCCGACCCCCGCGCGGTCGAGGGGCCGAGTACCGCGGTCATCGCGACCGACGCCGTCGAGCCGGTCGTCGATGCGCCCGCACAGACCCTGCCCGCGAAGGTCGTCTCGCACGACCCCGGGGGCGACCGCGACGTCGTGGTCCGCGACACCTCCCGGGTGCTGGCCCTCGACCTGGCCGGATCGCTCGCCGCGACCGTGTGGGGCCTCGGCCTCGGCAGCACCCTCGTGGGACGCGACATGTCGACCACCTTCCCCGGCACGGAGAAGCTGCCGGTGGTCACCGCCGGCGCCCATGCGATCAACGCCGAGAGCGTCCTCGCGCTGCGCCCGACGCTCGTCGTCGCCGACGGCACCATCGGCCCGCGCGACGTGCTCGAGCAGCTGCGCGACTCCGGCGTCACCGTCGTCTTCGTCGCCAACGAGGCGAGCTTCGACGGCGCGGCGCAGCTCGCCCGCGACGTCGGCGCCGTGCTCGGGGTGCCGGAGGCCGGCGAGACGCTCGCGTCGAGCATCGCCGCCCAGGTGGACGACACCCTCGCGCAGATCGCGGCGATCGCACCCGCGGCATCCGGTGACAAGCTGCGCGTGATCTTCCTCTACCTGCGTGGCGGCTCGGGCATCTCCTACCTGTTCGGCAAGGAGTCGGGTGCCGACCGGCTCATCGCCGCCCTCGGCGCTCGCGACGTCGCGGGCGAGCTCGGCTGGGAGGGCATGCGACCCGTCACCGACGAGGCGCTCATCGACGCCGATCCGGATGTCGTGCTCGTCATGACCGACGGGCTCGCCTCCGCCGGGGGCGTCGACGGCCTGCTCTCCTCCAAGCCCGCGCTCGCCCTCACGACCGCCGGACAGCACCGCCGGATCGTCGACATGGCCGACGGCCAGATCCTGAGCTTCGGACCCCGCTCGGCACTCGTGCTGGACGCCCTCGCGCGCGCCCTCTACGCGAAGCCCTGACCCCGCACCGACGGGTCGTCCTCCCCGCCCCGCGGCCACCGGTTAGGCTCTCGCTCAGAGCGGGGGATGATCGCATGACCACAGAGTCTCGCCGGGTGCTCGTCGTGGATGACGACCCCGACGTCGCGCTGTTCGTGAAGACGATGCTCGAGCGCCGAGGTGGATGCGTCGTGCAGCTGGCCGCCGACGGGATCGCCGCAATCGCCGCAATCGCCGCCTTCCGGCCCGACGTCGTGGTGACCGACATCCAGATGCCGGGGCTCTCCGGACTCGAGCTGCTCGCCGCGATCCGCGAGGACGCCGCCTGGATGCCGGTGGTCGTCATGACGGCGCACGTGTCCGTGGACTACGCCGTCTCGGCCCTGCGCGCGCAGGCCGACGAGTTCCTCACCAAGCCGCTCGACAGCACGCGCCTGGTGGAGGTCGTCACCCGCCTCGCCGACGAGGGCCGTGCCCGCCGCGAGGCCGTGACGCCGAAGGAGTTCGTGCTCGCCGTGGGAGCGCATCCCGATGACGTCGAGATCGGAGTGGGGGGCGTGCTCGCCGCCCACCGCGAGGCCGGCGATGAGATCACGATCCTCACGCTCTCACGCGGGGCGCGCGGCGGCGACGCCGACGACCGCCAGCACGAGTCGCTCGCGGCCGCCGAGCTGCTCGGCGCCCGGCTGTTCCTCAAGGACCTCGTCGACACCGAGATCCCGGGCGGCGGCCCGACCGTGCGGCTCATCGAGGAGGTCGTGCGGGAGGTCGTGCCCACGATCGTCTACACGCACAGCCAGCACGACCGGCACCAGGACCACCGCGCCGTGCACGAGGCCACCATCGTCGCGACGCGCACCATCGACACGGTGGCCTGCTACCAGAGCCCCTCGGCGACGGTCGACTTCCGTCCGACGCGCTTCGTGTCGATCGACGGCTTCGTCGAGCGCAAGCTCGCCCTGCTGGCCTGCTTCCGCTCGCAGGCCGAGAACCGCTCCTACCTCGTGCCGGACTTCGTGGTGGCGACCGCGCGCTACTGGTCGCGCTTCGGCGGCGGCGAGAACGTCGAGCCGCTCGAGGTCGTGCGCGAGACCTCCGACCTCTCGGTTCCGGCGCGGACGCGGCAGGGCGAGCGCAGCAGGGAGGCACGATGACTCGGGTGCTCATCACGGGCGTCGGCGGGGCGGCCGGCGTCGCCGTCGTCCGCTCGTTGCTCGCGCGCCACGACCTCACCGTCTTCGCAGCCGACATGGACGGCTGGGCGGCGGGCCTCTACCTCGTGCCGCCCGAGCAGCGCCGGCTCGTCGAGCCGGGCCGCGACCCCGGCTTCGTGCCCGGGCTGGCCGCGCTCGTCGAGCGCGACCGGATCGACGTGGTGATCTCCACGGTCGACGTCGAGCTGACCGCGCTCGCCGAGCGTCGCCACGAGCTCGCCCCCGCCGTGCTCGCCGCGCCGAGCGCGGCGACCCTCGCCGTGGCGCTCGACAAGCTCGCCCTCGCGGAGCGCTGCGCCCCCACCGCGCAGGTGCCGCGCACCGTGCTCGCCGGACCCGCGGCGCTCGAGGTCGAGTGGGAGTTCCCGGTGTTCGCGAAGCCGCGCAGCGGTGCGGGCAGCCGCGGCATCCGGATGGTGCCCGACCGCGCCGCGCTCGCCGCGCTCCCCGCCGATGAGGGGCTCATCGTGCAGGATCTGCTGCCCGGCGAGGAGTACTCGGTCGACGTCATCGCGGACGCCGAGGGGAAGGTCGTGGCGGCGGTGCCGCGCACCCGCACCCGCGTCGACTCCGGGGTGTCGATCGCCGGGCGCACCGTGCGCGACCCGGAGCTCGAGGAGACGGCCGCCGCCGTGGCCCGGGCCATCGGGCTCGTCGGCGTCGCGAACGTGCAGCTGCGGCGCGACCGCGCCGGACGCGCCGCCCTGCTCGAGGTCAACCCTCGGTTCCCGGGGGCGCTGCCGCTCACGATCGCCGCGGGCGTCGACATCCCCTCGCTCGTCGTCGACCTGTTCACGGGCCGCCCGCTGCCCGAGCGGCTCGGGTTCCGCGAGGTCGCCTCCGTGCGCTTCCTCGAGGACATCGTGCTCGACCCCGCCGAGGTGCTCGAGTCGGCGCATGCCGCCCACCAGGACGGCGACTGACGTGCACACGGAACTGCGCGGCGACCACCACGTGCACTCGACCTTCTCGGACGACGCCGTCTCGACCCTCGCCGAGAACGTCGCCGCGGCCCATTCCGCAGGCCTGTCGGAGCTGCGTCTCGTCGACCACGTGCGCGCGAGCACGAGCTGGGTGCCGGAGTTCGTGTCGGCGGTCGCCGCCCTCGAGGTGCCCGAGGGGCTCACGGTGCACACCGGGGTCGAGACGAAGCTGCTCGACGCGACGGGCGCGCTCGACCTGCCGTCCGGGCTCGACGGCGTCGACCGCATCCTCATCGCCGACCACCAGTTCCCCGGGCCCGACGGCCCCTGGACGCCCACCGCGACCGTCGAGCGGCTGCGCGCGGGGCTCGCGGTCGACGACGCGCTCGACCTCCTCCTGGAGGGGCTGCTCGGCGCGATGCGCCGGCATCCGGGCAATCAGCTCGCGCACTGCTTCTCGATCCTGCCGAAGGTGGGGCTCGAGGAGGAGCTGCTCGGCGCGGAGCGCATCGCGGCCTGGGCGCAGACCGCTGCGGCGAGCGACACGCTCGTCGAGGTCAACGAGAAATGGGGATGCCCGGGGCCGGCAGCGCTCGCCGCGGCGCGTGCCGCCGGGGTGCGGCTCGTCGCCTCCACCGACAGCCATCGGGCATCCGACGTCGGCCGCTACGAGCGGGTCGCCGCACTGCTCGACGAGGCCGAGCGGAGGGGGGCCGCCTGATGGATGTGCCGCAGATCCTCATCGACGTGCTCGTGATCGTGCTGCTCGTGTTCGTGGCCACGGGCGCGGTTCCCGTGATCACGGCGGCCGTGCACTTCGTGATCGTGCCGCTGCACGCCTTCATCAACCACTACGGCAAGGCGGCCCCCTACACGCCGCGGGTCGCCGTCATGGTCCCGGCCTGGAACGAGGGTGCGGTCGTCGGCCCGACCATCGAGAGGCTGCTCGAGCTCGACTACCCCTCCGAGAACCTGCGCGTCTACGTGATCGACGACGCCTCCACCGACGACACCCCGGACGTCGTCGCGCGCAAGGCCGTCGAGCACCCGGGGCGGGTGTTCCTGCTCCGGCGAGAGCAGGGCGGCCAGGGCAAGGCGCACACGCTCAACCACGGCATCCGGGTCGTGCTCGGCGAGGACTGGGCCGAGGCGCTTCTGATCATGGACGCCGACGTGATCTTCACCCCGAGCTCGCTGCGCCGCATGTCGCAGCATCTCGCCGACCCCGAGGTGGGCGCGGTCTCGGCCTACATCGCGGAGGGCAGCCGCGACCCCAACTACATGACGCGGTTCATCGCGATCGAGTACGTGCTCGCCCAGCTCGCCTCCCGCCGCGCCCAGAACGTGCTCGGCGCCCACGCCTGCCTCGCGGGGGGCGCCCAGCTGCACTCGCGCGCCAACCTGGAGGCCATCGGCGGGCAGATCCCCACCAGCACCCTCGCCGAGGACACCGTCGCGACCTTCGAGTCGCAGCTGCACGGGCGCCGCATGGTGTTCGAGCCGCACGCGGTCGTGCTCGCCGAGGAGCCCGGCACGATCGAGGGACTGTGGAAGCAGCGGCTGCGCTGGGCGCGCGGCAACGTGCAGGTCTCGGCGATGTACCGCAAGGTGTGGTTCCGCTGGGGCCATGGCCTCCACCACCTCGGCAACATCGCGTTCGGGGCGTCGTGGTTCAGCATCTTCCTGCTGCCGTTCACGATGATCCTGTCGTCGATCGGGCTCGTCGGGTTGTTCTTCCTGCACAGCGATCTCGCCGAGACGGTGTTCCGTGCTCTGTGGATCACGGCCGCGCTCACCTACGTCTTCTCGATGACGCTCGGCGTGCAGCTCGACGGCAGGGTGGGACGGATGTCGTGGCGGGAGGCGCTGCTGTTCCCCGGCGCCGTGTCGTTCCTCGTGATGATCGCCGCCCTGTTCCCCGGGCTCCTCGAGGAGCGGCTGCCGCGGATGCTGGGGCTCGAGCTGCTGCCCGTCGGGCACGCCGCGCTGACCCTCGGCATCTACGTGTGGATCTCCGCGGCGATGGCCGGCGCATGGCTCGCCCGCGCCGTCGAGGCGACGCGCGTCGGACGCGTGCTGTCGCCGCTGCTCGTCTACCTGGTCGGCTACGGGCCGATGCTGTGCGCCATCACGGTCGACTCCTACGTCAAGGAGTGGCGCAAGGCCGACGCGAGCTGGATCAAGACCGAGAAGACCGGGAGAGTGCTGGCATGACCGAATCGACGCGGATGGGGCGCGCCGCCGCGCACCACGAGCTGCGTCGCGATGCGCGACGCGAGTACCTGCTCCTGGTCCAAGGGGCTCTCGGGTTGATCGTCATCGCGGCGATCGTCTGGGTGCGGCAGGCGTTCTTCGCATGAGCGAGGGGATGCTCGCGCTCGTGGTCGACGACAGCGACGACCAGTCCGAGCTGCTGCGCCGCTACCTGGAGCGCGAGGGCTGCCGCGTGGTGGCGGCGTCGACGGCGGAGCAGGCGCTGACCCTGCTGGACGGCATCCGTCCCGACCTCGCGATCGTCGACCTGCTGCTGCCCGGGATCTCAGGGGCGGAGCTGGCCGGGCGGGTGCGGATGACGCATCCGGACTGCCTGCTGGCCATCAGCTCGGTGCTCGACGCCGCCAGCTACCCGGAGGCCGACGCCGTGCTGCCGAAGCCGTTCACGGGCGCGCAGCTGGCGGCTGTCGTCGAGCAGGCTGCGCGACGCGGATGACGCTGCCGCGCGCACGCGTGCTGTGGGCGCGCTGGTACGCGATCGCCGACGACCCGAACCCCATCGTCAAGCAGGCCCCCACGGCGATCGCGGTGGCGGTCGCGCTCGTGCTGACGGGGCTGGTCCCCGACCTGCCCTTCGGGCGGCCCGTCGCGGGCTGGTCCGGCGTGGCCGTCATCGCCGCGGCGACCGCCCTCGCGGCCGTGCTCACCCGGCGGAGGGTCTTCGAGGGGTTCGTGGTCACGATCGTGCCGATCGCCGACATCGTCGGTCTCGGCCTGTTCCGCGCCGGGACGGGAGGCGCGTCGTCGGTCTTCGGCATCCTCATCCTGCTGCCGATCGTCTGGATCGCCTCTCTCCCGAAGCTGCGCCACGTGGCGATCGTGGCGGTGCTCACGACCCTCGTGATCGCCCTGCCCTACGTGACCGATCCGCCGGAGAGCTGGGCGGCCTGGCTGCGGGTGGTCATCGTCCCGGTCACCTACACGATCATGGCCGCGATCGTGAACGAGCTCTCGCGCATCGCCCGGGTGCGCACCGAGGAGGCGGAACGCCTCGCAGCCGACCAGGTGCTCGCCCTCGAGGAGAGGCTGCGCGTGATGACGCAGCTGCAGGAGGGCGAGGAGCGCTACCGCGAGCTGCTCGAGCTGTTCCGCAGCGTCTGGAACGCGACGACGGCACAGGCGGTGATCGGCACCGATCGCACCGGGCTCGTGGTCGCCTGGAACCCCGGCGCCACCGTGCTGCTCGGCACCGAGGACATCGACGCGGAGTTCACCGCCCGGATCGAGCGCTTCTTCACGCCCGAGGCGCTCGCCTCGCTCGAGGCGGAGTCGGGTGCGATGCCCGCCCACGACGCGATGGATCCCGCGCTGCGCTCGCTCTTCGGGATCGTCGACCGGGGCGAGACCGCCGTGCGCGAGCTCGAGATGCGACGGGAGGACGGCAGCGCCGTGCCCGTGCGCCTCACCGTGACGCCGCGCCGCGACGGCACCGGCGAGCAGGTGGGCTACCTGCTCGTCGCGACCGACGAGACCCGCGCCATCGAGGTCGCGCGCATGAAGGACGAGTTCGTCGGCATGATCTCGCATGAGCTGCGCACGCCGCTCAGCTCGATCCTCGGCTACCTCGAGCTGCTGCGCGACGATCCGGTGCATCCGCTCAACGAGGAGCAGCTGCAGTTCCTCGAGATCGCCGAGCGGAACGCGCGACGGCTGCTGCGGCTCGTGGGCGACCTGCTGTTCACCGCGCAGGTGGAGTCGGGCCAGTTCCCTCTCGAGTCGCGCGAGGTCGACCTCGGTGCGATCGTGCGGGCAGCCGCCGAGACGGCGCGGCCCGCCGCCACGGCGGCCGGGGTCGCGCTCGTGGAGGAGATCCCGGATGCCGAGGTGCGGCTCGAGCTGGACGCCGTGCGCATCGGCCAGGCGGTCGACAACCTCGTCTCGAACGCGCTCAAGTTCACGCCCGCCGGCGGGCGCGTGGAGCTCTCTCTCGTCGCCGACGCGGAGAACGCCACGATCGGCGTGCGCGACACCGGGCTCGGCATCCCGCCCGACGAGCTCGACCGCCTCTTCACGCGCTTCTTCCGTGCCAGCACGGCCACCCGCAACGCGGTGCCGGGCGTCGGGCTCGGGCTCAACATCACCAAGGCGATCGTGACGGCGCACGGCGGCCGCATGGAGGTGGAGAGCGAGGAGGGGGCCGGGACGATGTTCCGGATCGTGCTCCCGCGGCGCTGAGACCGTACCCCTCGCCCGGTCCCCGTCAGTCGGTGGGGGGTGCGGGCGGCGTGCCGAGGGCGTCGAGGGCGGACCAGAACTCGACGTCGACGGTCTCGTGCACGCGGCGCTCGAGCTCCGCGAGGCGCTCGGTCGAGTTGATGCCGACGACCGTCGTGTGGATGCGGGGCTCGCGCAGCGAGAAGTGGAGGGCCGCGGTCGCGGGCTCGATGCGCCACTCCTCGCACAGCGCCCGGAACCGGTCGACGTGGGCCAGGAACTCGGGGCTCGGCTCGGAGTAGCCGTAGGTGCGGCCGCGGAAGTTGCCGCCCGCCAGGATGCCCGCGCCGAACGGCGCCGCGTTGAACACCGTCATCCCGCGCTCCGTCGCGAGCCGGATGATCTCCTCGGCCGAGCGATCGACCACCGTGTAGCGGTTGTGCGTCAGCACCACGTCGAAGACGTCGGTGCGCACGTACTCCTCCACGAGCTGCCGGGTGCCGGCGGCGATACCGATCGCACCGATCCGCCCCTCCTCACGCAGCCGGATGAGAGCCTCGACGGCGCCGCCCCGACCCATCGCGGATGCGACGTCGACCGTGTAGGGGTCGTGCAGCTGGTAGAGCGGCAGGGTGTCGAGGCCGAGGCGCTCGGTCGACTCCTCGAAGGAGCGCAGCATCCGCTCGCCGTCGAAGACGCCCGTCACCGGGTCCTGGTCGCCCTTGGAGAACACCGAGCGGTCGTCGGGCAGGCCGCCGATCGCGCGGATGGCCTCGCCGATCAGCCGCTCGCTCTCGCCCTCCGCATAGATGTTCGAGGTGTCGATCTGCCGGAACGGCGAGCGCAGCATCGCCGCGGCGAGCGCGACATCCGCGCCCGGGCGCTTGCCGAGGCCGGAGGTTCCGATGGTGACCTGCTGAAGCGACGTCGCATCCCACATGGCATCCATGCTGCCACTCGCCGGCCGGCGCGCTATGACGTGAGCGTCACGACGTGAGCGTCGACTCGGCGGCCTGCCAGGCCTCCGCGATGAGCTCGGCCCCGAGCGCCGTCGGGTGCACGCCGTCCTCGGCGACCGCCGCCGCGCCGTGATGCACGGCCGCGACCGTCAGGATGCGATGCAGCGGCACGAGGGCGGCCTGGAACTCGGACGCGAGCGAGGCGACCGCCTCGCGCTTGCCCGCGAGATCGTCGAGCCACGCGCGCTGCTCCTCGACGACGGGCACGAGGAACGGCTCGACGAGGATGAGCCGCGGGTTCGAGGCCGCGCGGGCCTCCTCGAGGAGGGCCCGGTAGACGCCCTCGAAGTGCGCCGGATCGGTCGCGTCGCCGCCGTCGAAGCGGCGCCAGGTGTCGTTGACGCCGACGTAGACCGTGAGCACGCTCGGCTCCTGCGCGAGCACGTCGGCGGCCCAGCGGTTCCGCAGGTCTCCGATCCGGTCGCCGCCGATGCCGCGGTTCACGATCCGGCGACGCTCCCCGCGCAGCGCGAACGCCTCGGCGACGAGGCGCACGTAGCCCCAGCCGAGGCCGGCGGGGTCGTCACGGCGGCCGGCGTCGGTGATCGAGTCGCCGACGAAGAGCACGGGTCCGGTCATGCGGTCAGGGTAGCGGGCGCCGGGGTCATGATGGGGGGATGAGCGGAACGCATGTGATCGTGCTGCCGGGCGGCGGCTACCACCGGCACGCGCCGCACGAGGCGGAGCCGGTGGCCGAGTGGCTCCGCGGGCTCGGCCACGCCGCGAGCGTGTTCGCGTACCCGGTGCTGACCCGGCATCCGGGGCCGCTGCGCGCCGTGCGGGCCGAGGTGCGCCGCGTGCGGGAGGCGGGGGCTGCGCGGGTGGCGCTGCTCGGCTTCTCGGCGGGCGGGCACGCGGCCGGGATGGCGGCGTACGCGCCCGGCGCCGCGGCGGAGGAGCGTGTGGACGCGGTCGTGCTCTGCTACGCCGTCACGTCGATGATGCTGCCCACCCACCGCGGGTCCCGCGAGAACCTGCTCGGCGCCGACGCGTCGTGGGATGCGCGGCGGGCGACCTCGCTCGACCTGCTCGTGACGGCATCCGCGCCGCCGAGCTTCGTGTGGCACACCGCGGGGGACGAGGCGGTGCCCGTGCAGCACTCCTACCTGCTGGGGATGGCGCTGGCGGCCGCGGGCGTGCCGCACGAGCTGCACGTGCTGCCGGGCGAGGTGCACGGCGTGGGGCTCGCGGCGGGCGACCCCGCGGGCGCGTGGACCGGGCTGTGCGCCGACTGGCTGGAGAGGCTCACGCATCCGGCCTGACCGCCTGCGCCCGCGAGCATCCGCGCCGCATCCGCCGCGTGGTCGACCGGAGGGGGAAGCCGGCACGCGGCGAGAGCAACTACTCCCGCCGCATGCATGCTTCATCGCCCGCGCCGGAGGCTTCTCCCGCCGATGGGCGCTGCTTCTCCCGCCGACGGAAGCGTCGGAGCGGGGTCGCAGCGGATCGCTCCTCAGCCGGCGAGCGGGCCGGTCGGCCGGCGGGCGGGGCGGGTCAGCCGGCGGGCGGGGCCGGAGGTGCGGCCGGCGCCGCGCCCAGCAGCTGCTGCGCGACCGTCGCGTGCACCGACTCCGTGTCGGAGGGGTGGTAGATGCCGGCGAGCACGTCGCGCTGCAGGCGCACGAGCTCGGAGCCGCTGCGGTAGCCGCCCCCGCCCGCGAGCCGCATCGCCTGGTCGACGACGTACCGCGCCGTCTCGGTGGCCCGGTGCTTCACGCCCGTGAGGTCGCGGAACCAGCGCGCACCGCGATCGACCCGCTCGTCGAGGTCGCGAGCCACCGACTCGAGCTGCGGGGCGAGCGCGTCGAGGGCGAGCGCGGCATCCGCGACGCGCCACCGGATGTCGGGGTCGGCCGCGTACGGCGCACCCCCGTTCTTGAGGCTCGTGCGCTTCTGCACCGCCTCGACGGCGAGCTCGAGGGCGCGGTCGGCCAGCCCCGCGTAGACGGCGCCGATGAGGGTCAGGAAGTTCGCGAACAGGGCGAAGATGAACGGGTCGGCGTTCGGCCCGACCGGCAGGAACCGCACGATGCGCGCGTCGGGCACCACCGCCCCCTCGAGCCTCGTGGTGCGGGACTGGGTCGCGCGCATGCCGAGGGTGTCCCAGTCGTCGAGCGTCGTGACGCCCGCATCGTCGCGCGTGAGGATGCCGTGCACGAGCCGCGGGGCGCCATCCGGGCCGTCCATCTGCTTGCCGAAGACGATGAGGCGCGTCCAGGCGGGGGCGAGCGAGGTGAAGATCTTGACGCCCGTGAACGCGTAACCGGCGACGGGGGTCTCCACTCGCTCGGCCGTGGTGAGCGAGTCCCACATGACGAGGTCGTTGCCGGGCTCCGAGTTGCCGAAGGCGAAAAGCTCGCCGGCCTCGGCATCCGCGAGCACCCAGGCGAGCGAGTCGTCGCCGCGCTCGGCCAGGGTGCGGGCGATGCCCACCACCACCAGATGCATGTTGACGGCGAGCGCCGTGGCCGGGGCGTAGGCGGCGAGCAGGCGCTGGTCGCGCACGCCCTCGAGCAGGGATCGGGGGCGGAGGTAGCCCGCCGCCCGCAGCTCGGCGAGATCCTCGTCGAAGAAGGCGTTGTCGCGGTCGTAGCCGGCGGCGCGGGAGCGGATGCGGTCGAGGAGCTCGGGGGTCAGCACGGACACGTCACCACGCTACGCCGCCCGCCCCACCGAGGGGAGGTCAGGCTGCCCCGAGCTGCCGCCGCGCCTCGTCGATCACGGCGAGCACCGCGACACTCGCGTCGAGCGGATGCTCGGGCGCCTCGAGCCGGCCGTCGGCCACATGCCGGGCCACCGCGGCGGCCTGGTAGCAGAGGCCGTCGCGCCACCGCATCCCGGTCTCGTCCTCCCAGTAGGCGTTGCCGCCGTCGGCCCGCCCGATCCGGAAACCTCCGGGCCCCACGAAGGGCTCCACCTCGAGCCGCATGCCGTTGGAGCCGGCGATCATCGCCGTGATCGGCAGGTCGACCGTCATGCTCGTGAACGAGCTCGCCGAGACCTCCTCGCCCCAGCCGAGCACGACGCGCGCGTCGGCGTCGACCCCGGTGGGCGCGAGCTCGCCGGTGGCCGCGACGGAGTCGGGCGCGCCGAAGCAGAAGTGGCTCCACCACAGCGTGTAGACGCCCAGGTCGAGGAGGCTGCCGCCGCCGAGCGCCGGGTCGAAGGCGCGGCTGTGCGGGTCGTACTCGAAGCGCCCGGCGAAGGTCGCCGCGGCGCCGAGCGGCGTGCCGAGCGCGCCGTCGTCGAGCAGCCGGCGCACGATCGTGGTCTGCGGGAGGAACCGCGACCACATCGCCTCCATCGCGAAGACGCCGGCCATGCGCGCCGCCGCCGCGATCTCGGCGGCATCGGAGGCCGAGACCCCGAGCGGCTTCTCGACGAGCACGTGCTTGCCCGCGTCGATCGCGAGGAGCGCCAGGCGGCGGTGCTCGGTGTGCGGCGCCGCGACGTAGACGACGTCGACCTCCGGATCGGCGACGAGCGCCTCGTAGGCGCCGTACGCCCGCGGGATGCCGTGCCGCTGCGCGAACGCCTCCGCGCGATCCGCCGATCGTGACGCGACCGCGACCACGCGCTGGTCGGTGAAGCGGTGCACGCTCGCGACCCAGTCGTGCGCGATGCCTCCGGGCGCCAGCACGCCCCAGCGCAGGGCGGGACCGCCGCGCAGCGGCGCGTGACTCGGCTCGGGGAAGACGAAGCTCATGCCCGCACGCTAGCGGGTGCCGCGCCCGTCGAGCACGGCGGCGAGCTGATCGACCGCCCAGTCGACCTCCTCGGGCTCGATCACGATCGGCGGCGCGAGCCGGATGGTGGAGCCGTGGGTGTCCTTCGCGAGCACGCCGCGCTCGGCGAGCAGCTCGGCCACCCGGCGCCCGGACGCCAGCCCCGGGTCGATGTCGATGCCCGCCCAGAGCCCCGCGGAGCGCACCTCGACGACGCCGCGGCCGAGGAGCGCGTCGAGCCGCTCGCGCAGCCGCGCGCCGAGCGCGCTCGCGCGGCGCTGGTAGTCGCCCGTCTCGAGCAGCCCGACCACGGCGAGGCCGACCGCGGCCGCGAGCGGGTTGCCGCCGAAGGTGGAGCCGTGCTCGCCGGGTCGCAGCACGCCCAGCACCTCGGCGTCGCCCACGACCGCGCTCACCGGTACGATGCCGCCGCCGAGCGCCTTGCCGAGCAGGTAGAGGTCGGGGATGACGCCCACCCGCTCGCACTCGAAGGTCGCGCCGGTGCGCCCGAGGCCCGACTGGATCTCGTCGGCGATGAACAGCACGCCCGCCTCGTGCGTGAGACGCCGCACCTCGGCGAGGTATCCGTCGGGGGGGATCACGATGCCCGCCTCGCCCTGGATCGGCTCGAGCAGCACCGCGACGGTGTCGTCGTCGAGCGCGGCCGCGAGAGCCGCCGCGTCGCCGTACGGCACCGACACGAAGCCGGGCGTGTACGGGCCGAAGTCGTCCCGCGCATCCGGGTCGCTCGAGAAGCTCACGATCGTCGTGGTGCGGCCATGGAAGTTGCCGTCGGCCACGACGATCTTCGCGCGACCGGGGGCGACGCCCTTGACGCGGTAGCCCCACGCCCGCGCCACCTTGATGGCCGACTCGACGGCCTCGGCGCCCGTGTTCATGGGCAGCACCATCTGCTTGCCGGCGAGCGTCGCGAGCCCCTCGAGGAACGGCCCGAGCCGGTCGTTGTGGAAGGCGCGGCTCGTGAGCGTGAGCCGGTCGAGCTGCGCCTTCGCCGCGTCGACGAGCAGCGGATGCCCGTGCCCGAAGTTGAGCGCGGAGTACGCGGCGAGGCAGTCGAGGTAGCGCCGCCCCTCGACGTCGGTCACCCACGCGCCGAAGGCCTCGGCGACCACGACGGGCAGCGGGTGGTAGTTGCGGGCGCCGTACTCCTCGGCCTGCGCCAGGTACCGGGCGGTCGCGCCTGCGGGCGGCACGGATGCGGTGGGGACCATGCGCGCCAGTCTCCCACGCAGCCATCCGGTGCAACCCTGCGTCATGTGCAGCAATCGTGCGCACGACCCCGCTCCCACGCAATGATCCCCCGTATGCTGACGCGGTGGACAACATCGACTACGGCATCCTCGACCTGCTCCGGCAGAACTCGCGTGCGGGCTACGGCGACATCGGCGACCGGGTCGGGCTCTCGGCGTCCGCGGTGAAGCGCCGCGTCGACCGGCTCGTGGCCGACGGGGTGATCCGCGCGTTCACGATCCAGGTCGACCCGGCGGTCGACGGGATGGCCACCGAGGCCTACGTCGAGCTGTTCTGCCGCGGCACGGTCGCCCCCGAGGAGTTGAAGCGCATCCTCTCCCAGGTGCCGGAGGTCGTCGACGCCTCCACCGTGACGGGCGACGCGGATGCCGTGGTGCACATCCGCTCGCGCGACATCCCCTCGCTCGAGGACGCCCTCGAGCGCGTGCGCATCGCGCCGAGCGTCGACCACACGCGCAGCGCGATCGTGCTGAGCCACCTCATCCATCGCAGCTACGACTGAGCTTGCGCGTCAAGTTATGTATCAGTACATTGATACATAACTTGAACAAAGGATCGCAGGATGTCGCTTGAAACCCTCCTCGGCACCGCGGCCATCACCGTCCTGGTGGTGATCGTCTCGCTCGTCATGGTGATCGTCTCGCGCGGCAGGCACCCCGAGCGCCTCTCGCGCCGGCTCGGGCTCGCACTTCCCGACGACCCGGCCCTGCGCGACGAGATCCTCCGACGCGGCCGGCATCGCACGCTGTGGGTGTCGGTGGGCGCCTGCCTCGGCTTCGTCGTCACGATCGCGATCGTGCTGGCCGCCGCGGTGACGGGGCTCATCCCCGACCCGGGCACCGGCGCCGCCTGGACCGGGCTCGCGGGCCTCGTGCTCGGCGGCGCGATCGCGGCGCTCTGCGTCGTGCTCGGCTCACGGCATCCGGTCGACCCGAGCCGCCCCCGCGTCGCCCACGCCCGGCGCACCGAGCTCGCCGACTACCTCGACCCCATCGAGCTCGTCGGCGCACGGGTCGTGGCGGGGCTGGGCGCCGTGGCGACCGCCCTGGCGCTCGCGCTTCCCGGCAGCAGCTGGATGATGGAGGGGCAGCCGCTCGCGGCGGGCGTCCTCGCCGTCGGCGGCCTGATCGGACTCGTGCTCCTCGAGCTCGGCGGCCGACGGGTGGTGCTCGCCCGCCCGCGCGTCGCGGATACCCCGGTCGCGCTCGCCTGGGACGACGCGACCCGCGCCACCGAGCTGCGCGCCCTCGCCACGGCGCCCCTCATGATGGGCGCCTACTCCCTCGCCTTCGGCAGCTTCGCGTCGCTCGGACCCGCGCTGCGCCTGCTCCCCGACGTCGCCGCGGGCATCCTGATCAACGTGACGTTCTTCGTGCTCCTCGCCGCGCTGGTGACCGTGGCCGTGGTCGCGACCTCCCGCAAGCCCGAGCAGTTCTACCTGCGTCGGCTGTGGCCCGAGGTGGCGGCAGCCAACGCCGCGAACACGCGCACGAGGTACAGCCGATGAACATCCTCACGATCGACCCCGCCTCCCCCGTGCCGCCGTTCGAGCAGCTGCGCACCGCACTGCTCGCCCGGATGCAGGACGGCGCCCTCCCGGCGGGCAGTCGCCTGCCCACCGTGCGGCAGCTCGCGGCCGACCTCGGCATCGCACCCGGCACGGTCGCCCGTGCCTACAAGGAGCTCGAGGCCTCCGGCGCGATCGAGACGCGCGGCCGCGGCGGCACCGTCGTGGCGTGGTCGCCGGATGCCGGCGAGCGCCGCGTGCAGGAGCTCGCCGCCCAGCTCTCCGCCGCGGCACGCGAGAACGGGGTGGCCGCCGAGCGCGTCCGCGCGCTCGTGGACGCGGCGCTCGGCGCCGCCGCTGCGCCCGCCGCACCCGTTGCACCCGCCGCCGCACCCGTTGCACCCGCCGCACCCGCCGCACCCGCCGCACCCGCCGCACCCGCTGGTTGAGTAGCGCCGCAGGCGCGTATCGAAACCAGCTCGCGTGCCACGAGAGAGCCGTGGGTTTCGATACGCCGCTCCGCGGCTACTCAACCAGTGGGAGCAGCCAGCGGGCAGACAGCTCAACCAGCGGGAGTGAGGGGCAGCGGGCAGACAGCTCAACCAGCGGGTCGGAGCGGCGATACCGACAGGCACTCGCCGGTGTCGGCACTCGATCGGCCGGGCGCTCGCGCACGGCCGGCCGATCGGCCGAGCGCCGCGGACTACCGCGGAGCCAGAAGACTCAGTGCCCTTCCACGTCCGAGTCGACCCCCGCGTGCGGGCCGCGCGAGAGCGCGCCGAGCGCGACCATGTCGGTCTCGCTGAGCTCGAAGTCGAAGACAGCGAGGTTGTCGCGCATCCGTTGGGGCGACGACGAGCGCGGGATCGCCACGAGCCCGTGCTGCACGTGCCAGCGCAGCACGATCTGCGCGGGCGAGCGACCGTGCTCCCGGGCGATCTCCCGCACGATCGGCTCGTCGAGGATGCGCGCGCCCGAGCCGCCGAGCGGGCTCCAGGACTCGGTCACGATGCCGTGCTTCTCGTCGTAGGCGCGCTGGGCGGGCCGGGTGACGAAGGGGTTGAGCTCGATTTGGTTGACCGCGGGCACGACCGAGGTCTCGGCGAGCAGCGTGTCGAGGTGCGAGGTGCGGAAGTTGGAGACGCCGATCGCCCGCGCCCGGCCCTCCGCGTGCAGCCGCTGGAAGGTGAGCCAGGTGTCGACGAAGAGGCCTCGCTGCGGGAGCGGCCAGTGCATGAGCAGCAGGTCGATGTAGTCGAGTCCGAGCCGGTCGAGCGCGGCCTCGAGCCCGCCGACCGCCTTGTCGCCGCCCTGGAACTCGCCGTCGAGCTTGGTGGTCACGAAGAGCTCCGCGCGCGGCACGGCGGCGCGCCGGATGCCCTCCCCCACGCCCGACTCGTTGCCGTAGCGCACGGCGGTGTCGATGTGCCGGTAGCCGAGCTCGAGCGCAGCCGCCACGGCGTCCGCTGCCGCGTCGTCGTCGAGCGGTGAGGTGCCGAGGCCGAGCTGCGGGATGCGCGCCCCGGTGTTGAGGAGGATCTCGGGGATCATGCCTCCACGCTACGCCGCCCGGCGCGGGGTGGCATGGGCAAGCTAGATCTCGAGCGCCGCCATCGCCCGATCCGGGTTGCCGAAGCGGTGCGCCGTGACCGACACCGCCTGCTCGCGCAGGAACGGCAGCAGCTCGATCCGGCCGGCGGCCGTGACGGCCCCCGCGTAGAGGGCGACGTCGATCGAGCCGCCGAGCGCGGTCGCGAGCGCGGCGGCGTCGCCGCCGACGAGGCGGATGCGCGCGGGCAGCTCGCGTGCGGCGCGCGCGGCGAAGGCGGCATCCGACTCCACGACCGCGGTCCAGCCGAGCGCCGCGCCGGTGCCGGTCGCGCGCAGCGGCGTCGCCGAGCTGATCGCGAGCGGCGCCCGGGCGAGGGCCGCCGCCGCGAGCACGCGCACGAGGTCGGCGAGCGCGCCGTCCTCGGCGAGCCGCACGGTGACGGGCGCCGGACGGTAGCGGAACACGTTCCGCTCCACGCCGAGCTGCGACACGTCCCGCGAGCCGCCGAACTCCACGGCCCACGCCGCGGCATCCGAGAAGGCGCCCCGACGCACGGCGTCGAAGCCCTCGTAGTCGAGCGACGGCTGGAACGCCTCGACGAGCGCACGCACGCGCGGCTCGAGCCCGTCGAGCCGCAGGTCGCCCGCGGGCGCGACGGGCACCGGATGCCAAGCGCCCAGCACGAGCAGGGTGTTCGGCCCGCCCGCCTTCGCCCCCGCGCCGACCGCGGAGCGCTTCCATCCGCCGAACGGCTGCCGGCGCACGATCGCCCCCGTGATGGGCCGGTTCACGTAGAGGTTGCCGGCCTGCACCCGGTCGATCCAGCGCGCGACCTCGTCGGTGTCGAGGGAGTGGATGCCGGCCGTGAGCCCGTAGTCGACGGCGTTCTGCAGCGCGAGCGCCTCGTCGAGGTCGCGGGCGCGCATGAGGCCGAGCACGGGCCCGAAGTACTCGGTGCGGTGGAACTCGGATCCCGGGGCCACCCCGTCGCGCACGCCCGGCGACCAGAGGCGGTCGCTCGCATCGAGCTGGCGCGGCTTCACGAGCCACGACTCGCCCTCGGCGAGCTGGGTGAGGCCGCGCGCGAGCTTGCCGGCCACGGGCTCGATCACCGGCCCGACGACGGCGGCAGGGTCCTGGGGGTAGCCGACGGCGAGGCTCGTCACGGCATCCGCGAGCTGGCGGCGGAAGCGCTCCGAGTCGCCCACCGAGCCGACGAGGATCGCGAGCGAGGCGGCGGAGCACTTCTGCCCGGCGTTGCCGAAGGCGCTCGCCACGAGGTCCTTCACCGCGAGGTCGAGGTCGGCGCTCGGCGTGATGACGATCGCGTTCTTGCCGCTCGTCTCGGCGAGAAGCGGCAGCTCGGGCCGCCACGAGCGGAACAGGGCCGCGGTGTCGGAGGAGCCGGTGAGCACGACGCGGCCGACCTCGGGGGCCGTCACGAGCCGCCGGCCGAGCTCCCCCTCCTCCACGTCCACGAGCTGCACGAGCTCGCGCGGCACCCCCGCCTCCCACAGCGCCTCGGCCAGCACGGCGCCGGAGCGTCGAGCCTGCGGGGCGGGCTTGAGGATGACGGCGCCGCCCGCCGCGAGCGCCGCGAGCACGCCTCCCGCCGGGATCGACACGGGGAAGTTCCACGGCGGCGTGACGAGCACGAGGGGCACCGGCGCGAAGGTGGCGTCGCGGATCGCGCCGAGCTCGCGCGCACGCTCCGCGTAGTAGAGGGCGAAGTCGACCGCCTCGCTCACCTCGACATCCGCCTCGGCGAGCGTCTTGCCGGTCTCGGCGGCCATCACCTCGATGAGGCGCCCCCGGAACACGGCGAGCACCTCGGCGACCCGCTCGAGCAGCTCGGCGCGCTCGTGGGCAGGCACGCGGCCCCACTCGGCCCCGCGTGCGGCGGCCGTCGCGAGGATCGCGTCCAGCCGGCCCGGGTCGTCGACGCGCGCGGCGGCGAGGGTGTCCAGGCCGAGCCGGCTGCGCGCGGAGCGCGCGATCACGTCGCGCGCCCACACCCGGTTGGCGGCGAGCGCCGGATCGGTGTCGGGCTCGTTGCGGAACTCCTGCGGCGCGCGCGGCAGCGGCGGGTTCATCCGGTTCTGGAGGCGGTTGGGGCGCGGAACCGAGGCGTCGAGAGCCTCGAGCGAGGCGGCGAAGCGCTGGGCCTCGCGCTCGAACACCTCCGGGTCGTCGAGGTCGAAGATGCCCGACATGAAGTTCTCGGGACTCGCGTTCTCCTCGAGCCGCCGCACGAGGTAGCCGATCGCGGCGTCGAACTCGCCCGGATGCACGACCGGCGTGTAGAGCAGCAGCCGGCGGGTGTCGGCGCGCACCGCCTGCGCCTGGGCGGTCGCCATGCCGAGCAGCATCTCGATGTCGAGCTGGTGCTCCACCTCGCGAGCGGTCGCGAGCAGCCACGCGAAGGCCACGTCGAAGAGGTTGTGGCCCGCGACGCCGATGCGCACCGCGGATGCCGCCTCCGGGGTGAGGGCGGCCACCAGCATCCGCTTGTAGTTGGTGTCGGTCTGCTGCTTGCTCGACCAGGTGGCGAGCGGCCAGCCGTGCACGGCCGCGTCGACCCGCTCCATCGCGAGGTTGGCGCCCTTGACGATGCGCACCTTGATGCCGGCGCCCCCGGATGCGACGCGCGCCCGCGCCCAGGCCGTCAGCTCCTGCAGGGCCGCGACCGAGTCGGGCAGGTAGGCCTGCAGCACGATGCCCGCCTCGAGACCGCGCAGCTCGGGCTCGTCGAGGAGCCGCGTGAAGACCGCGATCGTGAGGTCGAGATCGCGGTACTCCTCCATGTCGAGGTTGATGAACTTGCGGGTGCGCGCGGCGGCGGCCTGCAGGTAGAGGGGTCGCAGCAGCTCCACGACGCGCTCGACCGTCTCGTCGAAGCCCCACAGCGACAGCTGCGCGGCGACCGAGGACACCTTCACCGACACGTAGTCGACGTCGTCGCGCGCGAGCAGCTCGCGGGTGCCCGTGAGCCGGCGGGCCGCCTCCTTGTCGCCCAGCACCGCCTCGCCGAGCAGGTTGATGTTGAGCCGGGCGCCCTGCCCGCGCAGGCGGGCGAGGCTCTTGCCGAGCCGCGCGGGGGTCGCGTCGATCACGAGGTGGCTCACCATGCCGCGCAGCACGCGGCGCGCGATCGGGATGACGATGCGCGGCAAGAGCACCCCGAAGCCGCCGCCGAGCGCGATGAGCGCGCGCAGGTACCAGGGCAGGAACCGCGGGATGCGGCGGGAGAGCCTCTCGAAGCTCTTCGCGGCGACGCGCGGATCCTCGGGGCGCACCACGCGATCGACGAAGCCGAGGGTGAACTCGAGGCCGAGCGGATCCTTGAGCACGCCGGCGAGGCGCGCGGCTCCCGCATCCGGCTTCGCCCCCGCGCTCGCGTCGAGCCAGCGCCGCACGAGGGCGACCGTGTCGTCGAAGGTCGGCAGATCGGTGGGCACCGCCATGTTCCGAGGATAGACAAGCGCCCCGCGCACTTTCCGTGCACGGGGCGCTTCGTCGTTGCGGATCAGGCGGCCGCGGCGGCCTCGAGCTTCGCGGCGCGCACCTCGCGGAGCGCCCCGGCCCAGCTCTCGAGCTGGCCGACGAGGGTCTGCAGGCTCGAGAGGTGCTGCTCGCCCGGCGCGAAGGTGCGGAAGCCCTCGAAGTCGTGGATGAGCGACAGCGCGAGCTGCTGGCGCACGTCGGCGATCTGCAGCTCGCCGAGCACGGCGCGCAGCATGTCGGCGGCGCGCGCGCCGTTCGCGGTGGCGCCGTAGCTCACGAGCGCGGCGGCCTTGTCGTTCCACTCGCGGTACACGAAGGAGAGCGCGTTGAGGAGCGAGGGCGACGGCGCGTGGTTGTACTCGGGGGTCACGAAGACGAAGCCGTCGAAGGAGTCGACCTTCTCGGCCCACGCGTGGGTGTGCTCGTTGGCGTAGCGGCCGGCGGATGCGGGGACCGCCTCGTCGAGGAGCGGCAGGCCGATCTCGGCGAGGTCCACGATCTCGTACTGGGCGTCGCCCACGCGCGAGGCGTGCTCCTGCACCCAGTGCGCGACCTGGTCGCCGACGCGGCCGGGGCGCGTGCTGCCGATGATGATGCCGATGCGGAGCGGGCTGCTCATTCCGTGATCCTCCCAGGGATTGTTGACACGTCACCGTAACATAAGCAGTTGACGCATCAACCTATTCCCGTGAGTACCCTGGCATCATGGCGACGCGATCCGAGGTGAGCTCCGAGGAGTGGGACGTCTGGCGCGACTACTTCCGCGCCGGACGCGAGCTCGTCACCGCGCTCGACCGCCGCCTCCAGGACGACGCCGGCATCTCGCACCCCGAGTACCTGCTGCTGCTGAGCCTCTCCGAGGCGCCCGACCGCAGCCTCCGCACCGGCGAGCTCGCCGAGGCGCTCGCCTGGGAGAAGAGCCGCGTCTCGCACCAGGTCAGCCGGATGCAGGCGCGCGGCCTCGTCGAGCGCCGCGAGTGCGAGACCGACGCGCGCGGGGTGTGGGTCGTGCTCACCGCGGGGGGCCGCCGCGTGCTGCTGCGGGCCACCCGCGACCACGCCGAGGCGATCCGCGAGTGGTTCCTCGACATCCTGGACGACGACGAGAAGCGCGTGGTCGGCCAGGTCGCCCGACGGATGCGCGAGACGCTCGGAACCGCGTGCGCGGAGGCCGTCCGCCGTGAGGAGGAGGCGGGAGAACGCGCCGCCTCCTAGGCTCGGCGGCGTGAGCATCCGTCCCGGCACCGCACGACGCGCACCCGTGCCCGGCTGGGTGCGGCCCGCGCCGACCCGCCGCGACCGGCTCGCCGACCTCGCCATCGCCGGGGGGCTCTTCGTGGCCGCCGTGCTGAGCCAGCAGCTCTACCGGGTGGCGGGCGTCTACGACGAGCCCGCGGATGCCGTCACCACCTTCGCCGTGCTCGCCCTCGTGACGCTGCCGCTCGCCCTGCGCCGCAGCCATCCGATCGTCGCCGCCGCGCTCGTCTCCGCCGCCTTCGTCGCCTCCGGCGTGCTGTCGGTGCCCGAGCTGCTCATCGGCAACATCTCGCTCTTCACCGCGATCTACTCGGTCGGCGCGTGGGTCTCGCGGCGCTCGCTCGCGAACGGCGCACGCGCCGCGATCGTCGTCGGGATGGCCCTCTGGCTCTTCATCGCCCTCTTCCAGTCGGCGACCGACCCGACCGCCCTCACGGGCCTCTCGCGCGTGGGCCTGTTCTCGCCGCTCGTCGCCTACCTGCTCATCCAGGTGCTCATGAACCTGCTCTACTTCGCGGGCGCCTGGTGGTTCGGCGAACGCGGCTTCGCCTCGGCCCGCCAGCGCGCCGAGCTCGAGGAGCGCACGCGCGAGCTCGAGCGGGAGCGGGAGCGCAGCGCGGCGCAGGCGGTCGCGCTCGACCGGGTGCGCATCGCGCGCGAGCTGCACGACGCCGTGGCCCACCACGTGAGCGTCATCGGCATCCAGGCGGGCGCCGCGCGCACCGTGCTCGGCACGGACGCGGAGGCGGCATCCGCGGCCCTGCAGACGATCGAGCAGACGAGCCGCGACACCATCCGCGAGCTGCACGAGATGCTCACCACCCTGCGCGACACCGACGACGCCGTCGACTCGGCGCGCGGCGTCGAGCGGCTGCCGGAGCTCGTCGAGGCCTCGGTCGACGCGGGCGTCCCCACGAGCTATCGCGTGATCGGCGACGCCGTCGCCGTGCCCGCGATCGCGAGCGTCAACCTCTACCGCATCGCCCAGGAGGCGCTCACCAACGTGCGCAAGCACGCGGGACCCGACGCGACCGCCGACGTGCGGCTGCGCTACGGCGCCGACCACGTCGAGCTCGAGGTCGCGAACACCGGCGGGCGGGCGGTGCGCCGCCTCCCCGGCGGGCTCGGCCAGCTCGGGATGCGGGAGCGCGTCGCCGCGTCCGGCGGCACTCTCGAGCTCGGCCCGCGCAGCCGGGGCGGCTACCTCGTGCGGGCGCGCATCCCGTTGCCGGAGGCCGCCGCGTGACGCGCGTGCTGCTCGTCGACGACCAGGCGCTCGTGCGCACCGGCTTCCGCGTGATCCTCGACGCCCAGCCCGACCTCGAGGTGGTCGGCGAGGCCGGCGACGGGCACGAGGCGATCGCCGTCGCGGCGGAGGTCGCCCCCGACGTGGTGTGCATGGACGTGCAGATGCCGGGACTCGACGGGCTCGAGGCCACCCGGCGCATCGCGGCCCGCGCCGACGCGCCGGCTGTGCTCGTGCTCACCACCTTCGACCGCGACGACTACCTCTTCCGGGCGCTCGAGGCGGGCGCATCCGGGTTCCTGCTGAAGACGGCGAGCCCCGAGCAGCTCGTCGACGCGGTGCGCGTGCTCGCGCGGGGCGACGCCCTGCTCTCGCCCGCCGTCACCCGGCGGGTCATCGAGCGGTTCGGGGCGGCGGGAAGCTCCCCCTCGGTCGCGGACGAGGTGCTGCCCGAGCTCACCGACCGCGAGGCCGAGGTGTTCCGGCTGCTCGCCGAGGGCCTCTCGAACGCCGAGATCGCGGGCCGGCTCTACGTGGGCGAGGCGACCGTCAAGACCCACGTCTCCAACATCCTGCTGAAGCTCGGCGTGCGCGACCGCGTGCAGGCCGTCGTGCGCGCCTACCGCTCGGGCTTCGTGCGCGCCTGAGCCGCGATCCCGCTCCTCCGCCGCACGGGGTCCGCCGCGAGGGGGAGGCGGATACCGTGGGCCCCCCGTAGCGTGGGCCGCGGAACGAAGGAGGCCCCGTGCTCGAGATCCGGGACGTCAGCAAGACCTACGGCACGCGGCGCGTGCTCGACGACGTGAGCTTCGATGTCGCACCCGGCCGCATGACCGGCTTCGTAGGCGCGAACGGCGCGGGCAAGACCACGACGATGCGCATCGTGCTCGGCGTGCTCGAGGCCGACGCCGGCACCGTCACCCTCGACGGCGAGCCGCTCGGCGCCACCGGTCGCCGCCGCTTCGGCTACATGCCCGAGGAGCGCGGCCTCTACCCCAAGATGAAGCTCGCCGAGCAGCTCGTCTATCTCGCCCGCCTGCACGGCCTCGCGCCCGCCGACGCCAAGACCAACACCGACGAGCTGCTCGCCCGCCTCTCGCTCACCGAGCGGGCCGGCGACGCGATCGAGAAGCTCTCCCTCGGCAACCAGCAGCGCGCCCAGATCGCCGCGGCCCTCGTGCACGACCCCGAGGTGCTCATCCTCGACGAGCCGTTCAGCGGGCTCGACCCGATGGCGGTCGACGTCGTCGTCGAGGTGCTCGCCGACCGGGCGCGCAGCGGGGTGCCCGTGCTGTTCTCGAGCCACCAGCTCGACATCGTCGAGCGGCTCTGCGACGACCTCGTGATCATCGCGGGCGGCGCCATCCGGGCCGCCGGATCGCGCGACGCGCTGCGCGCCGAGCACGCCACCCTCCGCTACCAGCTGCAGACCGACGGCGACGCCGGCTGGGTGCGCGACGAGGCCGGCATCACCGTGATCGAGGCGGACGGCGGCTACGCGCTGTTCGACGCCGCCGACCCGGAGGCCGCTCAGCGCGTGCTCGCGGCCGCCGTCGCGCGCGGCGGGGTGTCCGACTTCGCGCGCCAGCATCCGTCCCTCTCCCAGATCTTCAAGGAGGTCGTCCGATGACCGCCGTGCGCACCCCCACGACCGCCCGCCCCTACTCCACCGCGCGCACCGTGTGGCTCGTCGCGATGCGCGAGGTGATGGTGCGCCTGCGCAGCGTCGCCTTCCTCGTGTCGACCGGCATCCTGCTGCTGCTCCTGCTCGGCTCGGTGCTCGTGAGCGCCGTCGTCGCGGCGACGGCCGAGCCGCCCAAGGTGGCCGTCGTCTCGGGGGTCGAGCTGCCCTCCGGCAGCGAGCTGCGGGTGACCGACGTCGCCACCGTCGACCAGGCGGAGAAGCTCGTGCGCGCCGGCGACGTCGACGCCGCGATCGTGCCGGATGCCGGACAGCTCGGCTACGCGGTGGTCGGCAAGGACAGCGCACCGCTCGGCGTCGTGCAGGCGCTCAGCGTGGCGCCGCCCGTGCACCTGCTCGACGACAGCGGCGCCGGCGGCTTCCTCGCCTACCTCGTCGCGATCGGCTTCGGCCTCGTGTTCTTCGTCTCGGCCATGACCTTCGGGCAGACGATCGCGCAGTCGGTCGTGGAGGAGAAGCAGACGCGCGTCATCGAGATCCTGCTCGCGGCGATCCCGACGCGGGCGCTGCTCGCGGGCAAGGTGGTGGGCACCACGATCCTCGCCTTCGGGCAGATCGCGCTGCTCATCGCGATCGCGATCATCGCGCTGTCGGTCACGGGCCAGAGCGCGCTGCTGCTCGGCCTGGGCCTGCCGTTCGTGTGGTTCGTGCTGTTCTTCGTGCTCGGCTTCGTGCTGCTCGCCTCGCTGTTCGCGGCGACCGGCGCCATGGTGTCGCGCCAGGAGGACATCGGCTCGACCACGACCCCCGTCACGATGCTCGTGATGCTGCCGTACTTCATCGTCGTGTTCTTCAACGACAACCCGCTCGTCGTGGGGATCATGTCGTACGTGCCGTTCTCGGCGCCGATCGGGATGCCGTTGCGGCTGTTCCTCGGCAACGCGCAGTGGTGGGAGCCGCTGCTGTCGCTCGGCATCCTCGCGGTCACCTGCGTCGGCGTGATCGCCCTCGGCGCGCGCATCTACGAGAACTCGCTCCTGCGCCTCGGCCAGCGCGTGAAGCTCGCGGAGGCCCTCAAGGGCTGAGAATGGGTGGGTGACCCTGCACGACACGAGCTTCCGCGGCTTCGCGAGCGACAACTACGCCGGCATCCACCCGGAGGTGCTCGCGGCCATCGCGGACGCCAACGGCGGACACCAGATCTCCTACGGCGAGGACGTCTACACGGCGCGCCTCGGCGAGGTGATCCGCGCCGAGTTCGGCGAGCAGGCCGAGGTGTTCCCCGTCTTCAACGGCACGGGCGCCAACGTCGTGGCGCTCACCGCACTGCTGCCCCGCTGGGGCGCGGTGGTGGCGACGAGCACCGCCCACATCCACACCGACGAGGGCGGCGCCCCCGAGAAGGTCGCCGGCCTCAAGCTCTTCGTCGTGCCGACCCCCGACGGCAAGCTCACGCCCGAGCTGCTCGCGACCCAGGCCTGGGGCATGGACGACGAGCACCGCGCCGCTCCCGCCGCCGTCTCGATCACCCAGACCACCGAGCTCGGCACCCTCTACACCCCCGCGGAGGTGCGGGCCATCGCGGATGCCGCCCACGCGGCCGGCCTCGCGGTGCACATGGACGGCGCGCGCATCTGGAACGCGGCCGCCGCGCTCGGCGTGCCGTTCCGGGAGTTCACCACGGATGCCGGGGTCGACATCCTGAGCTTCGGCGGCACCAAGATCGGTGCGCTCGGCGTCGAGGCGATCGTCGTGCTGAGCCCCGAGCGGGTCTCCGACATCGTGCGGCTGCGCAAGACCTCGATGCAGCTCGCGAGCAAGCTGCGCTTCTTCAGCGCCCAGCTGCTGGCGCTCTTCGACGGCGTCGGGATGCGCGCCGCCGCGAACGCGAACGCGATGGCCGACCGGCTGCGCACCGCGCTCGAGGCGAGCCTCGCCGACGGCTCGATCACGGGACTCGGGTTCAGCCAGGCCACGGAGGCGAACGCCGTGTTCGCGGTGCTCGCGAACGACGCGGCCGACCGCATCCGCGCCCGCTTCCGCTTCTACGACTGGGATCGCGCGGCCGGCCAGGTGCGCTGGATGACGTCGTTCGACACGACCGAGGCCGACATCGACGCCTTCGTCGCCGCGATCCGCGAGGAGCTCGCTCGCTGAGACTGCGGCGGGAGCAACCACCCCGGTGGCGGGAGAAGTTGCGCAACCGGGCGGAGCACCGCACATGCGGCGGGAGCAACTGCCCCCGCCGCATGACGGCTTCGCCGCCCGGAGGCCACGAATCGCCCGGGCGGAGGGCGCGGCGTAGGCTCGACGGGTGACGAGGTCGCCTGCCGAGATGCCCTGGCTCGACTCCTACGCGGACGGCGTTCCGCGTGAGCTCGAGGTGCCGCCGGGCTCGCTCAGCGACCTCATCGCCGAGTCCGTCGCCGCCTACCCCGGGCACGTGGCCCTCGAGTTCTTCGGCCGTGAGACGAGCTACGCGGCCCTCGGCGCGCAGATCGAGCACGCCGCGGAGGGACTGCGCCGGATCGGGGTGCAGCCCGGCGACCGCGTCGCCCTCGTGCTGCCCAACTGCCCGCAGCACGTCGTCGCGTTCTATGCGGTGCTGCGGGTCGGCGGCATCGTGGTCGAGCACAACCCGCTCTACACGCCGCGCGAGCTGCGCCACCAGTTCGAGGACCACCGCGCTCGCGTCGCGATCGCCTGGGACAAGACGGTGCCCACCCTGCAGGACTTCCCGAGCGACCTCGCGCTCGACCGCATCGTCTCGGTCGACATGACGCGCGCCTTCCCGCTGAAGATGCGGATGCTGCTGCGGCTCCCGATCGAGAAGGCGCGCACCAGCCGTGCCGAGCTCACGACCGAGGTGCAGGGCACGCTCCCGTGGGAGGAGCTGCTGACCGGCCCGGCGATCCCCGCATCCGTGCCGGGTCCCGCCCCCGACGACGTCGCGCTCATCCAGTACACCTCCGGCACGACCGGCACCCCGAAGGGCGCGACCCTCAGCCACCGCAACCTCGTGGCGAACGCGGCCCAGGCGCGGGCGTGGGTGCCGACGATCCCGCGCGGGGCGGCATCCGTGCACGCCGTGCTGCCGCTGTTCCATGCCTACGGCCTGACGCTCTGCCTGACCTTCGCGATGAGCATGGGGGCGCGGCTCGTGCTGTTCCCGAAGCCCGACCCGGATCTCGTGCTGCCGGTGTTCAAGAAGCGCCCGCCGACGTTCCTGCCCGCCGTGCCGCCGCTCTACGACCGCCTGCGCAAGGCGGCCGAGGCGAAGGGCGTGTCGCTCCAGGGCATCGAGATCGCGATCTCGGGCGCCATGCCGCTCTCGAAGGATGTCGTGGAGCCGTGGGAGGCGCTCACCGGCGGCTACCTCGTCGAGGGCTACGGCCTCTCGGAGTGCTCGCCCGTGCTCATGGCGAACCCCGTCGCGCCGAACCGCCGCGCGGGCACGGTCGGTCTGCCGCTGCCCGGCACCGAGCTGCGGGTGGTCGACCCCGACGAGCCGACCCGCGACGTCGAGCCCGGAACACCGGGCGAGCTCGTGGTGCGCGGCCCGCAGGTGTTCTCCGGCTACTGGAACAAGCCCGAGGCGACCGCGGAGGTCTTCACCGACGGCTGGTTCCGCACGGGCGACATCGTGTCGGTCGACGACGACGGCTTCGTGACCATCACCGACCGCATCAAGGAGCTCGTGATCACGGGCGGCTTCAACGTGTCGCCGTCCGAGGTGGAGGACATGCTCCGCAACTACGACGGGATCGCGGACGTCGCGATCGTCGGCATCCCGGATGCGCGCGACGGCGAGCACGTCGTCGCGGCGGTCGTGCCCCACCCCGGCGCGAGCATCGACACGGCCGCGCTGCGGGCGTGGGCGAAGCAGCAGCTCGCCGCCTACAAGGTGCCGCGGCGCGTGCACCTCGTGGATGAGCTGCCGAAGTCGATGATCGGCAAGGTTCTGCGGCGCAAGGTGCGCGAGCAGCTCATCGAGCTCGAGGCTTCGACGAGCTCGACCCCACGGAAACAGGAGAGTACCCCGTAGTGAAGTTCGGCATCTTCATCCCCCAGGGCTGGCGTTTCGATCTGGTCGGCGTCGACCCCGCGAGGCAATGGGGTGTCATGCACGACCTGGCGCAGGCCGCCGAGGCAGGGCCGTGGGAGTCGCTCTGGGTGTACGACCACTTCCACACCACCCCGGTGCCGAGCGAGGAGGCCACCCACGA
Organism: Protaetiibacter sp.; assembly: GCA_030150265.1. GTDB lineage: Bacteria > Actinomycetota > Actinomycetes > Actinomycetales > Microbacteriaceae > Homoserinibacter. Next base: position 94,869 of record JASLGG010000051.1, read on the forward strand.
GGCCTGGACGCTCATGGCGGCGTTCGCGGCGTCGACCTCGCGCATCCGTCTCGGGCAGATGTGCACGTGCGTGCACTACCGCAACCCCGCCTACCTCGCGAAGGTCGCGGCGACCGTCGACCTCATCTCGGGCGGCCGCGTCGAGATGGGCATCGGCGCCGGCTGGTACGAGCACGAGTGGCGCGCCTACGGCTACGGGTTCCCGGATGCGCCCGCCCGCCTGCGTGCGCTGCGCGAGGGCGTCGAGATCATGCACCAGGCGTGGACGACCGGGAAGGCGAGTCTCGACGGCGAGTTCTGGCAGGTGGACGGCGCGATCGTGGAGCCGCGTCCGCTGCAGGAGGGCGGCATCCCGTTCTGGGTCGCGGGCGGTGGCGAGAAGGTGACGCTCAGGATCGCGGCGCAGTACGCGAGGTACACCAACTTCAACGGCGGCGCGGCGGAGTTCGCACGCAAGAGCGAGATCCTGCGCGGACACTGCGAGCGGCTCGGCACCGACTTCGACGCGATCACGCGCTCGTCGAACTTCAACACGATCGTCGCCGAGACGAGCGCCGAGGTGCACCGCAAGGTCGACGCGCTCGAGGCGCGGCTGGCCGAGTCGATGGGCGACGCGAAGGCGGCGGAGGCCGTGGCGTCGTACCGCGGCGGCCCGACGAGCGAGGGCCTCGCCGGCACGCCCGACGAGATCGTCGAGCGCCTGCGTGAGCGGCAGTCCCTCGGGCTCGGCTACAGCATCCACTACTTCCCGGACTCGGCCTACGACCGCTCGGGCGTGGAGCTCTTCGAGAAGCGGGTCATCCCCGCCCTCTCGTAGGGGCGCGACGCGCGGGGCCGGCGCAGAACCTCAGAGAGGGGTGGGGGCGTCGGCGTCCTCGAAACGGCTGACGGCGAGGCCGTCGCCGCCCGGCTCGAGGTCGACGCGCACGGTGTCGCCGTCGCGGATGTCGCCCGCGAGCAGGGCGCGCGCGAGCCGGTCGTCGATCTCGTGCTGCATGAGGCGTCGCAGCGGGCGCGCCCCGTAGATCGGATCGTAGCCGCGCTCCGCGAGCCAGGCCCGCGCATCCGGGGTGACCGCGAGCTGCAGTCGGCGCTCCCCGAGCCGGCGCTCGAGCCGATCGACGTAGAGCGACACGATCTGGCCGAGATCGGCCTCCGAGAGCGGCGCGAACACGACGATGTCGTCGAGCCGGTTCACGAACTCGGGCTTGAAGGCCTGGCGCACGAGCTCCTGCACGGCCTCCTGCTTGCGGTCCCAGCTCATGTCGCGATCGACGAGGATCTGGCTGCCGAGGTTGGAGGTGAGGATCAGGATGGTGTTGCGGAAGTCGACCGTGCGGCCCTGCCCGTCGGTGAGCCGGCCGTCGTCGAGCACCTGGAGCAGCACGTCGAAGACCTCGGGGTGCGCCTTCTCGACCTCGTCGAGGAGGATCACCGAGTAGGGGCGCCGACGCACGGCCTCCGTCAGCTGGCCGCCCTGCTCGTAGCCGATGTAGCCGGGAGGGGCGCCGACGAGCCGCGACACGGCGAACTTCTCGCCGTACTCCGACATGTCGATGCGCACGAGCGCCTTCTCGTCGTCGAAGAGGTAGGCGGCGAGCGCCTTCGCGAGCTCGGTCTTGCCGACGCCGGTCGGCCCGAGGAAGAGGAACGACCCGGTGGGACGGTCGGGGTCGGAGATGCCCGCGCGGGTGCGGCGCACCGCCTCCGAGACCGCGCGCACCGCGTCGCGCTGCCCGATGAGCCGCTTCCCGAGCTCGGCCTCGAGGCCGAGGAGCTTCTCGGTCTCGCCCTGACGCAGCTTGTCGACCGGGATGCCGGTCCACGCCGCCACGACGGCCGCGATGTCCTCGTCGGTCACCTGGTCGTTGACCATGCGGGGGCCCTGCTGCTCGATCGCCTCGGCCTGCAGCAACTGCTGCTCGATGGCCGGGATCGTCTCGTAGTTGAGCTTCGACGCATCCTGGTAGCGCTGCTCGCGCATCGCGCGGTCGAGCTCGATGCGCGCGTCGTTGAGACGCGACTTGAGGTCGCCGACGCTGTGCAGCGTGCTCTTCTCGGCCTGCCAGCGCGTCTGCAGGGCGTCGAGCTGCTGCTCCTTGCCGGCCATGTCGGCGCGCAGCTTCTCGAGCCGCTCCTTGGACGCCGGGTCCTTCTCCTTCTTGAGCGCGAGCTCCTCGATGCGCAGCCGGTCGACCGCGCGCTTGAGCTCGTCGATCTCGACGGGGCTCGAGTCGATCTCCATCTTGAGGCGGGACGCCGCCTCGTCGATGAGGTCGATGGCCTTGTCGGGCAGCTGTCGGGCCGTGATGTAGCGGTTGGAGAGGGATGCGGCGGCGACGAGCGCGCTGTCGGCGATCGCGACCTTGTGGTGCGCCTCGTAGCGCTCCTTGAGGCCGCGCAGGATGGCGACGGTGTCCTCGACGGAGGGCTCGCCCACGTAGACCTGCTGGAAGCGGCGCTCGAGGGCCGCATCCTTCTCGATGTACTCGCGGTACTCGTTGAGGGTCGTGGCGCCGATGAGGCGCAGCTCGCCGCGCGCGAGCATGGGCTTGAGCATGTTGGCGGCCGCGACGGAACCCTCGCCGCCTCCCGCGCCCATGAGGGTGTGGAGCTCGTCGATGAAGGTGATGATCTGGCCGTCGGAGTCGTTGATCTCCTTGAGCACGGCCTTGAGCCGCTCCTCGAACTCGCCGCGGTACTTGGCGCCCGCGACGAGGGCGGCGAGGTCGAGCGAGACGAGCTGCTTGCCCTTGAGGGAGTCGGCCACATCGCCCGCGACGATGCGCTGGGCGAGCCCCTCGACGACGGCGGTCTTGCCGACGCCCGGCTCGCCGATGAGCACGGGGTTGTTCTTGGTGCGCCGCGTGAGCACCTGGCTGACCCGGCGGATCTCGGCGTCGCGGCCGATCACGGGGTCGAGCTTGCCGCTCTTGGCGATCTCGGTGAGGTCGATGCCGTACTGCTCGAGGGCGCTCTTCGGCTCCTCCTGGCTGGAGGGGGCGCCCTGCATGTTGGCCATGGTTCTCCGTCTCAGACTTGAGTTGGGGTGACTCAAGTTTAGCGCGACTCGCTCGCGAATGCACGAGCGATAAGGCGAGATCGGCTCGCACCCCGTGACCAGACGGACAGGGCGGTGTAGAAAGAGGCGAGGGCGCCTCGCGGGGAGCGCGCCACCATCGAAAGGACCGCCATGACCTACCTCAGCACCTTCTGGGACTTCCTCTGGTCCCTCTTCTGGCTGTTCGCGTTCATCGCCTACCTCTTCGCCATCTTCGCGATCATCGGCGACCTCTTCCGTGACCACAGGCTGAACGGATGGTGGAAGGCGGTGTGGATCGTCTTCCTGATCTTCCTGCCGTTCCTCACCGCCCTCGTCTACCTCATCGCCCGCGGAGGCGGCATGGCGGAGCGCAGCCAGAAGGCGGCCGCCGCGCAGCAGCGCGCCGCCGAGGGCTACATCCGCGAGGTCGCGGGGACCGCGACGCCGAGCGACGAGATCGCCAAGGCGAAGGCTCTCCTCGACTCCGGAGTGATCACGCAGGAGGAGTTCGCCGCGCTGAAGGCCAAGGCCCTCAGCTGAGCGGGCGCCAGACGACCACCTGATTCTGCTTGCGCATCCGGGTCCCGGTGCGCAGCGAGACGACCTCACCCTCCGAGCCGGCGGCGAAGACCCGCCGGCCCGGACGGGTGAGCAGCTCGTCGGCGAGCGCGGTCTCGAGCTCGCGCACCCGCGCGCTGAGCGCGCTCACCTGGTTCTCGAGCTCCAGGATGCGGCGGATGCCCTCGAGGTTGAGCCCCTCGGCGGACAGCCGCGCGATCTCCTGCAGCTGCACGACATCCCGCATCGAGTAGCGCCGCGACTGCCCGGAGGTGCGCTGCGGGCTCACGAGCCCCAGCCGGTCGTACTGCCGCAGGGTCTGCGGATGCATCCCCGCGAGCTCGGCGGCGACCGCGATCGCGAACAGCGGGGTCGTCTCGTCCATCATCCGCGGGCCTTCTCGAGCAGCTCGTCACGCGGGTTCTCGGCGGGCAGCTCGGCCGCGAACTCCTCGAGCTTGCGCTTGGCGTCGCCCGAGAGGTGGCTCGGCACGACCACCTGCACGGTCGCGAGCAGGTCGCCCGTGGCCTTCGCCGTGGCGACGCCCCTGCCCTTCACGCGCAGCACACGCCCGCTCGGGGTGCCCGGGGCGATGCGCAGCCGCACCGGATCGCCGTCGAGCGTCGGCACCTGGATCGTCGCGCCGAGCGCCGCCTCCGCGAAGGTGACCGGAACGTCGATCCGCAGGTTCGCCCCGTCGCGCGCGAAAACCGGATGCGGACGCACCGCCACCGTCAGCACGAGGTCGCCGGGGTCGCCGCCATCCGGACTCTGCTGGCCCTTGCCGCGCACCTTGATCCTCTGGCCGTCCTTGACGCCGGCGGGGATCTTGACCTTGGCGGTCCTGCCGCCCGGCAGCTGCAGGGTGACGGTGTCGCCGTGGATGGCGGTGAGGAAGTCGAGCGTCGTGGAGGCGGTGATGTCGGCACCCGGGGTGGGACCGCCGTAGCCGCGGTAGCCGCCCGAGACGTTGCCGAAGCGGCCGGAGCCGAACATCCCGCCGAGCAGGTCCTCGAAGCCGCCCGCGCTGTAGGAGGCGCGGGACCCCGCGCCTCCGCCGAACATCCCGCCGAAGACGTCGTCGAAGCCGCCCGCGCCGCCCGGCGTGAAGCGGACTCCCGAGCCCATCGCGCGCAGCTGGTCGTACTCGGCCCGCTCCTGCGGATCGGAGAGCACCGCGTACGCCTCGCTGATCTCCTTGAACCGCGCCTCGGCGGCAGTATCGCCCGGATTGGAGTCCGGGTGATACTGCCGCGCGAGCTTGCGGTAGACCTTCTTGAGCTCGGCGTCGGAGACGTCCTTCGCGACGCCGAGCACGGCGTAGAAGTCCTTGTCGAACCAGTCCTGGCTGGCCATCGGACTCCTCTCGGGTGGGGTTCTAGCTGGCGGGGGGCGCGACCACGGCGACGCGCGCGGCGCGCAGCAGGCGGTCACCGAGCGCGTAGCCGATCTGGATGACCTCCTTCACGGTCTCGCCCTCGGCATCCGGATCGGGCAGGTGCACGACCGCCTCGTGGATGTTGGGGTCGAAGGCCTCGCCGACCTCGCCCACGGGGCGCAGCCCGTAGCGCTCGAACCCGGCGCGCAGCTTCTGCGAGACGAGCGTGAGCGGGGCGCCCTCGACGAGATCGCCGTGCGCGTCGGCGCGGTCGAGGTCGTCGATCACGGGGAGCAGCGAGCGGATCACCTCGGCGACGACGGCCTCGCGGTTCGCCGCGCGGTCGCGCTCGACGCGGGTGCGGAAGTTCTTGAGGTCGGCCTGCGCGCGGGCGGCGATCTCGCGGTACTCCGCCACGAGATCCCGCTCGGCGCCCGCGAGCAGCGCGAGGTCCTCCTCGCTCAGCCCGTCGTCGCCCTCGGCCGGGCGGTCGGCCGCGGGCGTCTCCGCCCGCGGCTCTCCGGTCTCCGGATCGATCTTCCGCCTGTCGTGGATCGCGGGCTCCTCGTGCTCGCGGTCCTTGTCGTCGCGGTTCTCGTCAGCCATGCCTACTACTACTTCTCGTCCTCGTCGTCGACGATCTCGGCGTCGACCACGTCCTCGTCGGAGGCCGACGGGGCCTCGGTGCCGCTCGTCGGGCTCGCGCCCTCGGCCGCCGCGGCGCTCGCCTGGTAGATCGCCTCGCCGAGCTTGGTCTGCGACTCGTTCAGCTTGTCGAAGGCGGACTTGATGGCCGCCTCGTCCTCGCCCTGGAGCGCGGTCTTGAGCGACTCGATGTCGGCCTTGACCTCGTCCTTGACGGAGTCGGCGATCTTGTCCTCGTTCTCGGAGATGAGCTTCTCGAGCGAGTAGACGAGCTGCTCGGCGTTGTTGCGCACCTCGGCGGCCTCGCGGCGCGCCTTGTCCTCCGCGGCGTGCTCCTCGGCCTCGCGCACCATGCGCTCGATGTCGTCCTTCGGCAGCGACGAGCCGCCGGTGATCGTCATCGACTGCTCCTTGCCGGTGCCCTTGTCCTTGGCGGACACGTGCACGATGCCGTTCGCGTCGATGTCGAAGGTGACCTCGATCTGCGGCACACCACGCGGCGCCGGCGCGATGCCGGTGAGCTCGAAGGTGCCGAGCGCCTTGTTGTCGCGGGTGAACTCGCGCTCACCTTGGAAGACCTGGATGGCGACCGACGGCTGGTTGTCGTCGGCGGTCGTGAAGGTCTCGCTGCGCTTGGTCGGGATGGCCGTGTTGCGCTCGATGAGCTTCGTCATGATGCCGCCCTTGGTCTCGATGCCGAGGCTGAGGGGGGTCACGTCGATGAGCAGCACGTCCTTGCGCTCGCCCTTGAGCACGCCGGCCTGGAGGGCGGCGCCGACGGCGACCACCTCGTCCGGGTTGACGCCCTTGTTGGGGTCCTGGCCGCCCGTGAGCTTCTTGACGAGCTCGGTGACCGCGGGCATGCGGGTCGAGCCGCCGACGAGCACGACGTGCGCGATGTCGGAGACCTTGATGCCGGCTTCGCGGATGACGTCGTCGAACGGCTTCTTGGTGCGGTCGAGCAGGTCGGAGGTCATCTGCTCGAACTGGGCGCGGGTGAGGGTCTCGTCGAGGTTCGCCGGGCCGTTCTCGGTGAGCGAGAGGTAGGGCAGCTGGATGCTCGTCGACATGCTCGACGAGAGCTCCTTCTTGGCCTGCTCGGCGGCCTCCTTGAGGCGCTGCAGGGCGATCTTGTCCTTGGAGACGTCGACGCCCGTGGTGTCCTTGAACTTCTTGATGAGGTGCTCGACGATGCGCTGGTCCCAGTCGTCGCCGCCGAGACGGTTGTCGCCCGCGGTGGCGCGCACCTGGATGGTGGAGAAGTCGTCGTCCTTGCCCACCTCGAGGAGCGACACGTCGAAGGTGCCGCCGCCGAGGTCGAAGACCAGGATGAGCTCGTCCTCCTTGCCCTTGTCGAGGCCGTAGGCGAGCGCGGCCGCGGTCGGCTCGTTGATGATGCGCAGCACGTTGAGGCCCGCGATCTCACCCGCCTCCTTGGTGGCCTGGCGCTCGGCGTCGTTGAAGTACGCGGGGACGGTGATGACGGCATCCGTCACGTCCTCGCCGAGGTACTGCTCGGCGTCGCGCTTGAGCTTCTGGAGGATGCGCGCGGAGATCTCCTGCGGCGTGTACTTCTTGCCGTCGATGTCGACCTTCCAGTCCGTGCCCATGTGGCGCTTGACGGACGCGATGGTGCGGTCGACGTTGGTGACGGCCTGGCGCTTCGCGGTCTCGCCGACGAGCACCTCCCCGTCCTTGGTGAAGGCGACGATCGAGGGGGTCGTGCGGAATCCCTCGGCGTTGGCGATGACCGTGGGCTCGCCACCCTCGAGGACGGCGACCACGGAGTTGGTCGTACCGAGGTCGATACCGACTGCTCGAGCCATATTCTGTTGCTCCTTGGAAACTTGTAGGGGTCGCGGACTTGAGCCGTGACGTATCAAGTTTGCATCGGCCACCCGCGGTTGTCAAGAAGGTTGAGCCGAATGCGCTCAAGTTTTCGCGGGTGCCCGCTCAGGGCGCGACGCCCGGTCGGGAGAGCCCCAGCCGAGGGTAGAGCGCGGCGAACCCCGCGGCCAGCCCACCGCGGAGGGCGGCCGCCACGTGACCTCCGTTCGGGATCTCGACGTAGTCGGTCTGCCATCCGGCCGCCTTCGCCGCGGCCGTCATCTGCTGCGCCTGCGTCCGATACGAGGCGTCGTCCGAGCCGACGGTGAAGACGCCGAAGCTGTCGGGATAGCTGCCCGCCGCGAGGATCGTGGCGGGCCATGTCGCCTGGTACGCCGCCTTGTCGCCCGCGAAGTCGTCGGCGAGGGTGCGCGCCGCATGATCCGATCCGGGATAGGCCTCCCCCGAGATGTCGAGCACGTTCGCCCACAGCTCGGGGAACTTCGCGCCGAACGAGAGAGCGCACTCGCCGCCGTTGGAGTACCCCGCGATGAGGGTGTGCGCGCGATCCTGCGCCACGTTGAGGTGCGCACGCGCCCAGGGCAGCACATCCCGCGTGATGTAGGTCTCGACCTTGCCGTAGCGCGCGGTGTCGAGGCAGAGCGGATCCTGGGTGGGGTCGCCGAGCTGGTCGGCGACCACCACGATGGGCGCGAGGCCATCGTGGCGTGCCGCGAAGGCGTCGAGGGCGGCGGCGATGAAGCTCGGGTCGGGCGAACCCGGCTGGCCCATGAGCATCACGACGAGCGGCAGGGCGGGCGGATGCGGCACGCGCGCCGCGGGGGGCAGGTAGACGCCCGCCGGCCGCGCGCGGAAGCCGGAGACGGTCGCCGGGATGTCGACCGTGCCCGTCGTGCCGGCCGCGGGCATCCCGGCGGGCGGCGTCCAGTTCTGCCAGAGCTCTCCCGGCGGGTCGCCCGCGGCCGGGGAGGTGTGCGGGAGGGCGATCGGGCGCACGACGGTGATCCCGGTGAGCTCGGCCAGCGTGTGCTCGATGCCGAAGTGCGCGTTGATGCCCACGGTGCCCGCGGCGGCCAGCACGACGACCGCGCTGACGGCGACGAGCCGGCGCCACGCGGATGCGCTCACGAGGGTGCCGAGCGCGAGCCCGACCGCCGCGAAGGTCGCGATCGCCCAGACCCAGGTGACCGCGTCGAGCGCGACCCCGAACCAGTTCTGCGCGTCGGCGAGCACGAGCAGCACCGCGGCCACGCCGGCCAGCGAGAGGGCGCCGACGAGCGCCGGCACGAACGATCCCCTCCGCCAGCGCCGCACCAGCAGCACACCGAGCACGCCGGCCGCGAGAACGTAGACCGCCACGGGCACGATCCCGTCGGCGATCGGCGCGTTCAGCACGGCACCCCGGAGGCCTCCGAACCGCCTCCCGGAGGCGAGCACGACCGTCGCGATGCCGAGGGCGGCGAGGAGCACGAACGCGAGCAGGCACCATGCGGCGGCGAGCGCGGCCCGGTTCGCACGGACGGATCGTGGCGGGCGCTTCTCCGAGGCGATCATGACCGTGCCGTTCTCGCGTGTGGTGTCGAGCGGGGTCCGCCCGGAACGGATCCTCCTCGGCGTTGCTGAGCGGCGGATGCGGAACGCCTGATCCCCGGATGAGGAAATCCTCAGGTGCCGCCGAGAGCGGGCGGAGGCGCGCGGTGGTCGCCTCCGCCCGCGGGCACAGGCCGACTTCAGTCGCGTCCGGGCTCGTGGTTGCCCCGGATGCGGCCCTCCGGGTCGACGGTCTGCTTGACACGCCGCAGCCGCTCCGTCTCGGCGCCGAAGATCGCCTCGGCCGCGACGGGACGCTCGGCGAAGTTGAGGTAGCGCCGCGTGCCGCTCCCGAAGAGCCCCCGGAGGCCGTCGATCGCGGCGTTCACCTGTACCACGGCCTCCGGGAACGGCGCGACCCCGACCGCGAACACGGCGTAGCCGCCGTCGAGATCGGCCACGACACCGCCCTCGCCGCGACCCGGGGCGAGCTCGCCGCCCAGCAGGCGGAACTCGACGCTCATGAGCGGTGCGGACGCAGGCGCGGTCGCGAACGCGGCGAAGTCGGCGATCTCGCGGTCGCTCAGCCCGTCGAGCAGGAAGCCGTCGCCGACGCCGGGCACGGGCTCCGGCGGGTCCATGTGCAGCCGCGCGAGCTCGGCGACCGGCGTCGTGGCGACGGTGTCGATGCGCGGGTGCAGCGCCCGCATCGGCGCGAGCAGCCGCTCCGCCTCGGCGGGGTCCTCCTGCACGACGGCCTCGACCACCACGAAGTCGTGGCCGGCGAGCGAGGCGGGCACGCCCGGCGCATCCGGCATCCGCAGCACGCGCACGAGCGTCGTGACGCTCGTCGGAAGCGACGCCGACCAGTCGCGCCAGGCGCCGACCACCTCGGCGGTCGAGGAGACCGGCCAGAACATGGCGCCCGCCTCGGCCTGGTGGATCGGGTAGAGCCGGAACTCGAGGGCTGTCACGATCGCGAACGACCCGCCGCCGCCCCGGAGCGCCCAGAACAGCTCGGGCTCCGACCGCTCGTCGACCCTGCGCCGCGCGCCGTCGGCCGTCACCACCTCGATCGCCGTCACGCTGTTCGCGGCGAGGCCGTGCGAACGCGCGAACCAGCTGAGGCCGCCGCCGAGCGTGTAGCCGACGATGCCGACGTCGGATGCCGTCCCCGCCAGTCCCGCGAGGCCGTGCTGCGCCGCGAGCGGGGTCAGGTCGGCCCACAGGGCGCCGGCCTCGACCCGCGCGATCTTGGTGCGCGCGTCGATCTCGACTCCCCGCATCCGGTCGGTGCGGATGAGCACGGTGTCGTCGAGCGGACCGAGGGGCGCGGCGTTGTGCCCGGTCGCCTGCGCCGTCACGCGCAGGCCGAGCGACGCCGCGGCGATCACGATGCGCGAGACGTCGTGGGCGTCCGCCGGGCGAGCGACCGCGGCGGGGCGCTGGTCGACGGTGAGCGCCCAGGCCCGGCGGGCGTCGTCCCAGCCCACGTCGCCGGGGAGCACGAGGTCCCCGCGGAGCTGCTCGGCGAGCGCCTCCAGCTCGAGCGAGCGGATGGCGTTCATGGTGGCATCGATCGTCATGGTTCCTCCTGGTGTCGTGATCGAACCCGGCGAGCCTCCCGGTCGCGGCGGCACGGCACCATCCCCGCGGCGGGGTGGATCGCCGACCCCGCGCCGGGGGTGCGCATCGCACCAGGAATCTGGGGGTGCGTGCGGCCGTCCCGGGCGAGCACAATGGCGGGGTGATCGGATACCGCGCGGAGAGCAGCCGTCGAGCCATCGACGCGCTCGGGCGCGCCGGGCTGCGGCACGACGAGTTCCTGCTCGAGACGATCGAACTCGTGGGGCGCGCCGTGCCCTACGACGCCATGTGCATCGGCACCACCGACCCGTCGACCAGCATGCTCACCGACTCGCGCAAGGTCGGCCTCCACGACGACGGGGGCGCGCTCTTCATGTACCACGAGTACGCGGTGCGCAACGTCATGCAGTTCAGCGAGCTCGCCCGGCGGCCGTACGGCGTCGGCATCCTGCGCGAGGAGACCCACGGCGATCCCATGAGCAGCCTGCGCTTCAGCGAGCTCGTGCGCCCGGTGCTCGGGGCCGAGCACGAGCTGCGCGGCGTCGCCCGCAGCGGGGGCCTCATGTGGGGCGCCTTCGCCCTGTACCGCGGCCCCGGTGCCCCCGCCTTCAACGACGCCGAGGCCGACTACCTGGCGCAGCTCGAGCGCACGATCGCCGACGGCATCCGCGCCTCGACCCTCGCCTCCGCGATCGACGCGGGGCTGCGCAACGGCGGCCCGGCCGTGTTCGTGTTCGACGCGGCGGGGCGTCTGCAGAGCGCCACCCCCTCGGCCGAGGAGCTCACCGCCGACCTCGGCGGCGAGGTGTGGGGCGGCCTCCCGGATGCCGTGGAGTCGCTCGTGCAGAGCCTGCGCGCGGAGGGCGCGGCGAGCCCCCGACTGCGAGCTCGCGGGTACAGCGGCCGCTGGTACAGCCTGCACGGTGCCCCGTTCCGGGGCCCGGACGGCGTGGTCGGCCAGTTCGCGGTGACCGTCGAGGAGGCCCGGCCCCCCGAGATCCTGCCGCTCATCATGGCGGCGTACGGGCTCACCGACCGCGAGGCGACCGTCGTGCAGGCGCTGCTCCGCGGCGAGTCGACGCACGCGATCGCCCAGTCGCTGCACCTGTCGCCGTACACGGTGCAGGACCACTTCAAGGCGATCTTCGAGAAGATCGGCGTCTCGAGCCGTCGCGAGGTCGCGAGCCGGGTGTTCTACGGGCACTACTTCGACGAGTACCGCGGCGGTGAGTACGCCCCGCCGCGCGAACCCCGCGACACCCCGGCCGTCTAGATCGCGCGCCGCGTCTCCTGCCGTTCACCCGACGGCAGTAGCGTTGCGGGCATGACCGACCCGAAGGGCGACGAGGCCCTGGCCGCCGCATCCGTGTCCGCTCCTCCCCCGACCGCCAGCACGGCTGCGATGCAGGTCATGGCCGACCCGCCGGCCGGTGGCGGCACCGGACGGGTGCCGCGCAAGCAGTTCGTCTCGTGGGCGATGTGGGACTGGGCCACGCAGCCGTTCAACTCGGTGGTCTGGACCTTCGTGTTCGCGCCGCTGTACCTCGTGTCGGCGCACTTCCTCCAGCCCGAGCTCGCCGCGCTGCCCGACGGGTCCCCCGAGAAGGTCGAGGCGCTCGCCCGGCTCTCGAGCCAGTACGGCGCCTGGACGGCCATCGCGGGCCTGCTGATCTTCGCCCTCGCGCCCGTGCTCGGCGCTCGCTCCGACGCCAACGGCGGACGCAAGCGCAGCCTCATCATCTTCACGGTCGTGCTCGCGCTCATCCAGTTCGCGCTCTTCTTCGTCTACGAGGACCCGAGCTTCTTCACCTACGGTGCGATCGTGCTCGCGCTCGGCACCGTCGTGTCGGAGATCGCGGGCGTCAACTACAACGCGATGCTGCATCAGGTCTCGACCCCCGCCACGGCCGGACGCGTGAGCGGTCTCGGATGGGGCCTCGGATACCTCGGCGGTGTCGTCGCCCTCGTGCTCGTGGTCGTGCTCACGCAGCTCGACTGGTTCGGCATGGACACCTCCGGCGGCCTCGCCTACCGGCTCATCGCGGTCGGCTGCGGCGTGTGGACCCTCGTGTTCGCGATCCCGCTGTTCGTCAACGTGCCGGAGCAGCGCGTCGCCGAGGCACGGCCGCGCGTGAGCTTCCTCGGGAGCTACGTCGAGCTCGTGAAGGACATGGTGGCGCTCTTCCGCCAGTCGCGCCCGACCTTCTGGTTCCTCTTCGCGAGCGCCATCTACCGTGACGGGCTCGCGGGCGTCTTCGCCTTCGGCGGCATCCTCGCCGCCGTCGGGTTCGGCTTCACGCCGAACGAGGTCATGATCTTCGGCCTCGCCGCCAACCTCGTCGCGGGGGCGTCGACGATCGCGGCGGGCCGCCTCGACGACCGCTTCGGCGCCAAGGCCGTCATCGTCACCTCGCTCGCCGGCCTCGTGCTGATGGCGATGTTCGTGTTCTTCGCGCGCGACCTCGGCGTCGTGGTTTTCTGGATCGGCGGCCTCGTGCTCTCGATGTTCACCGGACCCGCGCAGGCCGCGAGCCGTTCGCTGCTCACGCGCGTCACCCCCGCCGGTATGCAGGGCGAGGTGTTCGGGCTGTACGCCACCACCGGCCGTGTTGCGAGCGTGCTGTCGCCCGCCGCCTGGACGATCTTCGTGTCGGCCTTCGCCAGCACGATCTTCGGCGTCATCGGCATCGCGATCGTGCTCGCGGTCGGCCTCCTGCTGCTGATCTTCGTGAAGCTCCCGAGAGGCTCCGTCGCGAACGACTCCTTCGAGCACCTGAGCGGCTGGAACGCGAACGTGCTCCGCGGCCTCACCCTCGTGCTGTTCGTGGGCGTCGGCGCCGCGATCTTCTCGGTCACGGGTGCGGGCTACATCCCGGGGGGCATGCTCATCGCCGCCGCCGCGTTCCTCGTCGCGGCCGGCGCCGCGATCCCGGCGCTGCGCGGACTCGGCGAGCTGCGCAGCTCGGGCGAGGGCGGCGCGAGCGTGGGACGCGCGACCGTCGTGATCGCGGGGCTCGCGCTCGTCGGCCTCGTGCTCGCGGTACTGACGCACCTGGGCGTCCTGCCCGCGATCACGCTCGGATAACCGCGCACAGCCCCGCCGGGAGGGCCGGCCCGCACGCGGGGGTCGATTCGCGGCGGGTCGCGGACTAGCGTGAGGGCATGTCGACGCGGACACTCGCCTACTGGCTCGCGCTCGTCGACCGCCTCGTGGAGCGCGGCTTCGCCGGGGCGCTCGAGGAGCACGGCATCACCCGCATGCAGTGGCGCATCCTGACGGCCCTCTCCGAGGGACCAGCCACCGCGGAGCAGCTCGACGCGTCCCTCGCCGACCTGCCCGCCTACGAGGACGACGCGACGGCCGCCGAGCAGCTCGGCGAGCTCGTCGAGAGCGGATGGGTCGAAGCGGCCGACGCGTACCGGCTCACCGAGCGCGGCATCGCGGCATCCGGGCACATCCTGGATGCCGTCGCCGAGCTGCGGGCGCGGCTGCTCGACGGCGTCTCGGCCGACGAGGAGCAGGCGATCGTCGCCCTGCTCGAGCGCATGGCGCGCAACCTCGGCTGGGAGGGATGAGCGCGCTCCGGCGGCGATGTGGCTAGTCTGAGGGCACCCGCGCCTCTCTCAGACAGGTGACCCGCATGCCCCCCACCTCGACGCCCGACGGAACCGAGCTCGTGCTGCTGCTCGACGACGACGGCAAGCCCGTGGGCACGGCCCCCAAGGCGACGGTGCACACGACCGACACCCCCCTGCACTTCGCGTTCTCGTGCCACGTCTTCAACTCCGCGGGACGGATGCTGGTGACCCGCCGCGCACTCGACAAGGACACCTTCGCCGGCGTCTGGAGCAACGGCTTCTGCGGGCACCCCGCGCCCGGCGAGACCGCGCTCGACGCCGTGCAGCGCCGCGCCGAGGCGGAGCTCGGCATCCCGGTGCGCGACATCGAGATCGTGCTCCCGCACTTCCGCTATCGCGCCGCCGACGCGAACGGGATCGTCGAGAACGAGATCTGCCCCGTCTTCCGAGCGACCGTCGACGGCGATCCGCGCCCGGCCGCGTCGGAGATCGCCGAATGGGCGTGGGCCGACCCGACGTCGGTGCGGATGGCGGTCGCCGCCGCGCCGTTCGCCTTCAGCCCGTGGTTCTCGCTCCAGCTCGCGGCGTGGCCCGCGGGCCGCTGACGGCGATCAGGCGCCCGGCGCTCCCGCATCCGTCACCGTGACGTCGGTGCGGTGGAACCCCTGCCACGAGCGCGACGCCGTCGGCCCGCGCTGCCCCTGGTAGCGGTTCGCGTACGCGCCCGAGCCGTAGGCGTTCACGACGGGCGAGCTCGTGCGGATGAAGCACAGCTGCCCGATCTTCATGCCCGGCCACAGCTTGATCGGCAGCGTCGCGACGTTCGAGAGCTCGAGCGTCACGTGACCGGAGAAGCCGGGGTCGACGAAGCCCGCCGTGGAGTGGGTGAGCAGGCCGAGGCGCCCGAGCGAGCTCTTGCCCTCGAGGCGCGCGGCCACGTCGTCGGGCAGGGTGACGAGCTCGTAGGTGGAACCCAGCACGAACTCGCCGGGGTGCAGGATGAACGCCTCGCCCGGCTTCGTCTCGACGAGGCGGGTGAGCTCGGGCTGCTCCTCGGCCGGGTCGATGAAGGGGTACTTGTGGTTGTCGAACAGCCGGAAGTAGCGGTCGAGGCGCACGTCGATGCTCGACGGCTGGATCATCTCGCGGTCGAGGGGCTCGAGCCCGATGCGTCCGGCGTCGAGTTCGGCGGCGATATCGCGGTCGCTCAGCAGCATGCGCCCGAGACTACCGGCTGGTCACGAGGCGACCCCGCATCCCGGCCTACCCGGCGAGGTTCGCGCGCATCTCCTGGTACGAGCCGCTCTTGAGAACGTCGCCGGTGACGTCGTCGACGAACTCCACCGTGACGTCGGCGTCCGCTGCGGCGACACCGACGAACTGCTGGTAGAGCGCGCCCTGCACATAGAACCCGACGGCGAGCAGCGCCTCGAACGGCGTGAAGCGCTGCGCGTCGACCGAGACGCGGAAGCTCGTCATCGCCTCGTCGAACTCGACGCCCGTCACGGAGTTGGTCGCATCGGCGGCCAGCTCATCGGCGGCATCGCGCGCAGAGGATCGCATCTGGGCGAGCATGTCGTCGCGCTGCGCCTTGGTCATCGTGTAGGTGACGGTGTCCCCGTCGACTCGCGCGGAGAACCCCTTCTCCTCTGCGGCCGACACGATCTCGTCGTCGCTCATGGTGCCTTGCGCGTCAAGAAGCGACCGCGCGATGGTCACGTCGACGGTGACGAGTCCTTCGTCGACCTCGATCGTCGGCGGGGTTGCGGAACCGTCCGCCGGTCCGGGCACCGCCGAGCAGCCGACGAGGGAGAGCGCGGTGAGGACGGTGACGGCTGCGGCCGCGCGAACAGACGTGTGCATGGGAATCCTCGACGGTGGTGGGTACGAGCACGGCCGCCGACCCGCGACGAACCTTTGGGGGCCACGTTAGCGGGCCGCCGGTGCTGGACGGAGGCCCGGGCTCAGGATGCCGCGAACGCCTCGGCGAGCCGACGGCCCGCGGCACGGAGCCAGCGCGCCGGCTCGGCCATGGCGGCCTCCGGCGAGCCCGCGAGCTCGACGAGCGACACGGCGTCGGCGAACACGGTGCGGTCGGCGTCCGGGGTGATGCGTCCCGCCGCGAGCAGCGCGGGCACCCCGTGGGCGGCCGCCGCTGTCGCGACGTGCCCCGGCACCTTGCCCCTCGCGGACTGGCCGTCGTAGGAGCCCTCCCCCGTCACGACCGCGGATGCCGTGGCGAGCGCCGCGTCGAGCCCGATGAGCGCGGCCACCTCGGCAGCGCCCGCGCTGAGCCGTGCGCCGAGGGCGAGCAGGGCGAAGCCGACGCCTCCCGCGGCGCCCGCGCCCGGCGTCTCGGGGTCCACCCCCGGGAACCGGCCGGCGAAGGCGCGCAACGCGGCGTTGGCACGCGCGATGCCCGCCGCGTCGAGCCCCTTCTGCGGCCCGAAGACGTGCGCGGCGCCGCTCGGACCTGCGAGCGGGCTCGTGACATCGGTCACCACGAGGGTCGGGGGCAGGGCGCTCAGGCCGACGAGGTCGAGGGCCGCGAGCGCCTCCAGCCCGCGGAGGCCTCCGTCGACGGCCGCCCCCCGCGCATCCGTCGCCCGCGCGCCGAGCGCGAGGAGCATGCCGAGACCCGCGTCGGTCGACGCGCTCGACCCGATGCCGAGCACGAGCCGCGACACCCCGTGGTCGAGCGCCGCGGCGATCGCCTGCCCGAAGCCGGCGGTGTGCGCGTCATCCGGCCGCAGGGCGTCGAGCAGCTCGATGCCGGAGGTGGAGGCGAGCTCGACGACGCCGGCCCCGCCTGGCGTCTCGGCGTCCGGCGGGAGCAGCAGCCACGCGGCCTCCACCGACCGGTCGTCGGGCCCGCGCACGGTCACCGGCATCCGCGTCGCCCCGGGGACCGTCGCGAAGGCGGCGACCGTGCCCTCGCCGCCGTCCGCCATCGGCCGCAGCACGGCCTCGTCGGCGGGCCGCACCGAGAGCCACCCCTCGGCGAGGGCGCGTGCCGCGGACGCCGCGTCGAGCGTTCCCTTGAAGCCGTCGGGGGCGAAGACGACGCGGGGCATGGCGGCAAGCCTACGAGGCGACGGATGCCATGACGCGTCATGATCGAGGCATGCCCTGGCCCGTCACCGCATCGCGCACCGCCTACGCCAACCGCTGGATCCGCGTCGACCACGAGGACGTGGTGCGGCCCGACGGCGAGCCCGGCGAGTACGGCGTCGTCACGCTCGTCAACGACGCGGTCTTCGTGGTCGCGGTGACGGATGCGGGCGAGCTCCTGCTCGTCGACGTCGACCGCCACACGGTGGGCCGCTCGCTCGAGGTGCCCGCGGGCGGCACGGACGGCGAGGACCCGCTCCTCGCGGCGCAACGGGAGCTGCTCGAGGAGACCGGCCACGCGGCGCGCGAGTGGGTGCGGCTCGGCGGGGTCGACGCCCTCAACGGCGTGTGCCGGGCGCACGAGCACGTGTTCCTGGCGCGCGGCGCCCATCCGGTCGACGACGCGGAGGAGGGCCAGCACGAGGAGGGCATCGCCGGCGTGTCGCGGCTGCCGATCGCCGAGGTGCTCGAGCTCGCGCGCACGGGCGGGATCCGCGACGGCGAGACGCTCTCCGCCCTGCTGCTCGCGCTGCTCGCGCTCGGGAGGGTGGACGGCTCGGCGCTCGTATAGGCTCTACCGGTGTAGCCGTCCGACGGCTTCGGGGCTGTAGTTCAATGGCAGAACTTCTGCTTCCCAAGCAGACAGCGCGGGTTCGATTCCCGTCAGCCCCTCTTCAGCTCCACCGTCGTGCGCATCCGCAGCTCGAGCCCGCCCGCCACGACCTCCGTCGCGAGCGCGACCGTGATCGCCGCGACCTCGGCGAGACCGCCGAGGTGGGTGCCGCCGCACGGGATGCGCGCCTCGCCCTCGGGCAGCACGCACACCCAGCTGCGGCGGGCCGAGAGAGCGTCGTCGTCGCGCTCGATGCGCACGGTGGCGCCGGAGGCGACCCACGCCGCGAGCAGGGCGTTCGCGCGGGCGGCCACGGCATCCGGGTCGTCGAGCGCGGCCGGGTCGAAGCCGGCCTTCCGCAGCGACTTGCCGATGCGGTAGACGTCGACGGATGCGTGGGGCTCGATGCGCGAGGACTGGATCGCCGCCGCGTCGAAGCCGGGATTGCCGAGGGCGTCGGGCCGCACGGGCTTCGACCAGGCCCCCGCGAGCGCCGCGTCGAGCGCGAGCGAGGCGAGGTGGCACGCGGTGTGACCCGCCGAGAGCGCGTGGCGGTGCTCCGCGTCGACCTCGACCTGCACCTCGTCGCCGACGCTCGGCGGCTCGCCCTCGACCACATGCCCGACCACGAAGGTCCAGCCGGGGGTGCCGCCCCGCACCGGCAGCGCCGGCCCGAGCAGCAGCTCGCCCTCGTGGATGCCGCCGGTCACGGCGTCGACGATCGGCTGCTCGCCACGGGGGCCGCGCATCCGTCCGCGGTCGGCGGGCTGGTCGGGCCACGCCGTGTCGACCGGATGGAAGGCGGTGCGGTCGAGCAGCACCGCCGAGCGGCCGTCGGCGAGCGTCTCGACGTGCAGCACCGTGCCGCGCGAGCCGGTCGCCCCGTCCGGGTAGCTGACTCGGGTGTCGCACGTCGGCAGGCTCATCCTCACACCCTACGGGCGCGTCAGGGCACCGGGGTCGGCGGGGTGGCGGTGTCGTCGGCATCCACCCCGAACAGGCCCTCGCCGTACTTCGTGAGCACCTCGTAGGCGTCGCCGTAGGTGTGCGGGTCGAGGTGCTCCGGGTTGCCGTACTTCGCCAGCAGCAGCCCGAGCAGACCGCGGGCAGGCGGGCTGAGCGGCTTGTCGCGGTGGGCGTTGCCCGGATGCGGCGCGTCCTCCTGCGGGTTCGGAGGCAGATACTGCGGGGTCGTCGTGGGCCAGGTCGCCGGCACGCGGGGCATGGTGAGGTTCACGGCGTTGAAGATCGGGGTGGCCTCCTCGTCGCGACGGCTGAGCGGCGGGAGGCCGTGCAGCCGGCTGAGCGTCGCGATGACGGAGCCGTGGTGCATCTCGTCGTGCACGATCGTGCCCGCGGCGGTCCAGGCCGACACGGCGATCGCGGGCACGCGGCATCCGAGGCGCTCGAAGTCGAAGCCCATCTCGCCCTCGCCGCTGTCGTCGGGCGGCAGCGCGCGCGGCGGGGGCACGTGGTCGTAGATGCCGCCGTGCTCGTCGAAGGTGATGAGCAGCATCGTGTTGAGGGCGTTCGAGCCGTGCGTGGACGAGCTGGCGCGGATCGCGGTGTAGATCTCGTGCACGAGCAGCTCGCCCGCGCGCACGTCGGAGACGGCGCTGTCGAACACGTCCATGCCGTCGACGTCGCTCTCGCGCAGCTCCCCGAACGGTGGGTGGAAGTCGTTGTGGTTGTACGTCATCCGCGGCTCGATGAAGGAGTAGGCGGGGAGCTTCCCAGTCTCGACGTCGGTGTAGAACTGCGCCATCGTCGCGAAGTGGCCGGTGCGCCAGAACCGCTCGAGCGCGGGCGCGTGCAGCACGCCGGTGAGCGACACCAGCTGCAGGGGGTCGAAGTAGATGCGCCAGTCGACGCCCGCATCCTCGAGCCGGTTGAACACCGTGGGCGTCTCGGCCGCGTCGAGCCACTTGCGGTAGCCGCCGCCCGCCATGTTGGTGACGAAGCCGTGCGAGGTCGAGGCGTGGAAGAACGAGCGGTTGCAGAAGGTCTGGCTCGGCACGGCCGCGAACCAGTGGTCGTAGACGGCGAACTCGCGCGCCAACGTCGAGAGCACCGGCAGCATCGCGGGCGTGAAGGCGCCCATCACCCGGCCGAGCTCCTCGGTGGTGGGTGCGCGCGAGGCGCCCTTCACCTCGGTCCAGTTGATCGCGTAGTCGGTGACGAAGCCGTCCATCGTGGGGTGGGTGTCGTCCTCGGGGGCGTTGTGCGGGGGGCGCACCACCCCGAACAGCTGGGTGTTGACGTGCGGGTACGGCTCGCCCGGGTCGGGGTTCGGCGAGTTCATGATCTCGTCGGTCGTGCCGGTGTACGGATGCGCCGGGATGCGCGTGCCGTCGGGCGCCGTGTTGGCGTGGTCGCCGAAGGCGAGGCCCTCGAACGCCTGGCCCTCGGGCAGGTTCCGATCGTCGTAGAGGTAGCCGAGCAGGTTGTCGAAGGAGCGGTTCTCGCCCATCACGACGACGAGGTGGGCGAAGCCGGGCACCTGCTCGCGATCGGGCGGCGGGGCCGCATCCTTCGCGCCCCAGGCGTGACCGGCCACGAGGCCGCCCGCGCCGCCGACCACCACGCCCGCCGCAGCCGCCCCGCCGGCGCGCAGGAAGTCGCGCCGGCTGGTTCCCGTGCTCGGGGGAGGATCGCCCTCGTCCATGTGCCCATCTCAGCAGACGTTGCGCCCACCTGGCAGCATGGAGTCATGCCGGAGATCCCCGACACCCTGCGCCCGCTGCTCGAGGCGCCGACGATCGCCCACCTCGCCACCGTCCGTCCGGACGGCACTCCCCAGTCGAACCCCATGTGGTTCCAGTTCGACGGGCAACACGTGCGGTTCACCCACACGACCCGCCGCGGCAAGTTCCGCAACCTCCAGGCGAACCCCGGCATGGCGTTCTCGATCGTCGATCCGGAGAACCCCTACCGCTACATCGAGGTGCGCGGCGGGCTCGAGGAGGTCGTGCCGGACCCCACGGGCGCCTTCTACGTCGAGCTCGGCCGCCGCTACGGCGACCCCGACACCCCCACGCCGCCCGACGCGGCGGATCGCGTCATCCTCGTGATGCGCGTCGACAAGGTGCTGGGGCGCTGACATGACCGTGTTCTCCCCCGAGGTCGTGGCGGCCGTGCTGCACCACATGAACGACGACCACGTCGACGACAACGTGCTCATCGTGCGCGCCTTCGCCGACCGCGACCCCGAGAGCGCCGTCATGGCCGACCTCGACCACCGCGGCGGCACCTGGCGTTACAGCATCGGCGGCGAGGAGTCCGAGCTGCACATCCCCTGGTCGCGCGAGCTGAGCGAGCGCCCGGAGATCCGGCGCGAGGTCGTCATGCTGTACCGCGCGGCGTGCGAGAAGCTCGGCATCGAGCCGCGCCAGCACTGAGCGGCGGCGGATGCGCGCGAACCGGATCGCCTCGCTCGTCACCGGTGCGGCCTTCGGCGCGCTGGGTGTCACGGGCCTGATCGTCGCGCTCGCCTCGCATGCCGGCCCGGCCGGAGTGCTCCTGCTCGACACCGCGAGCACGAGCGTGCCGCTCGCCCTCGTGCACCTCGCGATCGCCGTCGTGCTCCTGGTCGGGTTCC
Organism: Protaetiibacter sp.; assembly: GCA_030150265.1. Lineage (GTDB taxonomy): Bacteria > Actinomycetota > Actinomycetes > Actinomycetales > Microbacteriaceae > Homoserinibacter. Next base: position 116,359 of record JASLGG010000051.1, read on the forward strand.
TCCGCCCCCGGATGACGCGGTCGGCGAACGTCGCGGTTGGCACCGCGCTGTTGCTGCTCGGGATGCTCGGCCTCTTCTCGGTCGGCACGGAGGCGAACGTGCTCGCCCTCAACGGGGCCGACAACCTGCTGCATTTCGCAGCGTCCACCGCCCTGCTCGCGACGGGGCTGGGCGCACCTCCGCGATCCGAACGCACGACGGGATAGCGCGAACCTTCAGCCGGGCATAAACTAAGGGAAACCTAACCAAAGGAGCCTTTGTGTCCGTCGTGCCGTTCTCCCAGGCCCTCCGCGAGCGCACCTGGTCGGGCCACTCGGACAGCGAGGGCGCCGGCTTCATGACCGACCTCATGCGCGGCGAGGGCACGCGCGAGGACTACATCGCACTCGTCGTGCAGCACTACTTCATCTACGAGGCGCTCGAGAGCGCCGAGGCGACGTTCGCCGACGACCCGGTGGTCGCGCAGTTCGCCACCTCGCGGCTCACCCGGATGCCGGCGCTGGAGGCCGACCTCGAGTACCTGCTCGGCCCCGAGTGGCGCGAGCGGATCACGCCGCTGCCCACCACCGTCGCCTACGTTGACCGCATCCGTCGCGTCGCCGCCGAGCGCTGGTCGGGCGGCTTCGTGGCCCACCACTACACCCGCTACCTCGGCGACCTCTCAGGCGGGCAGTTCATCCGCAAGGTCATGCAGCGCCGCTTCGGCTTCGAGACCAACGGCGTGGGCTTCTACCTCTTCGACGAGATCGCCGATCCCGCCGAGTTCAAGGAGACCTACCGCGAGGAGCTCGACCGGGTCGACTGGGATGCCGCCGAGCGCGAGCGCGTGATCGACGAGGTGCTGCTCGCCTACCGCTACAACACCGAGCTCTTCGACGACCTCGCGAAGGCCAAGGCCGCCGCGTAGCGAACGGCGCCGTCCCTAGGCCTTGATGCCCGGGATCGGCTTCGCGCCCGACATGAAGCGTCGCACGTTCTCGTCGACGATGATGTCGCTCGGGCGCAGCGCCCGGCTGAGGTAGAGGCCGTCGAGCGCCGTGAGGCGGCTGAGCGCGACATAGGTCTGGCCGGGGGCGAAGCTGCGCTGCCCGAGGTCGACGATGGCGCGGTCGTAGCTCTTGCCCTGCGACTTGTGGATGGTGACCGCCCAGGCGAGCCGCAGCGGGAACTGGGTGAACTCGGCCACCACGTCCTTCGTGAGCTGCTTGGTGACCGGTGAGTAGCTGTACTTGTAGCGCTCCCAGGTGGCGGGCGCGACCTCGTGCCGCTCACCGTCGACCTCGACGGTGACGTTGTCCGAGATGCGCACGACCTCGCCGATCGTGCCGTTCACCCAGCGGCCCTCACCGCCCGCGTCGTTGCGCAGGAACATCACCTGCGCCCCGACCTTCAGCTCGAGCTTCTCGTCGGCCGGGTAGGCGCGACCGCCGAAGTCGCCGTTCACATCCGCGACCGCGCTCATGGCCCGGCCGGGCAGCCGCCCGAGCGCCGCCTGGTTGATGCGCGTGACGGTCGCGTTGGTGGTCGCGAGGGTGATCGTGCCGTCGTCGGGCGCCGGCCGGGCGCCCACCGAGTTGAGGCGCCCCGCCATCTCGGCGGTCACCATCCCGTGCCGCACCGCGTTGAGCAGCTGCTTGAACTCGAGCTCGTGCTGGCGGTGGATCGTGCCGAGCTCGTAGATCACGAGGTCGGTCTCGTCCCACACGCGGGCGTCGAAGAACCAGATGGAGCGGTAGCGGTCGGCGAAGTAGGCGCGCTCGTCGGCATCGCCGGGCACCGGGGCGAGCTGGAACGGATCGCCGAACAGCACGAGCTGCACGCCGCCGAACGGCTCGTGCGGCCGCTGCCGCGCCTGGCGGAGACTGCGATCCATCGCGTCGAGCAGGTCGGCGTTGACCATCGACACCTCGTCGACCACGAGGGTCTCGATCGCGTTGAGGAGCTTCTTGAGCTCGGCCGACTGCTCGATCTCGTGATCCGCGACGACGCCGATCGGCAGCCGGAAGAGCGAGTGGATGGTCTGCCCGCCCACGTTGAGCGCCGCGACCCCGGTGGGGGCGCAGATCACGAGCTGCTTCGAGGTGTTCCACGCGAGGTACTCGAGCAGGGTCGACTTGCCGGTGCCCGCGCGACCGGTGACGAAGATGTGCTCGCGCGTCGTCTCGATCGCCTCGAAGACCGCGCGCTGCTCGGGGGCGAGATCGGAGCGCGGCATCCCAGAAGGCTAACCGAGCCGCGCGGGTGCGATCGGCGGGGCGCGGCAGAATGTGCATCATGCGTGTCGTGGTGGCCTGGGTAGGAGCGGTCGTGTTCCTCGCGGGCATCGTGCTCGCGGGTGTCGCGATCGCGAACGCGACCGTGTTCTCGGCATCTGCGTTCGTGCGCGACTACCTCGGCGCCCTCGCCGCCGGCCGCGTCGACGAGGTGCTCGCGCTGCCCGGCGTCGACGCCGAGGGCCTCGACGAGCGGATGCTCGACCCCCGTGCCGTGCAGCGCTTCGACTGGACGGTGGGCGCCGACGAGGAGCGCGCCGGCGTGCACCACGTCACCGTGGAGTTCGACGCCTCCGGCACGAGCGGCCGCGCCGTGCTCGCCGTGGAGCGCATCGGCACCCGCTTCGGCCTCTTCCCCGCCTGGGGCTTCGCAGCCTCGCCCGTCACCCCGCTCACCGTGACGACGAGCGGCGACGCGCGCTTCACGGCGGGCGGCCTGCCCGTCGAGCTCGCCGGCGGCACGCCGACCGCCTTCGCCGTGCTCACGCCGGGCGTCTATCGTCTCTCGCACGACTCCGCGTTCCTGACGGCCGAGCCCGTCGTGGTCGCCGCGACGGGACGACCGGCGTCCGCGACGCTCGCGATCGAACCGGATGCCGCGTTCCGCGCCGCCGCCCAGCGCGCGCTCGAGACCGCGCTCGAGGCGTGCACGACCCAGCAGGTGCTCTTCCCCACCGGATGCCCGTTCGGCTACGCGATCGACAACCGAGTCGCGTCGGTGCCGCACTGGACGATCGCGCAGATGCCGGATGCCGTGCTCGAGCCCGCCGACCGCCTCGGCCTGTGGCAGGTGCGAGCGGCGCCCGGCCTCGCCCATCTCAGCGTCGAGGTGCAGTCGCTCTTCGACGGCTCGGTCTCGACCCTCGAGAAGGACGTGCCGTTCGAGGCCGACTATCTCGTGGGCTTCGACGGCGACGCGGTCGCCCTCGCACCGCTCGCCCGCTGAGCCTCGGCATCCCCCGAGTCGCGCACCGCCTGCCTGGCGAGCATCGCGTTGTAGGCGGCGAGCTCCGCGTCGCCGTCGCGCTCGGCCGCACGATCGCGACGCCGCGCCTCCCGGTCGTCGCTGCGACCCCACTGGATCGCCACCACGATCGCGAGGATCACGGTGGGGATCTCGCCGATCGACCACGCGATCCCGCCGCCCCACTGCTGGTCCTCGAGAGGGGTCAGCCCCCAGGTGCGGCCCATCGCGCCGTACCAGTCGGCGAGCAGGAGGCCCGTGTTCGACATGATCGCGAGCCCGAAGAAGGCGTGGAAGGCCATCGTCGCGAGCAGCAGCACGAGCCGCAGGGCGTACGGCGGTCGCTTGCGCACCGGGTCGGAGCCCACCAGCACGAGCACGAAGAGGTAGCCGGTCAGCAGGAAGTGCAGCACCATCCACAGATGCCCGACGTGATCGGTCACCGCCCAGCGCAGGATCGGGGTGTAGTAGAAGACCCAGAGGGATGCCGCGAACAGCACCGCCGCCACGAAGGGGTTGGTCAGCACCGCCGCCACCGGCGACTGCACCGCCCACAGGATCCACTCGCGCCCGCCGCGGCTGCCGTCGTCGCGGCGCCGGATCGCGCGGGCCGCGAGGGTGACGGGGGCGGCCAGCACGAGCAGGATCGGGATGGCCATCGTCAGCACCATGTGGCCGAGCATGTGCGCCGAGAAGAGGAACTGTTCGTAGACGCCGGGGGCGCCGCTCGTGACCCAGACGAGCGTGGCGAGGCCGAGCAGCCACATGACGGTGCGGTACCACGGCCACCGGTCGCCGCGGCGGCGCAGCCGCCAGACGCCCGCCAGGTAGAAGAACGCGGCGAACGCGGCGACGAGCGCCCAGACGATCTCGAGCCGCCACTCGGTGAGGTAGCCGAGCGGCGTCAGCTCCGGAGGAAGCGGGCGTCCGGTGAGGTACTCGGCCGGCGTCGGATCGCTCAGCTGCGTCGTCGGCACCTCCTCGACGGGCGGCGCGGTGCGCGCGAGGCCCGCGGCGAGACCCGTCGCGATGCCCATGAAGGCCAGCTCGCCGAGCACGAGCATCCGGAACCACCAGCGCGAGGCGCCGTCGCGGATGTGCGCGATGGCCCAGCGGCGCTGGAGCGCACCGAACCCGCCGAGCGCGAGGAGCGCGAGCACCTTGCCGATCACCAGGAGGCCGTACGGGGTCGCGAGCGCCGAGAGCTCGCCGACGCGGATCGCGGCCGAGGCGTACCCCGACAGCGCGACCACCACGAAGCACAGGAGCGCGACGCTGGAGTACCGCGCGAGCACGACGCCCAGCCGGTCGGCGCCGAGGGAGCGTCGCACCACCACGATCGTCAGAAGGCCGCCGACCCACGCGGCGGCGAACACGATGTGCAGCCAGATCGAGCTGACGGCGAGGTCGTGGTCGGCTGTCGAGCCCGCGTGACCCTGCTGCGCCACGAGCAGCAGGGCGAGCGCGGAGCCCCCGGCCACCACCGCGAGCGCGGTCACGTTGCGCACGGCGAAGCACACGGCCGTCGCGGCGGCGGCCACGAGCGTCACGGTGAGCCAGGCGCGCCCGACCGGCACCTGGGTGAGGAAGGAGCCGAGCTGCTGCCCGTAGGCGTCGTCGAGGGTCGGCGCCGTCACATGCAGGCTCTGGAACAGCAGGAACGCCGTTGCCCCGGATGCGACGGTCCACACGGCGGCGCCGCCCGCAGCCACGTCGGCGGCCAGCTCGTAGGCGCGCTCTCCGGGCGTGAGCGCGAAGCAGGCGAGCAGAAGCCCGCCGACGGTGGCGGCGGCCCCGAGCTGCACGAGCAGGCTCGCGATCGGGATGCCGTAGCGCACGACCGCTCCCGGATCGATGAGCGGCAGCGGCGCCGCCCCGCCGCCGACGGCGAGCGCGACGAGCACCGCCACGAGGGCGGCGAGCAGGAGGAGGGCGGGTCCGGTGACCCACGCGAGGCGCCGCACGCATCCAGCTTAAACGGCACCGGGCGCCGACCCCTGAGAGGTCGGCGCCCGGTGGATGCTGCGGTGCGTTACTTGACGGCAGCCTTGAGCTTCGAGCCCGCCGAGACCTTCACGCTGTTGGAAGCGGCGATCTGGATGGTCTCGCCGGTCGCGGGGTTGCGGCCCGCGCGCGCGGCACGGTGAGTCTTCTCGAAGGAGAGCCAGCCGGGGATGCTGACCTTCTTGCCGCCGCCGACCTGCTTGGCCACGACGGAGAAGAACGCGTCGACGACCTTGCCGACGGCCGCCTGGCTCTCGCCGGTCTCGGCGGCGATCGCCGCGACGAGGTCGCTCTTGTTGAGGGTGTCAGCCATGGGTGTCCTCCTCGGACGGTTTTCTTGTCTGGATGCGGATTCCCGGATCGGGTTCCGCGGGGTCGGCCCCGAGGCTGTCGACCCCTGAACCGTGCTCGAAGTTACCAGTGTTCCCCGACATTCCCAGGCTTTTCGGGCCTTGTCGCGCAGGTCGACCTCAGGCGGTGGTTGAGGGTTTTGCGAGCCGGGGGACGGCGAAGGGGGCGCCGGCACGAAGCCGACGCCCCCTTCGGACGTGTCGTGGCGGGTTACCAGCTCGACTTGGTCACACCCGGCAGCTCGCCGCGGTGGGCCATGTCGCGGAAGCGCACACGGGAGATGCCGTACTGCGACAGCACACCACGCGGGCGGCCGTCGATGGCGTCGCGGTTGCGCAGGCGCACCGGCGAGGCGTCGCGCGGCAGCTTCTGCAGGCCCACGCGCGCGGCCTCGCGCTGCTCGTCCGTCGAGTTGGGGTCGACGAGCGCCTTCTTCAGCTCGAGGCGCTTCGCGGCGTAACGCTCGACGATCACCTTCCGCTGCTCGTTCTTGGCGATCTTGCTCTTCTTGGCCATGTCTTAGCGCTCCTCGCGGAACTCGACGTGCTTGCGCACGATGGGGTCGTACTTCTTGAGCACGATGCGGTCGGGGTCGTTGCGACGGTTCTTGCGGGTCACGTAGGTGTACCCGGTGCCCGCCGTCGAGCGGAGCTTGATGATCGGACGGACGTCCTGAGCCTTCTTGGCCATCTCAGATCTTCTCCCCTCGCGCCAGCAGGTCCTGGACGACCGCCTCGATGCCGCGCGCGTCGATCACCTTGATGCCCTTGGCGGACACGGTCAGGGTCACGGTGCGCTTGAGCGACGGGACGTAGTACTTCTTCTTCTGCACGTTCGGGTCGAAGCGGCGCTTCGTCCGGCGGTGCGAGTGCGAGATGTTGTGTCCGAAGCCGGGGACGGCTCCGGTCACCTGGCACACAGCTGCCATGGTTCTTTTCCTTAATCGCTACCGTGGGGCGAACGCCCCACCCAAGGTCACTTGTCGGCACGCCAGGACGCGATCCAGCCGGACGGATCCGGTGGCCGCGACGGCGCACAAAGAAGCGCATTGCTGCGCAACCCTCCGAGGATACCGGAGGGAGGAGGCATCCGCCAGTCCGGGCGACGTAGGCTGCCGTCATGGCCGACGCCACCGCATCCGGGCTGCGCACCGAGCTCGCCGCCCTCGAGGATCCGCGCATGCGCTCCGTCAACGAGCGGCACGGCGACGACCACGGCGTGAACCTCACCGCGCTGCGCGGCATCGCGAAACGGGTGGGGGCAGACCAGGGGCTCGCCCTCGAGCTGTGGGCGAGCGACGACACCGCCGCCCGCCTGCTCGCGCTGCTGCTGTGCCGCCCGCGGGAGTTCGCGGCCGCGACGCTCGACCGGATGCTGCGCGACGCCCGCGCGCCGAAGGTGCGCGACTGGCTCGTGAACTACGTCGTGAAGAAGAGCCCGCACGCCGAGGAGCTGCGCCTCGCCTGGCTCGACGACCCCGACCCCGTGGTCGCCGCGGCGGGCTGGGAGCTCACCGCCTGGCGCGCCGCGAAGACGCCCGAGGGTCTCGACCTCGACGCGCTGCTCGACACGATCGAGGCGGACATGAAGCGGGCGCCCGACCCGCTGCAGTGGTCGATGAACACGGCGCTCGCGCAGATCGGCATCAACGACCCGGCCCGGCGTGATCGCGCCATCGCCATCGGCGAGCGCCTCGAAGTGCTCAAGGACTACCCGACCCCGCCCAACTGCACCTCGCCCTACGCGCCCACCTGGATCGCCGAGATGGTGCGCCGGCAGGCCTGAATCCTTTCGACTCCGCGCCAAGTAAGGCAGAATCGGCGACGAAAGGAGTTTTACTGTGCCGACCGCGACGATGACCAGCAAGGGCCAGATCACCGTGCCCAAGGAGGTGCGCGACGACCTCCGCCTGGAGGCTGGATCGCAGGTGATGTTCGTGAAGCTCCCCGACGGGCAGTACCGGATCGTCGCCCGCACGGGCAGCATCCGCGATCTCGCCGGCATCCTCGACTATCCGGGCATGCCGCACGTCACGATCGAGGAGATGAACGACGCCGTCGCCGAGGCGGCCGCCGAGCACGTGATGCGAGGGCTCCGGCGGTGATCGGGATCGATGCGAACGTGCTGCTGCGCTACATCGTTCGCGACGATCCCGCGCAGGCCCAAGCTGCGGATGCCGTACTGGAGTCGCTGACCACCGCACAGCCCGGATTCGTGACGCACGTCGCTCTTGCCGAGTTCGACTGGGTGCTCTCACGCAGCTATCGTCAGCCCCGCAGCATACGACTGGCGCTGATCCGGGGGCTCCTCGAGACGGCCACGATCGAGTTCGAAGACGGCGAGAGCGTCGTGCGCGCTCTCTCACTCGCCGAAGCCGGAGCCGACTTCCCGGATGCGCTCATCGCGGCGAGTGGGGATCTCTTCGGTGTTCGCGACACCGTGACCTTCGACCGCACGGTCGCGAAGCACCTCGGCTGGCGCCTCCTCGAGCCCGCGAGCGCCTGACTCAGCGTGCGGCTGCGGCCGCCGTGCACTCGGGGCAGAGCCCGAACACGTCGACCACGTGGTTCGGCGCGGTGAAGCCGTGCTCGGCCGCAACCCGCCGCGCCCAGGCCTCCACGGGGTCCGCAGAGATCTCGACGGTGCGGCCGCAGTTGCGGCAGATGAGGTGGTGGTGGTGCGAGCCGGGGGTGCAGGCGCGGTAGAGGCTCTCCCCCTCCTGCATGAGCGAGTCGGCCTCGCCCTCCTGCTCGAGATCGGCGAGCGCACGGTACACGGTCGCGAGGCCGACCTCGGAGCCGGTGCCGCGCAGCGAGGCGTGCAGCGCCTGGGCGGACACGAAGCCCTCGGTGCGGCCGAGCGCCTCGCGCACCGCCTCCCGCTGCCACGTGTTCCGCTTCATCGGGGCGTCACCCCTTCGAGACCCTGGGCGAACCGCCGGCCGGGACGGCCGTCGGCGCTGGCGTCGCGGCGAAGGCCAGAAATGGCCTTCGCTCCCAGCTCCAGCGCGCACGTGTTCCGCTTCATGCCTCCATCATCCCCCGGAAACGGCCGGCGCGCGCCGGTCGCGCCGCCGTCGGCCGGCGAGCACGCACACCCCCCAGATGAGGAACGAGATGGTGGTCACGTAGGGGCTGATCGGCACGCTCGCGCCGAGGGCGAGCAGGATGCCGCCCACGAGCGCCGTGAGCGCGAAAGCCATCGACAGGATCGGCACCCACAGGGGCGAGCTCGAGATCCGGAGCGCGGCGGCGGCGGGTGTCACGAGGATCGAGAGCACGAGCAGCGCCCCGACGATCTGGATGCTCGCCGCGACGGCGAGGCCGAGCAGCAGCATGAACGCGATCGACAGCGCGCGCGCCGGGACGCCGCGAGCGGCCGCGACCTCCGCATCCAGGCTCGCGAAAGAGAGCGGCCGCCACATCGCGAGCACCCCGAGCACGACGATGCCGCAGACCACCGCGAGCGCGCCGAGGCGCGGGTCGTCGACCGCGACGATCTGCCCGGTGAGCAGCCCGAACTTCGTCGAGGCACGGCCCGGGTAGAGGGCGAGGCACAGGATGCCGAGGCCGAGGCCGAACGGCATGAGCACCGCGGTGATCGAGTTGCGCTCGCGCGCCCGCGAGCCGAGCAGCCCGATGAGGAGCGCCGCCACGAGCGAGCCGATGATGGAGCCCTCGACGACGCCGAGGCCGAGCAGCAGTCCCGCCGCGGCGCCCGCGAAGGAGAGCTCGCTGATGCCGTGCACCGCGAAGGCGAGGTCGCGCGTCATGACGAACACCCCGATGAGCCCGCCCGCGATCCCGAGCACCGCGCCCGCGAGGATCGAGTTGTGCAGCAGCGCGAGCAGCGCCCCGTAGTCGCGGAAGTCGAAGAGCGCCGTCCACCAGTCGGTCATGCGTGCACCCCGTGCTCGTGGTGGTGCGCGTGGTCGGGTGCGCCGACGATCACGACGCGACCGTGGGTGCGGATGACGTCGACCGGCGCCTGGTAGAGCTCGGAGAGCACGGCCGAGGTGAGCACCTCGTCCGGGGTCCCGACGCGGAACCGCCCGCCGGCGAGGTAGAGCACGCGGTCGACCATGCCGAGCACGGGATTGACGTCGTGGGTGACGAACAGCACCCCGAAGCCGCGCTCGCGACGGTGCCGGTCGATGAGCTCGCTGACGACGCGTTGGGCGCGCAGGTCGAGCGAGCCGAGCGGCTCGTCGCACAGCATGAGCAGCGGGTCGCCCGCGAGCGCCTGCCCGATGCGCAGCCGCTGCTGCTCCCCGCCCGAGAGCAGGCTCACCGGGACCTTCGCGTAGTGCGCGGCACCGACCGCGTCGAGCAGCTTCGCGATGCGGGCGTCGCGCGCGCGGCTCGGCCACCCGGTGCCCCAGCGCTCGCCGTCGACGCCGAGCCGCACGAGGTCGCGGCCCCGGATGCGGAGGGCCGGGTCCTGCCCGCGCTGCTGCGGCACGTAGCCGATGCGGCGGTCACCCCGCCGCACGGGCCGGCCCGCGAAGCGGATCTCGCCCGCGGCGAGCGGATGCTGCCCCAGCACCGCACGCAGCAGGCTCGTCTTGCCGGAGCCGTTGGAGCCGAGCACCGCGATGAACTCGCCCGGGGCGACATCGAGGTCGAGGCCCGACCACAGGGTGCGCGCGCCGAGGGTCAGCTGCGCATCGCGCACGCTCAGCACGGGTTCGGTCACCGCGCCATGCTACATGAGAACCGTTCTCACACAAGTTGGGTTGTCGATGTCGACACTCGAGCAGCCGGGCGCCGCGGATCACCGCGGCGCAAGAAGAATCAGTCCAGCAGCAGCGCGGGCTCCTCGAGCACGGAGGCGACATCCGCCGTGAAGCGCGAGGCCACATCCCCGTCCACGACGCGGTGGTCGAAGCTCGCGCCGACGGTCGTCACGTAGGCGGGCCGCACCTCGCCGTCGACGACCCACGGCTTCTGCTTGATCGCACCCAGCGCCACGATCGCCACCTCGCCCGGGTTGAGGATCGGCGTGCCGGTGTCCATGCCGAAGGAGCCGAGGTTGGTGATCGTGATGGTGCCGCCCGACATCTCGGCGGGCTGGGTCTTGCCCTCCCGCGCCGTGAGCGTGAGGTTCTCGAGCGACTGGGCGAGCTCGAGCAGGCTGAGGTCCTGCGCCTCCTTGACGTTCGGCACGATGAGCCCGCGGGGGGTGGCGGCGGCGATGCCGAGGTTGACGTAGTGGCGCACGATGATCTCCTCGTCGGTCCACGTCGAGTTGACCGTCGGGTTGCGCCGCACCGCCCAGATGATCGCCTTCGCCATGACGAGCAGCGGCGAGACCCGCACCCCCGCGAAGTCGGGCGAGGCCTTGAGGCGCTTCACGAACTCCATCGTGCGGGTGGCGTTGACGTCGGTGAAGACGGAGACGTGCGGCGCCGTGAACGCGGAGGCGACCATCGCCTGCGCCGTCGCCTTGCGCACGCCCTTCACGGGGATGCGCTCCTCGCGCTCCGAGGGCCAGGCGGGCGTCTGGATGTTGCGGAACACGCTCGCCTGCTCGGCCTGCCGGATGACGTCCTCGCGCAGCACCTCGCCACCGGGACCGGTGGCGGTCACCTGCGAGAGGTCGACGTCGAGGTCCTTGGCGAGCTTGCGGATCGGCGGCTTGGCGAGCACCTGCGCCCCCGGCAGCCGGGGGGCCGTGCGCGGTGCGGCCGGGGTGGCGGGCAGCTCGGCGGCCGGCACGGCGGCGCCCGGACGGCGGCGGCGGGTGACCGGGTGGCCGCCCTTCGAGCCGTAGCCGACGAGCACCGAGCCGGACCCGGCATCCTCGGCCTCGGCGCGAGGGGCCATGGTCGCGGGGTCGGACACCGCCCCGAGCCCCTCCGAGTCGTTGGCGGGGGCCTGCAGCTCGATGGTGCCGCCGGCGGAGTCGACGCGGATGATGGGGGCGCCCACCTCGACGGTCGCGCCCTCCTCGGCGAGCAGCTCGGTGACGGTGCCCGCGAACGGCGACGGCAGCTCGACGAGCGACTTGGCCGTCTCGATCTCGACGAGCACCTGGTTGACGCTCACCCGATCGCCGGGCTTGACCTTCCAGGCGACGATCTCCGCCTCGGTGAGGCCTTCGCCGACATCCGGCAGCGGGAACTCTGCGTGGGCCACGGGGCCTCCTCAGCTGGTCGTGAAGCGTGCTGGTCAGTAGGCGAGGGCGCGGTCGACTGCCTCGAGGATGCGGTCGACATCCGGAAGGTAGGCGCCCTCGAGCTTGGCGGGCGGGAACGGGGTGTCGAAGCCCGACACGCGCAGCACGGGCGCCTCGAGCGAGTAGAAGGCGCGCTCGGCGAGCGTCGCGGCCACCTCGGAGCCGACGGACGCGGTGCCGGGCGCCTCCTGCGCCACCACGAGCCGGCCCGTCTTCTGCACCGACTCGAGGATCGGCGCGTAGTCGAGCGGCGAGAGCGAACGCAGGTCGATGACCTCGATGCTCGTGCCCTCGCCCTCGGCGACCTCGGCCGCCTGCAGCAGCTGGGACACCATGGCCCCGTGCCCGACGAGCGTCACCTGGGTGCCGGTGCGCACGACACGGCTCTGGTGCAGCGGCGCCGGCACGCCGTCGTCGGCCACCTCGCCCTTCTGCCAGTAGCGGCTCTTCGGCTCGAAGAACAGCACGGGGTCGTTGGAGGCGATCGCCTGCTGGATCATCCAGTAGCCGTCGTTGGCGGTCGCCGGGCTCACGACGCGCAGTCCGGCGGTGTGGGCGAAGTACGCCTCCGGACTCTCCTGGTGGTGCTCGACGGCGCCGATGTGACCGCCGTAGGGCACCCGGATGACGACCGGGAAGCTCTGCGACCCCTCGTGCCGGTAGGTGAGCTTCGCGAGCTGCGAGGTGATCTGGTCGAAGCCGGGGTAGATGAAGCCGTCGAACTGGATCTCGCAGACCGGCCGGTAGCCGCGCATCGCCAGACCGATCGCCGTGCCGACGATCCCGGACTCGGCGAGCGGGGTGTCGAGCACGCGGTCCTCGCCGAACTCGGCCTTGAGCCCCTCGGTCACGCGGAACACTCCGCCGAGGGTGCCGATGTCCTCTCCCATCAGGAGCACCTTCGGATCGGCGGCCATCGCGGCGCGCAGACCCTCGTTGATGGCCTTCGCCATCGGCAGCATCCGCTCGGTCACGCGGCACCCCCCTCGAAGCCGGCCTCGTAGGCCGCGAACCAGGCTGCCTGCTCCTCGATGAGAGGGTGCGGGTCGGTGTACACGCTGCGGAACATGTTGCTCGTCGGCGGGTTCCCGAGGGCGAGGGTGCGGCGGCGGATGTCGGCGGCGAGATCCTCGGCCTCGGTCGCGACCTCGCGGAAGAAGTCGTCGCCCGCACCGCGAGAGCGCAGGTAGCTCTCGAACCGCGTGATGGGGTCGCGCTCGCTCCAGAACGCGGTCTCCTCGTCCTCGCGGTACTTGGTGGGGTCGTCGCTCGTGGTGTGCGCGCCCATCCGGTAGGTGAGGGCCTCGACGAAGCGCGGTCCCTGGCCGCTGCGGGCGGCATCCAGGCTCGCGGTGGTGACGGCGTAGCTCGCGAGCACGTCGTTGCCGTCGATCTGCACGCTCGGGATGCCGAAGCCGGCGGGCCGCAGGTAGAGCGGCGTGCGCGACTGGCGCTCGACCGGCACCGAGATGGCCCAGTGGTTGTTCTGGAGGAAGAAGACCTGCGGGGTCTGGTAGCTGGCTGCGAAGACGAAGGACTCGCTGACGTCGCCCTGGCTCGTGGCGCCGTCGCCGAAGTAGACGAGGGTGGCGGCGTCGACCTCGGGATCGCCGGTGCCGACGACGCCGTCGAGACGCATGCCCATCGCGTAGCCGGTGGCGTGGAGCGCCTGCGAGCCGATCACGAGGGTGAAGAGGTGGAAGTTGCCGGTCTCCTCCGGCACCCAGCCCCCGTGGCTGAGGCCGCGCAGCATCTCGATGATCTTCATCACGTCGAGTCCGCGGATGCGGCCCACGACGTGCTCGCGGTAGGCGGGGAAGATGTGGTCCTGCGCGCGGGCCGCGTATCCGGAGCCGACCTGCGCGGCCTCCTGGCCGAGGCTCGGGATCCAGAGGGCGAGCTGGCCCTGGCGCTGCAGGTTGCCCGCCTCGAGGTCGAAGCGGCGGATGGCGACCATCTGCCGGTGGAAGTCGCGCAGCTTCTGCTCGTCGAGCGCGGCGACGATCGGGAGGTAGGGGGCCGTCGCGTCGTTCTCGACGAGCTTCCCGTCCGGCGAGAGCAGCTGGACCGTCGCCTCGGTGTAGGACATGGGTTCCACCCTAATCGGGGCCGTATTCCGCGGAAGTCAGAGGGTCTGCACAACCTTTTCGGTCGCCTGGAGGAGTCTCTCCACAGACTCCTCCTCCCCCACGGTGACCCGGATGCCCTCGGGCGCGAACACCCGCGCGACGATCCCGTGGGCCTCAAGCACCTCCGCGGCGGCCGCCGTACGGACGCCGGTGGGGAGCCAGACGAAGTTGCCCTGCGGCTCCGGGATGTCCCACCCCTGCGCGCGGAGGCCGTCGCGGATGCGGTCACGTCGGGCGACGAGCGCGGCGATCTGGGTGAGATAGACGTCTTCGTGATCGAGCGCGGCGAGCGCGGCCCGCTGCGCGGGCTCGGTGACCGAGAGCGCGATGGCGGTCGAGCGGCAGGCGTCGAGCACGTAGGCGGGGCCGACGGCGTAGCCGACGCGGAGACCCGCGAGCCCGTACGCCTTCGAGAAGGTGCGCAGCACCACGAGATTGGGATGCCGCTCGAGCAGCGCGAGGCCGTCGGCCGCCGCCGGGTCGGTCACGAACTCGCGATAGGCCTCGTCGAGCACCACGAGCACCGTCGGTGGCACGGCCGCCATGAAGCGCTCGAACTCCTCGGTCGTCACGATCGCCGAGGTGGGGTTGTTGGGGGTGCACACGAGCACGAGCCGGGTGCGCTCGGTGACGGCGGATGCCATCGCCTCGAGGTCGTGCCGGCCGTCGGGGAGGTTCGGCACGGTCACGCTCGTGGCCCCCGACACGGTGACGATGCCGGGGTAGGCCTCGAAGGAGCGCCATGCGTAGAGGATCTCGTCGCCCGGGCCCGCCGCCGCCTGCGCGAGCTGGTGGAGGATCGACACCGATCCAGCACCCACGTGCACCTCGTCGACCGTCACGCCCAGCCACTCGGCGAGCCGCACCCGCAGAGCCGTCGCCGCGCCGTCGGGGTAGCGGGCGACGCTCGACGCCGCGATCGCCTCCGCCACGGCCGGGAGGGTGGGGAAGGGGTTCTCGTTGGAGGAGAGCTTGAACGCGTCGGCGGGCGCGGGGCGACCCTGCCGATAGGGCTCGAGCGCGGCGATCTCGGGGCGCAGGGTCACGGCCATGCGGTCCAGCCTAGGTCCGCGCGACGCGGCACGTCTGGCGTCGGGCCGGGGCCGCTGCGATGATGGCGGCATGCGTTTCGTGATCCGCCTGCTCATCAACGCCCTCGCCCTCTGGCTCACCGTGCTCATCCTGGGCCCGCACGTCCAGGTGGCGTCGTGGGATGCGGCGGCCGACGCCGCCGTGTCGAACGGCGCGGGGATCTCCTGGCCGCTGTTCTGGACCTACGTGCTGCTCGCCGCGGTCTTCGGCATCGTGAACGGCGTGATCGGCACGGCGATCAAGATCGTCGCGTTCCCGATCTACATCCTGACCCTCGGCCTCATCTCGCTCATCGTGAACGGGCTGCTGTTCCTGCTCGTGGCCTGGATCTCGACGCTCATCGGCTTCGGCCTCTCGGTCGAGGGCTTCTGGTGGGGCGTGCTCGGCGCTCTCGTGCTGGGCATCATCGGCTGGCTGATCGGCATCATCTTCCGCCCGCTCACGAAGAAGCGCTGAGCGCGCCGACGGGAACGCGCTCCGCCGAGTAGCGGAACGTCGTGACCTCGGCGCCCTCCCGCGTCGCGTAGTCGCGGGTGAAGGAGTCAAGCGCGTCGAGCTCCCGTCGCAGTTGCGGCGAGCGAGCCTCGTCGAGCATCCGCGCGGTCTCGGCGTAGGCGCGCCTCTGGTGCGCCGGGACCGGCAGGTCGGTGGGCAGGGTCGCGCCATCCGGGTACGCCTGCCGGGCGACGATCGTGCGGTCGGTCGGGCCCTGCGGTCCGCCGGTCGCCACCACGAAGTCGTCGCTGTGCCGCACGGCGACGCCGCGGATGCCCTCCGGCAGCTCGATGCCGCCGCCCGGGTCGCCGTAGGTCTCGAGCCCGACGGTGTTCCAGCGGCCGGAGGCCGCGACGGCGTCGGCCACGAGCCCGCCCTGCGAGAAACCGACGAGCACGATCTCCGAGTCGGGGGTGATGCCCGCATCGGCCATCGCGAGCTCGGTCGCACGGATCGAGCCGGAGGAGATCCCCGCGACGCCGGCGACATTGCTCGTGAGATCCCACGGCTCCTTCTCGGCGAACGGGGAGAAGGTCTGGGTGGGCGCGACGTAGACGACGTAGCGATCGGGCTCCCCGGGCGCCGTGTAGCGCTCGATGCGCACCTGCTCGTCGTCGGGCACCCGCGCGAGCCGCTCGGCGGCTCCGCTGGGGGCGGTCCCCATGGACCGGACGGAGACCCGCTCGACCTGCACCGGCGTCTCGTGGAAGGCCCGGGTGCCGCTCGCCGTGCCGAGGCCGACCAGCACCCCCGCGCTCGTCCCGACGCCGAGGATCCCGAGGCCGTGCTCGCCGAGCAGCAGCCCCAGCGGGGGCGGAAGCCCGAGGGCGCCGAGCGCCGCGTCGTCGGCACCGGCCACGAGGTCGCGCACGAGGGTGACGAAGACGGGGCTCGTGACGAGCTCGGGGTGCGCGAGCATCCAGCGCCGGAGGGCGTCCGCGCGCGCGGCGTCGCCGCCGGGGGCGAGCATCCCGCCGGCCCAGCCCTCGACCAGCAGCGGCAGCGCGAGGATCGCCAGGCGGCCGGTGAACGACGCGATCCAGCTCGCGGCGACATCCTGGAGCCTCGCGACCGTCCGCTCGGCGCGCGCGTAGCCGGCCTCAGCCCACAGGATGCCGGTCCGCAATGCCCGCACCTCGTCGGCGAGGGATGCCGCGGTGCGCTCGCAGCGCTCGACCGCCGCGCGGAACGCGCCCTGCGGCAGTTCGAGCCCGAGGGTCGCGAGCCGATGGGAGTCGGCCTCGATCGCGTCGGCGAGCGCCGCGAGCTCGGGGAGGTGGGCGAGCAGGGCGTCGGTCATGACGCCCATCGAGTCGCCGGAGCGGACGAGCAGCGGCGCGGGCCCCGGCCCCGGCGGCGGCGCGATCGGGGCGGGCTCAGCCGACGGCACGCGCCAGCTCCGTCCGTGCCAGCTCCGCCGCTGTCCGCAGTTCGACGACGGCGCCGTGCAGCCGGCTCGCGAGTTCCTCGGCGCGCGCCGCGTACGCCTCGTAGGCGGGGCCTCGCCACGCCTCCGGGCCGATCCGCGGTGGACGGGCGGCACGGGCGACCGCCGCCCGCTCGAGAGCGAGCACCTCGAGCAGGCGGTCATGCGCCCGCTCGGCGGCGAGGGGGTCCAGCGGCATCCTCGGCTCCTTCCGACCCGGCGAGCCTTCCGGATCGCGCCCGCGAAGGCACGAGGCTCGACGCGAGCTGGGGAAGGCTCCCTGGCATCCGAAGCGGTGGAGGAGGGGATGTCGGCCCGGCGCTCCAGGGGTCACAATGGGCGCATGACCTTCGCGCGGCCGACGGACGAACCCGCCGTCTTCCGCATCTGCTTCGTCTGCACCGGCAACATCTGCCGCTCGCCCATGGCCGAGGCGATCATGCGCAGCATCGTCACCGCGAAGGGGTACGCCGCGTCCGTGTCGGTCACCTCCGCCGCGACCGGCGACTGGCACGTCGGCGAGCACGCCGACCCCCGCACCATCGCCGCCCTCGAGGCGAGCGGCTACGACGCGGGGCTCCACCGCGCGCGCCAGTTCGACCCCGCCTGGTTCCCCGAGCTCGACCTCGTCGTCGCCTTCGACCGGGGGCACGAGCGCGTCCTCACCGAGTGGGCCCCGAGCGACGCGGATCGGAGCAAGGTACAGCTGCTGATGAGCTTCGACCCGGACGCATCGGGCACGATGGACGTGCCGGATCCGTACTATTCGGACGCCGCGATGTTCGACACCGTGCTCGCCGCGATCGAGCACGCGTGTCGCGCGCTCTTCCGGCAGCTCGAACCCGCCATCCGACAGGGAGTCCCATGAGTCCGCTTCCCCCTCAGCCCCTGAGCCCGCTCGACGGCCGCTACCGCGCCTCCGTCGAGGGCCTCGGCGACCACCTCTCGGAGGCGGGCCTCAACCGCGCCCGCGTGCACGTCGAGGTGGAGTGGCTGCTGTTCCTCGCGGACCGGCGGATGTTCGGCTCCGAGCCCGTCGATGCGGCCACCGCCACGGCTCTCCGCGCATGGGCCGCCGGCTTCGGCCAGCCCGAGATCGACGAGCTCGCCCGCCTCGAGGCGACCACGCGCCACGACGTGAAGGCCGTCGAGTACCTCGTGCGCGGCGCGCTCACCGCCCAGGGTCTCGACCGCCTCGCCGAGCTCACGCACTTCGCCTGCACGAGCGAGGACGTCAACAACCTCTCCTACGGCATCACGCTGCGCGCCGCACTCCACGAGGTGTGGCTGCCGCGCTTCGATGCCGTGCTCGAGAAGCTGCGCGCCCTCGCCCTCGAGCACCGCGCGCAGCCGATGCTCGCGCACACCCACGGCCAGCCCGCCACGCCGACGACCTTCGGCAAGGAGCTCGCCGTCGTCGTGCACCGCCTGCAGCGCCAGCGCGCGCGCATCCTCGCGGTGGAGTTCCCGGCCAAGTTCTCGGGCGCGACCGGAACCTTCTCGGCGCACCTCGCCGCCGACCCGGATGCCGACTGGCCGGCCCTGTCACGCGAATTCGTCGAGAGCCTCGGCCTCAGCTGGAACCCGCTCACCACCCAGATCGAGTCGCACGACGGCCAGGCCGAGCTGTACGGCCGCATCGCGCACGCGAACCGCATCCTGCACAACCTGGCGACGGATGTCTGGACCTACATCTCGATGGGGTACCTCACGCAGATCCCGCAGCCCGGCGCCACCGGCTCGTCCACCATGCCGCACAAGATCAACCCGATCCGCTTCGAGAACGCGGAGGCGAACCTCGAGCTCTCGAGCGCGCTGCTCGACGCCCTCGCGGCGACGCTCACCACGAGCCGACTGCAGCGCGACCTCACCGACTCGACCACGCAGCGCAACATCGGCGTCGCCCTCGGGCACTCCCTGCTCGCCCTCGACAACCTGCTGAAGGGCCTCGGCGAGATCGCCGTCAACCCGGATGCGCTGGCCGCCGACCTCGACGCCAACTGGGAGGTGCTCGGCGAGGCGATCCAGACGGTCATCCGTGCCGAGGTGACGGCCGGCCGCTCGTCGATCGCCGACCCCTACGCGCTGCTGAAGGAGCTGACCCGCGGCAAGCGCGCGACGCAGGCCGACCTGGCCGAATTCATCCGGGGCCTCGACATCGGCGACGCGGCGAAGCAGCGCCTGCTCGCCCTCACCCCCGCCGGCTACACCGGCCTCGCCTCCGAGCTCGTCGACCACCTGGGCTGAGCGCGGACCCGCCCGGCCCTTGCTCCCGGCCCCGCCCCCGGCCCTCACCCAGCGGCGGGAGCAACCGCACCAGCGGCGGGAGCAGTCACCCCACCGGGCGGCGAACGTGACAGGCGGCGGGAGCAACAACTCCCGCCGCCTGCGCGCTTCTCCGCCCGCGCCTACCGCCCGGGCAACACCGCGAGCGCCTCGCGCAGCTCCGCCTTAGCGCGCTGGTAACGCCCGCGCGCCGTGGACGCCGGGATGCCGATGACCTCGGCGGCCTCCGCGAGCGACAGCCCATCCCAGTGCACGAGACGGATGAGCTCGGCGGCGTCCGGTGCGAGCCGAGCGATCGCGTCGCGGACCTCGGCACCCTCGGCGGCATCCGGCGCCGAGGGCGTGCCGAGCAGCAGCCGCAGCCGGTTGGCCAGCCGCCAGCGTCGCCGCTCCCCCCGCTCGGCGTTGGCGAGCACGTTCCGCGCGGTGATGAAGAGCCACATCCGCGCCCGCTCCGGGTCTGCAGGCAGCTCCCGCACGCGGCGCCAGGCGGTGAGCATGACCTCGGCGAGCAGGTCGGCGGCATCGTGAGGCGCGACCCGGCGCTCGAAGTAGGCCAGCAGATCCGGCGCGTTCGCGGCGAGCTCCTCGCTCAGCCGCTCGGCGGCGGCGTCAGCGGGCACCGGCGAAACCGATCGAGCAGGTGGAGGCGAGGGTCGCCCCGGCCGCATCGCGCGCGACCCCGCGGGCGGTGAGCTCCTCGAACAGATAGCCGTCGACGGCGAACTGCACGGCCCTGTCATACTCCTCGTCGATGCCCGGATAGAACTCGGTGCCGTAGCCGGCATCCCAGCTGTTGCCGAACTCGTCGCTGCCGATCGTCGGCATGCTCCGGAACGCGCGGACCTGCGCCTCGACGTCGATCACGGAGGCGAGGTCGGTCTCCGCCGCGATCTCGCGGGCGACCTTCCCCGCCGCCTCGTCGTCGTAGGCGATCCGCAGCTCGCACCCCTCGCCGCTCGGCAGCGTGTAGCCGTACACGACATCCGGATCCTGCGCCCACGGCTTCCATTCGATGAGACCGCTCGCGGCTGCGGTGCCGGCGCTCGCCAGCAGTGCCATCGTCGCGACGCCTGCACCGATCGCGACGCGGCGGCGGGGTCGGGGAGCGCGACGCTCGCTCGAGGCGACCACCATGCGGGTGAGCTCCTCGCGCAGCTCCGGCGTGCGCGGCGAGGTGCGCGGAGCGGAGCTGTCGAGCAGCAGGTCGAACGGATCGATGTCGGTCATGGGGTCCTCCTCGTGGTGAGCGTCTACTCCCACATGTCCGGACGACCCCGTTTCGTCCGCGCGGCTCAGCCCCGATGCGGGTCGCGGTGCACCGAGCCGGCGCTGCCGCTCGGCGCATCCGGGTCGACCGGGTCGACGCGGTGCTCGTCGGGCTTGGGTCCCACCGCGATGAGCAGCGTCGCGAGGATCACGAGCGAGACGATGAACGCGACGCCCGCCATGACGAGAGCGAGCTGCCACTCGCGCGAGCCCATGAACACGAACAGGCCGACGAAGACGCCGAACACCGCGGCCATGCCGAGCAGCTCGGCGGGCCGCATGCGCTCGCGGCGCGAGGGGGTCGACGGGTTCTCGGGGGGGTTCATGCGTGAGCCTCCATGCGCGCGCTGCGCGGCGAGCGCAGCGTGACCGCGGCGATCGCGAGCTGCACGCCGACCACGATCGCCCAGGCCCCGAGGACCCCCACGAGCACGATGTCGGCCGTCAGCATCCCGGTGATCGTCTCGCCCTTCTCCTCGAAGCCGTAGCGCTCGGCGAGCCCCTGCGGCACGAGTAGGAACACGACGCCGAGCAGCACCGTGAGCGCGCCGGTCAGCGTCCAGTCGCGAGCGGCCGGACGGGTGCGGCGGAACCGGATGCCGTTCACCGTCTCGAGCGCTCCCGCGAGGATCGCCCACGCGCTCACGACCGCGACCAGGTAGCCGATGCCGCCGGACGGCAGCACGAGGGCAGCGATGCCGGCGACCGCGGTGACGACGCCCTGCGCGAGCACCAGGCCGCGCACCGGCCGGTCGGCGCGCAGGCCCGAGGCGAGCAGCACGGCGGCGGTCACGACGGCGAAGACGCCGAAGGCGACCAGGCCGAGCGGCGCCGAGTGGTCCTGGCTGAAGGTGACGACGAGTCCCAGAGCGAGCGCGGGGATCGCGCGAGCGAGCGGAGCGATCCAGGTATCCGGCGCTCCGAGAGCGGATGGGGCTTCGGCGGGCACCTGCCTATCCTACGTTCGGACGCCGCCGGCTCGTCCGCGTCAGCCGCCGGAGACCGCGGGTGCTCGGGCACCCCCCGCTTTGGGGGATACTCGTTCCCGTGCCACCACGTCACTACCGCTCGTCGCTCGTCTCGCTCGTCCTCCGCATGCTCCTCACGGCCCTCGTCGTCGCCGTCGTCGTGCTGATGATCCCGTTCCTCGTGAGACAGTTCAGCATCCCGCTCGGGGTCGCGATCACCCGCAGCGGCCTGCCGGTGATCGGCGCCGTCGTCGGTGCGGCGCTCGGCCTCGTGCTCGGCGCCCACTCCGGACTGCGGGTGATCGACATCCGCGACGGCGCCGTGAGCATCCGCGAGGGGCTCCGCCGGCCGCGCAGCTGGCGCCTCGACCAGGCACGCTTCACCGCCCAGGTCACGCGCAACCGCACGAATGGCGTGCCGTCCGGCACCGACCGCTCCCTCGTCGTGACCTCGCCGGAGGGCACCCGCACCATCTCGATGCCCGGCTTCTCGGCCGGCACCTTCGACGAGATCCTGCACAACCTCGGCTACGGCAACCCCGCGAGCGAGCAGGCGGCCGCCGTCGCCGAGGCGGCGAGCGCCGAGCGGATGTTCACCCCGCTCGTGGTGGAGCCTCCGCGTCCCGCGCGGCTCGGCGGCGCGCGGCTCGTGAGCGTGATCGCGCTCGGCGTCGTCGCCGTCGCGACGCTGACGGGTGCCGTGCTCGTCCCGGAGGTCGAGGGCCTCATCGTGATGGGCGTGCTCGGCCTCGTGCTCGGCGGACTCGCCCTCGCGGTGGCGTTCACCGGCCGAGCGCGCTCGGGGCGCGTGCCGCAGCGCATCGAGGTCAGCCCGACGTTCCTCTCGGTCGACGGCTGGACCGCGCAGATCGCCGAGCTCGACCGGGTCGAGCTGCTGCCGCCGAACTTCACCGGCGCCCCGCGCGAGCTCATCGCGGTGCGCCGCGACGGTTCCCGGATGTCGTGGTCGCTGGGCGCCGCGCCCGCCTCCGAGGGGGCGGCGGATCCGTTCCCCGACTATCCGCGGCTGGTCGACGCGATCGCCACGGTGCGGCCGGCGGAGCCGCTGCTGCGTCTGCGCTTCCGCTGATCGGCGGCGGCCGAGGTGCCGCATCCGCTCTCGACGCCCGCGAGGCGCTGCCCGACTCTCAGATACCCGTGGCGAGACGGACGCCCGCACCGATCCTCGTGATCAGGTGGCCCGGGAGATGCCCGGCTGGGTACGGATCGAGGTACTCCCGGCTGACCGGGCCGAGCTGCGACACCACGGCGACCGAGTCCTTGTCGAGACCCGAGGCCTCGCGGGGGACGAGCACGTTGCCTGGGAACGCCTCGAGCTCGACATTCGAGGTGAGCGGGACGACGAGCACCGTCGCGATCCGCGCGGCGAGCAGCCAGTCCTCCTGCAACACGATGGCCGGGCGCACCTTCGCGGGCTCCGATCCTCGCGGCACGCCGAAGTCGACCCATACGACGTCGCCGTGGGCGATCACCACTCGGATCCCTCGCGCACCACGCGCTCCGACTCCGTGACGAAGAGCGGCTCGAGGATCGGCTGACCGGTGCGTGCGATCACGGCGTTCGCGAGTGCCGTGAGCTCTGCTTCGCCTTCGAGCTCGTCGGCGAGCTTCTGCCCGGCCAGCCGGAAGAACTCCGAGCGGTTCATGCCGTGCCGCGCGGCGACGCGCTCGAAGCGCTCGAAATCTCTGTCGGGGAGAGATACCGCCGTCTTCATGGAGGAAGTATAACCGGTTATACCATCGGTGAACCGAGGCGACCGTCGGACACCTCGCCGCTCAGGCGGGCGCCATGTCGGCGAAGCGCGAGAAGGCGCCCTGGAAGGCGACCGTCACGGTGCCCGTGGGGCCGTTGCGGTGCTTCGCGATGATGAGATCGGCCTCGCCGGGGCGCGAGCTCTCCTTCTCGTAGGCGCTCTCGCGGTGAAGCAGGATCACCATGTCCGCATCCTGCTCGAGCGATCCCGACTCGCGGAGGTCCGAGAGCGCCGGGCGCTTGTCGACGCGCTGCTCGGGGCCACGGTTGAGCTGCGAGAGGGCGATCACGGGCACCTGGAGCTCCTTCGCGAGGAGCTTGAGGGCGCGGGAGAACTCCGACACCTCCTGTTGGCGGCTCTCGACCTTCTTGCCGGAGGTCATGAGCTGCAGGTAGTCGATGACGATGAGTTTGAGGCCCACCTTCTGCTTGAGGCGCCGGCACTTGGCGCGGATCTCGACGAGCGTCATGTTGGGGCTGTCGTCGATGTAGAGGGGCGCGTCGGCGATGCGCCCGCGCGTGGAGGCGAGGGTCGTCCAGTCGTCGGGGCGCACGTCGCCCTTGCGGAGCTTCTGCAGGAAGATGTTCGACTCGGCCGACAGCAGGCGCATCGCGATCTCGCTGCGCCCCATCTCGAGCGAGAAGAAGATCGCGGGCAGGTCGTTGGTGATCGCCGCCGCCCGGGCGAAGTCGAGCGCGAGCGTGGACTTGCCGAGCGCGGGGCGCGCGGCGATGAGGATCAGCTGGCCGGGGTGCAGCCCGTTGGTCAGGCCGTCGAGCTCGGAGAAACCGGTCGGCACGCCGACCATCTGCCCGTCGCGGCCGCTCGCGTGCTCGATCTCCTCGGTGGCGGCCTCGATGGCCTGCACGAGGGGCACGTAGTCCTCGGCCTCGACGCCGCCCGCGACGCCGTAGATCTCGGCCTGCGCGTTGTTGACGAGGTCGGTGACCTCGCCCTCGCTCGCGTAGCCCATCTGCACGATGCGGGTGCCCGCCTCGACGAGGCGGCGCAGCACGGCCTTCTCGGCGACGATCGTGGCGTAGTAGCCGGCGTTGGCCGCGGTGGGCACGAGGCCGGTGAGGGTGTGGAGGTACTCGGGGCCGCCCGCGCGCTGCAGCGTGCCCGTCTTGGTCAGCTCGTCCGTGACCGCGATGACGTCGGTGGGCTCGCCGTGCGAGTAGAGCGTGAGGATCGCGTCGAAGATGATCTCGTGCTTCGGGATGTAGAAGTCCACCGACCGCACGGCCTCGAGCACGTCGGCCACCGCATCCTTCGACAGCAGCATGCCGCCGATCGCGCTCTGCTCGGCGAGCAGGTCGTGCGGCGGGGTGCGCTCGCCCTGCCAGCCGCCCCGGGAGTCCTCCGAGTCGGGTGCGAGACCGAGGTGCGCGATCGACACGAGCTCTCCTTCCGAAGCCGAGGCTACGTGCCGCCCCCGACGTCGGCGGGGCGCGGACGGGCGTGGCGGCGGACGGAGCGCGGTGCGATGTGCGGTGGACGGTCACCGGGTTCCCCGGGACGGATGCCACCGTATGCAGCCCGCGAAAGGGCTTCAAGCAGGCCTGTGGATAGAGCTGTGGAACAGCGGCGCGAAACGCCGGGAAGCGTGTGAAGAAGGTGTGGAAAGATCCGTGGACAAGCTGCGGACCTTGTGGCTAATGTCAGCCCTGACCAGGGATTCTCTATTTCACATCCTGTGTGTAGAAAGATGTTTAGAGTTCCGGTTGAGGGTTCCTGGATTCCACAGGGTGCATGTGGAGAGACCCCTTGACAGGAGCCCGGAAAACGCAGTAGCGGCGCACCCCGAAGGGCGCGCCGCTACCTGATCGCGCGAGCTACTTGGCCGCGACGACGTCCAGCTGCAGAGCCGCGACGACGTCCTGGCGCAGACGCACCGACGCCTCGTGACGCCCGGTCGCCTTGACGGGCGCCGCGAGCTCGATGGCCTGCTTGTCGAGCGTGCCGAGGCCGGCGGCCTCGACCGCGGCGACGACATCCGCCGTCTTGACGGAGCCGAACAGACGGCCCTCGCGGCCGGCCTTGACCGACAGCTTGATCGTCCCGGCCTCGAGCTTCGCCTTGAGCGCCTGGGCCTCTTCGAGGGTGGCGAGCTCGCGGGCGGCGCGGGCCGCCTTGATCTGCTCGATCTGCTTCTCGCCGCCACGGCTCCACGCCACGGCGAAGCCCTGCGGGATGAGGTAGTTGCGGGCGTAGCCGTTCTTGACCTCGACGACGTCACCGGCCGAACCGAGACCGGTCACCTCCGAGGTGAGGATGAGCTTCGACATTCCGGCCCCCTTAGCGGCCCGAGCCCGCGTACGGGAGGAGCGCCATCTCGCGCGCGTTCTTGACGGCGCGGGCGATGAGACGCTGCTCCTGCACGGAGACACCGGTGATGCGGCGGGCGCGGATCTTGCCGCGCTCCGAGACGAACTTGCGGAGGGTCGCGACGTCCTTGTAGTCGATCACGCCCACCTTGATGGACTTCGCCGGAGCGGCGTTCTTGCCGCCCTTGGCGCTGCGCTTGCGGCGGTCCTGGCCGCCGCTGCTCTTTCCAGCCATTGCTGTGCTTCTTCCTTAGCTTGTGTGTGCTGATCCGCGGATCAGAACGGGGTGTCGTCCGAGTAGGAGCCGCCGGGGGTGTTCCACACGTCGCCCGAGTCGGCGGGAGCGGATGCCGCCCACGGCTCCTCGGCGACGGCGCCCTGCGAGCGGCCACCGCCGCCGCCGGATGCACGGGTCACCTGCGCGGTCGCGTAGCGGAGGCTCGGGCCGATCTCGTCGACCTCGAGCTCGATCGCGGTGCGCTTGTTGCCGTCGCGGTCGTCGTAGGAGCGCTGCTTGAGGCGGCCGGTCGCGATGACGCGGCTGCCCTTCGTCAGCGAACCGGCGACGTGCTCGGCGAACTCACGCCAGCAGGACGCGCGGAGGAACAGCGCCTCGCCGTCCTTCCACTCGTTGCTCGCCCGATCGAAGGTGCGCGGCGTCGACGCGATCGTGAAGTTCGCGACGGCGAGCCCGGACTGCGTGTAGCGCAGCTCGGGGTCCGCCGTGAGGTTGCCCACGACCGTGATGATCGTCTCGCCGGCCATGGCCTACTCGGCGTCCTTCTCGGCCGCTGCCTTCGCGGCGGGCTTCTCGGCAGGGGCCTTGGCCGCCTTGCGGGCGGCCTTCTGCGCCTCGGCCTCGGCGTGCTTGCCGGCGCGGGCGACGGCCTCCTCGGCGCGGAGCACCTTGGTGCGCAGCACGGCCTCGGAGAGCTTCAGCTGGCGGTCGAGCTCGAGGGTGGCCTCGCTCGTGGCGGTGAAGTTGACGACGGCGTAGATGCCCTCGGACTTCTTCGCGATCTCGTACGCCAGGCGGCGACGGCCCCAGATGTCGACGTTCTCGATGGTGCCCCCGTCGTTGCGGATGACGCCGAGGAACTTGTCCAGGCTGGGTGCGACGGTGCGCTCATCGATCTCGGGATCGAGAATCACCATCAACTCGTACTGATGCGTCATTGACCCACCTCCTTCGGACTAGAACGGCTGCAGGCTGTCTGCAGCAGGAGGGTTGAATGCATCTGCCCACGCGCGCGAGCACGCGGGCAACCTGGATATCTTACATGGATGACCACACCGCCGGCCAGGCGCCCCACCCTCGCGGATGTGGCCCGGATCGCGGGCACCTCCACGACCGTGGTGAGCTACGTCGTGAACGGCACCGACAGGCCGGTCGCCGCGGACACCCGAGCGCGCGTGCTCGCCGCGATCGCCGAGCTGGGGTACCGCCCGAATCGCGCCGCGCGCGCCCTGCGGGTGCGAAGCCGCCAGTTCATCGGCCTCGTGGTGCCCGCCGCAGCGGACCCCTTCTACGTCGCCTTCGCGGACGCCGTCCAGGCCGCCGCGATGCGTCACGGATACCTGACGCTCACGGGCAGCTCCGGGTTCGACCCGGAGCAGGAGTCGGCGCTGCTCGAGGGACTGCTCGACGAGGACGCCGCCGGGATCATCCTGGTGGGGCTCGGGGACTCGCGTGACCTGCGCTCGCTGCTGGAGAGCTCGCCGACGCGAGCGGTGTTCCTGCATCATCGACCGCCCGGCCTGTCGGGACCGCTGGTGACCGTCGACGACCGCGGCTGGGCGCGCTCCGCCACCGAGCACCTGCTCGAGCACGGTCACCGCAGGATCGCGCTGCTGACGCACGCGAACGACGACGGTCCCGTGGGCGAGAGGATGCTCGGCTGGCGGGACGCGATCACCTCGGCCGGCGCAGACGGGCAGCTCTGGCGCGCTGCGGGCTACGACCGCCAGTCCGCCTCCCGGGCCGTGAGCGCCGGACTGGACGCCGCGCATCCGCGCCCGACCGCCGTGATGGTGGCGACGGACGAGCTCGCCTTCGGCGCGCTGCACGCCTTCGCGCAACGGGGGATCGACGTGCCCGGCGACATCGCGGTGCTCGCCTTCGACGGCGTCCGCGAGGCGAGCACGAGCGTGCCCGAGCTCTCGACGGTCGCCGAGCCGTTCGAGGCGATGGGCGCCGCGGCGGTGGGCCTGCTGCTCGACGGCGGCGAGGACGACCTCGTCTTCGACTGCGAGCTCATCCCGCGCGACAGCTGCGGGTGCGGCACCGCACGCCCGCGCTGAGGAGCAATCAGCCGGAGCCGGCGCGCGATCCGGTGAGCGACGCCCGGCGACGTCGCCGCGGCCGCAGCGGGTCGGATCGGCCGCGCTTGGTCTCGCGCCAGGCGAAGAAGCCGAGCCCGACGAGCGTGGCGATGTAGGGGATCGTCTGCACCAGCTGGCTCGGGATGTCGAGGTTGCCGAGCCGGATCGACAGCGCCTCGAAGAACCCGAAGGCGAGCGCCGCGATGCCGACGCCGAGCGGGCGCATCCCGCCGAGGAAGATCGCCGCGAGCGCGATGAAGCCGCGCCCCGCCGTCATGTCGCGGAGGAAGTTGGAGACGTACCCCATCGACAGGAAGGCTCCGGCCGTGCCGGCCAGCGCGCCGCAGACGATGACGGCGGCGTACTGCAGGCGCTTCACGTCGATCCCGGCCGTCGCGGCCGCCACCGGGTTCTGCCCGATCGCCCGCAGGTGGGTGCCGAACACCGATCGGGCGAGCATGAAGGCCACCGCGCCCCACACCAGGAACGCCGCGTAGGTGAGCACATGCTGGCCGAGCAGCACGTCGCCGAGGAAGGGGACCCCCGCGAAGGGCCCCGCCTCGAGGGTCGGCAGCTGGTGGCGCCCGAGGCTCGAGGTGCCCGACTTGTCGCCGAGCAGCGAGTAGACCACGAAGATCGTGAGGCCACCCGCCAGCAGGTTGAGCCCGATGCCGACGATGATCGGGTCGGCGCCGAACTCGAGGTGCAGGATGCCCAGCAGCACGCCGATGAGCGCGCCGGCGGCGATGGCGGCGAGCAGGCCGAGCCAGGGGCTTCCCGTGAAGCCTCCGACCAGCGCGCCGGCGCACGCGCCGCTCAGCATCGAGCCCTCCAGGGTGATGTTCGGCACGCCGGCGGTCTCGGAGATCAGGCCGCCCATCGCGGCGAGCAGCAGCGGTGTCGCGACGCGCAGCACTGCGGCGAGCAGCAGCGTCGAGAAGAGCGCATCCCAGATCATGCGTGTGCTCCCGCCTCGAGTCGCCGTTGTCGTCGCCGTCTCACGAGGCTCATGACGAACTGCGAGGTGACCAGCAGCACGATGAGCGCCTGGATGACGTTGACGATCTCGGTTCCGACCGAGAGCTCCTGCTCCATGACGTCGCCGCCGATCTTGAGGTAGCTGTAGAAGAACGCCGCGAACGGGATCACGATCGGGTTGTTGCGGGCGAGGATCGCGATCATGATGCCCGTGAACCCGGTGCCGACGGAGAGCGTCAGCAGTGCGCGACCGTTGACGCCCTGCACGAGGTGGGCGCCCGCGATCCCGGCGATCGCCCCGCTGATGACGAACGACAGCATGATGACGCGGCGCGACGAGATGCCCCCGTAGCCCGCGAAGAGGCGATTGCTGCCGGTCATCCGCACCTCGTAGCCGAGGCTCGTGCGGCGGAGGATCGCCCACACCGCGACCGTGAGGATCGGCACCAGCAGCACCGCGAGGTTCGCCTGGTCGAAGCTCACCCCGGTCAGCTGGGTGAAGGTCGGGATGAGCGCCTCGCTCGGCAGGTAGGGCGAGGCGACGCTCGTCGAGCCCTGAGCGGTGAGGAAGGTGGTCAGCACGTAGCCGTAGACGCGCACCAGAACGGTGTTGAGCATGAGACTCGACACGAGCTCGTTGGCGCCGAACGTCGCCTTCATCCAGCCGGGCACGAAGCCCACGATCGCCCCCGCGATCATCGCTGCGATGACCGGGACGATGATCGCGACGCCCGGAGGCATCGGGAAGGCGAGCGCCACGACAGCCGCCGCGAGCGCCCCCATGTAGAGCTGCCCCTCGGCGCCGAGGCTCATGAGCCCGGCCCGGAACGGGATCGCCACCGAGAGCCCCAGGATGGTGAGCGTCGTGGTGTCGATGAGCACCCGGCCGATGCGGGTGCTGCGCGAGAACGGACCGGTCAGCAGCCACTCGTACGCTGCCACGGCATCCTTGCCGACGATCAGCAGGATGACGAAGCAGATCGCCAGGGCGATGAGGATCGTCACGATCATCGCCGCGAAGGAGGCGACGAGGTCCTTGCGTCGTTGCCCGCGCACACGGGCCCGGGCGCGGGCGCGCTCGTCGCTCGGGACCGCGGAGACGGACTCGGTCGTGGTCATGCGCTCTCCTCGGTCGGCACGGCCCCGAGCATGTGCAGGCCGAGCTCCTCCTCGGTGACCCCGTCGACGTCGTCGAAGTGGGCCACGATCCGGCCGTTGCGGATGACCACGATGCGATCGGAGAGGGTGCGGGCCTCTCCCAGGTCGGCCGAGACGAGCAGGATCGCGCATCCGGCATCCCGTGCGGCGCGCAGCTCGGCGTAGATGAACTCCATGGCGCCGATGTCGACGCCGCGAGTGGGCTGCGCCGCGAGCAGCACCCGGGTGCGGTCGCCGAGCTCGCGTGCCACGATGACCTTCTGGATGTTGCCGCCGGAGAGCGAGCCGACCGGCACCTTGCTGTCGGCGGCGCGGACGCCGAAACGCTCGACGAGGTCCTCGGCGAAGGCCGCGATGCGGCTCGGGCTGAGGAAGCCGAGCCGCCGCAGCTGCCGACCGGCGTAGCGGTCGATGATGAGGTTGTCCTCGATCGTCTCGGGAAGGGCCACCCCGTTCTTCATCCGGTCCTCCGGGATGTGGTGCAGTCCCGACGCGCGCCGCGCCCGCACGCTCGCGGCGGTGATGTCGACGCCGTTCACGCGCACCGTGCCCGAGGTCAGGGAGCGCAGTCCCGCGATCGCCTCGACGAGCTCGGTCTGACCGTTGCCCTCAACGCCCACGATGCCCACGATCTCGCCCGTGCGCACCTGGAGATCGATGTCGCTGCATGCCGCCCGGCCGAGGTCGTTGAGGCAGTTCAGGCCCGTCGTCTCGAGGGCGACCTCGCCGGGCGAGACGGCGGGGTGCCGATCCTGGATCATGATCGAACGGCCCACCATGAGGCTCGCGAGGGCCAGCTCGTCGGACGCGCCGGGCGTGGTCTGCCCGACCAGGTGGCCGCCCCGCATGACGGTGATGTCGTCGGCGAGGGCGAGCACCTCGTGCAGCTTGTGAGAGATGAAGATGACGGTGCGGCCCGATGCGGCGAATCCCCGCAGCGCACGGAACAGCTCGGTGGTCTCCTGCGGCGTGAGCACGGCGGTGGGCTCGTCGAGGATCAGGATGCGGGCGCCGCGGTAGAGCGCCTTCAGGATCTCGGCCCGCTGAAGCATCCCGACGGAGACGTCCTGGGCGCGCGCGGACGGGTCGATGTCGAGCTGGACGCGCTCGGCGAGCTCGCGCACCTCCGTGACGGCGCGGCGCCGGTCGACGAGACCGCGACGGCGCGGCTCCGCCCCGAGGGTGACGTTCTGGGCGATCGTGAAGCTCGGCACGGTCATGAACGCCTGGTGGACCATGCCGATGCCGTGGTCGATGGCCGACTGGGGCGAAGCGAGCGAGACCGGCTCGCCGTCGAAGAGGATGCTGCCGGAGCTGGGCTGCTCCATGCCGTAGAGCATCTTCATGAGGGTCGATTTGCCGGCGCCGTTCTCGCCGATGACGGCGTGCACGGTTCCCGGCCGGATCTCGAAGGAGAGCGATTCGCAGGCGACGACGCCGTTGGGATACTCCTTGCGGATGCCGGCGAAGGTCACCAGCGGAGTCGCCGGATCGGCGGCACCCTCGAGGGGCGCCGCCGATCCGGTCGTGCGGTCTCGCGTCACGTCAGAACGCGGTTGCGACCTTGACCGAGCCGGACTTGACGGCCTCGGCCGCCTTCTCCAGCTGCGCCGCGATGTCGGCCGGGACCAGCTTCGCGAAGTTCTCGTTCTCGGTCGCGAGGGCGACACCGCCCTCGGCGATGCCGACGTTCTCGGCGGCGCCGTAGACGAGGGTGCCGTCCCGGTGCAGCTGAGCGGCACGGAGCAGGGCCGCGTCGACGTTCTTGACCATCGAGGTCAGGATGGTGTCGCGCAGCTGCGCGTCGTCGATCGTCTGGTACTGATCGGAGTCGACGCCCACGGAGTAGCGTCCGGCATCGGCCGCGGCCTCCATGACGCCCGCACCCGATCCGCCCGCGACACCCCAGACGACGCCCGCGCCCTGCTCGAACATCGCGGTCGCGATCTCCTTGCCGCGCGCCGGGTCGTTGAAGGCCTTGTCGCCGCCGACGTACTGCACGATGACGTCATCCGCCTTGCCGCCCGCGTCGACGAAGCCGTTGGTGAAGCCCGCGATGAAGTCGTTGATGACGGGGATGTCCTGTCCGCCGATCACACCGGCCTTGGTGAGGCCCTCGGCCCCGGGCAGCGCACCCGCCGCGAGCTCGAGCTGCACGAGGTAGCCCACGAGATAGGAGCCCTCGTTCTGCTTGAAGGTCACCGAGTACACGTTCTCGCAGCGGTTGGAGCAGCCGACCTTGCCGGTGTAGTCCGGCGGCGCGTCGTAGACCCAGAACTTCTTGTCGGGGTACTGCGGGGCCACGCGGCCGATGTAGTCGGACATGCTGTACGAGCCGGCGACCAGGATGTCGTAGTCGTCGCCCGCCGCGGCGTCTGCCAGGCCCGACTCCCAGGTGCTCTCGTCGTAGCCGAGCTCGACCGTCTTGACGGTGTAGTCCAGCGTGTCGGCCGCCTCGGTGAGGCCGCGGTAGGCGGAGTCGATGAACGACTTGTCGCCGAGCGTGCCGTTGATGACGTACTTGATGCGGATTCCGTCGCCGGCGTCATCGCCGCCGCTGCCGCCCGGGGCGGTCGTCGCGCAGGCGCTCAGCACGAGCGCGGCTGCGGTGGCGATCGCAGCGGCGAGCAGTGATCTCTTCTTCATGGTGTTCTCCTGATGAGTGCAGTGGTGCGGTGGGTCTCAGTCGGCGCTCTCGCGGGCGGCCGCGAGCTGGGCCAGGATCGGGATGGTGGCGAGCTGGTCGGGCTGTACGAGCTGCCAGTCGATGCCGCGCACCTCGACGCGCGGGCTCGTCGTCCGGTAGGCGGCCTCCTCCGTCACGACCCAGTCGATCGTGGAGTCGGTCGGCGTCATCGGCAGCTCCTCGTCGGGCACGATGCTGAGCGGGTGCACCGTCGAGGCGATGACGGTGCCGCTGACGACGGCGCCCGCGTCGCGCAGCAGCGCGAGCTCGAGGTCGGCGAACCCGGCGCCCTTGCCCGTGCGCCCGCCCGCGATCGTGACCGCGACCGAGCCGACGTTGACGAGGTCGATGCGCTTCATCTCCTCGAACGGCACCGGACGGCCATGAGCAATCGCACCGTCCATCGTGGAGGCCTCCTCGAGCGAGACGCCGCGTGCCGCGAGCGCCTCCGCCTCGAGCTCGATGAAGCAGGGGTAGACCTTGAGCTGCGGATAGGCCATGTAGAGCAGCTTCCCGTCCTGCAGGGCACGGAGCCGGATGGGCGCCTGGCAGGCATCCGGAGTGCACTTCACAACTGCTGCGTCACGCCAGAAGTCCTGCTGTGCGAGCAGCTCCGCGGCGCGGTCCGCGCCGTCGAAGTCGGGGATGCTGCCACGCGGGTCGTGGTCGACGGCGCCCGCCTCGTAGAGTGCCGCCCACACCTTCTCACGCAGCGCGTCCTTGCCCTGATGCCGACCCAGCCACCGCGTCGCCTCGCTTGTCATGCGAAGACTCTAAACGATTGGATAGGTCGCCTCGCAACATGTTCGGCGACGCGCTCAGGACCGCGCCGCCCACCAGGCGCGAAGCCGCCCCTCGGCCTCCGCCTCGCCGAGCGGCCCCTCGTCGAGGCGGAGCTCGAGCAGGTGCCGGTAGGCCTCGCCGACCTCGGGCCCCGGACGGATGCCGAGGATCGCCATGATCCGCTCCCCGTCGAGATCCGGGCGGATGGCGGCGAGCTCCTCCTCCGCCTCGAGCTCCGCGATGCGCGCCTCGAGCTCGTCGTAGGCGCGCTGGAGGCGCACGGCCTTGCGCTGGTTGCGGGTCGTCACGTCCGCACGGGAGAGGATGTGCAGCCGCTCGAGCTGCTCGCCCGCGTCGCGCACGTACCGGCGCACCGCGGCGTCCGTCCAGCTCGTGTCGGCATAGCCGAAGAAGCGCAGGTGCAGCCGCACGAGCGTCGCGACCGCCTTGACGGTGTCGCCGTCGAAGCGCAGCTCGCGCAGGCGCTTGGCGGCGAGCTTGGCGCCGAGCACGTCGTGGTGGTGGAAGCTCACCGCGCCGCCGGGCTCGATGCGCCGGGTCGCGGGCTTGCCGATGTCGTGCAGCAGCACGGCGAGGCGCAGCACGAGGTCGGGTGCGTGGCCGCGGGACGCCTCGAGCGCGATCGCCTGCCGCAGCGCCGTGAGCGAGTGCTCGTAGACGTCCTTGTGGTGGGCGTGCTCGTCGATCTCGAGGCGGAGCGCCGGGATCTCCGGCAGCACCTGCTCGGCGAGGCCGGTGTCGACGAGCACCCGGATGCCGGCCACCGGATCAACCGCGAGCAGGAGCTTGCGGAGCTCGTCGCCGATCCGCTCCGCCGACACGATCGAGATGCGGTCC
The DNA here is from genome assembly GCA_030150265.1 of Protaetiibacter sp. Classification (GTDB taxonomy): domain Bacteria; phylum Actinomycetota; class Actinomycetes; order Actinomycetales; family Microbacteriaceae; genus Homoserinibacter. The sequence continues at coordinate 150,679 of JASLGG010000051.1, forward strand.
GCCATCGCCTCGATCGCGGCGAGCGCCGCCTCGTCCAGGGCGAAGCCCAGCTGGGCGGCGAAGCGGGCGCCCCGCATCATCCGGAGCGGGTCGTCGCCGAACGACACCTCGGGCTCGATCGGGGTGCGGAGACGCCGGGCGAGCAGGTCCTCGAGACCGCCCGCGGGGTCCACGAGCACCTTGCCCGGCAGCCGCAGCGCCATCGCGTTGACCGTGAAGTCGCGGCGCAGCAGATCGCCCTCGAGCGAGTCGCCGAACGCGACGACGGGCTTGCGGGTCGTGCCGTCGTAGCTGTCGGCGCGGTAGGTGGTGATCTCGACGGTCAGCTCGCCGAGGCGGGCGCCGATCGTGCCGAAGGCGCGGCCGATGTCCCAGTGCGCGTCGGCGAGCGGGGTCACGATCCGGAGGATCTCGTCGGGCGTCGCGGAGCTCGCGAAGTCGAGGTCGTGCGCCTCCCGCCCGAGGAAGGCGTCGCGCACCGGACCGCCCACGAGCGCGAGCTCCTGCCCCGCCGCGGCGAAGGCGGCGGCGAGCGCGCGGATGCGCGGTGAATCCGCGAGCGCCCCGAGGCGCTCCACGGCGGCGGCGACGGGTTGCATAGCCGTCGAGTCTAGACTCGGGGGCATGTCGTCCGTGGGGATCGGGAGCCTTCCGCCGTGCCGCTGACGACCCGCCGCCTCCCTCGGATGCTGGTCGCCGTGCTGCTCGGCGCGAGCGTCGCGGCGAGCGCGCTCCCCGCCGCGGCCGCGGTCGACGGGGACACCCCGGGCGGTTCGACGCGACCCGCGAGCGTCGCGCTCACCCCCGGCTCGGGGCCCGTTTCGGCGGCGATCGTGGTGCCGTTCACGCTGCCGCCCGGCGCCACGGGCCTCGTCACGGCCGACACCCTCGCGCAGACGACCGGATCGTTCGGCATCCTGACGCGCAAGCTCGACGCCGTCGCCGGCACGCCCGTCGCGATCGCACTGGATCCGATGATCCTCGCCTCGATCCGGGTGCTCGGCGCCTCGGCCCCGCCGTCCGCGACGCAGTGGCTCGCGCGTCTTCAGGCGACCTCGAACGAGGTCTTCCTCCTCGCCTACGCGGACGCGGACGTGACCGCCGCCGCGCGCACCGGCACGCTCGACGCCCTGCAGCCCACCGGTTTCGACTTCGCCCTCGACCCCGACGACTTCTCCGGCGGACCGGCCGAGACGCCCGGCGCCTCCGCGACCGCCGAGCCGGATCCCGCGGCGAAGCCCCCGTATCCGACGACGGAGGAGCTGCTCGCCTGGTCCTCGACGCTCCCGCGCATCGCCTGGCCGAGCGGCGCGCTCGGCGACGACGACCTCGCGGCACTCGCGGCGGCGGGCTTCGCCGACGTGCTGGTCTCCTCGGCGGCGGTCGGCGACCCGGTGTCCCCGCTCGTGACGCTCGATGGCATCCAGGGGATCGCGGCCGACTCGACGCTCTCGAAGCTGCTGACCTCCGCGGCGGACGCCGCCGCACCGCCGGTGCGCGCCGCCGCGCTCGATGCGCTCGACGCGGCGCTCGCGGCCGAGACGGCCGGTCACCCCGGCCGCGGGGTCGTGCTCGCCCTCGGCGACGATCGCACGGCGGGCCTTCCCGGCCTCGCGGATGCGATCGGCCGGCTCGAGGCGAGCGCCGCGGCGCAGCTCGTGCCGCTCCGCGACATCCTCACCGCCACCCCCGTGCCCGCACAGCTCGGCGACGGCACCGCGACCGCGGACCGCGATGCCGCGTTCACGGCGATCGCCCGCGACGCGAGCTCGGAGACCGACTTCTCGAGCGTGCTGCAGGACCCGGCCCAGCTGCTCGACCCGCGTCGCCTCGCCCGCATCTCGCTCTACTCGCTCTCCTGGGAGGCGGATGCCACGGGCTGGGCGAACGCGGTCGACGCCTTCCGCACGCGCTCCGGCGAGATCCTCTCCTCGGTGCGGATCGAGCGAGGCAGCGACGTGGCCCTGCTCGCCCGGAACGCCAACGTCAAGGTGCAGGTGAGCAACGCGCTCGGCCTCCCGGTGACGGTGGAGGTCGCCATCGACCCCCTGAGCCCGATCCTTCGGGCGGGCGACCCGGTCGAGCTCACCATCGAGCCCGAGTCGACCAGCACCACGCAGCTGCCGGTCGAGGCGATCGCGAACGGCGACGCGACCGTGCAGATCACGCTCACGAGCCCGAGCGGGGTGCCGATCGACTCCTCGAACGGACGCGTGACGGTGCGCGCGGAGTGGGAGGGCATCGGAACCCTCGCGGTGTTCGTGGTGCTCGCGCTGGTGTTCGCGGCAGGTCTCCTACGGCTCGTGATCACGCGGCGCCGAGCGCACGCCCATCCCGCGGATGCCCCCGAGGGCGATGGCTGAGGCCGCGCCGCGCGACCGCATCGGACGCGCGAGCGCCATGATCGCCTCCGGCACCCTCGTGTCGCGGGCGCTCGGCTTCGTGAACGCCGCGGTCCTGGTCTGGGTCATCGGCGTCCAGAACCCCGCCGCCAACGCCTTCTCGATCGCCAACACCCTGCCGACCAACATCTACGCGCTCATCGCCGGGGGACTCACGAGCGCCGTGATCGTGCCCCAGATCGTGCGCGCCGCCGCCCACACGGACGGCGGCCAGGCCTTCGTGAGCAAGCTGCTCACCCTGAGCGCCACGGCGCTGCTCGGCATCGGTGCGCTCGTGACGCTCTGCGCACCGCTGCTGATCGCGCTCTACTCGACCTCGGCTGTGAACGGCTCGCTCGGCGCATCCGGCTTCGCGCTCGCGATCGCCTTCGCGTACTGGTGCCTCCCGCAGGTCTTCTTCTACGCGCTGTACGCCGTGCTCGGCGAGGTGCTCAACGCGCGCGGCGTGTTCGGGCCGTTCACCTGGGCGCCCGTCGCCAACAACGTCGTGATGATCTCCTCCCTGCTGGTCTTCGCCGGGATCTGGGGCGTCGATCCCGCCCACCGCGTCGCCGGGGAGTGGTCGACAGGGCAGATCGCGCTGCTCGGCGGCGGCGCGACCCTCGGCATCGTCGTGCAGGCTCTCGTGCTCGTCGCGTTCTGGCCGCGCACCGGGCTGCGCTTCCGGCCCGACTTCCGCTGGCGAGGCGTCGGACTGGGCGCCACGGGCCGCGCCGCGGGCTGGACGTTCGGCATGATCGTCATCACCCAGGTGTCGATCGCCGTCCAGACCAACGTCGCGAGCCTCGCGGGCAAGCACGACCCCTCCATCGCCGTGCTCAACATCGCGTGGCTGCTGTTCATGCTGCCGCACTCGATCCTCACGATCTCGGTCGCGACGCCGTTCTTCACCCGGATGAGCGCCCATGCCCGGGCCGGCGACCTCGGCAGCCTGCGCGACGACCTCTCGAGCAGCCTGCGCACCATCCTGCTGCTCGTGGTGGGCGGCGGTGCGGCGGTCGCCGCGGCCGCGATGCCCCTCGCGGCGTTCTTCGACGCCGACCCCGCGAGCGTCGTGGGCATCTCGTCGGTGCTGCTCGCCTATCTCGTCGGCCTCGTGCCGTTCTCGGCGATGTTCGTGCTGCAGCGCGCCTTCTTCTCCCTCGCCGACACCCGCACGCCCTTCTTCATCCAGCTGGTGCAGGGCGCGACGGCGGTGGGCGCCCTCATCATGGTCGCGGTCATGGTGGCGCCGGCTCGGCCGGATCTCGTCGGCGTCGCGGTCGCGGCATGCACGACGCTCGCGAGCATCGTGCAGGTCGTCCTGCTCGCGCTCGTGCTGCGCCGCAGGCTCTCCGGCATCGACGGGCGGCGGGTGGCCGCGCGGCTGCTGCTCTTCCTCGCCTCCGCGATCGTCGCGATCGCGGCCGGGGTGGGGGTGCTCGCGCTGCTCGGCGGGTTCTCGGGCGGGTTCGCCGTCGCCGGCCGCGGATCGGCGTTCGTCTCGATCGTGCTGGTGGGCGGCACGGTGCTCGTCGTCTACGCGCTCGCCCTGCTCGCGGCGCGCGTGCCCGAGGCCCGGGCCGGGCTCGCTCCGCTTCGCCGCGTCATCGGCCGTCGCTGACCGCGCCGGGCGCCCGGGGCGAGGAATGCCGCCGACCTAGGATGTGTTGTACTTCGCGACCCGTCGACAGGAGAACCTCGGTGCGCCAGCTCATCATCATCGGCTCCGGCCCAGCCGGCTACACGGCCGCGATCTATGCGGCCCGCGCCAACCTGCAGCCGCTCGTCATCGCGAGCTCTGTCGAGTTCGGCGGCGAGCTCATGAAGACCACCGAGGTGGAGAACTTCCCCGGCTTCCCCGAGGGGATCATGGGCCCCGACCTCATGACGCGGATGCAGGAGCAGGCCGAGCGCTTCGGCGCGGAGATCGTCTACGACGACGTGGTGTCGCTCGAGCTCGCCGGCCCGGTCAAGCGCGTCACCCTCGGCTCGGGGGAGGTGCACGAGGCGCAGGCCGTGATCTACGCGACGGGCTCCGCGTACCGCAAGCTGGGTCTCGCCGACGAGGCGCGCCTCTCCGGATACGGGGTCTCGTGGTGCGCCACGTGCGACGGCGCCTTCTTCCGCCAGAAGAAGGTCGCGGTGGTGGGCGGAGGCGACTCGGCGCTCGAGGAGGCAACCTTCCTCACCCGCTTCGCCGACGTGGTGTACCTCGTGCACCGTCGCGACTCCTTCCGCGCCTCCGTCGCGATGCAGGAGCGCGCGTTCGCCGACCCCAAGATCCAGGTGATCTGGAACAGCGAGGTCGCGCACATCTACGGCGACGAGAAGGTCGCGGGCATCGGGATCGTCGACACCGTCGACGGCAGCGAGACCACCCTCGACGTGCAGGGCCTGTTCGTGGCGATCGGCGCCGACCCGCGCACCCACCTCGTGCACGGACAGCTCGAGCTCGCCCCCGAGGGCACCATCGCGGTCGAGGGCCGCAGCTCGCGCACGAGCCTGCCGGGCGTCTTCGCCGCGGGCGACGTGGTCGACCCCACCTACAAGCAGGCCGCGACGGCCGCCGGCTCCGGTGTCGTGGCGGCCCTCGACGCCGAGCACTACCTGGCCGAGATCGCGGATGCGGCGAAGGCCGTGCCGCTGGCCGTCTGATCGTCCTCCACCACCGAAAGTCCCACCGAAAGGATTCGCGCATGTCCACCAAGGCCGTCACCGACGCCACGTTCGCAGATGAGGTGCTCGCCTCCGAGAAGCCGATCATGGTCGACTTCTGGGCGACCTGGTGCGGCCCGTGCCGTGCCGTCTCGCCCATCCTCGACAAGATCGCCGAGGAGAACGCCGACAAGATCTCGATCGTGAAGCTCGACGTCGACGACAACCCCGAGACCGCCATGAAGTACGGCATCACCTCGATCCCGTCGATGTACGTCTTCCAGAACGGCGAGGTCGTCAAGCGCGTCGTCGGCGCGAAGCCGAAGCCCGCGCTCGAGGCGGATCTCGCCGAGTTCCTCGCCTGAGCCACTTCGCTCTCCGCGGCCCCCGCTCCCCCGTCGGAGCGGGGGCCGCGTCGTTCGTGCGGTTACCCTGGTAGGCACCGATCGAACGGACACGTCATGCAGGACACCCAGGGCACCAACCTCGATCCGTGGTACGGCCACTACGCCGAGCGCACGGCCGGACTCGCCGCATCCGAGGTGCGAGCTCTCTTCGCCGTCGCGAGCCGGCCCGAGGTGGTCTCGCTCGCCGGCGGCATGCCCTACGTGTCAGCGCTCCCCCGCGAGCTCATCGAGACCGCGGTGCTGCGCGCGGTCGACGAGCAGGGCCCCGTCGCGCTCCAGTACGGATCGGGGCAGGGAACGCCCCGGCTGCGGGAGCAGATCCTCGAGGTGATGGCGCTCGAGGGCATCCACGGCTCGGTGGACGACGTCGTCGTCACCACGGGGTCACAGCACGCGCTCGAGCTCCTCGCCAAGCTCTTCCTCGATCCGGGCGACGTCGTGATCGCCGAGGGCCCGAGCTACGTCACCGCCATCACGGTGTTCCGCTCCTTCCAGGCGGAGATCGTGCACGTGCCGATGGACGAGCAGGGCATGAACCCGCAGGCGCTGCGCGAGACGATCGCGGCGGTGACGGCGGCCGGCAAGCGCATCAAGTTCCTCTACACGATCCCGAGCTTCCAGAACCCGACGGGCGTCACCCTCAGCTGGGAGCGCCGGGTGGAGATCCTCGAGATCGCTCGCTCGAGCGAGATCCTCGTGCTCGAGGACAACCCCTACGGGCTGCTGTACTTCGACCAGGCGCCGCCGCCCGCGATCCGCTCGATCGACTCCGACGGCGTGGTCTACCTCGGCACCTTCTCGAAGACGCTGGCTCCCGGGCTCCGGGTCGGCTGGGCGATCGCACCGCACGCGATCCGCGAGAAGCTCGTGCTCGCCAACGAGGCCGCGGTGCTCTCGCCCTCCTCCTTCTCGCAGATCGTGATCTCCGAGTACATGGAGACCGCCGACTGGCGTGGCCAGATCGACACCTTCCGCGGGGTCTACCGCGAACGGCGCGACGCGATGCTCGGCGCGCTCGCCGAGCACTTGCCGAGCATGAGCTGGACGGTGCCGAACGGCGGCTTCTACGTGTGGCTCACGCTGCCCGAGCACCTCGACTCGAAGGCGATGCTGCCCCGGGCGGTCAAGGAGCTCGTCGCCTACACGCCCGGAACCGCCTTCTATGCGGATGGCAACGGGCGTCGCAACATGCGGCTCTCGTTCTGCTATCCGCAGCCCGACTTCATCCGCGAGGGCATCCGCCGCCTCGCGACCGTCGTGAACGGCGAGCTGACCCTGCTCGGCGAGTTCTCGCAGACCTCGCCGCTCCCGGTGGTTCCTGTCGAGCGCGACGTCCTGCCGCCGTTCGCCGGCTGATCCGGAGGTTCCCGTGAGCGACCCCATCCACATCGTCGTGCTCTCCGGCGGCATCTCGCACGAGCGCGACGTGTCGCTGCGCTCGGGGAGGCGCGTCGCCGACGCGCTCACCGGCCACGGCGCCCGCGTGGAGCTGCGCGATCCGGATGCCGCGCTGCTCGCCTACCTGCGCGAGCACCGCCCGGATGTCGTCTGGCCGGCCCTGCACGGCGCGAGCGGCGAGGACGGCGCCCTGCGCAGCCTGCTCGAGTTCCTCGGCATCCCCTTCGTCGGATCGCGGTCGGGCGCGGCGCGGCTCGCCTGGGACAAGCCCGCCGCGAAGGCCGTGGTCGAGCGCGCCGGGGTGCCGACCCCGCGGTCGATCGCCCTCCCCCGCGACGCCTTCCGCGAGCTGGGGGCGGATGCGGTGTTCGAGGCGATCGCGGACGAGCTGCCGGTGCCGCTCGTCGTGAAGCCGGCCCGCGGCGGCTCGGCCCAGGGCGTGACGATCGTCACCGACCGCGGCGACCTGCCACGCGCCATGGTCGACGCCTACACCTACGGCGACGTGGCGCTCGTGGAGCAGTGCATCCGCGGCACGGAGATCGCGGTCGGCATCATCGACACCGGCGACGGCCCGGTGGCGCTCCCCGCGGTGGAGATCGAGCCGCTCTCGGGCGTGTACAGCTTCGAGGCGCGCTACAACGCCGGGGAGACGCGCTTCTACGTGCCCGCGCGCCTCTCGCCGGAGGTCGCCGAGCGCGCCGCCGAGACGGCTCTCGCGGCGCACCGCGCCCTCGGGATGCGCCACATCTCGCGCGTCGACCTCATCGTCGACGGCTCCGGCACGCCGTGGTTCCTCGAGGCGAACGTGCTGCCCGGACTCACCGAGACCTCGCTGCTCCCCCAGGCGCTCGAAGCCGCGGGCCACGACCTCGGCTGGGTCTACGCCTCTCTCGCCGCCGACGCCCGCCAGAACCCTTAAGTTACTTCTGATCAGGGATTTTGCCGTTAGCCATGCCCGGGCGGTGCTGGTTACGATACGCGCCTGCGGCGCTACTCAACCAGCGGGAGGGTGAGCTGGGCACCCTCACCGAGGGCAAGCCGGATGGCTGCTCGCTCGCGAGGACTCGACATGGTTGTCGCGGGACACCGCCGACCCAGCCGACCGCCGAGAGGAGACCGGAGAGGTCAGCCGCCGAACGGGTCCTGGCCGAGCTCCGCGAGGATGCGGTTGAGGTCGCCGATCGTCGCGAAGTCGATGACGATGGTGCCCTTGCTCGCCCCGAGGCTGATCTTCACGCGGGTGTCGAGCCGGTCACCCAGGCGCTCGGCGATCTCGGCGAGGTGATCCTGCCGCTTGCCGGCGGCCGGCTTCGCCGTCTTCTTCGGCTTGCCTTCGGCGACCGCAGCCGCCGCCTCGGCGGCGCGCACCGAGAGCTCCTCGTTGACGATTTTGTCCGCCAGCCGCTCCATGGCGGCCTCGTCGCCGACCGAGAGGATGGCACGGGCGTGCCCGGCGCTGAGGACTCCCGCGGCGACTTTGCGCTGCACCGTCTGGGGCAGCCGGAGCAGCCGGAGGGTGTTGGTGATCTGGGGACGCGACCGCCCGATCCGCTCGGCGAGCTGCTCCTGGGTGATGCCGAAGTCCTCGAGGAGCTGCTTGTAGGCGGATGCCTCCTCGAGCGGGTTGAGCTCGGCGCGGTGGAGGTTCTCGAGCAGCGCATCGCGCAACATGGCGTCGTCGTCGGTGTTGCGAACGACCGCGGGAATGGCGACGAGTCCGGCGGCCTTCGACGCCCTGAGGCGCCGCTCCCCCATGATGAGCTCGTACTGGGGCTCCCCTGCACGCGCACCGGGACGCGGGCGGACGACGATGGGCTGCAGCACGCCGAACTCGCGCACCGACACGATGAGCTCGTCGAGCTCCTCCTGACGGAACTCGTGCCGGGGCTGCTGCGGGTTGGGGACGATGTCGTCGGGCGAGATGCTCGCGAGCCGCGCTCCCGGAACGGCGACGAGACCCTCGGGCGCCTCGTCGGACGCGGGGAAGAACACGTCGACGGGCCGCTCGGTGTGCTCGTCGGAGGTGGGGATCAGGGCACCGATGCCCCGACCGAGTCCGGTGCGCTTGGGAGCGGCCATCAGTTGTCCTCCTTCTTCGCACCGCGCCGGGCGATCTCGGCTGCCGCTTCGCGATACGACAGGGAACCCGGCGAGTTGAGGTCGTAGCTGATGACGCTCTGCCCGTAGCTCGGTGCCTCCGAGATGCGGACGGATCGCGGAATCAGGGTGTCGAGCACCTCGTTCGGGAAGTGCTCGCGCACCTCCTCCACGACCTGTTGGGCGAGGTTGGTGCGCGAGTCGTACATCGTCAGCAGGATCGTGGAGACGGCGAGCTCGGGATTGAGGTGCCGCTCGATGAGCTTGATGTTGTTGAGCAGCTGCGACAGCCCCTCGAGCGCGTAGTACTCGCACTGGATCGGGATGAGCACCTCGCGTGCCGCGACGAAGGCGTTGATGGTGAGAAGCCCGAGGGATGGCGGGCAGTCGATGAACACGTAGTGCGGCGGCGCGTCGCTCTCGGCCGCATAGGTCTCGAGCGCGGAGCGCAGACGCTGCTCGCGCGCGACCATCGAGACCAGCTCGATCTCGGCGCCCGCGAGGTGGATGGTCGCCGGGATGCAGTCCAGACCCTCGAACTCCGGGCTCGACTGGACCACGTCCCTCATCGGCACATCGTTGACGATGACGTCGTAGACGCTCGGGGTCTCGGACCGGTGCTCGACACCGAGCGCGGTGGAGGCGTTCCCCTGGGGATCGAGGTCGATGACGAGCACGCGAGCGCCGGCCTGGGCGAGGGCCGCAGCGAGGTTCACCGCCGTCGTGGTCTTGCCGACGCCGCCCTTCTGGTTGGCCACGGTGAAGACACGGGTGTGCTCGGGAATGGGGAACGCCTCGGTCGCGAGGGCCATGCGGCGGCGCGTGATCTCGGCGACCTCGCGCGCGAGCGGCGTCGACGCGTCGAAGGAACTGGGGGTGGACACGAATCCCTTTCGGTGTTTCACGTGAAACATCGCGGTCGTCGGACCGCGACTCTCCACTGTAAACCAGCCCGTGGACGGGCGGGGGTCCGCCTGGTCGGTCGGGTCGGGTCGAGCGGCTGGTTTCGATACGCGCCTGCGGAGCTACTCGACCAACGCGGATCGCGTGTCGATGATCGGGGCGCCCGGCCGGCCCGGCTCGGCCGACTCGGCGCCCGCCCCGCCGCCCCCGCTCGCTGGTCGAGTAGCCCGCGCAGCGGGCGTATCGAGACCCGCCTACGGGCCCCTCCTCCGCAACGCGCCGCCATGCCGATAATTCACCCGCTCAAGGGCGAACGTCTTCTCTCGCGCCGAACGATTGCCATCCTCGTCCCATGATCGCGATGTACATCCTCCGATGTTCTGACGGCAGCTACTACGTCGGCTCGGCGCATGACCTCGACCTCAGGATGCAACAGCACGCTGCAGGAGGGGGGAGCGACTACACCCGACGACGCATGCCCGTCGAACTCGTCTTCGCGCACGAGTGCGAGAACGTGGGTGAGGCGTACGCGCTCGAGAAGCAGGTGCAAGGCTGGTCTCGGGCAAAGCGCGAGGCGCTCATCCGCGGCGAGCAGCACCTGCTGCCGGCACTCAGCAGAAAGCGATTCGAGAAGCACGCCCCCGACGAGTAGCGAGGGGTCTCGATACGTCCGCTGCGCGGACTACTCGACCAGCGAGTGGGGTGCCGCGCGGCGGCGGGCAACCCGCCCGCCGACGCGCGATTTCCGCTGGTTGAGTAGCGCCGGAGGCGCGTATCGAAGCCAGCCCCGATGTTTCACGTGAAACATCGGGCGGCGCGGGTCAGGGTCGCGTCGCCCGGAAGACTCGGGTCGGCTCGGGCACGACGCCCTCCCCCAGCACCTGCGTGGTCACGTCGCGGAGGCCGAGCCTGCGGATCACCTTCTCCGCGGCGGCCACCTCCTCGTCGACCCGGGCGCCCTTCATGAAGACGAACTCACCGCCCGGCCGCAGGAGCGGCGCTGCGATCGGCAGGAGCTTCGAGAGAGCGGAGACGGCCCGAGCCGTGACCTGATCCAGTGGCACGCCGACTCGAGCATCCTCGGCTCGAGCCCGCACGACCTCGACATTGTCGAGGCCGAGGGCGGCGGCCTCCTCGGTCAGCCACTCGACGCGACGCTCCATCGGTTCGATGAGCACGAGTCGAGCATCCGGCCGAGCGATCGCGAGCACGAGGCCGGGGAGCCCTGCACCGCTTCCGATGTCGCCCACCCGGCCGGCCACGAGCAGCGGCGCGACGAGCACGGAGTTGAGCACGTGCCGGGACCAGAGTCGCGGAAGCTCGAGGGGCCCGATGAGTCCGCGCACCTCGCCCTCGCGCGCGAGGTCGGCGGTGAACCGGCGGGCCAGCTCGATGCGGTCCCCGAACAGCGATGCCGCGACCTGCGGCTCCTGCTCCAGCTCGGTCACGGCATCCCCTGATGTTTCACGTGAAACATCGCGTCAGCGCGCGGTGATCACCGTGTGGCGGTCGCGGCCCTCGCCCTCGGACTCCGAGTGGTAGCCGCGCTCGCTCACGATGTCGTGCACGAGCTTGCGCTCGTAGCTCGTCATCGGCGGGAGCGATGCGGACGCCGCACCCTCCTCGATACGGGAGATCGCGTGGTCCACGAGCGCCGTGAGCTCACCGGCGCGCGCGTCGCGCGACCCGCCGATGTCGAGGATCAGGCGCGAGAAGCGTCCCGTCTTGGCCTGAACGGCAAGGCGCGTGAGCTCCTGCAGGGCGCCCACCGTCTCGGGCTTCGAGAGCAGCGAGAGGTTGGAGCCGGTCGCGGCCGTCACCGAGAGATACGACCGTCCCGCACGGGCATCGATGTCGATGTCGCCGTCGATGTCCGCGATGTCGAGGAGCTCCTCGATGTAATCGGCCGCGATGTCGCCTTCGTCCACGAGCTCCTGCTCGCTGGGCTCCACCGTCGCGTCGGTTCCGGTGACCATGTCGTCGCTCACTTCTTGGGTCCCCCCTGCTTCTTGGCCCGCGCCTTGCCGACCGGCTGCTGACGCTGCGTCGTGACCGGCTTCTCCGGCTCCTGCTCGGCCGACTCGGCGAGCGCGGCGGCGTCCTCCGCCATCCGTCCGCGGTTGCGCTTGGCGAGGCGCGCCTCGCGGGCGAGCGCCGCCTCCGAGCCCGGCGTCGGCATGTTCCGGATGACGAGCCACTGCTGCACCATCGTCCAGACGTTCGAGGTGAGCCAGTAGAACATCACGCCGATCGGGAACGCGAGCCCGGAGAAGAGGAACACGAACGGCAGGATGTACAGCAGCACCCGCTGCTGCCGGTACATCGGGCTCGCCTTCATCTCCGGCGTCTGGTTCTTCGACATGATCTGCAGCTGCGTGATGAACTGCGACGCCGTCATGATCAGGATCATCACGATCGCGATGATCGCGACGGCGGCGTTGCCCTTCTCGAAGGCGTCGACCAGGCTGAACTTCAGCGGCGCGATCCCGAAGAGCGAGGCGTGCCCGAAGTTGTCCGAGAGCTCCTGCGTGAGGAGGCCGACGCCGGCCTTGTCGTTGCGTGCCTCGTTCAGCACCGAGAACAGGCTGAAGAAGATCGGCATCTGGATCAGCAGAGGCAGGCACGACGACAGCGGGTTGGTGCCGGCCTTCTGATAGAGAGCCATGGTCTCGCGCTGCATCGCCTCGCGCGAGAACTGGTCCTTCTTGCCGCGGTACTTGTCCTGGATCTTCTTGAGCTCCGGGGCGACCTCGAGCATCTTGCGCTGACTCTTGATCTGGCGCACGAACACCGGGACGAGCGCCGCACGCACCACGAGCACGAGACCCACGATCGAGAGCACCCAGGTGAGCCCGCCGGCGGGGTCCATGCCGATCTCGCTGAGGAACCAGTGGAAGCCCACGAGGATCGCCTCGATGACCCACTTGATGGGCCAGAGGATTGTTCCGAAGAAGTCCATACGGCTTGGTCAGCCCTTTCCGTGTCCCGCGGCGACGAAGCCGAACCGGGTGAGGTGATAGTGGTCGTGGTGCCGGCGGGATGCCGGGACGTCGTCGATTCCGCCGCGCGCCCAGGGGTGGCAGCGCAGGATACGCCAGGTCCCCAGTGCGACGCCCTTGATCACGCCATGCTGCTGGATCGAGCCCATCGCGTAGGCGGAGCAGCTGGGGTAGTAACGGCACACATCGCCGTAGAGCGGCGAGATGACCGCGCGGTATCCGCGAAGGATTGCGACGCAGATGTTCCTCGGCAGCAGCCAGAGGAAGAGGGCCGCCCGTCTCATGACGTCGCGCCGGCGGGGATCAGCACCGGGTCGAGCACGGTGTGCAGCTCGGAGGAGAGCGCCGTCCAGTCGCGCTGCGCGGAACCGGGCAGCGCACGGACGACCACGTCCGATCCGCGTCCCCCCGCATCCACGATCGAACGACAGACCGCCCGCATCCGGCGCCGCACGAGATTCCTCTCGACGGCATTGCCCACCGTCTTGGCGACGATGAACCCGAAGCGGGCGGGGTCGGACGGATCGCGAGCGATCCGGTAGACGAGCGTGCTGGCCGTCGCGGTTCGGCGCCCACGGCGCACGATCGCACGGAAGTCCGAGGGCTTGACCACTCGGTTCGCCCTGGCCAGCACGCCGGCCGACTACGCGGAGAGCTCGGTGCGCCCCTTGCGACGACGTGCCGCGAGGATCGCGCGACCGGCGCGCGTGCGCATCCGGAGGCGGAAGCCGTGCTTCTTGGCGCGGCGCCGGTTGTTCGGCTGGAAGGTTCGCTTGCTCATGGTGATGTCTCCTGGCCCCGGTATGCGGCGACCGGGAAAGAACGGGGTCGGCGAGGATGTGCCGACAACCTGTTAAAAATAGGGCCTCGACCGGAAACGGTCAAACCGTGGCCCAGGATAGCGTCGCTCTCTCCACATCCGCCGAGAGACGGTTGTCCACAGGAGGCTGTCCACAACTAAGGTGGTCGTCATCCTCGCGCCAGCCTTTCGCCGTCTACGACGCGGGGCGTGATCCACTCCCATTGTGGACAGAGCTGTGTATAACAACCGAGGGATAGACGACAGATGACCGACGCCGCGGACCCCACCCGCGAGCTGTGGACCGCCGTCCAGGCGCGCCTCGCGACCGACGACAGGATCACGCCGCAGCTGCACGGCTTCATCAATCTCGTCGAGCCGAAGGGCGTCCTCACCGGAACCATCTACCTCGAGGTGCCGAACGAGCTCACCCGCGGCATGCTCGAACAGCGCATCCGGATCCCCCTCATGGAGGCGCTCGCCGACCTCGACGGCGACGTGGTCAACTTCGCGATCGTGGTGAATCCCGACATCCAGCCGACGATGCAGCCCATCGCCGACGACCCGCTGGAGTCACCAGCCCTGGGTGAGCCCGTCACCCCCGTGATCGAGATCGGACGCCGCAGCGACTCCCGCCTCAACCCGAAGTACAACTTCGACAACTTCGTCATCGGCGGCTCCAACCGCTTCGCCCACGCGGCCGCCGTGGCCGTGGCCGAGGCGCCCGCCAAGGCCTACAACCCGCTCTTCATCTACGGCGACTCCGGTCTCGGCAAGACCCACCTGCTGCACGCGATCGGCCACTACGCCGAGAGCCTCTACCCCGGCATCCGGGTGCGCTACGTGAGCTCCGAGGAGTTCACCAACGACTTCATCAACTCGATCGCGAACAACCGCGCCTCGGTCTTCCAGTCTCGCTACCGCGAGATCGACATCCTGCTGATCGACGACATCCAGTTCCTGCAGGGCAAGGACTCCACCCAGGAGGCCTTCTTCCACACCTTCAACACGCTGCACGACCACAACAAGCAGGTCGTGATCACGAGCGACCTGGCGCCGAAGCACCTCACCGGGTTCGAGGACCGGATGCGGTCGCGCTTCGAGTGGGGTCTCATCACGGATGTGCAGGCGCCCGACCTCGAGACCCGCATCGCGATCCTGCGCAAGAAGGCGCAGTCGGAACGGCTGCAGGTGCCCGAGGACATCCTCGAGTACATGGCGACGAAGGTCTCGTCGAACATCCGCGAGCTCGAGGGCACCCTCATCCGCGTGACCGCGTTCGCGAACCTCAACAAGACGCCCGTCGACCTGGCGCTCGTGCAGACGGTGCTCAAGGACCTCATCACGCTCGACGAGGACAACGTCATCTCGCCGGTCGACATCATCAATCACACCGCGGACTACTTCAAGCTCTCGGTCGACGACCTCTACGGCTCCTCGCGCTCGCAGGCCGTGGCCACCGCGCGCCAGATCGCGATGTACCTGTGCCGCGAGATGACGAGCCTCTCGCTGCCGAAGATCGGACAGCTGTTCGGCAATCGCGACCACACCACGGTGATGTACGCCAACAAGAAGATCAGCGAGCTCATGAAGGAACGGCGCTCGATCTACAACCAGGTGACCGAGCTCACCGCCCGCATCAAGCAGGACCAGCGCTACCGTCCGTGACCAGACCGCTCGGTTGCACAATCTGTGGAAGACCATGTGGATAACTTCCGGATGACTTGTGGAACGCGCCGAGCGACGCTGTGGACAGGAAATCCGGCCGCTCGCGGATTCCCGACCTCCACGCCGCTCTCATCCGCAGCCCGCCCACATCTTGCACGCGTGTAGTTCCCCGTCGTCAGCGGCTCGATCGATACTTGTCCACAGTTCCCACAGGCGTTAAGACGATTACCTCTCTCACTCTTCGACTCTCGACCCGATAACCGGAGGAGGCGGAGTCCGTGCCAAGATCGTGGGACACAAGCCGTGCGACCTTCTCGACCCCAAGACAGGAGTGACGCGTGAAGTTCCAGGTGAATCGCGACGTCTTCAGCGAGGCGGTGTCGTTCGCGGTCAAGCTTCTGCCGCAGCGCACGACGCAGCCGATCCTCAGCGGCGTGCTGCTCGATGCCGAGAACGGCGCGCTCACCCTCTCGTCGTTCGACTACGAGGTGTCGAGTCGCACCGAGATCACGGCCGAGGTCGATCAGCCGGGCACGGCGCTCGTCTCGGGCCGGCTGCTCGCCGACATCGCGAGCCGGCTGCCGAACGCCCCCGTCGTCTTCGAGACGCAGGACGGCAAGATCCTCGTGAGCTGCGGTTCCGCGCGCTTCACGCTCCTCAGCATGCCGGTCGAGGAGTATCCGACTCTCCCTCAGGTGGAGGATCAGACCGGCGTTCTCCCCGCGGAGGAGTTCGCGGATGCCGTGGCCCAGGTCGCGGTGGCCGCCTCACGCGACGACGTGACCCCGGTGATCACGGGTGTGCAGCTCGAGGTGGGCGAGAACAGCCTCTCGCTCGTGGCGACCGACCGCTACCGCGTCGCGGTCCGCGAGATCGACTGGGACTCGGGCACCTCCTCCGCCGAGGGGACGACCGCCCTCGTCCCGGCGCGCACGCTCTCCGAGATCGGCAAGACCTTCGCGCACGCGGGCACGATCGGCGTCGCCATCGTGCGGAGCGACGATCGCGAGCTCATCGCGTTCCGCGCCGACAAGAAGACCGTCACCTCGCTGCTCATCAAGGGCAATTTCCCTCCCGTGAAGCGGCTGTTCCCCGAGTCGGTGGAGAACTACGCCGTGCTCAACACGGCAGAGCTCGTCGAGGCCACCCGTCGCGTGTCGCTCGTTCTCGAGCGCGAGGCGGCGCTGCGGTTCAGCTTCTCGATCGACGGACTGACGCTCGAGGCCGCCGGATCCGAGCAGGCGCAGGCCTCCGAGACGATCGACGCCCACCTCGTGGGCGAGGACACGGTCGTGTCGCTCAAGCCGTCCTTCCTGCTCGACGGGCTGGGAGCCGTGCACTCGGAGTTCGTGCGCATCTCGTTCACGAAGACCGAGAACCCCAACAAGCCGGGTCCCGTGCTCATCACGAGCCAGTCCTCGCGCGAGGCTCCGGGATCCGACAGCTACAAGTACCTGCTGCAGCCGAACCTGCTGCTGCGCTGAAAATCGACCGCGCTGCGCGCGGCGGAGCAATCGCCGCGCTGTGCGAGAGAGCGAGGGCATCGTGCACATCGGACTCGTCGGACTCGGACGCATGGGCAACAACATGCGCATCCGGATGCGCGCGGCCGGCATCGAGGTCACCGGCTTCGACCCCAATCCCGCGGTCACCGACGTGCCCGACCTCGCCGGTCTCGTCGCGGCGCTCCCCGCTCCGCGCATCGTATGGGTCATGGTGCCGTCGGGCGCCGTCACGACAGGGGTCATCACCGACCTCGGCGCCGTGCTCGAGAGCGGCGACCTCGTGATCGACGGCGGCAACTCGAAGTTCACCGACGATGCGACGCATGCCGCGCTGCTCGCGGAGAAGGGCATCCACTACGCGGACTGCGGTGTCTCGGGCGGCATCTGGGGCGCCGAGAACGGCTACGGCCTCATGGCCGGCGGCGACGCGGCCGATATCGAGCGCGCCATGCCGATCTTCGACGCCCTCCGCCCCGAGGGTCCTCGCGACGAGGGGTTCGTCCACGCCGGAGCCGTGGGCGCGGGGCACTACGCCAAGATGGTGCACAACGGCATCGAGTACGCCCTGATGCAGGCGTGGGCCGAGGGATACGAGCTGCTCGAGGCGAAGAAGGATCTCATCCACGACGTCACCGGTGTCTTCAAGGCCTGGCAGCGCGGCACCGTGGTGCGCAGCTGGCTGCTCGAGCTCCTCGTCAAGGCGCTCGAGGAGGACCCGGAGTTCACCGACATCGAGGGCTACGTCGAGGATTCGGGTGAAGGCCGGTGGACCGTGGAGGAGGCGCTCAACAACGCCGTCCCGGTGCCGACCATCTCGGCGTCGATCTTCGCCCGCTTCGTGTCCCGCCAGGAGGACTCCCCCTCGATGAAGGCCGTCGCGGCGCTCCGGAAGCAGTTCGGCGGGCACGCGGTCCGCAAGGCCTGACGGTTCGTGTTCGTCTCCCATCTCGAGCTCGCCGACTTCCGCAACTACGAGACCGCATCCCTCGCGTTCGCGCCCGGGCCCAATCTCATCGTCGGCAGCAACGGGCAGGGCAAGACGAACCTGGTGGAGTCGATCGCCTACCTCGCGACCCTCGGTTCGCACCGGGTGTCGTCGGATCAGGCGCTCATCCGTCAGGGGCGGGATGCGGCGGTCGTCCGCGCGCGGCTCGAGCACGCCGGGCGCCAGGTGCTGGTGGAGCTGCAGCTCAACCGGCAGGGCGCCAACCGCGCGCAGCTCAACCGTTCGCCCGCGAAGCCCCGCGATCTGCCCCGGCACGTGCACGCCGTGCTCTTCGCGCCGGAGGATCTGGCCCTCGTCCGCGGTGAGCCGTCAGGTCGCCGGCGCTTCCTGGATCAGCTCCTCGTTCAGCTGACCCCGCGGATGTCGGGCGTGCTCGCCGACTACGATCGCGTGCTCCGTCAGCGCAACACGCTCCTGAAGTCGGCGCGTGCCGCGCGGGTCGCGGCCTCGCAGCTGTCGACGCTCGACGTGTGGGACGAGCGCCTGGTGGACCTCGGATCGGAGATCATCGAGGCGCGCGGCGCGCTGGTCTCGGCACTGCGTCCCTTCGTGGGCGCCGCCTACGCCGCGGTCGCCGGCGAGGTCCACGAGGCCGAGCTCGCGAGCGAGCTCTCGATCCTGGGCGCGGCCCCCGACGAGGAGACCGAGGTGAGCGAGCAGACGGTCCGCACCGAGATCGGCCACGCCGAGGCGGCGAGTGCCTTCACCGCGGCGCTCGCCCGGAACCGGCGTTCCGATCTCGACCGCGGGCTCACCCTCTCGGGCCCCCACCGCGACGACCTGCTGCTGCGGCTCAACGGACTCCCCGCGCGCGGGTATGCGAGTCACGGCGAGTCGTGGTCGTTCGCGCTCGCGCTGCGCCTGGCATCCGCGGCGCTCCTCCGCGCCGAGTCGCCGACCGGCGATCCCGTGCTCATCCTCGACGATGTGTTCGCCGAGCTCGACGAGGCCCGTCGTCGCCGCCTCGCCGAGGCGGTCGGCGACTACGAGCAGGTGCTCATCACCGCGGCGGTCGAGTCGGATGTTCCTCCCGCGCTCGCCGCGCACACCGTCCGCATCCGTGCCGGACGGGTCGTCGCGGAGGGAGACGGAGCATGACGGACCGCGAGCCCGAGCACATCGCGGTCTACCGCCGCATCCGCAGGATCTTCGGCGCGCCGGCGGCGCGCTCGATCGACGCCCGCCGCCGCGACCGTCTCGCACAGGACGAGACCACGAAGCCTTTCGGCGCCGGCCGCGATCCGCGGGGGATCGACGCCGTGCTCGACGCCCTGACGGTCTCGATGGGCTGGACCTCCGCGATGTCGAAGTCGGAGCTGCTGGTCGCCTGGCCCGATCTGGTCGGCGCGGAGGTCGCCGCGCACGCCGATCCGGTGGCCGTCGAGGACGGTCTGCTCACCGTGCGATGCGACTCCACGGCCTGGGCTGCGCAGCTGCGCTCGATGCGCAACGTGGTGCTCGCGCGGATCGCGGAGCGGCACCCGGCCGCGGGCATCGAGTCGATCCGCTTCCTCGGCCCGGACGTCCCCTCCTGGAAACGCGGCCCCCGCGCGATTCCAGGGCGTGGTCCGCGCGATACTTACGGCTGAGACGGCAAAAGAGGTCGCCGGGCGGAGAAAAGGCGCTCAGAGGCGATTTCTCGCAGCTTTCAGCGGGTCGCTGAGGTAGGATCGGAGACGGCCGCCGGCCCCGCCTCTCAGGGTACAGCGGCAGCGACCGTCAGGAGCCCCGCCCTACATGAATCCCCCCTCTTCGCGCCCCGCGCCGGACAACTACGGCGCCGAAGCCATCCAGGTTCTCGAGGGTCTCGAAGCGGTCCGCAAGCGTCCCGGGATGTACATCGGGTCGACCGGTCCGCGCGGCCTCCACCACCTCGTCTACGAGATCGTCGACAACGCGGTCGACGAGGCTCTCGCCGGGTACTGCGACGACATCCGGGTCACGATCCTGGCCGACGGCGGCGTGCGGGTCTACGACAACGGCCGCGGCATCCCGGTGGCCGAGCACCCGGTCGAGAAGAAGTCCACCGTCGAGGTCGTGCTCACCATCCTCCACGCGGGCGGCAAGTTCGGCGGCGGCGGCTACGCCGTCTCGGGCGGACTGCACGGCGTCGGCAGCTCGGTCGTCAACGCGCTCTCGCACCGCCTCGCCGTCGACGTCGAGCGCGAGGGCTTCCACTGGACCATGTCGTTCCACGACGGGGTGCCGGATGCGCCGCTCGCGAAGGGCGCGAAGTCCGACAGCACCGGCACCACGGTCACCTTCTGGCCGAACGACGACATCTTCGAGACCGTCGAGTTCGACTACGAGACGCTCCGCACCCGCTTCCAGCAGATGGCGTTCCTCAACCGGGGCCTCAGCATCCGCATCACCGACGAGCGCGAGCTCGACGACGAGGGCCGGCCGCGTGCCGAGGTGTTCCTCTACGAGCGCGGTCTCGCCGACTACGTCGAGTACCTCAACAGCACCAAGAAGTCCGAGGTGATCCACCCCGAGATCATCGACTTCTCCTCCGAGGAGGTCTCGGGCGGCGGCGACTCCCCGGAGAAGCGCATCTCGCTCGAGATCGCGATGCAGTGGACCACCGCCTACTCCGAGAGCGTGCACACCTACGCCAACACGATCAACACCCACGAGGGCGGCACGCACGAGGAGGGCTTCCGCGCGGCGCTCACGACCCTCGTGAACCGCTACGCGCGCGAGAAGGGCCTGCTCAAGGAGAAGGACGAGAACCTCTCCGGCGACGACGTGCGCGAGGGGCTCACGGCGGTCATCTCGGTCAAGCTCAGCGAGCCGCAGTTCGAGGGCCAGACCAAGACCAAGCTCGGCAACACCGAGGCGAAGTCGTTCGTCCAGAAGACGACCAACGACTGGTTGCGTGACTGGTTCGACCGCAACCCCACCGAGGGCAAGGAAATCTTTGTCAAGGCCAGCTTCGCGGCGCGAGCTCGTATCGCTGCGCGCAAGGCACGGGACCTGTCTCGTAAGAGCCTGCTCGGCACCAACTCGTTGCCCGGAAAGCTTGCCGACTGCCAGTCCGGCGACCCGACCGAGTGCGAGGTCTACATCGTCGAAGGCGACAGCGCCGGCGGTTCGGCGAAGTCGGGCCGCGACTCCCGGACGCAGGCAATCTTGCCGATTCGCGGCAAGATCATCAACGTCGAGAAGGCGCGCATCGACCGGGTCCTGAAGAACACCGAGGTGCAGGCGCTGATCACTGCCCTTGGCACCGGTATTCACGAGGAATTCGACATCACCAAGCTGCGCTATCACAAGATTGTGCTGATGGCCGATGCCGACGTCGATGGCCAGCACATTCGTACGCTGCTACTCACCTTGTTGTTCCGGTTCATGCGACCGCTTATCGAAGCCGGGCACGTATATCTCGCCCAGCCACCGCTGTTCAAGATCAAGTGGACGCGGGACGACGCGGAATACGCGTATTCCGATCGCGAGCGCGACGGTCTGATCCAGATCGGTCTGGAAGCCGGCAAGAAATTGCCCAAGGACGACGCGATCCAGCGCTACAAGGGTCTCGGTGAGATGAATGCCGAGCAGTTGTGGGAGACCACGATGAACCCGGAGTCGCGCACCATGCTGCAAGTCACCGTCGAGGACGCCGTGAAGGCCGATGAGACCTTCGACATGCTGATGGGCAA
>JASLGG010000006.1 GCA_030150265.1 Protaetiibacter sp.
CCGGCATCGTGCACCAGGTCAACATCGAGCACCTGGCCAAGGTCGTCTACGACCGCACCGTCGACGGCGTGCTGCGCGCGTACCCCGACACTCTGGTCGGCACCGACTCGCACACCACCATGGTCAACGGCCTGGGCGTGCTGGGCTGGGGCGTCGGCGGCATCGAGGCCGAGGCCGCGATGCTCGGCCAGCCCGTCTCGATGCTGATCCCGCGCGTCGTCGGCTTCAAGCTCACGGGCGAGATCCCGGCCGGGGTCACCGCGACCGACGTCGTGCTCACGATCACCGACATGCTCCGCAAGCACGGCGTGGTCGGCAAGTTCGTCGAGTTCTACGGCGCCGGCGTCGCATCGGTGCCGCTCGCCAACCGCGCCACGATCGGCAACATGTCGCCCGAGTTCGGCTCGACCGCCGCGATCTTCCCGGTCGACGACGTCACCCTCGACTACCTGCGCCTCACCGGCCGCTCCGAGCAGTCGGTGGCCCTGGTCGAGGCCTACGCCAAGGCCCAGTCGCTGTGGCACGATGCCGCCCACGAGCCGGTCTACAGCGAGTACATGGAGCTCGACCTCGGCACCGTCGTGCCTTCGATCGCCGGCCCGAAGCGCCCGCAGGACCGCATCCTGCTCTCGGAGGCCAAGTCCCAGTTCGCGAAGGACATCCTGAGCTACGCGACGCCGTCGACCAGCCACGACCTGGTCGACCTCGAGTCGAAGCACTCCTTCCCGGCATCCGACCCCGGATCGGTTCCCGGCGAGGAGGCGGCGGAGACGCGCGAGGTGCACATCAACAGCGGCGCCCCCGACGGCGCCTCGAAGCCCGTCAAGGTCACCACGCCGGAGGGCACGAGCTACATCCTCGACAACGGCGCGGTCACCCTCGCGGCGATCACCTCCTGCACCAACACCTCGAACCCCTCGGTCATGATCGCGGCCGGCCTGCTCGCGAAGAAGGCCCTCGACAAGGGACTGAAGCGCAAGCCGTGGGTCAAGACCACGCTCGGCCCGGGCTCGAAGGTCGTCACCGACTATTACGAGAAGTCGGGCCTCGACAAGGCGCTCGAGGGCCTCGACTTCTACACCGTGGGCTACGGCTGCACCATCTGCATCGGCAACTCGGGCCCGCTCATCGACGAGGTGTCGGCGGCGATCAACGAGAACGACCTCGCCGTCACCGCGGTGCTCTCGGGCAACCGCAACTTCGAGGGCCGCATCAGCCCCGACGTGAAGATGAACTACCTCGCCTCGCCGCCCCTCGTGGTGGCCTACGCGCTCGCCGGCTCGATGAACTTCGACTTCGAGACGGATGCGCTCGGCAAGGACGCGGCAGGCAACGACGTCTTCCTCAAGGACATCTGGCCCTCGCCCGACGAGGTGCAGGAGATCATCGACTCCTCGATCTCGCGCGAGCAGTTCATCAAGCAGTACGCGACGGTGTTCGACGGCGACGAGCGCTGGACGAGCCTGCCCACCCCCACGGGCCCCGTGTTCGAGTGGGATGGCGACTCGACGTACGTGCGCAAGGCGCCGTACTTCGACGGCATGACCATGGAGCTGACCCCGGTCTCCGACATCTCCGGTGCCCGCGTCATGGCGACGCTCGGCGACTCCGTCACGACCGACCACATCAGCCCCGCCGGCTCGATCAAGCCCGGCACCCCCGCGGCCGAGTACCTCGAGGCTCACGGCGTCGACCGCAAGGACTTCAACTCCTTCGGCTCGCGCCGCGGCAACCACGAGGTGATGATCCGCGGAACCTTCGCCAACATCCGCCTCAAGAACCAGCTCGTGGCGGCCGTCAACGACGGCCAGGTCGTCGAGGGCGGCTACACGCGCGACTTCACGAAGCCCGGCGGTCCGCAGTCGTTCATCTACGACGCCTGCATGAACTACCAGGCCGAGGGAACCCCGCTCGTCGTGTTCGGCGGCAAGGAGTACGGATCGGGCTCGTCGCGCGACTGGGCGGCGAAGGGCACCAGCCTGCTGGGCGTCAAGGCGGTCATCGCCGAGAGCTTCGAGCGCATCCACCGCTCGAACCTCATCGGCATGGGCGTCGTGCCGCTGCAGTTCCCGGCCGGGTCGAGCTGGGAGTCGCTCGGGCTCGACGGCACCGAGATCGTCTCGATCACGGGCCTCGAGCAGCTCAACGAGGGCACCACGCCCAAGACCGTGCACGTCACCGCGGTGCCGTCGGAGTCCTCGCCCTTGGGCAAGCCGACCGTCGAGTTCGACGCGGTGGTGCGGATCGACACGCCCGGTGAGGCCGACTATTACCGCAACGGCGGCATCCTGCAGTACGTGCTTCGCTCGCTGGTTTGATGTGCGCCGCGTGCGGAAACAACGCACATTTCCCGGTTCGCGTCGGTGACCGCGGCGTAGGGTCGAACGCGTGAGCATTCTCGAGACGATCCACGGTCCGCGCGACCTCGATCGGCTGAGCCGCGGCGAGCTCGTGCAGCTCGCGGGCGAGATCCGCGAGTTCCTGGTGCGCGAGGTGTCGAAGACGGGCGGGCACCTGGGGCCGAACCTCGGGGTGGTCGAGCTCACGATCGCGATGCACCGGGTGTTCGACTCTCCGCGCGACGCGATCGTGTTCGACACCGGGCACCAGAGCTATGTGCACAAGCTGCTCACGGGACGGCAGGACTTCTCTCGGCTGCGCGAGCGAGGCGGCGTCGCGGGCTATCCGCAGCGCTCGGAGTCCGAGCACGACGTCGTCGAGAGCTCGCACGCCTCGAGCTCGCTCAGCTGGGCCGACGGCATCGCGCGCGCCTTCTCGATGACCGGGCAGAGCGAGCGCTACGTCGTCGCGGTCGTCGGCGACGGTGCCCTCACCGGCGGCATGACCTGGGAGGCCCTCAACAACATCTCGGACGACAACTCGCGTCGCCTCGTGATGATCGTCAACGACAACGGCCGCTCCTACGCGCCCACGATCGGCGGCATGGCGCGTTTCCTGAACACGGTGCGCACCCGTCGCGCCTATCGATCCCTCTACGTCTCGAGCCGGCGCTTCTTCGACCTCTTCGGCGCGCCCGGACGCGCGATCTACCGCGGCACTCGCGGCGCGGTGCACGGCTTCTTCGCGCGCTTCTCCAACAACGAGGCGCTCTACTCCAACCTCGACATCAAGTACCTGGGCCCGGTCGACGGCCACGACCTCGGCTCGCTCGAGGCCGCGCTGCGCCAGGCGAAGGAGTACGACGCACCCGTCATCGTGCACGTCATCACCCAGAAGGGCCGGGGCTACGAGCCCGCCCTCGCGGACGTGGCCGACCAGTTCCACGCCGTCGGTCAGATCGACCCCGAGACGGGGGAGCCGCTCGAGCACCCCAGCAAGCCGTCATGGACGTCGGTGTTCGCCGATGAGATCCTGGCCCTCGCCGAGCGCGATCCCCGACTCGTCGGCATCACCGCCGCGATGCTGCGCCCCACCGGCCTGCACCGTTTCGCCGAGCGGTTCCCGGACCGCGTGTTCGACGTGGGCATCGCCGAGCAGCACGCCGTGACGAGCGCCGCGGGCCTCGCCTTCGGCGGTCTGCATCCGGTCGTCGCGCTCTACGCGACCTTCGTCAACCGAGCCTTCGACCAGGTGCTCATGGACGTCGCGCTGCATCGCGCGGGCGTCACCTTCGTGCTCGACCGGGCGGGGGTCACAGGCCCCGACGGCCCCAGTCACCACGGGATGTGGGACCTCGCGATCCTGCAGGTGGTGCCGGGCATCCGCATCGCCGCCCCGCGGGACGCCTCACGGCTGCGCGAGGAGCTCGCGGAGGCGGTGACGGTCGACGACGCCCCGACCGTGCTGCGCTTCTCGAAGGGCGCCGTCGGCAACGAGTTCGAGGCGGTGCGCCGCACCCCGGACGGCGTCGACGTGCTGCGCGAGGCTCCGCACCGCGACGTGCTGCTCGTCGCGATCGGGCCCATGGCGGACATGGCGATGCGCGTCGCGGAGCGGCTGGCGGCGCAGGGCATCGGCGCTACGGTCGTCGATCCTCGCTGGGTGATCCCGGTGCCGACGAGCATCGTCGAGCTGGCGCGCGAGCACCGTCTCGTGGTGTCGATCGAGGACGGCATCCGGGTGGGCGGCGTGGGCACGCGCATCCGCCAGGACCTGCGCGCCGCGGGGGTCGACACGGCCGTCGACGAGCTCGGGCTGCCCGACGAGTTCCTGGAGCACGCCTCGCGTGACCAGATCCTCGAGGACGCGGGTCTCACCGATCAGCGGATCGCGCGCGACATCGTCGCGCAGGTGCTGGGCACCCGCATCCCCGTCGCCCGTCCGCTGCCCGAGGAGAACGCGCGGGAATACGACTCCGAGCGCGGTCGTTAGCCTTCTCACGGCTCCGGTGTCGGTGGTGTCCGCTAATGTGGACGCCGTTCACATCTCGTGACATCCGGGCCATCGCCCGCCACCATGCCACCACCGGAGGATCCGTGACGAATCACGCCGTCGAGACGCCCGCCACGAACGGCGCGCCCGACCCGGCGATCGCGCGACGCAACCGCGTCGCGATCGTCCTGCTGCTCGCCGCCGTCTTCGTCGTGTTCCTCAACGAGACCACGATGAGCGTCGCGGTGCCCGAGATCATGACCGATCTGCGGATCACACCGAGCGAGGGGCAGTGGCTCACGACCGCGTTCGCGCTGACGATGGCCGTGGTGATCCCCGTCACGGGCTTCCTGCTCGAGCGGCTCAACACCCGTCCCGTGTTCATCACGGCGATGACGCTCTTCTCCATCGGCACGCTCGTCGCGGCGACCGCGCCGGGCTTCGGCGTGCTCGTGGTGGGGCGGGTCGTGCAGGCATCCGGCACCGCGATCATGATGCCGCTGCTCATGACGACGGTGCTCAACCTCGTTCCGATGTCCGATCGCGGGCGCATCATGGGCCGCATCTCGATCGTGATGTCGGTCGCGCCGGCGATCGGCCCCGCGGTCTCGGGTCTCATCCTGCAGTTCACCGCCTGGCGCGGGCTGTTCTGGGTGATGCTGCCGTTCGCGCTCGTGATGCTCCTCGTCGGCATCGCACGGGTGCCGAACGTCTCGGAGCCGCGCAAGGTGCCGCTCGACGTGCCGTCGGTCATCCTCTCGGCGTTCGGCTTCAGCGGCGTCGTGTTCGGTCTCAGCAACCTCGGGCTCTCGGCGGAGGGCAAGGCCATGCTGCCGTCGTGGATCCCGCTCGTCATCGGCGGTGTCGCGCTCGCACTGTTCGTCTGGCGTCAGCTGCGCCTGCAGCGTCAGGACCGGGCGCTGCTCGATCTCCGCACCTTCCGAGCTCGCACCTTCACCGTCTCGATCCTCTTCCTCGTGATCCTGATGGCCGTGCTGTTCGGGGTCGTGATCCTGCTGCCGATCTACCTCGAGCGCGGCCTCGCGATCGACACCCTCACGATCGGCCTCACGATGCTGCCCGGCGGTCTCGCGATGGGTCTGCTCGGCCCGCTGGTCGGCCGGCTCTACGACCGCTTCGGCCCGGCGCCGCTCGTGATCCCCGGAGCGGTCGTGATGAGCGCCGCGATCTGGGCGATGACGTTCTTCGGCACCGCGACCCCGTTGTGGTTCGTGCTCATCACCCACGTCGTGCTGAGTCTCGCCCTCGGCTTCCTGTTCACGCCGGTGTTCACGGCGGCGACCGGAGCCCTCCCGCCTCACCTGTATTCGCACGGAGCGGCCACCATCGGCACGATCCAGCAGGTGGCCGGAGCCGCCGGTACTGCAGCGTTCGTCGCATTGCTGGCCGTCGGCACGGCATCCGCGGGTGCCGCGAACCCGGAGGCAGCGACCCCGGCCGAGCTCATCGCGGGCATGCATCTCGCGTTCCTCGGGGGAGCGATCCTGTCGCTGTTCGCGATCGTGGCGGCGCTGTTCGTGCGCAAGCCCATCGAGCCGGAGCTCAGCGACGAGGAGCTGGCGGCGCGTCCGGCGATGCACTGAGCGTCGAGCCGAGCAGCAGGCGCGCGGCCTCCGTGCGGGAGGCCGCGCCCAGCTTGCGCAGGATCGCCGAGACATGCACCGACACCGTCTTGGGGCTGATGTAGAGCCGCTCACCGATCTGCCCGTTGCTCAGACCCTCGGCGATGAGCTCGAGCACCTGCAGTTCACGTGCCGTCAGCTCATCGGGCTCGGAGGCGGCCGGGGCATGCGCCGTGAGCCCCGCGTCATCGCGCAGCTCATCGGCCCAGCGCACGAGGAGGCCCGAGCCGAGCGTCTCGGCGTCGGTGCGCAGCCGCGCGATCGTCTCGGCGGCAGCCGCGCGGTCACGCGTGCGCACGAGAGAGCGCGCCAGCCCGTACAGCACCTGGAGACGGGTCAGTGCGGGTGCCTCGGGTGCCTCCATCGCCGTCAGAGCGGCGCGCCAGAGCTCGGGGTCGTCGCCGCTGCGCCCCGGGCCGCCGAGCTCGGCGGCCGTGAACGCGCGCCACAGCTCTCGCGTGGGCCAGTCGTCGCGGGCGACGACCTCCCAGAGGCGCCGCTCCTCATCGGCCATGAGGCCGGGGTCGTTCGCCTCTTCGCGGCGGCGCGCGATGATGCGCGCGACCACCGGCGCGACGGGCAGCTCCCACGGCGGTGACCCCAGGCGATCCTGGATGACCAGCCGCCCCGCCATCTCCCAGGCGCCGTCGAGGTCGCCGAGGGCCAGCAGCACCTCACCCACGTCGAGCGCGAGACCCGCCGCCACCTGATCCTCGAACGACGCGAGCTCGGTCATCGTGCGCTGCCAGGAGAGGTAGAGGGCGCGGGCGCGTGCGGGGTCGCCGCGCCAGGACATCGAGCGGATGCGCGCGCGCCGCAGGTAGACCCCGAACACCGCCGGCGGGTCGAGGTCGAGCGAGTCGGCGATGAGCGCGTCGGCGCGGTCCCACTCGCCGAGGGCGAAGAGCGGGTCGACCGTATTGAGCGCGAGGATGGCGCCCGAGGTGCGGGCGACGCCGGCCTCGGTGGCGATCCGGATGCCGGCGAGGGCGACCTCCATCGACTCCGGGAAGCGACCGAGCAGGTAGAGCGTGTCGGAGTAGTTGACGTGGTACCGGAGCATCGCGTCACGGTCGCCGCGCGCCTCGGCGAGGGCGAGTGCGTAGTCCTCGGCGCCCTCGGCGATGCGGCCGAGGTGTGTGAGCGTGCCCGCGCGCACGTTCGCGGCGACCGAGCGGATGCGGTTGGCCGACGCCGGCGCGAGCGCGAGCGCCTCGGTGGCCGCGGCGATCGCGCGTTCCGACTGGCCCGAGACCATGTACTTGCTCGCCGCCTCTGAGAGGATGCCGGCACGCAGCACGGGATCGGCATCGGCCTCCACGAGGGCGAGCGCCTGCTCGAAGAGGGTGAGGGCGTCTGCGCGGCCCTCCGCGTCGATCATGAGGCCCTTGCCGCGCAACAGGCGGGCGCGCATCGGCGCATCCGAGGGATCGACCTCGTCGAGCGCCTGGTCGATGGTCGCGAGCGCGCGATGCGGCTCGCCGGCGCTGCGCCAGGAGCGGGCGACGAGCGACAGGAGCTCGACGTGCGTCATGCCGGCCGCGGAGGGGTCGGCGACGCGGTCCCACAGCGAGAGCGCCCGTTCGCCGAGCTGCGCGGCGGTCGCGTGCGCGAACGAGGACCGACTGAGCATCATGCCCTCGATCGAGGCGGCGAAGGCACGGTCGAGGTCGTGCGCCTGAAGCCAGTGCGAGGAGACGAGCACGGCCCGTGCCGCCCGGCGTGCCGGGTCGGCGGGGTGCGCCTCGAGCGCCTGCGCATAGCCGCCGTGCACGCGCGCGCTCTCGCCCGGCAGCAGCTCGTCGGAGACCGCCTCGCGCACGAGTGCGTGGCGGAAGTCGTAGCCCCGCCCCGCCACAACGATCACTCCGGCATCGACTGCGGCGCGCAGCGCCTCGTCGAGGCGTTCCGGGGTGAGCGCCGCCACTTCCGCGAGCACCTCGTGCTCGACGCGGCCTCCGCCGGCCGCGAGCACCCGCACGAGCCGCTGCGGCTCGGCCGCGAGCGTCTCGTATCGCGCGAGCAGCAGTTCACGCAGCGTCGCCGGAACCTCGCCGGCCACGCCGTCGAGTCCGCACCCGAGCAGCTCCTCGACGAAGAACGGCACGCCCTCGCTGCGCTCGACGAGCGCGCGGATCTCGTCGTGGCCGGGATCGGCGCCCAGGATCCCGCACGCCTGGGCGCGCACCTCCGCGGCGTCGAGCCGGTCGAGCAGGATGCGGGAGGCGCGACGGTTGCGCTCGAGCTCCGCGAGCAGCCCGCGGAGCGGGTGACCGCGCCCCAGGTCGTCGCTGCGATAGCTCAGCACGACGAACAGCCGGCCGGAGCGCAGCATCCGGGCGAGGAAGCGAAGCACGTCGAGGGTGGCGGGGTCCGCCCACTGCAGGTCCTCGATGGCGACGACGATCGTCTGCTCGTCGGAGAGCCGTTCGAGCACAGTCGTGACGACCTCGTCGAGGCGCTCCACGCCGAGGCGCTCGTCGCGCTCGACGGGTGCCGTCACCTCGACGAGCGAGCGCAGCGTCGACACGGCTCCGGCGGCGGCGGCGAACACCGCATCCTCGCCGAAGGCGCGCACGAGGTCGCGGAACACGCCCGCGAGCGGTGCATAGGGGAGACCCACCGCGCCGAACTCGACACACTGGCCCCGGGTCACGACCGCCCGCCCGTCCACCGCGGTGAGGAGCTCCTCGAGCAGGCGGCTCTTGCCGATGCCGGCCTCGCCGCCGATCACCGCGATCCGAGGCTCGCCCGACGAGGCCTCGAGGAACGCCGCCTCGAGCTCCGCGAGCTCGGCCTCGCGGCCGACCATCGGCGAGGAGCTCGTGACGCGCATGGCTCCATCGTGCCACCCGGGTCCGACGTCGCCGGGAGCGGCGGCGGTGCTCAGTGCGCCACCGCGTGACGGATGACGGCGCCCGCGTGGCGCAGGCGTCCGGCGGCCGTCCGGCGGGTGCTCGCGGGGGCGACGCCGGCGCTCTCGGCGGCGATGCGCGCGCGCTCCGCCGCCGCGCTCAGCTCGGCATCGCTCGGGAGGATCGTGTGAAGGTAGTCGCTGCGGATGTCCATGCATCCAGCGTCGTGACTGAGGTAGGCGCCCCGGATCGGGAGATCTCCCTATCTTCCGGGGCGCCTGCCTCAGATGCGGTGAGGGCCTACTGCACGCCGCGGATGGGCGGGTGGTGGAAGGTGTCGCCGAACGCCTTCTCGCTCGCTCCAACGCGGTCGAGGTAGGGGGTCGCGCCGCCCATCTGGAACGGCCAGCCCGCGCCGAGGATCATGCAGAGGTCGATGTCCTCGGGCGCCGCGACGACGCCGTCCTCCAGCATCCGGTGGATCTCGTCGGCGAGGCCCGTCTCGAGGCGGTCGCGGAGCTGCTCGGGCGTGAGCGCCACGGCGTCGGCCGGGCGGTGCTTCGCCACGATCTCGAGCGCCTTCTTGTCGTAGCCCTTGATCTTGCCCTTGGCATCCTTCTCGAAGATGGCGCCGTGCTCCGCGAGCTCGTGCAGCGCCGGGCTCGCGAAGAAGCGCTCCGGGAACGCCGCGTGGTGGGTGTCGAGCACGTGGGCGCCGACGGTGAGGCCCACGAGGTCGAGCAGCACGAACGGGTCCATCGGAAGCCCGAACGGGCGCGCCGCCTCCACGACGTCCTCGAAGGAGGATCCCTGCTCGACGGCGTGCATCGCCTCGCCGAGCACCTTGGCGAGCACCCGGTTGACGACGAAGCCGGGGGTGTCCTTCGTGATGACGGCGTTCTTGCGCAGCTTGGCGGCGGTCACCATCGCGGTCGAGAGGGCGGCATCCGTGGTCTGCGGCGTGCGCACCACCTCGATGAGCGGCATGACCGCCACGGGGTTGAAGAAGTGGAAGCCGACGAGCCGCTCCGGGTTCTTCAGCTTCGCGCCGATCTGCTCGACCGAGAGCGAGGAGGTGTTGGTGGCGAGGATCGCCTCGGGGGAGATGTACTGCTCGACCTCCGCGAACACGTCCTGCTTGATCCCGAGCTCCTCGAAGACCGCCTCGATGACCCAGTCGCAGTCGGCGAAGTCGGCCTTGTCGGTCGTGCCGCTCACGAGCGCCTTCAGGCGGTTCGCCTCGTCGGAGTCGATGCGGCCCTTGGCGAGCAGCTCGTCGACCTCGCCCCGGATGTAGGCGAGGCCCTTGTCGACGCGCGCCTGGTCGAGGTCGGTGATGACGACGGGCACCTGCAGGCGGCGCACGAACAGCAGCGCGAACTGGGATGCCATGAGGCCCGCGCCGATGACGCCGACCTTGGTCACGTTCTGGGCGAGCTCCTTGTCGGGCGCGCCCGCCGGCTTCTTCGCGCGCTTCTGCACGAGATTGAAGGCGTAGATCGACGCGCGGAACTGATCGCCGGCGATGAGATCGGCGAGCGCCTGGTCCTCGGCGAGGAAGCCCGTCCTCTTGTCGGTGCTCTTCGCCGCCTTGAGCAGCTCGAGCGCGCGGTAGGGGCTCTTCGCGACCTCGCCGATGCGGCTCTTGAGCGTCTTCTCGGCGATGCCGATCGCGACGTCCCACTTGGCGAGGCGCTCGAGCTTGCCCGGCTCGTTCTTGCGCTTGACCTTGATGGCACCCGTGAGCACGCCATCCGCCCACTTCAGCGAGTCCTCGAGGAAGTTCGCGGGGCCGAACATGGCATCCGCGATGCCGAGCTCGAAGGCCTGCGGGCCCCTCAGCATCCTGTTGTTCTTCAGCGGGTTCGAGATGATCACCTCGAGGGCGTTCTCGATGCCGATGAGGTTCGGGAGCAGCCACGCGCCGCCCCAGCCCGGGATGATGCCGAGGAACACCTCGGGCAGCGCGAGCGCCGGCACCGAGGAGTCGATCGTGCGGTAGTCGGCGTTGAGGGCGATCTCGACGCCGCCGCCGAGGGCCAGGCCGTTGACGAACACGAAGCTCGGCACGCCGAGCTCGCCCAGCTTGCCGAGCGTCTTGTGGCCGAGCTGCGCCATCAGGAGGCCGGTCTCGCGGTCCGGGATCTCGCCGACCTTCGAGAGGTCCGCGCCCGCGGCGAGGATGAACTGCTTGCCGGTCACGGCGACCGCGTCGATCTCCTTCGCCGCGGCGCGCGCGGCGAGCTCGTCGAGCCGCTCGCCGAGCTCCATCATCGTGGCGGGGCCGAGGGTGCTCGGACGGGTGTGGTCGCGTCCGTTGTCGAGGGTCAGCAGGGCGAGGGTCTTGCCGCTCGCCAGGCGGATGTCGCGCACGTAGGAGTGCGTGACCACCTCATCCGGGTCGAGGGCGACGAGCTTCGCGAAGTCGGACGCGCTGTAGTCGGGCAGCTTGCTCATGCGTTACTTCGCTCCCTTGTAGTGGGGGTTCTCCCAGATGACCGACCCGCCCTGGCCGAGGCCCACGCACATGGCGGTCAGTCCGTAGCGCACCTCGGGGCGCTCCTCGAACTGACGGGCGAGCTGGATCATGAGGCGCACGCCGGAGGAGGCGAGCGGGTGGCCGATCGCGATCGCGCCGCCCCAGGGGTTGACGCGCGGATCCTCGTCGTCGATGCCGAAGTGGTCGAGGAACGACAGCACCTGCACCGCGAAGGCCTCGTTGAGCTCGAAGAGGCCGATGTCGTCGATCGACAGCCCCGCCTTGCGCAGCGCCTTCTCGGTCGAGGGGATCGGGCCGATGCCCATGACCTCGGGCTCGACGCCCGCGAAGCCGAACGACACCATTCGCATCTTGACCGGCAGGCCGAGCTCCTGAGCGGCCTGCTCGCTCGCGATGAGCGAGACCGTCGCGCCGTCGGTGAGCGGGGACGCGTTGCCGGCCGTCACCCGGCCGTGGGGACGGAAGGGCGTCTTGAGCCCCGCGAGGCCCTCCATGGTGGTCTCGGGGCGCATGCCCTCGTCCTGGGTGGCGAGGCCCCACCCGGTCTCGCTCTTGATCGCGACCGGGATGAGGTCGGGCTGGATCTTGCCGGCGGCGTAGGCGGCGGCGACCTTCTGCTGGCTGCCGAGGGCGAAGCGGTCGCTGCGCTCCTTGGTGAGCTGGGGGAAGCGGTCGTGCAGCCGCTCGGCCGTGTTGCCCATGTTGAGCGAGTCGGGCGAGACGAGCTTCTCGGCCAGGAAGCGGGGGTTCGGATCGGCGTTGAAGCCCATGGGGTGGCGGCCCATGTGCTCGACGCCGCCCGCGATGCCGATGTCGTAGGCACCGAAGGCGATGGCACCGGCGATCGTCGTGACGCTCGTCATGGCGCCCGCGCACATGCGGTCGATCGCGTAGCCGGGCACCGAGAGCGGGAGGCCGGCGAGGATCGCGGAGGTGCGGCCGAGGGTCAGGCCCTGGTCGCCCTGCTGGGTGGTGGCGGCGATGGCGACGTCGTCGACGCGGTCCTTCGGCAGGTTCGGGTTGCGCTCGAGCAGGCCGATCATGGCCTTGACGATGAGGTCGTCGGCGCGGGTGTTCCAGTACTGGCCCTTCTCGCCGGCGCGTCCGAACGGGGTGCGCACCCCGTCCACGAACACGACGTCGGAGCGATGGGTCGAGGGCGCGTGGGCCACGATGCCTCCACAGTTCGGGGGAGACGGACGCGCGAGAGCGCATCCGGATGTCGCTTCGATCCTAGGCAGCGCCGGTCCGGGTCGCAGGATCGTTCGACGGAAGCTACGAACGCTCGCCGTCTGCCGTGGCGGGCGCTTGGCGCGCCTCGACAAAGGCATCCGCGATGAGCCCCGAGAGCTCCTCGATCTGCCACGGCCGCGCATCGAGGGAGGCGAGCGCCTCCGCGATCGACGCGGGCGTGATCTCGGCGGGGGGCGCCCACGCGATGCGGCGCAGGGTGTCGGGGGTGAGCAGGTTCTCGACGGGGATGCCGAGCGCCTCCGCGCGCGCGGTGAGCGCGGGGCGGGCACGCTTGAGGCGCCTGTCGGCCTCCGGGTTCTTGTCGGCCCAGACGCGCGGGGCCGGCACGCCGTCGCCCGTGCCCCGCATGCTGGGCGGAGTCGGATCGGCGGTGCCCGCCTCGACGGCCGCCCACCAGCGGTCGAGCTCCCGGCGGCTGGCGCGCCCCGTGAACTCCTTGAGGGCGGCGAGCTCGCGCTTGGCGGCGGGCTGGGCCTTCGCGACGGCGACGAGCGAGAGGTCGGGGACGAGGCGGCCGGGCGCGGAGTCGAGCTCGCGGGCGAGCTCGTCCCGGGCGAGCCACAGCGCGCGCGCGATCGCGAGTTGACGTGGCGAGCGCAGCGCATGCATCCCGGAGAGGCGGCGCCAGGGCTCCTGGCGCACCGGGGGCTCCTTGCGGAGCACCGCGGCGAACTCCTGCCGCGCGATCTCGGCCTTGCCGTCCCTCTCGAGGAGCTCCCCGATCCGATCGCGCAGCTCCGGCAGCAGCTCGACGTCGAGCGCGGCGTAGACGAGCCAGCCCTGCGGGAGCGGACGCGTCGACCAGTCGGCGGCGGAGTGCGCCTTGGCGAGGTGGATGCCGAGCAGCTCCTCGACGACCGTCGCGAGCCCGACCCGCGGTATCCCGGCGAGGCGCGCGCCCAGCTCGGTGTCGAAGACGGCGGCGGGGTCGAGGCCGACCTCGCGCAGGCAGGCGAGGTCCTGGCTCGCGGCGTGCAGGATCCACTCCTCGTCGCGCATGACGTCCTGGAGCTCGGCGAAGGAGCCGATCGCGGGCGGGTCGAAGAGGAACACCCCTGCGTCGCGCCGGAACACCTGGATGAGATAGGCCCGCTGCGAGTAGCGGAAGCCCGACGCCCGCTCCGCGTCGACCGCGAAGGGGCCGTGGCCGGCGGCGAGGCTGCGGACCGCCTCGAGGTAGCCCTCGCGGGTGTCGATCACCTCGACCTCGGGGTGGTCCGCGTCCGCGGTCGGCAGCGTGGCGGCGGGCTCGTCGGCCGTCGACGGGGCGTCAGTCACGGGCGGCCCGCCGGTGGGGGAGCAGCGACACGGCGTCGGACGTCGGGGGCAGCCCCGCGAGCATGCACAGCAGGTCGCACCACGCCTCGACCTGCTCGCCGATCGCGGGGCCGACGGGCGACCAGGAGGCTCGCAGCTCGAGCTGCGCGGCGTCGCCCTGCCCGGCGAGCTCGCCGAAACCGGTGGAGAGCACCTTGGTGGCGGTGCCGGATGCCGCGGTGTAGGCGGCCCCGCGGATGTCGAGCGCGTCGACGAGCCACGACCAGGCGACCTCGGCCACGAACGGGTCGATGCCGATCTCGGTCTCGAGCGGCGCCTGGGCATAGGCGACCACGCGGAACGGGCCGCCCCAGGCATCCGGCTCTGCGGGGTCGTAGAGCAGCACGAAGCGGCCGGTGCCGAGCACCGAGTCGATCCCGTGGACCGTGGGCCGCACATCGGCGGCGAGCGCGATCGCGTGCGGCGCGAGGCCGGACGGTGCGGGAATCTCGACGACCTCCATCTCGGGGCGCGTCTGCGCGGCCCGCACCGACTCCACCGCGAGCCGGAACGGCTCGGGGGCGAGAGGCGTGGACTCGGGATCGCTCACATCCGAAGCCTAGGATTCGAGGGAAGAGCCGGGGCGTCGCCACGCCGTCGGCGGAACGGAGGTCGGCATGCCGTACCGGAGCGGGCGCGCACGATCGCGGGGGGCGATCGTCCTGGGCGGTCTGATCGGACTCGGGACGCTGGCCGCCGCGGTGATCGCCGTGCTGAGCGCCGTCGTGGTGCGCACGGTCGTGATCCCGCCCTCGCGGCGGGAGGACGACATCCGCATCCTCGGGGTCGAGGGGCGCCGCATCCGGCTGTCCGCGACCCCCGACTCCCTGCTGCCGGGCGAGTACAGCCTCTGGTTCACGGGCGACACCGGGCATGCGCGGGTGGGCGAGATCGTGGCCACCGACCGCGAGGGGGTCACGCGCGAGCTGCTCGGCGTCGACTTCGGCGACCTGCATGCGGCGCAGCGCGGCCGGTTCAGCGGATGGTTCTGGCTGACCCCTCGCGCACTCGGGGTGCCCTACGAGAACGTCTCGATCCAGACGCCGCTCGGCCCCGCCCCCGCGTGGCTGCTGCCGGCGGAGGAGGAGACCGACCGCTGGGTGATCCAGGTGCACGGTCGGGCCGTGCGGCGAGCGGAGACGCTGCGGGCGGTCACGCCCTTCCGCGACGCCGGGTACCACTCGCTGCTCGTCTCGTATCGGAACGACGGCGAGGCCCCGCGCAGCGCCGACCACCGCTACGCGCTGGGCGATCGGGAATGGGTCGACGTCGACGCGGCGATGGCCTACGCGATCGCCCGCGGCGCCCGCGAGATCGTGCTCATGGGCTGGTCGATGGGCGGCGCGACGGTGCTGCAGGCGCTCACCCGCTCGCCGCGAGCGGCGCTCGTGACCGGCGTCGTGCTCGACTCGCCGGTCGTCGACTGGATCGCGACGCTCGACTTCCAGACCCGGCTGCGCCGGCTGCCGGGGGTCGTGCGCTGGGGCTGCTACACCCTCATGCGCTCCCGCTGGGGTCGCATCGTGACGGGGCTCGCCGAGCCCCTCGATCTCGACCGCATGGACTTCGTCGCCCGGGCCGCCGAGCTCGACTGCCCGGTGCTCCTGCTGCACAGCGTCGACGACGGCTTCGTGCCGGCGTCGGCCTCGATCGCCCTCGCGGCCGCACGCCCCGACATCGTGACCTTCGAGGAGTTCACGGTCGCCCGGCACACCAAGCTGTGGAACTACGACCGCACGCGCTGGGAGGACGCCATCCGGAACTGGCTGGGTCAGCTCACGAGCCAGCGGGCGTAGAGGCCGCCGGCGTCGTCGACGAGCAGGCTCGCGAGCGTCAGCGGCACGGATGCGCGTGCCGCGGCGCCCAGCACCGGCAGCGCGCCGCCCACGAGCCGGGGGCTCGTCGAGAGGCAGAGCTCGCCGACGAGCCCGGCGTCGAGCAGGGCGGCCGCGAGCGAGGGGCCGCCCTCGCAGACGATGCGGGGGGCGTCGAGACCGCGGAGCGCGTCGAGTGCCGCCGCGAGGTCGACGCGCCCGTCGTCTTCTGCCGGCAGCGGCACGAAGCGGTGCGGTGCGGCGAGGGTAGAGGTCACCCGACCGCGCGCGGCCTCGGGGCCGAGCACGAGCAGCCGGTCGGCGTCTTCCGCCTCGCCCGTGGGCACGCCGCCGAGCTCGCCCGTCGCGGTGATCACCGCGAGGCGTGCGGTCCGGGGGACCAGGTAGCCCTCGGCGCGCAGGGTCGCCGCCCCGACGAGCACGACGTCGCTCTCCGCCCGGATCGCGCCGAGGATCGCGCGGTCGGCACGGCTCGAGAGCGACTCGGAGGTGCCGTCGTCGCCGCCGGCGCTGCCGTCGACGCTCGCGATGAGGTCGAGGCGGATGCCCGGGGCGTCCGCCGCTCGCCGGTACAGCTTGCGCAGGCGGTCGCGCGCATCCGGCTCGCCGACCACGACGGGGTCCTGCGGAACCGGATGCACCGGCCGCAGGATCACGCGATCCGCTCCCGCACCTGGCGCTGCGTGCGCCCGAGCAGCGCGGCCATGCCGCGGATGCGCAGCGGGCTCACCGCCTCGGTGAGGCCGAGCGTCAGCGGGTAGTCGGCCGGCACCCCGAGGACCTCGTCGGCGGTGAGACCCGCGAGTCCCTGCACGAGGATCGAGGCGAAGCCGCGCGTCGTGGGGGCCTCGGGCGGCGCCGTCGCGTGCAGGTGCACGATGCGGTCCTCGTCGACCTCCACGAAGATGTAGACGGGGGACTGGCACTCCTCGACCCGCTCGAGCAGGTCGGGGTGGTCGGCGAAGCGCGCCGGCAGCGCCGGGAGCTCGTGCGAGAACTCGAGCAGCAGCTGCAGCCGCTCCGGGCGCTCGAGCGCGAGGAAGTC
Source organism: Protaetiibacter sp. (assembly GCA_030150265.1). GTDB lineage: Bacteria > Actinomycetota > Actinomycetes > Actinomycetales > Microbacteriaceae > Homoserinibacter. Next base: position 16,782 of record JASLGG010000006.1, read on the forward strand.
GTCGCGGATCTCGGCGAGCTTCGCGGGGACGTGCTCGGTCATGCCGTCATCCGGATGCCGTGGCGCGGCTCAGCGCGCCGGGAGCTCGCCCGGCGCGTCGCCCGTGACGATCGGGACGCGCACGAGGCTGCCCCACTCGGTCCACGACCCGTCATAGTTGCGAACTCCCTCGAAGCCGAGAAGGTGGGTGAGCACGAACCAGGTGTGGCTCGAGCGCTCGCCGATCCGGCAGTAGGCGATCACGCTATCACCGTCGCTCAGGCCCGCGCCGTCGCGGTAGATGGCGTCGAGCTCAGGACGGGTCTTGAAGGTGCCGTCCTCGGCGACCGCCCGCGCCCACGGCACGCTCTGGGCCGTGGGGATGTGACCGCCGCGCAGGGCGCCCTCCTCGGGGTAGGCGGGCATGTGGGTGCGCGCGCCCGTGTACTCCTCGGGGGAGCGCACGTCGATGAGCGCCCGGCCCTGCGGGTCCTGCCCCAGATGGACGAGCACGTCCTCGCGGAAGGCGCGCACCGTGCTGTCGTCGCGCTCGACCACCGGGTAGTCGACCGGTGCCCGCTCCGGCACCTCGGTCGTGTAGGGGCGGCCCTCGGCCTCCCACTTGGCGCGGCCCCCGTCGAGGAGGCGCACGTCCTCGTGCCCGAAGAGTGTGAAGACCCAGAGCGCGTACGCGGCCCACCAGTTGTTCTTGTCGCCGTAGATCACGACGGTGTCGTCGCGCGAGATGCCCTTGCCTCCGAGCAGCGCGGCGAAGGCGGCGCCGTCGATGTAGTCGCGCAGCACGGGGTCGTTGAGGTCGGTGTGCCAGTCGATCTTGACGGCCCCCTCGATGTGGCCGGTCTCGTAGAGCAGCACGTCCTCGTCGGACTCGACGACCACGAGGCCGGGCTCGCCGAGGTGGCCTGCGAGCCACTCGGTGCTCACGAGACGCTCCGGATGCGCGAACGCGGCGAAGGCGGGGTGGGTGTCGGGCGAGACGGCCATCGGGATCTCCTAGCGGGTAGGCTTCTGCTCGTCCAGGGTAGGCAGTCGACCCGGGGGCCCGCTGGCGTGCCGTAAGAGTTCGACACAGACCCGCATCCGCATCCCACCCCCGACCCTCGTGTCCTGAAGGGCCCCCATGCCGCTCCCTCCCCGCGCCTCGCTTCTCGACCGCGCCCCCGAGATGTCGGGCGCCGAGATCGCGGCCTCGCTCGTGCCGCCCCGGCAGTTCGCCGGCGCCACCCTCGAGAGCTATCGGCCGGACCCCGACTTCCCCTCCCAGGCGGACGCGGTGGCGAAGGTGCGCGCGTTCGCGGAGGCCATGCGCGGCGGAGGCGGGGGCCGCGGGATCTTCGGCCGCCGCCGGGCACCGGAGGCGAAGCCCGGCATCTACCTCGACGGCGGCTTCGGCGTCGGCAAGACCCACCTGCTCGCCGCCCTCTGGCACCTCGCGCCGGGACGGAAGTACTTCGGCACCTTCATCGAGTACACGGCGCTCGTCGGGGCGCTCGGATACGCCCAGGCGGTGCAGCTGCTCACCGGCGCCTCGCTCGTCGCGATCGACGAGTTCGAGCTCGACGACCCGGGCGACACCATGATGATGACGCGGCTGCTGGGCGAGCTCGCCGCGGGGGGCACCCGGATCGCGGCCACCTCGAACACGCCGCCCAACGCGCTCGGCGAGGGCCGCTTCGCCGCCGTCGACTTCCTGCGCGAGATCCAGGCGCTCGCCGACCGTTTCGAGATCGTGCGCATCGACGGCCTCGACTACCGGCGCCGCGACGTCGAGGGCCACGCCGCCGCGACCTCCGACGGCGAGCTCGACGACGCCCTCGCGGCGCTCGGCGGGCAGACGACACTCGACGACTTCGACGCCCTGCTGCGGCATCTCTCCCGCGTGCACCCCTCGCGGTACGTGCGGATGGTCGACGGTCTCGCGGGGGTCGGCCTGCGCGGTGTGCACACCCTCGTCGACCAGGCGGATGCGCTCCGCTTCGTGGCCTTCGTCGACCGGCTCTACGACGAGCAGGTGCGCGTCGTCGCCTCCGGCACGCCGCTCGATGCGGTGTTCGGCGAGGAGATGCTCGCGGGGGGCTACCGCAAGAAGTACCTGCGGGCGGTCTCCCGTCTCATCGCGCTCACGAGCTGAGCGCGCTCAGGCCCGTTCCCGCGCGCCGTGCGCGACGACCGCGGTCGTGGCGCCGCCGACCAGGAGCGCCAGGAGCGAGCCGAGGAGCACGCCGAGCGTCGCCGAGGCGATGAGGCCGCCGTCGCCGCGGAACGCGAGCTCGGCCATGAGCAGCGAGATCGTGAAGCCCACACCGCCGAGCGTCGCGACCACGAGCACCTCCGGGAGCCGCAGCGCGGTGGCGCGCTCGGACGGGGGCATCATTCGCCGCGCGAGCAGCGCGCCGGCCGTGATGCCGACGAGCTTGCCCACCGGAAGCGCCACGACGACGCCCCAGAACACCGGGCTCGGGCCGCCGTCGTCGAGCGCCGGCACCATGACGAGCGACGCGCTCAGCGCGAAGAGCGGCAGCACGAGGCCGTTGATCCACGGCTCGAGCGCATGCCGTGCGCGGCCGGCGGGCCCCGGGGAGAAGACGAGGCCGAGTGCGACGCCGGCGATGGTCGCGTGCACGCCCGAGAGGAGCACGAGAACCCAGACCGCGAGGCCGATCGCGATCAGCAGAGCGCGCCGCGCCGGAACGGGCAGCGAACGGCGCGCGCTGACCCATCCGAAGGCCGCGACGAGCGGCACGGCGAGGAGCAGAGGCACGGGCGCGAGCTCGCGCGTGAAGAAGGCGGCGATGATCGCGATCGCGATCAGGTCGTCGAGCACCGCCAGGGCGAGCAGGAACGCGCGCACCCGGCGGGGGAGCCCGCGACCGAGCAGCGCCAGCACCCCGAGCGCGAAGGCGATGTCGGTCGCGGTCGGGATCGGCCAGCCGGCCGCCTCGCCCGGCTCGCGCACGATCGCGAGGTAGACGAGCGCCGGCACCACGACGCCGGCCGTGGCGGCGACGGCGGGCGCGAGAGCCTTGCGCGGGCTGTCGAGCTCACCTCGGGTCAGCTCGTGACGCAGCTCGATCGCCGCCGCCAGGAAGAACAGGGCGAGCAGCCCGTCGGCGATCCAGTGTCCCGGCGAGAGGTCGAGCACCGGCGAGCCGGTGCTCGGGTGGGCGTCGCGCACGGCGATCGCGGCGGGGCCGAGGGGCGAGTTCGCGATCGCGAGACCGGCACCGGCCGCGACGGCCAGGAGGATCGCGGCGAGGCGTTCCGAGCGGAGGGGCTTCACGCATCCACTCTCCCATGCGACTCGGCGGGGACTCCCGGCGGACTCCCGGGCACCGTGCGGTCGCGCGAAACGCGATGTTCACATCCGGGGCCCGGCCGTAACGGCCGCGAAACGCGAGAGGTGCGGCGTCGAAACACGCCGCCAGCACACTGGCGCCTACCCAGCGGATCGGCGCGCGGCGCGGATCCGATACGACAAGAGAGGTACGACACATGGACAGCGGCAATCTCGCCTGGGCGATCGTGGCGACCGCGCTCGTGCTCTTCATGACCCCGGGCGTGGCGTTCTTCTACGGCGGGCTCGTGAAGGCCAAGAGCGTCGTCAGCATGATGATGATGAGCTTCGGCGCGCTCGGGCTCGTCGGCGTGCTGTGGATCCTCTACGGTTTCGCGATGTCGACGATCGGCGGCGGCAACCCGTTCCTCGCGGGCAACCCCTTCTCCGACTTCGGGCTGACCGCGCTCGCGGCCTCCCCGGACGGCAGCTCGGCTCTCGTCGGCGCGGCCTACGGTGCGACCTTCGCGATCATCACGGTGGCGCTGATCTCGGGCGCCATCGCCGATCGCGCCAAGTTCGGCTCGTGGCTGCTCTTCGCCGGAATCTTCGCGACCCTCGTGTACTTCCCGGTCGCGGCCTGGGTCTGGGGCGGCGGATGGATCATGCAGCTCGGCACCTGGTGGGGCACGCCATCGGTCATCGACTACGCGGGCGGCACCGCGGTGCACATCAACGCCGGTGCGGCGGCCCTCGCCCTGGCCCTCGTGCTCGGCAAGCGCGTGGGCTTCGCGAAGGGCATCCAGAAGCCGCACAACGTGCCTCTGACGCTTCTGGGGGCGGCGATCCTGTGGTTCGGCTGGTTCGGTTTCAACGCGGGAGCCGAGGGCACGGCGGGCCTGCTGGGACCCGACAACCAGCACGCCGGTCTCATCATCGTCAACACGCTCGGCGCGACGGCGGCCGCGATCCTCGGCTGGCTCGTCGTCGAGAAGATCAAGGGCGGCAAGGCGACCTCGGTGGGCGCCGCATCCGGTGCCGTCGCGGGCCTCGTCGCGATCACGCCGTCGTGCGCCGACCTGAGCCCGCTCTGGGCGCTCGTGCTCGGCGTGCTGGCGGGTGCGGTCTGCGCGTTCGCGGTGGAGCTCAAGTTCCGGCTCGGCTTCGACGACGCCCTCGACGTCGTGGGCATCCACCTGGTCGGCGGCCTCATCGGAACGCTGTACCTCGGCTTCTTCGCGACCGGCACGGGCCTCTTCACGGGCGGCGACGCCGGTCAGCTGATCGTGCAGACCGTCGCGGCGTTCGGGGTGATGATCTACTCCTTCGTGGTCGCCTACGTCGTCGGTCTCGTGATCGAGAAGACGATCGGATTCCGGGTGCGGAACGAGGACGAGCTCGCGGGCGTCGACGCCGTCGTGCACGGCGAGGAAGGCTACGTGCTCGTCGACTGACGACCATGCGCATCGCGCCGCGGGGCGCCGTCTCGAAGGGGGCGGCGCCCCGTATCGTGAGGGTCTCGACGTCGTCCCCGCACGGAGCCCGCCCATGCCCGAACTGCTGTTGATCGTCGCCGCGCTGTGCTGCGCCGCGCTCACGGCGGCGCTGCTGCGGATGCTGCGCCCGCCGAGGCCGCTCGAGGCGGTCGCGCGCGCGTGCGCGGCGGCGGTTCTCGCGGCGGCGGTCGTGGTGCCCGCCGGGTGGGCCACGGGCGCCGACACCGCCGAGTTCCTGCTCGCATCGTCCTTCGCGGCGGCGCCGGTCGCGGCGCTTCTCGGCGCTGCCGCCGAGGAGGCGGCACCGGGCAGGCGGGGTCCCGCGTGGGTGCTCGTGCTGGTGTGGGCGGGGATCGTGTTCCCGGCGAGCGCGGTCCTCCCGCCGCTCCTGATGTCGGGCTGCCGCGCGGAATGCCGCGTGGAGGACTTCGGAGGCGCGCTCGCGCTGCTCGTCTCGGCCGCCGCGGCCGCGCTGCCCGCGTGGCGTGCCGCAGCCGTCTCGCGCGAGCAGGGGGAGCACGGCATCCTGCTCCCGACGGTCGTGATCTGGGTCTCCGGGAGCACGTGGCTGGCGAGCCTCGAGGGGGTCGTCGACGAGTACACGCCCCGGATCCTGCTCGCCGCCCTCGTCGCCTCGCTCGGCGGTGGGGCGGGGTGGGTGCTCGCGGACCTGCTGCGTCGCACCACCACGCCGCCCGCACGCTCCGCCTGCTACGGGCTTCTTGCGGGCCTCGTCGCCATCACGCCGGGCGCCGCGACCATCTCCTTCCCGTGGTCGCTCGTGGTGGGGGCGATGGGGGGCGGCCTTGCCGCACTCGTGTTCGGCTGGCGTCGGCTCGCCTCGGGCGGGCGCGCCGGACACGGGGCGCTCGTGGTGCTCGCCTCGACCGCGGTCGGCTACCTGGCGCCGGCGGTGTCGGGCGACACGGTCGGCTTCCTGTTCACCGGGCGGATCGGCGCTTTGCTGCCGCCGGTGGCCGCGTTCCTCGCCGTCGCGGCGTTCGGTGCGCTCGCGAGTGCGCCGGCCTGGGCGCTGCTGCGGCGTCGCCGTCGATAGCTCAGGCGCTCCAGGGGAACGGGCGCTCCCGGTCGAGCTCGGAGTCCTTGCCGACACCCGCCAGCGTGTCGTCGCCGGCGCGCACGCACAGCCAGGTGAGCGGGGCGGGGCTTCCGGGGAGGCAGCGGAGAGCGTGCCAGGCGCCGGTCCCGACCCGCACCATGGTGCCCGCGGTCACCGGGACGAGCTCGTCGTCGACCGCGAGCTCGCCCTCGCCGCCCAGGAACACGTAGAGCTCCTCGAGCCTCGCGTGCCGATGCCAGAAGGCGGAGCCCTCGCCGGGAGGGGTCGCGTTGAACGACATCCCCAGATTGGCGAGGCCGAGGTCGCCCTCGACGAAGCTCTTGCCGTTCCAGCCGGCGGGGGCACCGGACTCGATCACCGTGTAGTCAGCCATGGCCTCACGGTATCCGAGAGACGGATGCGGGACCGGATGTGGTGGGCGATACCAGACTCGAACTGATGACCTCTTCCGTGTGAAGGAAGCGCGCTACCAACTGCGCCAATCGCCCGCGACGACCATCCTGCCACAACTCGGAGGGTGCTCCGGCACACCTTCCGGACGTGACGTCACATCGCGTGTCCCGGTTTTGACCTCGGGCGCGGATGGGCTACAGTCGAACACGCACGCCGCGAGGCGAGCGAAATGCGGATGTAGCGCAGTTGGTAGCGCATCACCTTGCCAAGGTGAGGGTCGCGAGTTCGAGTCTCGTCATCCGCTCGAGTTAGGAGTCTCACGGTCCGCTGTGCTAACCAAGTGCAGAGACCGCACACCTGGTGGCGTGGCCGAGAGGCGAGGCAGCGGCCTGCAAAGCCGTCCACACGGGTTCGAATCCCGTCGCCACCTCACTCACCGAGACGGACGCCCCGGCATCCGGAACGGGCGATTGGCGCAGCGGTAGCGCGCTTCCCTGACACGGAAGAGGTCACTGGTTCGATCCCAGTATCGCCCACCACCAACCCCCGGATGACCGGGGGTTTTCTTCGTAGAAGGAGCCACCCGGTGCCGATGCCCACGGAGGTGCTGCCCTCGGGCGCCGAGGTGCGGCTCGTGGTGGCCGACATGGACGGCACGCTCCTCGACGAGGAGGGCCGGGTGCCCGAGGCGCTGTGGCCGCTGCTCGACCGGATGCGCGAGCGGGGCGTCGTCTTCGTGCCCGCGAGCGGACGCCAGTACGCGACGCTCCACCGCATGTTCGAGCGCGCCGCCGACGGCATGCCCTTCATCGCCGAGAACGGCACCTACGTCGTGCGCGACGGACTCGCCGTCAGCGCCCACCTCCTCGACCGGCCGGTGGTCGAGCTCGTGATCGCCCGGATGCGCGAGCTGGCCGCATCCGGTCCCGATCTCGGGGTCGTGCTGTGCGGCAGGCGCTCCGCCTACATCGAGCGCGCGGATGCCGTGTTCGTCACGGAGGCGAGCCGCTACTACGCGCGACTCGAGACCGTCGACGACCTGCTCGCCGTCGACGACGACATCCTCAAGCTCGCGCTCTACGACTTCGGCGACGCCGCGGCCGAACTGCTGCCGTCGCTCGTCGACCTCCGCGACACCCACCAGGTGGTCGTGTCGGGCGAGCACTGGATCGACGTCATGGACCTCGGAGCCAACAAGGGCGTCGCGGTGCGCGAGCTCCAGCGCGAGCTCGGGATCGATGCGGCGCAGACCGTCGCGTTCGGCGACTACCACAACGACCTGCAGATGCTCGAGGCCGCGGGGATCTCCTTCGCGATGGCGAACGCCCATCCGGAGGTCATCGACCGTGCGCGCTTCGTGGCCCCGGCGAACACCGAGCAGGGCGTCGTGACGACGCTGGAGCGTCTGCTAGGCGCCTGAGCGGGACACGCCGGAGACGCCTCCTCGCGGTTCGCTGTACCCCACGCCACGATGGGGGACATGCCCGCGGATGTCGACGACCGCTCCCCGCAGAGCGAGGCCTTTGCGCGTCTCCTGCTCGAGAGCGGGCTCATCGGCCCGGAGGAGCTCGAGCTCGCCCGCGCCGCGAAGCGCCGCACGGGCGCGCACATCGACGACATCCTCGTCGCGCAGGGTCTCGTCTCGCCCGCGGCGCTGCGCGAGGTGATGGCGCGGGCGTGGGACGTGGAGCCGATCGACCTGGCGTCGACGCGCGTCGACACCGAGCTGATCCGTGCCGGGTCGGGTCAGCGCTACATCGCGGTGAACTGGATCCCCGTGCGCCGTGACCCCGACGGCGCGCTGCTCGTGGCGACGGCCCGCGTGCCGGATGCCGAGCGTGCGCAGGCGATCCGCGACGAGCTGGGCGAGCGGGTGCGCTTCGGGGCAGCGACCTCCTGGGAGATCCGCCAGCTCGTGCTGCGCAGCTACCGGGCCGAGATCGCCGACGAGGCCGCCAACGAGCTGTTCCGCCAGAACCCGGAGCTCTCGGCGCGGGTGACCTTCTCGCGCGGCCAGCAGATCGGCTTCCTCGCGGGGATCGCCGCGCTCGTGGTGCTCGCGATCCTGTGGCCGCTCCCGGTGCTCATCGGCGTCATCACGGCGATCTCGCTCGTCTTCCTCGCCGGCACCGCGTTCAAGTTCGCGGTCGCGTTGAAGGGGGCGCAGTACGACGTCGTGGAGCGGATCACCGCGCGTCAGGTGGCCGCGCTCGACGACCGCGACCTGCCCGTCTACACGGTGCTCGTGCCGGTCTTCCGCGAGGAGAACATCGTCGCACAGCTCGTCGGCAACCTCGGGAGGATCGACTACCCGGCCGAGAAGCTCGAGGTGCTCGTGCTCATCGAGGAGGAGGACGAGCTCACGCGCAACGCGCTCGCCGCGGCGAGCCCACCCCCGAACTTCCACGTCATCACGATCCCGAAGGGGCATCCGCAGACCAAGCCGCGCGCGTGCAACGTCGGACTGTTCTTCGCGAGCGGCGACTTCCTGGTGATCTACGACGCCGAGGACGCCCCCGATCCCGACCAGCTCAAGAAGGCCGTGATCGCGTTCCGGCGCGGCGGCGCCAAGACCGTCGTCGTGCAGGCCGCGCTGAACTACTTCAACGCGCACGAGAACCTCCTGACGCGGATGTTCACGCTCGAGTACGGCTACTGGTTCGGCTACATGCTCCCCGGCCTCGACGCCTACGACCTGCCGATCCCGCTCGGCGGCACCTCCAACCACTTCCGCACCTCCGCGCTCATCGAGCTCGGCGGCTGGGACCCCTACAACGTCACGGAGGACGCCGATCTCGGCATCCGCGCGAGCGCGCTCGGCTACCGCGTCGGCGTGATCGACTCGACCACGATGGAGGAGGCCAACACCTCCATCCCGAACTTCGTGCGCCAGCGCAGCCGCTGGATCAAGGGCTACCTGCAGACCTCGCTCGTGCACGCCCGGCGCCCGGTGGCGCTCATCCGCGAGATCGGCATCCGGCGCTTCGCGGCCTTCGCGCTGCTCATCGCGGGCACGCCGCTCACCTTCCTCGGCGTGCTGCCGCTCTATCTCGTGACGCTCGCGACGGTGCTCGTGCCGACCACGGTGCTGAGCGAGCTGTTCCCGGTCTGGCTGCTATGGCTCAGCCTGCTGAACTTCGTGCTCGGCAACGCCATCATGGTCTACCTGTCGATGATGGGGCCGTTCAAGAAGGGCGACTTCGGGCTCATCCTGTGGGCGGTGCTCAACCCCGTCTACTGGATCCTGCACTCGGTCGCGTCGTACAAGGCGCTCTGGCAGCTCGTGACCAAGCCGCACTACTGGGAGAAGACCGTGCACGGTCTCACCAAGGTCGAGCACGGCGAACGGGCGGCCCAGAGCGCGGGGGCCGCGGCGTGACCGCCGAGGCCCAGCTGCTGCGGCCGCGCGACCGCCGCGGACGGCGGCCGGAGCGCACGCGACTCGACGCGTTCCCGCGGGACCCGGTGGCCCGGTGGGCGGTGCGCCTCGGCTTCGCCGTGCCGTTCGTGGTCGCCGCGCTCCTGCTCGGCGGTGCCGCGGGCGTCGACACCCCGAACCAGGCGCTGCTCGACCGCATCGGCGAGATCGACTGGACCCGCGCGGACGCCGACTGGATCGGGCGGATCTACCCGCCGCTGTCCACCCTGATCGCGATCGCGATGCCCGGCGGCCGCATCGGGCTCTCGATCGCCGGGGGACTGGTCGCCGGGTTCCTGCTGCAGAAGATGCTCGAGACCCTCGTGCAGCGGCACTTCCCGGTCTCGACGACGGTGATCCTCATGCTGGCGCTCGCGGCGAACCCGCTGTTCTTCTACACGAGCCTCGAGTCCTTCGCCTCCTTCCTCGGCCTCACGCTCTTCGGCCTGGGCCTCTCCGACGCGATGCGCTTCGTGGTGTGGCGCAACACGCGCTCGGGCTTCCGCTCCGGCCTCCTGCTGATGATGTCCGTGCTCTCGGGGCCCTCGGGCGTGCTCTACGTCACCACGACCGCGCTCTCGACCCCGTTCCTGCAGCTGGGCCGCCGGGGGCAGCCCGGTGCGCGAGGCGCCAACCTGCTCGTCGTGATCTTCCCGACGGTGGCCGCCCTCGGCTCCGTGCTGCTGCTCGACCTGCTGTTCCTCGGACGACCGCTCGCGGCGACGGCGGATGCGCTCGGCGAGGACATCCCCGAGCGCTGGCATCAGCTCGGCACCGTGCTGTTCTCGCCCTCGGGTGCGCTGCTCGCGGCCCCGGTGCTGTGCGCCTGGGCGGTCGCGCTCATCGTGCGCCGCCCGGGAGCGATCGCGGTCTCGACCCTCTCCTTCGCGGCGGTGCTCGGGGCGTACGTGCTGGGACTCCTGCCGCCCGCGACCGCCGGCGTCATCTACATCCTCTTCGCGCTGCTCGCGATCGCGCTCATCCCGACCGCGCGGGGTCGCTGGTCGCTCCCGCTCATCGACGCGGTGGCGATCGCGCTCCTCGCGATCGGCTGGATCGACGCGCTCCAGCGGCCCGTGATCCTGAACTGGCTCTCGGCGATCGGAGGGGCACTCGGCCTGTCGGCGGGCTGAGGGGGCTCACCGCGTGCAGTAGCGTCGAAGCGTGACCGACGGCACCGCGAACATCCCGCCCGGCTGGTATCCGGATGCGCAGGCGCCGGGCGGGGAGCGGTGGTGGGACGGCGTCGGCTGGACCGAGTTCCGCCGCGCGGCCGTCACGACGCCCGCCCCTCGGGTCGTCCCGGGCTACGCGCCCGCCGCCGCGCTCGGGCACGCACCGTATGCAGGCTACGACCCGCGGCGGCCGACGCCGCTGTGGGCGCCGCTCTACGGGGCCTCGATGGCGCAGGCGTGGAGCAGGTTCTGGCGGAAGTACGCCGACTTCACCGGCCGCGCCTCGCGCTCCGAGTACTGGTTCGCCTACCTCTGGATGGCCCTGCTCGGCTTCGGCAGCTACGTCCTGCTCGCCGTGCTGCTCGCCGCGTTCGGCGGCGTGCTCTCCACGACGAGCGGCTCGAGCGGAGCCGGCTCGGTCGCGGCGATCGTCCTGGGCGTCTTCGGCCTGCTGTGGATGGGCGGCTACCTCGCGGCGATCGTGCCCCTCATCGCGGTGAGCGTGCGGCGGCTGCACGACGCCGGATACTCGGGCCTCTACTACCTGATGGGGTTCATCCCGCTCGTGGGCGGCATCCTGCTGCTCGTCTACCTGGCCTCGGAGTCCCGTCCCCACGGCGCGATGTACGACGTGCCCCGGGCCTGAGGGCCGGAGACCGGCGACGGGAACGGCCCCGCGCCGCCGGTACAGTTGGGGGAATGAGCGCGCAGACCGGTTTCGACCTGTTCCCCGACCGCGCCGTGATCGCGATCCGCGTGAACGGCGAGCTCAAGGACAAGGCGACCACGGTCACCGAGACGGATGCCGTGGAGCCCGTCGAGATCGGCTCGCCCGACGGCCTGAACATCCTGCGGCACTCGACCGCGCACGTCATGGCGCAGGCCGTGCAGCGCATCAACCCGGAGGCGAAGCTCGGCATCGGCCCGCCCGTCCAGGACGGCTTCTACTACGACTTCGACGTCGCCGAGCACTTCTCGCCCGACGACCTCGCCGCGGTCTCGAAGGAGATGGACCGCATCATCCGCTCCGGCCAGCGCTTCGTGCGTCGGGTCGTGACCGAGGACGAGGCGCGCGCCGAGCTCGCGGGGGAGCCGTACAAGCTCGAGCTCATCGGCCTCAAGGGGGGCGCGGCGTCCGGCAAGGACGGCGAGAGCGTCGAGGTCGGCGCCGGCGAGCTCACGATCTACGACAACGTCGACCGCGACGGGAACACCGCGTGGAAGGACCTCTGCCGCGGTCCGCACGTGCCCAACACGGGGGCGCTCGGCGCCTACAAGCTCACCCGCGTGGCCGCCGCCTACTGGCGCGGCTCGGAGAAGAACCCGCAGCTGCAGCGGCTCTACGGCACCGCGTGGCCGAGCAAGGACGAGCTGCGCGCCTACCTCGAGCGCATCGAGGAGGCCGCGAAGCGCGACCACCGCAAGCTGGGGCGCGAGCTCGACCTGTTCAGCTTCCCGGACGAGATCGGCTCGGGGCTGTCGGTCTGGCACCCCCGCGGCGGGACCGTGCGCATGGAGATGGAGCAGCACGCGCGCCGCCGCCACATCGCCGCCGGCTACACCTACGTGTACACGCCGCACATCGCCAAGGAGGACCTCTTCCTCCAGTCGAACCACCTCGTCACCTACCGCGACGGCATGTTCCCGCCGATCGTGATGGACGAGGAGCGCGACGACGAGGGCAACGTCACCAGGCAGGGTCAGGACTACTACCTGAAGCCCATGAACTGCCCGATGCACATCCTGATCTACAAGGAGCGCGCGCGCAGCTACCGCGACCTCCCGATGCGTCTCGCCGAGAACGGCACGGTCTACCGCAACGAGCTCTCGGGCGCACTGCACGGGCTGACCCGCGTGCGCGGCTTCACCCAGGACGACTCGCACCTCTTCGTGACCCCCGAGCAACTCGAGGGCGAGGCGACCAAGGTCCTCGAGTTCGTGATCTCGATGCTGCGCGACTTCGGTCTCGACGACTTCGAACTCGAGCTCTCGATGCGCGACGACGAGAAGTCGAAGTGGATCGGCTCGGACGAGTTCTGGGAGTACTCGACGAACGCGCTGCGGAACGTCGCGCGCGCGAGCGGGCTCAAGCTCACCGAGATGCCGGGCGAGGCCGCGTTCTACGGGCCGAAGATCGACCTCAAGACCCGCGACGCGCTCGGCCGCACCTGGCAGCTCTCGACCGTTCAGGTCGACCCGAACCTGCCGGAGCGCTTCGACCTCGAGTTCACCGACCGCGACGGGCAGAAGAAGCGGCCCATCATGATCCACCGGGCGCTGTTCGGCTCGATCGAGCGCTTCTTCGCGATCCTGCTCGAGCACTACGCGGGCGCCTTCCCGGCGTGGCTCGCACCCGTGCAGGTCGTGGGTGTGCCGGTCGCGGAGGAGTTCGCCGACTACCTCGGGGACATCGTCGACCGCCTGCGGGCGGACGGCGTGCGCGCCGAGCTCGATGCGAGCGACGAGCGGATGCAGAAGAAGATCCGCACCCACACCCTCATGAAGGTGCCGTTCCAGCTCATCGCGGGCGGCCAGGACCGCGACGCGGGCACGGTGAGCTTCCGGTTCCGCGACGGACGTCAGGACAACGGCATCCCGGTCGACGAGGCCGTGCGCCGCATCCGCGAGGCGATCGACACGCACGCCCAGGTGTGACGACGATGCGCGACTACGACGGCACCGAGTATCCCGGCGCGGAGCCGTCGACCGCGTTCGCGGGGATGCCCGACGGCTTCGGCCGGCTGTGGACGCCGCACCGCATCGCCTACATCGAGCAGGGCGGGGGGGCACCGGGCGACGAGTGCGTGTTCTGCACCGCCCCGAGCCTCTCCGACGAGGAGGCGCTCATCGTGCACCGCGGCGAGACGGCCTACGCGCTGCTCAACCTGTTCCCGTACAACAGCGGCCACCTTCTCGTGGTGCCGTACCGGCACATCGCCACCTACGACGAAGCGGATGCCGCGGAGGTCGCCGAGATCGGCGCGATCACCCAGACGGCGATGCGCGTCATCCGGCAGACCTCGCACGCGGACGGCTTCAACATCGGCATGAACCAGGGGGCCATCGCGGGGGCCGGCATCGCGGCGCACCTGCACCAGCACGTCGTGCCGCGTTGGGCCACCGACGCCAACTTCTTCCCGATCATCGCGCGCACCAAGGCGCTGCCGAGGCTGCTGGGCGAGGTGCGTCAGGAGATCGCCGAGGCCTGGCCCGCGCCCGCTGGTTGAGCAGCCCCGCAGGGCCGTGTCGAGACCGCGGCGCTCAGCGCAGCTGCCGCACCTCGAACTGCATGCGCGGGTGGGCGTAGTACTCCTGCGACTCGACGAGCTGCAGCTCGCGCTCGCCCGACTCCTGGGTGGTGCGCAACAGGTCCCAGACGCTCGAGGTGGTGCGCGCCAGGGCCTCCGCCGCGTCGCGCGTGCGCAGGTAGTGCGCCGTGAAGAGCGCCGCCGTCACGTCGCCCGATCCGTTGGCCTTGAGCGGCAGCAGCGGCGTCGTCACGATCCAGGCCCCGGCGTCGTCGACCGCCATCATCTCGATCGTGTCGGGGTCGCGGTCGGGTCGCTCGACGCTCGTCACGAGCACCGTCGTCGGCCCCATCGCGCGCGCCGCGTCGACGGAGTCGAGGGTCGACTCGATCGTGTCGGGCTCGGTCTCGGTGAGGAAGCCGAGCTCGAACTGGTTCGGCGTGATGAGGTCGGCCACCGGGACCACCCGCTCGCGCAGCAGCACGGGGATCGCGGGCGCGACGAAGCATCCGGACTTCGCGTTGCCCATCACGGGGTCGCACGCGTAGATCGCGTCGGGGTTGGCGGCCTTCACGCGGGCGACGGCGTCGATGATCACGTCGCCGATGCCCTCCGAGCCCTGATAGCCCGAGAGCACGGCGTCGATGCCGGGGAACGCCCCGCGCTCCTCGACGCCCGTGATGACGCCGCGCACCTCCTCGGGCGGGATGAGCGGGCCGCGCCAGGCGCCGTATCCCGTGTGGTTGGAGAAGTTCACCGTGTAGACCGGCAGCACCTCCACGCCGATGCGCTGCAGGGGGAACACCGCGGCGGAGTTGCCGACGTGACCGTAGGCGACGGCTGACTGGATCGAGAGGATCTTCACCCGCACGATCATGCCACCGCGCGGCACGGGCGACAGCGGTCCGCCTGCGCGCGAGTGGCATGAGTGCACGGCATGCTGGGCGCATGAGCCTCTACGCCGACTTCGGGCCGCGTCGCACGCGGCAGATCATCGCCGACGCCCTCGCTCTCGCCGTCATCGTCGTGGCGATCGCGCTGGGTGTCGCCGTCCGCAACGCGATCGCGGCGCTCGGCGGCGTGTGGGCGCAGCTCGAGGATGCGGGCACCGGGTTCGAGGGCACGATGGGTGAGATCGGCGAGACGCTCGGCGGCGTGCCTCTCATCGGCGGCGGCATCCGCGGCCCCTTCGACGCGGCGTCCGGCGCCGGCGGCACTCTCGCGGATGCGGGACGCACCGGGCAGGCGGCGGTCGAGACGCTCGCCACGCTCGCCGGCCTCGGCGTCGCCCTGCTGCCGATCGCGATCGCGCTGATCGTGTGGCTCTGGCCGCGCATCCGTTTCGTGCGGCGCTCGATCGAGACCCGCGCGCTGCTCCGGCTCGAGGGCGGCGAGCAGCTGCTCGCGCTCCGCGCTCTCGACGACGTGCGCGCGTCGGAGCTCGCCCGGATCTCGCCGCGTGCGTTCACGGCCTGGCGCGAGGGGGAGCCGACCGTGGTGCGCGCCCTCGCGGCGCTCGAGGCCCGGGATGCGGGGGTGCGGCTGGGGGAGCGCCGGGCGCCCGCGACGGTGGCGCCCGCGGCACGCGGTTAGACTGGCCGGCGGATTTTCTTCGAGAGGAGCACCGTGAGCGGGCATTCCAAGTGGGCGACGACCAAGCACAAGAAGGCGGTCATCGACGCACGCCGTGCCAAGTCGTTCGCCAAGCTCATCAAGAACATCGAGGTCGCGGCCAAGATGGGCGGCGCCGACCTCGCCGGCAACCCGACGCTCTACGACGCGGTGCAGAAGGCCAAGAAGACCTCGGTGCCGAACGACAACATCGACCGCGCCATCAAGCGCGGTGCGGGCATCTCGGGCGAGTCGGTCGACTACCAGAACATCATGTACGAGGCCTACGGCCCGAACGGCGTCGCGCTGCTCGTCGAGTGCCTCACCGACAACAAGAACCGCGCCGCCGCCGAGGTGCGCACGGCGCTGAGCCGCAACGGCGGCACGCTCGCCGACCCCGGCTCGGTGTCGTACAACTTCGCGCGCAAGGGCGTGATCTCGATCACGAAGGCCGACGGCATCACCGAGGACGCGATCCTCGAGGCCGTCATGGAGGCGGGCGTCGAGGACGTCGTCGACCAGGGCGGCGGCTTCGAGGTCATCACCGACCCGAGCGAGCTCGTCGCGGCCCGCACGGCGCTCCAGGCGGCGGGACTCGACTACGACTCGGCGGAGGCCGAGTTCGTGCCGAGCCTCAAGGTCGAGGTCGACGCCGAGACGGCGCGCAAGGTGTTCCGCATCATCGACGCGCTCGAGGACAGCGACGACGTGCAGAACGTCTTCAGCAACTTCGACATCCCGGCCGCGGTGCAGGCCGAGCTCGACGCCGAGGACTGACGCCATCGCGGGCGGGACGCTGCGCGTGCTCGGGATCGACCCCGGGCTGACGCGCTGCGGCGTCGGCATCGTCGACGTGGCCGCCGACCGGCGGGTGGCGCTCGTGCACGTCGATGTCATCCGGACGCCCGCGGATGCGGAGCTGCCGCAGCGGCTGCTGGCCGTCTCCCTCGGGATCCGGGCGGCGCTCGAGGAGTTCGCCCCCGATGCCGTCGCCGTGGAGCGCGTCTTCGCGCAGCAGAACCTCCGCACAGTCATGGGAACCGCCCAGGCGAGCGGTATCGCGGTCGCGGAGGCCGCCGAGCGCGGCATCCCGGTCGCGTTGCACACTCCCAGCGAGGTGAAGGCCGCCCTGACCGGCTACGGAGCGGCCGACAAGGCGCAGGTCGGCGCGATGGTCGCGCGCGTGCTGGGCCTCGCCGAGCCGCCGCGGCCGGCGGATGCCGCCGACGCCCTCGCGATCGCGATCTGCCACGGCTGGCGCGGGGGAGCGACCGCACCGGACGCGGGAGCGAGCGGTGGCCTGACCCCGGCGCAACGGGCGTGGCGCGACGCCGAGAAGTCGGCCGCGAAACGTAGACTCTAGAACATGATTTCGAGTGTCCGCGGCACGGTGCTGCATCTGGCGGGCGGATCGGCGGTCATCGAGGTCGGGGGCGTCGGCATGTCGGTCGCCCTCACACCCGATCACGCGCTGAGCCTGCGCACCGGTGCGGAGGCCTTCGTGCACACCGCGCTCATCGTGCGCGAAGACGATCTGAGCCTGTACGGCTTCGCCACCCGCGAGCAGCTCGAGCTCTTCGAGCTGCTGCGCGGCGTCTCGGGCGTGGGGCCGAAGTCGGCCCTCGGCGTGCTCGCGCAGCTGAGCCCCGACGAGATCGCGCGTGCGGTCGCCGCGGAGGACGACGCGCCGTTCCGCAAGGTCTCGGGCATCGGGCCGAAGACGGCGAAGCTCATCACGGTCTCGCTCGCGGGCAAGCTCACGGCGCCCGTCGCGATGCGCGCGGGATCGCCGGTCGTGGCACCGGATGCGGATGTCGTGGCTGCGCTCGTGGGCCTCGGCTGGCCGGAGCGCGCCGCGGCCGCCGCGGTCGAGGAGCTGCTGGCCGAGCTGGGCGACACCGCGCCGGCGGAGGTGCCGGCACTGCTGCGGCTCGCTCTCGGGCGGCTCGGACCGCAGCGTGCGGGGGTGCGCCGGTGAGCGATCCGATCACGACCTCCTCCGCCGAGTCGGAGGCCGAGCTCGCCTTCGAGGGCGCGCTGCGGCCGCGAACGCTCGCCGAGTTCGTGGGCCAGACCAAGGCGCGCGGGCAGCTCGAGCTGCTGCTGCGGGCGGCGGAGCTCCAGCAGCGCACGCCCGACCACATCCTGCTCGCCGGACCGCCCGGCCTCGGCAAGACGACCCTCGCGATGATCGTCGCGCACGACGGCGGGCGTCCGCTGCGGATGTCGAGCGGCCCGGCGATCCAGCACGCCGGCGACCTCGCGGCGCTGCTGTCGAGCCTCGTGCCCGGCGAGGTGCTCTTCATCGACGAGATCCACCGCATGGCGCGCTCCGCCGAGGAGATGCTCTACCTCGCGATGGAGGACTTCCGCATCGACATCATGGTGGGCAAGGGCGCGGGCGCCACGAGCATCCCGCTCGACCTCGCGCCGTTCACCCTCGTCGGCGCGACCACGCGGTCCGGGCTGCTGCCGAACCCGCTGCGCGACCGCTTCGGCTTCACGGCGCACCTCGAGTTCTACGACGACACGGAGCTCGACGAGGTGCTCGCGCGCGCCGCCCGGCTGCTCGCGCTCGACCTCGCGCCCGACGCGCGCGCCGAGATCGCCTCCCGCAGCCGCGGCACGCCGCGCATCGCCAACCGCCTGCTCCGCCGGGTGCGGGACTACGCCCTCGTCCACGAGCGCAGCGCCGATCACAGCGCCGTCCAGGCCGCCCTGGAGCTCTACGACGTCGACCCGCTGGGCCTCGATCGCCTCGACCGCGCCGTGCTCGACGCCCTACTGACGCGCTTCGACGGCGGCCCGGTCGGCCTCTCGACGCTCGCCGTGTCGGTCGGTGAGGAGCCCGAGACCATCGAGTCGGTCGTCGAGCCGTTCCTCGTGCGGATCGGCATGATCAGCCGCACGCCGCGCGGCCGAGTCGCCTCCCCGCGGGCGTGGGAGCACCGCGGCATCCGTCCCGCCGGCGCCACCCGGGCGCGCGCCGAGACGCTGTTCGACGATGACGTATGATTCTCGGGACTCGTAGAGCCCGTCCCCGGACGCCGCACGAGACCCCTGACATTCCCGGAAGGCCCTCATCCCCTCATGGATAACTTCACGCTGATCCTGCTCGCCGTTGTCCTGGTGGTGATGATCTTCTTCACCTGGCGCAGCTCGCGGAAGCGCAAGGCCGACGCCGAGACGATGCAGAGCAAGCTGCAGCCCGGCGCGGAGATCATGACGCAGCACGGCATCTTCGGCACGCTCGTCTCGATCGACGACGAGAAGAACGAGGCGATCGTCGAGACGACCCCCGGCACCAAGCTGCGCGTGCATCGCCAGACGATCGTGCGCGTGATCGACCCCGAGGAGCTCAGCCACGCCGACGAGGACGTCGTCGCGGAGGAGCCGGCCGAGGCCGACGCGAGCGGCGAGCCGGAGTTCGGCGAGCGCACCGAGAAGCCGAAGCGCACCCCGCGCTCGAAGCCGTCCGAGACCGAGTAGCCGGTGGCCGCTCGGAACACGCCGGTCCGCAAGGCCTGGCGCGCACTCGGCTGGCTCGCCGGGATCATCGTGCTCCTCGTCGGCCTCAACACGGCCGGCGCGCTCTGGTGGGGCTGGGGGTGGGCGCCGAAGCTCGCGCTCGACCTCGAGGGCGGCACCCAGATCATCCTGACCCCGGTCCTCGAGGACGGCCAGACGGTCACCGAGGAGCAGCTCAAGCAGTCGGTCGAGATCATCCGCAACCGCATCGACGCGGCGGGCACCTCGGAGTCGGAGATCACGACCCAGGGAGGCAACAAGATCGTCATCTCGCTGCCCGGCTCGCCCGACCAGGCCACGCGCGACCGCATCAGCCAGTCCGCGAGCATGGAGTTCCGTGCCGTGCTGCTCGCGGGCGACGGCACGACCGCGACGGTGTCGCCGAGCGCGACGCCGGGTGAGGAGGCCACCCCGACGCCCACGCCGGAGAGCACCCCCACGGTGGCGCCGACCGACGGCTCCGACCTCAACTGGGTCACCCCGGCGCTCCAGTCGGCGTACGACGCCTTCACGTGCGACAAGGTCGACGCGGCGGGCGCGAGCCGCGCCCCGGCGGCGGAGCCGCTCATCACCTGCGACGCCAAGGGCGGGAAGTACCTGCTCGGCCCCGTCGAGGTGCAGGGTTCCTCGATCTCCGACGCCCAGGCGGGCATGAAGACCACCTCGACCGGTGCCACCACCGGTGAGTGGGTCGTCAACCTGAGCTTCGACTCCAAGGGCACCGAGGAGTTCGGCAAGGTCACGACGCGCCTCGTGGCGCTCACGGGCGACCGCAACCGCTTCGCGGTCGTGCTCGACGGCAAGGTCGTCATCGCGCCGTCGACCAACGTGGCGATCACCGACGGCCGCGCGGAGATCTCCGGGGGCTTCACGCAGGAGTCCGCGAAGGTGCTCGCCGATCAGCTCAAGTACGGCGCTCTGCCGGTGGGCTTCCACGTCGAGAGCAGCGACACGATCTCGGCCACCCTCGGCAAGACGCAGCTGCAGAGCGGACTCATCGCGGGCCTCATCGGCCTCGTGCTGGTGTTCATCTACTCGCTGTTCCAGTACCGGCTGCTCGGCACGGTCACGATCCTGTCGCTCGTGGTGGCGGGAGTCATCACCTACTTCGTGGTCAACATCATGTCGTGGCGCGAGGGGTACCGCCTCTCGCTCGCGGGCGTCGCGGGACTCATCGTGGCGATCGGCTTCACGGCCGACTCGTTCATCGTGTACTTCGAGCGCATCCGCGACGAGCTGCGCGACGGCCGCGGACTCGTCGGCGCCGTCGAGGCGGGCTGGAAGCGCGCGCTCCGCACGGTGCTCGCGGCCAAGAGCGTCAACCTGCTCTCGGCGGTGATCCTGTTCGTGCTGGCCGTCGGATCGGTGCGCGGCTTCGCGCTGACGCTCGGCGTCACGACGGTCATCGACGTCGTCATCGTCATCCTGTTCACCCATCCGATGCTGCAGCTGCTCGCGACGACCCGGTTCTTCTCGAGCGGGCATCCGGCGACCGGACTCGATCCGACGGCCCTCGGAGCGGTCTACCGCGGTCGTGCCGAGTTCCGTCTCTCGACCGAGGCTCGCCGTGCCGGTGCGAGCCGTGAGGCGGAGCGTCGCCAGACGATCGCGGAGCGCAAGGCCGCCGAGCTCGAGGCGGCGAACGGCGCGAAGAACAGCAGCTCGAACGGGAAGAAGGGGGCACGCTGATGGCCGGTCCGTTCCAGCGTCTCGGCAACGACCTCTACACGGGTGCCCGCGGCATCGACTTCGTCGGCAAGCGGCGCATCTGGTTCACGATCGCCGCCGTGCTCATCGCGCTCTCGGTCGCGGTGCCGTTCATCCGCGGCGCGGGCGACTTCGGTGCCGGCTTCAACTTCGGCATCGAGTTCCGCGGCGGCTCGCAGTTCCTCGTGTCGGACATCCCGGAGTCGAAGCTCCCGGTCGACACCGCGCTCGCCGAGAAGGCCGTGCACGGCGTGGTCTCGCAGGCGGTGGCGCGCATCAGCGTCGTCGGTCAGAACGGCGTGCGGGTGCAGACCGACACCCTGAGCGACACGGAGACCCAGAAGGTGACGGCGAGCCTCCAGGAGGCCTACGGCACGGAGTCGGTGTCGTCGTCGTTCATCGGCGCCACCTGGGGTGCGGACATCACCGACAGCGCCCTTCGCGCCCTCCTGGTGTTCGTGGCCCTCGCGCTCGTGTTCATGGCGCTGTACTTCCGCACCTGGAAGATGTCGATCGCGGCGATCGTCAAGCTGCTCCACGACGTGGTGCTGACGGTGGGCGTCTACGCGGCCACGGGCTGGGAGATCACCCCGGCAGCCGTCATCGGCTTCCTGACGATCCTGGGCTACTCGCTCTACGACACCGTCGTGGTCTTCGACAAGATCCGCGAGAACACCGCGGAGCTCGGCGACGACTCGATGCGCACCTTCGGCGAAGCGGTCAACCTGGCCGTCAACCAGACGCTCGTGCGCTCGATCAACACGGGTGTCGTGGCGGCGCTGCCGGTCGCGGCGATCCTCTTCATCGGCGCGTTCGTGCTGGGCGCCGACACGCTGCGCGACATCTCGCTCGCACTGCTGGTCGGGACCATCGTGGGAACCTACTCGACGCCCGCGTTCGGCGCGCCGCTGTACTCGATCTTCCGTGAGCACGAGCCGCTCATCGCGAAGCGCGACGCCCGGGTGCGCCAGCGCCGGGGCGACCTCGTCGCGAGCTGAGCCGGACGGGTCCGTCCGTCCCTCCTAGAATCGATCCAGGAGGGCGCAGCATGAGCACCGAGACGCAGAGCACGGCGTCGCGGCGCGCCCTGCTGCCGCGGCTGTTCTCGCGCGCGCAGCCGACGGGCGCCGTCGACCGGCTGCTCAAGACGGTGCGCTCGCACCATCCGAAGGCCGACCTCGCGCTCATCGAGCGCGCCTACACGGCGGCGGAGCGCGCCCACGACGGGCAGACCCGACGCAGCGGCGAGCCGTACATCACGCACCCGGTGGCGGTCGCGCAGATCCTGGCGGATCTCGGGATCGGGCCGAAGACGATCGCGGCGGCCCTGCTGCACGACACCGTCGAGGACACCGAGTACACGCTCGACATGCTGCGCGCCGACTTCGGCGACGAGATCGCGATGCTCGTCGACGGCGTCACCAAGCTCGACAAGCTCAAGTACGGCGACTCGGCGCAGGCGGAGACGGTGCGCAAGATGGTCGTGGCGATGTCGAAGGACATCCGCGTGCTCATCATCAAGCTCGCCGATCGCCTGCACAACGCCCGCACCTGGGGCTTCGTGCCGCAGGAGTCGGCCGCGCGCAAGGCGCAGGAGACGCTCGAGATCTACGCGCCCCTCGCGCACCGCCTCGGCATCCAGACCATCAAGTGGGAGCTCGAGGACCTCAGCTTCGCGGTGCTCTACCCGAAGCTCTACGTCGAGATCGAGAGCCTCGTGCGGGATCGCACGCCGCAGCGCGAGGAGTTCGTGCAGCAGGTGATCGACGCGGTGAACGAGGACCTCCGCGCCGCGCGCATCAAGGGGCAGGTCGTGGGGCGCCCCAAGCAGTACTACTCGATCTACCAGAAGATGGTGCTGCGGGGTCGCGAGTTCGACGAGATCTACGACCTCGTCGGCATCCGCGTCCTCGTCAACTCGATCCGGGACTGCTACGCGGTGCTCGGGGCGATCCACGCGCGGTGGAACCCCGTTCCGGGGCGGTTCAAGGACTACATCGCGACGCCGAAGTTCAACCTCTACCAGTCGCTGCACACGACCGTGATCGGCCCCCAGGGGCGCGCCGTCGAGATCCAGATCCGCACCCACGAGATGCACGAGCGCGCCGAGTACGGCGTCGCGGCGCACTGGGCGTACAAGGAGCGGATGGCGACCGGTCGCAGCGACGACAAGGCGCTGCAGGCCGGAACCGAGATGGCCTGGCTCGCCCACATCAGCGACTGGCAGGCCGAGACCTCGGACCCGGGGGAGTTCCTCGACAACCTGCGCTTCGAGATCGGGGCGAAGGAGGTCTACGTCTTCACGCCGCAGGGCAAGGTGATCGGCCTGCCCGCGGGCGCGACCCCGGTCGACTTCGCCTATGCCGTGCACACCGAGATCGGCCACCGCACGATGGGCGCCAAGGTCAACGGGCGGCTCGTGCCGCTCGAGAGCGCTCTGAACTCGGGCGACGTGGTCGAGATCTTCACCTCGAAGAACCCGGATGCCGGTCCCAGCCAGGACTGGCTCGCCTTCGTGAAGTCCGCCCGCGCGCGCAACAAGATCCGCGGCTGGTTCACGAAGGAGCGGCGGGAGGAGGCGGTCGAGCAGGGCAAGGAGTCGATCGCCCGGGCGATGCGCAAGCAGAACCTGCCGCTCCAGAAGCTCATGAACCAGGACGTCGTGAACGGCGTGGCCGCTCAGATGCGCTACGAGGGCGTCGAGGCGCTCTACGCCGCGGTGGGCGAGGGCCACGTCTCGACGCAGTCGGTGATCGAGAAGGTGCTGGCCTCCCTCCACACCGAGGCGGAGGCCGACGAGGAGACGCTGACGTTCACGCCCCGGTCGCGCGGGCGGGCTCTGCGTCCGAGCGACTCCGGCGTGCTCGTGCGCGGCGCCCCCGACATCCTCGTGAAGCTCGCGAAGTGCTGCACGCCGGTGCCGGGCGACGACATCGTCGGGTTCGTGACCCGCGGGGCCGGGGTGTCGGTGCACCGCACCGACTGCGTCAACGTCGCGAGCCTCCAGAACGAGCCCGACCGGATGATCGAGGTGCAGTGGGCCCCGACCTCGTCGAGCGTCTTCCTCGTGCAGATCCAGATCGAGGCGCTCGACCGCTCCGGGCTCCTGTCGGATGTCACGCGCGTGCTCTCGGAGCACCACGTGAACATCCTGTCGGCGACCGTCTCGACCTCGAGCGATCGGCTGGCCCTCAGCCGGTTCGTGTTCGAGATGGGCGACACGACGCACCTGGACCGGCTGCTCAACGCCGTGCGCCGCATCGACGCGGTCTACGACGTGTACCGCGTCAACTCCGGCTGAGCGCCTCTCGCAGACGCGCCGCGGCGCGGTGCTTGCCCGCGAGGTTGCGCCCTCGTTCCATCGCGGCGATCGCCTCGGGCAGCCCGAACGGGCCCGTCTCGGCGAGCCGCCGCACCGCATCCGCGTCGGCGGGCGCGAACGGCTCGCGGAACCGGGCGAGGTCGAGCGCGGTGCGCAACGGGCTCGTGACGGGGATGCGTCCGAGCCGGATCAGGTCGTCCGGGTGCACGACGCTCTCGACGACGTGCAGGCCGTCCGCACGGGCAGGACGCCACCGCGCGGAGAGGTCGACGAGGTATTCGCGACGCGTCGGCACCGTGTGCACGGCACCCCAGATCCAGGCGGCGGTGGCGAGTGCGGGGATGAGCCGCGGAGGATACCCCTGCATCGACGCGGCGGCGCGCGTCGCCGGGGCGTCGGGGATGCCGATCGACACGTGCGCGCCACCGAGCAGATAGCTCTCGCCGTCGAACCGCGTGGCCTGGAGCTCCTCGACCGGAAGCCCCTCGAGAAGAGGGAAGGCGTTCATCCGTTCAGGATGCGCGTACCGCCCGTCGTCGGAGGCCGATCGTGGCGGATCGGTGCACAACCCGCCCTGTGGACGACGCCGGCCGCGTCAGGCGACTCAGCCCAGCGCGGAGAGCCAGGTGCGCTGCGCCGCGAGCGCCTCCTCGGCCTTCGCCATACGCTTCGCGTCGCCGGCGGCCTTCGCCGCGGCGAGCTCCTCCTCGGCCTTCGCGATCGCCTCCTCGAGGCGTGCCGCGAAGCCCTCCGAGCGGGCCTGCTTCTCGGGGTCCGTGCGGTTCCAGTGGTCGTCGTCGAGCTTGCGTACGGCCGCCTCGATCTTGCGGAGGCGGTCCTCGACCACGCGCACCTGGTCGCGAGGAACCTTGCCGATCTCGTCCCAGCGGCGCTGGATGTCGGTCAGCGTCGTGCGGGCGGCCGTGCGGTCGGTCGCCGAGAGGAGCGGCTCCGCCTCGTCGAGGAGGGCGAGCTTCTTCTCGAGGTTGGCGCCGAACTCGGCGTTCTCGACCGCGTCGGCCTCGGCCTTCGCACCGTAGAGCACGTCTCCCGCAGCTTTGAAGCGCGCCCAGAGGGCGTCGTCGACCTTCTTGCCGGCGCGTCCCGCCGCCTTCCAGTCGTCGAGCAGCCGCCGGTAGTCGGGGATCGCTGCGGCGCCCTTGTCGGCGAGAGCCTCGGCGCGCTCGACGAGGGTCTGCTTGCGGACCTTCGCATCGCGGTGCGTGCTGTCGAGCTCGGCGAAGAACGCGCGCCGCGCGGTCTCGATCGTGGTGCGGGCCGCGCGGAACCGCTTCCAGAGCTCGTCGGCATCCTTCTTGGGGATGCGCGGTCCGCCATGCTGCGCGGCCTGCCACCGGGCGAAGAGCTCGTCGAGCTGGGCGCTCACCTGCTTCCACTGCGCCTGCGCGAGGTCGCGCGCGGCGAGGGCCTCGGCGGCCGTCACGATCGACTCGCGGTCGGCGAGCGCATCCGCGACCGCCTGCTGCGCCTCGGCGCTCTGCTTCTCCGTGGCCTCGCCGAGCGACTCGGAGAGCCGGGCGAGCCGGTCCGAGAGGCCCTGCAGGTCGCCGACGGCGTTCGCCCCGGGGATCGTGGGCGCGAGCGCCGCGACCGCCTTGGCGACGTCCTGCGCGGGCGCGCCGCCGCGCAGGCGCTGCTCGAGCAGGCCCACCTGGCCTTCGAGCTCGGCGAACTTGCGCTCGTAGTACGCGATCGCCTCCTCGGGCGTCGCATCCGGATACTGGCCGACGGCGCGCTCGCCCGCTGCCTCGCGGACGTACACCGTGCCGTCGTCGTCGACGCGTCCCCAGGGGGTCGGCTGCTCGTCGCTCACTGGTCTCCACCTCTGTCGTCGGTCGGCTGCCTCGTGCCGACCGTGACAGCCTATTGCAGGGTCACGCTCGTGATGGTGGTGGGAACCGCGGGCGTCCCGGTGCCGTCGCCGCCGACGGCGCCCGGGTCGATGCCGTGCGAGGTGATCTTCTCGATGAGCTGGTCGAGACCGCTCGTCACCCGCCCGACGACGGTGTAGCCACCCCCGTCGGTCGGCAGCTTGGTGTCGCCCGTGATGATGAAGAACTGGTGGCCGTTGCTGTACTGGCTCGTGGAGCGCGCCATGGCGATCGTGCCGGCGGGGTAGACGCCGTCCGCGGGGGCGTTCTCGACGGGTCCGTAGGAGAAGTCGGCGTCCGGGCCGCCCATGCCGTCGACCGAGCCGCACTGGATGAGCTGGAAGCCCGGGGCGTCGCCGAGGCGGTGGCAGGTCTTGCCGGGGTAGTAGCCGTCGCGCACGTCCTGCACCCATCCGGAGACGGCCTGCGGCGCCTTCGCGCCGTCGAGGGCGATGCCGAGCGTCACGTCGCCGTTGAAGACGAGCTCGCCCGTCCACTCGCGGCCCTCGGCGAGCGAGGGGTCGGGGGCGCCGACGTTGGCCTCGGCGCTCGGGCTCGGCTCGGGGGTGCCGGATGCGGACGGCGTCGGAACGGGCGCGCCGGGCCCGTTCGTGAAGTACAGCACCTGGGCGGTGACCGCGAGAGCGGCCACCACGAGTCCGGCGACGATGGCGATCGCGTTGTCACGGCGGCGTCGGCGGCCCTGCGTCTCGTGCACCTCCTGGCGCGCCTGGTACGCCCGCAGGCGCTCGCGCGCCTCCCGC
This sequence comes from Protaetiibacter sp., assembly GCA_030150265.1. Taxonomy (GTDB): domain Bacteria; phylum Actinomycetota; class Actinomycetes; order Actinomycetales; family Microbacteriaceae; genus Homoserinibacter. The sequence goes on from JASLGG010000006.1 coordinate 43,691, forward strand.
TGCTCGCGCTGCTGCCGATTCGATGCCACTCGCGATCCTCTCCGACGGTGCGGGCGGCATCCCGCCGGCCCAGCACGACTTTAGCTAGCGCCCGGCATCCCGCCCAACTCGGCGCGCGCGGTCGCACGGCGGGCGTCTGCGGCGCTGGCTAGCATGAGGCCATGAGCGGGCAGCAGGGACTCCGCACGGGGTCGACCCCGCTGGCGGTGCGGATGCGGCCGAGCTCGCTCGACGAGGTGGCCGGGCAACGCCATCTTCTGAAGCCCGGATCCCCGCTCGTGAGCCTCGCGCAGGACGCCACGGGGGAGTCCGGCTCGGTCTCGGTGATCCTCTGGGGGCCGCCGGGCACCGGCAAGACGACCCTCGCCCAGGCGATCGCCCGCAGCTCGGGCCGCCGCTTCGTGGAGCTGTCGGCGGTGACCGCCGGCGTCAAGGACGTGCGGCAGGTCATGGACGAGGCGCGTTCGACGCGCGACCTCTACGGGGTCTCCACGGTGCTCTTCCTCGACGAGATCCACCGCTTCACGAAGGCCCAGCAGGATGCGCTCCTCCCGGGGGTCGAGAACGGCTGGGTGATCCTGGTGGCGGCCACCACGGAGAACCCGTCGTTCTCGGTCGTGGCGCCGCTGCTCTCGCGTTCGCTGCTTCTGACGCTCGAGCCGCTCTCCGAGGACGACCTCGGGGTGCTGGTCGACCGCGCGGTCGCGGATCCGCGCGGGCTGGCCGGCGCGGTCGAGCTCGCGGATGACGGACGCGCCGCGATCATCCGGCTCGCCTCGGGCGACGCCCGGCGTGCGCTCACGGCCCTCGAGGCCGCCGCGACGGTCGCCGCCGCCCCGGATGCCGTGGCGGAGGGCGAGACGCCGCTCGTCACGGCCGAGATCGTCGCGCAGACGGTGGATCGCGCCCTGCTGCGCTACGACCGCCAGGGCGACGAGCACTACGACGTGATCAGCGCCTTCATCAAGTCGGTGCGCGGCTCCGACGTCGACGCCGCCTTGCACTACCTCGCGCGCATGATCGAGGCGGGGGAGGACCCGCGCTTCATCGCGCGGCGCATCATGATCCTCGCGGCGGAGGACGTGGGCATGGCGGACCCCCAGGCGCTCACGCTCGCGGTCTCGGCGGCCGAGGGGGTGCAGCTCATCGGCATGCCGGAGGGCCGCATCCTGCTCGCCGAGGCGGTCGTGTACCTGGCGACCGCGCCCAAGTCGAACGCGTCGTACATGGCGCTCGACGCCGCGATCGCGGATGTGCGCGCCGGCCGCATCGGACGCGTGCCGAACCACCTGCGCGACGCCCACTACCCGGGGGCGAAGCGGCTGGGGCACGGCAAGGGCTACAAGTACGCGCACGACGCGACGTACTCCGTCGCCGAGCAGCAGTACCTCCCCGAGGAGCTGCGCGGCACGCGCTACTACGACCCCACCGGCAACGGCTACGAGCGCGAGCTCGGCCCGCGTCTCGAGCGGCTGCGGGCGTTGCTCAGCGGGCAGCCGATGCCGAAGCGCGAGAGCGGGGAGTCGGCCGAGAACGGCTGATCTGGTAGGCTGTCCCGGTTCGACATCCGAACACATCCCACCTTCAGATCCGCCGGTCGCGTCGACGTGCGCCCGGACCCCGGTCGGAGGGATGCACGTCTGTGAGCCGTGAACGTCACGGCCATGTGTTGGAAGGAACCCCTTGGTCACCAAGTCCCAGGACCGCCGCAAGGTCCGCCTCTCGCGCGCGCTCGGCATCCCGCTGACGCCGAAGGCCGCCCGCTACCTCGAGAAGCGCCCCTACGCGCCCGGCGAGCACGGCCGCACCAAGCGCAAGGCCGACAGCGACTACGCGGTGCGTCTGCGCGAGAAGCAGCGTCTGCGCGAGCAGTACGGCATCCGCGAGAAGCAGCTCCGCATCGTCTTCAACGAGGCCCGCCGCCAGCCCGGCCTGACGGGTGAGAACCTCGTCGAGCTGCTCGAGATGCGCCTCGACGCGCTCGTGCTGCGCGCCGGCTTCGCCCGCACCACCGCGCAGGCCCGCCAGTTCGTCGTGCACCGCCACATCCTCGTCGACGGCAAGATCGTCGACCGCCCCTCGTTCCGCGTGAAGCCGGGCCAGCTCGTGCACGTCAAGGAGCGCTCGGAGTCGACCGAGCCGTTCCAGGTCGCGGCGGCCGGCGGTCACGTCGACGTGCTCCCCAAGACCCCGGGCTACCTCGAGGTCGAGCTCGACAAGCTCCAGGCGCGCCTCGTGCGTCGTCCCAAGCGCTCCGAGGTCCCCGTGACCTGCGAGGTGCAGCTCGTGGTCGAGTACTACGCCGCCCGCTGACGCTCTCCGCGTGTGAAGGCCCTCGGATTCCATCCGGGGGCCTTCACCCATCTCCCGAACCGCATAGGCTAGAACAGTTGCGCGGCGTCCGCCGCCGACGCCACGGACCAAGGAGGAACACGATGAAGGGCGCATTGATGCTGCTCGCCGGAGTCGCCATCGGCTTCGTGGTGGCCCACGAGGTCGCCAAAACCGACGCCGGCAAGAAGTTCTTCGACGAGGTCGACACCAAGGCCAAGGAGTTCGGCGACGCGGTCGTGCAGGGCTACAAGTCCCGCGAGGCGGAGCTGCGCCAGGCGGTCGCGAGCGCGCAGGACGCGATCGACGACCTCGCCAAGCGCGCCAAGGCCTGATCCACGCCGCCGATCCGGCGGCTCCGCATACCTCGTCGCGACGCGATCGCGCGCCGTGACGACCATCCGAGGAACACCCCTGTGCAGACCGCTGAGATCCAACGTCGCTGGCTGAGCTTCTTCGGCGACCGGGGCCACACCGTGGTCCCGTCCGCCTCGCTCGTCACGGACGACCCGACGCTGCTCTTCACGGTCGCGGGCATGGTGCCGTTCATCCCGTACTTCACCGGCGTGGTCCCCGCGCCGTTCCCGCGCGCGACGAGCGTGCAGAAGTGCATCCGCACCCTCGACATCGAGGAGGTCGGCAAGACCCCCCGGCACGGCACGTTCTTCCAGATGTGCGGCAACTTCTCGTTCGGCGACTACTTCAAGGAGCAGGCGATCACCTTCGCCTGGGATCTGCTGACCACCTCCGAGGAGGAGGGTGGCCTCGGCTTCTCGCCGGACGACCTGTGGGTCACCGTCTACGAGGAGGACGACGAGGCCAGGGAGATCTGGCAGCGCGTCTCCACCCTCCCGCCCGAGCGCATCCAGGACCTCGGGAAGGACACCAACTACTGGTCGACCGGCCAGCCCGGCCCCGCAGGCCCGTGCTCGGAGATCTTCTTCGACCGCGGCCCCGCGTACGGGATCGACGGGGGTCCCGCGACCGACGACGACCGCTACGTGGAGATCTGGAACCTGGTCTTCATGCAGTATCTGCGCGGCGAGGGGACGGGCAAGAAGGACTTCGAGATCCTCGGCGACCTGCCGAAGAAGAACATCGACACCGGCATGGGCCTCGAGCGCGTCGCGTTCATCAAGCAGGGCGTCGACAACATGTACGAGATCGACCAGGTGCGCCCGGTGCTTGACCGCGCTGCCGAGCTCGCGAACAAGCCGTACGGCAACGAGGCGCACGAGGACGACGTGCGGCTGCGCGTCGTGGCGGACCACGTCCGCAGCGCGCTGATGCTGATGACCGACGGCGTCACGCCGTCCAACGAGGGCCGCGGCTACGTGCTGCGCCGGCTGTTGCGCCGCACGGTGCGCGCGATGCGCCTGCTCGGTGTCGAGGGTGCGACGTTCCCGGAGCTGTTCCCGGTCTCCCGCGACGCGATGAAGGCCGCGTACCCGGAGATCGAGACGGAGTTCGCGCGCACCTCCCAGCTG